>JAFTYE010000010.1 GCA_017464805.1 Clostridia bacterium | reverse complement strand
GAGCAATCCTCTCGGCCGCGACCCTCTTATTCTACCACATCCTTCCCCGCTTGTCAACCCTTTTTTGAAACTTTTTTCATTTTTCTTGAAGGTTTTTTCGGGATTTTGCTGTGGCAGCCTTCCCTCTCGGGCAGAGGCTTGTTTAGTATATCACCGAAAATCCGATTTGTCAAGCGTTTTTTGAAGATTTTTTCAGATTTTTTGATATTTTTCCTGACTGCAGCAAAGAATATTCAAAAAAGAAGAACCGAGGATGCCGAAAGGATGATAACAATCTTATTTCGAACGGTCATCATCTATATTCTGATCTCCATTTTGCTACGGTGCATGGGAAAACGACAGGTCGGGGAGCTGGAGCTTTCCGATCTGGTGGCGACCTTACTGATTTCCGAGGTGGCATCCTTGCCGATCGCGGACTCGAACGTTCCGCTGCTCAACGCCCTAATACCACTTTTGCTCGTTTTATCCTTTGAGATCATCCTAACCTACCTAAAAACGAAGTTCTCTCCTCTGAAAAAGCTACTGGAAGGTAAGCCGAGTATTTTGATCGCGCGGGGGCGACTTGACCAGACGGAGCTGGAGCGGATGAGGATATCCATCGAGGAATTTATCGGTGAGTGTCGATTACAGGGCTATGCGGATCTTTCGGATATTGATTATGCCATATTGGAGCAGGACGGGCAATTATCCATTCTACCTCGTGCCGAGCGACAACCGCTATGTGCCGAGGACGTGCGCATAACCGTAAAGGACAAGGGACTTTCGCACCCTGTGATCCTGGACGGGCGCGTGCAAGACAATCATCTTTCGATGCTGGGGCTTGACCGCCGTTGGTTAGAGAAGGAATGCGCGAAACGCGGACGGCAAATCAAAGAGGTCTTTTTGATGACAGTAGATGATGGAGGCGGCATTTCAATGATCGGGAAGGAGAAAAAGGCATGAAGGCTTTTGTGGCGGCCCTTGTGTTGCTTTCCGTATTGATCGGGGGCGTGGTGGTTGGCTCGGTGGCACTTTATGCAAGCACGGAGGCGACGGCCGAGGCGGCAAAGGCCCTTGCAGCAGCTGCAGATCGAGAGCAAAGCCTCTCCGAATTCGAGCAGAACTGGGAAAGGATGCGCCCCTGGTATATGCTGGCGGTGAATACAAGCGAGATCGGAAGGGTGGACGAGGCTCTCGCCGAGGCGATCGCCTCCAACCAAAGCAAAAGCGACAGCGATTATGCCATCGCTGTCGCAGAATTGCAGGAAGCCTGCTCCCACATTCACGATCTGGTCGGATTTCGGATCGAGCAAATCTGTTAGGAGAAGTCACGACCTTCCTTATCACAGAGGTGAGAACGAACGACGGTATACCATTCCTTCGCCGTATCCCCCGTGAGGATGCCCGTTCTTTCCTTTATATATTTAACAATGTAGTCGGGGTTGAGGAAGCTACCCCCTTCGGCGCGGAGATGAAGGGTGAGGAGCACCTCGTTCACCTCAGAGAGGTAGGATGCACTCGCCTCGATGATCGCAGGACTGACATCCACGTCGCGGCTACCCGCCTTGGTACGCTTATAGACCGTTATGGGGCGTGCGACGAGGGCGGCATGACAGGCGTCTGCCATTTCCTGCGAGGCGTTTTCTGCATGAATGGACACCTCGTAGACGGCAGAGGCGATATACCCCAGCTTGGTGGTGGGATAGTAGACCTTCTCTGCGCGAAGATCGTCAGGCAGGCCGCTGTTGAGTGCCTCGCGCACGGCTTCGATATCCACCTCACGCAGTACCTCGATATCCACAAACTCCCGCGGGCTTTGGGCACCGACGGGCAGGGGCGCGGAAAATACGAGATGCGGAATGGGATGGAAGCCGCCGGTATACTTGATAGGAAGATGGGCGCGCACCATCACGCGTGTCATGGTACGCATGAGGTCAAGGTGCGAAATGTATTGCAACACACCCGTTTTACGGAAGCAGACGCGCAGAAGGCGCGGTTTTTCAAGAACGGGACCGTCAAAGGAGATCATTTGCACCATCGTGTATCACCCCCCAGACAATTTGCACCACAGCCGTTGCAATGCTCCGCACAGCTGGGAGTGGTTTCATGACGGTAGGCGCGCTCGCGCTCATGCCACAGGTAGGCACGCGACACGCCGCAGTCGATGATATCCCACGGAAGGACCTCGTCGCGGCCGAAGGTGCGGTTGGCATAGAAGGCAATATCCACACCCGTGCGGGTGAAGACGTCCACCCACTTATCATAGTTGAAGTATTCATCCCACGCGTCGAACATGATCCCTTCCTCGCAAGCAAGCTCCAGGGCATCGGCCAGGCGGCGGTCGCCGCGGGCGAAGACGGCCTCGATCTGGGACACGCGCGCGTCGTGGTAGTTATAACGGACACGGCGGTTGGTAATCTTTTCCTTGAGGTACTGCTGCTTCTCAAGCAGTTTTTCCATGCTATCCTGTCCTTCCCACTGGAAGGGGGTAAAGGGCTTGGGAATAAAGCAGGCAACACTGATGGTGACGGTCACACCCTTGGCGCGATTGCGCTTGGGATTGTCGTAGAAGGCCTTGACCACCTTGTCGGCAAGCTCGGCAATGCCGTCGAGGTCGGAAAGCTCCTCGGTGGGCAGACCAAGCATGAAATAGAGCTTCACAGAGGACTTCCCTGCCGCGAACGCAATATTGACCGCGCGGAGGAGATCCTCCTCGCAGACGTTTTTGTTGATGGCGTCACGCAGACGCTGGGTGCCCGCCTCGGGAGCGAATGTAAGACCGCCTGTGCGGACGGTGGAGATTTTTTCCATCAGCTCCTCGGTGAAGCTATCCACGCGCAAGGACGGGAGAGAAATGCTGACGCGCTCGTCGTCCGTCCAGGTGAGCAGGCCGTTTGTCAGCTCGTCAAGGCGGGAGTAGTCGCTGATGCTGAGCGAGATGAGGGAAATTTCATCATACCCCGTGCTGTCATAGAGGCAACGCGCCTGCTTACAGAGCAGCTCGGGCGATTTTTCACGGATGGGACGGTAAACCATGCCTGCCTGGCAGAAGCGGCAACCGCGGATACAGCCGCGATAGACTTCCAGCACCACGCGGTCGTGGACCGTTTCGATATACGGAAGGACAAGCTTATCGGGATAGGGTGCTTTATCCATATCCGCAATGATGCGCTTGACGATCTTTTTCGGGACCTCAGGGGTTTTCGGGGTATAGGCTGCCACGGTGCCGTCCTCATGGTAGGTCACGTCGTAGAGCGAGGGGACGTAAAAGCCTTTCAGCTGCGTGGCGACAGCATAGAGGAAGGCGGATCGGGTATAGGTACCGTTCTCCTTCATTTCGGTATAGAGGCGGCAAAATTCGGGCAGAGCCTCCTCGCCCTCACCGATACTGAAGACGTCAATGAAGGGGGCGATGGGCTCCGCATTGTAGCTGCAAGGGCCGCCGCCGATGACGATGGGGTCCTCTTCCCCTCGCGCTTCGGCGCGCAAGGGGATGTCCGAGAGCTTGAGGGTGGCCAGCACGTTGGTGTAGCACAGCTCGTATTGCAAAGTAAAGCCCAGAATGTCGAAATCACGGACTGGATCGCCGCTTTCATGTGCGGTGAGGGGCACGCCGGCTTCCCTCATGCGCTCCTGCATATCCGGCCAAGGAGTGTAGACCCGCTCGCACCAGACATCAGGCATTTCATTGAGAACGTGATAAAGGATACGGATGCCAAGGTTGGACATACCGATCTCGTAGACGTCGGGGAATGCAAAGGCAAAGCGACAGCGGATGTCTGCCTTGTTCTTGACGACTTGATTGAATTCGCCGCCGGTATAGCGCCCGGGCTTGGTGACCGAGCGCAAAATGCCGGACATTTCGTTGTTGATTCTCATTTTGATTCCTTAAATGTAAAGTTTACCGCCGACGGCGATCAGTCCTACCCAGATCAGTTGATACAGAGCGAGGAAGAACGAGGGCACGGAGAAGATCACGCCAAACGCGCACAAAAGCAAGGACAACAGCATGCCGAAGCAGGCGATGAGCAGATTGCAGTTCTCGGCTACGCGGATGACCTGACACATGCGGCGGCAGGCAAAGAGTGTTTTGACGATATCGCGGCTGGAGGTCTTGCAGACGATTCCGCTGTTGAGGCGGTCGGTCGCGAAGTCATTTTGCTGATCGACCGTTTTGCGCACCACGCGGACATCGAAGCGTTCGGTATAGCTGATACCGCCCACCAGTGCCTCGGTGACGTTGGGGTCGTAGGTACGGATAATGGCACGGATGCCGCGCTTGTGCAGCTCCTCGACATCGCGTTCAAAATCCTCATCCATCTTGTAGCGGACGTAGAATTTGGCAATAAGATGGCCATCCTCGGCAGCGTACATGATATTGACCTTGCCGCCGAGCAGATTTTGCTCATCATCGGGGTCGTAGTACATGTGAATATTGCGGGCGAGCATATATTCGCCGCGACCGACACAGACCTCATGACCGTCCACGGAGGCAACGATCCCCCCCTCCTCCGCACGGAGCAGGCGCACCTCGGCGGAGAGGCCGACCTCGGCAGTCGAGGCACGGAATACACCGTCAAGCGGGCCACCAACGACTGAGAACAGGCCTGCCACGCGATACAGAACGTGGTCAAGGGCGGCATCGCCGTACAGCTTGATACGCTGGACGCGCACATTGCGCGCGGGGAATGCCTCGACATCCTCAAAGGCAACGGCAGCGGCATCACAATATTCGAGTGCCGAAACCTCGCCTACCACGGCACAGCGGGTCGCCGTGGCTCGGGAGAATAGCTGGACGGCAGGAATCTTATGCAGAAGGAGCGAGAAGATCGGGAAAGAGAAGGACAGGGACACGCAGAATGCGTAAACGGCGGAGGAGCCGTCCTGTTGCAGAATGTGCGTAGCGACAAGGATGCCGCAAACGATGGCCGTGGCGAGCGAAGAAATGAGTGCCATGATGAGCAGCCAAAGATTCTTTCTTCCGTCCTCGCAGATACGGCTGACACGGTGAAAAAAGCCCGCTGCAAAGCCGACCTTTTTCACAGACAGGATGCGGGTATCCGTTCCCTCCTCCAGATCCGAAACAGCAATGGCCTCGGATCTCGTTTGTGCGCCGCAGGAAACCGAGCAGGCCAGTTTGTCCCCCGAGGAGGATACCAGCTTGAACGATGCAAAGTCACCCTTTGTTTTGAGTAGGTCGATCACCGAGAGAATAAGCGCACCGACCGCGGGCACAAGGCCGAACAAATAGGGATCGGCAACGGAGGCAAGGAGCAAAAACACATCGTAGAACAGCGCGCAGATCAAGCCGATGGCCAGATACGCCTCGGGCAGGACGCGATTGTTGAACAGGTGTCGCCATGCGTGAGAGAGCATAGGGATACAGCACAGGATCACAAAGATCATAAGAAGCAGGTGCGCCGCAGCCATGCCGCCGGGACGAGCAAAGAAGCCACCCAGGGTAACGCCGAGATAGCGCAGATCCTCAAGAAGTAGCAAAAGCGTGCACAAGAAGGCGAGCGCGATCACACGTACGGTGCAAGAGGAAACGAGTGCCACGAAGCGGCCGGAGAACAGGCCAATCTGGTTGCGCGAAGTGTACTCGTGATAATCGGCACCTGCCTCGTTATAAATTCCCGAAAGAGCCTCGGGAATCTCCTCATTCTCGATCTTCGAGCCGAAGAAGACGCCGCGTTTTTGCGATTTGGCGTCGCCTCCCTCACCGCGGAAGAAGGAGGAAAACGAGGCACGCAGGGATTTTTTCTTTTTCTCTGCCGGCTTCCTCGGAGGAACGGTTTCCCAACTGAAGCTGTGGATCTCCTCCTCCCCTTCGACGTGAACAGTATTCTCCGAGCCATCGGCTTCGGAGGCATTTTGCAGGACATGGGGGATATGCAAGTCATCGGTATCATCGGTGTCGACGGTATCGATGCTGTCATTTTCCTCGTGTGTGTAGAAGGAGGGCTCGCTCGGCTCATCCGCAGTCACGGGGGACTCGGAAGCCGCAGGATCGACACTTCTTTCCTCTTCTTCGATTTTATGGAGAAGCTCCTCGGTAGGAGAAACGGTATCCAAAACGGTTTCCACCTGCGAGGAAGTGGGAATGTACCATGCTTTTTGCTGCGGTGTTACCGTTACCTCGACAGAATAGCCGTTATCTTCGTTTGCTTCGATTTCCTCGAGCTCCTCTTCCTCGGGAATCTCTTCCTTCGGCTCTTCGGACGCGGCAAAGGAATTGCCAAAGACACGCGGGCGGAAAAGCCAATCGGCATCCCCTTGCGGTGTGAAAGCATCTTCCTCGGTGACTGCTTTTTCCTCTTGCGGACGCGCCTCCTCCTCCGAGGGGCGAGCAAGCGCGAAGGATTCGGGCGTGATGGGAGGAGCCGCGGTAGGCTCGTCCGTCCGTTTGGGAAAGGCAATGGCTTCTTTCCAGGAATTGTCGCGTTGATCCTCACCGTCGTCGATCACCGAAACGTCCTCCAGGGTCAGGAGGTCATATTCACGGCCATCGTCCTCGTCCGACGGTGCAACTTCTTCTTGCTCGTCATCCGGAAGAAAGGAGGGTTTGTCTGCGGGCTCTTCGGGGCCTTGTGCCGGCTCTACCTCGATTTTTTCGGTCGTTTCCGTTTCCTCGGGGCCGAAGAAATGGGAAAGCGTCTCGTCATCGACCTCATCTTCATCATCCAGGGGAAGATCTTCTTCCTCCGCATCTTCCTCGACAAGGGCGGCAGGTACCTCCTCCACGACCTCCTCTACAAGAACGGGAATATCCTCGGGGGTTTCCTCGTCCGTTCCGGGAAGAATTAGCTCTTCGACCTCGGGCTTCGGTTCTGCCGCCTTCTTTTTGCCGTTTTGTGCGGATGAGGTTGCTTTTTTCAATTTGGTCGGTTTTTCGGAGGAGGAAAAATCAATCTTCTCGACAGGCGTGTCCACGATCTTGCGGAGCCGTTCCAGCATAGCTTGGATGGGATCCTCTTCCGTTTTCTTTTTCTTATCAAAATCAGACATGAAAAACGACCTTCTTTCCTGTTATTGGCACGGTCAGCTACCGTGTCTTTGCTTTGCCGCTTCGCAAAGGATGACCGCCGCGGCGGTGGATACGTTAAGCGAGTTGACCTGTCCGTACAGGGGGATCGACACGACGAAGTCGCATTTTTCCTTGACCAGGCGCGAGATACCAAATCCCTCGCTTCCCAGCACGATTGCGGCCGCGCCGCGCAGGTCTGTTCCGTAGTAGGGCGAGCCGTCCATATCGGCGGCATAGATCCAAAGCCCCTTCTCTTTGAGAAGCTCGACTGTGGATGCAATATTGGCGACCTTAGCCACGCGCATGTGCTCGATTGCGCCTGCCGAGGACTTTGCCACAGCGGCAGTCAGTCCGACGGCGCGGCGTTTGGGAATAATGATGCCGTGGACGCCCGAGCATTCGGCACAACGGATCAGCGCACCGAGGTTGTGGGGATCCTCGATCTCATCGGCAATGACGACCAAGGGCTTTTCCCCGCGCTCCTCTGCACAGGCGAGGATATCCTCGACCGTCGAGTAGGCACGCTCGGCCGCCTGTGCGACGATGCCCTGGTGGTGGTTATGGCCGCAAAGGGTATCCAGCCGCTTGCGGTCGGTTTCAACCAGGGGGATCTTTCGAGCGAGCACTTCCCCGACAAGGGCCACGATCGAGCCCTCGCGGTCGCCGCGGGCAACGAAGATTTTATCGATATCCCGACCGCTTGCAAGTAGCTCGCGAACGGCGTTTCTGCCGCTGACAACTCCCTCGGCGGGGGTAGCGCGCGATTCACCCTGCATCTGTCTTTCGCGGCGTTCGTTATTCTTGTTGTTCTTATGATGAGTTGACTTATTCTCTTTCACGGTCGCTCTCCCGAATTATTCTATACAGAATTATTATAGCACAGTTTTGTGCGATTGTACAGGGGAAAGTGTCAAAAAAAGAAAAAAGATGCACTTTCATGCATCTTTTTTCTTTGGTGGCCGACCGATCGGAATCAGTTGCCGCGGCGGAGTGCAAAGCACTCGCTGCAGTAGACAGCCTTACCCTCAGTAGGATTGAAAGGAACCTTGCATTCCTTGCCGCAATCAGCGCAAACAGCAGAGAACATCTCTCTTGCACCCTTTGCACCGTTCTTGCGAGCATCACGGCAAGCCTTGCATCTCTGGGGCTCGTTCTGGAAGCCCTTCTCTGCATAGAATTCCTGCTCACCGGCGGTGAACACGAAATCGTTGCCGCAATCCTTACATTTCAGAGTCTTGTCTTCGTACATGCTTCTTACCTCGCTTTGAAGAATGGTTATTTTTTGCCCTTAGACGGATTCCAACCGACGCCTTTGATAACAACGCTCTCCCTTAAGCTACCGGGGCATATAAACATATCAATTACCGAGCTTTTTACGCAACTTGCCAAGCAGGCGGTTTATCGCGTTTCGCACAGACTTCTCCCCTTTTTCAAGGCGCGCGGCAATCTCCGCGCAGGGGACATCGTTGATGTATAATTCAAACACGCGTCTTTCATAAGGTGAAAGCTCGGAATGGATCAAGGAAAGCAATTCTTCCAAATTCTCTTCTTCGACCATGCGATCGGAGAAGCGGGTCAGGAACCGGCACTCTTCAAACGGGACGAAATCAGGGGGACGCTTGCCGCCCATAGGGGCAGAACGACCGTCTTTTCGGTACTTCGTTTTCAGGGCATTATCAACACAAATCTTGGCATAAAGCCCGAATGTAACATCATTCTGGGGATAGTAGTGCAACGCGGCGCGATGCAGGGCAAGGCAAGCCTCCTGATACGCATCCTCCGCCTCTGTGGGCGAGCCGCCAAAGGCAGACACGCGTGCACGCAAAAGCGCCTCGTACCGATCAAGCAGACGGGCGAATACATGATCGTTCCCTGCGCGGATATCCGAGAGGATAGCCAGCAACTCTTCTGCGTTCTGCCCAACCTTTTTGTCGCAATTATTGCTCATACGAAACCACTTTTACAATAATATGTAATTGTATTATACCATCGAAATTTTCTTTGTCAATAGTTTTTTTAAAAAAAATTTACTTTTAGATCAGAAAGGCACGAAAAGCGAACGCTTTCCATGCCAATGGGCTTTATCCAAGCAGGTAATCGGCATCCCACGTCATAACCGAAAGCAGACGGCGGTAGACGTCCTCGGGATCTTTATCGAACTTCTTTTTCATCTCCTCAGCTTGCAGACGGGAGGCCATGCAGATGTCAACAGACAAGAGCTTTCCGACAGGATCGGCGATCTCACAGTGAAAGGTGTATTTCCCGTCTTCCCTTTTCTCGATGCTCGAGGAAGGAGTTGCGTTACGCTTGCGAAAAGAGAGGAAACGCATGGCGATCTTGAGGCTCTTTTCACGGATAGAGAGCATCAGCTTACTTTGCAGCTCGGCCGACACGATCTTTCCCGTAGGAGAAATAAGATAATAGGTCACACCGTTCTCCTGATCCTCAAGGATATGACCAAGCTCGCGGAGCTTGGAAAAGCATTCCGCAAAGTCAAAGTCCCCGACGTAGCCGCTTTCCGTCACGATATCGTGGATGGTATCGTAGTCCAAGGGATAGTCGATATTGTCAAGCAGAAACAGGATAAATACTTTAATATCGGTCTTGTCGTTCATACCGTTCTGATAGGTCTTCATGCGTGCTCCTTTCGAAAAAAGGGTTGCCGGCAAAACGCGGGCAACCCTTTCGGGAAGATTTAGTCCTCTTCCGTGATCAGATGCTTGTGGTAGTTGCGAAGCTCGGTGCGGGTGAATACCGCATAGCCGTAGTAGTTGTAGTAAACGCGATTGAGATCGTTGTTTACGAGAGAGGCACTTCTGTTGAACAGGATCGGGATAACGGGCATCTTCTCAAGCAGAAGCTCTTCTGCCTCATGGAGAAGCCGGTTGCGCTTTGCCATATCCGTTTCTTCATAGGCTGCCTGAATCTTGGCGTTGAAGGCATCGCTGTTGAAACCGGAGGCATGGGTACGAATCGCGGTCGTACCGTCGAAGCCACCGAGGTGGATACCGTTGCCGGAAAGCTCGTAGGAGAAGCTTGCCAGAGCACCAAAGGCATCGGGCGAAAGCATCTGGTAGTCCATGGCAATGACGTTGTAGCTCTTACCGCCTACCTCAAAGCCCTCCTGTGCGGCATCGCCATCGGTTTTGAAGTCGTAGTCCCATTTCAGCAGGCTGTATGCTTCCTGGACGGCATCCAGGGGCATGGTAACGTAGGTTTCATCCTCCACAATACGGAAGGTGACGGAAGACAGGAAGTGGAGATTGACGGTGACCTTTTCCCCGCCCTGGCGGAATACTTCCTCCCACGCGGTCTTGACCATTTCGGCGATCGCACGTTCCTCGGCGTTGTCACGGACGAGGATGTTGATGTCGCCGGCACGGTAGCCGTCATTAAGGATCGCATCTCTAATGAGAGCTGCGGCGGCCTCCAAGTCGGTTTTCAGAGCATAGTCACTCTTGGCGGTAGCGTCGGCAAAGGATCCGGAAGCACCATTCAGCACGCCGTGAGAAACGAAGCCGGTGGCTGGAACATGAAGTCCCATAGTAGCCTCAGAGGCGATGAGAGCACGGTTGAGTGCCATTGAAAGGGCGCGTCGCACTTTATCATTTTCAAAGGTGGGATCCTCGGTGTCGAGAACGTAGGTGTAGGTAGAGAGCATATTGGTGAGATCTGCCTTGGACAGGTACTCGGCACGCTGCTCCAGCGGGATGTCACCGACGTAGAAGATGGCCTCCTCAAGGTACTCGGCAAAGGCGTCGGTCAGCTCGGTGTCCCAATAGGTAAGGAACTTGTAGGGCGTTACATAGGCATCCTTGGCAATGCTGCTGGTCTGGGAGCGGCGGTAGTAGTTGTTACGTTCCAGACGGAATTCCAGCTGGTCGAGGCGAACCTCGCCAAGACCGTAGTCCAGGTAACGGATAGCGAACGGGCCGTTGGTCACGATGGTGGCCACGCGCTTGCTCCAATAGTTCTCGCGGTCATCGTACAGGGCGGATTCCTTAACGGGAGCGAGGGCGACGGAGGTAAGGTTACGCAGGAAATTCTGCTGTCCCTCCTTGGTCAGCTCCTTATTGAAGATGACGGTTAGGGTCTGATCCTGTGCGGAGATGGCGGCGTCATACTTGGTGATACCGTCCTGGTTCAGCTTGGCCTCCTTCGCGTATTTCACATCGTACAGGAGCGTCGCTGCCTGCGAGGGGAAGTTGGGGTCAAGGATACGCTGCCATGCATACACAAAGTCGGAAGCGGTCACTTGGTCGGTACCGTTGTTCCAATAGGACTCACGCAGGGTGATGTCCAAGCAAAACTCACCGCGGTGGTTCTCATAAAACTCATACCCATTGGCCAAGGCATACTGAAGCGTGCCATTTTGATCGAGGGCGAAGAGCGGCTCGTAAATGAGGCTCATAATCTTCATGGCATCATCGTTCGTGTATGCCTTCGCGGGGTCAAAATCATAGACCTCTCCTACAAAAAACGCACGGATCTCGGCGCCAAGATCCTCCTCGGCCGCATTGTCGGAGCAGCCCGACAAAACGCCCATGGATGCAACAACGGCAAGTAGCGCCAAAATCAGAGCCAAAACTCTCTTCATGTTTCGATGTCCTCCAAGATAACTGTGTGAAATTTATTTACAGGTTATTATACCATAAATAATCGTCTTTTTCAATGAAAAAGTTTAAGAATTTCGCATCTTCGGTATTTTGCACAAGCAAAACGGAAAATTCTGTGCAAATTGACCAAAATCCGTCAAAAAGGAACGTGCTTCCCCGCTTTTCCTTATATACTATACAATATTTCTTTGAAAATTTCCATACTTTTCCCGAAATATTATTTGCAAACTTTTTGTAAAGTGGGAGGCAAGGGAGTGTCAACGGGCGGTTTTTCGGTGTTTGTCATAATTATACGCGTTTTTTCATATTCATGAGGTGAAAAGAAAACAGGTTACGGAGGAACACAAAAATGGCAAGCACATCCATCTACCGGGACATTGCCCAGCGGACGGGCGGCGACATCTACATTGGTGTCGTGGGACCTGTACGCACGGGAAAATCCACCTTTATTCGGAAGT
This sequence comes from Clostridia bacterium, assembly GCA_017464805.1. GTDB lineage: Bacteria > Bacillota > Clostridia > Oscillospirales > CAG-272 > UBA1740. Next base: position 179,477 of record JAFTYE010000010.1, on the reverse strand, counting down.
TTATGGAAAACGCCGTTATCCCCAACATCACGGATGAATACGACCGCACGCGCGCGGTTGACGAGCTGCCGCAGGCCGGCTCGGGCAAGACGGTGATGACGACCGAGCCGAAGTTCATCCCCGACGAGGCAGTGAGCGTTTTGCTTGGCGAGCACACCCGTCTGCGTGTGAAAATGATCGATTGCGTCGGCTACATCGTTCCCGAGGCCCTTGGCGGAAGCGAGGATGGAGAGGAACGCATGGTACATACCCCCTGGTCGGAGACCCCCATTCCCTTTGCCGAGGCGGCGGAGATGGGGACGAGAAAGGTCATTTGCGAGCATTCGACCATCGGAATCCTAGTAACCACGGACGGAAGCATCGGGGACATTCCGCGGGAAAGCTACACAGAAGCGGAGGAGCGCGTAGCGCACGAGCTTTCCTTACAAAACAAGCCCTTTGCCATCATTCTCAACTCCGCCCACCCCGAGCGCGAGGAAACCACCGCCCTTGCCTACGAGCTGGAGAAAAAATATAACGCCCCCGTTGCGCTTCTCAACTGTCTGGAGCTGAACAACGAGGACATCGGCAATATCATGGAGCTGATCCTGCAGGAGTTCCCCACCACCGAAATGAAGGTTTCCCTGCCCGAATGGATGAGGAGCCTGGAAAGCGATCATTGGCTGAAAAAGAGCTGCACGGACACCCTCAACGAGATCTGCGACGGCATTTCCAAGATGGGGGATATCACGCGCGCTTTCTCGAATCCCGTCGAGAACGAATACGTAAAGGAATGGAAGGTCACCTCCCTGGATCTGGCGGACGGAACGGCGGACATTTCCATGATCCCCGCCGAGGGGCTGTATTTCCGCATCATGAGCGAGCTGACGGGCTTTGATATTTCGGATGACGCAAGGCTCCTTTCCTTGATGCGGGAGCTTGCCAAAACGAAACGCGCCTACGACAAGGTGGCAGGCGCGCTGGAGCAGGTTGGCAAAACGGGATACGGAATCGTGATGCCCGATGTATCCGAGCTGACCTTACAGGAGCCCGAGATCATTAAGCAATCGGGCAGCTACGGTGTGAAGCTGCGCGCATCCGCACAGTCTATTCACATGATCCGTGCCAACATCGAAACCGAGATCAACCCGATCGTAGGCACAGAACAGCAGTCCGAGGAGCTTGTGCGTTACATGCTCAACGAATTTGAGGAAAATCCGCAGAAGATCTGGGAATCCAACATGTTCGGGAAATCGCTTTACGAGCTGGTAGGCGAGGGACTGCATACCAAGCTGTCGAACATGCCGGCCGAATCACGCACCAAGCTGGCCGAGACGCTGGAGCGCATCATCAACGAAGGCAGCGGCGGCCTCATCTGCATCATTCTGTAAGCGAATTCCAAATACCTTTCAAAAAGGCAACGAACCCCTCCCCTGCCTCCTCAAGAGGCAGGTCGTTGTCGTAAACATAGTCGTAGGTGTAGTCTTCTACCTCATCGTCCGAACGGTTGCCGTACGCTTCGCGGTGTACGGCGGCGCGGCGGATGAGGATGGTTTCGGCGCGGCCGTCGGTGGCGCGCACGAATTTTTCGATCTCCTCCGCCTCGCGGATGTGCATGAACAGTATCTCATTCTCGTCCGCGAGAAATTCAAGATAACGTTCCTTTGCCCAGAGGGTGGGGTAGTCGTTATAAGCGGCAAGCACCGCCTTCAAATCCGAGAGGAATCGGCGGGCGCGGTCAGTCTTTTCGCCCTGCCAGCCGCACTGTACGGCCAGGTCCTTGATCGGCATGATGGTGGAGAGATTGGTGACGCGGAAATGCCTTGCGGCAAAGTCACAGAGTGCGTCCTTCCCTACACCGCCGCGACCGTTGATGACGAAAACAAGCTTTTTCATGGCAATACCTCCACGGATATTATACAACCCCTTTTTGTCAAAGTCAACTTTCCCGTGACTTTTTTTAAAAAAGGGGTTTACTTTTTTGTCGGGTACTGGTATACTGTTTTTATCGAGGAAAGGTGGTTTTTCTATGAAAGAAACAGTTTTCGGAACTCTTCCGAATGGCAAACAGGTACATATTTACACGCTCCGAAACGAGGCATTGACTCTCCGCGTTCTGGACTACGGCTGCCGCATCCAATCCCTGATTTTTGACGGGCGGGACATGATCTGCGGTTACGACTCCCTTGATGCGTATCTTGCCGACGACAGCTGGCAGGGAGCCTTCGTGGGTCGTGTGGCCAACCGCATCCGCGGCGCGCGCTTCGATCTGAACGGCAAGACCTATCGACTTAACCCCAACGAAAAAGGAAATCACCTACACGGCAGCTTCGGCATTTCCCTGTGGGAGGTGAAGGAGGCCGGAGAGAATTTCATTACCTTTTTCCGAAAAAGCCCTGCCACCGAGGAGGGATATCCAGGGGACATGGAGATTGCGGTAACCTATTCGCTTGACGGCAATTCGCTGAAAATGCGCTATTATGCTACAGCAGACGCCGATACACCCGCCAGCTTCACCAATCACTCCTACTTCAACATCGACGGTATCGGTTCAGGCTCGATCCTTTCGCACGAGATGAAGCTATACGCCGACCGCATCACACTTGTGGACGCCGATCTGCTTCCGACGGGCAAGCACATGGACGTGGCCGGCACGGCTTACGACTTTGCCGAATTTCGCCCGATCGGCTCGCGTATCAGCGCGGAGGTGGATGGGTACGACACCAACTTTTTCCTGACGAAAAATGCGCCCTGCGAGACGAACGGTAGAATGGTATATGCCGCGGCATCGGTACGGTCGGAATCCTATCAGATGGATTGCTACACGGATATGCCCTGCATTCAGGTCTACACAGGCAACTTCCTTGGAAGCGGTCCGAATTTCAAGTACGGGGTGGCCCAGGCAAAGCAGCACGCTTTGTGTTTAGAAACCCAGTTTGAACCGGATTGCGTCAACCGTGGCGAGCATATTCTGCGTACAGGTGAAGCATACGATCACCTGACTGTTTACACCTTCCGCCACCGTTAATCCATAAAGTGAGGAGAGAAAGCTGTGAAATGTAAATATTGCGGAAACGAAATCGACAATACATTTGCCTTCTGCTCGAATTGCGGTGCGCCTGCACAAGAGCAGGAACCCGAGCCGACACCAAATCCAGCACAAGAGGAGCCCCCGAAAAGAAATGAAGCGGCGGAGAGGATCCTGCCCGCCCTGAAAAGCGGCAGATTTCTTGCCATTTGCGTGCTGCTTTCGGTTTCACTTGCCTGCACGCTTTTTGCGGGGAGCATGGACGTTTTGGTTCTTCTGACCATGATCTTCATGTGGCTGGTCTATGCGGGCGCCCGCAAAAGCATCTTAAACGTAAAACAAATGCGAAACGTCAGCGGAACGGTGTATGCAGGCTATGTGGTCAGTTACGTTGTCGCGGGAGCGTTTGCGCTCGCCGGTGTTACGATCGGCGGCATGGCATCGACTCTGCCCGGCAGCTTACAGGCCTTTCAGAACGAGCTGATTGCGGAAAATCCAAGCGCAGCACTCTTCCTCTCGCTTCTCTTTACCGCCCCGGGAATCGTGATCGCAGTCATATGCTTACTGGCCGCGACAGCCGTATTTTTGCTCAACCTACTCGGTTACGGCAAAATTCACGCGCTTGCCAAGAGTTCTTACGAGAGCATAGCGGCAGGGGATCTTTCCCTGATCCGACACGCCCGCGGCGCCAAGGGCTGGCTGTGGGCCTTCGGCATCATGAGCGCGCTCGGCGCGCTCTCTTCCCTCACAAGCCTGGAGATTTGGTCTGCCTTTGGCAGCGGTTGCCAGGCGGCTGCGTATATCGTGGCGGCTACCCTCATTCACGGCTCCTTGCTTTCAAGCAACGAAGAGGTATAAAAAACGCAAAAAGAACCCCGCTGCGCGCAAGCGTTGCAGGGTTCTTTTTGTTTATTTTGGGCTTTTATTTCAAGGCAAAACCTTACAAGAGCTTTTCAAAGGCGACGCGCATCTTACCAGAACGGTGCAGGCGAATGCGGCCGCAACGAACGAAGCCGTTGCGTTCGAGAAAGGCCTGCATGGTGCGGTTATCGTCATGCGTGTCGATGCGCAGAGAAACACATCCGTTTTCTCGCGCGATGCGGGCGGCGTTCTCCATGATAAAGGACGCAAGCCCCATGCGCTTCATAGACGCACAGGTAGCGATACGGTGAACGGCGCAGTATTTCTTTTGCGAGAGCCAGGTGCCCTCCGCGATTTCCTCGTAGTCGATATCTGCCTCGGGGCGAATGGTGGCGACGGCGGCAGGCGTTCGCGAAACGAGCACCAGATAGCTCTGACCTGCGGCGATGTCCTCACGCAAAATTTCTTCGTTCGGATAACCGTCCGCCCATTGATCGACTCCTGCCTCGGCAAGGGCGCGGCGACCATCCTCCCAAATCGCAAGGACAGCGGGAATGTCGGCCTCGGTGGTCCTTCGGATGGTGGTGGTGCAAGTCAAGTATTTATTCATATTCCTTCCTCCGTCAGATCGAGGCGATCAGGACATCAAGTGTACCTGCCAAGGTATATTCCCCCGTTTTTGCGGGGATGAAGTAACAATCGCCCTTTTTTAAGGGGTATTCCTCGCCGCCGAAAAGGATGCTTCCCACCCCCTCGGTGCAGAGGAGTGCATGGAAACTTTTCGCGTCCGCCGAAAGCACGACGCGATTGGTGACATGCAGACGCTCCGTGCGAAAATAGCGACAATGCGCGAGGGTATTTTCACCGTCCTGATCGATGCGTGCCTCGAATCGAATGGCCTCGACCTCATCATCCGTAAAGGGGCGCACAACGTCAAGGGCCTGACGGATGTGAAGCTCACGCAGGCTACCGTCACTTTGGCGGCGGTCATAGTCGTAGACTCGGTAGGTGAGATCGGAATTCTGCTGAATTTCCGCCAAAACAATGCCTGCACCGATGGCGTGGATCATGCCCGAGGGGATAAAAAAGACATCCCCTGCGTGGACGGGACGGAAGGCAAGCGTGTCCTCAATCCTTCCGTTTTCCACCGCCTGTTCGAAGGCGGTGCGATCAACGCCGTCGGCGAGACCGAATACCAGCTTGGCCCCTTCCCCTGCGGCAAGGACGACCCACATCTCGGTCTTACCGAGATCGTTTTCCCGTGCAGCGGCATAGGCATCGTCGGGATGCACCTGCACGGAGAGGTCATCACGCGCGTCGATGAGCTTGATCAGAAGGGGAAAATGTGTGCCGTCATAGGAGGGGCTGACGGCATCATGGCCGACAGTAGAAATGACGTCTGCCAAGGTCTTTCCCGCGAATATTCCGTTTTCGACAAGACTCATGGTATCTTGCCGCACGGAAAGCTCCCAGGTCTCTCCCAGTCGGTCTATCTCGGATCGTTTGCCGTACTCGCGCGCGAGGCGGTCGCCGCCCCAGATGCGGTATTTCGGCGAGAAGGTTAATTTCATCGGGTAACGCATGGTTATCTCCCGTCTTTTTTTCGGGTATTATAGCACGAAATCATCTCGTTTGTCAAGCGCGCGGAATTTCCCGCAAGGATTTTTTCGCTTTTTCTTTACTTTTTCCGCATTTTATGGTAAACTATATTTGTGTAAGTATTTTTTGAAAACGAGGAGCACCTATGACCCCTTCCCCCAACAGCCCGACCAAGCGGTCGGTGTGCGATCGCTTTGTTTCCTTTTTCCGCGCGGACCCGTTGCGGGAGGGCAAAAAGGATCGCTCCTATCTGCTTTGGAGCTTTCTCATCCCCCTGTCGATCATGCTGATCTTATACGTGCTGGACGGCGTTTACCCATTTGGGGAACGATCTGTGCTGGTGCTGGATGCCAACGTACAGTACGTGGGATTTTTCGAGGCCCTGCGCGCTTTTGTCTACGGGGACGGCTCCATGCTGTACTCCTTTTCCCGCTCGCTTGGCGGCGAGATGATGGGCATTTACGCCTACTATCTGGCCAGCCCGCTATCCTACATTGTCGCGCTGTTTCCCGAGAGCATGATGACCGAGGCACTTTTCTGCATGTACGTACTGAAGGTAGGGCTGTGCGGTCTGACCTTTGGCATCTATTTAGACAGCAAAAAGTATGCGGGACGGCTCGAGGTGATTCTGTTCTCCACCCTGTACGCGCTGACATCCTTTGCCATTGTGATGCAGCACAACACCATGTGGACGGACAACCTGATTCTGTTGCCGATCCTGACCCTTGGTATCGAGAGGCTTGTGAAATACCGCCGCTTCGGGCTTTACGTATTTGCCCTTTCCCTCTCCCTTTTGTCGAATTTTTACATCGGCTACATGAGCTGTCTTTACACGCTGCTCTATTTCCTGTACTACTTCTACGGCTACACGAGAGATCACCGCAACAACCCTCTGCGCGAACGTGGGCATTACCTGCGCTCTCTCTTGCGCATGGGCTTGTATTCCCTGCTTTCGATCGGCATTGCCGCGATCATTCTGCTGACCGTGAGCTATTCCCTCTCCTTTGGCAAAAACGACTTCACCGATCCAAGCTACGTGCCGAGCCTGCAATTTTCCCCGCTTGACTTTTTTGCCAAGCTACTGCCGGGTGTGTACGATTCGGTCGAGCCGGAGGGGCTTCCCTTTGTGTACTGCGGCACGCTGACGCTGATCCTGGTTCCCCTCTACTTCCTTAACCGCCGTTTTGCACGGGGGGAGCGGATAGCGGGTGGCCTTTTGCTTCTTGTCTTTTACATTTCCATGTCGGTTTCATCGCTGGATATGCTTTGGCATGGCGGACAAGCACCGAACTGGCTCAACTACCGCTACGCCTTTTTCCTATGCTTTATCATTCTAGTGCTTGCGTCGCGAGCGTTCTGTCGCATCGGGGACATGACTGTGCGGACGGTTTGCACCGTGGCGGCGGTTCTCCTTGTCGGATTTGCTCTGGTCGCGACGGCGGGATATGAGTTTATTTCCCCGACCGTTTTGGCCGTAGGTGCACTGTTTGTGGTCGTGATTGCGGCTATTCTGATCGGCATGCTCCGCATGGGCGGTAAAATGCACCCGCTTTTGGCGATACTGCTTGCCTGTGTGGTGATCGCCGAGGTGTTCTACAACGGTAGCTTACAGCTGGCGGGGATTCACGAAAACGTGGGGGAAAACGATCGGGATCTGTACGTGGAGCATCACGAGAAATACCAGCCGTTGGTGGATTTTATAGACGGATATGACGATGACTTTTACCGAGTGGAGGCGGCGTACCGCCGTGTGACGAACGACCCATTTGAGCTCGGCTACCGCGGTGTTTCGGGTTCGACCTCTACCCTCAATGAAAAGACGCTTACCTTTCTGCGACGTCTGGGTATCCAGGCCGGCGCGCACTGGTCGGAATACAAGGGTAGCACCACGACGCTGGACTCTCTGCTCGGCATCAAGTACGTCTTCTCTCCCCATGCGGCCGAGCCGAGCCACGATTACCAATTGGTAGACGGCGCGCCCGATTTCGTTTATGAAAACCCCTATGCGCTTCCGATCGCCTATGCGGTCAGCGGTCACATAAACGATCTGTCCCTTGCGGGTATCCGCGAGCCGCTCGCGCGGCAGAATGCCATGATCCGCGCGATGCTGGGCGGCGAAACGGTCGGGATTTTCACGCCTATCACGCCGACCGAGGTCACCTATGACAATGCCGTGCTGACCGAGGAGATCATCGTGGATGACGTAGACGGAACAGAGTATCGGGAGCTTCTTTCGGACTATTATTTGGAGAACAAGACGGCCATTGAGAGCAACCTTATTCCCGACGAGGAGCAATGCGCGCCCGATTCGGGCATGACCTTCACGGTAACAATTGAAAAGACCGGGGCTCTCTATTTCTACATTCCGACCGATTACAAGACCGAGTTGGCCATCTATGTGGGCGGCCAGCGACGGGGATATTTGTTCCGTGACGATGAGGATCATTTGCAGGATCTTGGAAACTACACAGCGGGGGACGTGGTGACGGTCGAGCTTCGTATGGAAAAATGTGCATTCTTCTACTACATTGAAGGTTGCTCCTTCTTCTACCAGGAACAGGAAAGCGTGGCGACCGAGGCTCTCACCTCGCTTGCCGAAAACGGCATTACCCTCTCGGAGTGGAGCGACACCTATTTCAAAGGAACGATCGTCACGACCGAGAAACGTTCCACGGTATTTACCACCATTCCCTACGACGCGGGCTGGATCGTGACGGTCGACGGCGTGAAGGCAGACACCTACGAAACGCTGGACGCGCTTCTTGCCTTTGATGCGGAGCCGGGCGAGCATGAGATCGAGATGCTCTACCATCCGCGCTGTTACGTGCTTGGCAAGTCAATCTCCCTAATCTCGCTTGGACTGTTCCTTATTCTGCTCGGTGTGGACATTCTTCTTCGCCGCGGCGTGATATGTGTGCGTGATGACAAGACTCGCGCGGTGCTTTCGGTATTCTTCTCCTTTGAGGACAGGCTGCCTGAGGAGCCGAATGAGCTTGCGGACGAGTATATGCCGCTTCCGCCGAAAAAGCAAAAAAAAGACAAGGCAGGCGGACCTGCCGAGCCGAACGAAAATGATGGAGGCAACAAGTATGGCGAATGAGATCCTTCGCCTGTTTACGGGCGAAAGGTTGGAGCTGAAAAAACCTCACCCCTGTGGCTCCCGCATCTTTACGGTTTTGCGTGTGGGAAGCGACGTGCGAATCCTGTGCGAGGGCTGCGGACGGGACATGGTGCTTGACCGCGTGAAGCTGGAAAAGGCCGTGCGGCAGAAGCTTTCCGTTCCAAAGAACGACGAAAATAAGTAAATCAGAGGTTGCGATATGTTTTATCACATTGCAGGTGAATATGTGCACGCAGAGGAATCCTTTGTGGTTCTGGATTGCGGAGGGGTCGGCTACAAGCTGACTGTCAGCCGCACGACAGCCGCCGCCCTCGGCCATCCGAGCACGGCGATGGGAAAGGTCAAGCTGTACACCGACCTACAGGTACGCGAGGACGGGGTGGAGTTGTTCGGCTTTTACACGGAAGAGGAGCTGGATACCTTCCGCATGTTGATCGCCGTGTCGGGCGTCGGCCCGAAGGCGGCACTGGCCATTCTCTCCCTTTTCACCCCCGACAGACTGGCTCTCGCGGTGGCCGCCGAGGATACCAAGGCGATCGCCCGCGCAAACGGCGTTGGCCCCAAGACGGCGGCACGCGTGGTACTGGAGCTGCGTGACAAGTTCAAGGGGCTTCCCTCTTCCGTCGGCTCGGCCGTTCATTCGGGTACCGCGCCCGGCTTTGGCGGTGCGAGCACATCTGGCGGCAAATTGAGCGAGGCCGTGGAGGCACTGACGGTGCTGGGCTACAACCGCACTGAGGTGATGGCCGCCCTTCAGAAGGTGGACACCGCCACCATGACGGTAGAGCAAATGATTACCACCGCCCTCAAATATTTTGCGAAGTGAGGATAGGATATGCCGAACGAGCTGGAAGAATTTGACTTTGAAAATCGAATCGTATCGACCGAAGAGATCCCCGCAGACCGCGATGCGGAGCTTTCTCTGCGCCCGCGGACACTGGACGAATATACGGGTCAGGAGAAGGCAAAGGAGAATTTGCGCGTGTACATCGAATCCGCCAAGCTGCGCGGCGATTCGCTCGACCATGTGCTTCTGTACGGCCCGCCCGGTCTGGGCAAGACGACCCTGTCCGCCATCATCGCAAACGAGATGGGCGTGAACATCCGCACCACCTCCGGCCCTGCGATCGAAAAGCAGGGAGATCTGGCCGCCATTCTGACCAATCTAGCTCCCGGGGACGTGTTGTTTATCGACGAGATCCACCGACTGCCGCGGCAGGTAGAGGAGATTCTCTACCCTGCGATGGAGGACTTTGCGCTGGATATCATCATCGGCAAGGGGCCGAGCGCGCGGAGCATCCGTTTGCCCATTCCGAAGTTTACCCTGATCGGCGCAACGACGCGCGCGGGTCAGCTTTCCACCCCTCTGCGTGACCGCTTCGGTGTCATTTTGAAGCTGGAGCTGTACACGAGGGACGAGCTTGCCTCAATCGTGATGCGCTCTGCCTCGATCCTCGATATTGAGATCTCCGAGTCGGGGGCACGCGAGCTGGCATCCCGTTCACGCGGCACACCGCGTATTGCCAACCGCCTCTTAAAGCGAATCCGCGACTTTGCGTTGGTGCGCGGACAGGGCGTGATCGACGAGGCGATCGCCCGCGAGGGGCTTCGGTTGTTGGAGATCGACGAGTTGGGTCTGGACAACACCGACCGCCGCATGCTGGAAGCCATTATCAAATTTTACGGCGGCGGGCCTGTTGGTCTGGAAACGCTGGCCGCCACCATCGGCGAGGAGTCCATCACCATTGAGGACGTGTACGAACCGTATTTGCTTCAAATCGGTTTTCTGTCCCGTACGCCGCGCGGTCGCTGTGCGACGGCACAGGCGTACGAGCACCTCGGCATCCCCTTCCCGAGCGCAGGCGGGGCAGCAAATTCCCGCCAACCGAGCCTTTTTGACGGGGCCGAGGACTGATTTTCGGTTTTTTTGAAAAAATATACTATATATTGAAAAAATCTCTTGACAAACGGTTAGGCTTGTGGTATACTGTCCTTACCTCTGTTGGGAGGTATTTTTGTTGTGCTCTTTCACTGGGACGGACGAGCACGGCGACCCGACACGAGGGAGGTACACGCCGCGCCAATGGCGTGGCTCACAAGGGGCTCTCGCCCCAATTCTGAATAGGAGGTGCCGAACTTATGGCTAAGAAAAATGACGCAAGAGTCAAAATTACCCTGGCGTGCAGTGAATGCAAGCAAAGAAATTACGACACGGAAAAGAACAAGAAAAACGATCCGGACAGAATCGAACAGAACAAGTTTTGCCGTTTTTGCCGCAAACACACCCTGCACAAGGAAACCAAGTAATTCCCCGCGGGAATCCCAAATCTATTTTTGAGAGGTTGCACAATGGCAGAAAATACTGAAAAGAAACCCGGCTTTTTCCGTCGCATGTTCGGTGGCATTGCCAGATTCTGGCGCGATTTCGCCAGCGAAGCGAAGAAGGTCGTGTGGATGTCCGGCTCGGACGTTCGCAAGAACACGCTGTTGGTAGTTGCCGCAGCCGTGATCATCAGCGTTGTCATCGGTTTGCTTGACTTCGGTTTTTCCAACGCAATTCAGGCGCTGGGCAGACTTGTGTAAGGACGTACGATCATGAGTGATATCGATCAGATGAACTTAGGTCCCAGATGGTATGTCGCACACACGTATTCCGGTTATGAAAACAAAGTAAAAAGCAGTATCGAGCGCATCGTGGAAAACCGCGGCCTCGGCCATTTGATCTACGACGTTCAGGTCCCCGTGGAGATCACCCAGGTCACAAACGACAAGGGCGTTGTAAAAGAGGTCGAAACCAAGGTGTTCCCCAGCTACGTTCTTGTCAAGATGACGATGACCGACGAGAGCTGGCATGTCGTCCGCAACATCACCGGCGTAACCGGTTTTGTAGGACCCGGGTCCAAGCCCGTTCCGCTGACGGAGGCGGAGGTAGAGGCATTGCACGTGGAAAGCCGCAAGGAAGAGCTTGGCTTCAACGTGGGCGATGCCGTATCCATCATTTCCGGTATGTTTGAGGGTTATAACGGTACCGTCACGGAGATTTCCGAGGACAAAAAGCAGGTTACCGTGCTTGCCTCGACCGGAAAGCGCGATATCCCGATCATCGTCGAAGCGAAGGATATCAAACAGGCAAATTGACGGTAGCGCCGCGTTTGCCCGAGCCGATTCGGCTCATCCCCTTCCCCACCAGGAAGGGCACTCTGTGGGAGGGAGAAAATATTTCATTCTCCCGTATCATGTACCACATCTGGAGGTAAAATGTTATGGCTAAAAAGATTATGGGTTATATCAAGCTGCAGCTTCCCGCCGGCAAAGCAACTCCCCAACCCCCGGTAGGTCCTGCACTCGGTCAGTACGGTGTGTCCATCCCGAACTTCACCAAGGAATTCAACGAGAGAACCAAGAACGACATCGGTCTGATCATCCCCGTTGTCATCACGGTTTTTGCTGACCGCACCTTTACGTTCATCACCAAGACTCCCCCTGCCGCCGTTCTGATCAAGAAGGCCTGCGGCATCGAGACCGCATCCGCTGCACCGAACAAGACCAAGGTCGCTTCCCTGACCAAGGATCAGGTTCGCAAGATCGCCGAAACGAAGATGCCCGACCTGAACGCAGGTTCCATCGAGGCTGCCATGAGCATGGTTGCCGGCACCGCGCGCAGCATGGGTATCACGGTAGAAGAGTAAGGCAAGGAGGTAGTTTACGATGAATATGGGTAAAAAGTATAAAGAGAGTGCCGCTCTTATTGAGAAGGCAAAGATGTATGATCCCGCCGAGGCGGTTGCTCTGGTTTGCCAGACCGCAAAGGCAAAGTTTGACGAGACCATTGAGCTTCACATCCGTCTTGGCGTTGACTCCCGTCACGCTGACCAGCAGGTCCGCGGTGCTATCGTTCTCCCGAACGGCACCGGTAAGACCGTTCGCACCCTCGTGTTTGCTCGCGGCGACAACGCCAAGGCAGCCGAGGAGGCAGGCTCTGATTTCGTAGGTGCTGAGGATCTGGTTGCCAAGATCCAGGGCGGCTGGTTCGATTTCGACGTGGTTATCGCTACCCCCGACATGATGGGCGTGATCGGCCGTCTGGGTAAGGTGCTTGGTCCTAAGGGTCTGATGCCTAACCCGAAGGCAGGTACCGTTACCCCCGATGTTGGCCGTGCCGTTCGTGAGGCCAAGGCAGGTAAGATCGAGTACCGTCTGGACAAGACCAACATCATCCACTGCCCCATCGGTAAGGCTTCCTTTGGTGCAGACAAGATCGCCGAGAACTTCAACGCTCTGGTTTCCGCCGTTATCAAGGCAAAGCCGGCTGCTGCGAAGGGCCAGTACATCAAGAGTTGCGTGATCGCATCCACGATGGGCCCCGGCATCAAGATCAACTACACGAAGCTTGGTTGATGAAAAAAAGAACACCGCCTACGGGCGGTGTTCTTTTTTTCCTTATTACACCTTAAGATACTCGCGCGGGGTCTTGCCGATCTCGCGCTTGAAAATGCGGGCGAAGTTGGTGGACTCCAGTCCTACCTGCTCTGCGACCTCAGACACCGAGTAGTCGTATTCCTTCATCAGCACGCAGGCCTTTTTGATGCGGAGCTGATTCAGATAACTGTGCGGAGACCGGCCTGTATGCTTTTTGAAGAGCACCGAGAAGTAGCTACGCTCAAGCCCCACCTCGGCGGCGAGGCGAGAAACCGAAAGCTCGGTGGGATAATCACATTCCATGATGCCGATGGCCTTGGCGATCAGGCTCTCTCCGTCGCTTCGCTTTTTACTTTCCAGCAGGATGCCGAGAATGTTATAAATGATGGCGGTGCGATGGTAATCCGCACCGATGCTTTCGTTCCCCTTCCAGGTGAGCATGCGCTCGACCTGCTCCTTGATCTTTTCAAACAGTTCCGGGGGCGCGAAGGGACTTTCTGTCGTAATACCTACCTCGGCCAAAGCGCGACCGACCTGCAATCCGTCCACGGTACACCAGACGCCGCGACGGGTCTCGCCCTCGCCCGACAAATGGGTGATCACGTCGTTGGGCATCAGGAAATAGCAATCCCCTGCCCGCACGCTATATTCCTTACCGTTGATGATCACGCCACCCTCGCCGCCCGTACAACATTCAACAACGTAGGCATCGCGGATAACGGGGCCGTAACGGGTACCTGCCTTCAGGTTTTCATCCCGACCACAGAAATAGAGAGTCGGCTCCTCGCGGTGCGAGGGTATTCTTTCGTAAAGCATAAGCTTTCCTTCCCAACAAAATGACGATTTTAGCAAACACAAGCATATTGAAAAGCAGAGCGGAAGTTGCTATAATGAGAATAGTGTTCCCCTTATTTCATTATACCACCAAAAAACATTTTTTCAAGTGCAGGAGGAGATACTTATGAAAAAACTCGTTGTTGGCGTGATCGGCGTGCAGATGGGCCGCACGCACCTCAAGGGACTTCAGAAATACGGCGCGGAGATCGGCGCGATCTGCGACTCACATCCGGGTCGTCTGAAGGAGGTTGGCGAGCTCTTTAATATTCCCGAGGAAAAGCGGTATTTGAACTGGCACGATGTTGCGAACAATCCCGAGATCGACGTGGTTCTGGTCGTGACCCCCGACCAGCTTCACCGCGAGATGGTAGAGGAATTTCTTGCAAAAGGCAAGCATGTGATGTGTGAGAAGCCCCTTGCCCTGACACGTGAGGATCTGTGCGCGATCATCGCGGCCGAAAGGAAGGCAAAAAACCGCTTTATGGTCGGGCAGATCTGCCGTTTCACCCCTGCCTTTGTAAAAGCAAAGGAGCTGGTGGAGTCGGGCGTGATCGGCGAGCTGTACTTCGTGGAGTCCGAGTATGCACACGATTACATGGAAATCATGCAGGATCCCCACGGCGCATGGCGTCTTGATCCCCGCCGCCACGGCATGGTCGGCGGCGGCTGCCACGCCGTCGATCTGCTCCGCTGGATCGCGGGCGACCCCGAGGAGGTCTTCGGATACGGCTCCCACAAGCTGCTGCCCATGGTCGAATACGACGATGCGGCCGTTGCTGTTATGAAGTTCCCTGACGGTGTAATCGGCAAGGTGTTTGCCTCCACGGGCTGTAAGCGCGATTACACGATGCGTACCTGCCTGTACGGCACGAAGGGCACCATCATCTGCGACAACAAGAGCGAGCAGATGACCGTCTTCCACGTGGATGAGAACAACAAGGTGATCAAGCCCGCCGAGATCATTCCGATCGAGGTGAACAACCACAACGCGGAAAAGGAATTTGCCGTTTTTGCGGATGCGATCGAGAACAACAAGCCGATCCTGATGACTGCCACGGAGGGGGCCAAGACGGTTGCCACCTGTCTTGCCATCGTGGAGTCCACCAAGACCGGTATTCCCACAAAGCCGAACTACAATTTTGATTAACAGGATAAAAAAACGCGGGAGAGCCGGTGGCTCTGCCGCGTTTTTTGTTTGTATGGCTTATTCGTAATCCACGACGTCAACCCAAGAAGCAAGGAACTCGCGCTCCTTTTCATTTCCCTTCACCGACTGCGAGGCGGCGACGATGGGCATCCATTTTTGTACGTACTGCTTGGCGGTATCGCTCTTCTTGCAGAACACGTCCAGATAGTGCTTCGCTCCATCCTCGTCGCCGTTCAAGCAGAACAAGAGATAGGTTCTGGCAACATCGGCCGAAGCATTGCCCTGGGTGGCGTGCGACCAGTCCAGAATGTACGGCGTCCCGTCCGCGGTGATGATGATGTTGGAAGGGTTAAAGTCGCCGTGACACACTTTGGTATGCTTGGGCATGCCTTCGAGGCGTGTGTGCAGCTCATACCGCGTGGTGGCATCAAAACCCGTAGCCGAGATCTTGCGGTTCATTTTGTCCTTGAGCTTGTTGAGCAGGGGGCAGGTCTTTTCGTGCACGCGCATTTGGATATCCACGAGCAGCTCGATATATTCCTGCTTTTTCTCGGGGTTCTCCTCCATCAGCTGTGCGAGCGTCTTTCCCTCGATAAATTCAGAAACGATGGCCCATCTTCCCTCAAAGGTCGTGACCTCCAGGATCTTGGGAATGGGAAGACCGGTTTCCTCGATCCGTGCTTGATTCAGCGCCTCATTCAGAACGTCTGCCTTGGAAAATTCCGAATTGAAGAGCTTGATACAGCGGTCGCCGTCGCGGTGGACGGTCTTGTTGCTTCTTACTGCGATAACGGTATCCAGTTTCATGGCTGTTCTCCTTCCGTTTATGCCTTTTTACCCTTTTTGGCGTGGACGATTGCGGGCATCTCTTGCTCCGTAAAATGCTTGCCGTAGTAGGCGTTGAGATACATCTGACGGATCTCGCTCATCAGCGGGTAGCGAGGGTTGGCACCCGTGCACTGATCGTCGAACGCCTGCTCCACCATATCGTCGAGACGGGCAAGGAAATCCTGCTCGTCGATACCATAATCCCTAATGGTTGCCTTGATGCCAACGCGGGCCTTGAGGTCATTGATAGCTTTGATCAGCCCCTCAAGCTTCTCGCTGTCGTTTTTCCCCTTGATGCCGAGATAATCGGCGATCTCGGCATATCTTGCAAGGGTGTGCGGATGATCGTACTGCGAGAAGGTACCCATCTTCGCCGGTGCTTCGCTTGCGTTGAAGCGCAGAACCTCCTCGATAAGCAGCGCGTTGGCCACGCCGTGGGGCAGATGATGGAAGGCACCAAGCTTGTGCGCCATCGAGTGGCATACGCCGAGGAATGCGTTGGCAAAGGCCATACCGGCCATGGTGGCGGCATTGGCCATCTTTTCGCGGGCCTCAATGTCGGTCCCGCCGTTATCATACGCGCGAGGCAGGTATTCAAAGATCACCTTCAGGGCACGCAGGGCAAGGCCGTCCGTGTAGTCGGTTGCCAGCATGGCGGCGTAGGCTTCCACAGCGTGGGTAACGGCGTCGATGCCGGATGCGGCGGTCAAGCCGCGAGGTGCGGACATATGGAAATCGGTGTCGATGATGGCCATGTTGGGCATCAGCTCATAGTCCGCGAGGGGGTATTTCACGCCGGTCTTTTCATCGGTGATGACCGCGAAGGGCGTGACCTCCGAGCCGGTACCGGCCGAGGTCGGGATGGCGATGAAGTATGCCTTTTCACCCATTTTGGGGAAGGTGTAGACCCTTTTACGGATGTCGATGAAGCGCATCGCCATATCCATGAAGTCTGCTTCGGGATGCTCGTACAGCACCCACATGATCTTGGCAGCATCCATGGCCGAGCCGCCGCCAAGGGCGATGATGGTGTCGGGCGCAAAGGCTCTCATCTGTGCAGCACCCTCGGTTGCATTGGCAAGGGTAGGATCAGGCTGTACATTGAAGAAGGTGGTGTGGGCGATGCCCATTTCATCCAGCTTATCGGCGATCGGTTTGGTATAGCCGTTCTGGTACAGGAAGGTATCGGTTACGATGAAGGCACGCTTCGCGCCGCGGACGGTCCGCAGCTCATCCAGCGCAACAGGCAGACAGCCCTTTTTGATGTATACCTTTTCGGGGGTGCGGAACCAAAGCATGTTTTCTCTCCTCTCGGCGACGGTTTTGATATTCAGCAGATGCTTCACGCCCACATTCTCGGAAACGCTGTTTCCGCCCCAAGAGCCGCAGCCCAAGGTCAGCGAGGGAGCAAGCTTAAAGTTGTACAGATCGCCGATGCCGCCATGGGAGGAGGGGGTATTGACAAGAATGCGGCAGGTTTTCATGCGCGCGGCAAAGTTGTCGAGCTTCTTCATTTCGGTGACGGCGTTGAGATATACGGAGGAGGTATGGCCGTAGCCGCCGTCGGCCACAAGCTGCTCGGCTTTATCAAGGGCTTCCTCGAAGCTCTTTGCACGGTACATGGCAAGCACGGGAGAGAGCTTTTCGTGTGCAAATTCCTCGGAAAGCTCTACGCTTTCGACCTCGCCGATCAGGATCTTGGTTCCCGCCGGAACGGTGACACCGGAAAGCTCAGCGATTTTGGACGCCTTCTGTCCAACGATCTTGGCATTGAGAGCCCCGTTGATGATGATGGTCTTGCGTACCTTTTCGGTTTCGTCGGGTGTAAGGAAATAGCAGCCTCTTGCTGCAAATTCGGCCTTCACGGCATCATAGATACTCTCAAGGACGATGACAGCCTGCTCGGAAGCACAGATCATACCGTTATCGAAGGTTTTGGAGTGAATGATGGAGTTGACTGCGAGCAAAACATCCGCTGTATCGTCGATGATGGCAGGGGTGTTCCCTGCACCGACGCCGAGGGCAGGCTTGCCACTGGAATAGGCGGCCTTGACCATACCGGGGCCACCGGTAGCGAGAATGATATCTGCTTCCTTCATGACCGTGTTCGTCAGCTCGAGAGAGGGCACATCGATCCAATCGATGATCCCCTCGGGTGCACCGGCCGCTACCGCCGCCTCCAGAACGAGCTTGGCCGCCGCGATAGTCGCGCCCTTGGCGCGGGGGTGGGGGCTGATGATGATGGCGTTGCGCGTTTTTAGGGCAAGCAGGCACTTGAAGATCGCAGTAGACGTGGGGTTGGTCGTAGGAATGACCGCGGCGATCACGCCGATCGGCTCTGCGATCTTTTTGATGCCGTAGGCCTTATCCTCCTCGATCACACCGCAGGTCTTGGTTTCCTTGTAGGCATTATAGATATATTCGGCGGCATAATGATTTTTGATCACCTTGTCCTCCACGATGCCCATGCCGGTTTCCTCAACAGCCAGCTTGGCAAGGGGAATTCTAGCCTTATCCGCGGCGGTGGCGGCGGCAAGGAAGATGCGATCGACCTGCTCCTGCGTGTAGGTAGCAAAAAGCCTTTGGGCTTCTCTGACACGGTCAAGCGCGTCGTGCAGCGCTTCCACGCTGTCAATGATTTCGTAAGCTTTGGGGTTCATTCTGTAAGTCCTCCTGATATGATAAACGCAATGGTCGCCGAGACAGCATCCGCCTCGGCCTTTAGTTCGTTAATATTTTAACACAACACTTTTCTTTTGTGAATTACCAAATTGTTATATGCCGTTATACTCCATGATATAACAGAATGAGGAAGGGTCTTCAAAAGATCCTTCCCCATTGTTTAATGAAAATGCTCGTTTTTGGATTCGGACAACGCCGTGATAAATTTTTTATCCAACTCTGTAAGCCGATATCCGTTGTGATGGATCAAAACATCCTTGTAGCGTTTTTTGTTATCCGCGCAATACCGTTGGACAAGACCGTACCGCCCCAAGACCTTCTCGGATGCGGGGGTGACCCACATAAAGGTTTGGGGATTTTCGGAAAGCAGATCATATTGGCTGGCCCGCTCAAAAATGAAGATGCGGCGATCGATGTTGTCGGGCAGCTCCTCCTTGACCACCTTGGACAGCGGCAACGAAGGGACGTAAGGGTCTGCGTGCGCGATCTCGATGTAGGGAGAGAGGTCGTCAAAATGAATGATGTCCTTCGTAGCGAGGGGGTTATCCTCGCTCATAATCAAAACGTAAGAAAACTCTGCGATCAACTCCCCGACAAGCCCCTTTTCATGCAACATTTCCTTAAAAAAGCGATCGTAGTTTTCGGCATAACGGATGATGCCGAGCTTATACTCACGGTTCAAGACGTTATGGATGGTACGCTGAGAGTTTGTTTCCTTATAAAATATTTCTGCAGGAGAATCGTCAATCTCCAGGGAAAAGGAAACGAAGGCGTCCGCGATATAGCAGGCGCGAGGCACAGATATGGAGAATTTTTGTTTTCTCGCTTCTCCGTGCTTATAGTGCTTTTCTACCTCGTCGATCTGGCGGAGAATGCTTTGCGCATAACCGACAAACTCTTCCCCAGCTGGCGTGAGTCGCATTCCCTTTGCGGAGCGATTGAAAATGGAAATGCCGAGGTCTGCCTCCAGCTCCTTGATGGAGCGGCTGATATTGGGCTGTGCAACAAGCAAGGATTCAGCCGCCTTATTCAGGGAGCCAAGTCGTGCTACCTCCAGCGCGTATTTTACATGTAATATATTCATACAGTGGTCACCTCACAAAAATCGATGATGGGCAAGTTCATTCCCCACGATAAAAGTGTCGCCACAGGGGCAGTGCCGCAAAACAAAGAAGTGCGCCGATGGCGGCAACCGCTACCCAGACCAACACCGTAGCACTCCACCCCTTTGCAGCCGCGATGGCGGCGAAGCAGATGTTGGAGATCGAGGCGCCGACGTAGGTGCAGGAATTGAGCATCCCAGAGAAGGTGGACACGCGGTTATAGGGAATGAAGCGGCGGGGAACATAGGCGATGAGCATCAAGTTGATGCCATGCATGCAGCCGACCACGAGAGCCATCAGGAGCATGGACATCGCCGCCGAGGAAACAAGAAAATTTAGACCAAAAAGCACAGCAGATGCAATCGCAGCGGCCACGAAGGTGGTAGCGGCACAGGAAAGCTCGTCATGGAACAGGCGTTCGTTTACAAAGGAGAAGAAAGCGAAGCTGACAACCGAGAAAACGGCAAGGATCACGGTGGAGAGGATTGCTTGCTCTTCGGGAAGACCGAAGGCCTCACTCATATACGAAGGCATCCAGTTGGTCACACCGTCACGGAGCATGCCCTGACACAGAATGGCCAGCATAATGAGTGCGACAGGCAAAATCACCGAGTGCGGCAGGGGCTTGCGCGCCTCCCTTCCTTCCTTTTTAACAGGTGTCTCGCGGACCGGTGTATCAAAGAGGCGGCTGGAAAGGACAAGCCACAGAACAAGAATCACGGCACCGCCGCCGGCACAACACAAAATGACGGTGCGCCAGGGCATGACGGTGAGCAAAAGCGGGCAGGCAAGGTATAGGAAGATCGTGCCGAAGGAGGAGCCCCAAGAGATACGGACATTCGCGTAGCCGTATTCCGCATCGGTGATATAGGTAGAAAGCAGGCGAATAATAGGTGGCCAAAACAGGGAATGGGCAAAGCCATTGACCGTCCAGACAACGGTCATGATCGGCACGGTAGGTGCAAAAAACATCGCCACGTTACACAGAACGGCGATGACAAGGCCGAGGGTGATCAGAAAAGTGGGCTTCAGTCGGTCGCCGAGCAGGCCGCTGATGAGCTGTCCGCCGCCGTAGGCAACGGTGAGACCCGTTAGCACAATGGCAAGATCGGTTTCCGCAAGTGACATGTCCGAGCAGATCTTGACGATCATGACGGCGAAGTTGATACGCAACAGGTAGCTGGCGAAATAGACGAGCGTCAGCATCCAGGTGATGGCGCGGGCGCGCGGACAGATGCGCTTTTCCATGTTCTTCCCCCCTTGCTCTCAAAATATACCAAGAGTATACCATGAGGCACGCAAAAAAGCAAGAAAGGAAACGGAATTTCCGAATAAAAATGCAAAAACCTATTGACAGAGTGAGAATGATGTGGTACAATGTCGTATATAAATAAGGAGATAGAGGCGCACTGCACGAACAGTACCGCACATAAACGGCTCCCAAGGCCGTGCGGGAAAGGCGTGGGTGCCGAAGTGGGTACTGCGGGAAGGTATCTGCTGGCAGGCCGGAGAACATCCGTTCTGTTGTCGCAGCAATGCGGAGGGCTATCATAAAATCATGGGACAACGATGATTTTTGGGAAGATAGCTTTTTGCTATCTTTTTTGTTTTTGGATGTGTAAATCAAGATTGGAGAACGTATTATGAAAAAGACAGTATTTACCGGTGCGGCTACCGCCATCATCACTCCTCTAAACGAACGGGGTGTGGACTACGAGCAGTTTGGCCGCCTTATCGACTGGCAGATTGCCGAGGGCATTGACGCCATCGTGGCGGTCGGCACGACAGGTGAGGGCTCTACCCTTACGGACGAGGAGCATAAGGAAGCGATCCGCTTCTGCGTGGAGCGTGTAGCAGGCCGCGTGCCTGTGATCGCGGGCACCGGCTCCAACGACGTGGCCTACGCCATTCAGCTGACCGAGTTTGCCTGCGAGGTAGGCGCGGACGCCATGCTTTTGGTGACCCCCTACTACAACAAGGCTACCCAAAAGGGTATGATCGAGTCCTTCCGCGCAATCGCGGATGCCTCGACCAAGCCCTGCATCCTGTACAACGTACCCAGCCGCACGGGTTGCAATCTGACCCCTGCTTCGGCGGCGGTGCTGGCAAAGCATCCGAACATTGTGGCCATCAAGGAGGCCTGCGGCAATATTTCCCAGATCGCGGAGCTGGCGGCTCTCGTCGGCGACGAGATGGACATTTACTCGGGCAACGACGATCAAATCGTGCCGGTCCTGTCGCTCGGCGGCAAGGGTGTTATTTCGGTGCTTTCCAACCTCATGCCCGCCAAGACGAGCGAGATGTGCAAGCTGTTCTTTGAGGGTGACTTGACGGGGGCGCGTAAGCTCCAACTGGACCTTCTGCCGCTCATTAATTCCCTGTTCTCCGAGGTCAATCCCATTCCCGTAAAGGCGGCGATGGCGGCCATGGGCTTCTGCGACAACTACCTCCGCCTGCCCCTGACCCCCATGGATGAGGAGAAGGAGAAGGTCATGCTCTCCTACATGAAGGAACAAAATCTGATCTGACAGAGATAAAAGGATCGTTTTATGAATATTTTATTAAACGGAATATGCGGTCACATGGGCCGCGAGGTCGAGAAGCTCTGCCGTGAGGGGTACCGCGCGGCACATCTCGGTTGCGGTGTGGACATCAATGCGACCGAGGGCGGCGAGGTTGCAGTTTACACGGGTTTTGACAAGATCCCTTCGGCGGACGGTATCGACTGCATTGTGGACTTTTCCCATCATACCTGCACCCCTGCCCTGCTTGCCTACGCGATGGCGAACAATCTGCCCTGCGTGGTAGCCACCACAGGTCACACGGAGGAGGAGATCGCCGCCATCCGTGCAGCGGGTGAGAGCATTCCCGTCTTCTTCTCAGCCAATATGTCGCTTGGAGTGGCACTCCTTGTAGAGCTGGCAAAGACTGCGGCGGCAGCCCTGCCCGAGGCAGAGATCGAGATCATCGAAAAGCACCACGACCGCAAGCTGGACGCTCCCAGTGGCACGGCTCTGATGCTGGCCAACGCGATCTGTGAGGTGCGCCCGGATGCGTATGCGAAGACCGGCCGAAGCGGCCAGGGCAAGCGCACGCGTGAGGAGATCGGCATTCATGCCATCCGCATAGGCAACATCGTGGGCGAGCACGAAGTGATCGTGGGCACACCCAATCAGACCATCACCCTCAAGCATGAGGCGCACAGCCGCGCCCTGTTTGCGGAGGGGGCCTTGGCGGCGGCGGCTTTCCTTTGCCGCATGGCACCCGGCCTTTACGACATGAAGAGTCTTGTAGGCGGCGAAAAAAAGGATACCGCCATGTCGGGCGCACATGCTTGAGGAGGATAGAAACATGAAGATCGGCATTTACGGATATGGAAATCTCGGCCGCGGTGTGGAGCTGGCCATTTCGCAGAATGCGGACATGGAGCTTGTCGGTGTCTTTACGCGCCGCGCACCCGAGGCGGTCAAGACCGCGACGGGCGCACCTGTATTCTCGGCTACTTCCCTTTCCGATTTTGAAAACAAAATAGACGTTTTGATCCTGTGCGGCGGCAGTGCAACGGATCTGCCGAAAATGACCCCCTCACTTGCGTGCGAGTTTAACGTCATCGACAGCTTTGACACACATGCGTCTATTCCCGCACACTTTGCGGCAACCGACAAGGCCGCCAAGGAGGGCGGGCATATCGCGCTGATCTCCTCGGGCTGGGACCCGGGTCTGTTCTCGATCGCGCGGCTGTATGCTTCCTCGGTGTTACCGCAGGGCAAGGGCTACACCTTCTGGGGTCGTGGCATCAGTCAGGGCCATTCGGATGCGATCCGTCGCATCGAGGGAGTTTTGGATGCGCGGCAATACACCGTGCCGATCGACGAGGCACTTGCCGCCGTTCGAAGCGGCTCGATGCCCGAGCTGACGACGCGTGAAAAGCACCGCCGCGAGTGCTATGTAGTGGCAGAGGAGGGAGCGGATCTTGTTCGCATCGAGCGCGAGATCAAAGAAATGCCCAACTATTTTGCGGATTATGATACAAGCGTGACCTTCATTTCACTTGACGAGTTAAAGGCAAAGCACAGTGGCATGCCGCACGGCGGCTCGGTCCTGCACAGTGGCAGGACGGGCGCGGATGGTGAGCACGCGCATACCGTAGAGTTTGCCCTTACCCTGGATTCCAACCCCGAATTTACGGGTAGCGTTCTTGTGGCCTACGCTCGCGCCATTTGGCGCATGAAGGAGCGAGGGGCTGTCGGGTGCAAGACCGTTTTTGACGTCGCGCCTGCCGACCTCTCTCCCCTGTCTCCCGAGGATCTGCGCGCCCACATGCTGTAAGCACCCTATTGACCCCCGAAAGGAGAAATTCCCTTGCTTTTTACCGAACAGAACAATCGCATGATTTGCGAAAACCTTGCACGAAACGAGGACGGAGAGCTTTGCTTTGCGGGCATGCCGCTTTCCCCTCTTGCACGTCAGTACGGTACACCGCTTTATCTGTATGACGAGGCGCGTGTCCGCGAACGTTGTCGCACCTATCTTGTCGCGGTGAAAGAGGCCTTCCATGGTCGCGCCAAGGTGCTCTACGCCTCGAAGGCTGCTTCCTTCCGCCGCCTGTATGAGATCATGCGCGAGGAAGGCATGGGCATTGACGTGGTGTCCTGCGGTGAGATCTACACGGCTCACGCGGCAGGTTTTCCGTTGGAAAAGGCCTACTTCCATTCCAACAACAAGACCGATGCGGATGTGGCCTACGCCATGGAGCATGGTGTTGGCTATTTCGTCGTAGACAACGCAGAGGAGCTGTACGCCATTGATCGCATTGCCGCCGAGCGCGGCACGACACAGAAGGTTCTTCTGCGCCTGACCCCCGGCATTGATCCGCACACCTACGCAGCCGTGAGCACGGGCAAGGTGGACTCCAAGTTCGGCTCGGCGATCGAGACGGGACAGGCGGAAGAGATGGTGCGCCTTGCCCTTTCGCTTCCCCGCGTGGAGCTTCGCGGCTTCCATTGTCATGTCGGATCGCAGGTTTTTGATTCGGACGTGTATCTGCGCGCCGCAGATGTGATGCTGTCCTTCGTGGCGCATGTTGCAGAAACGCATGGTTATACTGCGGCAGAGTTAGATATCGGTGGCGGTTACGGCGTTCGCTACATAGAGGAACAACCTACCATTGATATCGCGGCAAACATTGCCGAGGTGGGCCGTTTTATGACCGCGCGAGCGGCAGAGCTTGGCATCGCGTTGCCCGAGGTTGCCTTTGAACCGGGTAGAAGCATCGTGGCCGATGCGGGGCTTACCCTGTATACAGTGGGCACGGTGAAGCGCATTCCCGGCTACAAGACCTATGTTTCGGTGGACGGCGGTATGACCGACAATCCCCGCTTTGCCCTGTACGGCTCGCCCTACACCATTCTGCCTGTCGCGGGTGAGGTGCCCGAGGACTGCGAGCTTTGCTCGGTGGTTGGGCGTTGCTGCGAGAGCGGTGATATCTTACAGGAGGGCGTGTCGATGCCCGCCGGCATTGGGCGCGGCGATCTGCTTGCCTGTCTGACGACGGGTGCCTACCATTATTCGATGGCATCCAACTACAACCGTATTCCCCGCCCGCCCGTGGTAATGTTGCGGGACGGCGAAAGCTACGTGGCCGTGCGCCGCGAAACACCCGAACACCTTGCGGCACTCGACGTATAAACGACGTATAAAAAAGAAGCCCCGTACGGGGCTTCTTTTTTATTGACATCTCTTATTCAAATCAGCAAATTGGAATTTATCTTTGATAATAGCCCGCAATACCAACACCGATGGTTGCCCAATGATCGGCTCTATTCATTTCATACTGTATCTCATCATCAGACATTGGATTGCCGAAACTTGCGGCTTCCTCAATCATTTCCCCAACTTCTTTTGGAATTGCTTCCCGATAAATGCCGACACTAATGCTTTGAAACTGATAGGAATATCCATTTTCAGTATCGCCGATTACACCATTGTTTTGCTCTTTCAAAATCTCAAACAAATCATTCGCTCGGGCATCAAAAGCAGATATTCCATAGATTACAGGTTTCAGTATTCCATCACCCCCACACAGAAACTCTATAAATTCTGCTTTGTTATTGCTGTAATCAATCGCCATCTCGTTATTGAAGTAATAATATCGCTTTCCAATACGTTGACCTTTTCCGATTGCGGCTTCAACAGCAGATTGTTCCATCCCAAAGCATACTGCCGCTCCATCAATTACAACTCTATCTAATGGGTATATCTCTATGTTCATGTCCTTACACTCCTTAGAGAAATTCTTATTTATCATTTAGTCATATCAGAAGCTCGGACAGGAACTGCTCGGGGCAATCAAGTGCCGTAAGGGAGGCATCCAACGTTTCGAGCCGTGTGGGACCGATGATGGGGAGCGTATCGAGATCCGTGTTATGGATCAGCGGCAGAAGGCCGAGCGCGGTGGGGGTGACTCCCGTTTTTTCGGCGAGCCGCGTCAGTCGCGCAAGGCGGACGCGGTTTGCTTTGTTATCGAATTTGGCGCGATAGGAGGGGGAGAGGTTTTCGATTCCCTGCTCTGCCGCACGGGAGAAAAAGCCCTGTCCCTGCGAGGAAAAGGCCATGAGAGTGAGATCACTTTCCAGATAAGCGGCGTATTCGGTTTCGTTCATGATAACCTGGGTATCATCCTCAAATTTCTCCGCGTTGATCTCGGCATAGCTATACATAATTTGAGAGAACGCAAAGGGAGCGAGGCCGTTTTCGCGGGCGAAGGCATTTGCCTCGGCAATGCGCTGAGCAGTCCAGTTGGACGCGCCGAGCAGGCGAGCCTTTCCCGCGCGCACAAGCCTGTCGAGCACGGGCATGATCTCGGACACGGGGCGGCTTTCGTCGTCGCGGTGGAGAAAATAAATATCCACGTAGTCGGTGCCAAGGCAACGCAGGCTTTCGTGTATATCCTGCTCGATGGCCTCGCGGCGCACGCGCGGGGCGTGCAAATTCCCCATCGGGGGATGTGCACCCTTGGTGGAAATGAGAACGCGGTCGCGTAGACCTCGCGAGGCGACCCATTCTCCGACTGTGCGCTCCGAGGCACCGTGTCCATTCGGAAGCCAATCGGCGTACACACGCGCGGTGTCCAGCAGGTTCCCCCCTGCCTCATAGTATCGATCCATCAGAGCAAAGCTTTGCTCGCGGCTGACGGCCGATCCAAAGCCTGCTGTGCCCAGGGAGATTCTTGCCATTTTCAGGCCGTGCTTTTGTAAGTAGATCATCACAAGCTCCGTTTATAAAATACGCCGCCCGATTGAGGCGGCGTATTTTCATTGGTTTTCCCAAAGATTTTTGATGTAACTGATCGAGCGACGCATCGACTCGTCGTCACAGGTGCATTCAAAGCTAAAGGAGGCGTTGTAGCCGATCTGGCGCAGAACGTCAAAGCATTCCTTAAATTCGATGTTCCCTGTTCCGATCTCGCAATCGTACATATAGGTGCCCTTACGGGAGGTATAGTAATGAATGCCCTTGGGCGCGACATCGGTTAGCACATAGTCCTTGAGATGGACATGGCGGATATCATTTTTGAAGTGGGCGAAGACGAGGGAGGCCAGCTCATCCACCTCGCGGGAGTTACCGACATCGGCGCAAAAGCCGAGATTAGGGCATCCTTCGTCGCGCATGGTACGGAGCAGAAGGTCAATGCCTGCAATGCCGTTGAAATAAGCTCCCTGCGGCTCGTAGAGCGTGGTGATGCCGTGCTCCGCACAACGGTTTGCGATCTCCTTCAGCGAGGGGAGAACGCATGCGAGCATATCCTCGATCGGGATCATCTCCTCACGTCCGACGGACATGAGCGTGACGGTGTGATGGAAGAAGGGGGAGCCGAGCTTTGCCGCCATATCGACCTGGCGAAGAACGTTTTGAAGGTTCTTTTCCATATTATGATGCAACGGTACACCCATGGAATAACAGGCAACATGCATACCGTGCTTTTTGAGAAGCCTGTTGACATGGTCGGCATCCAGAGCATCGGGAATCATCGACTGCGAGTTATACATATCGATAAACTCAACAGAGGTAAATCCGAGCTCGGCAGAATGCTCGATCGCATAATCAATACCGCGATTTCTCCAATCTCTGGTGAAGGAAGAATAGTTGGTCAGTTCCATTGAAAGTACCTCGATTTTGTTTTACGGTACTGCATTGTACCATAAGCGGGGGCTTTTCAGAATAGTGTTTCGGACAAAAATTCTTTGATTTCGTACAATCACGCAAGCGGAAGATAGGGCAAATCCGTAGGGGAATTGTCCCCGATGCCCGCCTCGGGCTCCTCATCGGCAAGACCGCCGTCATCGGGGCGGCGGCTGGTGTCAAGATTGATATCCCCGCCGAAGTAGAAATCACCACCGGTATTCGGATTCAAAGGATCGCAGGCAGAAAGTATCAAAGAAATGGCAAAAACCAGCAATAATATAAGGCAGACTTTTTTCACTCGCATTCTCCTTACTCACACTTGCCGGCATTTTCCAGCATGCGGCGCTTGAGATTCCAAAGCTCGACGGAGAGATCGACGTAGTAACGATGCGGATTTTCAAAGCGCGTTACCTCATCCCACAGGGATTCGACCTCGCGGGCGCAGTACCGCTTGATCTCCTCAATGTCGGGCAAATCGTACACGCATTCGCCGTCAAGAAAGATGGGTTCATGAAGCGGGCGAGCGGTATAGTCGGTGACCGTCTTTTTCTTCCAGGTGCTGATGGGGTCAAAGAGTTCCAGCGGCTGTCCTTCGTCCACTTCCTCATCGGCGAGGGTGAGATAGTCGGCCAGCGCCTGACCCGTTTTATTGTCGATGATGCGGTAGGCCTTCTTATAGGAGGGATTGGTGATCTTTTCGTTATTTTCGCTGACCTTGATTTTCGGGATGATGTTTCCAAGCTCATCCTCGATGGCAGCGAGCTTGTAAACGCAACCGAACACGGGGTCGCTCTTGGCGGTGATGAGGCGTTCGCCGACACCGAAGGCATCGACCTTGGCCCCCTGGGAGATCAGATCGCGAATGATGAATTCGTCAAGCGAATTACTGGCGATGATACGACAGTTCGGCAGGCCTGCCTCGTCGAGCATCTTTCTTGCCTTTTTGGACAGATAGGCAATATCACCCGAGTCGATGCGGATGCCGCCATGGGTAATTCCCTGCTCGCGGAATACACGAATGGCGTTGGGAATACCGCTTTCCAGAACGTTGTAGGTATCGACGAGGAGGGTCGCGTTGTTCGGGTAGAGCTTACAGTAGGCCGTGAAGGCGGCGTGCTCATCGGGAAACATCTGCACCCAGGAGTGCGCCATGGTACCGCTGGCGGGGATGTGGAATTCCCTATCGCTGATGGTGCAGGCGGTACTGCCGCATCCGCCGATGTAGGCAGCGCGTGCGCCGAGGATCGCGCCCTGCGCGCCCTGTGCACGGCGGGATCCGAACTCCGCCACAGCACGGCCCTGTGCGGCGCGGACGATGCGGTTTGCCTTGGTGGCGATTAGAGATTGCAGGTTGACGGTCAGGAGCACGAAGGTTTCGATGATCTGCGCCTCAATGATGGGGGCGCGGACGGTCAAAATAGGCTCACCCGGGAAGATGGGCGTTCCCTCCCGCATGGAGTAGATATCGCCGCTAAAGCGGAAGGTACGTAGGTAGTCAAGAAATTCCTCGGAAAACGTACCTTTTGTACGCAAAAAACGGATATCCTCCTCGGTGAAGCGGAGATTGCGGACATAGCTGACGAGCTGCTCCAGGCCCGCAAAGATGGCAAAGCCGCCACCATCGGGAATGGTGCGGAAGAAGACGTCGAAATAGGCGATCTCATCCTTACGGCCAAGTTCAAAATAGCCGTTGGCCATGGTCAACTCATAATAATCGCAAAGAAGCGTATAGTTTTCCTGGTTCATAATTTACCTCATCACAAAAGCAGGGCGTAAAAGGCGTAATAGGCCACACCGGCAATCATCAAAACAGCGAGCGCAAGGCAGAGGACGCGTACCCACAATTTACTTGTTTTCATAGCACGTCCTCTCAAAATTCCGAGCGCAGACAACGCTGGGAAATGTTGATCTTGGCATTTTTCATAGACGTGGGCAGGTCGGCCAAGATCTTACCGAGGCCGATCGCCACGACCTCATCGGGTCGGTCGACCACGCGGGCATTGACGCCTGTGACGCCCGAGATCATTTTATCCAGCCCATCCAACGTGCTGGCTCCGCCGCACAGAAGAATGCCGCGGTGGAACACCTCACCAACGTAGGCGGAGGGGATATTCTTGATCGCCTCGCAGATCGCGGCCACAAGGCAGGCGGTCGGCTCCTCCAGCGCGTCGAACATTTCGCGTGAGGAGATGCGGACGGTCATTTGCTCACCCGTGTCGGCGTGCTTGCCCTTGATATCCAGACGCCTATCCTCACGGTTGATCCAAACCGTGCCGATGCGGATCTTGATCGCCTCCGCAGAGCGGGAATTAACCTTCATGCGGTAACGCGCGAGCAGGTAGTCGGCAATGGCGGTATCAAAGGAGTCACCGCCCACCGCCACGGTGTTTTTGTATAGGATCTTGCCGCCGCCTGTGAGCATAATGCTGGTGCGGCCGGCACCGATATCCGCAAGCAAAACGGCATTTTCGGGCGAGATACCAAGGCCTGCCAGTGCCGCAACGGGGCTGTAAACCACAAAGGTCTCACGCGCACCCGCGTGGACGGAGGTCCATTCAAGAAGCGTTTCCTGCTCCTCGGTGGTGTCGAACGGCACGCCGATAAGCACACGCGGCTTGATGATCAGAGAGCCGCAGGTGAGGTGGATGGCATAGGCGATCATGTTGCGCGTCATGTCCTGGTCGGCCACGATGCCGTTCCGCAAAGGGCGCAAAAGTCGCAGATTTTTGGTCGCGTCCGCGGCATCCTCCTCTGCCTCACGGCCGATCGAATATAGGCGGTTATCGCGACCGATGGCAACAAGAGATGGCTCGCGCGCGATGATCCCTTCCTCGGCGGTACTGACAAGCATCAAGGTACTGCCAAGGTCTATTCCTATTTCCTTATGCAATGTTTTTCCCTCCGAAAGATCGATAAAGTCATACAATTTCATTATACAACAGGATTTTCAAAAAATCAACCGCTTTTTGCATTTTATATACGCGGTTGCTTTTGAGTCTATGCACGAGCGGACGTAACCGCGATCACGGCGAAGACAATCTCCCTTGCACCTGAGGCGCGCAGATGCTTGGCGAGTGCCGTAAGCGTGGCACCCGTGGTGCAGATATCGTCCACAAGGATCACGCGCTTCCCTTTCACGCTGGCATTTCTCCGAAGCGTGTAACCAGCCCGCGCCGCGGCAAGACGAGCAGTACGAGAGAGTTTTTTCTGCTGGCCCGCATAACGGCGGCGGAAGAGTGACAGGGCAGGTAGATGCAGTCTCCTACCGAGCGCCGAGGCAAGCGAGGCGGCATGGTCGTAGCCGTCGTGGCGAAGTGCTTTTCTGCCACGCGGCGGATACGTGACGACAAAGTGCTCTTTTCCGTTCACGACAGGCAAAAGGCGAAGGGCAAGCTCGTCCGCGAAAAAGCGAAGAAGATCGGTTGTGGCATGATGCTTGAGGGCAAAGATCATGTCGGCCGAGGCATCCTCCGCGCCCGGATGATAAGAAACCAGCTTGACCATTTTATGGGCCGCGCTTTTCGGCATATCGGGCGGCAGGCACAAACATTCCCCCAGCACCGAAGCACAGACGGGACAAGTCACGGTTTTTTCGTTTTCGTAGCGCAGACGGCAGATCGGACAAAGCACACCGTCCGGATGAGACAGCGGCAGGCGCGTGTTGCAGACCGCGCATTTCGGGACGAAGAAAAGACGAGATATAATATTCGGCAGATCAGATATTTTCATAGTCTTTGGCCGCTTTCAAAATGCGGTGATGCAGGCAGGTATAGCGCATATCGTGACGGTTATTTTCCACCATGCGGGCGACAATATCCTTCCTGCCAACCAGAACGACCATTTCGCGTGCACGCGTGACGGCAGTATAGATAAGGTTACGGGTAAGGAGTGGGGGTGCACAGGCGTACATAGGAAGGATCACCACGGGATATTCGCTGCCCTGGCTTTTGTGCACGGTGATGGCATATGCATGCTCCAGCTCCTCAAGGAGCGAGAAATCGTAGGTAGCGAGGCGATCGTCGTAACGGATCCAGAGCGTTTCGCTTTGCTTTTCGATGCGCTCGATCACGCCGATGTCCCCGTTGAAGATACCGTTTCCCTGCTTGCCGTTTTTTTCCCACTCGATCTCGTAGTTGTTGCGGATCTGCATCACACGATCGCCTATGCGGAAGGCGGCATCTCGGAAGCGGATCTCGTCTTTGCCGATTTCGGCGGGGTTGATGCGCTCCTGGAGAAGACGGTTGAGCACCTCTGTACCGGCGCGCCCCTTACGCGAGGGGGTGATGACCTGGATCTTGTCGCGCATCTCTTCCCCGTAGACGCGGGGCAGGCGCGTTTCGATCAGAGCGGCGACCGTGAGGGCGATCTGCTCCTCCACGTTTCGCTCCACGAAGAAGAAATCACCATCGGTCTCGTCAAGGCGAGGCATTTCGCCGCGATTGATACGGTGTGCGTTGGTGACGATCAGACTGCGCTCGGATTGACGGAAGATCTCGGACAGGCAGACGGTGGAGAACACGCCGCAGTCGAGCAAATCGCCCAAGACGTTGCCCATGCCGACTGAGGGGAGCTGATCGACATCCCCGATCAGAATCAGGCGCGTGCCGTTCTGCACCGCGCGCAAAAGGCCTGCCGCAAGCGGCAGATCCAGCATAGAGGCCTCGTCAATGATGATGACATTTTCGTCGAGGGGATTCCTTTCATTGCGGTTGAAGCGAAGCTCGCCTTCCTCTGCCGTGCGCTCCATTTCCAGCATGCGGTGGATGGTACGCGCCTCGTGTCCCCCCGCCTCGGACATGCGCTTGGCGGCGCGGCCCGTGGGAGCGGCGAGGGCCACCTGACAGCCAAGGTGCTCAAAGATCCGCAACAGCGCCATAACGACGGTTGTCTTGCCCGTACCGGGGCCACCCGTGACGATGAGGACACCGCCCGTCATGGCGGCGTGGATGGCGTGGCGTTGCTGCTCCGCATATCGGATCCCCTGCTCCGCCTCGACCATCCCAATCATGCGCTCCACGTCCTCATGAGAGTAGGTGGCACAATAACGGTCGAGAAGCAGGAGTTTTCTCGCCACATAATCCTCGGCAGATGCGGCTTCCTCCAAGAAGATGAGAGGTGTTTCCTCGAATCCTTCTGCGGGGTGGGAAACAAGCTTGCCCGAGTTGAGTGCCGCATCGAGGGCGGCAAGGACGGTATCCTGCTCCACCCCGAGGAGGGCGGTGGTGCTTGCCGTCAGCTTGTCCGCCGGTAAACAGGTATGGCCGTTTGCCATGGCATTATATTGCAGAACATAGCGCAGGCCGCTTTCGAGGCGGCAGGCGGCATTTTTATCCATACCGAGAGAGGCGGCGATCTCGTCCGCCTTTTCAAAGCCGATGCCGAGCGTGCCGTCGCACAAACAGTAGGGATTTTCGCGGATCTTGCCGACCGCGCCCGCGCCGAAGCGTTTATAGACACGCGTGGCGGTCGCCGCGCCGACAAAATCGCGGCAGAACATCATGACCGCGCGCACGCCTGTTTGCTCACGGAAGGATTCCGAGATGGCGGCGGCCTTTTTGACCGAGATGCCCGGGATATCCGAAAGCCATTCGGGGTGGTTTTCGATCACGTCGAAGCTGTCCTCCCCGAAGCGGGAAACGATCTTGGTGGCGGTGGAGGGACCGACACCGCGCACCGCGCCCGAGGCGAGGTAACGCAAAATGGCATGGACGTCCGAGGGCAGACGCTTTTCAAAGGTTTCCACCGAGAACTGTCTGCCGTAGGCGGCATGGGTGACCCAGCGGCCGTAGAGGATGACCTCCTCCCCCTCCGCAACGTAGGGCAGAATGCCCGTGGCGGTGATCATGCTGTCGTCGTCACCCGTTAATTCGATGACGGCGTAGTCATTGCGCTCGTTGCGGTAGACGACGGTTTCCACAACGCCGCTGACGCATTCTCTGATTGGCTCTGCCATCGTCTAACTCCATTTCTTTGAATTTTTAGGTCAAGAAATGCGGCTGTATAAACGGCAGCCGCATTCGCGTAGAGCCTTCTCTTCCTCGGCACTTGGTGTCTTTTCAAGCAGGATGACGGGGGAACGCATTTTGCCGTTCTGTGCCTCGGTGAGGATGATGGCACGGTGAATGGCGTCACCTGTTTCTCCTTCGGTTTTGTGAATGGCGACCGAAAGGTCGCCCTTGTAGCATCCGTGGCCGAGCAGGCGGCACACCAACGCATACACACCGTAGACGGCAAAGATGCAAACGACAATTTCCATAATTTCCAAAAAGCCCATAATCCCCTCCCTTTTTAGCATTCTATGCGAGAAGGGATGCTTTGGGTTCAAAGAAGTGCGGCTTTGAGCGCGGGAACGAGGTCGATCTGTTCCCAGCCAACGGAAAGATCCTCACGACCCATGTGACCGTAGGCGGCGAGGGGGCTGTAAATGGGACGGCGCAGACCAAAACGGTTGATGATCGCGGCGGGGCGAAGGTCGACCAGCTTGTCCACCTCCTTGGCGATCCTTGCCTCGGGAACGCGGGCGGTGCCAAAGGTATCCACGCGCACGGAAACAGGGCGTGCCACGCCAATGGCATAGGCAAGCTGAACCTCGCAACGGTCGGCCAGGCCTGCGGCAACGACATTTTTGGCGATGTAACGAGCGGCGTAGCAGGCGGAGCGATCCACCTTGGTGGGGTCCTTACCCGAGAAGGCACCGCCGCCATGGCGGGCATAGCCGCCGTAAGTATCGACGATGATCTTTCTACCCGTCAGACCCGTGTCGCCCATCGGGCCACCAATGACAAAACGACCGGTGGGATTGACGTAAATTTTGGTGTTACCATCAAGCAGATCGGCGGGAATGATTTTCTCGATGACCTCGCGGATCACGTCGGCGCGGATGGTTTCGAGGGTAACATCCTCGCTGTGCTGGGAGGAAACGACCACCGTGTCCACACGGACGGGACGGTCTCCCTCGTATTCCACAGTGACCTGCGTTTTGCCGTCGGGACGGAGATAAGGAAGAATTCCCTGTTTTCTTACCTCGGTCAGACGCATGGCCAACTTGTGAGAAAGCGAAATGGGCAGGGGCATCAGCTCTGGGGTCTCGTTGCAAGCATAGCCGAACATCAGACCCTGGTCACCCGCGCCCGTATCCAGTTCGTCCTGCATGTCACCGCTTTTTGCCTCGGCACAACGATCTACGCCCATGGCGATATCGGGCGACTGCTCATGAATGGAGTTCAGTACGGCGCAGGTATGGCAATCAAAGCCGTATTTTGCACGATCGTAGCCGATCTCTTCGACCGTGCGGCGTACAACGGCGGGAATATCCACATGCGCCGAGGTCGTGATCTCGCCCATGACCATGATGATGCCCGTGGTAGCAAAGGTCTCGCAGGCTACGCGGGACATAGGATCGGCGCGGAGCATTTCATCAAGGATCGCGTCCGAGATCTTATCGCAGATCTTATCGGGATGTCCTTCGGTGACCGATTCGGACGTAAACAGCTTTCTTTCGTTCATAATAACCTCTTTCTTACAACAAAAAAATCGGAAGAGCAAACCCCTCCCGAACACCACTCTCTCATCTATCGGGAATTAGCACCTTGTCGCATGACAGGTTGCCGGGCTTCACAGGGCCAGTCCCTCCGCCACTCTTGATAAGTTGTATGCAATTTTCTTTATTGTACCACAGTTGCGCTCGTATTGCAAGAGGTTTTTCTCATTTTTCGACAACAAATTAAAAAAGCGGCCGCGGCCGCTTTTTCAGATGGAAAGCCGAGGGGGCAAAAATGCACGCCCGGCGCAGATTTTTCGTTTTGCCATGAGACAGGCACCGTAGAGAGGGCGGTAGATCAGTAAGGCAAGAGAAAGGATAGATCGCCCCGCCACGCGCAAAAGCCACAAGAAGGGTACACGAATGAACAAAAGTATGTAAGCAAGGAATAGGTGAAGGAGAAACACGATCGCGGCAGTAAGAGAACCAACCAGTCGCCCCAGCGTTTGATAATAACAGAAAAAGCCGAAAGCCGCCGCGATAAGGTAGTACAAGCGAAAGACGCCCTCACTTTGTGAGTAAACAAAGAGAAGGAACAGAATACCGCCCATCGTAGCATAGAAAAAGTCAAGGATCAGGGTGAGGACAAAGCTCAAACCCCGTCCGACCCTTCCCTGCTCTCGTTCGCCGAAATCGGGAGGCAGGAGAGGGTAGCGGCGCGCAGCAAGGCGCGTCCTTCCCCGTTTTCCCGTATGGGCACCGAGAAGCACGCGAAGAATAAAGAAGGCATCAAAAAGCAGGCCAAGCAGGATGCCGAGCCCGACAGCAAGGACGAGCGCACGCAGCTGTACTGCGGCCGAAACCTCAAGCCCCGTCATTTGACCATTCGTGCGAAAAATCCGCGACGCTCGCCCTTGCTCTCATCGGTGTATAAAACGGCGGATATGTTCCCTTCCACCGACACGACCCCCTTTTCGAGATCCAGGCGGGTGATATGCAGGCCTTCGCCTTCCACGGTCATCGCCCCACGGACGGTCCGCAAAAGGACGGTGGCCTCGTCAAAGCCCACCACGTCCGACACACCGTCTGTCTCAAGGAGCTTGCGGTCGCGGAGAATGAGGGTTTGATTTTTTTGATTTTCGGGCATAGAATTCATACAGCGCCTCCGATACAATGTTGCTACATTGTATGCAAAGGCGCTGTATTCTATGAATGGTTTCAAGGGATGACCTCGTACATGTCCTGCGCATCAGCCTTCTTTGTGCTGTCCTTAATGTCCAGAACACGCACACGCATCGTGCGACTGCCAAAACCCACCTCAATGACATCACCGGGCTTGACGTCGTAGGATGCCTTGGCGGGCTTTCCGTTGACCTGCACGTGCGAGGCATCGCACGCTTCGTTGGCTACGGTACGCCGCTTGATGATCCGCGCGACCTTGAGGTACTTATCGAGACGCATATCTTACTTGTTTACGCGATCCTTCAAGGTCTTGCTGGCCGAGAATGCAGGATACTTGGCTGCATCGATCTTGATCTTTTCACCGGTTGCGGGGTTACGACCCTCACGAGCGGCTCTTTCGTTTACGGCAAACTTACCGAAGCCGAAAACCTGTACCTCCTCGTTCTTTTCCAAGGTCTTGGCGATTGCCTCAAACACAGCGTTTACGGCAACCTCCGCGTTCTTTTTGCTGATTTCCGCTTCTTTTGCAACGAGTTCGATCAGTTCGGTCTTGTTCATGGGAATTCATTCCTTTCTTTTAAGATATAGAAACGCAGCGCAACTCGCTGTCTTTCATCTTATATTATAGCATATTCACTAAAATTTATCAATAGTTTTTGACGTTTTTTGTAATTTTTGTAAATTTTCACTATACTTTTGTCCCGTCCCATGCAGAAATCCATTCTTTTTTTGTGCATTGTGCCAAATCCCCCTTTTCGGCAGCAAGGGAGCCTTCCGCTTTTTCAAAGCGAGCAAGGAACTTCTTCGCTGCAAAGGACAGTGCTTCCTCGGCATCGATGCCAAGCATGCGCCCGTAGTTTACAAGGGCAAAAAGCAGATCTCCGTACTCCTCGGCCTGCTCCTCTTTCGTCTTGGCGGCGGCAAGCTCGTCCCATTCCTCGGTCACCTTTTCGGCGGCCTCGCCCGGGGTGTCGTAAGTGAAGCCGACACGAGCCGCCTTACCGGACATTTTGGCGGCATACATCAGGGCGGGCAGTGTAGCAGGCAGGGCGCGCATCGCCTCGGATGCACTTGTTTGGTGCTTCTCTGCACGCTTGGCCGCCTCCCATGCGTCGAGTGCCTCTTCCCTTCCTTTCGCGCTTTCGCCCGCGAAGATATGGGGATGGCGGAAGATCATTTTTCGACAGATATCGGTCAGTACATCGGTGGTGGTGAAGCGACCACGCTCCTCCTCGATCACGGCATGAAAGACGGCCTGAAAGAGGTGGTCACCCAATTCTTCACGCAGAATGGCCGCATCGTCGCGGTCGATGCCCTCCGCAACCTCGTAGGCCTCCTCGAGCAGATTCTTTCGCACGGAGGCGTGGGTCTGGGCACGATCCCAGGGGCATCCTTCGGGGGAACGAAGCAGGCGCACGATGGCAAGCAGGTCATCGAAGGTGTAGACTTCCTTGGACAGAAATTCGAGTGAGGTCGGTTTCACGGGTCTTCTCCTTTATGAGTTTTCGGTGCTTTTTCGGTTTTTATGCAGGCGGTGCTTGATTTTTCCCCAAAAGGGCAAGAGCGCAAGATCCTCCTCCGTCACGGCGCGGAAGAGGAAAACCGCCGCCACGTAGATGAGGGCGGCCACCGCAATGGGGGTGAGGACGGTCGGGCGTGCGGCGGCATCTCCGCCAAGGAGCGAGTAAAGTCCCCGAGCCGCCCCGACGGCAAGGAAGGCTGCGAAGGCGGGGCGAAGCAAAATACGCGACACGGACGGGTAAACGCCGAGGTGATGGATGATGAAATACAAATTCACGCAAAGGGCGGCAAAATAACAGAGCAGTGTGCCGATCGGTACGCCTGCCGTTCCGACGGTGGGAATGCCGATCAAAAGATAGCTGCACACGAGCTTGACGGCACCGCCGACGAGCATGGCAATCATGGGCTTACCTGCCATGCCGTTTGCCTGCAAGACCGCATTGGTGACGGTGAGCAGAGAGAGGAAGAAAACGGCGAGAGCGAGTATCGCGAGCAGGGGCGCGGCACTTTCCGCCATGTCGGCGGGAAAGAACAGACGCAGAATGGGACGGGCAAAAAGCGAGAGCCCCAAGGCACAAGGGAGTGAGATAAGCGACGCAACCCGCAAGACCGACTGCACGGTACGCGTGACCCCATCCCTGTTCCCCCCGGCAATGGTGGCGGAAAGAAGGGGGACCACAGCTGTGGTGATGGGATAGATGAGGGCGGGCGGCAGATTAAACATCGGTACGACGAGGGTGGTATAGTTGCCATAGAAGGCGGTTGCCTGTGTCACCGAAAAGCCGATGCTTTGCAAGCGACGCTGGACGATCACCAGATCAAGCAGGCCCGTCAGGCTCATGACCGATGCGCTTGCCGTGATGGGGAGTGCAATCCTTACAAGACGGGAAAGGATGTCACGCGAGGGTGAGACGGAATGAACGGTACTCTTGCTCTCGCCCTCGGTGAGCATGAAAAAACGATGTTTTTTCTCATAGCGGCGGCGGGAGAGGAGCAGATAGAGGAAGCCTGCCGCTTCCCCGACCGCAAGACCCGAAATCGCGGCGGCGGCCACGATCGGAAGATCGAGGCCGCGTCGAATGGCCAGCGAGGCAAAGAGCACACCGACTAGCAGCTTGCCAAGTGCCTCCAGCACCTGCGACACGGCAGGTGGTGCCATCTGCAAAAAGCCCTGGAAATAGCCGCGAAGCGCACCAGCGAGACAGATAAAAAAGAGCGTGGGTGAGATCGCCATCATGCAATAGCGGGCATCGGGTGAGCCGATGGCAGCGGCAAGCGGCCCTGCGCCGAAGAGCATAATGCCCGTGCCGAGGATACCAAGAGAAAGAAAGGTGTACCACGCAATGCGGTAGATGTGGCGCACGCGGGGAGCGTTGCCATCGGCGCGACATTCGGAGATCAGGATCGAAACGGCAACAGGAAGCCCCGCGGTAGAGAGCATATAGAGCCACGTATAGATCTGGTAGGCGGCATTGAAGTAGCCCATTCCTTCGTCTCCGAGGAAATAGGACATCGGGATCTTGAAAAGCAACCCGATAATTTTGACCAGAACATTTGCTCCGCTAAGAAACAGCACGCCCGAAAAGAATAAGGACTTATTCTTGCCGGACGCGCTTTTTGCCGTTTCGTTCATCTGCACCCCCGCATGCGGTCAGCCTCTTGCTTTTTCGTAAAAGGCTTCGATTTTTTCCGCGATGGAGGGTGTATTCGTTTCCCTGTCCCCCAGGCGGATCTTTTCCGCATCTCTTAAATATTCGTATGGATATTTGGGGGTAAATATACGTTTGATTTCACTTTTCGTGTCCGCGTAGGAGTTTCGCATGACCAACTTGGTCACGGCGGCGGCCCCGACTGCGAAGATGCTATGCAGCTCCTCCATCATGAACACATTGTAAAGTCCCTCGTGCCCCTCGCGTGCGTAACCGACGTTCTCGAGATTTCCGACGGTGTTCTTCTGGCGGTACATGTAGTAGGGACGGTAGCCTGCGTTTTTGGTTCGGAGCTGGGAGTACTCCACGCACTTGCCCGCATCGCTCGCGGAGGAATAGATGCCGTCGCGGCGACGAATGTCGGCCGCGTTCTTGACACTAAAGCTGTGAACGGTGATGTTCGTGGGCGCGCAGGAGAGGATGGTGTCAACGG
Organism: Clostridia bacterium; assembly: GCA_017464805.1. GTDB lineage: Bacteria > Bacillota > Clostridia > Oscillospirales > CAG-272 > UBA1740. The sequence goes on along the minus strand of JAFTYE010000010.1, from coordinate 139,364 downwards.
AATTTGCGAAATTATCGAAGTTATCTCCGGGCAGACCCGCAATCAAGTCGACATTGATATCACGGATGCCCGAAGCCTGTGCCAGCTCGTAGGCGTGATAGAAATCGGCCACGGTGTGCCTGCGTCCGATGGCGGCAAGCAGCTCGTCTGACAGCGTTTGGGGATTGACACTGATGCGGGTCACGCCCCCGTCGAGGGCGACTGCCAGCTTTTCGGCGGTGATGGTATCGGGACGGCCCGCCTCCAGGGTGAACTCATCTAGGGTGGACACATCCACGTTCTTGCCCACACGAGAAAGCAGGGTGCGAAGCTGGGCGGGCGAGAGGACCGTGGGCGTTCCGCCGCCGATATAGACGGTAGCGATGCGAAGGCCAAGCCGCCGCACAGTGGCAAACATATGGTCGATATCGAGAAACAGGATTTTCAGGTATTCGGGGATCAGCGAAAGCAGCTTACCCGAACTGCCCGACACAAATGAGCAATAGGCGCATCGAGAGGGGCAGAACGGAACGGAGATATAGATACTGCACGTATCCCGCAGGGGGTAGGACTTCATTAGGCGGTATTCACCCGACGCGACCGAAACGGCCAGCGCGGCCTTCTTGGGATTGACAAAATACTCGTCGCGCAGAATGCGCTTGGAGCGGAGGATACCGTTATCCGTCATGATCAGCTCGGAGGCGACCTTGGAGGGGCGTACACCCGTTAAAATACCCCACGGGGGCGTGTAACCGCGCAGGTCCTTTCCAGCGGCGAAGACGGCGCGGCCAACGGCAATCTTGGCAAGCCGCTCGTCACTTGCGTCAGGAATGTCGGCGCGGGAAATGCGGCCCTCGGCTCGCTTGCTTTTTCCCTTATAGCGGAGCTCGGCGGTGGCAAAGAACCCGTCCTCACCCTCAACAAGGGTCACGTCCGCCTCGGGGTTATCGGGCGAGGGCTGCTCTCCTGTCCCGAATTTGGAGCCGGGAAAGAACAAAAGACAAAGCGTCTGCACATAGAAGACGCTGATGTCCCCTTGGACGTTCAGAATCATGTCTTTTTCCCCTTTTTCAGCATAGCAGAGTCCATGACGATGGTCACGGGGCCATCCCCCGTCATCTCGATATGCATATCCGCACCGAATTTGCCGCAACCGACGTGAGAAACTCGCTCTTCCATAAGGCGAAGGAAATACTCATAAAGCGGCTCGGCCACCTCGGGGCGCGCGGCGGCAAGATAATCGGGGCGGTTGCCGTGGGAATAGTTGGCTTGCAGGGTGAAGTTGGACACGACGAGCACACCACCGCCTATGTCGTTGACGGAGAGATTCATTTTATCCTGCTCGTCGCAGAAGATACGCAGGCGGGCGATCTTATCCGCCAGCAGGCGGGCGTCCTCTTCCCCGTCCTCGGTCGAGATACCGAGCAGGATCAGGAGCCCCTGTCCGCATTCGCCCGAAAATTCACCGTCCGCGTACACGGTGGCCTGCGACACACGTTGCAATACTGCTGTCATAATTTACCTCGTTAAGCCTCTGTTAACGGCACGCACGGCAGAAATTCCCTGCAAGCGCGACACAATGGAACGGAAATGTGCCACGTTTTTACAGCCGACAGTCAGCTGGATGGTCTGGCTGTCGTCGGGGCGCTTTTGCGCGTTGATCTGCATGATGGCGACCTTCATATCCGCAAGGGCGCCGGTTACGTCCGCAATCAGGGTGATGCTACTGTCTGCGATGATCTGGATGGTTGCCTCGTAGAGGGCAGTAGCCGCCACGGGATCGAATTCCCAGGACGCGCTGACCCAACGATCCTTTTGCTCCTCGTTAGCCTGTCCCTCGACGGCGTTGGGGCAATCCCTTTTGTGAATAGAGATGCCAAAGCCCTTGGTGATAAAGCCGATGATATCGTCGCCCGGCAAGGGGTTACAGCATTTGGCACATTTGACCATACAGCCGCTTTCGCCGTCCACGATGATACCGCTGTTGCTTTTGAGGTTCTTGGGCTTTTCGACCGTTTTGACCTGCGAGGCCTGCATAGGCTCCGGCGCGGGGGCCTTGACCACACGGTCAAACTCGTCACGCAACCGACCCGCGATCTTGGACATGGGCAGGCCGCCGTAGCCGATGGTATTGTAGAGGTCGTTTGCCTCTTGGATACCGAGGCGGCGCGCGACGTTGGTCACGATCTCCAGGCGTTCCGCATCCGTGAAGGGGCGACCGATGCGAGAGAGTTCGCGGTCGATCTCGGCAAAGCCGACCTCGATGTTCTCGGTGCGGCGTTCCTTTTTGAACCATTGGCGGATCTTACTGCGCGCTTCGCTGGTCTTGACAATCTTGATCCAATCACGGCTGGGGCCTTTGGTACCCGAGGAGGTCAGGATTTCGACGATCTGGCCGTTTTCGGGCACGCTGGTGATGGGCACGATCATGCCGTTGATCTTCGCACCGACCATCTTATTGCCGACGGCGGTATGGATGGCGTAGGCGAAATCGATAACGGTGGAGCCGAGGGGGAGAGAGATACAGTCACCCTTCGGGGTAAAGACGAAGGTCTCGTCATGGAAGATATCGGTCTTGAAGGCGTGGAAGAACTCATCCGAGTCGCGGGTGCTGTCCTCGGTTTCGATGAGCCTCGCGATCCAGGAGAGCTTTTCGTCCACATCCGCACCGGCGGACGCGCCGGATTTATACTTCCAATGCGCGGCGATACCGAATTCGGCCACGCGGTGCATTTCCTCGGTACGAATCTGAATCTCAAAGGGAATGCCGCCGCGGCTGATGACCGAGGTGTGCAACGAGCGGTACAGGTTGGGCTTGGGGGTGGAGATATAGTCCTTGAAGCGACCGGGCACGGATTTGAAGAGCTCATGCACGATACCGAGGACGGTATAGCATTCCAGCTCGGTCTCCACGATCACGCGCAAAGCGTAGAAGTCGTAAATCTCGTCGATGCTTTTGTTGCTGCCGTACATCTTGCGATAGAGGCTGTACACCGATTTGATTCGCCCCTCGACGGTGAAGTGGATATGGTTTTCGGTCAGCTTTTCCTCGATTTTCTTACGCGCCAGCACAAGTAGGTCACGGTTCTGGCCGTAGCGGCTGTCGATGGCATCGTGCACCTCGGCATATCCGACGGGGTCGAGGTAAGAGAGGCTGATGTTTTCCAGCTCCAGCTTGATACGCTGCATACCGAGGCGGTGGGCAAGCGGCGCGTAGATATACATGGTTTCGAGCGCAATGGTGCGCTGCTTTTCGGGGGATTTTGCCCCCAGGGTACGCATATTGTGCAGGCGGTCACAGAGCTTGATGAAGATGACGCGGATGTCCTTGTTCATGGCAAGGAGCATCTTGCGGATGTTCTCGATGTGCGCCTCCTCCTTATCTTCGACTTTCATCTGCACGATCTTGGTCAAGCCGTCCACAAGCGCGGCCACCTCCGTGCCGAAGCGCATGCGGATCTCATCAAGGTTGGTGCGGTCGGCGCAATCCTCCACGGTATCGTGAAGGAGGGCGGCACAGATGGAATCGGTATCCAGCTCAAGACTCGCCACGATCTCCGCCACTGCAAGGGGATGGGAGATATAAGGATCGCCGCTCTGGCGCAACTGACCTGCATGCAGGTCGCGCGCGTAAAGATAAGCGGCCTCCAGCTTGTCAGTTCGATAGGTCTTATTCTTTGTTTGCAGATGCGCGACAAAGTCGCGCATGCGGGCATCCATTTCCGCCATTTTATCGGCGAATGAGGGGGATGCTACTTGCTCCTCTGTCGCGGAGCTGATCTTTTCTTCGATGGACACGGTAATCTCCTTTCGGGGCAACGATTGCCGCCCCACGGTAATTATCCATTGTTGTTATTTTTATCGTTGCATCTGCGAACGCAGACGATGAAGCCAGGTCGATTTTTCCAGATCGGTCTTTTTATCCGAGAAATGAACGGCGAAGCAATAGTTTTCGTCGCCGACCTCCTCAATACCCATGAGATTAAGCTCCTGGAGGACGCGGATGATGATCTTTAGCTTGATATACCCGATGTCTCCCTTCCCTGCCGCCTGCAGCTTGACAAGCAGGGCGCGATGGGAGAGGGTGTCACAGCCCGCGCGGACATTACGGCAGACGAGGTTGTAGACGGCTGCAAAATCCTCCCGTGCGGGGAGAATGTTTTCCTCGGCGGTAAAGCTACCGCCGGCCCAGATCTCGGCAAAGCGGGCGCGTTCATCGAGGTCGGCACGGCGTGCCTGCTCACAAAGGCGAATGTCCCGCACAATGAGCTGAACGCTTCTTCTGCCATTATATTCGTTGATGTCGAGATTGAAAAGCACGTCCACGGAGTCCCCGATGAACAGATTCATCTGTGCTTGACTGCGCGAAAAGCACATGGCCGTGAAGGTGTGCTTGCCGTCTCCGAGGACGAGGCGGGTATGCTTACCGCCGCTGATTGGAACCGACTCAAAGATCCGCGCATCCCGCAACACAAAGGCGGGAACGGGGTTGCCCGTACCGTAAGGCTCGAGGATGCGAAGCTCCTCTGCCAGAGTCATGGAAATATCCTCGCACCGCAACACGCAATCGGCCTCCACGGTGGGAATAAGGGCCTCGTCCGAGAGATGCTCGCGGGCGTATTCGTTGATCTTTTCGCGAAAGGCGGACAGCTCGCCGCGCGTGACACTGAGTCCCGCGGCCAGCTCGTGACCCCCGAATTTGACAAGGTGGTCACTGCAATGAACGAGCGCGTCAACCAAATTCATTCCCTTGACGCTTCGGCCGGAGCCCTTACCAACGTCGCTGTCAAGGTGCATATCGGAGTCGCACCCCTCGAAGGAAACGAGAATGGAGGGCAGTCCATACCGCTCGGTGATGCGAGAGGACACGATCCCGATCACACCGTGGTGCCAATGGTCGTTTTCGATCACAAGGACCGGATCACCCGCCAGGGTGGCATCGCTTTCGATACGGCGGTAGGCCTCCTCCGCGATGCGATTCTCCTCCTCCTGGCGTTCACGGTTTGCCTCGCAAAGCTCGCGCGCGATTGGCTCGGCCTCCTTCTGATCCCGTGCAAGGAACAGCTCCACGGCGCGCGCGGCGGAACGGATACGTCCTGCGGCATTGATGCGGGGGGCGAGGGTATAGCCGATATAGCCGGAGGTAATCTTCTGCTGACGTTTATCTCTGCTTTTTTCAGCGCGCCCATCGGGGCGAACGGCCCCCGCCTCCATCAGAGCAAGGAGCCCGGGGCGGCGCGCACTTTCCATACGGTGCAGGCCGAAGCTGACGATCAAGCGGTTTTCATCGCGGATGGGCATAACGTCGGCGATGGTGCCGATGGCAACCAGATCCGCATATTCCTCACACATACGGCGCACACAGACCGAACGGCGGTCGCCTGTTTCACTCTCCTCGTAGGCGCAGATCAGCTTGAAGACCACGCCCACTCCTGCCAGCTCCTTAAAGGGATAGGGGCAATCGGGGCGATGAGGATTGACGACGGCATCCGCCTTTGGCAGCTTGCTCTGACACTCATGGTGATCGGTGACCACCACATCTATGCCAAGACTCTTGGCGTAAGCGATCTCCGAAACGGCGGTGATGCCCGTATCCACGGTAACAATCAGGGCGGTGCCGGCAGCGGCCAGATTGTCGATGGCGATACGGGACACACCGTAGCCCTCGCCAATGCGGTTGGGGATGTAGTAGTCCACGTCCGCGCCTCGACGCTTGAGGTAGAGATAGAGCGTGCAAACGGCGGTCACGCCGTCCACATCGTAGTCTCCGTAGATGGTGATCTTTTCGTGCAGACGGATGGCGCGACGGATGCGGTTGATGGCCTTCTCCACATCCTTCATGTGGAAGGGATTATGAAGTAGCTCACTTTCCATGCGGATGAAGGAGCGTGCCGCCTCGGGGTCGCGGTAATCGCGGCAGCAAAGCAGACGAGCAAGGACGGGGCTGACCCCCAGCTCTTGGCCAAGTCGCGCTGCATCGGTGCGGGTACGCTCGTCGTCCGTTTCGTGGAGAATCCACTTTTTTTCTTTCGACGGTTCTTTTGATTTTTTCAGCATAAGCATATATTTACTCGTTCGAGGGGAACGCGGAGTCCTCCTCTTCCCTATGTTTAATCACGTTTACGATGGTCACGGCAGGCGTTTTTTTAGACAGGGACAAGGACACCAAAAACACAGCGGCAAACGAAAGAACGAAGCCGCCTGCGGTGCAAAGAAGCGCAGGGATCCCCTCCCCAAGGAGGGCCGTACCGATAAGGTAGGCGACAAAGGCCGCCACCAAAGGAAATACAAAAACAAGCGCAGCGTAGGTAAGGATGCGGCGGTCGTCCGCCTCCAGCTCCACATGATCGCCCACCGTCGCCCCGATGGGGTTAGCGGCGGTGGCGGTGTGGCGGTTATCCCCGCCGAGCAGAGAGCAGGCAGAGCAGCCCTCGGCATAACGGTGGCATCCCCCGCACGCAGAAGCGCGAGCGACCGACACGGTGGCGCGGCCGTTTTCGGTTTTTTCGACGATGCCGATCTGCTTCATGGCTCTCTCCTGTCAAAAATCAAGATATGGGGGCGAAGCGCGCGCACAGAGCGAGCGCGGTATGAATGCCATCAAGGGCGGCAGAGGTGATGCCGCCTGCGTAGCCTGCGCCCTCCCCGCAGGGGTAAAGGTTTGTGACCGAGGGGGACACGCGCGCCTCGTTCCGCAGGATGCGAACGGGGGCGGAGGTGCGAGTCTCGGGACCTGTCAGGACGGCGTCCGGGGTGGCATAGCCACGGATGCGTTTTTCGAAAAGAGGCAAGGAATACCGCAAGGAATCAGTGATAAATGGTGGCAGATAGTGATCGGGAGATACAAGGCGAACACCGCCGTTCATGTAGGAGGGCAGGATGCGGGAGGGAGCTGTTCCCTCTTTGCCGGCAAGGAAATCCCCTAGCAGGCAGGCGGGGGCGGAATAGTCCGCGCCGCCAACCGCGAAGGCGGCCTGCTCGATCGAGCGTTGAAAGGCGATGGCGCACTCGGGGGTTCCCCCGTAATCGGCAACGTCAACGGATACGGCAACGGCGGCATTGGCGTTTTTGCCGTTGCGCGCGCGGGCACTCATGCCGTTGACCACCACGCCGCCCGTTTCGCTTGCGGCAGCAACGACCTCACCGCCCGGGCACATACAGAAGGTGTAGACACCGCGACCGCCCGTGCGGTCGGAGAGCGTATACTCGGCGTGTCCGAGGGCTGGGTGACCCGCAAATTTGCCGTACAGAGCGCGGTCGATGTCCTCTTGCAGATGCTCGATCCGCAGTCCGACCGAAAAAGGCTTCGGTTCAATGGCAATGCCGTGCGAAAGGAGCATAGCGTAGGTGTCGCGCGCACTATGGCCGATGGCAAGGATCAACGCCCCGCAGGGGATCCACTCGCCGCCCACGCAGGCGGCTTGTACGCCGTCCGCACCAAGGCGCAGATCAGTCAGAGTAGCGTGGTAGCGTACTTCCCCGCCCTTTTCCTCGATATAGGCCAACATGCGGGAAACGACGGTACGTAGGTAGTCGGTACCGATATGGGGCTTGGCCTGCACGGTAATGTCGGCAGGTGCGCCAAACTCGGCAAGCCGGGAAAGGACATAGGAGCAGCGGGGATCGTTCACCCGCGTAATCAGCTTGCCGTCCGAAAAGGTGCCCGCACCGCCCGCGCCAAACTGGATATTGACGTTGGGGTCAAGAACACGGTTACGGACGAAGATTTCGGCCGCGCGGACACGCTCCGCAACGGTGCCGCCGCGCTCGAGGACGAGGGGGCGGTAGCCATTTTCGGCAAGGATCATGGCGGCAAACAGACCCGCCGGGCCGGTCCCGACCACGATGGGACGCGCGCGGAGCGTATCCGTGCCGCGTGTGACCTCCACACCATCATCGGGCAGAGGAGTGATGCCGAGCGAGGCAAGATGCGAAAGCTCCGAAACAGAAAAATCGCCGCTCACGGCAACGGAGTACACGAAGCGGATATCCTCACGCTTCCGCGCATCCACTGAACGGCGATAAATGCGATAGATGTAGGTTGAAGAACGAACACCGTAGCGGCGAAGCCGTGATTGGGCTACGGCAATGGCTTCACGCTCCCCTGCCTCAAGCGGCAGGGTGATGGAAGGGACAAGAAGCGTTCTTTGACTCATGACAAGGGAGCCTCTTTCAAATTGCGGACCGTGATGGTGTAATCCCCCTTTACAGACAGGGCACCGGGAAGCTGAAAACGCACGGGAAAGGCGTAAAAGCCCGTGGAGTCAAGAGGTTGGGCATCCGGATAATCAGAGGGCAGAATATACGCCACCACGTTCTCGGCGTTATACGTTGCCAGCTCCATTTTTGTGCCGCGCACGCGGACGGAAATGGTAGGATCGTCGATCTGCCAGGGTGTTCCCTCGCTCGCCTTGACCGTTACGACAACGTCCTCAAAAACCTGCTCGTAAAGAGGCGCCTCTACGTACATGACGTAAAGCCAGATAATGACGGCAAGAAGCAGGCAAACGATCTTGGCCACGATGTGCTGGGGACGGTGTGCGGAAAATTCTTTGTTTTTCATGCCTCTCCCCTCCTCACTTACGGACGCAAAGCTCGGTGAGCGTTTGCTTGAGCGTTTGATAGTTCTGGTTGCGCTTCAGCTCTCCGTCAAAGGCGATGGAGATCGTACCCGTTTCCTCGGATACGACGATGACCAGCGCGTCGCTGATCTCACTCATACCGAGGGCGGCGCGGTGACGCGTGCCAAGATCCTGGTTGATCGGACGCTCGGTCAAGGGCAAGAAGCAACTGGCGGCGCAGACACGGCCGTTGCGAATGATCATGGCACCGTCGTGAAGAGGCGCCTTGTTGTAAAAGATGTTACGGATGAGATAAGCGGACACCTTGGCATCCAGCTCCACACCCGAGCGGATGATATCACCAAGTTTGGTCGATCGTTCCATGACGATGAGCGCGCCCGTTTTGGTACGCGCCATATCAGAAACCGCCTCGCAAAGCGAATCGATCATCTCCGCGCGGCTGGCAAGCGAGCGTTGCTCACCAAGGCCCTTGAAGCCGCGCAGCGGCTCCTCGCCCACCTTCTCAAGTGCACCGCGAAGCTCGGGCTGGAAGAGGATGATGATAGCGATCATACCGGCCTGGAAGATGTTGCCGAGCAAGAAACGCAGGGCGTGAAAATTGACAAGCCCGCTGATGACCATAACGGCGGCAACGAACAAAATGCCGATCGTCAGCTTTCCCGCGCGACGCTCGCTGATAAAGCGATAGGCGGCGTAGAGAAGAACGGCAAGAATGAGTATATCGATCACGTCCGTCAGCCGGATCATGGTGAACTGGACGCGAAGGAAATTGTAAAGATCTTCAAAGCTTGCAAAAAAATTCATGTATCATCACCGTTATCATGAAAATAGGGGGATTTTGCGCAAATATCATACTAATTTATTTTAGTATACCATACCTTTATACGGTTTGCAATGTTTTTTTGCGAATATTCGGGGATTTTTCAGCGGTTTTTTTGCGATTTTTTGGATTTCTCGTCATTTGCGGAGCTGTTTTTGCGCGGGGCAAGTCCAAAATCGTTCGAAAGGATCGCGCCCGAAGAAATGGAGGATTTCCCAAAGCGGCGACGGATCCCGTCCACCGCATCCTCGAGGCGTTCCGTGCGCTCGCGCCGCTCGCTCCTCCCTTCGTCAAACAAGGAAAGCTGTTCCCCTCCCTCGTTTGCTCCCACAAGGTTCATGGCAGTGACGGTCAGGGCGCGAATAGGGCGACCGATTCTCCAGGCATCGAGCACAATGGCAAACGCACTCTCCGACAGCTCCCGCGCAAGGGCACTCGGCTTTGAAAGCGGACGCTGACGGGAGACGGTTCCGAGCATCGTGTCCTTGATGGACACGGATAGGGTCGTTGCCTTTTTACCGAGGGCACGCAGTCGCGCGGCGATCTCCTCCGAAAGAGCGGAAAGACCTACGCGAATCTCCTCCGCACTCTCGAGATCGCGACGGAAGGTCATGCCGTTGCCCACGCTTTTGGGATCCGCACGTTCCTCACGAGAGAGGACGGGACTGTCATCCTCACCGTGGACGTAACGATAGATCATGTCCCCCATTTTTCCAAAGCGGGAGGACAGGAAAGCACGGGATGTCTGCGCGAGATTTCCAAGGGTATGGATGTTGCAGGCATGGAGAGCGGCAGCGGTATGCGGACCGATAAACATCATGCTCTCCACAGGAAGCGGATATATGATCTGCTCGAAATTATCTCGAGAAATTGCAGTTATTGCATCCGGCTTTTTGTAGTCACTTCCCATCTTGGCGAACATTTTGTTGAAGGAAACGCCGATGGAAACCGTGACCCCGATCTCCTTCTTCACGGCGCGACGGATCTCTTCCGCGATGGCAAGACCGTCCCCAAACAGGGCACGAGAGCCGGTCACGTCCAGCCAGGATTCATCCACGGAAAAGGGCTCGACGAGGTCGGTATAGCGGTCATAGATGCGGTTGATGCGGCGGGAAAATTCCAAATAGGCATCATGATGCGGCGGGGCAATCACGAGGTTGGGACATTTTTGCCTTGCCGACCATACGGTCTCCGCCGTAACGATACCATAGGCCTTTGCCAACTCGTTTTTGGCAAGGACGATACCGTGTCGATCTGCCTCGCTGCCACAGACCGCCATGGGAACGCCACGGTATTCGGGATGCAGCACCGTTTCCACGGAGGCGAAAAAGCTGTTGCAGTCGCAGTGCAGGATCACGCGATCTTCTATGTGCTTCGCGCTCTGCTTTGTTTTTTCTTCCATTTTTCGATGCGCCTCCCTTCTTTGCCTTCTGTATTCAGTATACCACAAAAGCATAAAAAAAGCAACGGCCGAGCCGTTGCTTTTTTTATTTTCGATTTAGATGCTCTTGACAATGTAAGGAGCCATTTCGGCGTCGATCGCTGCCTGCTCTGCGGCGGCGGCAGCCTCGGCCTCGGCCTCGGCAGCCTTCTTCTCTGCCAGGAGCAGAGCCTTGATGGACAGGCTGATCTTGCGCTTCTCGTCATCTACCTCGGTGATCTTCACATGTACGATCTGGCCGACGGAAAGAGCATCCTCGGGCTTGGCGATCTTATCGAGCGAAATCTGGGAGATGTGAATCAGACCATCCACGCCGTCAAACACCTCGGCAAACGCACCGAAGGGCATCATGCTGACGATCTTGGCATCTACCTCGTCGCCCTCGCCAAACTGCTTGCGGAACTGATACCAGGGATCCATTTCCTCGGTCTTGTAGCCGAGGGAAATTCTCTTTGCTTCCTTATCGAGATCTTTGATGTAGACCTCAATCTCCTGACCGACGGATACGACATCGGCAGGGCTCTTGATACGCTTCCAGGATAGCTCGGTATTGTGAACCATACCGTCCACGCCGCCGAGGTCAACGAATGCGCCATAGGCGGTGAGGTTCTTGACCTTACCGGTGAAGTGCTGACCAACCTCGAGGGTTGCCCACAGCTCCTCCTCCTTTGCACGGCGCTCTGCGCTCAAAACGACACGGATGGAGCCCTTTGCGCTGTTCTTGCGGTGGGGGTCGATCTCAATGAGTTTGAAGCGTTGGGTAGTGCCGACGAGGGTGGCGATATCGCCGTCCTTCGGTACGCCCGTGTGGGATGCGGGTACAAATACCTGCGCGCCGTTATACAGGATGATCACGCCACCCTTAATGACCTTGGTAACCTTACCCTCGAGGATCTCGCCATTTTCCTTGGAGGCGACAACGCCTGCCCAGTTCTTATCGGCATCGATTCTCTTCTTCGAAAGGCTTGCCATACCGTCACGGTCGGACACGCGCATAACGAAGGCCTCAACCTCGTCGCCTACGCGGAACAGCTCGGACAGCTTGGCACTCGAATCATCGGTTATCTGGTCATGGGTGATCACACCCGTAACCTTTGCACCGAGGTCAACGTAAATTTCGCCCTGCGAAATTGCGGTGACGATGCCACGAACGGTTTCTCCTGTATGTAATGTTTTGAGTGAATCTTCCAGCATTTCTTCGAAACTAACTTCATGATTCATAGTTTCAAATACCTCCTTTATTATATCGTCGGGTGTGGAAGCGCCCGCCGTAATAGATATGATCTCATCGGCCGCGATCGGTTCCGCTGCAAGCTCCGCGCTTGATTCCACCCACTGCGTATGGGGGCATATGGCGCGGCAAAGCTCATAGAGCTTGGCGGTATTGGAGCTGTCCCGTCCACCGATCACGATCACGCGGTCGGAGCGGGCGGCAAGGCGTAGAGCCTCCTGTTGCCGATTTTCGGTCACGCTACATATTGTATCAAATTTTTTGGCATTTGTACAGTATTTTTCGATAATTTTTTGAGATTTTTTCCACTCTTCCAAATTTTGAGTCGTTTGAGCGGCAAAAATGGCGGTTTTTTCCGCGACCATAACCGTTTTGAGCAACTCTTGCAGCTCTTTTGCGGTTCTAAACAGGTATTTTTCGCCCCGCACATAGCTTAAAATTCCCTGCACCTCGGGGTGATTTTCGGTGCCGAGCAGAAAAAAGACGGTTGCGTTGTCGGTATTTTCGTCGGCGATGCGATGGATCTTTTTGACGAAGGGGCAGGTCATATCGAGAACGCGGACGTGTTCGTGCTTCTTCGCCAGTGCGCGCAGGCGCGCCTCCTGCTCGCACGACACACCATGCGTGCGAATAACGAGGGTGAGGGGAACGAAAGCTTTTTCATTGGCGAGCCGCTCAGCTTCCTCGATGGTGACGTGCAGAACGCCTTTTTTTTCAAGCGATTCGTTATACAGGCGATTATGGATGAGATGGCCGAGGATGCAAACGCGTCCGCCCTCCCCCGAGGAAAGCAGGGCCTCGACCGCGTCGGTGGCGCGTTTGACACCAAAGCAGAAGCCTGCATTTTCCGCTACGGTGATCTTCATGCGTTCTCTCCCTTATCGGAGGGCACAAAGCCGCCGAGGCGGCAGATCTCGTCAAAGATGCGGCGGCTAGCAGCAGCGTAGGCCTCGGAATTGCCCTCTCCCGCGGGGAAAAGCTCCTCGTTCGAAATGGGATTGCCGAAAATGACCTCCACGCGGCGGAAGAGGGCATATTTCTGCTTTTTCATTTTTAGGCAAACAGGGATAACCGAGCAACGGGAGCGATAGGCGATCATGCCGGCACCGTTTTTGATTGGGGTATCGGCAGGGTTTTTACCGGGGTAGCGATGCCCCTGCGGGAATATGCCGACCAGCTCGCCACCCGAGGCGAGGGAGACGGTCTTTTTGATCGCAGCAACATCGCTGCCGCCACGGTCAAGCGGACACGCGCCGAGACGGCGGATCAACCACCCCAGCAGGGGTATGCGGAACAACTCTTTTTTGGCAAGGAAGCGAAGCTGACGTGGGCAGACCGCCGCCACCGAGATCACGTCCACGGCAGCGATGTGATTGATGCACAGGATATAGCCACCCTCGGCAGGGACATTCTCCTTGCCCGTGGCGGAGAGACGCATGACGAAACGGAAAAAGCCCGCGACCGCGTTCCAGGCGCGGCGGTAAAAGCGACGATCCTTTTCCTCTTGTGTAAGTTTCTTTTTTGTGGACATTTTTAGTTCTGCTCCCTGTTATCTCCTGATTTTTGTGGTTTTTTCGACCACGATGGCGAGCGCACGCTCGACTGTTTCTGCGAAGGTCAGATCGGAGTTGTCAAGAAAAACGGCATCCTCGGCGGGGATGGCGGGGGCGGTTTTTCTTGTGCTGTCGTTTTTATCGCGCTCGATCATATCGGCAAGCACCTCCTCATAGGTGGCTGCAATTCCCTTCTCGGCAAGCTCCAAAACGCGACGGCGCGCGCGTGCTTCAACCGAGGCGGTAAGGAAGATCTTGACCTCGGCATCCGGCAGGATCACCGTACCGATATCACGGCCATCCATGATGACAGAGGTCTTTTGTGCAATCGAGCGTTGGGTGTCAAGCAGAAAGGCACGCACAGCGGGAATGGCCGACACAGCGGAGGCGTACATGGACATTTCGGGGGTACGGATAGAATCCCCGACATCCTTGCCGCAGAGATAGATATGCTGTTCCCCGTTCTCGTGGGCGAGACGCAGATCGACCTCGGGCAGGCAGGCCTCGACTGCCTGTGCGTCCTTGGGATCGATATCACGGCTGCGCATGAACAAGCCGATCGAACGATAAAGCGCGCCCGTATCGACATACACGATCTGCAATTTATCGGCGATGGCACGAGCAAGGCTGCTTTTTCCTGCGCCGCTGGGGCCGTCAAGTGCAATTTTCATAGAATTCATCCTTCCTTGTGTAATATGGCGGCGTGCCGTCCTGCGGCCGCACCCGTGGCAAAGGCGATCTGTAGGTTGTAACCGCCCGTGTAAGCATCTACATCCAGAATCTCGCCTGCGAAGAATAAGCCTTTTACCAACTTAGATTCCATGGTTTTGGGGTTGACCTCCTTCACCTCCACACCACCCGAGGTCACAATGGCCTCCTCGATGGGGCGGAAGCCGTCAAGTGTCACGCGGAAGCGTTTGATAACGGAGGCGAGCCTTTTGCGTTCCTCTCGCGTGACCGAATGCACCTTTTTGTGCGGGTCAATGCCCGTGCGCCGCACGGCAACGGGAATCATGGCGGCAGGGAGCAGATCGGAAAGCGAATTTGCGAAATCGCGGTTTGCGTATTTGGCGAAGTCCGCACACAGGCGTGCGTCCAGGGTTTTGTCATCCAGGGCGGGCTTCATGTCAATCTCGGCCACAAGGTCGGTCATGTTCTGTCCATGCAAATGCGCGGAGGCACTTAACACCATTGGGCCGCTTAACCCGAAGTGGGTAAAGAGCATTTCACCGAAATCCTCATATAGCACCTTGCCACCCACAGCAGGCAAGATGCGAAGCCCGACGTTTTTGAGCGAAAGGCCCATCATGTCGGCGCAGCCGGGATCGGACGAGGTGATCGGAACCAGCGAGGGGGCGAGGGCTGTGACGGTATGGCCGAGACGCATGGCAAGACGGTAGCCTGCGCCGTCCGAGCCCGTGAGGGGGTAAGACTTTCCTCCCGTGGCAAGGATAACGGCATCTGTCTTGTATTCCTTATTTCCGGCGCAGACGGCATAGACACCGTCCTCGTTTGCGAGAATGTCCGTCACACGCGCGTGAACAATCCGGGCATCCGCGCAGTAGCGCGAGAAGGCGGACACGATATCGGCGGCGCGATCGGAGACGGGAAAGACCCGCCTGCCGCGCTCGGTCTTGAGGGGCACACCGAGCCGTTCCACAAGGGCCATAACCTCGGCGGGAGGGCAGGCCGCCATGGCGGCGAACAGAAAGCGTGCGTTACGCGTAACGTTTTGCAGGATTTCCTGTGCGGAGCAATCGTTCGTGAGGTTACAACGGCCCTTGCCCGTGATGGCAAGCTTGCGGCCGAGGCGGTCGTTCCCTTCAAAGAGGGTGACGCACGCGCCGCCCTCGAGGGCCACACCCGCCGCCATCATACCGGCGGCGCCGCCGCCCACGACGACGACATGCGGCAGGTTATCGTTTTGCATAGACATCATATTCATCCCAGATCTTTTCCAGCTTATCGAAGCGGGCGGTAATCTGATCCTGTGTTTTCTTAGTGATGGCGACCAACACGGCGTTGATGATGGAGAGCGGCGCAACGAGCGAGTCGACATAGGAGGCCATGTCGCTTTGTGCGGTCAGAACGGCATCGGCGGGGGCGGCGATGGGGGACATGACGCTATCGGTCAGCGAAATGACCGAGGCACCCTGTGCGTGGGCATATTTGACGGCGTTGATGAGCTTGGTAGAATAGCGGGGGAAGCTGATGGCAAAGACCACATCCCCTGCCCCGATGTCCAGCATTTGCTCAAAGACCTCGCCGCTGCTGGTGGGCTGGATGAAGCGGACGTTATCAAAGACCAGTCCTAGATTGAAGCTGAGGAAGGAGGCAAGCGATGCCGAGGAACGAACGCCGAGAATGTAGACGCGGCGTGCGGCGCACAGGGCGTCCACGGCGCGCTCGAAGGAGTCGCGGTTGATGTTTTCCAGGGTGTACTTGATCTTGGCCATATCGGCGGCCAGCACGCTGTCCAGCACGTCTCCGTCTCCGAGGCGGAGGTTAGAGACTTGAATGCGTTGATTGGAGGTGAGCTTGGCGCGCACGAGCTCCTGCACGGCGTGCTGAAGCTCCGGATAACCCGCATAGCCCAGCTCGATGGCGAAGCGAACGACGGTAGACTCGGACACCGACACCATTTCCCCAAGACGCGCGGCGGTCATATACGCCGCCTTGTCGTAATTTTCAAGAATAGCGGAGGCGATCTTTTTCTGCCCCTTCGAGAACTCGGATTCCTTTGCCCGAATGCGGCTTTCGATATCGTTTTCCATGGACATTCCCCTTCCGTGCAAACTATAAGACAGTATACCACATTTGCCGCGTTTTTGCAAGATATAATTCGCAAAATTGCAAAAGCGCAAGAAAGCCCCCACCGAGCAGTGGGGGCTTTCTTGCTTATCAGTGAGGCTTATTCCTCGTTCTTGGCACGGTTGACCATGAGGTTGACCAGGATGCCGAGGATGAGGGCGCATGCGATGGCGGTGATGGTAACCTGACCGATCTGCATAGCCATGCCGCCGATGCCGGGGATGAGAATGGAGGCAACGACGAACAGGTTCTTGTTTTGCTCAAGGTCTACCTTCTGGATCATCTTCAGACCCGAAACGGCGATAAAGCCGTACAGGGTAATGCAAACGCCGCCCATGACGCAGCCGGGGATGGAATCCAGGAATGCGACGAAGGGGGAGATGAAGGAGATAAGCATCGCTATGATCGCGGTGGTGGTGATGGTCACGACCGACGCGTTCTTGATGATAGCAACGCAACCGACCGACTCGCCGTAGGTGGTGTTGGGGCAACCGCCGAAGAAGGCACCGACGATGGAGCCAACGCCGTCACCCAGCAGGGTGCGATGCAGACCGGGCTCCTCGAGAAGCTCGCTCTCGATGATGGAGGAGAGGTTCTTGTGGTCGGCGATGTGCTCGGCGAACACAACGAAGGCAACGGGAATATAAGCAACGGCGATGGTCGCCACGTAGGACCACTCAAAATCGCCGACTCCCTTGAACGCTTCGATGAAGGAGAACTCGGGAACGGCCAGGAAGGTCTTGATGGTGACGGCACCGTCGGTAAGGAGTGCTTCGAAGGGGGCAAAGTCGATCACGCGCAGAGCGTCGTTGTCGGTCAGGATACCAATGACGGTGAAGATCATGGCAACGGCGTAGCCTGCCAGGATACCGATGATGAAGGGGATGAGCTTGGCCATCTTCTTACCGTAGACGGAGCAGATGATAACGACGGCGAGGGTGACCAGTGCACAGACAACGGAAGCCCAGATACCGGTGGACATGACGAACGCGCCGGTTTCGGAGTTCTGAGGACCGTAAGAGAACACGTCGTTGATGGCCGCGCCCGCAAGCGACAGACCGATCAGAGCAACGGTCGGGCCGATCACGACGGCGGGCATGAGCTTATTGATCCAGGCGACGCCCGCGAACTTCACGACCAGCGCGATTACGACATACACAAGGCCTGCAAACAGAGCACCAAGAATCAGGCCGAGGTAGCCGAGCGACATCGAAACGGCACCTGCAAAGGCAGCACCCATTGAGGGCATGAAGGCAAAGGAAGAGCCGAGGAACACAGGGCTTTTGAATTTGGTGAAGAGCTGGTACACCAGGGTACCGATACCGGCACCGAACAGGGCGGCGGAAGCGGTCATGCCGTTGCCGATCAGCATGGGAACGGCGATGGTCGCCGCCATGATGGCAAGCAGCTGCTGGATCGCAAACACGATCAGCTGACCGAACCGAGGCTTGTCTTGAACATTGTAGATGAGTTTCATAGTTTTCTCTCCTTATTTTTTTGGCAAAGCCCGTCGGATCGCAAAAAAAATATCCTGCCCTGCGGCAAGATACAAAGCGGTCCCTTCCAAATCCTGTAGGCACGCGGTGCTACCCTACCAAAAGACTTAACGGTTCTACCGCTTGATATTGTACCATGATATTCACAAAAAGTCAAGCATATTTTCAAGGAAAGTTCACAATCCCCGTTTTTTCGACTGGGATGACCGAGCACACATAGATGAAAATTCACAAATTCCCGATCTTTTTTCCTTTTTTCTCTTGTATTCGGGCGAAAAACACGCTATAATGAAAGAGATATATGTTTCAAAAAAACAAGGAGGTTTATGATGTTTCAATTTTTACTGGAAGGCGAAGCTGCAAACAACGCCGGCGGCAGTTGGTTCACTTGGGTGAGCCTGATCCTGCTCATCGTTGTGTTCTATTTCCTGATCATCCGTCCCCAGCGCAAGCAGGAGAAGGACGCAGCTGCCATGCGCAATGCCCTGGAGGTAGGCGACGAGATCACCACCATCGGCGGTATCATCGGCGAGATCGTGAGCATGAAGGATGAGACCATCACGATTGAAACCAGCAAGGCCGGCACCAAGATCCGCTTCCTCAAGAGCGCGGTTCGCTCTGTAGACGTATCGGCCGCCAGCAAGCGCGCCCCCACCCCCGAGAACACCGAAAACAAATAATTCATATCATAAACAACGGCCCCCCGACATATATTTTTCATGGGAAAATATTTTCGGGAGGCTTTTGTTTTATGGATCATTCGGTAAGCCCTGTGTTGCATCGGGCAAAAAAGGAGCGTTCTCTTCTCTCCTCGGTAGGCACGGCTGTCGCGGCCACGGCGGTCTTTTTGCCCTGCATGGCCTTTCTTCTGACCTTTTTTGCCTACCAAAGCAACGATCCCGGCCGCCTGATCCCCACCTTTGCCTATATTGCCGCGCTGACCTCTTCCCTGTTCTGCGGGTTTCTTTGTGCGCGGTTGCGTGGGAAGCAAGGACTTTTGTGCGGTCTTTTGTCGGGACTTTGCATGGTGGTGCTGTTTCTGATTGCCCTGCTTGTATTTTCGGGAAGTGGAGAGCTTCGCGCCGCGAAGGTACTGTTCACGGACATTCCCGTCTTTCTTTTTACGGTGCTGGGCGGTATGATCGGCGGCACGAAGCGTGCACCGAAAAGGCGACGCGTTCGTCGCTGATCATTCCTCTTCACGAATATCCGCGCCAAGCGACTGCATTTTATAAAGGATGTCCTCATAGCCGCGCATAATCGGCTCGATACCAAAGAGCACGCTTTCTCCCTCCGCCGCACAGGCAGCGATCAAAAGAGCCGCGCCCGCGCGCAGGTCGGGAACGTTCAGAGATGTCCCGGTCAGACTGCCGCCGACCACGGTCGCGCGGTTATCGAACACGCGGATGGACGCCCCCATTTTGTGAAGTTCCTCTACGTAACGGAATCGTTTATGCCACACGTTTTCCCGTACCGTTCCCACCCCCTGAGACACCGCAAGCGCGGCGACCATCTGGGGTTGCAGATCGGTCGGAAAGCCAGGATACGGACGGGTATCGACCGATACGGCGCGCAAGGGAGAGGCGGCAAAGACGGTGACGGTGTTTTCCTCGCAATCCACGTCCGCGCCCATCTGCCGCAGCTTTTCGGTCAGGGGGCGGAGCTGATCGGGGGGAATGCCCCGAGCCGACACGGCACCGCGTGTGGCGGCGGCTGCAAGCAGGTAGGTCCCTGCCTCGATCATGTCGGGAATGATGCCGTAAGTGCATCCGTGCAGATGCTCGACGCCCCGAATGCGGATGACACCCGTTCCCGCGCCGCGGATATCCGCGCCGCAACGGTTCAGAAAACGTGCAAGGTCCACAATGTGCGGCTCACTTGCCGCATGGAACAGGACGGTTTCCCCTTTTGCTCGCACGGCCGCCAGCATGGCGTTGACGGTCGCGCCGACCGACACGGTATCAAAGTCCACCCTGGCCCCTATGAGTGCAGGGGCACAGACGGTGATCTCCTCCTCCGACAGGCACACCGAGCCGCCGAGGGCGGCAAACGCCTTGATATGCTGATCGATGGGGCGACCGCCGAAGTCGCATCCACCGATCTTGCCGATGCGCCCTTCCCCGAAGCGACCGAGCCCTGCACCAAGCAGATAGGAGGAGGCGCGCAGATCCTGAGTCAGCTTATCGGGTGTGGCGGGTACGACCGCCTCTCTTGAGTCGATGCGGTAGGTGGCGCGGTCGATCCGTTCCACCGTGCAACCCATATGTATTAAAATGGTAAGCATTCGTTCCACATCACGAATGACGGGCAGGTTGCCGATGATACACGGCTCCTCGCAAAGCAGCGTGGCGGCTAGGATGGGCAGGGCGGCGTTTTTGCTGCCGCCGACGGGTACCGCGCCGCGGAGCGGGCTACCATGATGTACGATCAATCGTTTCATAAAAAATCCGCGCGGCAGGTATCTGCCGCTGTCCCTTTCTCTGCCAGTATACGCAGAGGGGGGCGGTACGGTTACGGAAAGGACCGCCTTGGTTGCCCAAGGCGGTCCTTTCTACCTTTTTATACGCAGTGTTTTCAAAAAATCCTTATGCCCCTGCGGAACACGATAGCTTTCGATAGCCTTGGAGATGGCACGATTGTGGGTATGTCTTGGCAGGCGATATTCCGTAAAATACGGCAGGGTGGCATCGTACTGCTTGGCGAGTGCGGTGGCAAAATACCACGAAACCATCATGTGAAGGTAATATTCGTCGGTGGGGACTGTCGCCACTCGCGCCGAATACGCAGGGTCGAAGCGGTCGTCCAGAAAATGGCGCATCAGCATCCCGATGCCAAAGCGGACCGTATACACGTGGGGTGCTTCCATCCAACATCGGATGGCGGAAAGTAGCCTTTTCGGATATTTTTTCAGGACGGGCGGGGACATGGAATCGCAGGTCGCCCAGTTATTCACATACGGAAGAAAGGTGTCGAGCGCGGCAAGGCACTCCTCCACGTCCCGTATCTTCTCCACAAGAAAGGCGTGAAGATTATTTGCCTCATAGTACCGATGAGGCAGATCGGACAAGAAGGCTTCCGCCTCTTTTGTGCCTGCCAATTCCGCGGCCATTTTTCGCAAAGCGGGCGTGCGGACACCGATCACGCTCGATGGATCCACGGTAGGCATCAGGCGGCACTGAAAGGTACGGTAATCGCGATCCTGCAAAGAAAGTAAGCGAGCCTGTATCGAGGTGCATTCCGTCATGACATTTTCCCTTTATATGCGGTAACGATAGTAGGCGACGGCCAGGTCCACGACCATACCGTAGCTACGGGTGCCGGGGGTTCCCTGCATTTGCAGATAGGCATCGTTGATCGTGCCGCTGATCGAGCCCGCGACCGAATCACGGTACTGATCATAAAACTCGCTGTATGCGCGCAACTCGGCCTTCACCTTGGGGGAGGCCTGCTTCATCAGCTCCGCATATCCTTCGGGGCTGGCCGAATACAAGGCGTTTGCCAGATATTCGAACATGTTCATATATCCGCTGTAACGGATATAGTCATCCTCCGAGGCAATGCAAACGAGGTAGGCAACGAAATTCGCCTCGTCCTCGCGGGCGATGCCGCGCTGATGAGCCAGCTCGTGGGCGGCGGTATAGGGGATAGTATAATCGGGAAAATCAATGTTGATATTCGCTTCCCCCGTCATATAGGTATACACACCCGTGATGTGGGTATAGGACATGAGGAGGGAGGCGGCCACGGGCTTCACACGCGTGCGGATATTTTGGATAAAGGAGTATTCCGCACACACAGTGTCGTAGGCATCCAACAGCAGCTCGTTCATCTCGGCGATCGTGTGTCCCATATACGTGGCACTCTCCGCGTCCTTTTGCAGAACGTTTTCGGCCGCCTCGTTTGTGTTTTGCAACATATGCTCTGCCGTGGAATAAAGCTCGGAATAGGTGATATCCATGCGGGTGATGCCCATTTTCTTATCCAGCGTAGCACCCCGATAAGCACAGCCGATCGTAAAGACAAAGAGCGAGTAAAAGAGAACAAGCACAGCCAGCAGGGCCACGAAAAATCGCCAGAATCGCCGCTTGTCCGAGGAGCGGCGCACTCCCGACCAGATAAGAAGCGCAAGGATCACAGGCAGGGAGAGCAGCAGCGTTTCCGCCAAGGAAAAGGGGAAGACGTCGGTTACCTTCGCAAGGACGAGGCGAACGACCGCGCCGACCGTTTGGTTAAAGGTATCGGCAAAGCCCGGTAAGACACAGGCGGCAACATGGACGATGGCTGCCAGCAGGCCGATCAAAAACAAAACGTAGCAAGGGGCGGGAACAACGGCGTAGATACCATCCGACAAGCGGCCGAAAAACCGACCGACAGCGGAAGGAGCTTTTTCTTCTTTTTCGAGAGTGCTTTTCGCTTTGGTTTCTTCTATCATAGCGACTCCTTATCAAAAATTCTGGACATATCCTTCGGCAGATCGCATTTTGCAGTTACTTCATGCCCGTTCGGATGGCAAAAGGACAGCGCGGCGGCATGAAGTGCCTGGCGCGCAAGAATGGGTGCGCCGCCGTACAGGTCATCCCCCACAATGGGATAGCCGCGAGAGGCAAGCTGGACGCGCAGCTGGTGCGTGCGGCCGGTTTTGGGAAAGAGGCGCACAAGGGTCAGACCGCCCTGCGCGGTATACACCGTTTCGTAATCCGTTTCGGCATAGTCCCCTACTCCGGCGGGACAAGCCACACGACGGATAATACTTCCCTCCTCGCGCGCGATGCCGTCCTGCATCGTTCCGGCGGTGGGGGAGATCGGACGTTCGACTACGGCGAGGTATTCCTTACGGATGCGCCCCTCTGCCATCTCACGGGAGAGATGTCCTGCGGCATAGCGGTTACGTGCAACCAGCAACACGCCGCTTGTACCGCGATCC
Organism: Clostridia bacterium; assembly: GCA_017464805.1. Lineage (GTDB taxonomy): Bacteria > Bacillota > Clostridia > Oscillospirales > CAG-272 > UBA1740. Next base: position 116,527 of record JAFTYE010000010.1, on the reverse strand, counting down.
AGGCGGTTCACGGCGCGAAAGACGACAGGTGCGCCGTCCATGGCAAGGACAAGGTCGGAAAGTGTGTCCCCGCGATGCCCCATCGAGGGATGGGTGGGCATACCGGCGGGCTTGTTCAGAACAAGGATATGCTCATCCTCGTACAAAACGAGATCGGAGGGAAGGTCCGACGGCAGAGATGGCGGACAGGGTGTGTCCTCGAACGAAAGCGAAAGCTCGTCCCCTGCACGCAGAACAGCACGCACCGTCACGGCTTTGCCGTTTTGGGTGATGCCGTTTTCCTTGTCCTTCAAATACCGCAAAGTACGGGCGGAAACGGTAAGATCGCGCAGAAAGTCCTTCACCGTCTGTCCGTCGGCCTCGGGCGGGATGATCCACCTCATGCGGACTGCTCCAGCGGCAGAATGAGATCGAAAAGCTCGTGCAGAGCGGCGGTAACGGCGGGCTTATCCACAAAGTAGCTCATGCCATGATCGGCATCGGGAATCGAGAGAAATTTCTTGTGCCCGCCTGCGGCGGCAAAGTTCTCCACACCCATTTCGTGCGGCACGAAGCCGTCTGCCTCGCCGTGAACGATCAGAATGGGAAGGCTGTTTTTTGCAAGGGCGCGGGGCGCGCTTGCTGCAAGGGGGTTGAAGCCGTGCAGGGCGCAGAGCGTGTAGACACCGGGGAGCAGCAGCCACACGGGCATACGCATCTCGCGGCCGACTTTACGCAGGATCGCATTGGGGGTCGTATAGCCGCAATCCGCGATAATTCCAACGGTATTTCCGGGCAGATCCTCTCCCGATGCCATCATGACCGTGGTGGCGCCCATGGACATACCGTCGAGGATGATGGGCAGCTTCCTTCCGTAACGGTCGGCGATATAACGAGCCCAATCCACGCAATCGTCCTTTTCGCGGACGCCGAAGGTGATGTATTTTCCTTCGCTTTTACCGTGGGCGCGGTGGTCAATGAGGAGCATACGGAAGCGACAGTCCTCTAAATAATGCTGCAAGATACCGCCGAAATCATGCTCGGGAAAAGATCGGTAGCCGTGAAAAAGGATGATGGTGGCGCGGGGCTGTTCCTTCGGCTCAAACAGCATGCCGTACAGGGAGAGCCCGTCGCGCGAGCGGATGCTGACCTCCTCGCGCGGAAGTGTCTTGGCATACGCAATGCCGTCCGCCACGACGGAAAACCACGGATCCTTTGAGGGGTGGTTCGGGTCGAAGCGATCCCGCTTGGAAATTTTATCTCGCAAAAAAGCGAAGCGGAACACGAACACGCAGGCGATCACGTATCCGAGAACAAGCAACAAAATGATACCAAGAACGACCCACCAAGCAGTACCTTTCATTATGTTTCCCTCTTTTTCAAAAGATAATCGAATTATATAGTACAGTATAGCATAATCGCGCGCGGCTTTCAAGGCTTTGTGTACAAAAAAGCGCCGACAAAGTCGGCGCTTGGGGGATTAGGTGCGGATAACCAATTCACCATTTGCAAAATCTACGGTCAGGGTGGTGTCGGGAGCGACGTCCTCGCGGATCAGGTGACGGGCAAGCAGGGTTTCTACCCTTGCTTGTAAGAAGCGTTTCAGCGGGCGCGCACCGTAGATAGGATCGTAGGCAGAGCGAATGACGAAATCCTTGGCTGCATCAGTCAGGGTCACGTCGATCTGCTTGGCCGCCGTGCGGCGGCGCAGATCGGCAAGCAACAGCTCCACGATGCCGCGGATGTTCTCCTGCGTCAGAGGACGGTAGAACACGATCTCGTCCAGGCGATTGAGAAATTCGGGGCGGAAGGAGCGGCGAAGCAGTGCCGTCACGGCCTCTCTGCCCTCGGGGCGGATCTCGCCGCCCTCGCCGATGCTTTCGAGGATGATGTCCGAGCCGAGGTTAGAGGTCAAAATCAAGATGGTATTTTTGAAGTCGACGGTGCGGCCCTGGCTGTCGGTGATACGACCGTCGTCCAACACCTGCAAAAGAACATTGAACACGTCGGGATGCGCCTTTTCTACCTCGTCGAAGAGCACGACCGAGTAGGGCTTGCGGCGCACGGCCTCAGTAAGCTGACCACCCTCATCATAGCCGACGTAGCCGGGAGGCGCACCGATCAGACGGGACACGGCGTGCTTTTCCATATACTCGCTCATGTCGATGCGAATGAGATTGTGCTCGTCGTCAAAGAGGGCCTCGGCCAGGGCCTTGGCAAGCTCGGTCTTGCCGACACCCGTCGGGCCGAGGAACAGGAAGGAGCCGATGGGACGACGGGGATCGCGAATGCCTGCGCGGGAGCGCAGGATCGCGTCGGCAACCTTGGCAACCGCCTCGTCCTGTCCCACCACGCGCTGATGCAAAATTTCGTCGAGACGGAGCAGCTTGTCGCGCTCGCCTTCCATGAGCTTGGCAACGGGAATGCCCGTCCAGCGTGCCACGATGCGGGCGATCTCTTCCTCACTGACCTTGTCACGCAAAAGGGTGCTCTGCCCTACGTTTTCTTCGGCTTTTGTCTCTTCCGCGGCAAGTTCCTTTTGCAGAGTCGGCAGTTTTCCGAACTTCAGCTCGGCGGCGCGGGAGAGGTCGTAGGCCTCCTCTGCACGCTCGATCTCGTGGCCAAGAGCCTCAATCTCCTCGCGCAGCTTCTGAACCTTGCCGATGGCCTCCTTCTCGCTCTCCCACTTCATTTTCATCTCGTCAAAGCGGGCGCGCAGGTTGGCAAGCTCCTCACGGATGACGCGCAGATGCTCGACAGATAGCTTGTCGGTCTCCTTTTTGAGGGCGGCCTCCTCGATCTCGTGCTGCATGATCTTGCGCGAGATCTCGTCCAGCTCCGTGGGCATGGAATTCATTTCGGTCTTGATGAGGGCGCAGGCCTCGTCCACAAGGTCGATGGCCTTATCGGGAAGAAAGCGATCGGAGATATAGCGATCGGACAGGGTGGCGGCGGCGATCAGCGCGCCGTCGTGGATCTTTACGCCATGGTAGACCTCATATCTCTTTTTCAGACCGCGCAGAATGGAAATGGTATCCTCTACGGTCGGCTCGGGCACCAGCACGGGCTGAAAGCGGCGTTCGAGGGCTGCGTCTTTTTCGATATACTTGCGGTATTCGTTGAGGGTGGTGGCACCGATACAATGCAGCTCGCCGCGTGCGAGCAGGGGCTTTAAGAGGTTACCCGCATCCATCGCGCCGTCTGTCTTGCCCGCGCCCACAACGGTATGCAACTCGTCGATGAAGAGGATGATCTTCCCTTCGCTCTTCTGCACCTCGGAGAGCACGGCTTTTAGGCGTTCCTCAAATTCGCCGCGGAATTTCGCGCCTGCGATGAGCGCGCCCATGTCCAGCGAAAAGAGAGTACGGTTTTTCAGATTGTCGGGCACATCACCGCGCACAATACGCTGGGCAAGCCCCTCGGCGATGGCGGTCTTGCCGACACCCGGTTCACCGATGAGACAGGGGTTGTTTTTGGTTTTGCGGGAGAGGATGCGGATGACGTTACGGATCTCCTCGTCCCGTCCGATCACGGGGTCGAGCTTGCCCGCGCGGGCAGCCTCTACCAGATCCCGGCCGTACTTTTTCAGCACGTCGTAGGTATCCTCGGGAGTATCGCTTTCAACACGACGGTTGCCGCGCACCTCCCGCAAGGCGGTGAGGAATTTGTCCCAGGTGATACCGAACCTCTCAAAAATCGCCTTGACGGTGGTGTCGGGATGGGAAAGAAGGCCCAGGAAGAGATGCTCGACCGAGGTATACTCGTCCCCCATTTTGGCGGCCTCTGCCTCTGCGTCCGCGAGGGCGAGATCGAGGTCGCGTGACACATAGATCTTATCAGCTTCCCTGCCACCGCCGCTGACCTTGGGCAATTTATCAACGGTACCCCGCAGCTCGGCGGCGACCCCCTCGGGTGCAATTCCCATTTTGGAGAGGAGCGAGCCAACAAGGCCGTCGGGCGCGGAGAGAAGCGAGAGAAACAGGTGCACCTGTTCCATCTGCTGGTTGCCGTGCGAGGTGGTGAGCGTTTGAGCGTTTTGCAGGGCTTCTATCGTCTTTTGTGTGGCTTTTTGTAAATTCATAAGAGAACCTCCTTACAGGATCGCGCCGTCGTTTTGCAGATAGGCGCGGAAAATTCGTTCCATTTCACGGGTGGCGGCACGCTCGTCCTCCAGCTGTGAAAAATACACCTTCAGCGCGGTGTCAAAGGTGCGGATATAAGCGGCGATCCGCTCGCCGAGGTCGGCCGCATCACTTCCCTTTCTCAGGCGAAGACGGCGCGCATACTTGCCATCCTCTGCGCGGAAGAGCACGTCCCCGAGGTAGGATGCCTCGATCCCCGACCACAGCTCGTAAAAGCGCATCATGTACGCGATGAGCGTGCGATTTTGGGTACGCATGGACACGCGAAGCTCTCCGACGCCACTCGCGGCGGTGCGGTAAAGCTCGACACTGTATTTGACGGTGGGGTTATATTTATAGAGAAGTGCCGAGGAGAGCGAAAGCATGGTATCCGAGGGCGCGACCGCGAGCCGGAAGCTCCCCTGCCCGTCAAGGAGCGCTGTGATCCTGCCGAATGCCTCGCGGATCCGTTGCTCGGGGGTCACGACCGAGGCATATTCCGCAAGGATGCGGTTAACCAACCCCGAGCGGTTGGTATTTTGCAGATAGGCGAGGCGGTCGATCGCCGCCACCACGTCATCCTCTAGCATAAGCGAATAAACATTTTTCAAGGCTCTTTTCCTTCCGTGTTTTCGTTTCATCTTCATTATACGCCTGTTTTTAATTTTGTCAAGAGATTTATATAATTTTATTTTCAAGTTTTTTGAATTTTATTGCGAGTTTCAAAAAATGTGAGAAGAAAAAGAGGGGTTTTTCGGATTTTTCCCCCAAAAAAGCGATTTCAATCTTGTATATTGGAAAAGATTGTGATAAAATAAGCAGAGTGATTATATTAGGGAGGAATCCTTTCATGTTAGATCTTCGTTTTGTTCGTGAGAATCCCGAGGCGGTGCGGGAAAACATCCGCCGCAAATTTCAGGATAATAAGTTGCCCCTCGTGGACGAGGTCATTGCCCTGGATGCCGAGCGTCGCAAGCTGACGACCGAGGCGGACACGCTTCGCGCCAACCGCAACAAGCTGTCCAAGCAGATCGGCATGCTGATGGGAAAGGGCCAGCGCGAGGAGGCCGAGGACGTCAAGGCGCAGGTTGCCGCGCAGGCCGCACGCCTTGCCGAGCTGGAGGCCATGGAGCCCGAGCTGGAGGAAAAGATTAAAAAGATCATGATGACCATTCCGAACATCATCGATCCTTCTGTTCCGATCGGCAAAGACGACAGTGAGAACGTGGAGATCGAGAAGTTCGGCGAGCCCGTCATTCCCGATTTTGAAATTCCCTACCACACCGATATCATGGAGCGTTTTGACGGCATTGATCTGGACGCGGCGCGCCGCGTGGCAGGCAACGGCTTCTACTATCTGATGGGAGACATCGCACGCCTGCATTCTGCTGTGATCTCCTACGCACGTGATTTCATGATCGAACGCGGCTTTACCTACTGTATCCCGCCCTTTATGATCCGTTCCGACGTGGTAACGGGCGTTATGAGCTTTGCCGAGATGGAGGCCATGATGTACAAGATCGAGGGCGAGGATCTGTTTCTGATCGGAACGAGCGAGCACTCGATGATCGGTAAATTCATTGACCAGATTCTGCCCGAGGACAAGCTCCCCTACACGCTGACCAGCTATTCCCCCTGCTTCCGCAAGGAGAAGGGCGCGCACGGCATCGAGGAGCGCGGCGTTTACCGCATCCATCAGTTTGAGAAGCAGGAGATGATCGTGGTCTGCCGTCCCGAGGAAAGCCCCAAGTGGTACGATAAACTGTGGCAGAACACGGTTGACCTGTTCCGTTCGCTGGACGTGCCCGTTCGCACGCTGGAATGCTGCTCCGGGGATCTTGCCGATTTGAAGGTCAAGTCCTGCGACGTGGAGGCATGGTCGCCCCGTCAGAAGAAATACTTTGAGGTGGGCTCCTGCTCGAACCTGGGCGATGCACAGGCGCGCCGCCTGCGTATCCGCGTAAATGGAAAGGATGGTAAGTACCTGGCGCACACGCTCAACAACACCGTGGTGGCTCCGCCCCGTATGCTGATTGCGTTCCTTGAAAACAATTTACAGGCAGACGGCAGCGTGAAGATTCCCTTGGCCCTGCGCCCCTATATGGGCGGCATGACGGTCATGATGCCGAAGAAGTAAAAAAAGTAAGCCCTTTGCCACTCGGCAAAGGGCTTTTTATTTTTCACTTGACATTTTTTGAAAAAGATGCTACAATAGCATTGCGACACAAACGAATATCGACTCTTCCCCCGCCGTGGGTGAAGTGTATCATTTTTTACTTTTAGTCTATACTTTTTGTAAAAAATGAACGCTCCACTTATAACACTTCGCTTCGAGGCGGGCAGAATAAGTCGTTTGTGTCGCAGCAACGGGGGCTTTCGTTTTTTGTGCGTAGCCTCGGCTGCGCACTTTTTTATTGCAAGCGAGGTGACACAGATGAAAAAACAAAAGACCAAGATAGCGCGGGCACTGAATTGTCAGATCGCCGTCGAGATCTACGACATGATGGAAGAATTTTGTGAGGATGTGGGACAGACCAAGACCGCAATGATTGAGCGCGCCGTCCGCGAATACGTGCAAAATCACCGTGAGGAGCAAAGCAAGCTGCGGGAGCAGAAGGAATAGAAGAAGCCGTGCGGCATAGCCGCACGGCTTCTTCTATTATATTTCCCAATCGGCAAGCCAAGAGGAGAAGCTTGCAAAAACAGAATTCATTTCTGCGGCAAAGGAATCCGCATCGTTCATCTTGTATTGCAAGCGACCGTCCCCAAAGACATTATCATATTCTTTGGTGGTATAATAGTCGCCGTTTTTCAGCGCTCCGTAGGCACGGCCGGCGAGTGCCTTGGCGCGCTCGACGATCGCGGTCAGCTCGGCAAAGGCTTCGGGGTCTACCTCATTGATCGTTCCGATCATCTTGTCAAAATATCCGTCACGGAAGCCGTAGTTGAACTGCGCGCCCTCTGTTTCGATAAAGTAGAGAGCGTTGCTCGGATAGAGGTAGTCCTTGCCTTCCTGAAACTGCGCCGTATAGGAGGTCCAATGGCAGAGGAAGCTTACGTAGTCAAACATCGAATAGACCTCGCTGATCACATCGGTAGAGGCGAGCTGCTGCCAGAGGCGAAGCTCCTCGGGCATATCCGAGGTGTCCAGCACGGTATAGGTCGCATCCTTGATGCGGTAGCTGTACTCATACCCAAATTCATCGGTATAGTTATCAAAATCCAATATACCCGTCACGCGGATCGCGCGATCGGTAAATTCGAAGCCGTCCTGGCTTTTTGCGTAGACCGCGATGGTGTTGGAGAGCTGCGTGGTATTCGGGATACAGAACGGACAGCTCTGATAGGGCAGATTCATCAGATACATGAATTTGCCCGACACAGGGGACAGGGTGGACATATAGCCAATGATCGTCACGCGCTTACCGTCCAGCTTTTGCATTTCCTCTACGCTCTGCGCCTGTGCGAAGCTGAGGAGCTGCGCGGAATCTTCGCCGCTGCAAGCAACAAAAAGAGGACATATCATAAGGCTGATAAGAATGAGCGACAAGATCCGTTTCACGATTCTCCGATGCCGTCCTTTCTTGACATATTCAGGGTGCAGATCACGGTGGGCAGGACGCTGATGACGAACACCACTGCCATGATCACAAGCTCCATAGAATAAATGCGCGCGGTGTCGAGCACGATGCCCATGGATGCCACGTAGCCGCCCATAAGAGAGAGGCAGAGGCGAGAGGCACCGAAGGCAAGCAAGGTAGAGATCAGTCCGATAATACCATTTTGGATGATATAGAGCAGATTGATCTTATTCATACCGATGCCGATGAGGCGCATCAGGGCGATCTCCTTTTTGGAGTCGTACATATTGAGAAGCGTAATCACCGATATGATAAAGATGTTCATAATGAGAATGATGATGCAGAGGATATACACGATCTGCGAGCTCATATCCACGTTTTCAAGCACCTCGCGCAGCACCTCGGACGGGTTGATGACAAGAAGGCCGCTTTTTTCGCTATACTCGCTTTTGAGCTGCGAATAGCTGTTAAAGCTCTTGGATTTCACCAAGATGGCGCAGATCTCGCCATGCTCCTCGTGCTCGTGCTCCCCTTCCCCGCTGTGGTCGTGGGTCGCCCACACGGTTTCCACGTCTGTGAAGATGACGTTGTCGTAGGCGGTTTTGGTCTTATCAAGGATGCCGACGACGGTCAGGGGCGTAGCCTCGTGGGCGTGTCCGCCCTCGGATAGCCCGTGAGAGGTGACCATTTTCGAGCCCACGGAAAGACCGTACCTTTCGGCAACCGCCGCACCCAGCACTGCCTCGTAGGTCGCATCAAACATCTCGCCCTCGTCAAGCTCCTTGTCTGTCAGGAAATCGGGGGTCGTACCGACGATCTTGGCGGCATTGTAGGAGTCACCCATGGTAAAGGGCACAACAAGGTTGACGCGCATATCCTTTTCGAGCGCCTCGACGTATTCGTAGGAGATCGTGCCAAGGGGTGCTTCGGTAAAGAACATGGTGTTCATGGCAAGCTGGGTAGAGCTGCCCGACGGACCGATGATCATATCGTAGTAGGCGGCGGTACTTTTCACGCCGTCGTCCACCTGCTCCGACACGTTATAAGCGAGGATCGCAACCGAGGCGGAAATCACGATCGAAATGACGATCAGGATAATTTTGGCGCGCTTGATCGCCATGTTTTTCAGGGCAAACTTAAACATTTCCGTCACCCCCCGTTACCTCGTTCATGTCGACGGTGCAGTCGAAATATTTGGCAAGCCGCTCGTCATGCGTGACGGCGATGAGGGTTTTGCCACGAGAGATCTCCATGAGCTGACGGATGACCGCCTCGCCGATCTCGAAGTTGAGGTTGCCCGTAGGCTCGTCCGCGAGGATGATCTCGGGCTTTTTGACGATGGCGCGGGCGATCGCCACACGCTGCTTCTCACCGCCCGAGAGGTGCTTGACCTTTTTATTCTTCTTATCCAACATACCGAGGGCGGCAAGTGTTCCGTCCGCGCCTGAGGTGTCTACCCGTTCAAGGCGCAGGATATTGATGTTATCCATGACCGTCATCTCGGGGATCAGCTTGAAATCCTGAAAAATGTAGCCGATCCTCTCAATGCGGAATTTATCCTTTTCCTTTTGACTTTTCTTTGTCATATCCTCATCGCCGATCAGGATGCTTCCCTCTTCGGGAGAGAGGATCCCCGCGATCATATTGAGCAGGGTAGATTTACCGCAGCCCGATGCACCGAGCAGCATATAGCTTTTGCCATCCTCAAATACCATGTCCCGGTACCGAATGGCGGTTTCGTTTTGAAAGCGTTTGACCACGCCTTTGACTGTAATCATCATTCCTCCGATTGCAAAAGGGCATAAAAATACCCCCGAATTTCACAAAAAAGCATACACGAAAAAGCCTGCGGAGCAGGCTGTGCTTTTTGTATCAATCCGAGAGCTTTACCTTTAAGCGAACAGGAGTTGCGAGCACAAAATCACATTCTGCCTCACGGTAAGTCTTGTTTTTGAAGCAAAGAGACGAGAGGGGCAGAGCGGCAAAAACCGCGATAACAGCTACCGCGTGTTCGGCAAGGGAGAGGCACAGACAGATAAAGCAATCGTCGCCGCGGCAATCATGTGCATCGGGCGCGCAATCTGACAGTACCCCTGTAAAGAAAGAAAAGAGGTAAACCAGCGCGAGCAAGGCGAGTACGGCAGAGAGCACATATTTTCTGTTCACGGCAGATACCTCCTTTTTCTTCGCTTTGCGCATGTCATTGTAGCACAATATGATGAGAAATGTCAAGAGCGCATTTGTAAACAAGCAGGCGATGCCGTGACATCGCCTGCTTGTTATATCACCAGGATTGCTTCGAGTAGGTTCTTTCCATTTCCTCAATCTCGGCGCGGCTCTTCATGCCGCTGACCGAGTCGGCGGCAGAAAGATTGCATGCTGCGGCGGCAGAGGCGAAGGAGAGGATTTTTTCATCATCAAAGCCCATGTACAGGCCGTACAGAGTAGCGGCGCAGAAGGCGTCGCCCGCGCCGACGCTTCCCTTGATGTATCCCTTGGGCAGATCCAGCGAGGGAACGGCGGTAATCTGACCGCCACGGCGGCAGATAAAACCGCCCTCGGGACAATGGACGACGACGGTGTCGCGCACGCCTGCCTCGAACATGGCATAGATGGCCTTTTCGACATTGGCGACGATCAGCTTACCGTCCGCGTCGCGGGCATCCAGGCCTGCGGCACCACAGGACTCGATCTCATTCATGATGGCATAGTCGCAGTAGCGCAGGGCGGGAAGCACCTTGGCACGGAAGAGGTTGCCCGTGCTGCTGACTACGTCCACGGAGGTGCGGATGCCTCTGCTTTGCGCCGCCGCGAGGAGACGGGCAAGGTGAGTACCGTATTCGGGATCCTCGGCGTCAAATCCGTCCGCAAGCAGGATGTAACCCGCGTGCAGGATATCGGCCCCGATATCAAAGAGAAAATCCTCATTGGGATCAAAGGCGGAGTTCGCACCGCGCATGGTGAAGAATGTTCGCTCCCCCGTGCCTGCTACGGTCATAACGTCGGTAAATCCCGTCAGCTGACCCTTTTCGTGCTTCACGCCGTCCACGTTGATGCCGACCTTTTTCATCGCGTTGCAGACGAAGGTGGCATAATCGTCGTCACCCACCGAGCCGTAGGCGTACAGGGGAATGGTGGGGTCGATCTTGGCCAGGTCGATAAGGGTGTTCGGTACACAGCCGCCCACGGCAGGCGATACCGAGCGAATGCTGGTGAGCATGCCCTTTTCCGGGAATTCGTCGATCGTTTTGACAACATCGGCCACGATGGTGCCGGCAATGGCGATACCGTTTTTCATAGTGATACCTCTCAAAGCAGTTCTATGCCATTTTCATGGCAAATCTTGATCATCTCGGATGACCAGTAGGAGGCCTGTACCTCACCGATATGCGCCTTATGCAAGAAGAACATGCAAAGCCGCGATTGACCGATGCCGCCGCCCACGGTGTAGGGCAGCTCCCCGTTCAAGAGAGCGCGGTGGAAGGGTAGGCTTGCGCGATCCTCACAGGCGCGGGCAGCAAGCTGACGGCGCATGCTTTCCTCGTCCACGCGGATACCCATGGAGGAAAGCTCGAGGGCGATGTCAAGAGTGGGGTAATAGACGATGATATCGCCGTTGAGCGACCAATCGTCGTAGTCGGGGGCGCGACCGTCGTGCGGCTTGCCGCTCCTCAGGTTGCCGCCGATGCCCTCGAGGAAAATAGCTCCGTATCGACGGGCGGCGACGTATTCCCGCTCCTTGGCGGTCTTGTCGGGATACTCGTCCTCCAACTCCTGCGCGGTGATGAAGGTGATCTCTTCGGGCAGGATTTTTTGGATGAAGGTGTGTTCTGCCACGATATAATCCTCGGTTTTGCAAAGAACGGAGTAGATACGGCGCACGATGTCGTGCAGCGTTTCTTGGGTGCGCTCGGACTTTTCGATGATCTTTTCCCAATCCCACTGATCCACGTACATGGAGTGGATGTTGTCCAGATCTTCATCGCGGCGGATGGCGTTCATGTCGGTATAAAGTCCCTCCCCCGACGAGAAACCATAGGTTTTGAGGGCCACTCGCTTCCACTTGGCAAGCGAGTGCACGATCTCAAGCTGCTCACCTGTGAGCAGATCGAAGGATACGGGACGTTCGGTGCCGTTGAGGTTGTCGTTTAGACCGCTGTTGCTATCAACGAACACGGGTGCGGACACGCGCGTCAAGTCGAGGGCTGCGGCCAACTCACGTTCAAAGAAATCCTTGACCTTTTTGATGGCGATCTCGGTTTCGCGGAGCGAAAGCAGTGATCGGTAGTTTTTCGGAATTTGAAGACTCATAATCCGTTTCCTCTTTAACTGTAATACACTATATTGTAACACAAGATTTTCGCCTTGTAAAGAACTTTTTGGGATTTTTTACGTCGGTGGCGGGTTTTTGCCGAATTTGCCTTGCATTCTTCTGCTTTGCGTGCTATAATAAGGCAAAAAGAAAACGGACGGAGGACGCGGACGTGGATTATCGGATAGAACACGATTCAATGGGCGAGGTGCGCGTGTCGGTGGACCGCTACTTCGGCGCACAGACCCAGCGGAGCACGGAGAACTTTCGCATCGGCGAGGAGAGGATGCCGACAGCCGTGATCCATGCCTTTGGCGTGATGAAGCTAGCCTGTGCGCGTGTAAACGCGCGTCTTTGTCCTGCCCGCATGACGGGGGAAAAGCTGGCCGCCATCGAGGCCGCCGCGACCGAGGTCATGAACGGGGTCCTCGACGAGCACTTCCCGCTTGTCGTATGGCAGACGGGCAGCGGCACGCAGAGCAACATGAACGCAAACGAGGTGATCGCGAACCGTGGTAACGAGCTGGCAGGGACACGCCTGCTTCACCCGAACGACGACGTGAACATGTCCCAATCCTCAAACGACACCTTCCCGACCGCCATGCATATTGCAGCGGTGACGGAAACCGAAAAATCACTTCTGCCCTCCATTAAAGCTCTGATTTTAACATTTTTGGAGCTTGAAAAAGCGAATGAGGGCATCGTCAAAAGCGGACGCACGCATTTACAGGATGCGACTCCCATCTCCTTTTCGCAGGAGATTAGCGGCTGGCGCGCCTCGCTTGAACGAGACATGGAGATGATCGAGGCAACGCTTCCCTACCTACGGCGGCTGACACTCGGTGCGACGGCGGTCGGCACGGGACTGAATGCCCCTGCGGGCTTTGACGTGGCGGTAGCCGAGGAGATCTCGCGCATCACGAGAACGGAGTTCCTCACGGCGGAAAACAAGTTTCACGCATTGACCTCCAAGGACGAGCTGGTCATGGGTCACGGTGCGCTGAAGGCTCTGGCTGCCGATCTTATGAAGATCGCAAACGATATCCGCTGGCTGGCAAGCGGTCCGCGTTGTGGAATTGGAGAGATATTCATTCCCGAGAACGAGCCCGGCTCCTCCATTATGCCCGGCAAGGTCAACCCCACGCAATGCGAGGCGGTGACGATGGTGGCGGTGCAGGTCATGGCAAACGACGTAGCAGTCGGCATGGCGGCCTCGCAGGGCAACTTCGAGCTGAATGTTTTTATGCCCGTGTGCATCTACAACTACCTACAATCGGTGCGCCTGCTTTCGGACGTTTGTATTTCCTTTGAAAAGAACTGTGTACGCGGCATTCGCGCGAACGCGGAGAAAATGCACGAAAATCTGCACGGCTCGCTGATGACGGTAACGGCCCTTACGCCGCACATCGGCTACGAGAATGCGGCACGCACGGTGCATCTGGCGCACAAGGACAACGTAACCCTGCGCGAGGCATGCATGAGCCTCGGTTTCTTATCTGCCGAGGATTTTGATCGCTATTTTAAGCCGGAAGAGATGATTTAAGGAGAATACATTATGGGAATTCGTGAAGAATCGTTGCAAAAGCATTATGAATGGGGCGGCAAAATCGAGGTGATCTCCCGCGTGCGGGTCGAGGATCGGCAGGATCTTTCGCTTGCCTATACGCCCGGTGTTGCCGAGCCTTGTCTTGCAATCGAGAAGGACGTGAACAAATCCTATGAGCTGACCCGCCGCAGCAATCTGGTTGCGGTGGTCACGGATGGCACGGCTGTGCTCGGCCTTGGCGACATCGGCCCCGAGGCAGGCATGCCCGTGATGGAGGGCAAGTGTGCCCTGTTTAAGGAATTTGCCGATGTGGATGCCTTCCCTCTCTGCATCCGCTCGAAGGACGTGGACGAGATCGTGCGCACGGTTTATCTGCTTTCGGGCTCCTTCGGGGGTATCAATCTGGAGGACATTGCCGCACCGCGTTGCTTTGAGATCGAACGACGCCTCAAGGAGATCTGCGACATTCCCGTTTTCCACGACGACCAGCACGGCACCGCCATCGTGGTGGCGGCGGCCTTGCTCAACGCCTTGAAGGTGGTTTCCAAGAAGATCGACGAGGTGCGCGTGGTCATCAACGGCGCGGGCAGCGCGGGGATTGCCATCGGACGGCACCTCTTAAACGTAGGTGTACGCCATCTGATGATGGTGGACCGTTTCGGCATTCTTTCGCGTGATGACGAGAGTTTGCACGAGGCGCACCGTGCAATCGCCGAGATTACGAACGAGGAGCTTCTGCACGGCAGTCTTGCCGACGCGATGCAGGGAGCGGATGTGTTTATCGGTGTCAGTGCCCCGGGCGTTGTAAACCGCGAGATGGTGGCTTCGATGGCGAAGGGGGCGATCGTGTTCCCCATGGCCAACCCTACCCCCGAGATCATGCCCGAGGAGGCCCTTTCCGCCGGGGCGGCGGTGGTCGGCACGGGTCGCTCGGACTACCCGAACCAGATCAACAACGTGCTGGCCTTCCCCGGCATTTTCCGTGGTGCGTTGGACTGCCGTGCATCCTGCATCAACGAGGAGATGAAGGTGGCGACCTCCTATGCCCTCGCCGCACTGATCTCCGAGGACGAGCTGTCGGCAGAGAATATCATCCCGCCTGCGCTGGACAAGCGCGTGTCGCGCGTGGTGGCCGACGCGGTCATCGAGGCGGCCCGGAAAACGGGCGTTGCCCGCAAATAAGCCTCAAAAATCAAGATTTATTCCCCATCGCCCGTGCGGTGGGGAACTTTTTTTCGGGGGGGATTGATATTTTTCCATAATTATGATATAATGAAGTTGCTACACAAACTGAATAATAAGATCGGGGTATCCCCAGCATGGGGAAGGTTTACCCTTTTTCGCAATCGCGTTTTTGAAATTGGCAAAAACGCAAATTCCACGAAGCGTGATTGCAAGGCAACTTCCGATCTGTTTCAGTTTGTGTAGCAGCAAGCGGAGTTTGCGTTTTTCGGTGCGCCAACTCCGGTTGACGCACCTTTTATTTTTCGAAGGAGGAACGATCATGAAGATCACACCAAGCTCGTTTCGAAGCGGCGTGAAGTGGCTGGGTATACTTGTCATGTTTCACGCGGCGGCATTTTTTCTCTATTCCATCACGCTTTCCAGTATGTTGAAGACTCGTTTTGACTACGGCGAGATCCGCGAGGCTTACACGACGGTTCTGATCTTTGACCTCGTTTTCTGGGCGATCGTTGCCGTTGTCTGGGTTCTGCGCGGGCAGATGTCGCACGACGAGGTGCGGCGGAAAATCGTTACGGCACAGAAGGAGGAGGGCTCTTCCCTCATCGGCTATTTCTGCCGCACGTTTTTGAAAGATTGGCTGTGGAGGTCGTTGTTTTTCCTTGTGCTGCAGATTCCTTTTGCCATTTTCTTTGCGAATTTCGGGCTTGCGCTGAACGATACCATCACGTTTTTCGAGAAGATCTACATAGCCGATGCGGGCTTTTACGGTGCGACCGACTCTGCCCCGCTTGGTCTCCTGCTCTCCACACTCTTTTTCCTTGCCGTTATGCTACTGACGTCCTTTTTGAAATGTGTCCTGTTGCTTCGAAACGAACAGCAATAAGATTGACATTTCTTACACGATATGCTACCATTATATTGATTTAATAAGATGATCGGAGAAAGCCATGAAAGCCATATACGAGAAGATCAAAGCAAATCTTGACCGCGTTATCTACGGCTGTGAGGAGGCCAAGGCCCTTGCCGTTTGTGCCGCCTTCAGCGAGGGGCATCTGCTCATCCGCGATGTTCCCGGAACGGGAAAGACAGAGCTTGCCAAGGCGCTTTCGCTTTCGCTGGGGCTTTCCTTCCGTCGTATTCAATTCACCCCCGATCTACTCCCCTCCGACGTGACGGGGATCAATTTCTACAACCCGAAGGAAGGCGAGTTTATTCTGCGCCGCGGTCCTGTTTTTGCCAACATTCTGCTGGCAGATGAGATCAACCGCGCCACGCCGCGCACCCAGGCCGCGCTCCTTGAATGTATGCAGGAGAGACAGGCGACCGTGGACGGGGAGTCGCTTGCCCTGCCCGATCCCTTCTTTGTGATCGCCACCATGAACCCCGTGGAATTTCAGGGGACCTTTCCCCTGCCGGAGGCAGAGCTTGACCGCTTTACCTTCTGCATTTCCATGCATTATCCGGAAATCGCCGACGAGCTTCGCATTGTGGAAAAGACGCTTCGCCGCGAGAGCACGGAAGCTCTTTCTGCTGTGATGTCTTCCGACGAATGGGAAGCATGCCGCGAAAAGATTCGCGCGGTACATATCAGCGGTGAGGTGCAGGATTATATCGTTCGCCTGATCCGCGCCACCAGAGAAAGCACGCAGATCCGCCTGGGCGTCAGCCCGCGCGGAACGGTTGCCTTTGCGCGTGCCGCGCAGACCTGGGCGGCTATGCAGGGGCGTGATTTCGTGCTCCCCGACGACGTGAAGGCTCTTGCCGTGCCGATCCTTGCCCACCGCATCACCACCGCCGCATCCGGCTCCGTCAAGACGGCAGAGGCGGCCGAGGACGTTGTCCGCTATCTGCTGAACACCGTTCCCGCCCCCGTGATGTAAGCAGCCATGAAGATTGCCGTTGTATTTTTTCTGTTTTGTGCCGCCTGTTATTTCACGCATCGCCTGTACCTCGCCCATTTTCGAAAAAAAGCCTTCTCGGGGCTCTCGTATACCGTGAAGGTAAGCCACGACGAGCGTTTTGGCGGAGAAACGGTCAGCTTTTCTCAAACCATCACCAACAACCGCGCCTATCCGATCCCGTGCTTGAAGGTAGAGACCACGCTCCCTACGGGACTTTGGTTTTTGCTGCCTGACGGGAAGGAGGGCGAGCGAAGATCCACACATGTAGACAGTGTGTTTTTTCTGCCTGCCCAATCCTCGGTAACGCGGACGTGGTTTCTGTACTGCGAGAATCGCGGCGAATACCAATTTGGCGACGTGATGCTCCTCACCGAGGAGCCATTTGGCATGCTTTCCATCTCCGAGCGGATGAAGGGGGATGCGAGACTGCGTATTCTGCCCCGCCCCGAGGAAAAGCTGTGCGGTTTTGCCTTACAGGATTTTTACCAAAGCTCCCACAGTCGATCGAAGGGCTTTTTGCCCGAGCGGTCGCTTGTCCGCAGCACGCGGGAATATACCGCATCCGACACCTTCCGTGATATTCACTTCAAGGTCAGTGCGCGGCAGGGCAAACTGATGGTCAAGGAATACGATCATCAGAAGACCGACATATACAACGTGATCCTGAACATGCAGTCGCGCATTATGGAGCCGCACGGCGGTCTAACCATCAGCCGTCCCGACCATATTGAGGACTGTATCCGCATTTGCGCTTCCCTGCTGGACAGCGCGGCGGCCGAGCAGGTACCGATCACCCTTTACGCGAACACGCGTTCCGAGGAGGAAGGGGCACTTTTCTGCTCCGGTGATTTTTGCGGACAGGATGAGCTGCCCGCCGCCTACCGCATGCTGGCCGCCATTCCGATGGAGATGTCCATGCAGACCGAAAAAATGCTGGATCTGATCCTGTCGGATCCCGGGGTGTATGCGCGCGGGGGCAAGCTGGCTTTCGTGTCGGCCTATCTTGACCGACGGATGTTGCAATTTGCCGAGAACATGCAAAAGCACGGGGTTGAAACGGCCTTTTTCATCACCACGACTTACCAAAACGACGAAAGCATTCCGGAAAAAGGCGTGACCGTGTACGTTCGTTACCCGAGCGGTGACTATCGGGAGGTGTATCATGAAGCAAACCGAGCGACATAAATACAAGCCTTGGATGTTTTGCCTGATCGCCATTCTGGGCGAGGCACCCGTTGCCTTTTTGGTGGTGCATCTGCTCTGCGGTTTCCTTGTCGAGGAACACACCCTGCTTTTTTCCCTTGCTGTAACACCGTTTCTCTTGGCGATTGGCGTCCTTTTACAGATTCTTTTTATCAAGAAAGATATCCGCGAAAGCCACGAGGAGCACTTTTATCCAAGCCCTCGCATCTATCTGCCGCGTCGTGTCCCTTTCCTTTCCTACTGTCTGTCGATTACGGCGGGGATCCTACTTTCACTTCCCTTTTCGGCCTTTTACACGAGGATCAGCGACCAATACGATCCCACGGTCGGTGCGGTTCTGCTTTCCCTCTCCTTTGTGATCGCGGTGATCTGGGGTCAAACGCTTGCCGCCATGCGTGCACAGGCACTCGCGGGGGTTCAGCACATGATCGAGGTGGGAGCGTTCTACATCGTGTACGCGGTACTGTTGCCGCGCGAGAGTGTTCTTTTGGAATGCCTGTTTGTGCTATCGATTCTTGTTTGCATCATTTCCTACGTATTCCGCCTGAATCAGCTGGGGCTTGCCAAACTGCAAAGCACGGCGGACACGGTGCACGTGGGCGGCCGCATGCTGGCGCATAGCCTTCTGTCAGCACTGCTTTTGATGCTTTTGAGCACCCTCTTGTTTGTGGTGCTCCTTGCCGTGGCAACCGTTCTTTACGTGCTGGGGCAGGCACTTTTGTGGTTGTTATTTGCAGGTATCGGGGCAAGCTCCTCGCCGGATGCCGTCTTTTTGGTCCTGTTCGTCACCTTCCCGACGGAAATTCCGTTTATCAATCTCACGCTTTTCTTCCTGGGACTTGTGGCGATACCGTTCGGTGTCGTTCTTCTGCTTGCCCGTAAGAATTCCGCCCTGCGGAGGGCGCTTGAAAAGTTCTTTCTGCGTGTCAGCGTTTGGTTCTCGCGCCGTGTGCAGGAAAGCAAGGCGCAAAGCGCGCCCAAGACCGAGGCACAGCGAGAATATACCGACTATATCCAGCCCGTGGCACGAGCGAAGGAGGCCTTTATCTACCCGAGCAATTATCAGGCGGTCTGCCGCCAACTGAAAAAGCTGCCGAGCGAGCGCAAGCAGATCTCTTACGCCTATCGGGTGATGACCGACTGTCTGATCCGTGCGAACATGGGTATACAGGTCACGCACACACCGCAGGAGATTGCCGCGATCCTTATCAAGAAAAACGTCATGCAGGACGGGCGGGAGTTGTCTCGAGCCTTTGAGATCGCCGCCTACGCACCCGATGGAGCGCAGGTGCCGGATGCGGCACGCGTGTTGTCCCGCATTTTGCAGATCGTGCGCATGTATCTTTAACAAGCAGGAGGGATGCAGCTTGAAGCACCAAGAATTAAGGCGACGTATGCGTGCGCAAAAAAAACGTGCCGGTATCGTATACGGAATCTTTGCCCTGTGGACATTGGCCCTTGTTGTGTGGGTGGCCTTGGATTTTACCATCACCGCGCAGTTTGTTTTTATCTTTGCGGAGCTTGGAGGCGGTATCGTTTTATGGATTCTTTACCGCCGTTTTTCGCTGAAAGGGGTGTTTTCAACGCTACACGAAGGGGTCATTGTCGGAAAAGAGGCCAAAACGCACTTAAAGACGCCGCCCGGTGCCCTTCCCTGGGGCCGGTTCGTTCCCACGAGAGTTGCTTTTTTGGCGGTGGAAACGGACGGCATCGTACGACAGCTTCCCTTAAAAAGCATTGACCTGTACGGAATTTTTGAGGTGGGGGACCGTATTCTGTACGCACATTCACTTGCCGCACCTGCGTTTCTCGATCCCGGGAAGGAGCTTTACGTTTGTCCGTGGTGCGGTGCGATTTTCCCACCAAGCCATGCAAAGGCATGTGCGATCTGTTCCTTGCCGATCGTACACGAAGAACATGAAAAAAATGGTTGAGCGATGCTCAACCATTTTTCTTTCAGATCTTTTTGCCGTCCGAGAAGGCACGGCCGACCTGTTTGCCAAGGGCGACGTAGCCGTGGCCCGAGGGGTCATAGGTGATGGGGTTGAATTTGGCGAGGTCGATCTTCCCGTCGGTGAGGATGCGCTCGTCGGCGGTGATATTGACGATCTCTCCCACAAGACGGCAGCTCTCTTCATCATAGGAGATCAGCTTACAGGCGAGGGCGAAGGGGAGCTCCGCAAAGAGTGGGGCGTTAACATCCTCACTTTTTTCGGCGTGCCAGCCGCATCTTGCGATCTTGTCGGGCACATCATTTGCAGAAACGATACCGACGTAGTCGGCGGCGATGACGTTCTCGGTATCCGCGACGCTGACAGTGAAGGCACCCGTTTTCAGGATGTTTTCGGTGGTCTTGTGGTCGGCAGACACACAGATGGAAATCTCCGTTTCCTCCGAGATGCCGCCCCACGCGGCGTTCATGGCGTTGGGGATGCCGTTTTCATCATACGAGCCGATGATAAGCACGGGCATGGGGTACAACATAGCTCTTGCACCAAGGCTTTTTTTCATGCTTGTTCTCCTTTTAGTTTTTTCTCATAGTATAGGACCAACTCGCCGTCCTCTATTTCGGAGGCGACGAAGCGGGTGTATCCCAGATGCAGATAGATGGCGAGGTTACGCGTCTCCCTTGCCTCGACGCCGATGGTCAGCGCGGTGATGCCGCGCTCGGCTGCATCCTGCTCCGCAAGGCGCATAAGACGCGAGATGTGTCCTTGCCCCTCATGCGCCTTTTCGATACGCAGAGCGTTGACGTTGGCAAGGCTCTTGCCATCCGAAAGGAACAGCCGACCGCGCACGGCGCGGCAGTCGGGTGAAAAGAGCAAGGTTCCCTCTCCCACGGGGTCGCCGTTACAGAGAACGACGTAGGTCTGCGCCATGCCGCTTTCGTTATAGCGGATATACAGCTCCTTCCACATGGGGTAACGGGAATCATCCGCATTGGAGGCTATGCTTTTATCCCAAATACGGACAAGATCGGCAGCGGTGGCTCGACGGTATTTGTATTCCGCACGCTCCTTGACACCTGACACGATTGTTCCCTCCGTTTTGGCTTTTTGACGCCATTATATGTTTTATCATAGCACATTCACGCTCTCCTGTCAATAGGAAGCGATGCCGCTTTTTAACCCTGTATTTCGCCGCAGGCGATCTTTGTGCCGGCGTTACCCGCAGGCTGGGTAGTAAAATCATCAAGCGAGGCATGGATCACGACCGTTTTGCCGATGACGTCGTTTAACGAAAAGCGATTGGTCAGGCAGGCGGAGAAGACATAGCCGCCCGCTCCGAAGAGGGGAGGTAAGTCACCCGCGTGGTATGGGTGTGCACAAGAATGAGGATTGTAGTGCATACGGACGTTGGCAAACGGGTCGCTATCGTTCCCTGTGCAGGATGCACCCTCATGAATATGAAAGGCAAAGATCGGCGAATCGCAAGGACCGTTGCCTTGTGGGAGTCCTTCGATCTCCGTCACCACCAGCACACCGTACGGTGTGCTGTAAAAGCGCACGACCCCGAAAACATCGGGGTAGTCGACACTTCCCCGTACAATGGCCAATGCCCCGGGTCTTTGACGGCAGAGGCGAAGAAAATTCGGATAACGGTTCTCTCTGTTCACGGTATTCCCCCTATCTTTTTTGACAGTGTATGCGAATCGAAGTCGTTCTGTTCAAAAAAGACAAGACAGAGCGATGCTCTGCCTTGCATTTATAAGACTGTGATACGGGCGGCAACGATCTGGGGCGGATAGCTCATCATGACCTGGCCGCTGTATCGGATCTCGACCGTATCGCCGGGGCGAAGATCCGCGCGGTCGATGGGCTTACCGTTTTGTCCGATGAATTCGGTTTCCGCGGCCGTGATGACCCAATGGATGCCCGAGGTATATTCCGCTTCCACGACATCGACCTGTATTTTGTCGCCGACCGATTGGACGGTGGCGGTCATACGAAAATCGTCGTTCATGCCGTCCCCTTCCCCGCCGCCTTGACAGGCTACCAACAAAACAGCAGCCAGGAGTATCAGCGTGTATAGCATTCGTTTCTTCATCATATGGCCTCATGATTAGAATGTCTTCTTCGGATGAAGATATTCTACCACATGATCCCTTCTCTGTCAAGATATGAAGGGAGAAGGAAAAAGGCGCCGCGATGCGGCGCCTTCTATTCTTCCTAATTATTCTGCGGCAGAGACTTCTTCTTCGGCAGGAGCTTCCTCAACGACGGGGGCAGCTTCCTCTGCTGCGGCAGCGGGAACGGCGGCAGCCTCGGCTGCTGCTGCCTCGGCTGGGTCAACGTAGATGTACGCACCCGTTACGATCTCCTGACGGCGAACGGCGGTAACGGTGGGGCAGATCTGCTGAGGCAGAACGGCCAGCACGATCTCGGCGGCTGCCATGATGGCGAGGCCAACAACCGAGATGATGAAGGCGGGCATCTGTTCCTCGCCGATCTCGAAGCCGATATCAAGAGCCATCATCACGAAGGGCAGGATCGCCGTGAGAAGGCTGGTAACCGCACCGCGGATGTTGAGATCGGAGTGGCTCTTGCCCATGCAGGCAAAGCGGGTGATGATCTTGGTGAGATTATCCACAGCGGCAAAGATCAGAATGATCAAAACGAACGAGAGAATCAGGGGCAGGAAGTCGAATTCCTTTTCAGCACCCGAGATGAGGTCGCCTGCCTGGTCAAGGGCGTCAGCACCCACCGCGGAATAGACGGCGTTGATGATCTCGGACTTCATGATGTTGAAGAGATAGAGAACGTAGCCGACAAGACCGCCGAGCATGGAAAGTTGCAGGATGTTGATGTACTTGAAATCCTCGCTCTCATAGTGCTTGAGGCGGGAAGCAACGAGGTTGAGAAGGATGCCGACGGCGCACAGGGCGATGATGCCGTAGGTAGCACCGCCAAGCTGAACCTTGGGAACAACGATCATAACCAGGAACACCAGCGGGAAGATGGAGATGATCGAGAAGAACGCACGCGAGATCTTATGGAAGGCGTTGCCGATATCCTTGAGGTTGAGGAGCAGGCCGAAGACGGCGCGGATCGCGGAAATAATGGCGGTCAGCGGCACCGCGATGACCATGATGAGCAGGAGCAGGTTGCAAAAGCCGACCAGTGCGTTGCTTGTGAAGGACATCACAAGAAGGATAATGAAGATGACGAAGTTCACGAAGTCGGGCGAAGCGAGCTTGTCGGCAATATCACCGATAGCGGTCTCGGGATCGGTGGCACCGCCCTCGGCGGCGTTGGCGATCGCATCCACGATATCCGTGATAGAGGATGCCGAATCCATGAGGAACGGCAGGCTGACGTCGATCTGGACGTGCTCATTTTCCCGGATAGTCTCGATAACGTCGTTGGCCTCATCGCCAAAGATTTCGTAGAACGCTTCGCAGATCATATCCAGCATGTCGGCATCGAAGTCATAGCTGAGCGAGAAGATGGTACCAAAGCTCATAAAGCAGATGACTAGGATCAGGGCAAAGCACACGACGGTCTGAATCAACGTGATTTTCTTTGCGGGCAATACAGAAGACAGGTCTTTCATAGTTTTCTCCCTAAAAATTATTCGCCTTTTCAATGGAAGAAAAGGCATATCATGGTTATTATAGCACAAAAAACCGATTTGTCAAGATACGAAGTCGAACAAAATCTTTGTGCAATTTAACCAATAAATCATCTGCATTTTTGGTGAAGTTTCTCGAAAAAAGCGTTTGCAATTTGTGTCGTTTTATGGTACAATATATTATGATTTCATGAACGGAACGTTTTGGCAGTATTTTTTGACGAAAGGAACGCTTTATGAAGGCATTGGAAGAAAAGATCACACGCGAGGGTACGGTTCTTTCCGCCGACATTCTGAAAGTGGGCAACTTTCTCAATCAGCAGCTGGACGTTCCTTTTTTGATGGAAATGGGTCGGGAGATCGCCCGCCTGTATGAGGGCGAGGGCGTTACCAAGATCCTAACGATCGAGGCATCGGGCATTGCCATTGCCACGGCCGCCGCCGTGCACATGCAGGTACCGGTGGTCTTTGCCAAGAAGAGCCGCGCCTCCACGCAAACGGGCGGCATGTACACCGCCTCCGTTCATTCTTTTACGCACGGCAATACCTACGATGCCATCGTGCCCGAGAGCATGCTGTCGGCTGATGACCGTCTTCTTCTGATTGATGATTTTCTCGCACACGGCGCGGCACTGTGCGGGTTGCTTTCCATTGTGAAGCAATCGGGTGCCCATCTGTGCGGCTGTGCGATCGCGATCGAAAAGGCATTTCAGGGTGGCGGGGACAAGCTCCGCGCCGAGGGCGTACGGATCGATTCGCTTGCCTGCATCGCTTCCATGAGCCCGACGGACGGTATCGTATACCGTTAACATGGTTACCCGGCGCACCCCTCGCGCCCCGTAATATATTATTATTTTTATAGGAGGAACATGAAAATGTTCAAGAAACTTCTGGCTTTGGCTCTTGTGGCCATCATGTGTGTGTCTATCTTCGCATGCACCCCGCCCGAGGACGAACTCAAAGGCATGAGCGAAGCTCCCATGCCTGCTGCCACCATCACCAAGGACTTTGAGATCGATGCAGACTTCAAGCTTGGCGTTATCTGCCTGCACGACGAGCAGTCCACCTACGACCTGAACTTCCTGAACGCCGTTTACGCTGTGCAGGAGGCCTTCGGCCTTTCCAACTCTCAGGTCATTGTGAAGACAATGATCGGTGAGGATGACACCTGCTATCAGGCCGCTGCTGACCTGGTTGACCAGGGCTGCACCCTCGTTTTCGCAAACTCCTTCGGTCATGAGAGCTTCATGATCCAGGCTGCAAAGGAATTCCCCGAGGTTCAGTTCTGCCATGCAACCGGTACGCAGGCTGCTGCTGAAAACCTGCCCAACTACCACAACGCCTTTGCTTCCATCTACGAGGGTAGATACCTGGCCGGCATCGCCGCCGGCATGAAGCTGAACGAGATGATCGAGGCCGGCAAGTTCACCGCCGAAGAGGCCAAGATCGGCTACGTCGGTGCCTTCACCTACGCCGAGGTTATCTCCGGCTACACCTCCTTCTACCTGGGCGCCAAGTCCGTTTGCCCCACCGTTACCATGGATGTACAGTTCACCGGCTCTTGGTTTGACATTACCGAGGAGAGCAACGCTGCGAAGGCTCTGATCGCCCGCGGCTGCAAGCTGATCTCCCAGCACGCCGACTCCATGGGTGCTCCCTCCGCTTGTGAGGAAGCAGGCATTCCGAACGTTTCCTACAACGGCAGCACCTACCAGACCTGCAAGAACTCCTTCATCGTTTCCTCCCGTATCGACTGGGCTCCCTACTTCGCTTACATCATCAAGTGCGTTAACACCGACGCTGCTATCGACACCAACTGGTGCGGCGGCATCAAGGAAGGCTCCGTTGCTCTGACGGGTATCAACCTGGACGTTGCGGCTGAGGGCACTGTTGAAGCGATTAAGGCTGCCATCGAGAAGTTCAAGGCAGGCACGCTGAACGTATTCGACACCAACAACTTCACCGTAAACAACGGCACCAAGCCCACCTCTCACCAGGTTGGCGGTGTTGAAGTGATCGAAAACGGCATCTTTAAGGAGTCCAAGGTTCAGTCCGCTCCTTACTTTGATCTGCGTATCGACGGCATTAACCTCCTCAACGAGGAATACGGCGAATAATCTTTTATAAAAAGGCGGAGCACTTCTCCGCCTTTTTTCTTTTGCCTCGGAAAAAGTGATGGAAAGAAGCGGAAAAAGCGCGAAATATGAAATTATCCCTTGATTTTTCCTTCTATGTTTGTTAAAATATAAGATATGATACTTGTCATGCAAGGAGATGCTATGAAAAACAAATTCGCTTACACAAAACGAATGATCTGCTTCGCCTTTTCCCTTTTCACGCTCTCGATCATGGCGGTGTTGCCCGCATCCGCTGCGACGGCAACCGACATAGGACGTGAATACGGCTTCATCATTCCCGTCCTTGCCGTATTGATCGCCGTTCTGGCAGCCTGCGCGCTTCTCCTTGTCTTTCTGACACATTGGACGGCAAAGCGCGTGCGTAGGGTACGCAAGGAGATTGCGGCCGTACAGGCAGGTGAAACGGCGAAGGCCGCGCCTGCGAAAAGAAATGCCAACGTGCCGGCCTTGGAGCTTCGCCATGTGACCAAAACCTTTGGCAGCGTGGTGGCGAACAAGAATGTTGATCTTGATCTCAAAAAGGGTGAGATCCTGGCATTGCTCGGTGAAAACGGTTGTGGCAAGACGACACTGATGAACATGATCGCGGGTATCTATTTCCCCGACGAGGGTGAGATCTATATTGACGGCGAGCCTGCTGTAATTACATCCCCGAAGGACGCCTTCCGTTACGGGGTGGGCATGATTCACCAGCACTTCAAGCTGATCAATGTTTTTTCGGCAAGCGAGAATATCGTCCTTGGCATCAAGGACGGGCAGAAATACAAGCTCTCCGAGGTCAACCGTCGCGTGCGTGAGATCGCAGACCGCTATGGCTTCCACATCGACCCGACGAAAAAGATCCACCAGATGTCGGTATCCGAGAAGCAGACGGTGGAGATCGTGAAGGTGCTTTACCGCGGAGCGGACATTCTGATTCTGGATGAGCCGACGGCCGTTCTGACCCCGCAGGAGACCGAAAAGCTGTTTGCCGTGCTGCGCCGTATGCGCGATGACGGCAAGTCCATCATCATCATCACACATAAGATGCACGAGGTGCTTTCCATTTCCGACCGTGTGGCGGTGCTTCGCAAGGGCGAGCATATTGCCACGGTGGAAACGGCCACCACCGACGAGAACAAGCTGACCGAAATGATGATCGGCAAAAAGGTCACCTTGAATATTGACCGTTCCGAGCCGGTGAACCCCACCGAGCGTCTTACGGTGAAGCATATCACCAGCGTGGATGCCGACGGCGTGGTCACGCTGGATGACATTTCCTTTACCGCCAATGCGGGTGAGATCCTTGGCGTGGCGGGCATTGCGGGAAGCGGCCAGCGCGAGCTGCTCGAATCCATTGCCGGTCTGCATCACGTCAACGAGGGAGAGATCCTGTACGAGGACCCCACGACCGGCAAGACCGAAAACCTATGCGACAAGACACCCTTGCAGATCCGCGAGCTGGGTGTTCGCCTCTCCTTCGTTCCCGAGGACCGTCTTGGTATGGGCCTTGTCGGCAACATGGACATCATCGACAACATGATGCTCCGCAGCTACCGCCGCGGCAAATCCCTGTTCCTTGACCGCAAGAACCCGAAGGATCTGGCACTTTCCATCATCAACAATTTGGAGGTCGTAACCCCGAACGAGCACACGCCCGTGCGCCGTCTGTCGGGCGGTAACGTACAAAAGGTACTGGTCGGCCGAGAGATCGCCGCCTCTCCCTCTGTTTTGATGGCAGCATACCCGGTACGGGGCCTTGACATCAACTCCTCCTACACCATTTACAATCTGCTCAACGAGCAAAAGAAGAAGGGCGTTGCCGTGATCTTCGTTGGCGAGGATCTGGACGTTCTCTTGGCCCTTTCCGACCGCATCATGGTCATCAGCGGCGGTAAGATCAGCGGCATCGTGGATGCCCGCACGACCACCAAGGAAGAGGTCGGTCTTTTGATGACGAGTGACACTCGCATGAATACGGACGAAAAGGAGGATGCATGATGAAGGTGCATGAAAGCACAAAAAAAGAGCCGCTTATCCACTTAACAAAGCGTGACGCGATCAGCTGGCAAAAGAGCATTCTGATCCGCGCGGCCGCCATCATCTGCGCGCTCCTCTTCGCCGCGATTTTGATCACGCTCCTTTCGAAGGAAAACCCTCTTAATGTTTACAAGTCCATGTTTCTCGGCGCCTTCGGCTCCGAGCGACGGATCTGGAACCTTATAAACGACACCTGCATCCTGCTGGGTATCAGCCTGGCGGTGACCCCCGCCTTCCGCATGAAATTCTGGAACTGCGGAGCGGAGGGACAGACGCTGATCGGTGCCCTGACCGCCGCCGCCTGCATGTACCTGTTCGGGGACAAGCTTCCCCTCCCCGCTTTCTTCGCGGTGATGACGGTCGCCTGCATCGTAACGAGTGCCATCTGGGCATTGATCCCTGCGATCTTCAAGGCCTTCTTTAACACAAATGAGACCCTGTTCACCCTGATGATGAACTACATTGCCATCCAGCTGATCATGTATTTTCTCAAGCTGTGGGGCAAGAATGGCTCAGGCGTACTGGACAGGATGCCCGAATACCGCTTCCCGATCGTGGGCAACCAATTTCTTCTGGCGATCATCACGATCCTTGTCCTTACCGTGCTTCTTTATATTTACTTACGATACAGCAAGCAGGGATATGAGATCTCGGTCGTCGGTGAAAGCGAGAACACGGCGAAGTACATCGGCATCAACGTGAAGAAGGTCATTATTCGCACCATGATCATTTCCGGTGCGATATGCGGCTTGGTCGGTCTCCTTCTCGTTGCCAACGGCAGCTGCACGGTCTCCACCACGCTTGTCGGCGGACAGGGCTTTACGGCGATCATGGTGTCCTGGCTTGCCAAATTCAATCCGCTGTACATGATCCTTTCTTCCCTTCTGATCGTATTTCTCGGCAAGGGTGCATCGCAGATCACCACCGACTTCCGCGTTGACTCCTCGATCGGTGATATCATCACGGGCATCATTCTGCTCTTTATCATCGGTTGCGAATTCTTCATTCACTACAAGGTTCATTTCCGCAAAAAGACAAAGGAGGAGGAATAAAGCATGACCACATTTATCACCTTCCTTGTCAGCACCGTTCGCCTTGGCATGACGCTTCTTTTTGGCGCAACGGGTGAGGCGATCACCGAGAAATCGGGGCACCTGAACCTCGGCATTCCCGGCACCATGTGTGTAGGTGCCGCCTGCGGATGCGTGGCGGAATCCATCTACTTCACCTCCGTAAACGGCCGCATGATCCCCGTTCTGGCCGTCCTGATCCCGATCATTGCTACCTTCATCGGCGGCGCGCTGATGGGTCTGATTTACAGCTTCTTCACGGTAACGCTCCGTGCCAATCAGAACGTAACGGGTCTGGTGCTGACCACCTTTGGCATCGGCATTTCCAACTACATGATCGCGCAGGTCAAGGCTGAGGCCTACACCTTTGCGGCGGCACGTAAGTATTTTACGGCAGGCCTTCCCTTTTCAAAGAATCTTGGCTGGTTCGGCGAGCTGTTTCTTAGCTACGGCGTAATGATCTATCTGGCCATCGCGGTGGCCATCCTGACCTCGATCGTTTTGAACAAGACCCGTCTCGGTCTGCATCTGCGTGCCGTGGGGGAGAACCCTGCGACTGCCGATGCGGCAGGCATCAATGTCACGGCCTATCGCTACGGCGCGACCTGCATCGGCTGCGGCATTGCGGCGCTTGGCGGCATCACTTTCGTCATGGACTACCTGGGCGGCAACTGGGAGTACGTCATCGACTCAATCGGCTGGCTTTCCGTCGCACTGGTCATCTTCATGGCGTGGCGTCCGAGCTTCGGCATCCTGTGTGCGATCGTGTTCGGTGCGTTCTACGTGGCAAGCAGCTATATCCCCGGCATCAACCTACAAACGAAGGAGCTCTTTAAGATGCTCCCCTACCTCGTGACCATTGTGGTACTGGTCGTGACCAGCATCCGCGACCGCAAGGAGGACCAGCCCCCTGCGGGACTTGGCCTCAATTATTATCGCGAGGAACGATAAAACAAAAAAATTCCCCCGCATCGCGGGGGAATTTTTTATTTGTCCTGGATGAGTCTTCCGATGCGGGTGAGGGCGGGGCGCAGGCGGGAACCAAATTCGGCCGTGCCGGCCACGCGCCGTACCGTCCAGGTGCGCTCGGAGAGCGCGGCGAGGTTTTCCATGACGTGGCTGATCTCCTGCTCAAAGGTACTTTCCCATACCGAAAGCTGGGCACCGAGGATGTTTTCATTCGGCACAAGCTGGATGGGGTTGAGGGTCGCCTCCGACTTTTCCCACCAGTGCTGCCAATTGTAGACATTCCAATCCAGAATGTGCGAATAGTCCCAGCGTGCCGACACGCTCGGAACGACATACAGAGGCTGCCAGGAGCTGTTGATAATGCGGAAACCTGCGGCAAGCAGGTCATAGGGCATGTGGTAGTGAGATTCCCAGGCGATCACCACGGTTTCCTTCGGAATGCGCTCCACGCCCTTTTTGGGGAAGCCCTCCCAGACGATGGGGGTCTTACCCAGATTCAAAACGATCTGCGCTACGCGGCCGACGAAGTCGCTGTACATCTCATAAACGTCCCCGATGCCGTTTTCCCGCATATACCTTTTACAATGAGAGCAATGATTCCAGGCGCGGATGTTGGCTTCGTCTCCCCCGATGTGGATATACGGCGTTTCGGGAAACAGCTCGGCGATTTCGGCAAGCAGCGTGCGGATACCGTTCATCGTTTCTCTCTTACCCGCGCAGATGAGGTTTTCGGCGGTAACGACCACCCCTTCCTCGGTCACGATACTCGCGCCCTCGCCCTCCATATCGTTGGCAAAGACGGCGGGATAGGCGCGATTCAGCGACGCGGCATGGCCGGGGGCCTCAAACTCCGGTACGATCACGATGCCGCGCGCGTTTGCATAGGCACGCATGGCGGCAAGCTCCCCATAGGAGTAGAAGCGGTTACCGTCCGTGATATGCGGAAAGGCGCGGGACGGTAGGGTGTAGCGTTGATCGTCGATGAAGTGCAGGTGCAAATATTTGATCTTTAATATAAAGCAGAGGTCGATGTATTTGTGGATAGTAGAAGCAGGGTGCCATTCACGCGCCAGATCAATCATGACAGCACGGTAGCCCTTATCGGGATGATCCTCGATAAGGGCTTTTTCGACCGAGATCATTCCCTTTTCCACCGACACGATCTGCAACAGGGTGGCGATGGCATACAAGATGCCCTCGCTGTCCGAGGCAGATAAGACAATTCCCTCTCGTGTATCGAGGCGGTAGCTTTTTTCGGGAAGTGCGGGATCACGCAAAAGGCAGATGCCACCCTCTTCCTTTGCAAGAGGCTGCTCGAATATTTTTTCAAATGAGGCAGAGAGCGTATCGGCATACACGTCCCATTCCTCACACGAGTAGCGGACGGCAGGAGAAAGGATGACGTTTCCCGGTTCCTTTTTTATCATTTTTGGGGTGGGGATCAAGCGAGTGATCATGGCGGTTTCTCCTTATGTAGTTTTGTTCTCATCATAGCACAACGGACCCTGATTGTCAAGGTAAAAGCGGCATGACGGCGGCGGGAATTTTCGGTCAAAAAATTTGCATTATCCGTCGCAGGTCTTTACTTTTATCGGGAAGCATGATAAAATGGGGGGCACCACATGAAAAGGAGAATCGCCATGTCTTCTTCCTATTTTTTTCACATAGTTTCGAGCCTTGTCAAGGCCAGATTACAGGACGATATCCACAGCTTTGCCGAACGGCAAGGCGGCACTGCTCTTCGCGGCGACCGTCATTTTTTCTCTGCCCTTGTAACGGGCATCTCCCGGCATAGCGGCGAGCGTTTGAACCTGTCGGTGGACTCTGTTCTCGGCGAGAATGTGATTGCCTACGCGGTGGATCACGTTCCTGTCCGCTTCCCCTGCTATCCCACAAGGCATGACGACGATTACCTGGATACAGAGCCGGGCCTTTACCCCGATCTCTTGCGCCCGGCGGTGGCGGTCTACGCGCGTGCCGATCAGCTTTCCCAACTGCATTTTGAGGTGCGAATCCCCGCCGACCTTGCCCCGGGAAGCTACCCCATCCGTTTGATCCTTTCCTCGGATGAAAACGGCGAAACGGTGGCCGAGGCAACCTATACGGTCGAGGTGCTGGATGCCCTGCTCCCCGAAGGGAAGATGACCGTGACGCATTGGTTCCATTATGATTCCCTTGCCGTGTATTACAACGTCAAGGTGTTCTCCGAGGAGCACTGGCAGATCGTGGAAAACTATCTGCACGAGTACGTTGACCGCGGCAGTAACGCTCTCTTGACCCCCATCTTCACCCCACCCCTTGACACCAAGGTAGGTGGGGAACGGCCGACTGTGCAGCTTGTAGACGTGACCGTGGAAAACGGAAAGTACATCTTCGGCTTTGACAAACTGAAGCGGTTTTGTGAGATGTGCCACCGCGTGGGCATCCGTGAGCTGGAGATCGCCCATTTCTTTACCCAATGGGGTGCCGCCCACGCGCCGAAAATCATGGCCACGGTGGACGGCGAGGAGCACCGCATCTTTGGCTGGGACAGCGAGGCGGCAGGCGAGGCGTATATTGGATTTTTGCGTGCGCTGATCCCCGAGCTGAAGGCCAAGCTGGACGAATACGGATACCGCAACCACTACTTCTTCCACATCTCGGACGAGCCGAGTGAGGAGCATCTTTCGCAGTATGCGAGATCCAAGAACGCGATTCTTGACCTAATCTGTGACCATCCCGTGCGCGACGCGCTCTCAAACGTAGAGTTCTACCGCCGCGGGGTCATCACCGCCCCGATCCCCTCGAATGACCACGTTGACGCTTTTTTGGCGGAAAAGGTGCACGATTTGTGGGTCTATTACTGTTGCGGGCAGGTGGTCGATGTTTCCAACCGCTTCCTTTCGATGCCCGGCTACCGCACCCGCGTGATGGGGGCGCAAATGTACAAGGCGAACATCACGGGCTTTTTGCATTGGGGCTACAACTTCTATTTTAACCGTTTTTCGATCGAGCCCACCAACCCGTTCACGGATCTGTCGGGGGATCTGTTCACACCGGCGGGCGATAATTTCATGGTCTATCCCGGACGGGACGGAAAACCCCTTCATTCCCTTCACGAGTTGCTTTTCGAGCAGGCGTTACTCGATATGCGCGCCATGGATGCCGCCGCCGCGAGGGTGGGACGGGAGGCCGTGATCGCCGCCATTGATGCAGAGGGTGAGGTCGGCTTTGCAAGTTATCCCAAAAACGAGGACTATCTCCTTACCCTGCGCAATACCGTCAACCGCATGGCGGCGAAATAAAAAAGGCCTTTGCCCGATGGGCAAAGGCCTTTTTTTACCCTACCACGCGGTAGCCCTGCTTTTCCACCGTTTCACGGAGAAGGGCGGCATCAAGCGGTGCTTCCGAGGTGAGGGTGGCGGTGCCGTCCTTATGGCTGGCAATGCAGGCAGTCACACCGGGAAGAGCTTCCATGGCCGCCTTGATGTGGGCTTCGCAATGGGGGCACATCATGCCCTCGATCTTGAGTACGGTTTGCATATTCTTTACTCCTTTTTCGGATTTTTGTTTGCTTTTCTTTGCTTGAGGACGGAAGAAATTCAGACGCAGGGCGTTGCACACCACCGAGAAGCTGGAAAGCGACATGGCGGCGGCGGCGAACATGGGATCAAGCTCCCAACCGAGCAGGGGGATGAAAAGGCCTGTGGCGAGGGGGATGCCTGCCGCGTTGTAGAAGAAAGCCCAGAACAGATTTTGTTGAATGTTCCGCAGAGTCGCGCGCGCCAAACGCACGGCGGCAACGAGATCGGCGGGTCTTCCCTTTACCAGCACGACGTCAGCCGCGTCGATGGCGACGTCCGTGCCGTCTCCCACGGCGATGCCCAC
The DNA here is from genome assembly GCA_017464805.1 of Clostridia bacterium. Taxonomy (GTDB): domain Bacteria; phylum Bacillota; class Clostridia; order Oscillospirales; family CAG-272; genus UBA1740. The sequence goes on along the minus strand of JAFTYE010000010.1, from coordinate 83,065 downwards.
GTCTGCGCGGGCAAGGGCGGGGGCGTCGTTGATGCCGTCGCCGACCATAAGGACCTTGCCGTTCTTTTGTAGCTCGCGCACGGCGGCTTCCTTCCCATTGGGCAACACGCCTGCGATCACCTCGTCCACGCCCGCGGCGCGGGCGACGGCACGTGCGGTGCGCTCGTTATCCCCTGTCAGCATGATCGTACGCATGCCCATGGCTCGTAACTCTGCAATCGCCTCAGGGGCATCGGGTTTTAAGGTATCGGCCACGGCGATCATGCCGCGGCAAGTATCGTTTTCAAGAAAGAAGAGGGGGGTCTTGCCCTGCTCGGCACAGGCAGCGGCGCGCTCACGCAAGGAGTCGGGCAGGGGGGCGATACTTTCCACATAGGCCATGCTACCACCGATAAACGTGCTATGATTTGCCTTGGCACGCACGCCGTTGCCCGAAAGAGCCTCAAAGTTCTCAGTCGGGGCGGCGGCAAGACCGCGCTCCTCGGCCTCGGCACAGATGGGACGGGCGAGTGGATGCTCGCTTTTAACTTCCAGAGAGTAGGCAAGGGTAAGAAGCTCGTTCTCTCCCGTACCGTCGATGGGCAGAATATCGGTGATGCGAGGTTTTCCCTCGGTGACGGTGCCTGTTTTATCGAGTACGACCGTCCCTCCGCGTCCTGTTTCCTCAAGGGCGGCGGCGGTTTTGAAGAGGATGCCGTTTTTTGCTCCCATGCCGCTGCCGACCATAATGGCAACGGGGGTGGCAAGCCCGAGCGAGCAGGGACAGCTGATGACGAGAACCGACACGGCGCGGGCAAGGGCGTAGCCGATCTCCGCACCGCCGATAAGCCATGCAACGGCAGTGACGGCAGCAATACCGAGAATCGTCGGCACAAAGACGGCCGACACACGATCTGCAATCTTGGCAATAGGGGCCTTGGTTGCCGAGGCATCGCTGACCATGCGGATGATCTGCGAGAGCGTGGTATCCTCGCCCACACGTGTGGCGCGGCATTCAAGGTATCCCGACAGGTTGATGCTTGCCGCCGAAACGATAGCCCCCTCGGCCTTATCCACGGGGATGCTCTCCCCTGTGAGGGCGGCCTCATTTACCACCCCCTCCCCCGAGATCACCACGCCGTCCACGGGAATATGATCTCCGGGATGAACAACAAAAACGTCCCCGACTCGAACCTCGGCGATCGGGACAGTCACTTCCTTTCCGACACGCAAGAGGGTTGCCGTTTGGGGAGCAAGTCTTGCAAGAGCGGCAAGGGCATCCGTGGTTTTGCCCTTGGCATGTGCCTCAAGTAACTTACCAACGGTGATGAGTGACAAAATCATCGCCGCCGATTCAAAATAGAGCTCGTGCAGGTGGTGCATCTGTGTATGGGTGTCATGCACGGTCGTCATGAGGAACAAAATACCGGTGCTGTAAACGAAGGCAGCTGCCGCACCCAGCGCGATCAAGGTGTCCATATTGGGCACACCGTGCAACAGGGCACGCGTGCCGCTTGTGAAGAAGCGGCCGTTCACGATCATGACGGCAAGCGTCAGAAGGAGCTGACAAAGCCCGATGGCAAGGGGATTTCCGGCAAGTACTTCGGGCAGTGGCCAGCCCCACATCACGTGTCCCATAGAAAGGTACATCAGGGGCATGAGCAGGGCAAGTGAAGCAACAAGCCTCCAAAGAAGCGGGCGGATAGGATTCTCTGACGGCGGTACGAGGGCAGAGGCTTTCCCCTGCTCCTTTTCGGTTTTGGGGGTGATGCCATAACCCGCCTCACGCACGGCAGAAAGTACAGCCGATTCCTCGACCTCACCCGACACACCCATATCCCCTGTGAGCAGATTGACCGAGCAGGCGGTCACGCCGTCAAGCGAGGAGACAGCCTTTTCCACACGTGCCGAGCAGGCAGCACAGCTCATTCCCGTTACGGTATATGTTTTCATACTTTTACCTCATCATTTTTTTGAGCAGAGCGTTCAGCTCTTCTACCGAATCCTCCCGTCCTGCCCGGATATCATCAGCCACACAGGTGCGGACATGGGCGGCGAGCAGTTCCCGTTCAAAGGCGCGCAGGGCTGCACTGACCGCGCTGACCTGCGTCAGGATGTCGGGGCAATAGGCATCCGCCTCGACCATACCCGAAAGGCCGCGCACCTGCCCCTCAATCCGCACAAGACGGTTTGTTAACTTTTTCTTTTCCTCTGCCGTGCGATTTTTTTCCGTATGGCAGAAGGAGCATTGTTGTTTCATGCTTGTACACCTCCATATACCCCATGGGGGTATTTATAGTATACAGGATTTTTAGGATTTTTGCAAGGGGTTTACGGTTTTTTATTGAAAAAAGGAGCCGAATGTGTTACAATGATGTAAGTGAGAGGACGACAACATGAAAAAGATTGCAAAAAAGGCGTTTTTCGCCACGCTTCCCGTGCTGACGGGCTACCTGGTGCTGGGCTTTGGCTTTGGCATCATCATAAAATCCTATGGCTACGGTATTCTCCTTGCCTTTGCGATGAGCCTGTTGATTTACGCGGGCTCGATGCAGTACGCCGCCATCGGGCTACTGACGGGAGGTGCGTCGCTTTTCACGGTGGCGTTGACCACGCTGATGGTAAACGCGCGGCATCTGTTTTACGGACTGTCTATGCTGGACCGTTACAAGGATGCCGGAAAAAGAAAGCCCTATCTGATCTTTGCCCTAACCGACGAGACCTATTCCCTTGTTTGTCGGGACGAGCCCGGCATTCCCGAGGGCAGTCGCACCGACTATTATTTTCTCGTCTCTCTCTTCAATCATGCGTATTGGATCGCGGGCTCGATATTGGGTGCTTTGGTCGGTACACTCCTTTCCTTCAACAGCGAGGGGATCGACTTTGCCTTGACGGCACTCTTTTTGACGGTTTTTCTCGATCAGTGGCTAGGTACAAAAAAGCACGCGCCGGCCGTGATCGGTGTGGTGGCATCGCTTGCCTGCCTGTTTATATTCGGAAATGAGCATTTTCTTATCCCCGCCATGCTGGTGATCGCCCTTTCGCTCTCCCTTATGGGAAGAAAGGAGAGCAAGCATGGATAACGCCTACACGTGGGGAACCGTGGCGGTAATCGCGCTTGTCACAGCACTGATCCGCTTTTTGCCCTTTTGGATCTTTGGGGGGAAGCGAAAAACACCCCGTTTCCTCGAACGGCTGGGGGGCCTTTTGCCCTACGCGATCATGGGAATGCTGGTCGTGTACTGCTTAAAGGACGTACATTTTGCCGAACCGGGCGGCTTTGTGCCGCACCTGATCTCCTGTCTTGTGGTGGCCGTGGTGTATCTTTGGCAGAGGAAGACCCTGCCCGCCATCGTGGCGGGGACGCTTTGTCAGATGTTTCTTTTACAGGTGGTATTTTAAGGTAGCTAACATAAAAAGCGGTATGCGTTTCGCATACCGCTTTTTACGTTTCTGTATAAAAGCACCCCTGATACCATCCATTTTTCTTCATTTTTTGCGTGATTGCATCCAGCACTCGGCGCTTGTCGGTACACCATGCGGGGGCGATGAGCGTGTCCTTTGACGGATCGCCCGTGATACGATGGATGACCAGATCGGGGCGCGCGTGCGCCAGCAGGCAGGCGACCGTTTCGGTATAATCCGCAAAGGAAAGCGGTATGTAGTTCCCGCTTCGGCAATCCTCGGCAAGTGCCGTCCCTTGCGCAACATAGAGCGAATGGATCTTTATGCCCTTGACAGGGTGGCGGTTTACAAAATCCATGGTGGCAAGTGCCTCGGCACGGTCCTCCCCCGGTAGACCGACCATGATATGCGCCACGACGTCGATGCCGCGCTCGGCAAGCAGATGAACAGTGCGTGTAAAGGCGGCGCGCGGACAGGCAATGTTCATGCGTGTGGCGACCTCATCCGAGGCGGTTTGGAGCCCCAGCTCGACGGATACATACAGGCGGCGCGCGTAGGTGGCGAGCAGATCAACGATTTCTTCGGTGACGCAATCGGGACGGGTTGCCACAGCAAGCCCGATGATACGGGGATCGCACAGGGCGGCATCATAGCGGCGGCGCAAAGTATCCACGGGGGCATATGTGCCCGAGAAATTCTGAAAATACGCGATGTAGCGTTCGGCACGGCGGCCGCCGAGCGGTGAGGCGAGCCGTGCCTGCACGGCCTCGGTGATTCCCCTCTCGGCGACAGCGGCAAATTCGCCCGATCCGCGCTCCGAGCAGAAGCGGCAGCCGCCCGTGGACAGGCTACCGTCACGGTTAGGACAGGTGAAGCCGCCATCGATGCAGATCTTAACGGTCTTGTGTCCGAGCCGTTCCTTGAGGTAAGAAGACAGCGTATTGTAAGGCACAGGGGTCATCACTTGATGGCCTTCGGGAAGTTCCAGCGGAAGATGGTTGCCAGAATACGGAGGATAAAGACAAGCAGAACGCCCGCCACGGCAGAAAGAACCTCACCTGCCCCGAAGTGTAAGAATAGGTAGTACACAACCGTACCCGCGAGGGCAGCAATGGCATAGACATGCTTTTTGAGGATCGAGGGAATCTCGCGGAGCAACACATCACGCAGAACCCCTCCCCCCACGGCAGTGATGACACCAGAGAACACGACCACGACGAAGTGACCGTCGTAACCCACGGCGCGCGCAACAACGGCACCGCCGACGGCAAACGCCCCAAGACCCAGCGCATCAAAGATATTGTTGATACGGTCAATCAATGCCTCCTCCCGCACGTAACGCTGTTGTAAAAGGAGGGCGACCAAAAACATGACGAGTGGCGGAACGACCGCCGCGATTAGGTAGGAGGGGTTGGAAAAGCTGCGGGGGATGTATCCCAGGGTCACGTCACGCATCACACCGCCGCCAAGGCCCGTGACCATGCCGATGATGACCACGCCAAAGAGGTCCATTTTCTTATCGATGGCAAGCATTGCCCCCGAAAGGGCTGCCGCGAGGATACCGATGATCTCCAGGGTCGTTAAAATCTGATTCATATGATTCCTTTCCGTATAGCGGGGAATACTTTCTGTGAAACATTCTCATTGTAGCACATTCATGCGGGATATGCAATAGCGTAAAATTGACTTTTTCGCATTTTTTGACACTTTTCTCCTTTATTCGGGGGGGTTGACATATATGGGAAATTATGCTATAATAATTCGGATAATTATCCTTGTGTTTTGCGGCCCTCTTGCATCGGTGACCTTCCGCTTTGCATGCGTTTCCCTTTCTTTGGCCCATAACACAAGCCGCCCTGCGTGGGTGCATCAAACGACAAAAGGACGGAACACCCCTATATGTGTTGCCAGAAATTCTCCGTTGCCATGGCGGTGTACGCGAAGGACGACCCGTGGCACTTCAAAATAGCCGTTGACAGCATTCTGAACCAGACCAGACGCCCTGACGAGGTGGTGCTGGTGGTAGACGGCCCCGTTCCCCTCTCGCTTGACGAGGTAATCTCGGCCTACGAGGCGATGCCGCTGTTCCGCGTGATCCGTCTCGAAAAGAACTGCGGTCACGGACATGCCCGCCGCACGGGCCTTGTCCATTGTACACACGAGCTGGTTGCCCTGATGGATGCGGACGACATCAGCCGTCCCGACCGCTTTGAAAAGCAGCTTGCCCGCATGGAGGCAGATCCTTCCCTTTCCATCGTCGGCGGCAATATTGCCGAGTTTATCGGCACGCCCGACAATGTGGTCAGTTATCGCCATGTGGAGACTGAGGACGCGAAAATCAAGAAGGATCTGAAGATCCGTTGCCCGATGAACCAGGTCAGCGTGCTTTTCCGCCGCGACGACGTGAAACGCGCGGGCGGATATCTGGATTTTTACTGTGAAGAGGACTATTACCTTTGGGTCCGTATGGCTCTGCTCCACATGAAATTTGCCAACGTCCCCGACGTGCTGGTCGATGTGCGTGTGGGGCGGGATATGTACCGTCGCCGCGGCGGCATGCGCTATTTCAAGAGTGAGGCGCGCTTACAGAAGTTTATGTACAAGCAGGGGCTGATCGGTACCATGCGTTACGCCCTGAACGTCATAAAGCGTCTTGTGGTACAGGTGCTGCTCCCCAACCGCGTGCGCGGTTACATTTTCAGAAAATTTGCAAGAACCTCACGTGCACCCGAGGGAAAGAGCTGACATGCGACAAAAATTTCTGTATTTCCTGAAAACCCATCCGCGCTTCCTTTCCTTCTGTTGGTCCTGCGCGAAGGTGTTTTTGCGTGTAGCATCCGTATTTGTACGCGTACGTCCGAGGACGGTCTTGTTCTCGTCCTTTGGCGGGCGGGGATTTAACGACAGTCCCCGCGCGATCTACGACGAAATGTGCCGCCGTTCCTTTTTCGACGGCTTTGAGCTGATTTGGGCGTTCGATGATCCGAAAAAATTTGATCTGCCGCGCGGTAAGGCTGTGAAAATCGACACACCTGCTTTTTTTCGTGCACTCCTTTATAGCCGCATCTGGGTTGGAAACTCCGAGATCGACCGTGGCATCGGCATCAATGCAAACCGCCATTTGCGCGTAGAGACCTGGCACGGCACACCGCTGAAATGTATCGGCGGTGAGGAAAAGCAAAATTCCATTCTTGCCAAAAAACGCGTAAGAGGCAAGACAGATAAAACGACCATCCGCTGTGCGCAGAGCGAGTATGACCGTGAGATTTTCATGCGCGTGTTCGATGCGGCAGAGGAAGCCTTCCTGATGTGCGACCTCCCCCGCAACGACACGCTGACCCGCGACGCGGATGCGCGCGGCGCACGTGTAAGAGCCGCGCTCGGTATTCCCGAGGACAAGCGCGTCATCCTCTATATGCCGACTTACCGCGAGTATTTGGTTGACGAGAAAAAGCGGCATTATATAACCCCGCCCATCACCGAGGAAAAGTGGCGCGCGGCTCTTTCCGAGGACTTTGTGGTTCTTGTCCGCGCACATTACGCGGTCAGTGCGGCTATGAACCTCGATCGGGACGGCTTATTTATCGACGTGTCCGATCATCCCGACATTAACGATCTTTACACGGCGGCGGACATTCTGCTGTCGGATTATTCCAGTGCATTCGTGGATTATTCCATTTTGGAACGTCCCATGCTTTGCTTTGCCTACGACCTTGCGGTGTACGAGGAAAAGCGCGGCTTGTATCTGGATCTGCATTCCACGCTCCCCTGCCCCATATGCGAGGATGAGGACGAGGTGCTTGCCTGCATCCGTGAAATGGACGTGGAGGCGTACTGCGCGCGATCACGCGAGTTCCGCATGCGCTTTGCCCCCCGAGCGGGGAACGCGGTGAATGCTGTCACCGACGAAATTGAAAAGAGGCTGTTATCATGAAGCGAGTCATCACCTACGGTACCTTTGACCTGCTCCACTACGGGCACATCAACCTGCTCCGCCGTGCGAAGCAGCTTGGTGATTATCTGATCGTTGCACTCTCAACCGACGATTTCAACACCAACAAAAAGGACAAGATATGCTACTTTACCTATGAGGAGCGAAAAAAGCTGCTGGAATCCATCCGTTACGTGGATCTGGTCATTCCCGAGGAAAACTGGGAGCAGAAGCGTACCGACATTCCCCTGTATCACATCGATACCATGGTGATGGGTGACGACTGGGAAGGCAAATTTGACGATCTCCGCGATCTGTGCGAGGTGGTATATTTGCCGCGCACAAAGGAGATCTCCACCACCAAGATCAAGGAAGATCTCCACAAATAAGACCATATTGGGAAAAACCGTGTTTTTCCCATTTTTCATCAAAAAGCGAGAGGAGGTGCACCACGATGAAATTTTCGGTGATCATTCCCGTTTACAATAAAAAGGATACCTTGCGCCGCGCGCTGGACAGCGTGCTGGTACAGACCTATCGAAATTTTGAGGTCATCGTGGTGGACGACGGCTCGACCGACGGTATCGATGAGGTACTTACCTGCTACCGCGCACCGCGCGTCATTCACCAGAAAAACGGCGGTGTATCGGTCGCAAGAAACACGGGGATCGAGGCGGCGACGGGAGATTTTGTTTGCTTTCTTGATGCGGATGATCGTTATGAGCGACATCATCTGGCCACTTTAAACGAGCTTATCGAGAGATATCCCGAGGCAGACTTGTTTTTCTCCTCCTATCGCATACAGGACAAGAACGGAGCAGAGTATTCCTCGGCCGGATGTTTAGAGGAGCATGTCGCTTCCCTTTACGAAAAGGAACCGCATGCGGCGCGACGGGATTTCATGACCGACAACGTCATCGATCTTCTCAACCGTTACAGCGATGCGATCTGGTGCACCAATGCCATGTGTCTGCGACGCAGGGTCCTTATGGATGAGGGACTTCGTTTCGCGGTGGGTGAGCGTCTTGGCGAGGACGTGGACATGTGGCTTCGTTTTTCCCTGCGGCACAAGGCTGCCATTTCGCTGGAAGAAACCACGATTTATATACAGGCAGACAGCACCGCAACCAAGAACGGCAGCCAAAACCACGATTGGGTGTTTGCACGGCGGGAGGCACAGATCCTGTCCGCCGCGGACATCCGTAAGGATGTGAAGGCCGGTGTTTGTTGCCTGCTTGACCGCTACCGCTTATGCTGTGCGCGTGAGGCGGCGGCAGAGGGAGAGAAAAAGAAGGCGCGCGCTTTCCTTTCTCTCATCAAAAACAAGCACACAAGGGACTATCTGGCCAGCGCAGCATTTTGCCTGCTACCCGCGCCGCTTTGCCGCTTCGTTCTGAAGCGCTTGGAGGAGTGACGGCATGCTGATCTATATTGTGAATTTTGCGCTGAACATGGCACTCGGCTTCCTCAGCATGGGCCTGCACCCGAGAGAGGCATCGGCGAAGCGTCGCGCGGTTTATCTCGCCATCACAGCTGTTCAGCTTGCTTTGCTTTGCGGTCTGCGCGGTGAAACGGTAGGATTTGATACCGACAACTATATTCGGATTTTCGACAGTAGTATAAGTGACCTGACAACAGGCGAATACAATTCCACGCGTGTGGAGCTTGGCTTCTATTACCTGTGTCTGTTGATCGGCATTTTGGGCGGCGATGCCACGACCCTGCTTCTGCTTTGCGCCTTCTTTATCATGGGCGCGACCTGTCTATTCATTTATCGCCATTCCGATAACGTACTGTTATCGGTTTTCGTGATCCTTTGCTTTCCCTTTTACTATTCTTCCTTTGATATTGTGCGGCATTATGTTGCCCTTTCCTTTTTCCTGCTCGCTTACAAGTACCTGGAGGAAAAGAAGCCCATTCCCTATTTTCTGATCGTTTTGGCAGGCTTTATTTTTCACAAGGTGGCGGTCTTGTTCGTGTTTGTGTACTTTATCCGCCATCTGCGGAACACGCCGATCACGTGGGCATTATTCGGAACGGGATCGGTGATCTTCTGCTTCTTTACGAAGGATATTGCACGCGTGGTGATCGACCTGGCGGGGCGATTGTCCGGTTACGTGTCGGAGGAGTCCACCTGGCTCAGCGGCTTCGGCGGCGGTATCAAAACGGCGGTGCTGTACGGGGCCATTCTGATCCTTGCGCTTATTCTGTACAACAACCTGGAAAACCGAGAGGAAAAGGACGAACGCGCGCTTCACTATGTTCTGATTCTGTTCTGCTTCTCGGTGGTGTTCATCAATGTGCGGATGATGATCCGCTTTATCGTAACCTTCATTCCCCTGCTGGCGATCGCTTTCCCCCGACTCAATGCTCCCGAAAACGCACGGGATACAAAGACTACGCGATATGTCACGCTTGCTTTCATGGCACTTGGTATCTTCTACCACGGCTTTATGTTGCTAACGAACTGGCAGAACGTAGTACCCTACGTTTCCGTTTTTTCGCAATAAAAAAGGACCGAACGATGTTCGGTTCTTTTTTATTGCTTTTAGTCGCCGAGGTAGGCGCGGCGGATCGCATCATCCGAGAGGAGCTCCTCACCCGTGCCGGTCTTGGCGATCTTGCCGATCTCCAGAACGTAGGCGCGGTCGGCGATGGAGAGTGCCTTTTTTGCGTTCTGCTCCACGAGCAATACAGTCGTTCCCTCCTCGTTGATCTGGCGGATCATATCGAAGATGGTGTTGACGTACAGGGGTGAAAGCCCCATGCTGGGCTCGTCAAGGAGCAATAACTTCGGGTGGGACATGAGCGCGCGGCTCATGGCGAGCATCTGCTGCTCACCGCCCGAAAGCGTACCCGCGACCTGCTTGCGGCGCTCCTTCAAAATCGGGAAGCGCTCAAACATTTTTTCAAGCATTTCGTTAAATTCCGCCTTATCCTTACGGGTGTAAGCACCGAGGCGAAGGTTCTCCGCAACGGTCAACTCCTGGAAGATACGGCGTCCCTCCGGCACTTGGGCAAGGCCCATGGGAACGAGCTTGTGTGCGGGGGTGTGGGTGATATCGGTATCGGCAAAGTGTACGGTTCCCGCATCCTTGCCAATAAGGTTGGATAGGGCATGCATGATGGTGGTCTTACCGGCACCGTTTGCACCGATCAGGGCCACGATCTCCCCCTCGTTGACCTCAAAGGATACGCCCTTGATGGCGCGGATCAGACCGTAACTGACTTGCAGATTTTCTACTGTTAATAAAGCCATAGTTTTTCGCTCCTTCCGTTCATCAATCGCCGAGATAGGCGCGCACGACCTCGGGATTATGCAGGACCTCGGAGGTCTCGCCCTGTGCAAGGGTGGTACCGAAATTGAGCACCGTAACGCGGTCGCAAAGACCGGACACAAGGCTCATATCGTGCTCGATTAGGAGCACCGTCATATCGAAGTGATCCCGCACAAAGCGGATGGTCTCAGTCAGCTCCGCAGTCTCATGGGGGTTCATGCCGGCGGCCGGCTCGTCAAGGAGCAGAAGCTTCGGCTGGGTAGCCAATGCACGTGCGATCTCCAGCTTGCGTTGCTTACCGTAGGGCAGATTAGAGGCGAGGGAGCGACGCTCCTCGTCCAGGCCAAACACATTAAGCAGCTCTCTTGCAGCCGCACGCAGCTCCTTTTCGGTGCGAAAATGACGCGGCAGGCGGAACATACTCTCGAACATATTGCAGGGCAGGCGGTTAGTCATACCGACCAGCACATTGTCGATGACCGAGAGGTTGGTGAACAGACGGATGTTCTGGAAGGTACGGGAGATGCCGTGGCGGCTGATCTCGACGGTGCTTTTGCCCGTCAGATCCTCGCCGTCCAGGAAAAACCGACCCGTGGTGGGCAGATACACACCTGTGAGCATATTGAACACCGTGGTCTTGCCCGCGCCGTTGGGGCCGATCAGGCCGTACAGCTCCTTGGGCTTGATCTTGAGGTTGACATCCTGTGCGGCCTTTAAGCCGCCGAAGGAGATACCGAGGTTTTGTGTTTCAAGCATAAATTCGCTCATTGTTCCTCCTCCTTTCCGCGGCGGTCAGCGTCAAAGCTGTGGTCGACGGTGAAATCCGTGGACAGGATCGCGTCCATGGGGATCTTGGTCGGAACCTTATCCCACGCGGCGATCTCGGGGCTGTTATCCTCGGGGACCTCACCGCAGTGCAGGATCCTCTGGCGCAACGCTTCCAGCTTGGCACCCAGCTTTTCGCGTACGGGACGAAGGAAGGGTGCATTGTTCCACATAACGGCAAGGATCAAGATGAGGGCGTAGACCATCGGCTCGATGGCGGCCATATCACCCGACAAGCTGATGGTGAGCTTGACGGTAATATAGGTCAGAGCGGCGGCGGAGATGATGGAGCCGGTGATGCTGCCCATACCGCCGAGCACGACCATGACGAGGATGTTGATAGAATAGTTGAAGGAGAAATTGTCGCTACGGATGACCGAGGTGCTGCCGGCGTACAGAACACCCGCAACGCCTGCAAAGAAGGCGGCCACGGCAAAGACGACGAGCTTGTAGTAGGTCACATTAACGCCCATGGCGCGCGCCGCGATCTCGTTATCACGGATGGCCTGGATGGCTCGGCCGTGCTTACTGCGACGCAGGTTCTGGGAGATAAAGACCGTCAAAATGGCAAGAAGGAATGCCAGAATATACAGGCGGTTACCGAAGCGCACGGACTCGAGGCCACGGGTGCCGCCGAAGATATCTTGGTTACGGATAACGGTACGAACGATCTCACCAAAGGCAAGCGTTACGATGGCAAGATAGTCGCCCTTCAGTCGCAGGGCGGGCAGACCGATAAGCAGACCGAAGAGTGCCGCCGCGATGCCGCCGATCGGCAAAGCGACCAGGATCGCACCGAGCTTATTGAGCTGGGGCTCGAGCATAATATAGACAAGGCCGCCCACGTAAGCGCCAACGCACATGAAGCCGGCGTGGCCCAGGCTCAACTCGCCAAGGAAGCCGACCACCAGGTTAAGCGATACGGCAAGGATGACGCTGTATCCGACCTGCGCGAGCAGATTGGCATCCGAACGCTTCAGGACGCCAAGCAGATCCAGCGCGATGAACAGCACGAGGGCGAGGCCGAGGATCAGGTAGTTGATATAATGCTTTAAGCGAATATTCTTTTTCATTATACCTTCTCCCTTCTCTTCTTACCGAGCAGACCCACGGGGCGCACCAGCAGAATGATGATGAGCAGACCGAATTCAATGGCGATGGTATAGGGGGAAAGCGCGGGAATACTCTGACAGACACATTCGATCACGCCGAGCAGCACGCCACCGACCATCGCGCCGGGGATAGAGCCGATGCCACCGATAACCGCCGCCGTAAAGGCCTTGATACCCGGCATAGAGCCGAGGGTGGGGCTGACAACGGGAAACTGCATCAGATAGAACAGAGATGCAAATGCGGCAAGCGCCGAACCGATGGCGAAGGTAAGGGTGATGATGAGGTTGGTGTTGATCCCCATCAGAGAGGCCGCACCGCGGTCCTCGGAAACGGCGAGCATAGCGCGGCCGACTCGGGTCTTATCCACGAACAGCGTCAGTGCCGTCATGATCATGACGCAAAGCCCCAACGTGATGAGAGAGGAAAGCTTCAGATTAGCACCAAGGAAGGTCACAGAGCCAAGCTGTGCCGCGCCCGTGGAAACGGGCTGCCCCTCGGAGGTGAAGAACAGCTGCGCGATGCTCTGCAACAGGTAGCTGACACCGATGGCCGTGATCAGAACGGCAAGGGGAGATGCGCCGCGCAGAGGGCGGTAAGCAAGCCGCTCCGTCGTGACGCCGAGCAGCACGCAAAAAGCAATCGCCGCGATCAGTGCGACGACCGAGAGCAACAGATTGCCCGTCATGCCGACGACCAGAAGGATCGCATACGCACCCGCCATGATGATATCACCGTGGGCAAAGTTCAGCATCTTGGCGATACCGTACACCATGGTATAGCCGAGAGCGATCAGGGCGTAAATGCCGCCCAGACTAAGCCCGTTAATCAAAGTTTCCATAATAACTCCTTTTGCTTTTCCGTCCAAATGGGATTAGACAGGAGTAGGTCGGGTGCCCAAAAAGGCATCCGACCCGTCCCTTATGCAGTTGTAAATTACTGAACCTTAACGATCTTAGCTTCCTTCACAACGGCACCGTCGGTCGTCCAGGTCATGTTGTCACCGGTCAGACCACTGTACTTGAAGGTACCGCCGGTCAGCTGAGCAGCGAGAGCGTTGCAGATCTCGGATGCGGTGCCCTCTACATCGATCTCACCGGCAACAAGAGCCTCGTAGATGATCATAACGGCATCGTATGCGTCAGCGGCGAACTGGTTGGGATCCAGACCGTAAGCCTCTCTGTACTTCTCAACGAAAGTTTTAACATTCGTTTCGGTGCTGTTGATATCGAAGGGAGTGAAGTAGCGAACCTCTGCCACCACAGAGGAGTCGAGCTGTGCGGCGATGCCGTCCAGACCGTCGCAGCCGAGGATAGGCAGGTTCTTGGTCTCCTCAAAGGTAGCGGCAGACTTGGCGATCAGAGCAGCCTCTGCGTAGTAGATGGGGAGGAAGATAGCGTCGCAGCCGGCATTCTTAATACCGGTTACCTGCTGGTTGAAGTCAACCTTGTTATCGCTGTCAAAGGTGTAAACGACATAGTCGGTGCCCTTTACCTTATTGAGGGCGGTCATACGAGCTTCAAATGCCTGATAAAGACCGGTGGAGTAGTCATCGCTGTTATCGTAGATCACGCCGATCTTGGCAAAGCCCTTGTTGGTTACCAGCTCGTCAGCGGCCAGGGTACCCTGCTGGGGGTCACCGAAGCAAACGCGGAAGGAGTGGTTGCCGGAAGCGATTACGTTGTCAGCGGAGGCAGAGGGGGTCAGGCAGAACAGGTTGTCTTCACGTGCAGCATCGGCGAATGCCTTGGCAGAGCCGGAGGTAACGGAGCCGATGGAGATCTTCATGCCTGCTTCCTCGAGCGCGTAGTACGCGTTCTCGGCCTGGGTAGTGCCGCAGTCATCCTGCTTCATATCCAGCTCGAAGGTGTAGCCGTTGTAGCCGCCCTTGGCGTTGATCTCCTCAACGGCAAGCTTTGCGCCGTTGAGGACAGCAGAGCCGTACTGACTGTTTGCGCCGGTCAGAGGGCCAGAGCCGCCGATCAGAATGACCTTATCGCCGGTGCCATTACAAGCGGCAAAGCCTGCAACGCAGAAAACGAGGGCCAATGCAAGAGCAGTGAGTCTTACGAAGGTTTTCATGGTTTGATTTCTCCTTGAATGTTTTTTATTTTAAGTCCGAAGACATAAAAACCCATAGGGGTGCAGAAAAAATACAAATTTATTATATAACGAAGTGTTCCTTTTGTCAACACTTTTTTGAAAGTTTTTTACAAAATCCTTCATTTTGCGTGAAAAATTATACACAAATTTGTGTATATTATGCAAAACAAAGCCACAAAAGCCCTCCCTTCCTGCAAGGAGGACGTTCCGTTCGGACGCGAGGCGAGGGGGGCGATTTGACCGTTCCCCCTGTACTGCAGAAACCGAACTGAGCGGAAATAAAGTTTTTTCACAAAAAACTTCAGTTTTTTTCGTTTTTTCACAAAATGTTGTTTTTAACAAAAAAGGATGTTAGAATGGACGTAAGAAATAATACACGACAAGGAGCGGTTTATGGATAATGTTGATAAAAAAATTCTTTCCATACTTGCAGGGAATGCCGATGCCTCGGCAACCGAGATCGGCAAGGCGGTCAATCTTTCCATCCCTGCCGTAAACAAGCGGATTCAGAAGCTACGGGGGGACGGGATCATTCGTTCCTTCACGGTGATCACCGACCCGAAGAGCATTGGCAAGCCGGTTTGTGCCTTTATTCTACTGGTGATGAAATACGGCGAGGGCGTTGGCAAGTTCATGGAATACATCGAGAGCGACCCCGACGTGCTGGAATGCTACGCGACGACGGGAGAATACGATTATCTTGTCAAGGTCTGCGCCCCCGACGTAGAGGCCCTTGAAGAAAAGCTGCTTCTGATAAAGAGCCAGAAGGGCGTGGTCAAGAGCCATACGATGTTGGCACTGGCGGAGCATAAATTTCATGCAACGGTATTGTGAGGCAATCATGACGAAGGAAGTATTGGATGATCTACACGCCTATGCGGTGCGCGTGCGGCGTGTGCTGCACGAGCATCCCGAGGTGGGCTTTGATCTGGAAAACACCTGTGCATACGTTAAGGGAGAGCTTGATGGGATGGGAATCCCCTACACCGAGAAATACGGCAAATGCTCCATCGTATGCGAGCTTGGCAAGGGCGAGCGAACCGTTGCCCTACGCGCGGACATGGATGCCTTACCGATCTGCGAGAAGACCGATCTTCCCTTTGCTTCCAAGAATGAGGGGAAGATGCACGCCTGCGGGCATGATGCACACACGGCAGTGCTTCTTGCTGTGGCGAGGTATCTTAAAGAGAACGAGGACTTACTTCCCTGTCGCGTTCGGCTGATCTTCCAGCCGAGCGAGGAATGCTCTGAAAGCGGTGCCAAAATGATGGTTGAAAACGGCGTGATGGACGACGTTGACAGCATTTTGGCGGCGCATTGCGACAACACCCTGACCGTTGGTGAAATCGGGGCGGTATGCGGCGATTACATGGCTGCCTGTGCCCCCATCTCTCTGCATTTTTACGGCAGGACCTCTCACGCAACCGCGCCGGAGGCAGGGGTGGATGCGATCGCCATGGCACATCTCGCCTACACACGTTTGCGTGATGAGGTTCGAGAGCTGGCAGGTGATCACCCCTATATTTGGTCGGTCGGTCGCTTTGTCGGCGGACACACGCACAACGTCATTGCAGACCAATGCGACATGGATATTTCCTTCCGTTTCTATGACGGGACTTTTGCGGAAGCGGTCGAGCGATCGACAAGAAGGATCGTTTCTGAAATTGCAGAGCAATTTGGCGGCAGTGCAGACGTGGAATTTCACGTCAGCACGGGAGCGGTACACAACGATACCGAAACGGTAACGAGCTTCACTCATGCACTTTCCCATGCAGGGCTTTCTGTGAAAGAGATCTCCCGACAAATGACCTCCGAGGATTTCGGCTGGTATCTGACAAAAGCGAGAGGCATGCTGTTTCGCTTCGGAACGCGAAACGA
Source organism: Clostridia bacterium (assembly GCA_017464805.1). Classification (GTDB taxonomy): domain Bacteria; phylum Bacillota; class Clostridia; order Oscillospirales; family CAG-272; genus UBA1740. The sequence continues at coordinate 66,556 of JAFTYE010000010.1, read as the reverse complement.
AGCAAGGGGCTGCACAGATGCATTGCACACAAACACCTTTACCATCGACGAAGAGGGCATGAAAAACGCCATTCTTGCCTTCACTTCCTATGTTTTTTATGAATGTGAGTAATTCGATATGAACACGAAAAAAACGTTAAGCACTGCTGCCATCACCGCCCTGCCCTCCGGCATCCGACGGATGTTTGAGCTGGCAAAAAATTATCCCGATGCTATCAATCTGACCCTTGGCGAGCCAGGCTTTGACACGCCACCCGGAATCGTACAGGCGGCTATCAAGGGGCTTTGTGACAAGAAAACAAAATACACCCCCAACGCCGGCATCTGTGAGCTGCGCGAGGCGATCGCCTACAAGCTACGCACGGAGAATGGCATTTCCTGTGATCCCGACAAAAATCTGATCGTGACGGCAGGGGCAACCCAAGCCCTGATGCTGGCGATGGTCACCCTGGTCAACCCCGGGGATGAGGTCATCATCCAAGGACCGAACTGGCCTGACTACCGCGGTCAGATCGACATGGTGAACGCCAAGACCGTTTACGCACGGGTAAGTGAGAAAAACGGCTTCAAAATGACGGCAGACATCATCGAGCCGTTGATCACAGAAAAAACAAAGCTTATCATCATCAATTCCCCTTCCAACCCAACCGGCGGTGTACTGGATTATGAGGATCTTTGCGAGATCGCGGAGCTTGTCAAGAAATACAAGCTCTTCGTGATCTCGGACGAGCCATATGAAAAGCTGGTATATGACGGTTTCAGGCAAAAGAGTCTTGCTTCGATCGAGGGATTGGAGGATTATGTGCTCACCATCAACAGCCTGTCCAAGACCTTTGCGATGACGGGCTTCCGCGTTGGGTACATCTGCGCGAACGAGCATATCACGGAGAATCTGATCAAGCTACATGAAAATATGATCGCCAGCGTACCCGAGCCAATGCAGCTGGCCGCTGCCGAGGCGATTTTACACGGCGAGGAAGACGTTCGGCGCATGGTAGAATATTACGACCGCAATCGCCGCCTGATGGTGGACGGACTGAATTCCATTCGCGGCTTTTCCTGCCTTGCGCCGCGCGGCGCGTTCTACGTTTTCCCGAGCATACGTGATTTCAAGATGAGCTCCTGCGAAGCCGCAGAATATATTCTCGAAAAAACACACGTCGTGACATCCCCCGGCTCCGCCTTTGGAGACGGGGGCGAGGGGTACATTCGCATCTGCTACGCCTCAAAACATGAAAACATCAAGGAAGCTCTTGCCCGTATGCGGACGGCATTTGGCGAAAAGTGAGGGTTGATATGAAAAAATATCTTTTACCGCAGGAAGGAAGCTTTTACAAGGCAAATCTGCATACGCACACGAATATCACGGATGGCGACCTTTCCCCCGAGGAAGTCAAGGCGCTCTACAAGGCGCACGGCTATTCGGTCGTTGCGTACACCGACCATGACATGATGATCCCGCATCACGATCTGAGCGACGATGACTTTTTGGCACTGACAGGCTTTGAAGTAGCATTTAACGAAGGGAATCTTTACCCTGCCAAAATGGAAAGCAAGTGCTGTCATCTGTGCATGATCGCCCTCTCGCCCGACACAAAAGAGCAGCCCTGTTGGAATCCGAAATATGCGTACCTCGGTCACGCAAAGGAGCATCACGGCGAGGTATGCTTTGACAAGTCCAAGCCGTTCTTCGACCGTGACTATACGCACGAATCGGTGAACGAGATGATCCGAAAATGCCGCGATGCAGGATTTTTTGTCACTTATAATCATCCGACGTGGTCGTTTGAGGATTTTCGGCAGTATAGCGGGTACGAGGGGATGCACGCGATGGAGATCTACAACCACGATGCAGAGGTATACGGTTATCCCGCCTATGTACCGCAGATCTACGACGACCTTTTGCGCCTTGGGAAACGCATTTACCCCGTGGCGGCGGACGACAACCACAACCGCTTCCCCGACGGGCATCCGAAGTGCGACAGCTGCGGCGGTTTTGTCATGATCAAGGCAAGAGAGCTTGCCTACCGTCCGATCATGGATTCCCTGTTCCGCGGTGATTTTTACGCCTCGACAGGCCCCCTGATCCACGAGCTGTATTTTGAGAATGGGCAGGTACACGTCAAGTGCTCCCCTGCCATGCGAGTCTCCTTTTCAATGGACAGACGCCGCTTCCTGAGTGCATACGGTGAAAACGGAGAGCCGCTCACCGAGGCAACCTTTGCGCTGGATCCGGATGCCATATATTTCCGCATCACAGTACGGGACGAGCATGGACATTACGCCAACACACGCGCGTATTTTCTTGATGAACTGAATTAAAAGAAGCGCCGAGGCATTGCCTCGGCGCTTTTATTTTTACAGCTTCTGGCTGGTGGAGCGCAGGGTCACGTCGTGGTAGCCGCCCTCCACGATGCTGGTGGCGGATACGAGCGTGATCTTGGCATTCTTTTGCAGGTCGGGGATGTTGGTCACGCCGACGTTGCACATGGTGGACTTGACCTTATACAGGCTCTTAGCCACGTTGTCGTGGAGCGAGCCGGCGTAGGTGACGTAGGAGTCAACGCCCTCCTCGAAGGACAGCTTGCTCTTGCCGCCGAGGTCGTACCGCTGCCAGTTGCGGGCGCGGTTGGAGCCCTCGCCCCAATATTCCTTGACATACTGACCGTTGACCATCAGCTTGGGAGTGGGGCTTTCATCGAAGCGGGCAAAGTAGCGGCCCAGCATGATGAAGTCCGCGCCCATGGCAAGGGCCAGGGTCATATGGTGATCGTGGACGATGCCGCCGTCCGAGCAGATCGGAACGTAGACACCCGTCTTGGCATAATACTCGTCGCGCGCGGCGGCCACCTCGATGAGAGCGGTAGCCTGTCCGCGGCCGATACCCTTGGTTTCGCGGGTGATGCAGATGGAGCCACCGCCGATACCGACCTTGATAAAGTCTGCGCCTGCTTCGGCAAGGAACATAAAGCCGTCGCGGTCTACCACGTTACCGGCGCCCACCTTGACGGTGTTGCCGTACTTTTCACGGATGAAGTCGATGGTCTTCTTCTGCCAGCAGGTATAGCCCTCGGAGGAGTCGATGCACAGAACATCGGCACCTGCCTTGATGAGAGCGGGAACGCGCTTTTCATAGTCCAGGGTGTTGATGCCCGCGCCGACCATGTAACGCTTGTCCGCGTCGAGAATCTCCATTGGGTTTTCCTTATGCTGAGAGTAGTCCTTACGGAATACGAAGTACATGAGATGCCCTTCATCGTCCAGGATGGGGAGTGAGTTAAGCTTATGATCCCAGATGATGTCGTTGGCTTCCTTGAGGGAGGTATTCTTCCCTGCCGTGATGAGCTTGTCGAGGGGTGTCATGAACTCCGATACGGGGAGGGTGGTCTCCATGCGGCTGACGCGATAATCTCTGCCCGTCACGATGCCGAGCAGCTTGCCGTTCGGCGTGCCGTCATCGGTCACGGCCATGGTGGAGTGACCGTTCTGCTCCTTCAAAGCCAGAACCTCCGCGAGCGTATCGTCGGGACGAAGGTTGGAGTCGCTAACCACAAATCCTGCTTTATATCCCTTGACACGGGCGACCATAGCCGCCTCGTCCTCTACCGACTGGGAGCCGTAGATAAAGGACAGGCCGCCCTCCTTGGCAAGAGCGATCGCCATGGTATCGTTGGATACCGACTGCATGATGGCGGAGACCATCGGAATATTCAAAGAGATTGCCGGCTCTTCTCCGCGGTTGAAGCGTACCAGAGGGGTGCGCAGGCTGACATTGGACGGAATACATTCGGGGGAGGTGTAGCCGGGGATCAGAAGATACTCGTTAAAGGTGCGTGAGGGTTCATCACAATAGTGTGCCATACAATCTCTCCTTGTTATCTGTACTTTACTGATTATATTTGTATTTTACTGATTATCATACCACGAAACCGAAAAAAAGTCAACCGAAAAAGCGAATATTTCTGCTCTTTTTTGCGTTTTTGTACATTTTTTATCATGGCATGCCGAAAGTAACCGACAGGCTCTTGCAAATTCTCCAAAAATATGATATTCTATCGAAAGAAAGAGAGGCAAACATGGAAAAAAAGCTGAAAAAGCCGATGGCCTCACGGTGCGATGATTGCCTGTACTACGATCAGGACGAGGATGGCGAATACTTTTGCACGGTGTCGCTTGACGAGGACGAATACTACCGCTACACACAGGGGCAGACGGCAACCTGCCCGTACTACCGCTACTATGACGAATACAAGTCGGTGGCGAAGCAAAATTAAAACGACCTTGCAAATGCAAGGTCGTTTTAATTTCATTTATCCCAAAGCTCGGCACGGCCCGTAGAAACGGCGGACGCGCCGCTTGCCATAGCGGCCTCTAGCTCTTCCTCGTTTTCAATCAGGCCACCTGCGATCAGCGGAATGTCGAGGCTCTCATGCAGTCGGGCGATCACCTTACAGGCGATGCCAGGCATGACCTCGATGACGTCGGGGGAGGAGGCTTTGACGGCCTCCACAGTCGTGTGCACGGACTGCGAGTCCACGATAAAAAAGCGTTGGACGGTGAATAGCCCCTTTTCCCTCGCCAGCTTGATCATGCTGACCTTGGTGCTGACGATGCCTTCGATGCCGAGCCCGCGCAAAAAGGCAATACCGCTTTCGTCGCGGCCGATGCCCTTGGCCAGGTCGATGTGCAGAAACAGTTTTTTCTGCGCCGCCTTTGCGCGTTTGATGCGGGCGGGCAGCTTCATCAAATCGGGGCTGAGGTCAAAGATGAGCGAGGCGTGCGAGGAAAGTGCGGCCTCAAACTCCACCTCCGTACGCACGGCGGCGATGACCCGACCGATATCAGAGATATTCAAGCTCCTTACCATGGATTTCCCTCCAAGCGTCTTTCCCTTATTATACACCAACGCGACGAAGAAAACAAGAGATTAAGCGTTTTTGTTAGCCGTGGCGATCACACGTGTGCCGCAAACGTCCGACAGGATCACGTCCCCTATCGAAACGGGCAGCTTGGCAACGGCGGCATTGATTTCGCGCATGCATTTCTCCATATCCGCCTTGGCGATCGTGGTTTCGGTCTTGACGGGGAGCACAGAGCCATCCTCACAGCGCACAGTGCTGGTCACCGTCCTATGGGGGTTGGTGCACTCGGTCACGGCATAGGTCTTGCCGCGCGGACAGGCGTTGCCCTCGACCGACACGACCTCCTTCCCCTCCAAGGCGACCTTCATCCGGCAGCCGCGAGGGCAGATGATACAAGTGAGTTCCCTTTCCATATCAGGCACCCTCCACTTCAAAATACAGTTCACGGCCGTCCTCCAAGGCAGAGGCGGGCACGGTCACGCACTCCATCTCGCCCGGGGCGAGCTTTTGCTTTTTCTTCGACAGAACGGTCCCCCCGTCACAGCTGACCTTCACGGTCACGTCGCGGTATACGTCCGCTACGCGGAAGTAAACACGCACATCCTTTTCTGCCGTGATGCGTTGGGGTACGGTGTAGCGGATCTTACCGTCGGTGCGAAGAAAAACGGAAATCTCCTTCTTTTCTTCACCCGCGATGTAGGCGGCGGCACCGAGACCTGCGATCTCCGCTTCCTCGGACACGTAGTCCACGAGGTCATGGACGTGCAGAACGTTGCCGCAGGAGAAAATGCCGGGAATCTCGGTCTCGCGATCCTGATCGACCACGGCACCGTTTGTCATGCGGTCAAGCGACACGCCCGCGGTCTTGGAAAGCTCGTTTTCGGGGATCAAACCGACCGACAGAAGCAACGTATCGCAAGGGATGTACTCCTCCGTTCCCTCGATAGGACGGCGGCGTTCATCCACCTTGGCAATGGTAACACCCGACAGGCGTTCCTTACCGTGGATCTTCACAACAGTATGGCTGAGCTTAAGCGGGATGCCGAAGTCGTTCAGGCACTGCTCGATATTTCTGGCAAGGCCGCCCGAATAGGGCATCAACTCGCAAACGGCATGCACCTTTGCCCCCTCCAGGGTCATGCGGCGTGCCATGATCAAGCCGATATCGCCCGAGCCGAGGATCACGACATCCTTGCCGGGCATGTAGCCCATCATGTTGACCAGCTTTTGCGCCATGCCCGCGCTGTAAATACCTGCAGGGCGTTCGCCCGCAATGTTGAGCGCACCCTTTGGCCGCTCGCGGCAGCCCATGGCGAGAATGATGGCCTTGGCCTCGATCTCGAAAACGCCGTCCTGCGGATTGGTGGCGGTGATGACCTTATCCTCCGAAACCGAAAGAACCATGGTGCAGAGCTTATAGGGGATGCCAAGCTCCTTCACCTGCTTTTCGTAACGCCAAGCGTACTCGGGGCCGGTGAGTTCTTCTCCGAATTTATGCAGGCCGAAGCCGTTGTGGATGCACTGTTGCAGGATTCCGCCGAGCGCACCGTCGCGCTCCAGAATCAGCATATCGCGCACACCCGCCTCGTAGGCCGCGATGGCCGCGCTCATGCCGGCGGGGCCGCCGCCGATGATCACAAGATCCTTCTTCATGATAAGTCCCCCTTCGTTTTGCCGACCACCATAACCGAACCGCCACCCATTTTGGTAACGCACTCCATGGATGTACCATATTCTCTTGCAAGCAGCTCCATGACGTACGGGCCGCAGAAGCCGCCCTGGCAACGTCCCATACCCGAGCGCGTGCGCCGCTTGACGCCGTCGATGTCGAGTGCGGTGGGGTTGGAGCGAATGGCGTCGAGGATCTCTCCCTCCGTCACCTGCTCGCAGCGGCAAATGATACGGCCATAGGTGGGATCCTTTTCAATGATGGCATTCTTTTCCTCGATGCTTGCCTCGCGGAAGGCGTGCTTCGGCTCGCGGATGGGGTTGTAGTCTGCCTTCTTTTCGAGGCAAAGACCGTGCTTGGTCAAAAGTCCCAGCACATACTCGGCGATAGCAGGCGAGGCAGACAGGCCGGGAGATTCGATGCCCGCGACATTGACGAAGCGACCGTCGTGCACGTTGATGATAAAGTCACCCGTGTTGCCCACGGCACGCAGACCGCAGAAGGAGGTGATGGATTTGCCAAACGGAACAGGAATTTTCAGATTCTCGGAGGCCTCACGCATCACGAGGGCAAGTCCCTCGGCGGTCGTTTCTTTCTCTTCCTTGTCCTCCATGTCCACAGAGGTCGGGCCGAGAAGAAGGTTATTATCCACGGTGGGGGACACGAGGATGCCCTTTCCCATTTTGCTCGGTGTGCGAAAAATTGTGTGGGACACCGTGCCGCCGCACTCCTTGTCGAGCAGAACATACTCGCCGCGGCGAGGGTGAATGGAGAAGGAAAAATCCCCCGCCATGCGGGCAATCTCGTCCGCAAAGACGCCTGCCGCGTTGACGATATAACGGGCAAAAACGGTCTCTCCGTTATAGCGTGAGATCTCGTAGCCATTCTCCGTGCGCTTGATGGAACTGACGGCAAAGTCGCGGTAAAGTGCGGCACCGTTATCCATGGCGTTGCCGATGGCGGCGATGCAAAGCTCATAGGGGCAGACGATGGCACCCGTGGGTGCGTGCAGGGCGCAGGTGACGCTTTCCGAGATGTTCGGCTCCAGAGCCTGTACCTCGTCACGGTCAAGCAGACGAAGCCCCTTAACACCGTTTTCGTTTCCACGGACAAGAAGCTCCTCAAGATGCTTTTTATCCTCGCCGTTAAATCCAATAACCAGTGAGCCGTTGCGACGATACTTGACACCAAGCTCGCGCGTCACCTGCTCCATCATTTCGGAGCCGCGAACATTTAGGCGAGCCTTCAGACTCCCTTCCTTTGCGTCAAAGCCCGCGTGTACGATCGCAGAGTTTGCCTTGGTTGCCCCCATGGCAACGTCACGTTCCTTTTCCAGGATGCAGATATGTAGGTTGTAGGCAGACAAGGTTCTTGCGATCATTCCGCCCACAACACCACCACCGATAATGGCCACATCAAACATGTTGTTTCCCTTCTCTTTCGGTTTTTGCGAAAAAAAGGACGCACCAAAACGGAAAGCCTAGGGCTTTCCGTTTTGATACGTCTCCAATTCTCTGTATCGGCTATATTATAACATTCTATTTCACTTTTGTCAATGGCTTTTTAAAATAATGTGTCAAAAAAGAGAGAACCCTCGCCCTCTCTTTTTTGTTTATGCCGAAATACGACAACCGATCAATATTCGGCCGTGCCGACCGTACGTGGATAAGGCAGTACGTCGCGGATGTTCGAAACACCCGTGATGTACATAATGATACGCTCAAAGCCGAGGCCGAAGCCCGCATGCTTGGTACCGCCGAAGCGGCGCAGATTGACGTACCACCAGTAATCCTCTTCTTTAAGGTCGCACTCTGCCATGCGGGAAAGCAGGACGTCCAGACGCTCCTCACGCTGGGAGCCACCGATGATCTCGCCAACTCCCGGAACGAGCAGATCCATGGCGGCAACCGTCTTGCCGTCCTCATTGAGGCGCATGTAGAAGGCCTTGATCTCCTTCGGATAATCCACGACGAAGATGGGGCAGCCGAAGACGGTTTCGGTGAGATAACGCTCATGCTCAGTCTGCAGGTCACAGCCCCAGTATACAGGATACTGGAACTCGTGGCCGCTGTTTTGGAGCAGCTCCACGGCCTCGGTGTAGGTGACCTTTTTATAATTGCTGCTGGCCAGCGTGTTCAAGCGTTCCAGCAGACCCTTATCCACAAAGCTATTGAAGAATTCCAGCTCTGCCGCGCAGGTCTTCATCACGTGACGGAGGATGTGCTGGATCATATCCCAGGCGAGCTGCATGTTGTCGTCCAGATCCGCAAAAGCGATCTCCGGCTCGATCATCCAGAACTCGGCGGCGTGGCGCGCGGTGTTGGAGTTTTCGGCACGGAAGGTGGGACCGAAGGTGTAGATATTGCCGAACGCCATGGCAAAGGTCTCGCCCTCCAGCTGACCCGAAACGGTCAGGTTGGTGCTCTTGCCGAAGAAGTCCTTGGAGAAGTCAATCTTGCCGTCCTCGGTGCGGGGGGGATTTTCCATATCCAGCGTGGTCACACGAAACATCTCGCCCGCGCCCTCACAGTCGGAGGCGGTGATCAGCGGCGTGTGCACATACACGAAGCCACGGTTATGGAAAAATTCATGGATGGCATACGCGATCTCCGAGCGAACGCGGAAAACGGCGGAAAACAGGTTGGTGCGGGGACGCAGGTAAGCGATATCCCGCAAAAACTCCAGCGTATGACGCTTCTTCTGGAGCGGATAATCGGGGGTGGAAGTCCCCTCGACCTCGATCCTTACCGCCTTGATCTCGAAGGGCTGCTTTGCCTCAGGGGTGAGCACGAGAATGCCCGTGACCACCACGGCAGAGCCGACGTTGAGATGCGCGATCTCATCGTAGTTTTCAATTTTTTCACGCTCAAAGACGATCTGCACGCCCTTGAAGGAGCTGCCGTCGTTTAAGTCGATAAAGCCGAAGGCGCGGCTGTCACGAATGCTGCGCGCCCAACCGCCGACGGTAATCTCCCGTTCCGCGAGGGCTGCGCTGTCTGCATAAATTTCTCTTACAAGCGTCCTTTTCATACTTTACTCTCCGTCCGCATAAGCGGTATAATAACGATCAATTGCATATTATAGCACAGATTCCATCTTTTTTCAATGATTTTTTGCACTTTTGCGTAAAATTCTTGCGCGGGGGCAAAAATTCCGTCGTGGAGCCGCGCAAGCCTTGCAAAAACGGGCAATTTGTGCTATACTTTTATCGAATTTTACCGAAGAGGTGTTTTATGAACCAAAACGACAAACGACTGGACGAATACGCCGCGCTGCTGGTGCGCGTGGGCGTGAATATACAAAAGGGACAGACGCTGGTGCTCGCCTGCCCCGTGGAATGTGCATTTTTCGCAAGAAAATGTGCGACAGTTGCCTACGAGGCGGGTTGCCGTGAGGTGGTGATGAACTGGCGCGACGACGTGATGTCCCGCCTGAAATACCTGCACGCGGAGAACGACGTGTTTGACACGGTGGCCCCGTGGTACGCCGACATGATGAACGGCTACGCCGAAAAGGGAGCGGCTTATCTGGCCATCTCCGCAACCGACCCGATGAATCTGCTTGGCGTGGACGCCGACCGCATGCGCCGCGCCGAGATCGCCTCGGGCAAGGCCCTCCAAGGCTTTTACGCCGCACAGATGGCAAACGGCTTCCCGTGGTGCATCGGCGCGATGCCGATCCCGTCCTGGGCGAGGAAGGTGTTCCCCGACAAAACAGAGGACGAGGCGGTCGACGCCCTGTGGGACGCAATCTTTGCGTCGGTACGCATCACGGGGGACGGCAGGGCGGTGGAAAAATGGCAGGAGCATTTATCTGCCCTTGACCGCCGTACCGAGGTGCTGAACGGCTACCGTCTCGCTTCCCTACACTACAAAAATTCGCTCGGCACGGACTTCACCATAGGTCTGGCCAAGGGGCATATTTGGCAAAGCGGCGCGGAAAAATGCAAAGCGGGCGTGCCGTTCATTGCGAACATCCCGACCGAGGAGATCTTCACCGCGCCCGACCGCGAGAGTGCCGAGGGCGTCATCTGCGCCTCGATGCCGCTGGTGCACAACGGCAACGTGATCCGCGACATCCGCTTCACCGTGAAGGGGGGCAAGATCGTAGAGGCAACGGCCGCCGAGGGCGAGGACGTGCTCCGCGCCGCCATTTCGGTGGACGAGGGGGCTTCCTACTTCGGCGAGGTGGCGCTCGTTCCCTACGATAGCCCCATCTCGAACCAGAAGATCCTGTATTTTAACACCCTGTTTGACGAAAATGCGTCCTGCCATCTTGCCTTTGGCGAGGCATATCCCTGCATCGAGGGGGGCGCGGAGATGACCAAGGACGAGCTGAAAAAGCGTGGCCTGAACGATTCGGTCACGCACGTGGACTTTATGATCGGCACGCCCGACCTGACCATCACGGGCATGACCGAGGACGGACGGGAAATTCCCGTTTTCATCGACGGAAATTTTGTTTTTTGAGGTGACTGTATGAAGATCACGGTACTGGATGCCGGCTCGCTCGGGGACGACCTTTCCCTTGCCCCGCTTTCCGAGTTCGGAGATGTGACGGTCTACCGTGGGACCCTGCCCGAGGAGATCGCCGCACGCGTGGCCGACTGCGACGTGCTGCTCCAGAACAAGGTGAAGATCACCCGCGAGGTGCTTTCCCACGCAAAAAAATTGCGCCTTATCTGCGAGGCGGCCACGGGCTACGACAACATCGACCTCGCCGCCGCGCGGGAGCGCGGCATCGCCGTCTGCAACGTGCCGGGCTATTCCGCACCCTCGGTGGCGCAGGTCACGGTGGCGATGGTTTTGTCGCTTGCGACCCATCTGCCCGACTTTAACCGCCACGTTTCGAGCGGCACGTACTCCAAGGGGGATGCCGCCAACTACCTTGTGCCCGTCTACCGCGAGCTGGCGGGCAAGACCTGGGGCGTGGTCGGCTACGGCGCGATCGGCTCGCAGGTGGCCCGTGTGGCAGAGGCACTCGGATGCCGCGTTCTGGTCTGCCGCGAGCACCCCAAGGGAGAGCCGAACGAGGTGGATATCGACACGCTTTGCCGCGAGTCGGACGTGATTTCCCTGCACACGCCCCTGACCGAGGGGACGCGCGGCATGATCGACGCGCGCCGCCTTTCGATGATGCGTGACGGCGTGATCCTTGTGAACGTTGCACGAGGCGCGGTTACCGACGAAGCCGCGGTGGCCGAGGCGCTGAAAAGCGGTAAGCTCGGCGGCCTCGGTGTGGACGTGTACAGTGTCGAGCCCTTCCGCGAAGATCACCCCTTCTATGCCATCAAGGACGCCCCCCGCGTCTCCTTTACCCCGCACATGTCCTGGGGTGCATACGAATCGCGTGTCAGATGCTTAAATGTGATCTGCTCCAACATAAAGGCGTTTTTTGAAGAAAAAGTGCAGAACAGGGTCGATCTGTTATGAACACAAATATAAGAAAGAAGGACGGCGAAGCCGTCCTTTTTTCTTTGCCTTCAATTCCACCGTAGGGACCGGCGTCCTCGACGGTCCGCGACCGACCCGAGATCCTTCGCCGCCTGTGCTGTCATCCTTAAGCGGAGCGAAGGATCTCACAGGCGGCTCGAGGATGACACCTTCGGCGTCCGGGCACATCGGACGTCTTATTTATCCTTCCCCTCGAGGAGAAGGTGGCGGCAAAGCCGGCGGATGAGGTGTAAGATGCGGAGCATCCGTTCTTCAAATATTATGTTTCATGGATAACGCCGTCTGTGGACGGCTACACCTCATCAGTCACCTATCGGTGACAGCTTCCCCTCAAGGGGAAGCCTATAAAGATCCCCCCCCGCGAACGCGGGGGATCTGATTAATTATCGCCGATACCACAGATAATAATAATAGGTTGATTTCAAATAGGTAACATTTTTCACGGCATCCGTCAAATTCAATTGTATACCAGAGGTAGCACCGTAATCTCTCGTAACATACCAACCGTTTGGATTTTCGAAAATCACGCTGGTCACTCCCGCGGTGTAGAATGCATGGGTCTCTATACTATTTACCTTTGCAGGAATCGTAATACTCTTTAGGCTCGTACAATAACTAAATACCTCATTGCCTATGCTCGTCAACTGACTATTTGCCTCAAAAGTCACACTCGATAATTTTTCGCAACCTCCAAACGCACGGTAATCGATGCTCACTACAGTTGCGGGAATTTTAATGCTTATCAAACTCTTGCAACCATCGAATGTACTACTGCTGATATTCGTCACACCTTCAGGAATTTCAATGCTTATCAAACTCTCGCAATCCGCGAATGCACCATTGCCGATATTCGTCACACCTTCAGGAATTTCAACAGCTTCAAGTTTTTTACACTCGGAAAACGCCCAAGAAACAATACCAACCGTATTTGGGCGTAAAGCAACTCTTATTACAGATGCATCGCATCCGACAACCCATTTGTCAACGTAGGAAACACCATTTTCTATTTGAATGACACTCGTACAAGCATAAAATGAATCCGCCTCTATACACGTTACACTGTCGGGGATATTGATACTCATCAAGCCCGTACAACCGTAGAATGCCTTAGAATCGATAGTCTTCACGCTATCTGGAATGGTGACGCTTTCAAGACTTCTGCAATCATAGAACGCCTCCTCGTCGATGCTTATTCCGCTTATGATAACAACGGTCTTCAGGTTGTTTTTCGGCATCTGTAAAATAGCGATTGTCGGAAGGGTTGCTTTTTCAATATTTGTACAACCCTTGAACACAGAAAAGCCGATGCTCGTCACGCTGCTCGGGATCTCGATGCTCGTCAAACTCGTGCAGCCGGAGAACGCAGCGTCGCCGATGCTCGTCACGCTGTCGGGGATCTTGATGCTCGTCAGACTCGTGCAATCGGAGAACGCATAATTACCGATGCTTGCCACGCTGTCGGGAATGGTGATACTTGTTAGACTTTCGCAATAATAGAACGCCTCTTTACCGATGCTCGTCAATTGGCTGTTCTCGCCAAAGGTCACATTCGCAAGGCTTGTGCAACCCCTGAACGCAGCAGAGTCGATGCTCGTTACGCTGTCGGGAATCGTGATGCTCGTCAAACTTGTGCATCCCAAGAACGACCACGTGCATATGCCGACCACAGGCTTCCCATTATACATAGCGGGGATTTTTACCACAGCGGCACTGCCGTTATACTTGGAAATTTCATAACCACCGGTGACTTTATTGAAGTTAAACTGCGAGGGATCGGTTTCGGGAATATCCCCCTGATGACCGCAGGCGGTACAAAGACCGTTTGCATTCGGGGTATGCGCGGCGGTGTCTGCTTTGGCGGCACAGTCTGTGCGGGTACAGGGGTGATAGTGCTCGGTGTCGTTATAGCTCCATGCCGTGGCGTAGGCATGCGCGGCGGGGAGCTCTACGTAAGTAGAATAATCACAGTCCTCTCGTTTACAGGTCACATAAGCATCCCAACCAATCTCGGTACAGGTCGGGGATTTTCCGGCGTGAGGCTGTTCGTCATGCCCCAGCACGGGGATGGTTTCCTGTTCAACGAGCACCGTTTGACACGCGCCGCATTTGCTACCGTCGGTCAAGCCGGGGGCGGTACAGGTTGCGGGGTGGCCGGGGACGGGGACGGTCGAGGGGTGCGAGCAGGAGACGGCGCGGGTGGCACCGCAGATATTACAGCTTTCATCCAGCTCGCCGTCGTAGATGTGCGCGGCGGTGTCCGCTTTGGCGGTGCAGGCCGTGCGGGTACAGGGGTGATAGTGCTCGGTGGCGTTATAGCTCCATGCCGTAGCGTAGGCATGACCGAGCGCGGGGATGGTCTGCTGAACCGTCAGAATGGTGTGGCAGGTGGCGCACTGTCTGCCGTTTGTGAGGCCGTCCTGGGTACAGGTGGCGGGGTAGCCGCCGAGGATAACGGTGTTTGTATGCTTACACTCGGTCGAGGTGCTGTGGCCGCAACGGGTACAGATGCCGTTTACGTAGTTATGGCCGAGGGCGGGGATGGTCTCTTGTGCACGGGTGACGGTGTCACAGCCTGTGCAACCGCGAACGGCGCACTTCCAGCCGAGCGTTTTACCCGGGGTGGTACAGGTGGGCTCCACGGGATACAGGATCTCGATACCGTAGTGGATGGAGAGCGATTCGGAGATCACATTCTCGTAGGCGCAGGTATCGCAGTACTGATATACACGGTGGATATAGAGCTTTTGGGCACCGTCATCCTTATGCTCCATGCTTTCGGACCTGGTGGTGAGGTGGTGCGCTTCCACGTCCCGCTTCCCGCCGCAGCCGTTGAGGCAGGCGTGGTAATGGCTGGCGGCGTTGGCGGAGTATTCGGTCGCCCAGCTATGGCCGAGGGCGTTGCCGTAAGAGGTACCGCAAACGGCACAGACCGGCTTGCCCGTGCAGGTGGCACGTCCGCCGCTATGCAGGGCAGGAGCGGTCTTGGCGTCACAGCGCACGCATTCACGGTAATGGGTGGTGCTTGTGCGCTGATAACTACCCCAAGTGTGGCCGAGGGCGGCGGGGGTCCGCGTGACCTCTACGCCGCAACGGGCACAGTAGCCGTGCTGTGCACCGGATTCGGTGCAGGTGGGGGCGGCGTCCGTGTACCAGAAGGTAACGCGGTGGCCGAGGGCGGCGACGGTGAGGAGCTGGTATTCGTCGCATTCCTTACAGTCGCGGCGCAGCTGTCCCGATTCCGTGCAGGTGGGATCGGTGACGGTGTACCAGAAGCCGTAGTTGTGGCCCGTGGCGGGGATGCTTCGTTCCTCGACGTGGCCGCAGACGGCGCAGGTGCGGCGTTCTTTGCCCTTCGCGGTTTCGGTGGGCGCGAGGGTTGTTTCCCATGCGCCGAAGCGGTGACCGAGGGCATCGGTATAGCGTGTAAGGGTCTTGCCGCAGTAGGTGCACGCACATTCCCATTCACCCTGCTCGGTGCAGGTGGGGGCTTTTACCTGGTTCCATTCGCCATAGTGGTGGCTACCGTTCGGCCGATAGGCAACGCGGCAGACGGTGCAGATGGCGTAGCTGTCGGTACATTTTGCCTCACCGTTGCGGTGGAGGGCGTAGTCTACGATCACGGTGCAGCCCGTGCGAGTGCAGGCATGCCAGTGGCCGACGTCGTTCGTTGTCCATTCGCCGGAGAGGTCGTGGCCGAGGCCCTTCTGCATCAGATAGCCGCAGACGGTGCAGACCGTATCGAGGCAGGGGGAGGTATTGCCCCCGACGTGGGGAGTGAACGCGCCTTCATAGTCACATCCCTCGCGCTGGCAGACGGCGCGGTGGCCGTCGGCGGTGCTTTCCCAAAGCAGGCTATGGCCGAGGGCGGCGAGAGGCTCGTCGGCACCGACGATGCCGCAACGGGTACAGGTCAGGGTGATCCTGCCCGACTCGGTACAGGTGGGAGCAACGTAGGACTCCTCGAAGTCGTGGGGGTGGATCACGCCTTCGCCGTTGAGGTCGTACTGGACGTAACGGCAGACGAGGCAGATACGGAGCGAGTAGGGAGAGCCGGCACAGCCGTCGGCGGCGATGTCGTGCCATTCACCGAAGGTGTGGTCGGTTTTTGGGATGCTCTCTTCCTTGATATGACCGCAGACGGTACAGGTGTAGCGGATCAGACCGGGGGTGGAGCAGGTGGCCTCACGAATCACCGCGCCCTCGTCATAGGTATGCGTGACGTGCAGATTCTCGAGGGAGAATTCGGCGATCAGGTCGTTATTTTTGTAGACCTCCAGCAGGCTTCTTCCTTCCAGCTGTGTGCGCGGGATCGCCACGGGGGTAGAAGAGTTCCACATTGCCTGCGTAGATACCATTCCGGGGGGCAGAGGGATGGAGACCATACGGATAACGTAGGAGCCATCGGTCAGCTCGTAGGTGGTGTTATAGCGATCGCCTCCGTAAAAATGCGTCAGACGCACCACGACCAGCACGCGCTCCTCGAAGAACGCCGCATCAAGGGCATTTTGCACCTCGGCATCCACGCCGTGCTCGGTGCAATACTTCACCCATTCCGCATGGTTTTCGAAGAACAGGGCGTCAGCTCTTACATCGCTTGCCGTCGGGAATTTGATATCAAGGATCTCGGGAATGAGTCGCTCGATATCGCCGCAACGGGTACAGATGCCGTCCACGTAGTCGTGACCGAGGGCAGGGAGCTCCTTCCACGTGGTATAATTGCAATCCCTACATCTGTAATAACCGTTGTGTCCGCCGTAATAGCAGGTGGGTGCTTGGCCCTCGTAGAAGACGAGGTCATGCTCCAGGGCAGGGATCTCCACGTAGGTGGAATAGTCACAGCGAGAGCAGGTTTCATAGGCTTCCCAACCGTTTTCGGTCTGCGTGGGGGTCTTTGTCTCGTGCTGTACGAGGTCGTGGCCGAGGGCGGGCAGCTCGGTCTGCTCTTCCCTGTAATCACAGCGAGAGCAGGCGTTGTAGCCAGAGAGACCCTTTTCGGTGCAGGTAGCATCCTTACCGGAGACATGGGTCAGGTCATGGCCGACGGGATCCAGCTGCCGCCACACCGTATAGCCACAGGTGGCGCAGGTGGATTTTTGAATACCTGCCTCTGTACAGGTTGGTTCTTGCAGAACGGAATCTGTCCATTCATGCTCGGCATAGGCGGACTTTACGTTATGTTCGCATTTTGCCTCGTGCCAATGGTGCGTTTCGTTCTGCGTCCATTCGGACGCGTAGGAATGCGTGTGCGGCGGCTCTGCTTCCGGCGTACACGCCGAAAAGGCCAAAAGACATAGCATGGCAATCAAAATCAAGGGCAACAGGCTTTTCTTTTTCATGTCTTTCCTCCAACAAAAAAGTGCGCAGCCGAAGCTACGCACTTAAAAATGCAGGCTCCGATTGTTGCGACACAATTCCGACACCACGATAAGTATGCAGAAAAGAGCATGCATTTTTACAAAAATAAAAATACACACTTATCGTGGTCTATGTGATTGTGTCGCAGGGCTATTATAGCACAATAGGAAGGATTTGTAAAGAGGAAAAATTAAAAAGCCCCTACGGGGCTTTTTATTCGCTTTACTCGGCGAGGCGGACGTTCTGCGCGGCCTTTTCGGAGAAGACGTCGCCGAAGATGGCGTGATAGCGGTCAAAGGGGATGGCGGCGCCGTCCGTGAGGACGAGCATTTTGATTCCGAAGAGCCAAATTTTATAGGGCATGGGGGTCATGCCGTTGCGAGTGTAAAATTCGCGGCGGCGCAGACGCTCGGCCCTGTTATCCGACGGCTCGTCGGGGTCCTCGATCTCGAGTAAGAGATGACGGTCGGGGTAGCGTGCGCGGAGCGCGGCGAGCGTTTTCGTGCCGATGCCGCCGCCGCGGCATTCGGGGGCTACGGCGAGGTAGTCGAGCAGGGCGATATCCCCGTGCAGAATCATGATGGCAAGTCCAAGGAAACGGCCGTTCTCTTCCATGGAGAGGATCTCCATGCTTCCCTCCCCCACTTTCTTTTGTATAAGAGAAAAGGGCTTGCGCTCCGAGGGTGGGAAGGCCACAAGATATAGTGCTTCAACAGAAGCGAGTTGCTCTTTGGTTTTGGCAATAACAAGCTGCATAATAGCTCCTTGGGTTTGATGCTTTTATGATAGCACAAAACGAAAGAAAAAGCAAGGGTTGCACGTCGTTTTTTATCTGCCGTACAATAATTCCAGGAAACGGAAGCGGATTTCGTATCGTCCATCTTGGCTCACAAGCTTCCACTGGCTGTCAGTGAAGCCTGCGGGTGGCTCTTCATCCACCTCGGGAAGCACAGTTTCCTCGGTTGCCGCCCCCACGCACAGGGGTGGGAACAAGACGCACCACCAGTTCTTCCCTTCTCCTTCACCGATGAGGATACGCAGGGAGTGGTAGGTGCCGGCGGGAAAGTGCAGATCACCGTAGGTGCGTTCGGGGTAGTTTTCATCAGTGAAGGTCACGGTGACGGGGGCGTTCGAGCCTCGCGCGGCAAGGGTTTCTTCGGCAAGGGTCTTGATGGCAGGAAGAAGAGCCTCGATGCGCGCGGCGGCATCCGCCTCGTTCTTGTAATCGAGCTCCGCGCCGTAGGTGGCAAGCAGGGCGTCCCGCACGGCGAGCTTGTCTGCCTGATCCTCTTCGCTATCCGAGGCGGCAAGGATGTGCAGGCGCACGACGTTGTCGTAGATCTGCTCCTCCCCGTGGATGGGCATAACCGACAACACCGCCACGCAAAGGATGAGGGATAGGGCGTAAGTAACCAGACTTTTCATGATATTTTCTCCTGTTTTTGAGCTTGTGAGGAGATGGTTGCCCCGTTTTTGCGATTTTATACAGAAAATTTGCCTTTTTTGAAAAAACGTGGTATAATGGGTATCATACAAAAACAAGGAGAGCGTCATGGTACAGCTTGGAAACGACTGGGACGAATTGTTGGCCCCTGAATTTGAAAAGGACTATTACAAAAGGCTTCGCGCCTTTTTGAAGGCGGAATACAGCCGCTATGACGTGTACCCCGACATGTATCATATTTTCACAGCACTGAAGGCCGTTCCCCATGCTGCCGTGAAGGCGGTGATCTTGGGACAGGATCCCTATCACGAGCCGAACCAGGCGCACGGCCTTTGCTTTTCGGTGATGCGCGGCGTACCGCAGCCGCCCTCCCTCCAAAACATATTCAAGGAGCTGAAGAGCGACCTTGACATCGAGCCGCCCACCCACGGCTGTCTGACGGCATGGGCGAAGCAGGGCATTTTGCTTCTCAACACAACCCTAACAGTTCGCCGCGCGCAGGCGAATAGCCACCGCGGACAGGGGTGGGAGATCTTCACGGACGAGGTCATTCGCCTGCTCAACGAGGCCACCCACCCGATCGCATTCATTTTATGGGGGAGCAATGCCCGACAGAAGAAAAAGCTGCTGACCAATCCTATCCACGGTATCTTCGAGTCGGCACACCCGAGCCCCCTCTCGGCCTACAACGGCTTTTTCGGAAGCCGCCCGTTCTCGCGCGTCAATGCGTTTCTCGAAAAAAACGGCATATCGCCGATTGATTGGCGCGTGCCGGAAGAGGAAGATTGATCGCCTTTTCCACTGTCTAATCCCCTATCATAAAGCCCGCAAAAAGGAAAAAACACCTATGGCACTCCGCAAAGGCAGAGTGCCATAGGTGTTTTATTATTCAACGACACAACATCAGCAATCGCGTATTAAAAAGTTATCCAATCTGCGTGATCACAAGATGTGCGGACACGGGACGAGTTCCTCCGGCAAGAGGAGTGATGGTAAGCGCGGCGGCATTCCCTGCCGGATTGCGAACCGTCAAAACCGAGTTGACCGCCGTGGTAGTCACGACCGCCATACCCACGATCTGCGATGTGCCTGTGGCGCGACCTGCGACGGTATATGCCAAGTCTTGACCATTCAGGGTTAGGATCAGCTGTCCCGCCTCGGTAACGCTGACCTGGAACAGTATCTGATAGGTTCCGATCGCTCCAAGATTGAACGATGACGGACCGAGTCGTCCGATATTCGTGTTGGCTATCGGACCATTCTGGGGGAAGCTGACATCCGTTCCGGGAGCAACCGTTGCCGAGTTGTCGGGAGGCATCAAGGCATAAAAATCAGCATAGCTCAATACTCCTCCCGGAAGTCCCTGCGGACCCTGTGCACCCGTCTCTCCGGCGGGGCCTTGGGGACCGACGGGGCCTTGCGGACCGACGGGGCCTGTAGAACCTGCGGGGCCTTGCGGACCCGCGGGGCCCGTATCACCGACAGGGCCTTGCGGACCTGCGGGACCTTGCGGACCGACAGGACCTGTATCACCCGCAGGACCTTGAGGGCCGACAGGACCGACGTCACCGGCAGGACCTTGCGGACCGGTAGGACCTTGCGGACCTGCGGGACCAATACTGCCAGCGGGCCCCTGAGGACCGGCAGGACCAACATCTCCTGCGGGTCCCTGCGGACCGGCAGGACCGGTATCTCCGGCAGGACCTTGCGGACCTGCGGGACCAACATCACCCGCAGGGCCTTGCGGACCTGTAAGTCCTTGCGGACCCGCGGGACCTTGCGGACCGATGGGCCCGATCTCTCCCATAGGGCCTTGGGGACCCATAGGACCCGTATCGCCGACAGGACCCTGAGGACCGGCAGGACCGATAGCACCCGTGGGGCCTTGAGGGCCGACAGGACCGGTCTCACCCGCAGGACCTTGAGGACCGGCAGGACCGACTTCACCGGCAGGACCTTGCGGACCCGTGGGGCCTTGAGGGCCGGCAGGGCCAACTGCACCGACAGGGCCCTGTGGACCGGCAGGACCGATATCACCGGCAGGGCCCTGTGGGCCTATGGGGCCTTGAGGACCGACAGGACCCGTAGCGCCGGCGGGTCCCTGTGGACCGACAGGACCGGCTTCGCCTGCGGGCCCCTGCGGGCCTGCAGGACCGGTATTGCCTACAGGACCTTGTGGACCGACAGGGCCAACGTCACCCGCAGGACCTTGAGGACCGGTAAGTCCTTGCGGACCCGCAGGGCCCTGAGGACCGATAGGTCCGGTCTCCCCCATAGGGCCTTGGGGACCTATCGGACCCGTATCACCGACAGGACCTTGAGGACCGGTGGGACCAATAGCACCGGCAGGGCCCTGTGGACCGGCAGGACCCGTAGCACCAGCGGGTCCCTGTGGACCGACAGGGCCAACGTCACCCGCAGGACCCTGAGGACCTATAGGGCCTTGAGGGCCGATCGAACCAACAGCACCGGCAGGGCCCTGTGGACCGGCAGGACCAGCTTCGCCAACCGGACCTTGTGGACCGATAGGACCTTGGGGTCCGGTAGGCCCTACTGCGCCCGTGAGCCCCTGCGGGCCTTGAGGGCCTACATCACCTGCAGGACCTTGAGGGCCGACAGGGCCTTGAGGGCCCGCAGGACCCTGCGGACCGGGTGGGCAGACCGTACACGGATTTTTATCTTTATCGTCATCGCGGCAAGTCTTCTGTTTACAGCTACTTGGACTACAGTTACAACAACGATTATTGGTACTTCGTATAAACGAATTTTGTCTGCTCATAAAGTTAACTCCTTTGTAGATTTGGTGAAACACCATTACATTGTATGCTGTTTTTCGGTGAGGAGATACTGCATCCCACAAAGCCAAAGGGCTAACCGACGCAAGTGCAGGCAAAAAAGTATCGAGTGTTCATCACTTTCGTTAAGAACACTCGATATGGTCGGAGTGCAATTATAGGATTCTACGATATCGAAAGTACAAAAATGGTTATCGGGTAGTCGGCAATCAGTATTTCTCTTAAGCCTTCTCGGATAGATGTATCCTCTCGACTAAATGGTTTGCCCAAACAAGAAGTTGTAAGGCGCGTTGTTCACTATCTTCCCAATCACACTCATGGGCACGAGGATTTCTTATACCTGTCATGCATCCGGAAAAGATTTGCATATATCCAATTTGTTCATCTCGCTCTGAGGTACTTTCTCCGGCGTTAATCTTTAATATGGGGGCATTCCCACTAAAGACCGCCGTCATCAGCTTAGAACCAGTTAGATTGGTTTCGCTTTGCTTTGCTGTCCTTTTGACCAAGTTATCTATGAACTTGTACGCTTCCTCAACAGCGCGAGCATGGTGGCCATCTCGGTATAGTTTTTCTACTGTTTTTCGGAGTGCCTTATCTGTTATCAGTTGATCAAAAAAATCAACTGAGGGTCGGCTTCCTGCATCTTTTCGCGGTAGAACCCCAGAACAAGCATCAATGTCCTCTTGAAGCATTTGAGCTTTCAAAAAAATAGCATTGTCCATTAAGATCTACCGTAAAGATGTTTAGCCATGCTGGCAAAAATACTATCGATCTGCTCCGGAGACGCATCGGGTGAAATATGAATTTGCAAATCAATATGTACCGATGGAGTAGGAGAAGCAGCGGAGGCAGGTATGGTGGGGGTATTTACATCAACAGCTGGCATAGGGGATGCAGAAACAGGTTTGTTAGCATTGTCAGCTGGAATACTTTTCTGGGGTTTATTTGACTTGGCTTTTTTAGGCGATGCTGAGGCCTTTGTAACATCAGCGTCCGATTTAATCTGGCCACTTTTCAGCATAGAAAACGTCGAGGTAATCTTGCCAGCGGCATTATCACCTAAGGAACAGGTGTCCATAAACCAAGACTTTGCCGTTGCATTATCAACTTGTGCGTCAGGGAAAAGATCCAGTAACTCCTGAGGATAGATTTCGGAAATAATAGCGGAACAAACATCTGGATATTTGACGTCACTTCTCCAATCAGTTGCCCGTGGTTGCGGTTTTCCGTCCGTATCAATTATCCCCATTTGTTTGAGAGGAGCTAAAATGTTTCGCGCTGATTGATCTGAATTTAAACTAAGCAACGATTTCAAATAACTCACATTGACAACAGATGGGATTGTTTTCTTAAACTGACTGCGAAGTTGCCACCAGCTTTTTTCGGAAATTGCAGGATAAAATTGCTTTTCAGCCACATTTTTCACTCCTTAATCATGATTTAATTATATTATAACTCATGATTTGGAATTTTTCAATAGGATTTTCTAGATTTTGGGACAAATTGTCCCAAAGCGTTTCACCTAAACATGGCTCTCGGTGGTATATCCTCCGTCGCCGCATATCGTTCAGAACAGCCGGGAGCTGTCTGTCAAGGGTGCATCAGCACTGCCGTTTATCGGCGGTTTGCCCTTGACTGGCGGCCCCGGCTGTTCTATTTCCCGGCGGCGCGGCGGGGGTATATCCTCCAGAGCCGCCCCTTTCCCATGATTGGGAAAGGGCGGGGGGGATTGGGTTGAAATATGAACGGAGGTTTACTTATGAACTTTACGAACAGTCCCTATGAGCGCATGATGAAAGAGATCCCGCATATTGAAACACCTGCCCCGCAGAAGGCACCGGAAGGAACGCCTTGTGCGGGGTGTCCTTATTGGCGGGAAATTATGTGTGTTTTCTGCTATCGGGAGCATTTCAAGAGCAGGTCGGAGGTGTGAACATTTAGACGAAAAAAGTGCCCTGTTTGCAAGGGGTTTCAGCCTCGTTTGGTGAAGGGGTAATATGTTTATATGCCCTACGCCGATATTGCTAACTACTTTCCACATTTTCAATCTGCCGGGGAACAGTTTTGCGCTGTTCCCCGGCGTTTCTGCTTTGGGACATTTTGTCCCAAAGTTAAGGCCCACCGGGCCGCTGCTAACTGGGTTTGGGGAGGTTCCCCAACAAGCATTTTCGCAGGTCCGGCAGGTTGCGAAAATATCAAGTGTGGCCACACTTGAATTGCTTGCCAAAACGTGCGTCCCCAAAACCCCTCGCAAACGGAGGATAGTGCTAACTATTTGAACAAAATGACATTTCATTGCAAAGTAGTATTTTATTTCATTTTAGTATGAAATCGTTGACGGTCATGTTAGAATAAAAATGAGAAATGAAACACCTTATATATCTATAAAAATGTCAACTTACGATGAGAAACTTGCGGTTCAAATGCAATTCCACCCATATTCGCCCTATAGGGGGTGTAATTTCGTAAGTGAAAAAGCTATTCTTATTACGAAGAAACAAAGGAGGTATCCTAAAATGGATCAAATTGCAATAGGTAAATTCATCACCAAAAAACGAAAAGAACAAAATTTTACGCAAGAACAACTTGCTGAACGCTTGGGCGTTTCAAATAAAACGATTTCAAAATGGGAAACAGGAAAATGTATGCCCGATTATTCCATAGTAGAATTGTTATGTAAAGAACTGAACACCACACTTGCAGAGCTTATGAATGGCGAAGAAGATGAAAAAAGTATTCATACTTACGACAATGAGCAGATCGTTGCAATGATTAAAGAAATGCAGGACTTAAAAAACGCCAAAACCATGATTATTGGATTTGTTCTAATAATTATGGGTGGCCTTATGTTGGCGCTTTCACAATTCTTTGGCGGAACAAATATTCAAGATTTCCTTTCAGGCTTGATGTTAGGAATATCTATCCCCGAAATGTTGTTAGGCGTTTTTCTTCTCGGTCGCTCTTTAGCATATAAGAACAGAAAGAATTGAGGTATTTGTATATGAGTCAAAGAAGTATTTTATCCATTATTGGAATTGTTGTTGCAATAATAGGCCTTGTTAGTATTGCTCTTTGCCTTTTTAACCAGGGAGATAATCAAGTATTACTGTGGTTGGGTTTAATGTGCAATTCTGTTGCCTTTCTTCTTTACTGCATATCGAACCGAAAGAAAAAATGAATATTTCATTTGATAAAAATAGAATTTATTTCTGCTATATATGAAAAAGAAAAACTCGACTGAAAATCGAGTTTCTTTTGAAAAATCCCCTTGCGTGAGGTATTGCTCGTGACGCTGCGTGATGTTGTACGATGGGGGCAAGGAGGTGAAAAGCTATGTCAAAATACACGACGGGAGAAATTGCAAAGCTCTGGGGCGTATCGGTGAGAACGGTTCAATACTACGATGACCGAGGCATTCTCATACCGAGCGAGCTGAGTGAGGGCGGACGCAGGCTCTACACGGAGGATGATTTGAAGCGGATGCGCATAATCTGTTTTCTGCGTGAAGCCGGACTTTCCATCAACAGCATTTCCGCATTGTTTGCGGAAGAAAAGCCAGAAAGTATCATTTCAATTTTGCTTGAACAACAAGAGCAGGTTCTCCGTGAAGAACTCTCCGAGCGTCAAGCAAAGCTTGATTTGATTGAGGGTATTAAACGTGAGCTAAAGGAGCTTGAATCTTTCACCGTTGAATCTATTGGTGATATAGCACACGCTATGAAACAAAAAAACAAGTTGAACAATTTGCGTAGGTTGATTGTTCTTACGGGAATTCCTGTGACCGCACTGCAATGGACATCAATCGTTCTGTGGATCACAAATGGGCTTTGGTGGCTGTTTGCAATATGGGCGTTCGTGGTAATTCCGTGGGGAATCTGCATATCGAACTATTATTTTAAGCACGTTGCCTATATCTGCCCCGAATGTCACGAGGTATTCAAACTAAAATTAAAGGAGGCATTTTGGACATACCACACGCCGAAAATGCGCCGTCTGAGCTGCCCGAAGTGCGGTCGCAAAGGACTCTGTGTTGAGGTGTATGCAGAAAAGGACGGTGCGAATAATGACTAAATTCAAGAAACCCTTATTGTTCGCACTCTGTCTTTTGCCCATTGCTATCGTTGCAGGCATTTTCGTTGGACTTTATCAACTTGATAGCTATTCCGATGAAATTATTGCCGAGGTGGTAGCACAGCTTGGCAGTACCGACCTTTTGGTTGTGATTGGTGCAGTTCAAACGGTTGGATACGCTCTGTTCTGCGGCTTTTTTGGATATATCCTTGCAGGCAAAATCGGACTATGGAAACCTATCAAATTTGAGAAAAAGAACCTTGCTATTACACTTGCAATCTCTCTGATTGGCGGTATAGCATTCAGCTTGGATTATTGGACTTTCGGTAATATTATTGACGGTATTCAAGAAGCAACCAAAGTAGGTCTTACGACAAACAGCGTAATTGCTTCTGTTTTGTACGGCGGTATCATCGAAGAAGTAATGCTTCGATTGTTCTTTATGTCGCTGATTGCACTTGTTGTATGGAAGTTGCTCTTTAAGAAATACGATAAAGAGAACATTCCGACAAGCGTTTTTGTGATTGCAAATGTCGTAGCAGCAATCCTCTTTGCGGCAGGACACCTGCCTGCTACGCTCGTCACTTTTGGTGAACTGACACCGATGATCTTGCTCCGTTGCTTTCTTTTCAATGGCGGCTTCGGTCTTGTCTTTGGTTGGCTTTACCGCAAATACGGAATAGGATATTCAATGATTGCTCATGTGCTTTTCCATATTGTAAGTAAATTGATTTGGACAGTTTTTATCTAAAATAGAGCAAAAAAGATGACAAAAAATACCAGACACGAGACGTCTACTTCTACACCACGGCATTTCTCGCTTTGTGTCGTGGTGTTCTTATTGAGATTCTGATATGCTTTTCCACGAAAGGAGGAGTGTGAATGAACCAACAAAAAATAGGTGAATTTCTAAAACACCTTCGCAAGGACAAAGGATTGACACAAGAACAACTGGCAGAGCATTTCTATGTTTCATCCCGAACCGTATCACGATGGGAAACGGGTAGCAATATGCCAGATGTGGATATGCTCATTGAACTTGCCGACTTCTATGATGTTGATATTCGGGAAATCATTGATGGCGAAAGGAAAAGCGAGATTATGGACAACGAAACTAAGGATACTCTGAAAAAAGTGGCAGAATATGCCGCAGAAGAAAGTAAAAAACGCCAAGGCAGGCTCCACACTTTGTTGACAGGTTCTATAATTTTGGCATTCGTCTGTCAAGTGCTGTTCGGAAGCGAATATAAGGGACGCTTCTATGGCATTGTTCCCGAGGCCGTTTGCAACAACATTATGGAATTTACTTGTGGGCTTGCTTTTGTAGCAATAGTGCTGTATGCCTTGCACTGTTTGGGCGTCTTTGACAAAATCGGTCAATGGAAAAAGAAGCGCAGAGAAAACAAATGTTGACAGTATGTCCGTTGCACATCAAAGTCCGATGTTGCAAACAGTCGGTAGGAAGTATTGTTCAAAGCCACTTGTGTGAAAGATGGAAATCGTGAAGAAAAACATAATGATTATCAATGCGGATCGTGAGGCTGCCCAGATCGTGAAGGACAACCTTGCTTGCCCCAGCACCAATATTCTTTGCGTGTCCTCCATGCACGAGGCACTGCTGTCGTTTATGGACAGGGAATTTTGCTTGGTGATGCTGGATGCCTGTATCTCCGCAGAGGATGACCACAAGCTACTGAAAGCCATGCGAAAAGCCCGGACAACACCCATTCTGATCCTATCCTCGCAGTCCTGCCATGTGGAGCGGCTGAAAGTTCTGCAGGCCGGAGCCCACGCATACATCGGCCATCCCTATTCGCTGGAGGAATGTCTTGCCCAAGCACAGGCGCTTATGCAGCTCTATTGCGACCTCAAACCCCAAAAGGAAGTCTGTTATACGCTGGCCTTTGGCAAAAACCTGATTATTGACCCGCTTACAAGGCAAGTACAGTTAAACGGCGAGAATTTGCAATTCACCCGTAAGGAGTTTGATCTACTGTTCTGCCTTGCAAGTAACCCCGGACAGGTATTCAGCCGGGAACAGCTTTACAACCAAGTATGGGACGAACACTCCGCATACAATGTGGATGATGTGGTGAAGTCACAGATTCGTGCCTTGCGAAAGAAACTATCTATTACCGAAAAAGAGTACATCAAAAATGTGTGGGGCGTAGGCTACCGATTTCATCACGAACCGGGCAACGAGTAACCGCTTGTTGTCCGGTTATTTTTGCGCCCATAGGGAGAAAATGCTGGGCGCATCATCCGTTTTTGCCTGTTTTCTGTCCTTGGTATATGAGAGAGAAACTTTGGGACAAGTTGTCCCGAAGTTTCATAGACAGCACTACAACCAAGGAAGGAGGCGCAATGCCGGAACAGTATACCTATCAAGTTGGAAAAATCAATTTCATCGTCACTCCGGTCTATAAGGACAAAAGGTCGGGTGAAACGATGGAGGACATTCTCCTAAAGCTCATGCTGGCGGATATGGAAAGCGGCGACAGACTTAACAATGGGGGCAGGCTGAGGTATAATATAGATGGAAATATTGATTGTCCGATCCCCGAGGAAGGAGGATATTTTGAAAAGATCGGATAATCGCAATTTTGGCACTGCCGCCCTTTACTGTCGCTTGAGCCGTGATGACAATATGGATACAGAGTCCAACAGCATCCAAAATCAGAAAAAGCTATTGCAAAAGGTAGCAAAAGAGAAAGGCTATACCGATACCATTTTCTTTGTGGATGATGGCATCACAGGAACTACCATGAAGCGTTCCGGCTTTCAAAAAATGATAACCGCTATCGAGGCCGGGTATATCTCTGCCGTATTTGTCAAAGACCTCTCCCGGCTGGGCCGAAACTACATAGAAGTCGGTAAGCTTACAGAAGAATTTTTTCCGCAGCGTGATGTGCGCTTGATTGCTATTTCCGATGGTGTGGACAGTGACGAGGGCGACAATGAGTTTACCCCGTTCCGCAATATCATGAACGAGTGGTATGCCAAGGACATCTCGAAGAAACGGAAAATTGTCAACAAGATAAAAGGCAATGCGGGTATTCCGCTGTCGAAGCCGCCCTATGGTTATACAAAGAATCCGGAAGATCCCCGGTATTGGGTGATTGATCCCGAGGCTGCGGATGTGGTACGGCGTATCTACGATATGGCTTTAATGGGATATGGTCTGGCGGAGATTGCTGCCGCCTTGGGTGCGGATGGCATCGTCAATCCTACCTACTACTGGCGGAGCAAGGGTATCAACCGCAGCGGCTCCAAAAGCACCTTGGAGCCAACCAAGTGGGGACATACCACTATCAAGAAAATTCTCACCTTGCAGGAATACTGCGGCGATGTTATCAACTTCAAGAGTTATTCCAAGTCCTATAAAATGAAACGCCGTATTGAAACCCCGGAAGAAAACCGGGCAATCTTCCTCAATGTCCATGAGCCGATCATTGACCGACCCACATGGGAAAAGGTACAAACCTTGCAGAAAGGCACACGGCGCAAAAAGCCGACGGTTACACAGGAGCCAAGTATCTTCTCCGGGCGGCTAAAATGCCCGGAGTGCGGCGGCAACCTCAACTTCCACTTTAATCAGAAAAACCATGACATTAAGTTTTTCAGTTGCAAGAACCATAATTCCGGTTTGCGGAAGTGTTCTGCCACGCACTATATTCGGTTGGATTTTCTGGAACAAGTGGTGCTGTACGAGGTCAATCGCCTAACTGCCTTTGCCAACGAATATGAGCAGGATTTTGTAAAAGCTATGCTGGGTCGCTCAGCCAAGGTCGCAGATAATGACCGGGCAAGAAAACAGCGGGAGCTAAACGCTCTGCTGGCCCGTGATAAGGAACTGGATATGCTCTTTGAAAGGCTGTATGAGGACAATGTAGCGGGCAAGATCGACGATGCCCGGTTTGCACGAATGTCCAAGCGGTACGAGCAGGAACAGGGCGAGATCGGCGCAAAGGTCAAGACCCTACGGCTTGAACTGAAAAAGACGGAGGGGCAGCGCATGGATGTGGAGGAGTTTTTGGAAACTGTACGCCGCTACACTAACGCAACCACCATCACTCAGCGTATGGTGGCTGAGCTGATCGACCACATCGATGTATACCATGCTGAAAAGCAGGATGGTGTTACCAATCAGCGGGTGGTTATCTATTACAACTGCATCGGCGCTTTCGATGTGCCAGACCGCAAAATGATCCCGGAGGCCGACATCATCATGGAAACGAGAAAAGGCGTAGCTGTCAGCTACGCCCCGGCACAAATCGCAGTATGAACTTTGCAGAAAATAAAAATGCGGAGTATCCATTACAGGATTCTCAAATCCTATAAGGATACTCCGCATGGTGCGGGTGACAGGACTTGAACCTGCACGTATGGACACCAGATCCTAAGTCTGGCGCGTCTGCCATTCCGCCACACCCGCGCATGCTCTATTCTATCACACCTCTTCCCTATTGTCAAGAAGATATTGCCAAAAAAGCATTTCTATGCTACAATGAGAAACACATTCACAAGGAGCAACGAACGTTGAATCCCTCCATTTCTTCGGATTATCTTAAAACTTGACCCCTACGAAATGGCGAAAATGTACTGCGAACTTGGATATCGGCAGACCGAGATCGGCACGCGACACACGGACTATTTCCTTGAAACCGGAGGGGACGCTGTCGCCTACAAACGGTACATAGACGACCTTGGCTTCTCCATCCCGCAGGGACACTTGATCTTTGGGCCGAGGGGGGACATCACCTCGATGGACAATTCCGTGACGGTCGGCAATCTGAAACGAAATCTAGATGTGTTTTTGGAATTGGGCGTGCGCGCGGCGGTGATCCATTATTCCAGCCACGGCACCGACCTTGACCCGATCGAAAAGTGATTTGATCAACGGGGTGCGGCGCTAAACGAGCTGTGCGATTACGTAAAGGGCACCGATCTCTCGATCTGTGTGGAGAACCTTTCGCGCGTTCACGACCACGATGCGAGGCATCTGCTTTTGCTTTGCCGCGCGGTGGATAATCAGGACAACATCGGCATTTGCCTGGATACGGGGCACCTGCACATTGCGGAGGGCGATCCGTACGATTTTATCATGCAGGCAGATACCTATCTGAAAGCGGTTCACATACACGACAACCACGGCGAGATCATCAACGCCGAGAGTAAGTATTGCGATGATTGGCACATCATGCCCTTTGACGGCGGCAGCATCAAGTGGGATCGGTTGCGCCGTGGACTTTGTGAAGCGAACTACGGTGGTCTGTTCTCTTACGAGCTTAGCAATTCGGGCATCCCGATGGAGATCAAGCGTTTGCAGGCCACATACCTGTTACAGGTCTACCACACGTATTTTGCATTTTAAGGAAGATTCCCAAGCCTCTTCTATTTTTTGATGCTTTTTTTGCACTTTCCTTATCTTTTTTTTGCTTTTGACTTGCAAACGCAGAAAAAAGGTGCTATAATGCAGTGGACAAAGAACAGGAGGCGCATGATGAACAAGCAAGCGATGCGTTTTATCAAGCTTTATCCGTTATACAGAGGCCTTGAAGCGGATCTTCTTTTTTACGTGGCAATCGACACGCTTTTTCTGTCTCTTACCAAGGGTTTTTCGGCAGCCGAGATCGTTTCGCTGACCACCGTAGCGACCTTTTCCTTTCTGATTTTACAATTCCCTCTTTTGTGGCTGATCCGCCGCATCGGTAACACGGGTACGATACGCTTCGGTGCGTTTTCCATGCTTCTCTCCGCCATTTTGATCACCTTCGGTCAAAGCTACATAACGGTGGCAATTGGCAAGGTATTCCATGAGATCGCCGTGATCTTTTCCACCACATCCGCTGTGGCGCTGGAAAACATCTTGGAGCTGGCAGGACGGGAAAAGGATTTCGTCCGCATTCGCTCGGCGGGCAATACCGTTTACTCTGTGATCACCATGGCAATCGCCTTCATGGCGGGCTTTATGTTCAACTTCGACAATCACCTGCCCATGTACTGTTGCATCGGGGCGGCGGCGATCGGCTTCATTCTAACATTTTTCATGGCCGATAGCTCTCCGTACAACAAGATTCGCCGAAGTAACGTGCAGGCAAAGGAAAAAGTGCACATTGCGCCTTCCTTATTACTCCTTCTCATCACATACGGTGTTTTTTACGCACTGGTGGTTGGCGGACAGGTGGACGGAAAGCTGTTTTTCCAGAACAATCTGCTGCTGGATTTCAATGAGGAAAACACCACCTTGATCATCAGCTTTATGCTGGTGGTGTCCCGCATCGTTCGCGTGATTGCCAATCTGGTTTTCCCTGCTGTTTATAAAAAAACGGGCACGCGAATGAGCTACATTCTACCGGGATGCCTGGCCCTTTCATTACTGATGACGCTTTTCGGCTCTTTCATTCCGAACGTGATCGTCAAGATCGCAGTGATGAGCACGGCCTACCTCATCATTCTGTTCGTGCGCGACCCCTACAACATTTCGGTGCAGGACATCGCCTTCAAGACCACGTCGAAGGAACAACACCAGATGGTGATAACGCTCCTGCAATTTGCCACTAAGCTCTCCATCGCGCTGACGAGCCTTGGCTTCTCCTTCCTGCTCCTTTCCTTCCCGCTTTTGGCAGAGATCGCCATTCTGTCCGTTTTGGGTATAGCCGAGGTGATCTGCTGTTATATTCTTTACCGTATGCTGACAAAGCAGAAAACTCCTGTTGCGGCAGAAGAAGTTGTCTGTTAAAAAAGAAAGCACCCGACGGCGGTCGGGTGCTTTTTCACTATTCTCTTGACAAAGGCAGCGAAATGTGCTACAATAATTTGCAACACCCTTTCTCATTCTGCGGTGTTGCGGAATGAAGCGAGGTGTTTTTTTATGCCAAAATATGACGTAATCATCGTGGGTGCCGGCCCGGCAGGTATCTTCACGGCACTGGAAATGCTGCGCCTCGGCGCGAAGCAGAAAATTCTGATTGTGGAAAAGGGTACATCGGTTGCGAAGCGCCATTGCCCGAAGGCACAGGTAGGCCGTTGCGTGAACTGTAAGCCTTACTGCCATATCACCACGGGATTTTCGGGTGCGGGTGCGTTCTCGGACGGCAAGCTTTCACTTTCTTACGAGGTCGGGGGTGATCTTCCCTCACTGATCGGGGAGACGGCGGCCGAGGATCTGATCCGCTACACCGACAGCATTTATCTGGATTTCGGTGCAGACGAGAAGATCGAGGGCATCAATCAGACCGAGGAGGTCAAGGACATTCGCCGCCGCGCCATTCGCGCGGGGCTGAAATTGGTCGATTGCCCGATCCGTCACCTCGGAACCGAGAAGGCGCACGACCTGTATTTGGCCATCGAGGAGCATCTCATTGCAAACGGCGTGGAGATCCGATTCGGTTGTGAATGCGTGAACCTGTTGATCGCGGACGACGTATGCCGCGGTGTGATTATCCGCGATGGCGAGACCGAGGTGGAGCTGATGGCACGCCACACCGTGGTAGCAACAGGTCGACGTGGCGCGGATTGGCTGGAACGCATTTGTGCGGAGCACAGCATCGCGCATCAGCCGGGCACGGTGGATATCGGCGTGCGCGTGGAGGTCCGCAACGAGGTCATGGAGACGGTCAACCGCGTGCTGTACGAGTCCAAGCTGATCGGCTATCCCGAGCCTTACAAGAATAAGGTTCGCACCTTCTGTCAGAATCCCGGCGGCTTTGTGAGCCAGGAGAACTACGATAACGATCTGGCGGTGGTTAACGGCCATTCCTACAAGGAAACGAAGTCGCAGAACACGAACGTGGCGATCCTTTGCTCCCACAACTTCAACCAGCCATTCAATCAGCCGATCGCCTACGCGCAAAAGGTGGGCGAGCTGACGAACATGCTGGGCGCGGGGCATATCCTGGTGCAACGGTTCGGTGACATTTTGGACGGCAAGCGCACCTGGCCGAAGGAGCTGGCGCAGTCGAACGTGCGCCCGACGCTGGTGGACGCCGTGGCGGGCGACATCACCGCCGCCATGCCCTACCGCGCAATGACCAACATCATCCGCTTTATTCAGGACGTGGACCAGGTCGTACCCGGCTTCGCCTCTTACGAGACTCTGCTCTACTCTCCCGAGCTGAAGTTTTACAGCAACCGCGTGAAAATGGACGAAAATCTGAACACGAGCGTTGCGGGGCTTCACTGCCTCGGAGACTCCAGCGGCTGGACACGCGGCCTGATGATGGCGTCCGTGATGGGTGTTCTGATGGGCAGACAGCTGGCGAAGGGCGAATAAGAAAACAAAAACGACCCCGACCTGTGAAGGCCGGGGCCTTTTGTATTTTTTATGCCTGACGGGCCTTTGCCTCGGCGATGAGCTTCTCCGCGATGTTCGCGGGAACCTCCTCGTAGCGGGCAAATTCGTAGTCAAAGCGGCCGCGCCCCTGAGTGATGGCACGCAGGGAGGTGACGTAGTCGCCCATTTCGGCAAGCGGTACGTCGGCGGTCACGATTTGCAGGCTGTGGTTGACCTCGTCGGCCTCGATGCCGTTGACACGGCCGCGGCGGTGAGGCAGATCGCCCAGCACATCGCCTACATAAGCATCAGGGATCAGAACGCGAAGCGTAACCACGGGCTCAAGCAGAATGGGATCGGCCTTTACCAGCTCCTTATACGCGAGGCGGGCGGCCAGCTTAAAGGAGATCTCGTTGGAGTCCACATCGTGGTAGGAGCCGTCGTACAAATCGGCGGCCAGACGCACCATCGGGTAGCCGGCCAGCACGCCGCCCTCGACCATGGCCTCTGCGAGGCCCTTTTCAACGGCCGGGAAGAAGTTCTTGGGCACGGCACCGCCGAACACGGATTCGGTAAAGGTCAGGCCGTCCTCTTCACCGGGGGCGAAGTGGATCTTGACGTGACCGTACTGGCCCGAGCCGCCCGACTGCTTCTTGTGCTTACCTTCCGCGTCGATCTTGCGGCGAATGGTCTCTCGGTATGCCACACGGGGCTCGGTCAGATCGACCGAGGTACCGAAGCGGTTTTTCAGCTTGGCAACGATGACATCCAGATGCGTGTCACCCAGACCGTAGAGCAGCAATTGCTTGGTCTCGGGATTGTTCTCATAACGGATGGTCAGATCCTCTTCCAGCAGACGGGAGATGCCGAGAGAGATCTTATCCTCGTCGCCCTTGCTGCTGGGCTTAACGGCGCGGCAAGCATAGGGCTTCGGGTAGGTGATGGGCAGGTAACAGATATCGTCCGAACGGCTGGTCAGCGTGTCGTTTGTATTGGTGCCTGCGAGCTTAGTGGTGATACCGATATCACCGCAGACCATCTCCTCGACCGCAATCTGCTTCTTACCGCGAAGCAGGAACAGGCGGCCGATCTTTTCCTGGGAACCGCTTGTGGTATTTTTCAGGGTCATACCCTCCTTGACCTCGCCGCTCATGACCTTGAAGAAGGACATTTTTCCGACAAACGGGTCGGCAACCGTCTTGAAGACGAAGAGCGAGGTATCGGCGGCTTCCTTATCGACGGGAATCTCACCGACCGTGCCATCAGCGTTCAGAGTGTGCTCGATCTTACGGGCAGTCGGGCGCGGGAAGGAATCAGCCACTGTATCCATGAGGGTCTTGATACCCCACATCTTGGTAGCTGCGCCGCAGAATACGGGCACGATGTCACCGTGGATGATGCCCTCGTGGATAGCCTCAACGGCTTCCTCGTAGGAGATCTCTTCCTCGGCAAAGAACTTCTCCATCAAAGCCTCGCTGGTCTGGGCGATGGACTCGAGAAGCATGTTGTGATATTCGGAGCAGACCTCAGCGAACTGCTCGGGAATATCGGATTCGGTATAGGAGCCGGATTCGGACTCAAAGGTGTAGACCTTCATACGGACGAGGTTGACAAAGCCGATGACCTTGTCGCCATCAATGAGGGGGATCTGCACGGGGCAGACCTTGACACCGAAATGCTCACGCAGAGCACCGAAGGCCTTATGGAAACGGCATTCGCCGTCGTCAAAGCGGTTGATGAAGAAGGCCTTGGGAATACCGGCCTCGGTAGCAGCCTGCCAACCAAGCTCCGTACCGACCTCAACGCCCGCCTTGCCGTCCACGACGATCACGGCAGCATCGGCTACACGCACACACTGACGCATTTCCCCTTCGAAGTCAAAGTAACCGGGAACATCCAGAATATGAAAACGAATATCACGCCAGGTAAGAGAAGCCAGAGAAGCAGAGAGCGAGAAACCACGGCGGATCTCCTCCGGATCGTAGTCACCCACGGTGTTTCCTTCGCTGACCTTACCAAGACGGTCGGTTTCATTTGCAATATACAGCATAGCCTCCATGAGCGAGGTCTTGCCGCCGCCGCTGTGCCCCAGCAGGCAGAGGTTTCGGATGTTCTTGGTCAAAACTTTTTCCATGATAGGGGTTCTCCTTTACGGTATAGAATGCAAGATGCACCGATGTACGAGAAACATCTATTGATTTCATTATACAGAAAAAAAGCCCAAATTGCAAGAGAAAACGTGATGTTTCTGCCCATAGGATGTAGAAATTTGGCTCGATTTTTTGTGCATTTTGCCTATATTCTCGGACTTTTTCAGAAAAAAGCCCCCTCGGCTATACCGAGGGGGTCAATTTTATTCTATCAAGGGAGGATCCTCTCTTTTACGGGAGAGGACGCGGATCACATCCACGAGGTTGCGCACGCCGATGACCTCCACGCCATCGGGGATATGCAGGTTCTTGCCGACGCAACGCGCGGGGAGCAGGATCTGGGTAAAGCCAAGACGAGCCGCTTCCTTTACGCGGTAGTCGATATGCGAGATGGCACGCACCTCGCCCGAAAGTCCCAGCTCGCCGAAGGCGATCAGCCGTTCGGGAACGAGGCGGTCGGTGATACCCGAAAGGAGCGAGAGCGCAACCGCCAGGTCGGCGGCGGGCTCGTCGATGCGCATACCACCCGCAACGTTGAGATACACGTCGTTTTCCGAGAAGCGCAGGTTCAACCGCTTTTCAAGAACGGCAAGAAGCAGGCACATGCGGTTGTAATCAAAGCCGTCGCAGGTGCGGCGGGGTGCGGGAAAGGCGGTCTTGCTGACAAGGGCCTGCACCTCGGCGATCAGGGGACGGCTGCCCTCCATCACGCAGGCGGCACAGTTACCGGGGCTATCGGTCGGTCGGCCATCCAGCATCATTTCAGAGGGGTTGGGAACCTCCGAAAGGCCGCGATCTCCCATCTCAAACACACCGATCTCGTTGGTCGAGCCGTAGCGATTCTTGATAGCGCGGATGAGGCGGTAGGCCTGGCGGCGGTCGCCCTCAAAATACAGAACGGCGTCCACCATATGCTCCAGGATCTTTGGGCCCGAGATACCGCCCTCCTTATTGACATGCCCGACCAGGATCACGGCACAGCCCGTGCGCTTGGCAAGGGCGATAAAGGCCATGGCCGACTCCCGCACCTGGGAGATACTGCCGGGGGCGGAGGTCAGGCGGTCGCTGTATACGGTCTGGATGGAGTCTACCACGATCACGTCGGGCGAAAGACGCTCACACTCGGAGAGGATACCGTCCACCGAAGTTTCGGTGAGCAGGTAGAGCGAATCGCTTGCCACCCCGAGCCGCTCGGCGCGGAGCTTGAGCTGGCCGCAGGATTCCTCACCCGATACGTACAAAACGCGGTTGTTCGCGGCAATGGTGTCGGATATCTGCAAAAGGAGCGTGGATTTGCCGATGCCCGGCTCGCCTGAAAGCAGGACGACCGAGCCTTGAACGAGTCCGCCGCCGAGAACGCGGTCAAGCTCCCCCATTCCCGTGCCGGAGCGCATATAAGCGGGCAGGGCAAGCTCCCCGATCGGCACGGCGCGCGCGCCCTCCTTCGGGGCCACACGGGCGGCACTCTTCACCTCGGGGGTCATGGTCTGCTCCTCGAAGCTGTTCCACGCGCCGCAGGATGGGCATTTGCCGAGCCATTTGGCACTTTCGTATTCACATTCGGCACAAACGAAGATGCTTTTCGGTGCTTTCATGGAGTTCTCCTTACGATGACGAAGTTTGTTCTACATACTCTATGATAGCACAAAACATCGAAAAAGACAACTCCCTTTGGTAATCCTGATCCGAAAGTTTTTTACATTCGGCGGGTGTGGAGAGGAAGCCGCATTCGATCAGCACAGCGGGAACGGTGGCATGATGAAGCAGATAGATGCTCTCCCCCGCCACCTTGACAGCACGACGGTTGTTCGGTTGCAGGTCGTCGCGCACACGCGCTTGTATCTTATCCGCAAGGATACGGGACTCGGGTGCAGCGGGAGAATAATAGACCTGAAGACCCGTGCAGGAGGGGGAAGGGTTGGTATTCTGGTGAATACTGATCAACACCGCCCCCTCGATCGTTTGGGCGATGGCGAGGCGGTTTTTGAGGTCGTACATCTTTCGGTGCCCGCTTGCCGCCTCCTCTTCGGTGCAGATCTGGCGATCGTCCTGCCGTGTATAAACCACGCGGATGCCGCGCTCCTCAAGCATTTTTCCAAGGGTAAGCACAAATGCCAGATTGATATCCTTTTCGATGCTGCCATCCGTACCGACGGCACCGCCGTCCACGCCGCCATGCCCTGCATCCAAGACGACCGTAACGACAGGGGGATCCCCCTCTCCCTGCGTGGGCAGGGTGTCGTGTACCTCCATCAGGCGGGCAACGAGCAAAAAAGACAGCGAGAACAGAAAAAATGCGGCAAAAAAGCGACAGGCGCGGCGCGTTTCTTTTTTCATAGACCCCTCCCAAACAAAAAGACCCGTATACCGAAGTATACGGGTCGATTCTCCGAAATATGTCAGCTTTTCTTTTTCCCCTTGATAAAGAAGAAAATGCGCTTGTCATGCGCGCCGAGGAAGTAGCCAAGGGTGCACGCACCAAGGGAAAAAACGGGCAGAACGGCATAGGCAATGAGATAGAGGGGGGATTGGCTGGATACGGCGGGGTCGATGAGCGTGTTGACGATACCTGTGTACATAGCTTCCCACAAAACGCCGATCGTATGGGCGATCACGAAAAGAGTCTGCGCCCAGGCGGCCTCGCAGAACACACTGCCGAACAGGTAGCCGACGAGCATCAGAAGCACAAGCAGGAAGTTCGGGACATTCGCACACAGGGAAAGCTTCAACCCCATAAGGTTATCCACCCGGGCACCGTGCGAGTCGGCACGGATACGATCCTTTGCACCATCCTCCCATGTCACCATGTACAGAAGGATGAGATAAAAAATGACAGCATAGGCACTGACCATGCAGGCTAGCTTGCCGCGCGAAGAGGTTGCGGTGATCAGGATAATGCCAAGAACGGCGATACCGAACTGATAAAGCACAAGTCTGGTAATGGCGTATGAATTATTCTTTAACCACGTCATAAAAGTCCTCGGTTGGGAAATTTTGATACTCTCATTGTACACAAGAGTCTTCCCTTTTGCAAGGGAAAAGAAAAATGTTTACAGTTTATCCACTAAAAGTTTTTTGGATTTTGTATAATAAAGATATATGCACCCGTGCGAAAAGGAGATCGCCATGGCACAGCTGACCCTGCGGGGAGATTCGCTACGCGAATTTCCGCCGCTTGTACAGGATTTTGCGAAATATAAATCGGTCATTATGGGCAATTCCCCCAAGACCGTGTGCGAATATCTGCTCGATCTGCGGACCTTTTTCCGTTATATGGAATCGGTGCGGCTTGGCATCGACCCGCACTCCGAGGAGTTTGAAAAGATCGACATCAGCCACATCGACCTTGCCTATATCGGCGCAATTGAAACCACACAAATCTATGATTTTCTGCTCTACGCCTCGGGGGAGCGACAAAACGGATGGGCGGCACGCTCCCGCAAGCTGTCGGCCATCAAGGGCTTTTACCGCTATCTGTGTGCGAAAAAACATCTTCTTGAAAACAATCCGACCGTCAACATCGACGCACCGAAAAAGCACTCTGCCTTGCCGAAGTTTTTGACGCTTGAGGAAAGCGAGCGGTTGCTCCGCGCGATCCGCGAGGATACCGAATCGAAGCACGCGGTGCGCGACTTTGCAATCGTAACGCTCTTTCTCAACTGCGGCATGCGACTTTCGGAGCTGTGCGGCATCGATCTGACCGACATTGATCCCGAGCTTCGCTCCCTGCGCGTAACAGGTAAAGGCAGCAAGATGCGTATGATCTACCTCAATGATGCCTGTCGCCGTGCCCTCTTGGAATACATCGGGCGGCGCGCCGAGGATCACGTGGCGGGGCAGACGAAAACGAACGCCCTGTTTTTGAGCGAGCGCCGACAACGCATCAGTCAGAAGACGGTCCAGTGGATGGTGTACAAATACCTGCGTGCGGCAGGTCTTGAAAACCGCGGCCTTTCAGTACACAAGCTCCGCCACACGGCCGCGACCCTGATGTACCAGAGCGGACAGGTGGACGTGCGCGTCTTGAAGGATATTCTCGGCCACGAGCAACTCAACACCACGCAGATCTACACCCACGTCAGCTCGGCGAGCATGGAAAAGGCCATGTCGCACAACCCCCTCTCCTCCTTAAAGATCGACAAGCCGCAGTACAAATCGCGCCGGACGGAAGAGGACAAAGATGAAGAATAAGAACCGCCGCCTGCGATTGCAGGCGGCGGTTTCCTTCAAGAACGGAAGGCAGCAAGCATGGACATGCGCTTGGTCGAGTAACGGTAGGCCTCCTCGTAGTTGCCATTTTCACGGTGACATATCTCCATATCACCGTACACGCGGAACAAAAGAAAGGCGGTGATCGCCTCGTCTCCCTTTTGCTCCTCGATGCCCGTGAGCATGGAAAGAGCCTCGGGAAAATGGTCGGTCTTCATCTTGGCGCGAGCAGCCAGGTGGGTGGCGTAGTGGGGATTTTCAAAGACGTAGCCCTCGGCCTCGCCCGTAAGGTAGTGATATTCGTCAAGGCAGACGGCACGGCGCATCCGATCCACGTAAGCGGGATGGTTAAATTCAAGCAGCGGTGCCTGCACATTGCTGGCAATGGGCAGAAGAAGTGCCACACCCGCACGGATATGGTCGGTGGGATACACGGTTTCGTCCGCGTAGACCAGGGCACCCGAAAAATAGGCGGTGGCGGTGGTCATCGCACCGTTCCGGAAGGCGGTTTTTCCGCATTCAAAGGCGGCGTGCGCCATCATCAACCCCAGCTCGTCGTCACATTCGCCAAGCTCCTTTTCAAACAGGGACAGACAATCGGCATAAGAGCCCACGCGATAGAGCGCAGAAAGACGCGAAAAGTATAACTGCTTGCGAAAGAAGAATTCCTCGCCCTCCTCGCAGAAGAAATATCCGACTGGCATACCAAGACGCTCGGCAAGGTAGGTGACGGTCGGAAGCGAGGGGGTAGCCTTTCCCTTCTCGATCTGCGAGAGCATATTGCGTGTGATCTGATCGCCTGCCAACTCCGCCTGCGTCATATGCAGCTCGCGGCGACGGGCACGTATTCTTTCACCAAGCTCCATCCGTTTTCTCCTTTTTTGGGACTTTTGTGCATAGTATACCATACTCTTACCCACAATGCAAGAAAAAAGTAAATAATATTTACAAATGCGCCCCAAAATCGTTGACATCGTCAATATCCTCCTCGGTGACGTCGTCGGTCAGGCGGCTGATCTGGGTATAGGCATCGGGCACCTCGCCGACGATGACCGTTTCACTGACGGCATAGGACTGGGTCACGACCGCCTCCACGGGGCGAGTGGGAGTTAGAACGGTGAGATTGACCGTGATCGAAAAAAGAACACGATGCAGGGTCTGGTTGATGCCCTGCGCGGTGAACTGGCTGTCCATATGGGCGGAGGCACCCTCCGCCAAAAGGACACGGATATAGACGCGCGGACCGCGGCCCGAGAACAGCTCCCCGCCGAACAGATTGCCGAGCGGGATGGCAACGGTAATGTGGTCGCTTTCCCGAAAGGCGGCAAGCACAGAGAGTAGCAGCTCGTTTCGCGCGGCATTGAGCCGTTGCATGTGGCAGGAAAGCGAAGCAACGGCCCCGTCCGTACGGTAGACGATGGTGACCAACTCCTCGTACAGAGCTTCGTTTTCCGCGATCGCTTCGGAAAAGGCGGCGGCAATGATCTCCTGCGCGCGGTTGGTGGCGGCGGAATAGGCAAGGGCGGCTATGCCGGGATAAAGCTGAAAATTGAAGATCAAGAGAAACGCGAGCGAAACGCAAGCGGCAAAAACGATGGTGCGGCGCATAGTGTCCGCGCGACGACGCGCCCGTCTTTTCGCCTCATAAAAACGTGCCATAATTCATCCTCCCGCTTCCATTTTATGTAAAAAACAGGAGCGGGTGCTTGCTTTTTTCACTTCTTTTGACATTTTTTTCAAAAGGTAGCGAAATTCGTCCGAAAATGCTTGATTTTTTCCGCGTTTGGTGGTATAGTATAGTTGGTGAAAATTGGGCTATTTACAAAAATATCCTTACATCAGCCAAAAAACAACAGGAAGGAGAGATTTGCCACAAGGCAAATCGGGAATTCGGTTTGGATAATAAAAACACCGAAAAGAAGACCATCGGGATCCCGTCCGCGCAGGAGCTGAAGGAAAAGCTCGCCGCCGCACGGGCAAGTGACGCGATGGCACGCCTGAAGTCCCTCTTTGACGCGGATACGTTCGTGGAGCTTGGAGCTTACACGAAGCGTCGCTTTGCGGAGTACCACACAGACGGAAGCGAGGAATTTGAGGGCGTTATCTGCGGCTACGGCGCGGTAGCCGGCCAGCCTGTCTTCGGCTTCGCTCAGGACAGCGCGCGCATGAAGGGGGCGTTTGATGCCACCCATGCCAAGAAGATCTGCGATCTTTACGAGTTGGCAATCAAGAACGGTGCACCCGTGGTCGGCATTTTCGACTGCGCGGGCGCAGATATCTTCGAGGGGGCTGCCGCCCTCGCCGGCTACGGCAGACTGATGCAGGCGGTGTCCGCCGCATCGGGTGCTATTCCCCAAATCGCCTGGATCAGCGGCAACTGCATCGGTACCTTTGCTGCCATCGCCGCTATGTTTGATATAGCCGTCACAGAGAACGGTTCCAATCTTTACGTTGCCTCCCCCTCCCTTACGGGTGCGGAAACGGATGAGCAGTCTGTGCTGACTGCCTGCTTGGCAGACGGACGGGAATCGGCAGCCGCCTACGTGCGCCACGCCCTTTCCTTCCTGCCCCAGAACAGCGGTGAGGGCACGATCGTAGAGAATGCGGCAGACGACCTAAACCGCCTGCTTGGTGCAATGGATCCCGACGGTGACGTGCACGAGATCATTCGCGTGATCGCCGACTGCGGCGACTTTTGCGAGATCGGTATGGGCCTTGCCCCCGAGATCGTAACGGTGCTGACCAAGATCGGCGGTGTCCGTTGCGGCGTACTGGCCTGCAATTATACCGAGAACAAGGGCAGACTGACCGCCATGGGTGCCCGCCGTGCAGCCCACTTTGTGAAGCTGTGCGACGCCTTTGCCCTGCCGCTTGTAACACTGGTAAACAGCGAGGGCTTTGCTGTTTGTGCGGACTGCGAGGGTGCGCCCTTCGCGGCAGATCTTGCCAAGCTGGCCGCCGCTTATGCCAAGGCCGACAACGCCAAGATCACGGTCGTGCTCCGTCACGGCATCGGCGGTGCGTTTGCCATCCTCGGCTCCAAGGGTATCGGTGCCGACATTGCCTACGCCCTGGAGGGGGCCGAGATCGGCGCGATGAACGCCGCCTCTGCCGTTGCATTCGCCAAGAACAACGAGATCACCACCGAGCTTACCCGCGAGGAGCTGGAAGAGGAATGGCGTGCAAAGCTCGCCTCTCCCGTCTGTGCTGCTTCCGCAGGAGAGATCGACGACATCGTCGACATGACCGAGCTTCGTCAGCGCATTGCCTCCGCCCTTTTGCTTCTGGCGGTGAAGGGTTGCCTGCCCACCCGTCGCCACAGCGTGCTTCCCCTGTAAAAAAGGAGGGCGTATCATGTATTCGTTTATGTTGAACGCAGAGCCACTTTCCTTGTCCGAAAAGTTTTTTGAGGGCGGAAAGGTTCTCTTGATCGGCATGTGTACGGTATTTGCCGTGCTGTGCATCATTTGGTTCTGCCTGTATCTGACCCGTCTGCTGCTTGCGCGCATCACGTCATCGGGTGAGAAGGCTCCCGCCCCCGCTCCCGCCGTTGCCCCTGCTCCTGCGCCCGTAGCGGCACCCGTACCCACCTCCGCAAACGGCGAGCTGATCGCCGTGATCGCCGCCGCGATCGCCGCGGCTGAAGCGGAATGCGGCCATAGCGGCTTCCGCGTCGTTTCCTTCCACAGAGTAAATAAATAAAGGAGAATGATCATGAAAAAATACAACGTTACTGTAAACGGTACTACCTATGAGGTTCTGGTTGAAGAGGCAGGTGCCGTACCCGCGCCCGCATACGCCCCCGTAGCAACTCCCGCTGCAGCACCTGCTCCGGCTCCTGCCGCTGCTTCCGTACCTGCACCCGCTGCTGCTCCCGCTCCTGCTGCTCCCGCTCCTGCTGCTCCCGCCGCGGCCGGCACCGTTGGCGCGGTGAAGGTCACCTCCCCCATGCCCGGTACCATCCTGAAGGTGGAGGTTACCGTCGGCCAGACTGTAAAGAAGGGTGACACCCTGTGTATTCTCGAGGCCATGAAGATGGAGAACGCCATTCCCGCTCCCGAGGATGGCACCGTTTCCTCCGTAAACGTGACCAAGGGTGCATCCGTGAACGCAGGTGACCTGCTGGTTTCCCTTGGCTGATTGACCAAAGAAAGCTGGTACAATCATGAACGCTATCGTAGATGCTATTGTTAACTTTTACAACAGTACAGGCATCAGCGAGCTGATTGCAGATCCGGAGCTTGGTATCAAGACCCTTATTATGTACGTGATTGTGGGCGTGCTCTTCTATCTTGGCATTGTCAAGAAGTTCGAGCCCCTGCTTCTCGTTCCGATCGCAACCGGCATGCTGCTTGCCAACCTCCCCGGCACCGAGCTCTTCCACATGGAGTGGTTTATCGACGGTGTTCCTGTCTTTGATGAGATGGGAAAGCAGATTTTCGAAGCAGACGGCATAACGCCCGTGCTGTCTGAATCCATG
This sequence comes from Clostridia bacterium, assembly GCA_017464805.1. Taxonomy (GTDB): domain Bacteria; phylum Bacillota; class Clostridia; order Oscillospirales; family CAG-272; genus UBA1740. The sequence continues at coordinate 21,790 of JAFTYE010000010.1, read as the reverse complement.
CGTGACATCGTTGCCCATGCAGTCAGCAACGGCGGCTTGGTGGACATCCTTTACTTAGGTGTCAAGCTGGGCGTGTATCCCTCACTGATCTTCATGGGTGTCGGTGCGATGACCGACTTCTCTGCCCTTATCGCCAACCCCAAGAGTCTGCTTTTGGGCGCAGCCGCACAGCTTGGTGTCTTCGTTGCCTTCTGGGGTGCACTCTTCCTCGGCTTCCCAGAGGCGGCCGCTGCCGCGATCGGCATTATCGGCGGTGCGGATGGCCCGACGGCCATTTACGTGACCAAGGAGCTGGCACCGCACCTTCTCGGCGCGATTGCCATCGCCGCGTACAGCTATATGGCGCTGATCCCGATGATCCAGCCGCCGCTGATGAAGCTGATGACCACGAAAAAAGAGCGCCAGATTGTGATGAAGAACCTGCGTCCCGTGTCGACCGCAGAAAAGGTGATCTTCCCCATCATCGTAATGGCAATCGTGATTCTCTTGGTTCCCGATGCCGCTTCGCTTGTCGGTTTCCTGATGCTGGGTAACCTGCTCAACGTTTCGGGCGTGACCGATCGTCTTTCCAAGACCGCACAGAACGAGCTTATCAACATTATCACAATCCTCTTGGGCGTTTCGGTCGGTGCGACCGCGAATGCCGCAAGCTTCCTGGCTTGGGATACGCTCAAAATCATCGGTCTCGGCCTGGTTGCCTTTGCGATCTCGACGATCGGCGGTCTGCTTGGCGGTAAGATCATGTGTGCCCTGACCAAGGGTCAGATCAACCCGCTCATTGGCTCCGCAGGTGTTTCCGCCGTGCCGATGGCGGCGCGCGTGGCGCAGGACGTCGGCCGCAAGGAGAACCCCGCAAACTTCCTTCTCATGCACGCCATGGGTCCGAACGTGGCAGGTGTTATCGGCTCCGCCGTTGCGGCGGGCGTGTTCCTGCAAATGTTCGGTTAATTCCCCTTCTACATAACAAAGAAAGGATTACGGCTATCATATCATGGCAAAAGTAAAAATTACCGAAACCGTGCTCCGCGACTCGCATCAGTCGCTGGCCGCTACCCGTATGACCACCGAGGAGATGATCCCCGCGCTTGAGCTGCTTGACCAGGTCGGTTATCATTCCCTGGAAGCATGGGGCGGTGCGACCTTCGACTCCTGCCTGCGCTTCCTCAACGAGGATCCGTGGCAGCGTCTTCGCACGATCCGTGAGCACGTCAAAAACACCAAGCTCCAGATGCTCTTCCGCGGACAAAACATCCTCGGCTACCGTCACTATGCCGACGACGTGGTAGAATACTTCGTCAAGAAGTCGGTGGCAAACGGTATCGACATCATCCGCATCTTCGACGCACTGAACGACGCGCGCAACCTGGAAACAGCCATCCGAGCCACCAAGAGCGAGGGCGGCCACGTGCAGGCGGCCTTCAGCTACACCACCAGCCCCTTCCACACAAACGAAGCATTTGCGGCCTACGCAAAGCAGCTTGAGGAAATGGGCGCGGACTCCATCTGTATCAAGGACATGTCGGGTCTGCTCAAGCCCTACGATGCGTATCAGCTCGTGAAGGCACTCAAGGCCAGCGTTTCCGTTCCCGTACAGCTTCACACCCACTACACCGCCGGTCTGGCTTCCATGACCATTCTGAAGGCCGTTGAGGCCGGTGTGGACGTGGTAGATACCGCCATTTCTCCCTTCGCCATGGGTACCTCGCAGGCACCCACCGAGGCCATCGTAGCGACTCTGCAGGGCACGCCCTACGACACAGGCCTTGACCTTGGTAAGCTGAACGAGGTGGCAAACCACTTCGCTCCTATCCGCGAGAAGTACCTGACAAGCGGTCTGATCGATCCGAAGGTGCTCAAGGTAGACGTCAACGCTCTGCGCTATCAGGTGCCGGGCGGCATGCTCTCCAACCTGGTTTCCCAGCTGAAGCAGGCGGGCAAGTCCGATCTGCTGCCCGAGGTATTGGCCGAGGTTCCGCGCGTCCGTGCGGATGCGGGCTACGCTTCACTCGTGACCCCGACCTCGCAGATCGTGGGTACGCAGGCCGTGTACAACGTGCTGCTGGGCGAGCGTTACAAGATGGTGACCAAGGAATTCAAGGGCCTGATCCGCGGCGAGTACGGCCGCACCCCCGCCCCCATCGACGAGGAATTCCGCCGTCAGATCATCGGCGACGAGAAGCCGATCGACTACCGTCCCGCAGACGATATCAAGCCCGAGATCGCCAGCCTGCGTGAGCGCGTAGCCCCCTACGCCGAGCAGGAAGAGGATCTTCTGTCCCTTGCCCTGTTTGAGCAGGTGGCCGTGAAGTTCTTCGAAAAGCGCAAGGCCGCCAAGTATAACATCGACGGCGAAAGCGACGCCGCCCTCGGCGTGCATTCCGTGTAAAGGAATAAAAAGGAACAGGACACAGAGCGATCTGTGTCCTGTTTTTTGGATACAAAAGATCTGCACAGGAGGGGCAAGCCCCTTCCCCACGAACGGTTGGGGCGTGTTCTTTCTGCGGTGGGAGACGACGTCCTCGACGTCCCGTTTCGACAAAAGCAAAAGGCAGAGCGGATGCTCTGCCTTTTTTTATTTGCTTGTTTTGTTTATTTCTTTGCGAGGACCTCGCGCACGCGGGCGACGATGTCGGCGGTGGTGAGGTGCATGTATTCCAGCATAGCGGGAACGGTGCCGGAGCGGCCGTAGCAGTCCGGAACGCCGATGCGGGATACGGGAACGGGGCAAGTCTCCGAGACTGCCTCGGCAACAGCGCTGCCAAGACCGCCGATGATGCTGTGCTCCTCTGCGGTGATGATGGCACCGGTCTCACGAGCGGCGGCCACGATCAGCTCGGTATCCAGGGGCTTGATGGTGGCGATGTTGATCACGCGGACCGAGATGCCCTCGGCGGCGAGAATCTCACGGGCTTCGAGTGCCAGGTGCACCATGTAGCCGGTAGCGACCACGGTGATGTCCTTACCCTCGCCAAGGACGAGGCCTTTGCCGATCTGGAAGCTGCCTTCCTCGGTAACGGTGGGAACGGCGGCGCGGCCAAGACGGATGTACACGGGGCCCTGGTAGTTGATGGCTGCCTCAACAGCCGCGCGGGTCTCCTGTGCGTCTGCGGGGTTGATGATGACCATGCCGGGGATGGTACGCATCAGGGCGAGGTCTTCGTTGCACTGGTGGGTTGCGCCGTCTTCACCGACGGTGATGCCCGCGTGGGTAGCACCGATCTTGACGTTGAGGTGCGGGTAGCCGACCGAGTTACGAACCTGCTCGTAAGCGCGGCCTGCGGCGAACATAGCAAAGGAGCTGACGAACGGAACGACGCCCGTGGTAGCAATACCGGCGGCGGCGGACACCATGTTGCCCTCTGCGATACCGCAATCAAAGAAGCGGTTCGGGAACTTTTTCTTAAAGGTACCGGTCTTGGTAGCAGCCGCAAGGTCCGCGTCCATGACCACGAAATCATATTTATCACCCAGCTCGGCAAGGGCGTTGCCGTATGCTTCACGGGTTGCCATTTTTTCTGCCATTTATTTACCCTCCCCCATCAGCTCGGCGATTGCCTGCTTGTATTCTTCATCGTTCGGTGCCTTACCGTGCCAACCAACCTGGTTTTCCATGAAGGAAACGCCTTTCCCCTTGACGGAGTTGGCAATGATCATGGTAGGCTTGCCCTTTACGGTGCGCGCCTCGGCGAGAGCCGCGGCGATCTCCTCAAAGCTGTGCGCGTTAATGGTGATGACGTGCCAGCCGAAGGCGAGGAACTTCTCGTCATGCGGCATGGGGTTCATGACCTCGGTGATCTTGCCGTCGATCTGCAAGCCGTTGAGGTCGAGGAAGGCAACAAGGTTATCCAGCTTGTAGTGGGCGGCGAACATAGCAGCCTCCCAAACCTGACCCTCCTCGCTTTCGCCGTCACCGAGGATGGCATAAACGCGGTAGTCAGCGTTCTTGTATTTTGCGGACAGAGCCATACCTGCTGCGGCAGAGATACCAAGACCGAGCGAGCCGGTGGTCATATCGACACCGGGGGTGCCCTTCATATCCGGGTGACCTTGCAGGTGAGAGTCGATCTTACGCAGGGTTGCGAGATCGGACTTGGGGAAATAGCCGCGCTCGGCAAGGGTGGCATACAGCGCAGGGGCGGTATGACCCTTCGACAGCACGAAACGGTCACGTGCGGGATCCTTCGGGTTTTTGGGGTCAACATTCATTTCCTCAAAATAGAGGTAGGTCAGGATGTCGGCGATCGAAAGCGATCCGCCGGGGTGACCGGATTTTGCGTGATAAGTACCCTCGATAACGCCCACGCGGATATTGCGCGCGAGGTCAGCGAGCTTTTCGAGTTTCTTTGCGTCCATAGCTCCTCCTGTTGATAGGAATTTTGTGGCATATCATTTACATTGTACACCAATTCCTCTAAAAAGTCAAGGGTATTTGCGCCTTTCTTTGCAAAAGAAATAAAAAAGGGACGACGTGAACAGGTGCACGTCATCCCTTCTCTGTTACGGGGTGAAATTACTTCACTTCAACTTCGGCGCCGGCTTCCTTCAGCTTTGCCTCGATAGCGGCAGCCTCGTCCTTAGACACGCCTTCCTTAACAGCCTTAGGAGCAGCCTCAACAAGGTCCTTTGCTTCCTTCAGGCCAAGGCCGGTGATCTCACGAACAACCTTGATAACGTTGAGCTTGGATGCGCCTGCTGCCTTCAGCACGACGTCAAACTCGGTCTTCTCCTCGGCAGCTGCTGCTGCGGGAGCTGCGCCACCGGCTACTGCAACTGCAACAGGAGCAGCGGAAACGCCAAATTCTTCTTCGATTGCCTTTACCAGGTCAGAGAGTTCCAGGATCGTCAGACCTTTGATCAGGTCGAGGATCTGAGTAGTCTTTTCGCTTGCCATTGTGATATACCTCCACAAATTTTCGTTATTGTTTTTGACTTAAGCTTCTGCAGGGGCTTCTGCGGCTGCTTCCTCCGCGGGGGCTGCTTCCCCATTCTTGTCGACCACACCCTGAAGAGCGTAAGCCAGGCTGCGGATCGGGCCGGTCAAGCTGCCAAGGATTCTGGCGATAAGAACCTCTTTCGCCGGAATGGTAGCGAGCTCGCCAACCTTCGCTGCGTCGATGACCTCACCGTCAAGGAAACCTGCCTTTACGGTAAAGGACTCGATCTTTTCTGCGTAAGCGCGGGTGATCTTCGCAGGTGCGAGGGGATCATCACCGCAGATAGCGATAGCGGTCATACCCTCGAGATACTGTTTCATATCTCCAAGACCTACCTCGTCGCATGCACGGCCGGTCAGGGTGTTCTTCATAACCATGTACTCAACACCTGCGGCACGCAGCTCTCTACGCAGCTTGGTATCATCTTCAACCGTGATACCCTGATAGTTGACAAGCACGCCTGCCTGTGCGGCACGCAGCTTATCAGCCAGTTCCTTGACAATGCTCTGCTTTTGTTCAAGAATTTTACTGCTGGGCATTTTCTTTCACCTCCGTATCAAATAAAAAATCCTTCTCCCGCATGACATAGCACGACCGAGAAAAGGATAATATTCAAAAATATTAACGCTTCACCTCGGCAGGAGAGTGCCATGCACCTTTACGGGAACCTGCTGTCTTAGGATAACAATACTATTATACACGTTTTTGTCTGTTTGTCAAGCCTTTTTCTAAAAAAAGTAAAAATTATTTTTCGTTACCGTAAGGGCTCTTATCCTTGAGCACAGTATACAGGGATACGTAGCTTTCGTAGCGGGATACGGGGATCCTGCCGTCGGCAAGAGCGCGGCGAACAGCACACTCCTCCTCCTTGACGTGACGGCAGTTGGCATAGCGGCACTGCCCGAGATAGGGCGCGAACTCGCGGAAGGCATTCGGCAAATCCTGCCAGGTCATAAAGTCAAAGCGAATGAAATCCAGCATGCTGAAGCCGGGGGTGTCCGCGAGGAAACCACCATTCTCTCCAAACACGGGATACAGAACGGTAGTGCGGGTGGTATTTTTGCCTCGGCCGATCTTTTGGCTGATCTCGCCCGTTTCGAGACAGAGGTCGGGAAAGAGGCGGTTCATCAGCGAGGATTTCCCCACACCCGAGGCACCCGCGAAGGCGGCAGTCTTACCGCCTGTCAGTACGTCCTGCAAGTGTGCGGCAAGCTCGTCGATGCCTGTATTCTCGTAACTGCTGACCGTGAAAACGGGATAGCCTGCGGTACGGTACAGGGCGGCCAGCTCCTCGGCGGCCTCGGCCGAGGCATCCTCCTTGGTCACCACGACCGTCACGTCGATGCCGTTATGCTCTGCGATCGCGAGCAGCTTGTCGGTGGTCTCCGGGATGGGGCTCGGCTCGCGAACCGAGAGCGCGACGAACAGATGGTCGAGGTTGGCAAGCGGCGGGCGGATGAGGCTGTTTTGGCGTTCCTTGATCGCCTCAATCACGGCATCGCTTTCCTCGCCCGACACGCGCACAAGGTCACCGACCAGCAGCTTTCCCTCACCGCGGCGCAGATTGCCGCGCGCGCGAACACAAAGGCGCTCGCCCCCCTCACAAAGAACCTCGAAGATACCGCCGACCGAGCCAACAACTCTTCCCTTTTTAACGTCTTGCATACTGTTCATCCGTTTCTGTCTGTTTGTTTGGATCTTGCGTGCTGACGGTCAACGTCAGCTGTTCCATGTCCGTGTCCCCATCGAGCTTCAGACGCGTACCTGCGGCGGGGCTTTGGGCCAGCACCGTTCCCTCCGGCAGATCGGGGCGGTACTCGTATCGCACGGAAAGGGTGATGCGCGGGTCAAGGTCGAGCGCATTTCCTGTATACAGAGTGCCTGTATAGGTGGGCAGCTCCACCACCGTCACCGATGGCAGGGGGGTGATATTGGTAAAAAGGATCGCGGCATACACGCAAAGAGCCGCCAATGCCACGCCGAGTGCCACGAAGAAGACCACCCCGTGCCGCGCAAAGAAGCGCGCAGGTGAGGGCAAGGGAACCGTGCGAAAGCGGCGAAACACGTGGTGCGGATTCTTTTCCAGCACTCTGACGGCCGCCAGCATGTCGGCGGCTGTAGGAAAACGTTTATCGGGGCTTTTCTCCATGGCGGTAAGGATGATCTGTTCCAACCCTGCGGGGATGGCGGGGTTGAGGGTAGATGGGTACTTGGGTGCTTCGTTTACCTGCATGAAGGCCACGGTTTCATCATCGCCCTGAAACGGAAGCACACCTGTTGCCATGTGGTACATGACCACCCCAAGCGAATAGAGGTCGGAGCGTGCGTCCACGCGGGAGCCGCTTGCCTGCTCGGGGCTGATGGTATCCACCGTGCCGAGCACGCGGCCATGAAGATTCAGCTTATCCCTCCACGGGGTCTTGGCAATGCCGAAATCTGCAACCTTGACACCGCCCGAGGGGGTGAGAAGGATATTCTGCGCCTTGATATCGCGGTGGACGATGCCGTGTTCGTGCGCCTCGCAAAGTGCTTCCAGCACACCGTGCGTGACCCGAAGGATCTCGCGCACGGCAAGACAGCCCTTTTGCGCAATGCGATCGGAAAGCGGCATCCCCTCCACGTATTCCATGACGATGTAGGGATTATCGGTTTCGGGAAGCACGTCAAAGACCCCTACGATATTCGGGTGAGAGAGCACCGAAGCGGTATCCGCCTCCCGCAGAAAGGCACTGCGGTTGATACGGCGCGCTTCCTCATTGCGCGCCTCGCGCTCCGCTTCACTGACCGTCATTCCCTCCCCGGCGGGGGCGGCGGTGCTGCGCAACATTTTGAGGGCAACGCGACGGCGCAGAAGCAGATCCTGCGCGTCAAAAACAACGGCAGAGCCGCCCACACCGACCACAGCATGAAGCTGATAGCGGTTATCGAGCACCTGCCCGACAAGACGTTCAAGCCGCTCTTCCATGCAAGCCCTCCCTTCTTCGTTTTTGTTCTACTTTGGTTTATCGTTCAGATCTCAACAGCTACAACGGTCACGTTGTCGCTACCGCCACGCTTACATGCCTCCTCAATGCACCGTTTAGGCAAAAGCGAGATCGATGTATCGGCCGAAAGAGATGCGATCTCCCTGTCAGAGAGAAGGGCGTGAAGGCCATCGGTGGAAAGCAACAGACGGTCACCCGTTTCCAGCCTTTGCGTGGTGAAATGAAATTCCGCATACGGTGCAACACCGAGCGCGCGGGTTAGGAGATGCCGTTCGCGGCTGTTTTTTGCCTCCTCCTCGGTCATCTCGCCGCGCGCAATCAGCTCGGCAACGAGCGAATCGTCATGGGTCAGGCGGGCGGCCTCATCACCGTACAGGAGATAGGCGCGGCTGTCCCCGATATGGGCAATGTAGGCCACATCGCCAAGTAGGTAAGCGGCGCAAACGGTGGTTCCCATTCCCTGCCATTCGGGGGTCAGGACCGCGCGCTCCAGCACCGCGGCATTGGCACGGTAAACAGCGTGACTGTACAGGCGATGGATATCGGTATCCGTGGGTGCACCGCCCTTGGCAAGCTCCGCACAGTGGGTAGAGAAGGATGCAGTAAACTCGGCGGCGGCCAGCTCGGCGGCGATGCGGCCGCCCGCTACGCCTCCCATGCCGTCAAAAACAGCGGCAAGGATTCCTCCTTCGAGCTCCATCAGTCGGAAAACGTCCTGGTTTTCCTCACGAACGAGCCCGATATGGCTGTCGGCATACGCTCTCATGCCTTGCCCTCGCTTTCTGTCTTGCCCGTCTGCTCGGCGGCCGTGGCACGGCGAAGCTGGCCGCAGGCGGCATTGACGTCCGCGCCAAGGCGGCGGCGAACGGTTGCCACGATCCCGCGCTTTCCAAGAGCTTCGGCAAAGGCATTTACGCTTTCACGGTCGCCGCGCGAAAAGCCGCTTCCATCCACCTCGTTCACGCGAATAAGGTTGACGTGCAGGGGCGCACCCGTGCCGCGGAAGGCACGGGTCAGGCAATCGGCAAGCGCGGCGGCATCCGAAACGCTGTCGTTTTTACCAGAAATGAGCGTATATTCAAAGGAAATGCGCCGTCCCGTGGTCGCGTAATAGTCGCGGCAAGCGGCAAAAAGCTCCGCGAGGGGATATCGGCGGTTAATGGGCATGATCGAGGATCTCTGCTCGTCCGTAGGAGCGTGCAGAGAGATGGACAGGGTGATGGGCAGGTCGAGCCCCGCAAGGTCGTAGATGCGCGGCACAAGCCCACAGGTGGAGAGAGATATATGACGGTAACCGATGCAGACGCCATCCTCATGGTTGACGAGGTGTAAAAAACGCACGACGTTGTCGAAGTTATCGAGCGGCTCGCCAATGCCCATCATCACGATATTGCTGACGCGTTCCCCGCAATCCAGCCGGGCGGCGATGACCTGTCCAAGCAGCTCCGATGGGTAGAGGTCGCGCACCTTGCCCCCGATGGTGGAGGCACAGAAGCGACAGCCCATGCGGCACCCGACCTGGCTGGAAATGCAGAGCGAGTTGCCGTGTTCATAGCGCATGAGAACGCTTTCGATACAGGCACCGTCATGCAAGCGGAAGAGATATTTGACCGTTCCGTCAATGGCGGAGACCAGCTTCTTTTCCACGCGCGGCAGGGTGTCGGCACAGCTTTTCTCCAGTGTGCGGCGCAGGTCCTTCGGAAGATTGGACATCTCCGAAAAGGGCAGGCCGCGAGAAAGCAGCGGAAATATCTGCTTCGCGCGGTATTTTGGTTGTCCAAGGGACATAAGAAGCTCCGCAAGCTCCTCGGGGAGCAGGGAGAGCGCATCGGTCTTTCCGTCCACGCGGGGCGGGGGCGGCAGGGTCATTTCCTTCATGATCTATCCTATCCGTTCAAATTTGGCGATAAAGAAGCCGTCGGTACGGTGGAGGTGCGGCAAAAGCGTGAGCATGCCGTCGGGAGCTGACAGCTCCCCTACCGCAAAGGGGACGGCGCGAAATTGCGAATTTTCTCTCAAAAATGTAAGGCAGACCTGCTCGTTTTCCCGGCGATTGAGCGTGCAGGTGGAATACACCAGTGTTCCTCCCGCCTTCACGTAGGTCGAGGCGGCGGCAAGGATGTTTTTTTGCAAGGGGGGCAACTCGTTTGTGCGAAGGACGGCGCGATGGCGCAGGTCGGCCTTTTTGCCAAGCACACCAAGGCCGGAGCAGGGGGCGTCACACAAAACGCGTTCTGCCTTACCGCAAAGCGTGGCTTTAGGGGAAGAGCCGTCATGAACGGCGGCGCGGATGGATGACAGGCCAAGGCGGTCTGCCCCCTCGCGAATGAGGGGAAGCTTGCTTTCGTGCAGGTCAAAGGCATGTACGGTGCCGCCGTCCTTCATATCCATGGCCAACCCAAAGGATTTGCCGCCCGGGCAGGCGCAGGTGTCCACGGCAAGCGTGGCATCCGAGGCGTCCAGGGCGGCCACCGCGATCTGCGAGGCCTCGTCCTGTACATAAAAAAGTCCGTCGAAAAAGCCGGGCAGATCAGCGGGAGATACACTTTCGCGCATGCGAATGCCGTGGGGTGCAAACGGCGTCTCTTCCCCCTCGTATCCTGCCTCACGCAAGAGCGAAAGCAGGGTCACGCGGTCGGTTTTTTCGGTGTTGACGCGCAGGGTCAGAGGCTTGGTTTCGTTAAAGGCGGCAAGGATCGCTTCGGTATCCTTCTCGCCGTACTCGGCAAGAAAATGCCGCACAAGTGCCTCGGAAAAGGCATAGGTAAGCGAGAGATAGCGCACGGGATCCTTTTCTCGCGCGGGCGGCGCAAACTTCTCAGGGGTGCGGATGGCAGCGCGCATAACGGCGTTGATAAAGCCGCGCTCGCCGCGACTACCCGCGAGGGCCACGGTTTCGTTAACGGCGGCAAAATCGGGCACGCCGTCCATGTACAGCAGCTGGTACAGCCCCAGCCGCAAGGCGTTTTTTGTATGCGGTGCCATCCCCTTGGCGGGACGGGCGGCAAGGGTAGAGATCACGTGATCCAACGTCACGAGCCGCTCGACCGTGCCGTAGAGGAGCGCGGTCAGAAACCGCCTCTCCTCAGCGGCAAGCGTGGCGACCACCTCGTCCTCCAACACCAGGTTGATATACTGCTCCTCGACCTCAAAGCGGCGGAGCAAGCGCAGGGCGATGCGGCGGATATTTCGTTCTGCCATGCTTTTTCTCCATTAACGGCGGCGACGGGAGCCGCCTGCGATCATCAAAAGACGCAGGAGATTGGCAAGCGAAACGGCGAGCGCGGCCACGTAGGTCAGCGCGGCGGCCGTCAGGACGCGGCGCGCACCCTGCTGCTCCTCCTCGCCGAAGCGACCGCTTTCCCCGATGACCGCCATGGCGCGACGGCTGGCATTGAACTCCACAGGGAGTGTCACAAGCTGAAAGAGGGTAGAAAGGCCGAAGGCCAGCACACCTGCATAGGCAAGCGGCGGATAGGCAAATAAAATGCCGAGCAGAAGCAAAGGGAAGGCGAGGCGCGAGCCGATATTGGTCACGGGAATAATGGCAGCACGCAGCCGCATAGGCAGATAGGCTTGCGCGTACTGTGCGGCATGCCCTGCCTCGTGGGCGGCAACGCCCACGGCGGCAGCGTTGTTTCCGTGATAAACGGCCGAGGACAGGCGGATGACATTGGTGCGCGGGTCAAAGTGGTCGGACAGGTGTCCCTTGACCTCCTCGATCGCCACATTTGACAGGCCATTGCGATCCAGTACCATCCGTGCAGCGGCATAGCCGGTCATGCCGCCCCGAGTGGCAACGCGACTGTATTTATTGAAGGTGGAATTGACCCGCATTTGCGCCCAGAAGGCGAGGATAACGGCGGGCAGAACCAGAATGATATACCAATAATCAACGAAAAACCATGGCATTTAAGAGAGAACCTCCCCCACTTGAATTTGTCTGCCGCGCACATAGTCGGCGGCACGCATTCTTCCCTTTCCCTCGGGAACGATCTCCGTGAAAAGCAACGCCCCCTCGCCGCAGGCGACGAGGATGCCGCCTTTTTTGCCGTCATCGACGGCAAGGACGGTACCGGGCACGCCCCTTCCCTCTCTTACCTCGGCGCGTGCGATCTTCAGCATTTTGCCGTTTTCGCGGCGCACAAAGGAAAGCGGAACAGGAGAAAGCCCACGGATGTAAGGATCAAGCACCGCCGCACTTTTGGTCAGATCAAGATGGCAGTCTGCCTTTTCGATCTTCTTCGCGTAGGTAGAACGGGCTTCGTCCTGCGGCACGCGGACTGCCTTGCCCTTGCGAAGTAGGGTCACCGTTTCACAGAGCAGACGGCCGCCGAGTGCGGCCATGCGATCGTGAACGGTGCCGAAATCATCGTTTTTTTCGATGGCAAAGGACTCGGACAGGAGCATGTCACCCGTGTCAAGCCCCTCGGCCATGAACATGGTGGTCACGCCCGTTTCGCGCTCGCCTTCCATGATGGCACGCTGAATGGGCGCGGCACCGCGGTATTTCGGGAGCAACGAGGCATGGACGTTGATGCACCCATACCTCGGGTAGTTCAGCACGTTTTTTGGCAAAATTTTGCCGTAGGCGACCACCGCGATGAGGTCAGGGTCGATCTCGGCAAGAAGCGCGGAAAATTCCTCACTGCGCAGGGTATCCGGTTGGTAGACGGGAATGCCGCGTTCGGCGGCAAGCACCTTCACGGGCGGCGGGGTCAGGGTATACCCTCTTCCCTTCGGGCGATCTGCCTGGGTCACGGCGGCCACGACCTGCTCACCCGCATCCAGAAGGGCAGACAAACAAGAGGCGGCGATATCGGGCGTTCCCATAAAGAGGATCTTCATGCTTATTCCTCCACGTCGCGAATGACGACGTCGGTATAGAGCTTGCCGTCCAGGTGATCAAGCTCGTGGCAGATGGCGCGGGCCAGCAGGTCAGAGCCGGTTAACTCGTACCACTCGCCGTTACGGTTCTGGGCACGCACGGTGACGGTGCGGGGGCGGCGGGTGATCCCGCTTTCGCCGGGCAGGGAAAGACAGCCCTCCGGCTCCTCCTGCCTGCCATGGCGGTCGATGATCTCGGGATTGATCATTTCATAGACCTCGCCCTCCTCGACCTCAATGACCACCACGCGGCGCAACACGCCTACCTGCACGGCGGCAAGGCCACAGCCCTCTGCTACGCGCATGGTTTCAGTCATATCGTCAAGGAGCGTGTGAATGCGCGGGGTGATCTCGGTAACGGGGCGGCTGACCTTACGCAAGGTGTCCATGCCGTCCTTGGTGGTAACGATTTTTAAGATAGCCATATCGGGTTCCTTTCATACTTGGGAAAATTCACAGAAAATATCAAAGGGGATTTTCATCGAGCGACAGCGTTACGCGCCGCCCGACGTTCGTTCCGAAGTCCGTCATCACGCGGGCGAAAAATTCGCGGCTTTTTTTGCCAAGGCGGCACTTGGCCACCATGCGAAGGCGAAACTTCCCTGCCGCCTTATACACCCCCGCCTCAAAGGGGCCGAACAGGGCAAGGGGCAGGTCGGGATATTCCCGCCGTGCAAGTGAGGTCATCGCGGCAAGCAGGCGGTGTGAGGCGGTCATCAGCTCGTCCTCATGGGCCGAGGAAACGGTAAGTTGGACGATATCGCAAAAGGGTGGAAAGGATAGGGTGCGGCGAAGCTCGATCTCCGAGCGATAAAAGCCGTCGTAGTCCTGTCGACAGGCCATGCCGATCGCCTCGTTCTGCGGGGCGTAGGTCTGGATGATGGCGCGGCCGGGGGTATCGGCGCGACCCGCGCGGCCAATCACCTGTGTAAGCTGGGAAAAGGTGCGCTCGGTCGATCGAAAATCGTTCATATACAGGGAGGTGTCTGCGAGTAACACGCCAACAAGTGCCACGTTCGGGAAATCGTGTCCCTTGGTGACCATCTGCGTGCCGAGTAGGATATCCGCCTCGCCCTTACGAAAGCGGTCAAGCAGGCGGTCGTAGGACGCCTTTCCCGTGGTGGTATCGGCATCCATACGCAGCACGCGTGCCTCGGGCAGGCATGCGGCCAGCTCCGCCTCTGCCTTTTGCGTACCGAAGCCCACGTAGGAAAGCTCCCCGCTTCCGCATTCGGGACAGACACGCGCGGGGGCAGTGCGGTATCCGCAGAGGTGGCAGAACATACTGCCGCCCGTGCGATCGGTGTGATAGGTCAGGGCCACGCTGCAATTCGGGCAGGTGACGGGCGAACCGCAGCCCTTACAGCTGACAGTGGTGTTGTAGCCGCGGCGGTTTAAGAACAGAATCGCCTGCTTACCCTCGGAAAGCGTTTCCTGCAAGGCATCCAAGAGGCGCGCACTGATGGGCGAACGGTTTCCCGCGCGAAGCTCGGCGCGCATGTCCACCACCTCAGTTTCGGGCAGGGACGCGCCGCCGTAGCGCTCCCGCAGGGGGACGAGGGTATATTTTCCCTGCTCCGCCTTATGAAAGCTCTCAAAAGACGGGGTAGCAGAGGCGAGGATTAACAGCGATTTGCTTATGCCGCAGCGGTAGGCGGCGACGTCGCGGGTGTGGTATTTGGGATCGGATTCGGATTTGTAGGTGTGCTCGTGCTCCTCGTCCATGACAATAAGGCCAAGATTGGACAAGGGCGCAAATACGGCCGAGCGCGTGCCAATCACGAGATCGATCTCTCCATCGGCGATCCGCCGCCAGGCGTCAAAGCGTTCGCCTTCACCAAGTGAGGAATGGATGACCGCCACGCGGTCACCGTAGCGGGCACAGAATATGCCGACGGTCTGGGGGGTCAAGGCGATCTCGGGCACCATGACAATGACCTGCCGTCCGTCCGCGATCACGCGGTCGATGAGCTTCATCATCACCTTGGTCTTACCGCTGCCCGTCACACCGAAGAGAAGCGCAGCACGCGCTTCTCTTTCCTCATACAGGGAAAGAAGCATATCATAGGCGGCCGTCTGCGCGCGGCTGAGGTTGATCGGGGTACGATCGGTGCCGCGATGCAGGTGGGCGTAGGGATCGCGAGTGACGGAAATCTCTTCCTCCGCCAACAGGCCACGCGAAACAAGCGACGTCACCTGTGCCGTGGTGGTGTGCGTCAGCTCGCACAGATCGGTGCGGCGCATGCCCCCCTCGGCGATAAGGGTCCGCAGGATCTTTTCCTGTGCCTCGCCGCGGATGCGGCGTTTCCCTGCCTCGGCGGACAGGAAAAAGAGGGCTTCTTCGGCGGAATTGGCCAGTGACACATACTTTTCGGTCTTACCTTTGTTTTCCTTCAGCTCGTATTCACGAACAAGTGCCCCTGCCTCGACCAATCGGGAGAGCGTGGCAGCTTGCGAGCCGATGGCAAGCAGCTCCTCGCGTGAGCGACGTTTGCCGTCCTCAAACAAAGCGGCCAGCTCGGCATGGATGGGATCAAAAAGAGGCGCGCCGGACGCACGGTAATATTCGGTTACGGACGAGAACGCCGCCGACGGAAGCAGGCAGCGCACGGCATCGCCCAAGGGGCACAGCGTGTGCTCGCGCAGAAAAAAGCATAGCCCGAGCATTTCTTCACCAAGGGAGAAACGGTCGGGCAATACAGCAAGCACGGGCTTGACCTTTTCCACGTCACTCTCTTCCGAAAAGGAGGTGACCAGCGCGTAGGAACGGCGGTTCGCCTGTCCGAACGGAACGAGGACGATACTGCCCACCCTCACTTCCTGTGCCAAAGCAACGGGCAGGTAGTATGCATACTCACGGTCGATGTGATAGGGAGCGTCAAGCAGATAAACACCAACGTATCTGGCTGTCATGTCCGGCTCCTTGCAGTTGTTGTGGAATTATTCTTCTTCCTTTGCCTCGCACTCCTCGGCGGGGATCACCTCATAGCGGCCGTCGTGGAAGCGGTTAATGGCTGTCTTGACTGCCTTTTCGTCGCGGTACTCCTTGCCGATCAGGGCAGTCAGGGGCTTGTCGGTCTCGCGGTTGGCGATCATGCGATCGGCGCGCTCGCGCTGCTCGACGTACTCGTCGGTCACACGGCGGGCGCTCTTCGCAATGGCGATCACCAGCTCATAGCGGTTCATTTCTTCCTTCGTCAGCTCTGCGATGGTAGGTTTGATCATGATATCTTCTCCTTGTGTTCTCGACTTATTCTTCCTCGTCCGACACGATCTCATCCTCGACATCCGAGAGCGAATCGTCAAGACGGTTGGAAATAGTTTCGGTTTGAATGGCGGACAGGAGCACATGCTCGCTGTCCGTGATGATGACGGCGCGGGTGCGTCGGCCACAGGTCACGTCAATGGCGCGACCGCTGTCCTTTGCCTCCTGCACCAATCGCTTAATGGGGGCGGAATCGGGGCTGGCAAGTGCCACCACGCGATTTGCCGCAACGAGGTTGCCAAAGCCAATATTGATAAATTTCATACCGTTTGCCTCACTCGATGTTCTGGATCTGCTCGCGGATCTTTTCCAGCTCCGCCTTCATCTCCACCACAAGCCGCGCAATACGGGCGTTGCCCGCCTTCGAGCCGATGGTATTGGTCTCGCGGTTCATCTCCTGCATGAGAAAGTCGAGCTTTCTGCCGGAAGGCTCCCCTGCGCGGCAGATCTCGTCAAAGGCGCAGAAGTGGCTGCCAAGCCGTGCGATCTCCTCGTCGATGGCGATCTTGTCGGCAAACACGGCACACTCGGTCAAAAGCCGTGCCTCATCCACCACGATACCGCCCTCTCCGAGGATACCGCGCAAGCGAGTCTCCAATCGGTCGCGGTAGCCTGTGATATCGGTTCGGGATATCTCGGCAACGGTCGCAGCGCATGCCTTAACCTTCTCGAGCTTTTCGCGGATATCGGCCTCGGTCTTCTGCCCTTCGGCCTCACGCATAGCCGTATAGTCGGCAAGTGCCGTAGCAAGAACGGCTTCCACGCGCGCCCACTCGCCATCCGTGTCGGCGGCAGGATGAGTATAGGTGAAAAGGTCGCGGTTGGCCGCTACCTGCATGGTCGTGATATCATCCACCAGACCCAGCTCGCTCTGTAAGCGGCGCAAGGCATCGACGTAGCCGCGCGCAAGCGTTAGATCCACATCCACAGTGCCGAGGTCGGTGCCGTGATGCTCCACGGAGACCGACACATCCACCTTGGCGCGGGATACGGCGCGCTGGATGTACGCCTTGATCTTTTCTTCCATGAAGGAGTAGGTGCGCGGCAGGCGCACATTGCAATCGTAGTAGCGACTGTTCACCGAGCGGATCTCGACGGTGATGTCCTTATCCTCTCCCTCGACCACGGCGCGGCCGAAGGCGGTCATGCTTTTGATCATGATTCTTTTGTCGTTCCTTTCCTTGGCGGCTTGCGTCGGGAGCGGATCATGCTGTTCAGCTCCTCCAGGAAGGTGTCCACGTCCTTAAACTCCCGATATACGGAAGCGAAGCGAACGTAGGAGACCTCATCCAAGTTTCGAAGCTTTTCCATCACCCGCTCACCAATCTCCTTGGTGGTGATCTCAGAAACGAGGGAGTTGTTCAGCTCCGAAACGATTTCGCTCGCGATGGCCGCCGCATCCACGGGACGCTTCTCGGCAGCGCGCATAATGCCGCCCTGTAGCTTTCGCTCGTCAAAAAACTCATGTGTGCCGTCCTTTTTCACGACCGTGATCGGCACAGAATCCACCACCTCGTAGGTCGTGAATCGTTTTCCGCACGCGGGGCATTCCCTGCGACGCTTGATGCTTACCCCGTCGCTGACGGGTCTACTGTCCAGCACGCGGCTGTCGGGCGCGGCGCAGATCGGGCATTTCATAATCTAACCTCCGAGTTCCGTGAACGCGGGCGCGCACACATATACAGGATATATTATACCATACTTTTCAAGTCTTGTAAAGAAAAAACGCAAAATTTCCCTGTTTTTTCCTGTAAATTCAAAAAAACGCCGCGCTTTTCGACGCGGCATTATCCGTTATGCAATTCGGTTATACAAAAAGCGAAGGCTCACGGGCAAGCAGCTCCTCAACCACCTCGGCGGCATTGTTCGCAGAAAGCTCGTTTCCGACAAACAGCGAAAAAAGGTACTCGGCACTTTCGCGCCGGCGGGCCACATCGGGCAGGCGGCAGCTTTCGCCGTCTTCCCCGCGCACAGTGACCGTGTACACGACCGTGCCTTCCTCGTTTACCTCTCGCAAAAGGCAATACTCCGTGCCGCGCGGGCGAAACACACACCGTATACACCCCACCGCTTTTTTCCCTTTTTCCGGGCGAATGATATCCTTTTCCATACTTGCCTCCCTTGCTTATTTCTACACCCATTATACACGAAAAGGCTTCTTCATTTTCTTCCACTCAAACGGTCATTTTTGATTTTTATGGAAATTTTTACCATAAAAATCAAAAAAGCAAGGTTTGATACTCTGTTTTCTGCCGCCTTTGAAATATATCCTTTATTTTTGCATAATTATACGAATTTTTTTGGTTTTAGAAGTCGGATTTTTTGTCAAAAACGAATTTGCATTTGTTTCAACAAGGATATTTTTACGATTTGTAAAATGCATAATTTTTTGCAGTTTTTTCGTCATATCTGTATATTTTTCGGTTAAACGGCAATTTTTTCGTTTCTGTTGACAAGCCACCTGAAACATGATACAATGAAAGCAAAGCTTGACAGGAATCGAGGCATGACCATGACAGGCAAAGAAAAGTGTGAGATACTGAAAAAGATCCGCCGCGAAATCGCCGACAAAAACGGCATTGAGCTCCCCATCGACGAATGCGATTTTGAGAGGGAATGCCCCGGCTTTTGCGAGAGGTGCGACGCGGAGGCAAAGATGTTGGACGAGGCGTTGAGGAAGAAAGCGGAGGCCGGTGAACAAATTCACGTCGTAGGGCTTTCCCAGCCGTCCTTTTCGGAAGCGATCGAGAAAGCACACGAGGCCGAGAAAAAGCTGCTCGCTCTTTCGATCAAGGGGCTTGGACTTTCGAGAAAGATCAACAAGCTGCTGGCGCGCGCCAACATTCAAACGGTGGGCGATCTTTTGAGCCTTACCCGCTCCGAACTGGCATCCAAGAAAGGGATAGAGAGCAAGAATGCCGCGGACATCGAGCGACACCTCTCTTCAATCGGTCTGCACCTAAAGCAACTCGCCTCTGACAAGCCCTCCTATTGGGAAGATTACCTGATGGGCGTGATCCTGCCCTCCAATACGGACGGGGGCTTTACGGATTTTTGACCGATGCTGACGGCTGATATTTCCGAGATCGGGCGTCACCGCTTCGCGCGTGACGGCACGGGCGTTCGGACGCTTGTTTGCTTTGCGGGATGTCCGCTTCGTTGCCGCTATTGCCTCAACCCCTATACCTGGGACGGGACAAAGGAGCCAAAAACCTATTCGGTCAGTGAGCTGATCGATGCCGTATCGGTAGATAGCGTCTACTTTCAAGCGACGGGCGGCGGGGTGACCTTCGGCGGCGGCGAGCCGCTCTTGCACGCAAATTTTATTCGAGAATTTATGGAAAGCGCGCCACGCACATGGAGCTATGCCATCGAGACCTCCCTTGCCGTTCCATTTGCAAACGCAGCGGTAGTAGCAAAGGGCTCTTCCCTGTTTATCGTGGACGTCAAAACGTTTGACCCGCACGCCTACGACGCTTACACGGGCGGGGATGTGCGACTTATCAAAGAAAATATCGAGCAGCTTGTGACGCTTGTCGGTGCGGAACGCATCCTGGCAAGGGTTCCCGCCATACCGGATTATACCGACACCGCCTCACAGGCGCGCACCGTAGACGAGTTGCGGGACATGGGGATAACGGCGGTAGATATCTTCGATTATGTCGTGCCGTAGAAGGACTCGCCGAAACTGTAAAGCGTATCAAATCGTGTGATGCAACACAATAAAAGGAAGCACGTCGGGGGCACCTGTCCCCTACGTGCTTCCTTTTATCCTCGGTCAGCTTTCATTTCCTTCACCGCCACGTCTTACACACTGCATACTCCATGCGTTCGCCACCGTCTTCTCTCCGCAAGCTGATGCCCTGTTAGCAGATCGTCCATTCGAGCTTCCCTTTGCTGCCAAAATGCAAGAAAAATGATTTTTTGATTTTTTCTGTTTAATTTTTCAAAATCCCCTTGACATCCCAAAATGAATATGTTATAATACCCAAGTGCCTGGGGAAGGCAAATCTGGGTGTGGCGCAGTTGGTAGCGCGCTACCTTGGGGTGGTAGAGGCCGCAAGTTCAAGTCTTGTCACTCAGACCATATCGAGTGTTCATAACAGATTTCAGTTATGGACACTCGATATTTTTATGTCTGCATTTATATTGGGTTGTTTGGAGTAGCATTTCGCTACTCTTTTTTCTTTTAGATTGCGTTAGGTAGGTATTCGATTGCCACGCCTTGGGGGGAGTCGAGAATAAAGTGCGGGCGCTCAATGATGCCGGGGATATCGAGCCTACCTACAAAACGGTAGTGGATGATGACTCGCTGCGTTCTGTCCTTGCCCTTTCCTTCCACGGGAAAGACCTCGATCTTCTCAATAAGCTCTCGCAGGAGTATCGGAGTTAAGGTCTGCATCTCCATAAACTTGCGGATGGCTCGGAGGAAATCATCCTTTGCTGTCTGCATTTGGTCGATCTTATCAAGCTTCTCTTGAAGCTCAAACATCTGCCGCTTTAGTTCCTCTTGCTCGGCTTCGTACTTGTTGGATAGCTGCATAAACCACTCGTCCGTGACCTTGCCCTCTACGTTGTCCTCGTAGAGCTTCCCGAAAAGTCCGAGAAGCTTTTTGCTTCGCGCTCTTGCCGTCGAGAGTGCCCCTTCCGCAGTCGTTCTCTCGCGTATCATATCTTTGTTGGTCTTCTGCTCCAAAAGCTCCGCGAACTCGTCCTCTGCTCTTTCAAGAAAGTCCGCAAGCATACGAAGCTCCATCAGCACGATCTGCTCCAAGGCATCCTCGCGGATATAGTGGGTGTTCTCGCAAGTACCTCTCATTCCCTTGTAGTTCGAGCAACTAAAGAAACGGATGCTTGGGTTCTTCTGATTGAAATTGAACCACAGCTTATGCCCGCAATCTCCGCAGTAAAGAAAGCTCGTGAAGATGCTTTTCTTTAAGTTCTTGTCCTTTGGCGGTCTGCGCTTGGTCTTTTCAACAAGCTTTTGCACCTGCTCTCAAGTGTCACGGTCAATGATTGGCTCGTGAACGTCCTTGAAGATCGCCCAATTCTCCTTGGGGTTCTCAACGCGTGTTTTGTTGCGGAAGGACTTTGATGTGCTCTTAAAATTGATAATGTCACCGCAGTATTCCTGTTGGGCAAGCATCTTGGCAATCGTAGTCTTACACCACTTGTACGGATCGGCTTGCGTTTTCTTTCCACCTCGCGGAAGTCCCTTACTCTGCCAAAATGCCATCGGCACTAACACCTTGTCCTCTTGCAGCGTTCTCGCTATGGTTTCATTGCCCTTACCCTCGATGCACAAGCGGTACACTCGTCTGACCACCTCTGCCGCCTCCGTATCAACAATCCATCTCTTGTTGTTTTCGGGAGATTTCATATAGCCATACGGCGGCGGTGCTAACGGCTCTCCCGCGTTGCCGCGAAGTCGGTGTGAGGAACGAACCTTTCTTGAAATATCCCTTGCCATCATCTCGTTCATTACGTTGCGGAAGGGTGCTAACTCGTCCTCTCCGTTTTCACTGTCAATGCAATCGTTGATAGCAATAAAGCGTATGTTGTGTTCGGGGAAATAATAATCCGTGTACTGACCGACCTCGAGGTAGTTTCTGCCCAAGCGCGATGAGTCCTTGACGATGACGGTTGAGATATATCCCATATCCATATCTGCAAGCATTCGTTGGAAGTCGGGGCGGTTGAAATTCGTTCCCGTGTAGCCG
>JAFTYE010000009.1 GCA_017464805.1 Clostridia bacterium | reverse complement strand
GATCTCGTCCCACTTACCGATCTGATTATCGGCATCGGGGGATGCGCTGATCGGGTCTGCCGAAGCGGCAAAGTCCTGAATTTCAAGGCTCGGAATTTCGTAGATTTCCATATTCATTCCTCCTTATGCGTTGTTGGCGGCCACACCCAGGGCGTAGATCGCGCGGAGCAGATCTGCTTCCTTGGCGTTTGCGTCAAAGGTGCGGGCGATGTAGTCGTTGACGCTGTACTCGAAGGTCTCGGACACGGCGAAGGATGCATCCTTTACGGTGAACTTGAAGCTCTCATCGAAGTCTGCGGCGGTAACGGCACCAAGGGTCATGGTGATGTCGTACTCCTCACTCTCCTCGACATATACGAAGCCGGTGTACTCATTCTCGGTACCCTGACCCTCAACAGCCACGAAGTAGTCGAGCGTTTCGGCTGCCATGGGCTCATACATAGACGAGGATACGCGAATCTTGAACATGACCTGATCTTTCAGAACCAGCGTCATACCGCTGACAAAATATTCCTCGCTGTCCGCTATCTCAACGTTCGACTCGATGGCGGCGATGGCAGCATCCTGTGCGGCCAAACGAGCGGCAACCTCGGAATCGAGTGCCTCGCCTGCAAAGTATGCCTTGGCGGCGTCTGCGTAGTCGAGTGCGGCGGCAGCCAATGCCTTCTCGGCATCGCTTGCGTCGCTGTCTGCGTAAGCAGCCAACACCTCGGTAGGTACAAGCGCATAGGGATCCGCGGAGTCATGGGCGTTCTCGCCATCAAACTCCTGGAACAGCCACAGGTTCAGCTCTCTGTCCATTTCCTTGGCAAGGAAGCCGGGCATAGTGACCTTAAAGGTACCGTCTGCCTGCTCCACACCCCAATACTCGTTGCCGTCATCATCGGCAAGACCTGCCTTGACGGCATAGTCGTCTGCCTTCAGATAGACGTTGATGGCAAAGCTGGAGGCGATGGAGATGGAAACAGATTCCACAGCAGTATCGGCGATGATGGGCTCGCCTGCATACTCGATCACGAGGTTATCGGTCACGGTTGCGGGCAGCTCGGTTGCGGCCGTGCCATTGATGATCCAGCCCTCGGCAGCTGCGGCGAAAGGAGCCTTCGGCAGGGCATCGCCCTTGGCGGCGACATAAGAGGAAAGAAGCTCACCCTCTGCGTCCTTGTATTCTACGGTATATTTTCTCTCGATGGAGATGGTAGGCTGCATATCGAGGATAGGACCGCTGGCGGTTGGACTTGTACGGGCAACAAGAATGGCTACATTATCATTAGGCTTTACATCAACGGTCAGATCGGCAATGCCATCGGCGAAGCCCGAAATGTTACCGGTGCCGACATAATTGTACCAGTTTTCCACGTCGGAGATGACAGCACCTACGGGCCATACGACCTCACCGTTGAGAGCGATGGCGAGCTTCGCACCGGCACCCTCGTTGTAGTCCGCAAAGTCGGCGATAGACAGCTTGGCGGTACCGACAACGCCTGCGGGAACCTTGTAGTTGTAGGCGGCGGGAGCCACAGAGCTGGGACGCAGAGCCATCAGCTTTACTTCGGAATTCGGCTTGTTCTTCTGGAAGGAGATGGAGCCGGAATCCTTGTTCCAGGTGTACACCTGGTTCATAGCGGGGTGCTTGGAAACGGCACCGTTTGCGCCGAGGGTGGCGTTGGAAATGTCGTAGAGTTCAGCCAGCTCGGACCAGTAGATCTTACCATCCTCACCGGGCTGAACAGCATTTTCGTCGTACGCGATGGCGATGAAGCTATCGAGGTAGACGGTCGCATTGGCAAGGGAGGTACCGAACTGTGACTCCCAGGAAGCGGTCGCTACACATACATGGGGGGAGGATCCGCCGCCTGCGATGCGGGCACCGTACCACCACTGGTTGTAGGTGAACACGCGTTGCTCGGAAGGAGCGTAGGAGCCGTCTGCCTGATAGGTGCCGATTGTCCAGTTGCCCTTGTAGGTGAAGCGGGCAGCGTTGTACAAGTAATTGTAGTACTTCTCAATCACGGTCTCGTAATCGTCATTTGCGGAGATGATGCCGCGATCGATCAGCTCAGGGTTGTACACGGCGTAGTCGGTATCCTCAAGAGGAGCGTCATTGCGGTTAAGGGGCTTGGCAGTACCGTCAGCCTTGTACCACGTGTACAGGTGAAGGATCGTGCCGGGGCTGGATCTTGCATCCTCGGACACGGTGATGTCGGTCTCCTGATTAAAGGACTCGACAAACAGGTCGACTTCCTCGGCAAAGGCGGGCAGGGCGAGCACCGGAACGGCGAGCGCCAGCATCACGCAGGCGAGGATCAGGGACAAAACTCTTTTGCTCATGCTTGTATTTCCTTTCGAAAGTGAAATTGAGAGAATACTTTCCTCTTGATATTATTGTAGCATATGAAAGAAACGCTGTCAATTCTTACAAATGTAGAAATTTCGGTGGCATTTTTGTGCAAAGTGACGATTTTTCTAAAAAGAACGCCCGACGGCCATGCCGTCGGGCGCAAACCGGGCTTAAAATTCGCTTTGTGCGTGCATCACGTACTGCTCATCCTTGATGTGCCGAACCTGCGGGCAGGCGGAGGGACAGCGATAAGCGGGAGCGAGGTAGCGAACGGCGTTTTTCACCACCGTTTGCACCTGTTCGTTGTAGTAGGTGGGGTAGCTTTCATGGCCGGGCTGGAAGTAGAAGATCTTACCGTTACCGCGCTCGTACAGGCAACCCGAGCGGAAGACCTCGCCGCCCGCAAAATGTCCGATAAAGAGCAGCTTGTCGGGGGTGGGGATCACAAAGGGCTCGCCGTAGGTCTCCTCGGCGGGCAGGATGATGGCACGGTCAATGCCGCGCGTGATGGGATGGGACGGCTCGATGACCCAAAGGATCTCCTCGTCGTCCGACTCACGCCAGGTGAGGTCACAGGAGGTACCGAGCAGATAACGGAAGGGCTTGGAATGGTGGCCCGAGTGCAGAAAGATCGCACCCATGCCCGAAAGCACGGCATCGCGGATCATGTAGGCAACCTCGTCGGGAACATTGCCGTGTCGCATGTGTGCCCACCAGATCAGCACGTCGGTTTCGGCCAGAAGGGCAGGCGTGATGCTCTCTACTTCGTCCAGCGTAACGGTCTTGACGGAGAAGTCCTCTTCTTTTCCAAGAAAATCGGCAATCGCCCCGTGAATGCCATTCGGGTAAACCTCGCGGATGCGCTCCTCGGCCCTTTCGTGGCAGAATTCATTGAAAACAAGTACGCGAATCATAGGCATGCTCCTTTTTATACGAAATCGTCTTCATTATACCACACCTAGGGCACGCTGTCCACTCCGATTTTCATTTTTTCTTGAACATTATTGATGTTCGGCGGACTTTGCAAACAGCATTTTCAGGTAACGATCATGCTTTTTGCGCGGCACGGATTCGTCGTAGGTGCCCGTCCCAAAGGCGATCTTTTGCCAGGTGTAGCCGTTTATGTAACGCATGGTGAAGACACGGCGAAGCTCACTTTCCTCGATGCTGTTGATAAAGTCCTGGATGTCACGGGTCAGCTCTACACATCGGACAACGTTTTCCTCGATGCGGTCACGGTAGTCGGCAAGCGACTCGGCGGCGATGCGCACCCCTTGCGGCAGTCCCGCAGGGTTGATGTGCGCCAGCCGCCCGGCCAGCTGGGCAAGGCGCAGGCGATCCCGATCGATCTCCCGCAAAAGGTCCTTGTATTGGGAAAGACGGCGCTTCATTTCCCACAAGGAGCAGCCCGAAAAGGATAGGATTGTTTTGGACATTTTACACTTCCTTTTGAAAAAATACGAAAGTTCTTGAAATTTACGAATTTGTGTGCTACAATGTAGGTAACCGTCGAATTTTGCGCTGTGGACTCGCTTTTTGTCAACAGTTCGGTTCGCCGCGGGGCTTCGGCTGATGCTATTATACATCGTATTTTTTACGAAGTCAATAGTTTGTCGTAATTTTTTCGAATTTTTTTGAAAGAGGTACCATCATGGGACAAGAAAGCGTTGCGCGGACGGGCGAGGTGCTGTTTTCTCTAATCGAATTGAAGTTTTCAAGTGACGCGGCGTTTGAGCGTGCGGCCAACCTGCCGCCCAAGACCGTAAACAACTGGAAGCGGGGGCGGTCGTCCTCGTTTATGAAGATGCTACCCGAGCTGGCGGCCCTGTTCGGTGTATCGGTGAAGGATCTGCTTTGCACCGACGAAGAGGAAGGTGGGGGCACTTCCCTAACGGCGCAGGAGCAGGAATTTCTTGCGCTGTTCCGCGCAACGAGCGGCCTGTCGGATAAGGAACGCGCGGCCCTGACCGAGACGGTAAGAAGCACCATTGACCTGTATCTGGCCGCGCGACGGGAGGACGGCAAGCGTTGAGGCGCGTCGAGCTTCGGCGCAGCGAGCTTTGTGCTGTGGAGCTACTCTGCCGCCAGGGGTTTTCCAGCATCTACGATTTTCTGTCCTGTCCGATCACGCGGCTGAAGTTACCCGTAACGACAGTCTTTGACAGCTTTGCGGCCTTTTGTAACAAGACGGGGGCAAGCCGTGCCGATTTTGACGGGGGGACAGATGCCCTGACCGTGCGGCACGGGGGCGAATACGTGATCCTGTACAACGAGGCGGTCGAAAACGAACGGCGGCGCGCCTTTACCCTGGCACACGAGGTGGGACACGTTTTACTTTCCCACGCGGGTGAGGAGCCCGAGGTCGAGGAGCGCGAAGCGAATGCTTTTGCAGCTTCCCTGCTTTGCCCCGAGATCCTGTTTCGGTATCTCGAGCATCGCGAGGGAATATCCTTTGATGAGGAAAAAATGACCGAATACTTTTCCCTGTCCCGCGAGGCGGCGGCAAACCGCCTGCGTGATCTGCGCCGCCGCGCACCGCGCCAGCCGGCCGATTCGGAAATCACGCTGCTCCTTTGCCTGTTTGGAAAAATAGCCGAAAAAACGCCCTCCTTATGAGGGCGTTCACTTTTTTCTTTCCCCCGCATATACTGGTAACGAAGCGCACTGCAGGGCTATAAGGAGGAAAAGGTGATGAAGTCGCAACAGTTATGCAGGGTACTTGGAACCGCCATTCTTTCGTTCGGCATCGGTGTTCTGGTTTCGTTTTTCCTGCCGGAGCAGGTTCTGGTAGTTATCGAAGCCATCACGATCATCGGCGTCGGGTTTATTTACTTTTCGAAAAAATAGGCGAAAACCCCATCGCAACGCAATAAGAGGTACTACTTATGAAGATCGTCGTTTTGCGCTCTCCGCGCTTTCTGGCACCGCTTCTGCGACGCATGTTCCGCATGAAAAAGTCCTGAAAGCAAAGCCCCACGGCACTTGTGCCGTGGGGCTTTTGGTTAGCCTAAATGGGCTAACCAAGAGCCTCGGCAACCGCATCGGCAAGTCGTTTTTGGTAGGTGGGATCGGTCAAGAGGGGCAACTCCGTGGGGTCGGACAGGAACCCGACCTCAAAGAGAAGCGAGGGCAGAATCGGCTCGCCGAGGATGAGAAAGCTGCCATCGGTGACAACACGGCACGGTCGCCCGATCAAGGCACCCGTGTGTTGTGTGACCGCCGCCGCAAGGGCCTCGGCATAAGCCGCGGCGACCGCGCTTTCGGGATGGTGGTACACTCGTGCGCCATAGGCCCTCCCCTCGCCCGCGTAGGCGTTGACATGGATGGAAAGGAGCAGATCCGCCCCGCCCGCAATCGCCGCCGCGCGACGCGCAAGCAGTTCATCGCGCGAGTTGGTGTAGGTCAGGCGGTCGTCCCCCGTGCGGGACAGGATCACGGTATGCCCCGCTTCCCGCAATCCCTCGGCCACCAGGGTGGCGATCGACAGGGTAAGATCCTTTTCCAGGACCTGTTCCCCTGCTTCGGTCAGACCGACCGCCCCGAAATCAAAGTCACCGTGGCCCGCATCCACATACACGGTCAGACGCGGAGAGGGCGTGGGGGAGGGCATGTTTTCCGGCTTCTTTTCTACCGTGCAAGCCGAGAACAGGAGGGCAAAGCACAAGGCAAAGGATAAAAGCAAGCATTTTTTACCGTTTTTTTCTTTGTTCGCGACACACGGGTCGCCTGTTACAGCATTTTTTCGCATTATTCTCTCCTCTTTCCGCGCATAGTATGCCCCACCGCGAGGCACACTAAAACAAAAAAACGGAGGTTTGTTTTCTGATGATAAAGAAAAAATGCGCTCCCTGCTACGTTGCACACCCGATCGTGTGCGGCGCGGTGGTCGGGCTGGCCATCATCGGCCTGTGCGGCGTAGTAATGGCGATGAAGAAAAAGACGAAAAAACTGGGCAAAGCGGTGAAGCAGCTTGGATCGGACTGCGTAGACAAGGTAGAGCAGGTGACCGAGGACATGATGCAAAGCGGAATGGACATGATGCAACGCATGACGAAAAAGGACTGTGGCTGTTGAGCTTTTGCAAGCAAAAAGCACCCGTGTGTCGCAAAGCGACACACGGGTGCCTTCTTGTTACATTAAGCGAGCAAATCGGCCACCGAGGCAAGGGCCTCGTCGATCTTCGAAAGATCGCTCCCACCGCTCATGGCACTGTCGGGTCTGCCGCCGCCACGGCCGCCGCAAACGGCACTGACGGAGCGCAGGATATTGCCCGCGTGTGCGCCGCGTTTTACGGCGTCCGCACCGCAGCAGGCAACAAAGTTCAGCTTGCCGTCATTGATCAGCGCGAGCACAGCGATCATGTCGGGATGCTCCGCCTTGATGCTGTCGCACAGAGCGCGGGCGGCATCCACCTGCATGTTCTCCATGCGGGCAGTCAGGAGCTTGTACACCCCGACCTGCTTGGCACCGTCAATGATGCTTGCCAGCTTGGCAGAAGACAGCTTGGCGTTCGCAGATTCGAGCGCACGGCGAGTCTCCCTCAATTCGGCTTCCAGCTGAGCGGCACGCTTGGCCAGGTCGGCAGGGTTTGCGACTTTTAGCTCCTTTGCGGTCTCCGCGATTAGGGCATCCTTTTTCGCGAGCAAGCCGAGCACGCCGTAGCCCGTCGTACCCTCGATGCGGCGAATACCCGCAGCCACCGAACTCTCGGAGATGATCTTGAACAGACCGATCTTTGCGGTATTATCCACGTGTGTGCCGCCGCAAAATTCCACGGAAGCGTCGCCCATGCGGACCACACGCACGGTCTTGCCGTACTTTTCGCCAAACAGGGCCAGTGCGCCCAGCTTTTTGGCCTCCTCGATCGGCATTTCGGTCATGCTTCCTGCTTCGGCGGCGAGGATATGGGCATTCACGATCGCCTCAACCCCCGACAATTCCTCAGCCGTCAAGGGGGCATAATGGGTAAAGTCAAAGCGGAAGTAGCCCTCATCCACATAAGAGCCTGCCTGCTCGACATGGTTGCCGAGCACCTCACGGAGTGCCGCCTGCAACAGGTGACAACAGGAGTGATTACGTGCGATGGCGGCACGGCGATCGGCATTGATCTCGGCGCGCACGGTGTCGCCCACGCGCAGCACTCCGCCGCTTACGCGACAGATATGCAGGTAAACGCCGTCGGCCTTTTTGGTGTCGGTGACCTCGGCCGAGCCGCCCTCGGAGGCGATCACACCGGTGTCGCCCACCTGGCCGCCGCCCTCACCGTAAAAGGGAGTTTCGGACAGAACAAGCGTACATTCACCCTCGGAAATTTCGTCAATAAAGGAAGCACCCTCCTCGCCCTCACAAAGGATGGCCAGGAGCTTCGCCTCGCGGGCAGTGCTTTCGTAGCCGCAGAACACGGTCTTTTCCAGGCTGCCGAGCGCGTTTTTCTCCGCCTCGCTCCAACCGTTGATGCTACCGCGTGCGGCGCGGGCGCGCTCACGCTGCTCTTGCATCAGAGTGGCAAAGCCCTGTTCATCCACGGAAAGTCCTGCTTCCACAATGATCTCGCTTGTCAGATCCAGCGGAAAGCCGTAGGTATCGTACAGGCGGAAGACCTCCGCGCCGTCCACCATGTCTTTGCCGGCATTTTTGGTCTCGGCAATGACATCGGAGAGGCGGGAAAGACCCGCGTCGATGGTGGCGTTGAAGCGTTCCTCCTCCATCGCGATGACCTTTTTGATATAGTCGCCGCGGGTGGCGAGCTCGGGGTAAGCGTCCACGCTCTCGCCGATGGCAGTCTCACACATGTCCACAAGGAACGCACGGGAGATGGCGAGCAGCTTGCCGTGACGGCAGGCACGGCGCAGGATACGGCGAAGCACATAGCCGCGTCCCTCGTTAGAGGGGATCACGCCGTCCGCGATCATGAAGGTCGCGCCGCGGATGTGGTCGGTGATCACGCGGATGGAGATATCGTCCTTTGCGTTTTCGCCGTAGGTTTTGCCCGAGATCTCGCAGACCTTATCAATGATCTTGCGGATGGAGTCGACCTCGAACATATTGTCCACGCCCTGCATGACGCAGGCAAGGCGTTCAAGACCCATGCCCGTGTCGATGTTCTTCTGGGCGAGGTCGGTGTAGTTGCCGTTGCCGTCATTGTTATACTGGGAAAATACGTTGTTCCAGATCTCCATGTAGCGGTCGCAGTCGCAGCCGGGCTTGCAGTCGGGCGAGCCGCAGCCGTACCTCTCGCCGCGGTCAAAATAGATTTCGGAGCAGGGACCGCAGGGCCCCGATCCGTGCTCCCAGAAGTTATCGGCTTTACCGAGGCGCACTACCTTTTTGGGATCAACGCCTACCTTGTTCACCCACAGATCGTAGGCCTCCTCGTCATTTTCGTAGATCGAGGGCCAAAGCAAATCCTTCGGAATGGCGAGCGTTTCGGTCAGAAATTCCCAAGCCCACGGAATGGCCTCATCCTTGAAATAATCGCCAAAGGAGAAGTTGCCGAGCATTTCAAAGAAGGAGCCGTGACGCGCGGTATGTCCCACGCGTTCAAGGTCGGGCGTGCGGATGCACTTCTGACAGGTGGTCACGCGGCTGTGGGGCGGCTCTTCCTCGCCCGTAAAATATTTTTTCATCGGTGCCATGCCCGAGTTGATGAGCAGAAGCGATTTATCGTTGATCGGCACGAGCGGAAAGCTGGGCAGGCGCAGATGCCCCTTGCTCTCAAAATAGGAAAGATATTTTTCCCGCAGCTCGTTCAGGGATGTCCATTTCATGATTTCTTCCTCCGTCTTGTGGATCGAAATTTACATTATGATATTATAACACCAAAACAGGACAAGTGTCAATATATTTTTCGAATTTGCATCAAAGGGCAAGAATGCCGAGGTGTTCCAAGAGGATCTTCGCGCCGAGAAGGATCAGAATGATACCGCCGCACAGCTCTGCCGCGAAGCGGTAGCGCGCGCCAAAAACGTTGCCGATCTTAACACCCACAGCGGACAGCGCGAAGGTGATACCGCCGATGAGCGCGAGTGCCAGGACAATATTGACCCCGGGCATAGCAAGCGTGATGCCTGCCGCAAGCGCGTCGATACTGGTGGCGATCGCCATCACGAGCATCACACGCGGCGCAAAGGAAGCGTTCGTTTCCCCCTCGTCCTTATCGAACGCCTCGCGGATCATGCTGATGCCGATAACCCCAAGCAGAACGAAAGCGACCCAATGGTCAAAGCTCTCGATATATACGGCGAAAGCACGTCCAAGCAGGTAGCCGATGAAGGGCATTAGGGCCTGAAAGCCACCAAACCACACGCCGCAAAGGGCGGCCTGCTTGATTCCCACGCGCGGCGAGGCAAGCCCCTTACAAACCGACACGGCAAAGGCGTCCATCGCAAGTCCGACGGCCAGCAAAAACAACTCGGGAATGTTCATAATCTTCTCCTTTTATCCGCAAAAAAGAAAGCCCCGAGGGGGCTTTCTTTTACGGTCACATTAAATGCAGAACAGTATGTACAGAAGGGTCAGAACCGAGGAGAGAACCGTGCCGGTTGCCATGAGGATGTAGAACACCTTCATCTGCCAAGCCTTTCGGTCAAAGAACCAGAAGATCACGGGGGTAGCGGCAAAGGCGAGGGCGGCAAGGGCGGCGAGGATCACGCCGAGTACGGGGGCAAAATTGATCGCGTTCATCAAGGGATTCACACCGATCAGAATGGACAGAGCCATAAGGATGTAGAAGAAGGAGCCGAGCATGCGGAACTTGTTCACCGAGCAGAGAGAAGCTACAAGGAACAAGAAGGAGAAGCCGGCAACCAGACCGAACATCACCCAGCCCATCACGATGTAGCCGTTTTCGTACATAGCATCCTTGATCAGAAGGATCTGCAGGGGAGTGTAAGCAGCGACAAGCGTGAAGTACACCGAGGCATCGGCCACACGGGCGACAAGGCGGTTCTTCGGCATCACGTACCGCAGGTAGACCAGTGCATAGAAAGCAGCCGAGAAAAGACCGAGTGCCAGCGCACACCAGATATAAGAGGCCTTGAATCCGGCCGTGAAGATAATCGCGATCAGCATGGATACCAGTGCAACGGCACCGCCAATGATCGCGGTGATCTGATAAAATTTCTTATCCGACGATGCAATGTCGGTGGACTTTTGAGCAGTCAACGAACGCAAAAAGGACATGGAACTACCTCCGCAGTGGCTTTATTATAAAATACACCCCTATTATACAACATAAAAAGCAAAATGGCAAGGGGGAAAGGAAAATTTTTTGTAAACGAGTAAAAAAAGAGGCCGCAGGTTCAAATCCCGCCCATTTCAAAGAAAAACCACAGGAAAAACAAAAAGTCTTCCCTGTGGTTTTTTGGTCGGAGCGACAGGAGTTTGGCTCGACACGGCGACGAAAAGGCGAGGGGATTTCGCCTTTTCTCCGTGCCTCGGTCAGTCGCGGCTCTGACACCGCACTGCGGTGTCATTCAGTGCCGCTCCCCTTCAAATCCT
>JAFTYE010000008.1 GCA_017464805.1 Clostridia bacterium | reverse complement strand
GCCGCCGTCACGGTAGGAGAAACTACCCATTATAGTAATGTCAGCAAGTATAGCATCCTGCGCTATGCCTATACCGTGCAGAACGACCCCGATGCGGAGCCGACCCTGCTCACCATGCTGACCGATATGCTGGACTACGGCGCATCCGCACAGAAGCATTTCGACTATAAAGCCGACCGTCCCGCCAATGGCGAATGGTATGATATCCAGGTCGTGAACGGCACGCATGCCGATGGCTTTCCCTACGGCCTGTGCATGCAGGACGATGAGGTCACCCTCACCGCCGATTCTACCCTCGGCGGAAAGGCGTTCTCTCATTGGAAGAACAGTGCAGGCACCGGTGTCGGTACTGAAACCACCCTTACGGTGTTCGTTGATGGCAAAAGAGAAACCTATACGGCTGTGTATGGGGATGAGGATGAAGTTGTGTATAGCCAAGGCTTGAAATTTACCCTCAACGCCGACGAACAGTCCTACTCCGTCACCGACATCGGCACCTGCACCGATACCGATATCATCATCCCCGCGACCTATGAGGGTTTGCCTGTTAGCGGTATCAGCTTTAGAGCGTTTTGTTTGTCTAAACTGACCAGCGTTGCTATCCCCGATAGTGTGAAAGATATTGCCACCTTTGCATTTCAAGATTCTTCTGCTTTGAAGAGTGTTTCTTTTGGGAATAACAGTCAATTGGTGAATATTGGTGAAGGGGCGTTTGCCGGTACGAGCTTGACAAGCATCGAGATCCCTGCCAGTGTAAAAAGCATCGGAAAGAATGCTTTTTCTGTTTCTGACAGTCTTGAAAGCATTGTCGTTGCATTCGAAAATGTAGTTTATAAAAGCAGCGAAAATTGTCTAATTGAAACAGAAACCAAAACGCTGATTCTTGGATGTAAAAATTCCAGCATACCGACTGATGGCAGTGTGACGAGTATTGGCGTTTCTGCATTCGGTGGTTGTACGGGCTTGACGAGCATTGACATCCCCGATAGCGTAACGAGCATCGGCTCGTATGCGTTCCAGCAGTGCACGAGCCTTGCAAACATAACGATAGGTGATGACGTGGCGAGCATCGGCGATAATGCGTTCTACAACTGCACGAGCTTGACGAGCATTAAAATTCCGAAGAGTGTGACAAGCATAGGAACAGGGGTTTTTTCCGGTTGTAGAGGTGTTGAGAGTGTTGTGGTCGACACTGACAATACAGTATATCACAGCACGGGAAATTGCATCATCGAAACTGACACAAAAACCTTGATTTTCGGATGCAAAAATTCTGTCATTCCCCTCCTTGACGGTAGTGTGACGAGCATTGGTTCTCTCGCATTTGCTGATTGTACCGGTCTCACAAACATCAATATCCCCGATAGTGTGACGAGCATCGGCAACAATGCTTTCGAACATTGCACGAGCCTGACGAACATCGAGATCCCTGACGGTGTGGCGAGCATTGGCACTTATGCGTTCACTGGTTGTACAAGCTTGACGAGCGTGACCTTTGGTGAGGATAGTCAACTGACAAGCCTCGGTGATAGTGCGTTCTCCGATTGCACAAGTCTGATAAGTGTCATCATTCCCGGCAACGTGACGAGCATCGGTGCTTCTACGTTCTCTGGCTGCACGAGCCTGACAAGCATCAAGATTCCCGACAGCGTGACGAGCATCGACTACTATGCGTTCCTCGGTTGCGAGAGCCTTGCAAGCATTGAGATTCCCAATAGTGTGACGAATATCTCCCCTGATGCATTCGTTGAGTGCTGGAATCTTTTGAGTGTCTATTATGGTGGCAGTATGGCTGATTGGAATAGTACCCTTGGCGATGAAGGTAAGGGTGATCTTGACAACGCAACGCGGTATTATTATTCTGAAACGAAACCGACCGAAGAGGGCAACTATTGGCATTACGTTGACGGTGTGCCGACTGTTTGGTAATCCCATCTGCTTTATGCCCCATCCCCTGCGCTCCGCGCGGGGGATTTTCATTTTCTCGTTTGCCCTTCGGGTAGGAAAATGCAAAAAGTTGACTTTTGTATTGCAAAAGAGGCGGTTCTGTGTTATGATGAGATAAGTGCAGAAATGCGAAAACATCCATGATGAAACGGAGATCGCCCTATGAGGATTTGTTTTCAGAATGCAGACTCTCTTGCCGATGGTATTGCCATCCTTGCAAAGGAGCTGGGGATTGAGGTCGCTTGCCCGTGTTCAGCGGACGTGATGGTTGAGGTAGAGGAAGCTTCTGAGCGCACGCTTGCCGTAACTCTTGACGGCAAAAAGGCATCGATCGCCTACGGTGACGGGCGTGCGCGCTTCTTTCGCGGCCTTGCCATGCTGGTGAATTGGGTCAAAAAGGGCGAGACGAAGAAAAGTATCGCCGAGACACCTCTGTTCAAGACCAACGGTGCGATGGTGGATATGTCGCGTAACGGTGTCATGAACGTGCCGACTGTCAAATCCATGCTCCGCAAAATGGCCCTAATGGGTATGAATATGTACATGCTGTACACCGAGGATACCTACGAGATCGAGGAATATCCTTTTTTCGGCTACATGCGCGGCCGCTACACAAAGGATGAGATCCGTGAGATCGACGCTTACGCCATCAAGCTGGGCATCGAGCTGATCCCCTGCATCCAGGTGCTCGGTCACCTCTCCACCCATCTGTGGTGGCCAGCAGCCGCCCCCTATTGCGATACGGCAGAGGTCATGCTGGTAGGAGAGCAGGCAACCTACGATCTGATCGCCAAGATGATAAAGACCGTCAAGGAATGCTTTACCTCTCGCCGCATTCACGTCGGTATGGATGAAACGACCAATATCGGCCTTGGAAAATATCTCAAAAAGAACGGCTTCCGTGAGCAGCAGGACATCTACTTCGAGCATCTTGCCAAGGTCATTGATATGATGCGTACAGAGGGGCTTGAGCCGATGATGTGGAGCGATATGTTCTTCCGTCTGGCAGGCAAGGACCTGGAAGGATACAGCGACTACGACATGCGCGTGGAATTTACCGACGAGGTCATCAAAAAGATCCCGAAGGGCATCCAGCAGGTGTTCTGGGATTACTACCAGTCGAAAGAGGAGTTCTACGCCGTCAACATCGACAAGCATCAGCGCATCTTCGGACGTGACAGCCTGTTCGCGGGCGGTATATGGACCTGGAGCGGCTACGGCCCGCTCTTCTCTCGCTCCGTTGTGTATTCCAAGGCCGCACTTGACGCCTGCCGTAAGGCAGGAGTTGAAGAGGTCTTCGCCACTATCTGGCACAACGGTGCAGAAGGTAGCCTGTTTCTTGCCCTTGCGGGTCTTGCCTGGTACGCCGACTATGATTACAACGGATCCTTTGACGTGGAACGTGCCAAGGGATGCTTTGCCATGGCCTGCGGAGCCTGCTACGACGATCTCGCCGCCTGTGAGGCCATCGAGCATCCCGACGGAAGCGATGTAAGCGCATCCCGCGCCCTGCTGTACAACGACCCGCTGATCGGCCTGGTGGATGCGCATGTAAAGCTACTTCCCGACGTTGCGGAGTATTACAAGGACGTCAGTGCCAAACTGGCAAAGCCCGCCGCCGATCTTGCCGAGTTCGCGCCAGCCTACGATCTGATCCGACGCGTATCCGAGCTGATGGAGAATAAGGCGGATTTCGGCGTGCGTCTGAAAGCTGCATACGACGGTGGGGACCGAAAGACCCTGTCCGCCCTCGTTGCAGAGTGTGACGTCATCATCGAAAAGCTTCGCGCCCTGTCCTGCGCCCACAAAAAGGCTTGGATGACCTACAACAAGCCATTCGGTTGGGAGATCCACGACATGCGCTACGGCACGCTGATCGCGCGTTTTGAAACAGCGAAGGAGCGCGTGCTTGCCTATCTGGACGGCACTCTCGGGGCTATCGAGGAGCTGGAAGCGGAACGCTTGCGTTATGACGGCGCGACCGATTCCACCCCCTTCCACGGAGACGTGCTGTGGTATAACCGCCCGTTCTTCTTCTCCGCAAGTCAGTACCGATAAAATAAAAAACACGGGAAATTTTCCCGTGTTTTTTGTTTGTTTTACAGGGACAGGAACTTGCCGTCCTCGGCCGACTGATAGACGCTCTCGATCACACGCTGAATGTGAACGGCATCCATCGCGGGTGCCTCGATCGGCTTGCCCGTGAGAATGGACTCGTTGAAGGAAGAAACCTCACGCTCGTACATGTTGAGGCCTGCGCCTTCCATCTGGTAGCTGTCCACGCGGACATGCTCCTGCATGGGATCATAGTCACCGGGATCGGAGAGGGTGACGGTCACGTCGCCGCCGTCTACCTGACCGATGCTGCCCTCTGCACGAATGCTGCCCTTGGTGCCGTAGATCTCAATGCGGCAGCGGGCGGCATCGTCGGGGATGTTGAAGTAGGCATCTACCGTGCCGAACGCGCCGTTGTCCAGGCGGAACAGGGCGGTACAGCCGTCCTCAACCTCGTAAGAGAAGACCTGATTTTCTGCCAGCGCGCCCACCTTTTCAATGCGCGAGCCGGTGATGTATTCAAGCAGGTCCAGGCAATGGATGCCCAGATCGGTCATCGAGCCGCCGCCTGCGTAGGCCTTGGTCTGGCGCCAGGCACCCGGGATCTCGGGATACCAGCAGGTAAAGGAAGCGCGGCAGGATACGATCTTGCCGATTTTGCCCTCGGCGATCAGCTTCTTCATCTCCTGATGATAGGTGGCGTAGCGCATCATAAAGCCAACGGCGATCTTTACGCCCTTTCCTTCGGCATAATGGCAAATTTCCTCGCTCGTTTTTGCGTTGAGGGAGATGGGCTTCTCGATTAGGATGTGCTTGCCTGCGTCAGCCGCTTTGCGTGCCTGACGCTCGTGGCAGTTGACGGGAGAGGCGATGTAGACCGCATCCACGTTGGGATCGGCGAGCAGATCGTCCTCGTTGTCATAGGCCTTCGTGGCATTGTACTTCTCACGAAGTGCCTCGGCCATGTCCATTTTGATCTCCATCACGGCGTAAATTTCCGTGTTCTCGGAGAGAAGCATGCCGGGCAAGGTGCGGCGGTCCGCAATGCCGCCCGCGCCCAAAATGCCCCATCTGACTTTTTTCATCGTTGCAATCCGTCCTTATTCGCCGCGTTGCATTTCTGCGATGGAATCCAGAATCGCCCCGATCATGTAGTCGATCTGCTCCATGGACAGGCCGTAAACCGGCAGATGCGTGAAACGGTTGTTGAACACATCCTCGCATACGGGGCAGGTCTTGGCGATCGCCTCGGCATCGTAACCGAAGGTTTTCAGGATGTCGAAGTGGTACAGAGGCCCGAAGTGCGGGATGTTGGTTACACTCTTCTCCTCCAGCTTGCGCTTCAGGGTCTGGATGCTGCCGCCTGCCTTCGCGGGGTCGATCTGGAGCAGATACAGGTGGAAGGAGGGAACCACGTCGTCATCCTCACCGATTCTCTGCGGGATGATCGCGTCGCAAACGCTCAGCTTCTCGGAGATGTACTTGGCGGTGTTCGTGCGCTCCTCCAGAATCTTGTCGTAGCGCTTCATCTGCTGAATAAGACCCACAGCCTGGATCTCGGTGGTGGAGGAGTTGCCTGCCACGAACGGACCGTACTTGCCGGGGATCGCACCCACGTCATACAGCCAGTTCGGGATCTTGCGGGAGAAGTCCACGCCGAAGAAACGAGAGGGAATCATGTAATCCTTAAACTCGGGAATGGTGGTGGTCAGAATACCGCCCTCGCCGAAGGAGGTGCAGTTCTTCACCTCATGCAGAGAGAAGCCGGTGAAGTGACCGATCGTGCCGATTTTTCTGCCCTTGTAGGATGCGCCGAACGCGTGTGCGGCATCTTCCAGTACCAGAATGTTGTGCTTCTTGGCCAGCTCCATGATGGGATCCATGTCAACGGGGTAACCGCCCAGGTGAACGGGAACAATCACCTTGGTTTTGTCGGTGATCTTTCTCTCAACGTCCTTCGGGTCCATGTTCAGGGTCTTGGGGTCAAGATCCGCAAAGACCAGCTTTGCACCAACCTCAAGCGGGTAGGCCATGGTAGCAATAAAGGTGATGGCGGGAACGATGACCTCGTCGCCGGGGCCGAGATTGGCATATTTGTAGGCGTTTACAAAGCCCGCGGTGCAGTTGGCCAGGAATACGGCACTGTCGGTGCCGAGATATTCGTTGACCATAGCCTCTGCCTCTCTGACCTTCGGGCCGAGAGAAAGGTTAGAGGGCGGATAGGAAACCTCGTCCAGCTTGTCAATTTCCTTCTTCACGGCGGCAAGAGCGGCCTCGTATTCCTCGCCCTCGCCCTGCATTAAGAACTTTACGACTTCATAAAGGTCCTCTGCATTGTAGTTTTCACCAACGGCCGCCCACGGAACGCGGGTAGCACCGGTATTGTAGCGGAATGCTTGCTGTTTTGCCATGATTGTGTCCTCCATTATGATTATTTGTAAGTTTGAGGGGGATTGCTTAAAATAATGATACCATATAAAGCGAAAAACTGTCAATGTAAAATCGATAAAAATATGTCGTTTTTGCTTTTTGATTTTCACAATACCTCCTGACGGCAGGGAAGAGTGGACGGGCAATGCTCGTCCCTACCCTACGGGAATGAAAAAGGCTCCCACAAGGGAGCCTTTTGGATTTTATTGGGAGAGGGCAGGGTATCACAGCGAAATGCCCGTGATGCCGCGCTCCTTTTTGTGCGCGACGTATTCCTCGTAGGTGCCATGGTAGTCGGTATAGTTGCCGTCGGGCAGGATCTCAATGATGCGGTTTGCCACGGTGTTGACGATCTCGTAGTCGTGTGAGGCAAAGAGCACGTTGCCGCGGAAGTCGCACAGGCCGTGGTTGACCGCGGTGATCGACTCCAGATCCAGATGGTCTGTCGGGCGGTCAAGGAGCAGGACATTGGAGCCGAAGAGCATCATGCGCGAGAACATACACCGAACCTTCTCACCGCCCGAGAGCACGTTCACGGGCTTGAAGATGCTGTCGCCCGAGAAGAGCATGCGCCCCAAGAATCCGCGCAGATAGGTTTCGGTCGTGTCCTTCGAATACTGCCGCATCCAGTCCAGAATGGAGAGGGTCACGCCGTCAAAATAAGGCGTGTTGTCGTGCGGGAAATAGGATTGCGTGGTGCTGACACCCCACTTGAAGCTACCGCTGTCTGCCTCTTCCTCCTCCATAAGGATGCGGAACAGGGCGGTGATCGCCAGCTCGTTGCCCACAAACGCTACCTTGTCCCCCTTGGCAAGGGTAAAGGAGAGCTTATCCAACAGAACCTTGTCGCCTATTTTGCGCGACAGCTCCTTGACGGCCAGGATGTCCTTGCCCGCCTCACGCTCCATATCAAAGCCGATGAACGGATAGCGGCGCGAGGACGCAGGCATTTCTTCCACCGTCAGCTTGTCCAGCAGCTTGCGGCGTGAGGTCGCCTGGCGCGACTTGGACTTGTTCGCCGAGAAACGCGCGATAAACGCTTGCAGTTCCGCGATCTTTTCCTCTGCGCGCTTGTTTTGCTGCTTAATCATGCGCTGGATCAGCTGGCTGGACTCGTACCAGAATTCGTAGTTGCCCACGTACATCTTGATACCCGTGAAGTCGATGTCCACGATGCTTGTGCAGACGTTGTTCAGGAAGTGGCGGTCGTGCGACACGACCAGTACCGTGCCGAAGTAGTCGGAAAGAAAGTCCTCCAGCCACTCGGTCGCCTCCAGATCAAGGCCATTGGTCGGTTCGTCGAGCAAAATGATCTCGGGGTTGCCGAAGAGTGCCTGTGCCAGCAGCACCTTCACCTTCTCGCTCTCCTTCAGCTCGGCCATCACCGTGTACAGGCATTCCTCCGAAAGACCAAGTCCCTGGATCAGACGGGACACCTCGGACTCGGCTTCCCAACCATTCATCTCGGCAAACTCCGCCTCCAGCTCCGAGGCGCGGATGCCGTCCTCGTCCGAGAAGTCCGGCTTTTCGTACAGGGCATCCTTTTCCTTCATCACGTCGTACAGGAGGCGGTTGCCCATGATGACCGTGTCCAGCACGGTATAGGCGTCAAAGGCGAAGTGGTCCTGTCGTAAGACCGACATGCGTGCTTCCTTCGGGATCGAGATTTCGCCGCGCGTTGGCTCAAGCTCCCCGCACAAAAGGCGTAGGAAGGTGGACTTGCCCGCTCCGTTGGCACCGATCACGCCGTAGCAGTTGCCGTCGGTAAATTTCAGATCCACGTCCTTGAACAGTAACTGCCCCCCGAACTGGAAGGCAAGGTTGTTGATGGTAATCATAACGCTCCCCCTTGAGTCTTGTCAATCCTTACTATTATACCATACTTTTGCTGTTTGTCAATGCCGAAGATTTTACAGAAAATTCATGAAAAAACACCGCCCTGCACCCCGAAATCGCTTGACTTAAAAAACGGAAATTGGTATAATAAAGGTTGTTCAATTTTTAATGTTTACCCGGAGGAAGCTATGCTTAAAAAATTAGCGGGCGCGATACGGGAATACAAGCTCCCGTCGATCCTTGCGCCTCTAACCGTTGCCGTCGAGGTTGTGGCGGAATGCCTCATCCCCTTTATCACGGCACAGCTCATCAACGCCATTGAAACGGGCAGCGGCATGCCCACCGTGCTGAAGTATGGCTTCGGCCTGCTTGGTATGGCTCTTTTG
The DNA here is from genome assembly GCA_017464805.1 of Clostridia bacterium. Taxonomy (GTDB): domain Bacteria; phylum Bacillota; class Clostridia; order Oscillospirales; family CAG-272; genus UBA1740. The sequence continues at coordinate 145,899 of JAFTYE010000008.1, read as the reverse complement.
TCCCTTACGTTCGGTATTCTGGCGGGCTACTTCTGCTCGGTCGCGTCCTGCGGCTTTGCCAAGAACCTGCGCCACGATCTGTTCTACAAGATCGGCACCTTCTCCTTCTCGAATATCGACAGTTTTTCCACGTCCAGTCTGGTCACCCGCCTGACCACCGATGTGTCCAATGTCCAACAGGCCTACATGATGCTGGTGCGCACGGCCATCCGTTGCCCCTTTATGCTGGTCTTTGCTTTCGTGATGTCGATTCGCCTCGGCGGTCCGATCGCCCTTGTCTTCGCGGGGGTGTTGCCGCTTCTGGCGTTCGGTCTGTTCGCCATTATCCATCATGTTATGCCCCTGTTCCGCCGTCTGTTCAAAAAGTACGACAAGCTCAATGAATCGGTGCAAGAGAACGTCGCGGGCATGCGCGTGGTCAAGTCCTTTGTGCGTGAGGACCACGAGCGCGAGAAGTTCGGAGCGGCCTCCGACGAGCTCTGTCGCAACTTCACCCACGCGGAAAAGATCCTTGCCCTCAACGATCCCATCATGCGCTTGTGCATGAACATTTCCATGCTCCTGCTTTCCTACCTGTCCGCGCGTATTATCATCGGCAATTTTGTGCCGGATGATCCCACCTCCATGGGTGTGGGCAACTTCACGGGCATGATCACCTATTCCATGCAGGTGCTCATGAGCATGATGATGGTGTCGATGGTCTTCGTCATGGTCACCATGGCCATCGAATCCGCACACCGTATCACCGAGGTGCTATCCACCGAAAGCGACCTCAAAAATCCCGAAAATCCGCTGTACACGCTCGCCGACGGCCGTATCGAGTTTGAGGGTGTGTCCTTCCGCTACGCCGCCACCGCCGCTAACCCCGCTCTGCAAAACGTCAACCTTTCCATCGCCTCGGGCGAAACGGTGGGCATCATCGGCGGCACAGGCTCCTCCAAATCCACGCTCATCAGCCTGATCTCGCGCCTCTACGATGCAAGCGAGGGAATGGTCCGGGTGGGCGGAGAGGATGTGCGCGCCTACGACCTCGATACGCTTCGCAACGGCGTTTCCGTGGTGTTGCAAAAGAATCTGCTTTTCTCGGGCACGATCAAGGAAAACCTGCGTTGGGGAGACCCGAACGCGACCGATGAGGAGCTGGAGCACGCCTGCCGCCTGGCCTGTGCGCACGACTTCGTGTCCGCGTTCCCGGACGGCTACGATACTTACATCGAGCAGGGGGGAACCAAGGTGTCGGGCGGTCAAAAGCAGCGTCTTTGCATCGCGCGTGCCCTGCTGAAAAAGCCGAAAATTCTGATCCTGGATGACTCCACCTCTGCCGTGGATACCCATACCGACGCCATGATCCGCCGCGCGATGCGTGAGGAGATCCCGAACACCACCAAGATCATCATTGCCCAGCGCGTCGCATCCGTGCAGGATGCCGACCGCATCGTGGTGCTGGACGGCGGCCGTATTGAATCCTGCGGCACGCACGAGGAGCTACTCGTATCCAGCCCCATCTACCGCGAGGTCTTTGAATCCCAGACGAGAGCAGGAGGTGATGACTGATGGCAGCACCGCGCTTAAGAGGAAACGGCGCAAAGGCCAAGAATGCCAAGGGCACGATCGCGCGCCTTATCCGTCTGCTCCTCACGTATTACAAGCCGCAGGTTCTCATCATTTTTGCCTGCATCATCATCGCGTCGGTGGTCGGGGTAGCCCCCGCCGTCTACGTGCAGACCATCGCATCCTTCATCACCGAGGGCATTGAGATGGTCAAGAGCGGCACCCCTGCCGCCGAGGCTTACGCCTCGCTTGCCCCCTCCGTGCTGCATTCGCTTGTCGTCATGGCGGTGATCTACCTCGTCGGCCTTGTGGCCACCTTCCTGTACCACCGTCTCGGTGCGATCGTTACGCAGGGCTTCCTCAATAAGCTCCGCCGCCGTCTGTTTGACAGCATGCAGAGCCTGCCCATCCGATACTTCGATACGCACAGCCGCGGTGATATCATGTCCCACTACACCAACGACATTGACACCATCCGTCAGCTGGTGTCCCAGTCCATCCCTGCCTGTCTGATGGCGGGCATCACGCTGGTGGCACTCGTCTTTATCATGCTGTATTTCAGCGTGTGGATGTTCCTTGTCGTGCTTTGTGCGGTGGCCCTGATGTTCTTTGTCACCAAGTTCGTCGGCGGCAATTCCGCCAAGTACTTCGTGCGTCAGCAGAAGTCGCTTGGCCGTGAAGAGGGCTTCATCGAGGAGATGATGAATGGCCAGAAGGTCGTGAAGGTCTTCTGTCATGAGGAAGCCTCTCGCCGCGACTTTGATCGTCTCAACGATCAACTCTGCGAGGATGCGACCCGCGCCAATATCTTCGCCAACACTCTCATGCCCATCATGGGCAACATCGGCAATATCTTCTACGTGCTGGTGGCCTTTGTTGGCTCGCTTTTGATCCTCTACAATGTTCCCAACGTATCCCTTGCCGCCGCCTTCGGCATCTCCATGCCGATGATTACCATCGTGGTCACCTTCCTCGGTATGACGCGGCAGTTCGTGCAGAATGTCAGCCAGGTTTCCCAGCAGGTCAACTTCGTGGTCATGGCCCTTGCAGGCGCGGAGCGCATTTTTGAGGTCATGGATGAGGAACCCGAGACCGACGACGGCTACGTGACGCTCGTCAATGTGCGCGAGGAGGCGGACGGTAGCCTGACCGAGTGCGAGGAGCGTACCGGCAAATGGGCGTGGAAGCACCCCCACAACGCCGACGGCACCGTCACCTACACCAAACTGGCAGGCGACGTGCGCCTGACCGAGGTAGACTTCGGCTACGTGCCCGAAAAGATCGTCTTGCACGATGTCACCCTGTATGCCGAGCCGGGGCAAAAGGTTGCCTTCGTCGGCGCGACCGGCGCGGGTAAGACCACCATCACCAACCTCATCAATCGATTCTACGATATCGCCGACGGCAAGATTCGCTACGACGGTATCAACATCAACAAGATCAAAAAGGCAGATCTGCGCCGCTCGCTCGGCGTGGTGCTCCAGGACACCAACCTGTTCACGGGTACGGTCATGGATAACATCCGCTACGGCAAGCTGGACGCGACCGACGAGGAGTGCATCGCTGCCGCCAAGCTGGCAAACGCGCATGACTTCATCACGCGCTTGCCGCAGGGCTACGATACCCCTCTCACCGCAGGCGGCTCCAACCTCTCGCAGGGGCAACGTCAGCTGATCTCCATTGCGCGCGCCGCCGTGGCAGACCCGCCCGTGATGATCTTAGACGAGGCCACCTCCTCCATCGACACCAGGACCGAGGAGATCGTACAGCGCGGCATGGACAGCCTGATGAAGGGACGCACGGTGTTCGTCATCGCGCACCGCCTCTCCACCGTCCGCAATTCGGACGTGATCATGGTGCTGGAAAACGGCCGCATCATCGAGCGCGGCAGCCATGAGAAGCTGATCGCCGAAAAGGGCAAATATTATCAGCTTTACACAGGCGCCTTTGAGCTTGAATAAAAAACAAAAGGGAGAACCGCGGTTCTCCCTTTTTTGCATTTTGTCGACTCTGCCACGCCGCAGAGTGATTTTATTCGTTGGCACTTGAAAAATTGGAAGCGACGCCGTTCTTGCTTTCCGCCTTTTCCTGCGACTCACAAAGGTGCTTTCTCAATATATCCGTATTCTCGATTAACTGCCCAAAGCCGTACAAAACAAAGCTGGCGAGCCAAGAGAGAAGAGAGCCGAGGGCGATGGTTATCAGGCCGGTCAGGATCAGATCGTCATCGTTATACATTTGGGTAAAGCCAAAAAAACAAGAGAGAATGATGCCGATCCAAGCTGTGACCTCTGCCACCGTTTTGATTTTCAATGCGATGTGGTTGAACATAAAAGCCTCCTAAAAATAAAATAAAAAAGTGCGCAGCCGTGGCCGCGCACCAAAAACACACAACCCGTATTACTGCGACACAAGTTTCAAGCCTCCCAAGGGGGTTCGAAAAACAGGGCGTGTATTTTTTTATTCAAAAACACCCTCTGGGAGTAAAGCTATTCACTTGTGTCGCAACGCCATTATAGCACAATGGGACGGCAGTGTTAGGAAAAATTAAATTTACACCCGTCGGAAAGGTCAAAATCCTACAAGTTTTGAGCAAAATATGTGTCGCAATTCGTACAGGAATTTTCTTATAATAAAAATGGAAGGATATGCCCTCGGGCAAAAAGGGGAAAGAACATCATGCAACATTTTGATCTGATTGTGATCGGCGGCGGACAGGCAGGCTGCTCCGCGGCACTATCGGCGGCACGGCAGGGTGTTTCCGTTCTGCTTTGCGAGGCAAGCGGCGCGCTCGGTGGTGCGGCAAATGTCGCCCTTGTCAATCCGTACATGAAATACGCCACCTATGTGGAGGCGAACGGCGAGCAAAAGCGCGTGGAGCTTTGTGCAGGCATTTTCCGCGAGATCCACGAGGCTCTTGAAAACGACGAAGTCTATGGCTACACGGGAAAAGGAACGAGTTTCCACGAGGAAACGATGAAGGTCATCTTCGACCGCAAGATGCAAGAAGCGGGCGTGACCGTCCTCTTCCATGCCAAGCTGTGCGGGGTGGAGAGAGAGGGGCGGCTCATCAAAAGCGTTACCTTTGCCACCGTGGGCGGCAACCTGACCTTCACCGCCGACAGTTATATCGACGCCACGGGCGACGCGATCGCCATCGATCTGGCGGGTAGCCTCTATCACGTCGGCCGTGAGGGGGATAACCTCTGCCAGCCGATGACCTTGTGCTTCCGCCTTGGGAACGTGGATGTTGAGCTGTATGACAAAACGCGCGGTCGGATCGATCCTGTATACCGGAAACTCCAAGCGGAGGGAAAGCTCAAAAATCCGCGTGAGGACGTGCTGATCTTCCACACGCGCATCCCCGGTGTGCTGCATTTCAACACCACCCGTATCGTGAAGCTTGATCCCACCAATCCCTTTGACCGCTCCCGCGCCGAGATGATGGCAAGAGAGCAGGTAGTGGAGATGTTCCATTTTCTGCGTGACAATTTCGAGGCGTTCCGGAATGCCGATCTGCTCTTTACCGCCGCCGAGATTGGCGTGCGCGAGAGCCGTATGATCGATGCCCGCCATATCCTGACGGCCGAGGATCTGATTGCCGGCACCAAATTCCCCGACGCCATCGCGGCAGGGAATTACGATATGGATATCCACTCGCCCGACGGCACGGGCACAAGCCACCACTGGTTCCCCGAGGGCTTTTGGTACACCATCCCGTATCGCAGTCTGCTTCCGCGTGACCTCGATAACATGGCGGTAGCCGGTCGCTCCGTCGGCTCCACACATGAGGCGCAGGCCGCTATTCGTATCATGCCTATCTGTTCCTGCATGGGGGAGGCAGCGGGCATGGCGGCCGCCATCGCCCGTGAGGACGGTGTGTGTATTGCCGACGTCGACACCGACAAGCTCCGTGCCCGTTTGGTCGCAGTAGGCGCATTCGTTGGCTGATCTTCAAAAACAGAGCGTGAAAACGCTCTGTTTTTTGTATTTCCCCTTTGACTTTGTGCACATGGAGTGTTATAATAGTCGTATAAACAACAAAAGAGGAATTTGACGCATGGAAAAGATCAATCAGAGCATCACCCAACTGGTAAATTATGCCTTGAGAGAAGGCCTTGTCGGGGAAGAGGATCGCGCGTGGGCGGTCAACTGCCTTCTTGACAAACTCGGCCTTGCCGTCTACGAGCCAACCGAATGCGAGGATGCACCCCTTGAGGACATTCTCGCCGCCATCCTGGACTTTGCCGCCGAGAACGACTTGATTGCGGAAAACAGCGTCGGCTACCGCGACCTGTTCGACACCGCGGTCATGAGTATCTTTACCCCCCGTCCGAGCGAGGTGATCTCGCGCTTTTACGCCTTGTATCAGGAAAGCCCCGAGGCGGCCACCGATTATTTCTATCACCTGTGCCGCGCCTCGGATTACATCCGTACCTACCGCGTCAAAAAGGATATGAAATGGACAGCACCGAGCGAGTACGGTGTGATCGACATCACCGTCAACCTCTCCAAGCCCGAAAAGGATCCCAAGGCCATCGCCGCCGCCAAGCTTCTGCCCCAAAGCGACTACCCGAAGTGCCTGCTCTGCCACGAAAACGAGGGCTTCGTCGGTAATCTGCGCCACCCCGCGCGCGGCAATCTGCGTCAGATTCCCTTCAAAATGGCGGGCGCGGACTGGTATCTGCAATACTCCCCCTACGTCTACTATAACGAGCACTGCATCGCCCTGTCGGGCGAGCACACGCCCATGAAGATCGACCGTTCCTCCTTCGCCAAGCTCCTTGGCTTTGTTGAGCAGTTCCCGCACTACTTCATCGGCTCCAATGCCGATTTGCCCATCGTCGGCGGCTCCATTCTATCGCACGACCACATGCAGGGCGGCCGTTACACCTTCGCCATGGCCCGTGCCCCCTACGAAAAAATGCTCACCTTCCGCGGATACGAGGATATCGAAGCGGGCATCGTCCGTTGGCCGATGTCAGTCATCCGCCTCTCGGGTACGGACAAGGAGCGACTGGTCGAATTGGCCGACAAGATCCTTGTTGCATGGCGTGCCTACACCGACGAAGCGGCCTTTATCTACGCCGAAACGGACGGCGAGCCACACAACACCGTCACTCCCATCGCCCGTACCCGTGACGGCAAATTCGAGCTTGACCTCGTGCTTCGCAACAATATCACCACCGCAGAGCACCCCCTTGGTCTGTATCATCCCCACGCCGAATACCACAACATTAAAAAAGAGAACATCGGCCTGATCGAGGTCATGGGTCTTGCCGTCCTGCCCGCCCGACTCAAAGGCGAGATCGAGGACATGGCCGAGGCCATCCTTGCCGGTACGGATTTTGCCACTCTGCCGTCGATTGAGAAGCACAAGGCGTGGTTTGAATCCTTCCGCGACAACTATACCTTTACCGCCGAGAACGTCCGCGATATCCTCAAAAAGGAGATCGGCGTGACCTTTACCCACGTCTTAGAGGACGCGGGCGTCTACAAATGTACCGATGAAGGTAGGGAAGCCTTTCTCCGCTTTGTTGCCTTTGTCAATAATGGGAGGTAAACCGTGAAGATCAGCACCGAGCTGCCGACAGGCTACCGCGAGATCCTGTCGGTAGATTTACAGAAAAACAAAAAGCTTGCCGTCCTTGTGAACGTCTCTGCCGCCGTGATCGCCGTTTTGCTTGCGGTACTGGGGCATTTCCATATTTCCATTCTTTCTCTGTTTGATCTGTCACACGGATTTTTGCCCTATCTTGCGCGCTTTGGCGTTCTCGCCGTTGCTTCGGTCGCTTACATCGTTTTGCACGAGCTGGTGCACGGCGTGACGATGAAGCTTTTTGGCTGCCCAAGGGTCAAATACGGCTTCACGGGCCTGTACGCCTTCGCGGGAAGCGACTGCTACTTCGGCAAATGGCCTTATATTGCCATTGCCCTTGCCCCCGTTGTTTTGTGGGGTATTGTGCTCGGCGTGCTCTGTGCCACTCTGCCCGCATCCTGGTTCTGGGTCGTGTGCCTTGTGCAGATCACTAACCTATCGGGCGCGGCAGGGGATCTTTACGTCACGGCAAAATTCCTGCGTCTGCCGAAAAGCATCCTTGTCCGCGACGTTGGTGTATCCATGACGGTCTATGCAAGGGAAGAATAACGAAGCGAACGAGCCCGACAGAAAGGTGGATAATATGAAAAGAATTCTGATAACGGTATTGGCACTCCTTTTGTGTCTGTCGCTTCTTGCGGCATGCACGCCGCCGCAAACGCCTCCCGACGGTGGCGAAACTCCCGGCGGCGGCGAAACCCCCGACGGTGGAGAAACTCCCGATGGCGGCGAGACCCCCGACGGCGGTGAAACCCCCGACGGCGGTGAAACCCCCGACGGCGGCGAGACCCCCGACGGCGGCGAGACCCCCGACGGCGGAGAAACTCCCGATGGCGGTGAGACCCCCGACGGCGGAGAAACTCCCGATGGCGGCGAGACCCCCGACGGCGGAGAAACTCCCGACGAAAGCGAACCTCCTCAGCCCCCTGTGGAGGAACCACCGCATGTTCACGTGTTTGGCGAGTGGACCACCGTTCGCGCCGCCACCTGCGATGCAGGCGGAACGGAGGAGCGTGTCTGCTCCTGCTCGGAGCGGGAAGAGCGTGACACGGATCCCCTCGGACACGATGAGGAGCAGCATGAAGCGAAGGAACCCACCTGTCTTACAGACGGCTGGGATGCTTACGTTTCCTGTAAAAGAGACGGATGCCGTTATACCACGTACGTGAAAAAAACGGCCCTCGGGCACGATTGGGTAGAGAATGCCGCTCCCAATCCTGCGCTCGGCCCTACCTGTGAGCTGGGCGGCTACGATACGACCTCCTACTGCCGGCGGTGTCAGGCATACCCCCCTCTTCCCGCAAGGGGACACCAATTTGATACGGAATGGACGCGTGACGAGCGGCAGCATTACCGCCTTTGCATCCGCGATAACTGTACCGCGCGGAAGGATGAGGGCAACCACGTAACGGATGCGCTCAACCGTTGCGCCGTTTGCGGTCATCAAGGGGCACTCCCCGAGGCGGATGCGTCGAAATTCTATTTTGAGCGTGAGGGTGAGGGCTACACGATCAAACGGTATCTGGGTAGTGAGGCCGTGGTGATTATTCCGTCAACCTATCAGAACCTGCCCGTCGTGAGCATCGCGGAGAACGCCTTTTATTATCGCAAGAGCATGACCACACTCGTGTTCCCTGCCACCTGTCAGATACGCGAGATCGGAAAGAACGCCTTTGAGGGGTGCTTTTCCCTTACGGGCGTGTACGTTGAGGATCTTGCCTGGTGGTGCGGCATCTCCTTTGCGGAATTCAACAGGGATAGCAATCCGCTTTGGTATTCGGAAAAGCTGTACGTGAACGGGAGTTTGGTAACGGATCTTGTGATCCCCTCCTCCGTCACCGAGATCAAGCCGCTTTCCTTCTACGGCCTTGCGGATCTGAAAAGCGTGACCTTCCATGATGGTGTTACGAGCATCGGTTACTCCGCCTTTGAGTTGTGCAAGGCGCTTGATCGCGTGGAGCTCCCCGCCTCCGTTCAAAGTGTAGGTGAATTTGCCTTTTCCATGTGCGAGGGATTGCGGGAGGTTAAGATCCACGCCGCGCTGACCTGTATCCGTGAAGGAACGTTTTCCGGATGTATCAAGCTTGCAGATGTTCAAATTCCACATAGTGTGATCGAGATAGGCAACGATGCCTTTGGTGTGTGTGAGAGCCTGAGAAGCATCGTGTTGCCGCAGGGATTGCGTAAGATCGGCGAGGGTGCATTCCGCTCCTGTTCCATAGAGAGCATCACGATTCCGAAAAACGTCACCGTCATCGGCGCGAGTGCCTTTTACGGTTGCGAGGAGCTGACCGCCCTGCACTTTGACAAGACCGACGGATGGTATTATGAGGATTGGGATACCGGCCTTCCCGTGTATGCGGAGGTGACGGATCCTGCGAAAAACGCAGACCTCTTCAAGGAAGATTTCAACTTCTATTATTACTGTTCGTGATACGGCAATCCCCCGCGTATGGCGCGGGGGATTTTCTCCCCTTTCGGAGAGGGGGGACGACCGCTGAACATTCCTATCAAAGAAGCCTTCCTTTGTCAAAGCTTGTCGATTTGTGAACAAATCGTGAAAAAATATCCGAATAAATCCATATTTTTGCAATAAAACATTCGAAATGTTCATACTTTGTTCAAAAATATGGGGTATAATGAATATGTAAAAAACCATGGCTCGGTTGATTTTTGTTCATGAAGGGGAGGGATGCTTGTGCGAGGTCGTTTTTCGCGTCTGTTTTGGTGGCAAGCCGCCGCGCTTTTGTTTTGTGCGGCACTGGTGATCTTGGCCGTTTTGGCAACGGTCTATCTCTCGCGCGGCGAGAGCTTTCTGACGACCGCCGCCCGCACCGACATTTTGCTGTCGGCGATCTCGGTCGCCCTGCTTCTCTCCATTTGCGCCTTTGTGTTGTACGCGGTTTTGCACCGCCGTCATCAAAATTGATCTAAACGCCTGTCGGAAACGGCAGACGTTTTTTCGTTGGGACAGGCAAAATTTACCGTATCTTCACCGAATTTTTATAGTTCCGACCCCAAAATGCTTGATTTTGCTACCCTTTTGGTGTAAAATGATAAAGATAGAATATCTGTAAGGGAGGGCGCGGCATGTTCGGCTACGTCAAGCCTGTTCCGGACGAACTGCTCGTCAAGGAACACAACTTCTACCGCGCGACCTATTGCGGTATCTGCCGTGCCATGCAAAAACACACGGGTCGCCTCTGTGCCCTATCCCTTACCTATGATTCGGTCTTTTTTGCCATTGTTCGCATGATGCTGACGGGCGAGAAATGCACCGCGTCGCGCTGTCGGTGCTTGGCGCATCCCGTGAGGTGCCGCGACTGCGTGAGGGAAAATGATGCGCTGATCTTCACCGCGCGCGCCTTTTCGATCCTCGCCTACGGCAAGGCCTGCGATGCCTGTGACGACACGCGCGGCCTTCATCGCCTGCCTCTGCTTGTGGCGCGGGGCGTGCTTCGCCGCGCGGCTAAACGCGCCGATCTGCCCGATCTGCTTGCCGTGATGCAAAGGGAGCTTGCTGCCCTTGCGGAACTGGAGCGCGCGCATTGCCCCTCGATCGACGAGGTGGTGGACTGCTCCGGTCGCATGCTGGGCGAATTCTTCGCCGCAGAGCTTGTGGGGGATGAGAGAGAGATCGCCTACGGCATCGGCTACCGCCTCGGTCGCTTTATCGCGGCGGCAGACGCGGCAGAGGATTTTGAAAAGGACCGCAAAAATCATAACTATAATCCCTACCTGTTTGGTGGAACGGGCGATTTCGACGAGCCGGAGCGCGCCGCCGCACGGCTTTCTCTGCGTGCGGAGCTGTACGAGCTCGAAAAGGAAGTATTGCGCCTGCCGCACAAGGCGTACCCCTACATGGGGAATATCGTGAAAAATATACTGTATTACGGACTGCCCGCGCATGTGCGCTTTCTGGATGAGCGCGAGGGGCAGGAAAAAGGAGTTAAGGCATGACCGACCCCTATATCGTTCTGGGGGTGTCGCGTGACGCGTCGGAGGAGGAGATCAAGGCCGCCTACCGCAAGCTCGCACGACGCTACCATCCCGACCGCTACGCAAACGACCCCGAGGGCGCACGCGCGGCGGAAGAGAAAATGAAAGAAATCAATGAGGCCTACGACGCTGTCAACCGCATGCGCTCGGGCTCATCGGGACACACGGGTGGGGGCTCCTCCTTTGTCTCGGTGCGCGAGAAGATCAATCGCGGCTACTTTGCAGACGCGGAGCGCGAGCTGGACAGTATGGCCGAGGGTGCGCGTACGGCCGAGTGGCATTATTTGAAATCCGCTTTGCTTGCCCGTCGCGGCTGGCACCACGATGCCATGAGGGAGATCGAGATCGCCTGCGCCATGGACCCTGCCAACTCCGAGTACGCGCGTGCACGTGAGCTGTATCACAGCCGCTTCGGCGGCTTCGGCTCACAATACCGCGGTAGCCGTGCGGGTGATCCGCGATTTGAAGGCAACCGCGGCGGCGAGTGCTCCACCTGCGACATCTGCACCACGTTGATGTGCATGGACTGCTGCTGTGAGGGTTGCGGCGGTGATTTCATCCGCTGTATCTGATGCCATGAAAAGAAAAAGCACTCTTTCCCTAAAAACAAAGCGACTAACACTCTCCGCTATGCTGGCGGCCCTTTCGGTCACGATCCTCTATCTCGGCACACTCCTCGACGTGTTGGTTTTGACTGCCGCAGGGGTGGCTTCGCTGCTTGTGTGGCTTGCGAAAAGGGAAATGCCGCTTCCATACGCGATCTCCCTCTATGTGGCGACCTCGTTTCTCTCGCTCCTTCTGTTGCCAAATCCCGAGGCGGCGGTGGCCTACGTTCTGTTCGGCGGCTTGTACCCGCTTCTTAAAAACACCTTGGAACGGCACCGCCGCCCCTTGCCGCTGATCCTCAAGCTGCTGTATATCAACCTGATCGTAACGGCGATGGAGGTGATCTCCTTTTTCCTGCTTTCCATACCGTTTGAGGGGATCTGGCTGTTGCTTACTCTGTACGTGTTGGCTAACCCCACCTTTCTGCTTTATGACATTCTACTTGATCGTCTGCTCGTCTGGTACGAGGTGCGCCTGCGCCCCCGTATTGCGCGGTATCTGTGAATATTATCAAGTGCTCTGACACAGAAACGGCAAAAATTTGCCGACCAAAATCAAGTTCGGGTAACCTCTGTTACCCTAAAGGAGAAAACCATGAATAAGATCGGCTTTGTATCACTCGGTTGCTCCAAAAATCTTGTGGACACCGAGGTTATGCTTCGCCACCTGCACGAGGCAGGCTACGAGATCACCCCCGATGAAACCGAAGCGGACGTGATCGTTGTCAACACCTGCGGCTTTATCGAAAGTGCCAAGCAGGAATCCATTGACAATATCCTGGACCTCGCGTGGCTCAAGGAAAACCGCAAGCTGAAGGGCATCATCGCCACAGGGTGCCTGGTTGAGCGTTACCGCGAGCAGGTGCTTGCCGAAATGCCCGAGGTGGATGCCCTGGTGGGTGTCGGCTCGCTCTCTCGCATTGCGGAGGCGGCGGATGCCGTGTTGCGTGGCGAGCGCGGTTTTTGCGTCTTTGACGACAAGGAAAGTTCCCCCCTCGGCGGCGAGCGTATTCTGACCACGCCCCTTTATACCGCCTACTTGAAGATTGCAGAGGGATGCGACAACCGTTGCACCTACTGTGCCATTCCGCTGATCCGCGGCAAATTCCGCTCCCGCCCGATCGAGGATATCGTGGAAGAGGCAAAGGATCTCTGCGCCCTCGGCGTCAAGGAGCTGAACCTAATCGCGCAGGACACCTCGCGCTACGGCCTCGATTTGTACGGTGAATACCGTCTCGTCGACCTCGTGCGCGCCATCTGCGCGGAAACGGATATCCCATGGATCCGTCTGCTTTACTGCTATCCCGACAAGATCACGGACGATCTGGTGAACGAGCTGGCAACCAACCCTCGTCTGCTGAAATATATGGACGTTCCGATCCAGCATATTGCCGACCCCGTCCTTTCCGCCATGAATCGCCACGGCGATGGTGCCACCATCCGCGATACGGTACGCCGCCTGCGTGAGCGCGTGCCGGGAGTCACCCTGCGCTCCACCGCCATCGTCGGCTTCCCCGGCGAGACCGAGGAGCAGTTTGCAGAGCTGTGCGGGTTCATCAAAGAAGTGAAATTCGATCGCTTCGGCGCGTTCGCCTATTCCGCAGAGGAGGGAACCCCCGCCGCCGAGCTGGACGGCCAGATCGAAGAGCAGATCAAGCAGGACCGCTACGACATTTTGATGGCGACCCAGCTTCCCATCAGCGAGGCACTCAACGAACAAAAGATCGGAAAGACCGTTACGGTGCTCTGCGAGGGCTACGACCCCGTTGCCGCCACTCACTTCGGCCGCAGTGAGGCCGATGCCCCCGATATTGACGGAAAGGTATATTTCAGTGCCCCGCGCCGCGTGGCGGAGGGCGATTTCGTAACGGTGAGGATTACCGAGGCCATGGACTATGATCTGATCGGCGAAGCCGAAGAATGAGAGGAAATCGTATGAGCGAAACCAAAAAAGCAAAAGCCCTGAACGTCCCGAATGCCCTGTCTATTTTGCGTATGATATTGGTGCCCTTTTTCGTGTGGGCAGTTTTGGCCATGGACATGACCACCCTGTGGGGTCGTATCGTCCCCGCCGTCATCTTTGCCGTCACGGCCTTTACCGATTGCCTTGATGGACAGATCGCCCGCCGCTGCAACCTTATCACCAACTTCGGCAAATTCCTTGATCCCCTTGCGGATAAGTTTATGGTCTTTGCCGCGTTGGTGGTGATGGTCTATCGTTATACATACCTCTCGCCCTGGCTCGTCTGGGCGACCGTTCTCATTATGTTCCGCGAGCTGGCTGTTACCTCTCTGCGCCTTGTGGCGGCAGGACAGGCAGGCCACGTGATCGCCGCCAGCTTCCTCGGCAAGCTCAAGACTGTGTCCCAGATCCTCGGCATTCTTGTGATCATTTTGGAGCCCCTGCTCTGGCCTGTGTACGGTAGCGAGATCAACCCCCTCTCCTACGTCATGATGGCCATGATGGTGCTCACCACCATGGTGTCGGGCTGGGATTACCTTAAAGCCTATCTACCCGTCTTGGATCTGAATGCGTGAGGTGAGCCATGTATCCGACTGCAGTACAAGAAAATCTCGACAAGGCGATCGCCTTCTTTGAAAAGCGGATCGCGGAAATGCCCGCGCCCCCCGAAGCGGAGCAGCTTGCCATCCGCCGTCGCGTCACGGGCAATACCGCCAAGCTGAAGGAGCTCGGTCCCGTCAACATCGTGATCCTTGGGGATAGCGTATCGCACGGTTGCTTTGGTGGATACGGCATCGGCAACGACTATCACGCCGTCTATCACAATCGCCTGCGCCTCTACATCCAGCGCGCTCATCAGACCACGCCTGTCAACATTTTGAACATGGCAGTCGGCGGCGAAAACGCCTCCTTCGGTGACAGCATCTTCGAGGAGCGTGTCGCTCCTTACCGCCCCGATTTGGTAATCGTGTGCTTCGGGCTCAACGACGTCAACAGCTCTCTCGCCTCTTACGTCACCTCTCTGGAAAGCATCTTCAACAAGTGCCAAACGCACGGCTTTGACTGCGTGTTCCTCACTCCCAACATGCTCAACACCCACCGCGCTGAGGGCACGGTCGGCATGTATTGGGAGTATGCGCATAAAACGGCCGACATGCAGAACGAGGGACGCATGGACGAATTCATGGACGCGGCAAAAGAGGTTGCTGTCGCCCACGCCGTGCCCGTGTGCGATGCCTATGCCCTGTGGAAGGAGATGCAGGCCGAGGGCATCGACATCACGCTCCTGCTCACGAATCTCATCAACCACCCCCTGCCCGAGATGCACGACCTCTTTGCGCGCCTGCTTTGCAAGACTATTCTCGGTGAAGAACCCATGGGTCATATCGGCCGTGCCGACGACGGTATGACGGCGGTCGCAAAATAAACAAAAATACAAAAAAGCAAAAAAATGTTGTTTTCCTCTTTACAAATGGAAAAGAATGTGGTATAATACCCTCGTTCAGCCCTGTCCCGGCTTGCGGATATTTGGCGCGCCCCATGTGGCCATACGCCGATTCACCTGCCGCCTGCTGAGAGAGTGGCGTTCAAATTCAAAAGAAAGGTGAAAAAGTCATGCAGAAGGAAATCAAGCAGCAGATCATCGAGCAGTACAAGATGCACGAGGGCGATACCGGCTCCCCTGAGGTTCAGATTGCCGTCCTCACCTACCGCATCAACACCCTGACCGAGCATCTGAAGCTCAACAAGAAGGACTTCCACAGCCACAGAGGTCTGCTCCGTATGGTTGGTCACAGAAGAAGTCTGCTCAAGTACCTTGCATCCAAGGATATCGAGCGTTACCGCGCGATCATCGAGAAGCTGGGTCTGAGAAAGTAAGGCATAACCGAAGTGGGGACGGACATATGGGTCGTTCCCACTTTGGTGCATTTCGAGAAAAAACAAAATAGGGAAGGCAAGAGGAACTAGCAATTAACCGTGCGCGTCAGGGCCCTGTCGCGTACCGTTAAATGCTGGTACTCCCCTCCCCGAAAAAGAAGAAGGAGGAACAAACATGTTGTTCGAAAATCACAAAGTGTATCACTACACCTACGCCGGCCGAGAGCTCACCATCGAGACCGGTAAGATGGCAGGCCTTGCCAACGGCTCCTGCCTTGTTCGCTACGGCGACACCGTTATCCTTTGTTGTGCTACCGCCTCCGCAAAGCCGCGTGACGGCATTGATTTTCTGCCCCTGTCGGTAGACTACGACGAAAAGATGTATGCTGTGGGTAAGATCCCCGGCGGCTTCACCAAGCGCGAGGGAAAGCCCACTGAAAAGGCCGTGCTCACCTCCCGCGTTATCGACCGCCCCGTTCGTCCCCTGTTCCCTAAGGATCTGCGTAACGACGTTGCCCTAACCCTGACGGTCATGTCTGTGGACCACGACTGCTCGCCCGAGATCACCGCGATGATCGGTGCATCGGTTGCCCTGTCCATCTCCGATATTCCGTGGAACGGCCCGATCGGCGGTGCCTTCATCGGTATGGTGGACGGCAAGTTCATCGTCAACCCCACACTCGCCGAGCGTGAGAAGAGCGTTCTCGAGCTGACCGTCGCCGCAAGCGAGAAGAAGGTCGTCATGATCGAGGCAGGCGCGAAGGAGGTATCCGACGAGGATATGTTCGACGCCATCATGCTGGCACATGAGGAGATCAAAAAGCTGGTTGCCTTTATTAACCAGATCGTTGCCGAGATCGGCAAGCCTAAGTTCACCTATGAATCCGGCGAGCTGGATCACGATATGTTCGACGAGATCTTTGCATACTGCGAAGAGGCCGTCATGGAAGCGCTTGACACCGACGACAAGACCGTTCGTGATGCCAAGCTCCAGCCCATCCAGGATGACATCGTAGAGAAGTTTGCCGAGAAGTATCCCGACATCACCGTCGTGCTTCCCGAGCTGATCTACAAGATTCAGAAGAAGATCGTTCGCCGCTGGCTCCTTGTGGACAAGAAGCGCGTAGACGGCCGTCGTATGGACCAGATCCGTCCCCTGGATGCCCAGGTCAGCCTTCTGCCCCGTACCCACGGCTCTGGTATGTTCACCCGCGGCCAGACCCAGGTTTTGACCATTGCTACCCTCGGCCCGATCAGCGACTCCCAGCGTTTGGAAGGCTTGGATACCGAGGATTCCAAGCGTTATATGCACCACTACAACATGCCCGGTTACTCGACGGGTGAAGCAAAGTCCCTGCGTAGCCCCGGTCGCCGTGAGATCGGCCACGGTGCTCTGGCAGAGCGTTCTCTGCTTCCCGTTCTTCCCTCCGTGGAGGAGTTTCCCTACGCGATGCGTCTGGTATCCGAGGTTCTGTCCTCCAACGGCTCTACCTCGCAGGCCTCCGTCTGCGGCTCTACCCTTGCCCTCATGGATGCGGGCGTGCCGATCAAGGCTCCTGTTGCCGGTATTTCCTGCGGTCTGATCACTGCCGAGGACGGCTCCTTCAGCACCATGATCGACATCCAGGGGCTGGAGGATTTCTACGGCGACATGGACTTCAAGGTTGCCGGTACCCACAAGGGTATTACCGCCATTCAGATGGACCTGAAGATCGACGGTCTGACCCCTGAGATCATCAAGAATGCACTTGAAACTACCCATAAGGGCCGTGATTATATCATCGACGAGTACATTCTCAAAGCCATCGCAGAGCCTCGTGCAGAGGTATCTCCCTACGCGCCCAAGATGCTCACCATGAAGATCCACGTGGATAAGATCCGCGAGGTCATCGGCACGGGTGGTAAGGTGATCCAGAAGATCACTGCCGACACCGGTGCCAAGATCGACATCGAGGAGGACGGCTCCATCTTCATCTCCGCCGTCAACCGCGACAGTGCTTACGCTGCACAGAAGATCATCGAGGGCATCGTCTTCGAGCCCGAGGTTGGCGCAACCTATGAGGCAACCGTTACTCGCATTATTCCGATCGGTGCTTTCGTGGAATATGCTCCCGGTAAGGAAGGCCTTGTTCACATCTCCAAGTTGCAGCAGCAGCGCACCGAGAAGGTGGAGGACGTGGTGGCCGTCGGCGACCGTGTGCGTGTAAAATTCCTCGGTATCGACGAGAAGGGCCGCTCTAACCTGTCCATGAGGGACGCCGCCCCTGCCGACGCAGAATAATCAACCCATCATCGGATAGCGGTCACGCTGTCCGATGATTTCTTATCGAGCAGATAAAAAGGAGGGGTCACATGATCCGAATAGGAGAGATCATCCTGCCGTACGGGCTGATGTTGGCCCCCATGGCGGGCTATACCGACCATGCCATGCGCGTTCTCTGTCGTGAAAACGGCGCGGAGTATTGTGTGGGGGAGATGGTCTCGGCCAAGGCCGTGTGCTTTGGTGATAAAAAGACCCCGGCCCTTGCCCGAATCTTTGCGGACGAATTCCCTTGTGCCGTCCAGCTCTTCGGCTCCGATCCCGATTACATGGCGGAGGCGGCACGCAGGCTTTCCGACGGCGTGGCGGGCGGTGTGCGCCCCGCCGCCATTGATATCAATATGGGTTGCCCCGTCGCGAAGGTCGCAGGAAATGGGGAGGGAAGTGCCCTAATGCGCGATCCCCCCCTTGTCGAGCGAATCGTTGCCGCCGTGCGCAGAGCGACCGATCTGCCTGTGACCGTCAAGATCCGCGCAGGCTGGGATGAGGAGCACAAAAACGCCCCCGAGGTTGCCCGTGCCGCCGAGGCGGGCGGGGCCTCGCTGATCACGGTTCACGCACGCACAAAGACCGCTATGTATAGCGGCAAAGCCGACCCGTGTGTTGTGAAAGCGGTCAAAACGGCAGTTTCCGTGCCCGTTGTGGGCAACGGAGATATCACCGATGCCGCCTCCGCGCTTGCGATGCTGGAAACCGGTTGTGACGGTCTGATGATAGGACGCGCTGCGGTCGGCAATCCCTTCGTGTTCCGAAAGATCGAAGCGGCTCTTGAGGGCAAGGAAGAGCCTTCTGTTACGCCGCAGATGCGATATGAGGCCGCCATGCGCGAGCTTTCGCTCCGCGTGGACGAAAAGGGCGAAGAAAACGCCGTCCTTGAGTCGCGCAAGCTGATCTCCGCTTATTTTCGCGGCTTTCCCGATGCGGCCGCCTGTCGCGCACACATTCACACCGCCGAAACCGCAGAGGAAATGCGGCAAATTCTGTTGCTTCTGCGCTCTCTTACTTGAACTTCGCTTTTTTTCATAAAATTCAGCATTTCTCTTGACATATCTGTCGGATGACGGTATAATATCAGTGTATACTTGCTCAAACTATAAGGAACGGAGGCAAGCATGGCAACGCTGATCGATTTGCATAATCATGCACTGTTCGGGGTGGATGACGGCGCGCAAACCATAGAGGCGTGTATGCAGATGCTGCAGGCCTCGTATTCCGGGGGAGTCCGCGCCATTTGCTTTACGCCGCACTATAATCCGTCCTCCTACCGGACAACCGCAGAGGATGTTTACGCAACCTATGAAAAAGTGTGTGCCATTGCTTCACGCAGGTTCCCAGATCTCGCACTTTTGCTCGGTAACGAGGTCTATGCGTATCCCGACAGCGTTGCTGCTCTCGAGGATGGCAGGTGCCGACCGCTCGGTAACGGTCGTATGGTGCTGGTGGAGTTTTCCCCTTGCATCGGATATCGGGATATGCGTAACCGTTTTTTGGCCTACTTCACGGCGGGTTATCATCCGGTTCTTGCCCATGCGGAACGGTACACCTGCCTGTATCAGGACATGTCCCGTGTCAAGGAGCTGGTGGACATGCGAGTGATTATTCAGGTCAATGCCGAGCCCGTTCTTCGCTTTTCGCACCTGCGTACCTACCGCTTCGTTCACGGCCTGCTTTCTGCGCGCCTGGTACACGTGGTGGCCTCCGATATGCACGATGTGCAGGGGGTGGCTTCGCTTCCGCGTGCTTACGGCAGGATCAGCAGGCGTTACGGCGAGGCCTATGCCAAGCAACTGTTTTACATCAATCCGAAACGGATCCTGTTACGAAAACAAGGAGAGGAATAACAAAATGAACGACGAAATTTATCAAAATCAGCAATCGGAGGATACGGGTGTCACGATCAATCTGCGTGAGATCATGCACGTTCTTTGGTCGCGAATCCTGTGGATCGTGCTTGTCGTTGCCGTTTGTGTGGCGGGCACCTTCATCTTTACCAAGGTGACCGAAAAGCCGCAGTATCGCTCGAATGCTACACTTTTCTTCGTGTGTGATCACGCCAACCCCGCTACGGCCATTGCCGTGGCCACCTATCAGGCAGAGGATTATGCCGAAATGGCAACCACGCAGGATGTTTTGAACACCGTTATCAACAACTTGAGCCTGGAAATGAGCTATAAGACACTTGCTTCCAAGATTACTGTGGAGTACGGTGAGGAGAGTCGTATCATCAACCTTTCCGTGAAGGATAAGTACCCCAATCGGGCACAAACCATTCTGGATGAGATCTGCCGCGTGACCAAGGAGTTGTCCGTGGATCGCTCGGGGGCTGCCGCTTCGATTTCCGTGTTCGGTTCAGCCGTTGAGGCCGAGCCAGTCGGCTCCGCCCTGACGAGAAACGTTTTGATGGCATTTCTTATCGGTCTTGTCGGCTCGGTCGGCGTGATCGTTGCCATCCATCTGTTTGACGATAAGATCAAATCTCCCGACACCGTTCAGCGCGCTCTCGGTGTCAGCACTCTTGGTACCATTCCGTATCAGCGCGCAAAGGAAGAAGAAGTTTTGGGAGGTGAGGGGTAATGGCAACGAATAAGAGCTTTCAAACCATGACCATGAAGGAACCGTTCGTTTTGGATTACGCAACCCGTGAATCCTACAAGACCCTTCGCACCAACTTGATGTTCTGCGGCAGCGAAAAAAAGGTGATCGCCATCACCAGCTGCCAACCAGGCGAGGGTAAGACCACGGCCGTGATCGGTCTGGCACGCAGCCTGGTTGAGGTCGGTCGTCGCGTTCTCGTGATTGATGCGGATATGCGTCGCTCCACTATGTATTCCCGCTACGGTGAGCCCGGCAAGCGTGCAGGGCTTTCCCAGCTGCTCTCCGGTCAGGTTGACGTTGCGGATGCCGTGGTTTCTACACAGTACCCCGGTCTGCACGTGATGTTCAGCGGCTACTATCCGCCTAATCCCGTTGAACTTCTTGAGGGTGAGCGTTTTGCTTCTCTGATTGCCTCTGCCCGTGCGGAGTATGATTACGTCCTGATCGACTGTCCCCCTGCCGGTAGCATCATCGATGCGGTCGTCATTTCCAAGCGTTGCGACGGCATCCTGATGATCTTGGCAAACGGCAAGGATACCATGCGTATGGCTCGTACCTGCAAGCAGCAGCTGGAGCGTGCGGGATGCACCGTGATTGGTGCCGTTCTGAACATGACCGACCGTCATCAGGATAAGTATTTCCGCTACTCCCGTTACGGATACGGTTATGGCTACGGCTATGGCTACGGAAAAGAGGGGAAGCCGAAACGCTTCTTTGACATCTTCAAAAAGTAAACGTGCAAAAGGCGCCCAAGGGCGCCTTTTGAGATTTATCGAAAGGAGCGCACGGCATGACGCTTTCCCTGCCACCCCATGAGCGAGCCGCCTTTGCGGCACTTTGTGAAACCGAGATCTGCAATCGACAGTTCTTTGCCGTGCTTGCCCACTATCTTTCGAATTTTCCACGCTTGGTCAGCTCCGATATGATCGCCGAGCTGACACGCGATTGCGGTGTCACGGAAAACGAGGCCTTTTGTGCCGTGCTTGCCGCCGCCCTTGACTTGGACGAAGATCGAAGCGAACGGGAAGCACGCCTTGTGCGACGGTACCTTCCTTCCTGCCTGCGAGCGGCAGACCCCGCCGTCTACCGCGCCGACCCCTATTTCAAAAATATCCGCGTGCCCCACCGCCGCATCGGGGAATGGCTCCTGACAGAGGAGACCTACGTCCCCTACGAAGGCTTTGTTTGCGGCCACCTTGTAAAAGCGGCCGACATGATCGTGCCGCCCGTTGCCTACTTCACCGAGGAGTTTTCCTTTCCCGCCGTGATGCAGAACGGCGTGGAATGGATGGCCATCAAGCCGAACGAGATCGAAACCATGCGCGCCCCCGTCACCCGTGCAAACGGCCACGTGCTGGCCGCAGGGCTTGGCCTTGGGTACTTCGCCTACATGGCTGCACGCAAGGAAAACGTCAAAAGCGTCACGGTCGTGGAGCGTGACCCTTCGGTCATTTCGCTCTTTGAATCGGAGCTATTGCCGCAGTTCGAGTGCCATAACAAGATCCGTATCGTTCGGGCAGATGCCATCGACTACTTCGAATATGAGCTACCAAAGCACCCCTACGATTACGTATTCGCCGACCTGTGGCACGATGCCTCGGACGGTCTGCCCCTGTATGCACGCCTGCGCCGTATCGAGGACACGCAAAAGGCATCCTTCGATTACTGGGTCGAGGACATGCTTCTTTCCCACCTGCATGCGGAACTTTTTTGTGAGCTGGAGAAGGCCTATCGAGAGGGCGGCAGGGCAGACGGCATTCACCTCTCGGATATGACGGCCGTGCGCACGCTGCTCGGTGACCCCGCTCTGCGTGCCATGGCACCCGCCCTTGCATAGCATAATAGAAAGGATAAAACCATGCTGACATACGACGAGCTTCGAAAGGATGAAGACATCCGCACCTATATCGAGCAAGCAGACCGATCACTCCTTGCCCTTGGCTATACTGAGCACAGCTTCGCCCACGTGACCCGCGTGGCCGAGTCGTCCGCCGACCTGCTTTCTGCCCTTGGTCACGGCCCACGTACGGTCGAGCTGGCTAGGATCGCCGGATATCTGCACGATATCGGCAACCTGGTCAACCGTGTCGATCACTCGCAAAGCGGTGCTCTTATCGCCTTCCGGCTTCTCTCGCACCGTGATATGAGGGCAGAGGAGATCGCCGCCGTTGTGACCGCCATCGGCAACCACGATGAGGGTACGGGCGTTCCCGTCAATGCCATTTCGGCTGCTCTGATTTTAGCCGATAAGTGCGATGTTCGCCGTAGCCGTGTGCGGAACACCGATTTTTCCACCTTCGACATCCACGACCGCGTGAACTACTCGGTCACCTCGTCCGCCCTATCCCTTAATGAAGCACATACCGAGGTCACCTTGACCCTCACCATCGACACCGCCATCAGCCCTGTCATGGACTATTTCGAGATTTTCCTCGGACGAATGATCATGTGCCGCAAGGCGGCGGAGAAGCTGGGGCTCCGCTTCTGCCTCCTCGTCAACGACCAGCGCCTGTTTTAAGGAGTACTTATGGAATTTCTCAAGAACGCTTTGAATTATTTGCAGGGTAGCTCGGAGATTGCGATGCTTGTGCGCCTGTTGCTGGCAACCCTCGCGGGGGCGATCATTGGCGCGGAGCGTGGTCGTCACGGCCGCGCTGCGGGCCTGCGTACCCACGCCCTCGTTTGCCTTGGTGCGGCTCTCGCCGCCGAGTTGGGTCTGTTCGCCCAAAGCATCCAGCCAAACACCGACCCCCTGCGCGTTGCCGCACAGGTCATCTCGGGCATAGGTTTTCTCGGCGTCGGCACCATTCTCGTAAAGGGCCGCTTCCAAATTACGGGCCTGACCACCGCCGCAGGCCTATGGGCCACCGCCGCCATTGGCCTTGCCTTCGGCATCGGCTTTCTGTCGGGCGCGCTCATCGGCACGGTTTTTACCATGCTCACCATCATCTGCCTGTCTTATCTGGAATTCCGCCTCAATCGCCGTCACCGCCGCTTCGGTATCTATGTCGAGCTGACAAGTGTTACCTTTGTGCAGGAAATGACCGCGCACTTGAAGGAATGTTACCTCACCAATGATGTGCAAATCACGCCGCCCCGCTCCGCATTGGTAGCACACGTGGGCGTGGAGGCCTCAATTCATACAAAGGACACCGGTCCGAGTGTGACGGACGTGATCGATGAGTTGAACGCAAGAGAGGGTGTGGCCTTCTCGCTGGAATCTATCTGACAAGTTGCCGCCACGCGGCGGCAGGAGGCCTATCATGCAAGATACAAAAAAAATTCTGTCTGTGCAGGATATTTCCTGCTTCGGACAATGCTCCAATACCGTCATGCTTCCTGTGCTCTCGGCCGCAGGGCTGGAAACGGTAGCCCTGCCTACCGCCCTGCTCTCCACCCACACGGGCGGCTTTCGGGACTTTACCTTCCTGGATATGACCGAGGAGATGGAAAGGATACTCTCGCACTTCCGTTCGCTTTCTCTCCGATTCTCCTACCTCTGCACCGGCTATTTCGGCTCTGCCTCGCAGATCGCCATACTGGAAGAGTCCCTGCCCGACTTGATGCTGCCGAACGCTCCTCGCATGATTGACCCCGTGATGGGTGATAACGGTAGCCTCTACCCCACCTATACGATGGAATTTGTCGAGGAAATGCGTCGCCTGTGCCGCGACGCAGACCTCATCACCCCCAATCTAACGGAGGCCTGCCTGCTTGCCGATGTCCCCTATGAGGGCGCGCTCTACGATAAGGTCAAGACCGAAAAGCTGCTTGACCGTTTGCATGCGCTTGGTGCGCATCGCGTGGTGTTGACGGGTTTGATGTTTGATGACCGTACCATCGGCACGGTTGCGAGAGAGGTAGACGGAAAAACCCTCGTTACCCGCGCCCCCTACGTCGACCGCCGCTTCCACGGAACAGGGGATACTCTCATGGCGACACTCATCGCCCATCTCGCAAACGGCGTCCCCTTTGAAGATAGTGTCCGTGGGGCAGTCGATTTCGTGTCCGATTGCATCGCCGACACCGTACCTGTGATGGATACGCATTGGTATGGCCTGCGCTTTGAGAGGCAACTCTCCAAGATCACCGCGCTTGTAAAGTAAAAAAGAACCGCCGCAGGCGGTTCTTTTTTGTTTGTGATCCGCAGGGGATATTCCCCTGCGGATCTTTTTTTGGTTGCTTTAATCCACGTAGGTCACGCCAGGAAGCAGGATCGGCTGGCTGTTGGTCTTGGTCGAGCCACCCGTGATCGAACGATCGGTGTCACTGATCAGACAGAACTGTACCAGGTCGTTTTTATTGACCGTCAGACGAACATCTGCCCACAGGGCATTCAGCGTCGCTGTCTCATCAGTAGAATCGGTGGTGGTACCGGTGATGAACTGCCAATCCGTGCTCGTGGTCGTGGTAGGCAGGGAGTAGGGTACGCTTCCGCTTGTCGGCCAAACGCGCACGCCGTTGACCATCACAGCGAGGAAGGTTCCCGCTGCACCGCTAGTGATCGCTGCGTCAAATTTTTCAGCAGAGATGCTCAACGTGCCTGCTTTCTCGGCAGTGTAGCAGATGGTGTTGGCGGCGACCATGTTGCTCTGCATAGATGCCCTCCACCCATTCGTCCAGAAGGAGCCGTAAGTACTGTGTGCGGAATCGTTGGCGGTCAGCCATCCGTTCACTACCTTGGTGTACGGGGTGAAATTGCCGCTACTGATGGATAGATACCCCATTGACCAGGGTGCCCGCATCGTGGCCGTGTTATCCTCGTTGACCACGGGCGTAAAGTGCGTGAAGGAAGAGGATTCCACGTAGGTAACGACAGGGTGCAGAATCGGTTGGGAGTTGGTCTTGGTCTCACCGCCCGTGATCGAACGGTCGGTATCACTGATCAGACAGAATTGTACCAGATCATCTTTGTTAACCGTTAGGCGAACATCGGCCCACAGGGCATTCAGTTCTGCCGTTCCGTCGGTGGAGTCAGGCATATACTGCCAGGTCGTGTCGGCGGTGGAGGTGGGTAGGGAATAGGAGGAGGCACTCGTCGGCCAGACAATGTTGCCGTTGACCATCACAGCCAGGAAGGTGCCCACACCGCCCGAATAGGTCGCTGCATCGAACTTCTCGGCAGAGATGGCAATGCTACCATCCTTGGTGGCCGTGTAACAGAACGTGGCTGCGCCCAGCATGCTCGGCTGCATCGAGGCATTCCAGGAGCCAACGGTGAAGGAGCCGTATTGACTGTGCGAGTTCGTGTTGATGCCGATCCAACCGCTCGTGGAAATGGCACTGTACGGCGTAAAGCTCTTATCCGAAAGATTCACATAACCAACCGACCAGGGACTCTGCATGCCGGTCAGTGTGTAGCTTCCGTTCTCATAGGTGTAAAGCGGTGCGTTTTGCGTGAAGGAAGATACCCACTCGATTGCCATGGTGTAGGTTTGAACATTCGTTTCGCCTACGTAGACCGAGAAGGTGATCTGGGACTTGGTCGTGTCGGTGGCGTACAGCTCATAGCCCACGAAGGTAAAGCCTGCGGTTTCGGATACCAGCGAAACGCCGTCCATGGTGCGCCAGGTGGGCGTTATCAGAGGCAGGAGTAAGGTGTTGCCGTTGTTCTCCTGCAGCTTGATGGTATCGGTGATGGGGGTGTGACCGTCGCGGCCGACCAGCGTGATGCTGATGGACGAGTTATCCACGTAGTCGTGAACGTAGGTCTTGCCCGTGCCAAGTGCGTTGATGATGCGCAGGGTGTTGCGGGCGCAGTCCATACCCATTTCGTTGTGACCCATCATCAGGTAGTGTACGTTCGGGTGTAGCTCCCAACGGGTGGTAGGCATGTCGTAGCCGAAGATCGCCTTGAAGTTCTCCACGGAGCCGTAGGTCTCCAGGAAGTAGTCCACGACATTCTGGTCATCGCCAAGCCATCTCTGGGTGACGTTGGAGGCGATAAAGACGTTTTCGAACACGCCGTCCGTGGCACCTGCCGCCTGATAGTGGGACAGACGCGGTCCCGTCAGATATTTCTCAGCGTAGGAGTTGCCCGAGCTATCATGCTTGGAGCGGATGTCCATGATGCCGCAGTATTCCAGCTTCTTCTCAACGCCGGCGTGGTTGTACACCACATCCGCCTGCATGGCAGTGTGCATCTTGGCAAAGCCCTCGGTGTAGTATTCCTCGGTCTGCTGATAGTCTGCACAGCCGTGGAACCAATAGTAGGCCATGTGGTTGAGCGTAAAGTGGCCGGCATCGACCTCAGCGTACAGCGTTTCAAGAGCCTCGTTGAAGACCGCCACCGCCTGATAGTAGTCGTTATCCACGGGTGTTCCATCCTCGCTGGGTGCGAATTCCGCAATGCCGTGACCGCCGTGCGAGGCATTGACGATCCAGACGCGCTCACCCGTTTGCTCGACCCATTCATGGGCCAGCGCGGCACTCCAACCGGCATTACCGAACGTGGTCGAGCCCACGGGAATGCTGAACACCTTCGGGTCAACGAAGGCCTGGCTACCCATGTTGTCCCAGTCAAGGGTGTCGGTGACGGAGTTTTCGGGATTGTAGGTGCCTGTCAGGGACAGGGACTGACCCGTCCAGGTGAAGTAGGCCATGGTAGGCGCGGTACGGATGAAGTAGTCCGCGTAGGTGTCGTGATATTTTTCGTATTCCTCGGGATTGTTCTCTTTGGTGAAGCTGTGGTCGGCCGATGCGTTCGACTGGCCCGTTACGAAGAACAGGGAAATGTCGGAAGGATCGATCGTGATGTTCACCGTGCGGCCGTCCACCAGACGGATGGTTGCGGTACCGCAGCCATCCGCATAGACGGACTTGCCATCCTCTTGGAGAACCAGAAGATTGGCATCCATCGTATCGGTTCCGGTCACCTTACTGGTGATTGCCGCGTTCTCGATCGCCTCGATCGCCACGGGGAAGGTGTAGGTATCCTGATAACGAATGAACAGATTATTGTTCTCATCGTGATAGGGGTATTTGGAAACGTCAAGACCGTAGATGTTGTCATACGCAGGACCGTAATATGCCTGCTGAATGTCGGTCAGATAGGATGAGTAGGTGTTGCCCGAAAGCTCGACATTCAGGGCACCGTTGAACTTGAAGGTGGCCTTTGGGTCGTCGGCAGTCTCGGTCAGAGCATTGCCGAAATCGTTGTTGTAGAACGCAAGGTTCTTGGCTGCACGAACGTATACCGCGTGGTCGGAATGACGGTTTCGGATCACGTTGCCGCGCACGGTGATGTCCGTGTACAACAGGTAGTCTTCCTGCAGCGTGCCGCCGCCCAGACCCGCGATGTAGATCGGGTAGTGCTGGTAGTTATCCGTTTCCTTGGAATGAGGATTATAGCTGACGTTATCGAAGAGGTTGTTCTCAATGAGAATGTTCTCGGAAACGCCCGATTCGCCCCAGTAGATCTCGTACAGCACCGCGATACCGACCTTGGCAATGTTGCGGAGCGTACAGTTGCGGATCACGCCGTTCGAGGACTTGATGAGAAGTCCGCGCGAGCGGGTTCCGTCAATCACGGTGTTCTCAATGCGGAAGCTGTTCGAGGTTCTTGTGCGGTTGTCGATTAGTACCTTGTGCTCATCCTCTGCCGTGTCGATGGTGAGGTCGTAGCCCGTAAGAGCGTCGAAGTTCACGTCATCGGTCTTGACCGTAACGGACTTTCTGACGATGGTGCGCTCCACATCTCGATACGTAGACTTGTAGGAGTCGATCTCTACCGTTGCGGAAAGTGCCGGCGTGTCGCATACACGCTGCCCTGCCGCTGTGTAGATGAATACGCGGTCGCCGATCTCAAAGTCGGGGCAGATGCCGGTGGAGGTGTAGTTTGCGGCCACGTTGCGCATGGAAATGGAGCTCTTGTATACAAGGGTGGTCGTGCCGTCACCGTTGTCGGTCACCGAAGCTAGACGGCCGTGGGTGGACTTCTGGTTGGTGCCATCGTCGCACATGTTCTCGAAGATACAGGAGATGATCTGCGAGCCGTAAGCGCAGGAGATGACGTGGGTAGCGTCTACCGAGCCAACCAGCTGCTTGGCACCGCGCAGGCGGCCTGCCTCATCCACGTGGATGTCAAGGTCCACGCCATACTCGGCTTCCAGAGCCTCGTAGGCATCGTAGGTTGCCTGATCGATGACTCTGCCGTTGCGGTTGGTGTCCAGAATGCGATGATAGGTAACGTAGCCCGTATTATCGCTTTCCACGAAGCAAAGACCGCCGGAGTTGCCGAACACGGTCATATCCTGGTACAGGATATCCGCGCAGCGGGAAGTGGTTACGGTCTGTTTGCCGGTAGCGCGGCAGGTGAGGGTGTCACCTACGGAGAGTAGCTCTGCATAGGTTGCCGATGCCGTTACGGTGACCGTTCCGTCACCGTTGTCCACAGCACTGAAGCCTGTGAGGTCACAGAAGATGTATTCCTCGCCACGGCCGGTGCGGTGCAGATAAGTCGAGCTGGTGGAATTCACGAAAAGGTCAGCCGTCATGCCGGCAGGGGCTACGGCCAGGAAGTGCGTGTTGTCGATCTTTTCCAGGATCTGTACCTGGCCGACCGACTGTGCGGCGTAGCCGATGGAAAGTCCCTTGATGGTCACATCCTCTACATCGGAGAGGGTGATGTGACGATAGAGCCCGGATTCATGCTCCGCATAGACACCGTAGGCGTAAATGCGGTCGCCGTTGCTGCCGGAGGTCGTGAGCTCCAGACCGTTCTTGCTGTTGTAGTCGCTGTCCTTCAGCAGATAAGCACCGGGTGCTACCACGATGTAGTGGCTGTTGCTTGCCAGCGAGTTGGTAGTGATGTACTTGTAGACATCCAGCTTGGTAGCGGAGGTGACATCCTTGACTGCTTCCTTGCGCTCCATGCCGAGGAACAGATCCTTATCCACGTGCGGGAGCAGATCCTCGTTCGCACCAACATCCACACGGGCGTTCACGTCCATAAGACTGTCGCCGTTGGTATTTTGGTTATCCGTGGACACGGTGGTGTGATCCATCGTGTCGTCGGGGAATCGGTTGCCGTCTGCCAGCAGGTAGTTGTTGCTTGTCAGCACCAGTCTGCCGCCGATGGCGTTGTCACAGAGGTAAAGATTCTTATTGTCGCTCGCTTCGATCGTTACGGCACTATTCAGAACGACCGATGCGTTGAGAAGGCCGCTGATGCTCATGGAGCTGCGTGTGCCGGAGATTACGTTCTGCGCAACCAGCACATTCAGCGTACTGCCGTCTCCCTTCAGCACGATGCCGGAGGAGGTGACGCGCTTCTGCAGGATGGTATTAAAACGGAAGGCGGATTCCGAAGCGGTGGAGTAGATGGCAGAGCCGCTGCCCGTGCCGACCAGGCGGCAGTTCTGTACGGTCGTACCGTTCGATGCGGTATCCCGCACACCGTCCCCGGAGAAGCCGAGGTAGGAGTTCATGACCGTCAGCTCGTCTGCGGCGTTCGCCACGGCGGTCGTACCGATCATGCGGCAGGCGTTGAGCACGATGCTCTCTGCCGTTGCCTCTACCGATACACTCGTTTGGGTGGGGGCCAGGATTTGGCAGTTTTCCAGAATCACGTTGCTCGAATTGCGAATGATGACGGGACCGACCACGACCAAGTCGGATACGGTCACGTCCTGACAGCCGTCAATGATCAGACCACCCGAGGCGATGAGGATTGCACCGTTTGCGTTGTAGCTGCCGCCGTCTGCGTCGGTCAGGGTCAGGGTGTTGTCGCTAACCTTGTACACGCTGCCACTTTCCAGTGCAGTGTTAAAGAATTCATTTGCGGAAAGAACGGTAGCGGTGGAGGGATCGTAGGTGACCTCCTTCAGAACGGGGTCGTTCGAAACCAGGGCGTCACCGCCGTCGCCGATGTCAAACGTGTAGTTCGCGTCATAACTGAGGGAGTGTACCTCCAGATACGCGGAGGTTGCCTCGCCGAGTGCATAAATGCCGCGAAGTAGATAATGCAGGGCACTGTCGTCACCGCTTGCGGTGTTGAAAGTACGGGCGATGTAAGCGTAGGCACTATAGGTCAGCGTAGCACTTTGTGCCGTGCCGTTGCCGTCCACCAGCGTGAAATAGAACTCGCTTGCGTATTCCGCAGCGGGAAGGTTGCCCACGAAGTAGAGCATTTCCTTGCCTTCCTCATCAAAGAGAGAAGCGGGATCCGCGTAGTAGCGAACATTATCGTTTGCATCCGTGACGCGCAGGCGCAGGCTGGGCTCGCCGAACAGAGTGTCGTCCGTGCGCTTGGTACGGAAGAGGAAGCCAAGGGTGTTATCCAGCTTCAGCGTGATACCGTTGAATTTGAAATCAAAGGCACTTACGTCTGTGCCATCGGGATACGGTTGATAAGCCGTGCCTGCCTTATACGCATCGACCATTGTCAGGATGGCGGTGTCATTCGTACCGACCGCAGAAGCATCTGCTCTGCCGCGCAGGGCGTTCTTCACGTCGTCCGAAAGTGTTACCTTCTGGTTGATGAAGTAGTCGCGTGCCGCCAGGCTGTAATAACGAACGGTCTTGGCGAGCAGGGCGGTCGTTTCGTCCTCGCTTGCCTCATACAATGCAAGCAGGTCAAAGGCGGACAGGGTGATCGGGTCGGCGTTGACGGTATCCTTGCCGTCCACAGTCTGGTATGCCTTGTAGGAGACCTCCATGGCAGGCAGATCCTTGGGAACAACGGGCAGGGTGCACTTGTATACGTTATTGCCCTGCAAAACGCCGGGAACCTTCTCCCCATCGATCACCACACCGGCGGCAGTTGCACTGCTCTGCGCCTGCACGTAAATATTTACGGCAAAGGCAGAGGTGATTGAAACCGAAGCGGAGCTTTGCAGCACCATGTCGGTGATGCGGTAGTTGCGATACATGGTGAGCGAGGTGGGTAGCTCCTCGGATAAGGAGGTGTTGTTGATGTACACACCGTTCGCACCGAAGGTGTCGGGAAGATTGAGGTCGGCAAGCGTCACGGTGCTGCCGAATTCGTACACACCACGGTGTAGGTACTTACCCGAACGGATGATATCCAGCACATTTACATCGTGATAGTTGTCGGTGGTGGCGGTCAGATCCATACCTACGCATACGTCTCCGATCTCCGCGCCGCCCTCATAGGCGCGCGCCACGCAGAGCTCCACAACGTCACCGCTCTCTACCTCGAAATGCAGAGAGGCGAGGGTGCTTGTGAGATCTTCTGCAGAGGTGCAAAGCTGCCAACCGGTCATGGAATCGTGATCGGCCATCGCGGAGGACATCGTCGCACCGACGGGCCACACGACCTCGCCGTTCACGGCGATGGCGTAGTGGAAGGCACTTGCATCCCCGTCAAAGCGGACGGCATTGGCCGTAAGCGACAGGATCGGACGATCATAGCCGCTCGGAACCGTATAAGCGTAGGAGGCGATGCCGCCGTTTGCGCTCGGACATAGGAAGAGGTTGCCGCCTTGGTGCTTCATGGCCGCGCCGACCGCTGCCAGCGGGTCGGTGCCCTGCGTCGGAAGCGTCATCCCCTCGGGAATCCCGTCATATTCGAGACGCAGATCCGAGGCGGCCGTGCCGCTCGGGGTGATGGATGCGGCGTTGGCAATGAAAGCATCGAGGGCAGCGGTAAACTGTGCACTCGTCACAAAGAGATTGCCGTTATAGCTGTAATCGACCAAGGCAGAGGCGATGCCGCCCGCTTGCCCGACGGCAAAGAGGTTACTGTCCGAGAAGAAGCACAGACGGTCAAATGCCGTGAAGCTGCTTCCGGCTCTTACGCCTGCTTTCCAACCACTCGGGAAGGAGAGTGAGGTGAAGGAGGCGAGATACGTCTTGTATTTTGCAAGAATGTTTGCGTAGTTATCGGTCTCGGAGATTGTACCGTTTGCGATCAGTGTGGGATTGATCTCGGCATAGCTGCCGCCCGTCCGATAAAGCCAGTCAAACAGAGAGACGAGGGAGGAGAAAACAATGTCCGTGCTTCCCGAGGTGTCGGGAAAATTTCCCGCTGCCTCACGGATGTCGCTGTCCTCCAGCATGGTACCGCTTGCATCGTACCATACAAACAGCGGTTCGGGCAGCGTGGTGTCTGTCGTGCCGGCAAAATTCTCCGCCTTGCCGCCATCCTTTTCGGAACGATAAACGATCTCGAAATCAAAGTCGAGCATGCCGCGCTTGGCGTAATCGTATTCGGTTCCGTCGAATTTGGTCAAGCCGAGGGATTCGATGTTCGAGGCATTGAAATCGTCGTTTGCACGGGATACGAAATCAATGGTGTCACCCTCGGTGAGTTCAAGTACCAGCGTGCCGAGATCCGCACCCTTGTTGGCCGCACCCGCGGAGGTGTAGGCACCGTCTTGTACGCGGTACTGCGCATCCGTTGACAGATATGGATCGGTCAGCGGTACGCCGTTGTGCAGAATTTCCAAGTAGGCCGCGTTGTTTGCATAAAAATACAGCTCGTTAAGACGAATAAGAGCCATACCCGTATATTCCGCCGTGTAGCGGATCACGGGGTCGGCATTGTGCGAGGTGACGGAGGTATAGTCGTCTGTGTAGCTCATGCCCGAGAACATTAGGGTAGGCACGCCCGTGATGTATACGCCGCCGTAGTCAGACCAGTAGGACGAGCCCGCGGACAGAATCATCTGTCCCGAGGAGTTCACCTTGTAGAGCTTGTCGTAGGCGGTGAAGTTCGCCGTCTCGCCGTTCGGATCGCGGTAGCCGATCTGCCATGCGCCGGGATAGGTGACGCCTACGGAATCACCATTCTCCATCGCGGCGACACTGTATCCCTCGAATACGGGGAAGGTGCTCTCTTCGTCGGGAGAGAAACGGGTGGAGTAGGAGGTCTTTTCCGCAATGTAATCGATCTGGAACTCGTAATCCGAAAGACCGCGCTTGGATCTCACGTACTCCGTTTTTGTAAACTGGGTCAGCCCGAGCTCCTCCAGATTGGAGGCGTTGAAATCGGGATTCGCGTGGGACACAAAGTCAATCGAGTCGCCCTTCTGCACATCCAGCGTCACGGTCGTGAACAGGGACGCGTTGTTGGAGGCGGTCTTCGATACGAACGCGCCGTTCACGATCTGGCTTTTGGCATTGACCGCCATGATCGGGTCATGTACGCGCACGCCGTTGTGGTACACGGCAAAGTAGGTCGCGCTGTCCGAGTAGAAGTACAGCTCGTTTACCTTCACGCGGATCGTACCCGTTTCCTTTGCGGTGTAGCGGACGGTCGCGTTGGCAGCCACGTTTGCCTCGAGGTAGCCGGTCGCCTCATCCAGATCCACGCCGGAGAACATCAGGTTGGCACTGGCGGTACTTTTTATGTACAGGCCGCCCCACTGCGTCCAGTAGCCGGTGTCTGCGGTCAGGATCATCTCTCCGTCCTCACCGAGCTTGCCTGTCGCCTTGATCAGCTTTTCGTATGGGGTGAAGTTCGAGGAGTTTCCACTCGCGTGCTTGTAGCCGATCTGCCAGCCGCCCCGGTAGGTCACGCCTACGTAGTCGTTTGTGTTCATGGCCGTCGTGTCGTATTCGTCAAAGATCGGCCAGGTGCCCTCCTGATTGGGGGCAAAGATTGTGGAGGAGAGAACGATTGGGTCAGATTCCGC
Source organism: Clostridia bacterium (assembly GCA_017464805.1). Classification (GTDB taxonomy): domain Bacteria; phylum Bacillota; class Clostridia; order Oscillospirales; family CAG-272; genus UBA1740. The sequence continues at coordinate 111,791 of JAFTYE010000008.1, read as the reverse complement.
CGATTCTGCCGCCATAACGGGGAATACCGTGGCAGGGATCGCCAGAAGGATCGTAGAGAGTGCAAGAATGAAGGATAAGATTCTCTTTTTCATGGGGCGCTCCTTTTTTGTTTCTTGGGATCTTCGTTTTGAAAACGCAAAGCCGTCAAAAGCAATGCCCTGTGCTTTTGTACGGCCGGGATCGGGTTTATTGTCCGCGGTAGTACACGGTGCTGCCCGGCTCGACCGAATGGGTAAGCCAGACGTTGCCGCCAATGGTGGAATGATCGCCAATGACGGTGCTTCCTCCAAGGATGGTGGCGTTTGCGTATATGACAACGTGATTGCCGATGTCGGGATGCCGTTTGATGCCCTTGACGGGATTGCCGTTTTCGTCCAGTTCAAAGCTCTTGGCACCCAGAGTCACGCCTTGGTAAAGCTTCACGTGATCGCCGATGGTGCAGGTTTCCCCCACAACAACCCCCGTGGCGTGGTCAATGAAGAAATAGCGTCCGATCGTTGCCCCGGGGTGGATATCCACACCCGTGCTTTTGTGTGCGTGCTCGGTCATCATGCGGGGAATAAGCGGAACGCCCAACACGTACAGCTCGTGGGCCAGGCGGTATATGCTGATTGCCTCAAAGGCGGGATAGGCCAGCATGATCTCCTCCGCGCAGCGTGCGGCGGGGTCGCCCTCGTAGGCGGCCTGCACATCGGTGTCCAGTATCTCGCGCACAATGGGCAGACGCTCGAAAAAGCACGTCATGATGCCCTCGTGCCGGGAGTGGTCCTCGACCGTTTCCGAAAGCAGGGAGGCAAGCTCCTCCGCTGCCGCGGCCAGGGCCTGTGCCTCGCACACGCCGGCATCCCCTGCAAAGACCGTTGGGTACATGGCTGCGCGTGTCAGATTCAAGAAGCGTAGGATACGAGCGCCGAAGGCGGGGCGTATCGGGCTTGCGGAGGTTGCATTTTTCTGTGCCAGCACGTTTGCCGCACGCAAAAGAGCCTCCTTGGTGGATGGGTATTCCATAGCGGGATTCCTTTCGTTTGGATTAAGGGATAAGAGATAATACCAGCTCAAAGCAGGCCATCAAAATGAACAGAATAACGCCCACGTTCGCAAAGCAGGCGCGCACGTGCTCGGACGTGCGAAGGGGGTGAGGGCAGGGCGCGAAATGAATGCGCTTGTAATAAACTGGCAAAAGAATCACACCCGTCACCGAAAGCCCAAGCACCAGCACCACATACAGCAGCATGCCGCACAAGGGCAGGGCATTTTGCAACAGGAGCATGGGGGTCAGCGTTCCGCTCTCTATCTGCGTGAGCAGATCCTCGAGAGAGGAGGTGAAGGTAAGCGGCAGAATCGATCCCATGAAATTGTATAGCATGTGCAACAGGATGGGATAAATCACCATGCGCGTGCGCGCGTATAAGTAACCGATCAGCACACCCATGCCGACCGTGTAAAAGAGCTGATAGAAATTGCCGTGCATCAGACCGAAGGCAACAGCGGAGAAGAAAATGGCGTTCTTCTCTCCGAAGGGAAGTAACCGCCGCATCACCGCATGGCGGAAAAGAAGCTCCTCCACCACAGGCCCGAGTACCACCACGACAACGAAAATGACCCACAACGGCGTGTCGCTCAGCATGTCGGTCACGGGATTGCTCTGCGGGATGCCACTAATCGCCTCCACAGCCATCATCAGCGTCTCGCCGATCAGCGATCCGAGGCGCGCCGTCGTGGAGAGCAGGCAGAACACGGTAAAGAAAAGCAAAAAGGGCGGATGGCTCCCCTCATTCGGAAAGGGAAGAGAGGGACGGCCAATCACAACATACGCCACCGGAAAGGCGATACCGTACATCAGCACTACCTGTAAGATCCACGTAAAAAGCGGAAAAGCAATGACCTCGGGTGCCACGAGTGGTAAAACGAAGGAAAGCGCGATGGCCAGTACCTGCGGGATCAGGGAGAAGAGAAATAGTCCCAGACCCACGCGGAAGTAGGACCACCAAGCCGCGCGGCGAAGAGAATTACCATCTGCCGAGGGGGGAAGGGCGATCGTGCCGTTTTCTGTGTTCATCGCCGCGCCTCCTTTTTAATGGGGTGTTCACTAAAATATGATAATGCCCTTTTATTTTACCAAAAAAATGGTATCTTGTCAATATATTTAATAATATTTGTGGTGTTTGGATCGCAAATACCCTTGTTCTTTCTCCGTTGCCAAAAAAAATACTTGATGAATACTTGACAAAACACTTGACAAAACGGCGAAACGGTGCTATTATTTTAGCATAGGCGATGATCAGAAAGGGAGTACCCCGAAAAGCGCGTGCAGAGAAATGCCGGTCGGTGCAAGGCAGAGGTGGCGTCGGGTGAAATTCGTTTTGGGAGCTGCGGGCTGAACCAAAGTAGGTCTTGCCGGGTGCGACCGTTATATCGCGGGGACGCTGATTGGCGTTCGTGAGGCCGTTTTTGCAAAAAAACGGTGAAGCAGAGTGGTATCACGGCTTGCTCGTCTCTGTACCTGTTGGGTATGGGGGCATTTTTTTGTTTCGTTTCCCCAATAAATTTTTACATAAAGGAGCAACATCATGAACGCAAAGAAAATTCTCTCCATCGTATTGGCACTGGTGTGCCTCGCTGTCCCCGTCACCATGACTGCCTGCGGCGGCAGCACCGGCCCTGTTCCCGTTGTGTGCGGCGAGACCGGCATGACCGAGCAGTGCGGCGTCGCTACCTACGGCGTTGACTACTACAGCCTGGGTGTCAAGGCAGGCGATATGGCCGCCGATATCCTGCTGGACGGCGCAAACGTTTCCACCATGCCCGTACAGACCGACCCCAATCCCTCCCTGTACGTAAACCCCGAGCTGGCCGAGGAGATCGGCTTTACTATCCCGCAAGCCATCCTTGACCGTGCAGAGGGTGGTGCCGCCCCCCAGGTGACCCGTACCGACGCCATCGTGGAGAGCGGTGCAGACTTCACTGTCGGCATCCTGCAGCTGGTACAGCACGTGGCTCTCGACCAGTCCAACAAAGGCTTCCAGGATCAGCTTTCCGTCCGTATGAAGGCGGCAGGCAAGACTGTTCAGGTTCTTGACCGCAACGCAAGCGGTGAGGATTCCAACAACATCACCATCGCCGAGACCTTCGTCAACCAGAACGTTGACCTTATTTACACCATCGCTACCTCCTCCTCCGTGGCTGCCGCCAACGCAACCCGCGAGAACAAGATCCCCGTCCTCTTCTGCGCCGTTACCAACCCTGTCGGTGAGGGCCTGGTTGCCAGCATGGATGCCCCCGGTGCCAATGTCTCCGGCGTGTCGGACATCAACCCCGTTGCCAAGCAGATCGAGCTGGCAGGTGAGCTGCTCGGCAAGGACGATGTGAAGATCGGCTTCCTCTATTCCTCCGGCGAGACCAACTCTATCTTCCAGGTAGACCTCGGTAAGGCCGCCTGCGAGGATCTCGGCTACACCTACGAGGTTCGCGGCATCAGCGATATCAACGACCTCGAATCCGCCTTCGTTGCCTTGAAGAATGCAGGCGTTGACCTCGTTTATGTTCCCACCGACAATGCTCTGGCAAACGGTGCCGCCAACATCCACACGGTCAACAAGGGCTAATCAGAAAGGTTACCATCCACTATGTTGTCTTTCGATACGCTTCTTACGGGTGCTTGCCAGGGATTGATCTGGGCCTTTGTGGCGTTGGGGGTATTCATTTCCTTCCGCCTTCTGGATTTTGCCGATCTGTCCTGTGAGGGCTGCTTCACCTGCGGCGCGGCGGTTTCCGGCGTGCTCATCGCGGGAGGTGTTCCCCCTGCTCTCTCGGTGATCTGTGCTTTCTTCGCGGGTTGTATTGTCGGTATCGTGACGGGTCTTTTGCACACCAAGCTGAAGATCCCGCCGATCCTTGCGGGCATTCTGACCATGACTGCCCTCTTTTCCGTGAATCTGATGATCATGCAGAGCCCGAACATTAATATCGGCAAACATAACACGCTGTACGATCAGGTCAACGGCCTGCTCGAGATCGGCCGCCGCTATTCCGCCCTGATAATCGGCGTTCTGCTGGTCATTTTGGTGGTATACGCTCTGTACTGGTTCCTCGGGACCGAGCTCGGCTGTACCGTCCGTGCGACGGGTGATAATGAAAAAATGTGCCGTGCACAGGGGGTCAATACCGACAATGCCAAGATCCTTGGGCTTGCGCTCTCCAATGGCCTGGTGGCCGTGGGCGGCAGCATGCTCTGTCAGTATCAATCCTCCGCAAACTCTACCATGGGTGTCGGCGCGATCGTCATCGCGCTTGCCTCCATCATTATCGGCGAAACCATCTTCAAGCGTGCCCGCGGATTCGTGCTGCGTCTGTTCGGTGTGGCGATCGGCGCGGTGATCTACCGCGTGATCGTGACGGTCATCATCGATGCCAACATCATGTCTCCCGACAATCTCAAGCTGCTCACCGCGCTTGTGATCACGGTGGCACTCGGCCTTTCCGCCATTTTGGACAGCGCAAAAAAAGCCATCAAGCACCGTGGTAGCCACAAGAAGGGGGGTGCGTGATATGGAAGAAAAGAACACCCCCATGCTGGAGATCCGCGGTATCACCAAGATCTTTCACGGTGGTACGATCAATGAAAAGCGCGCGCTGGACAACCTATCCTTGACCATCAACCGCGGTGATTTTATCACCGTCATCGGTGGTAACGGCGCGGGTAAAAGCACGCTCATGAATGCCTTGACCGGCGTTTTCCCACTAGACGAGGGCGAGATCATTCTGGACGGCAAGGACATCACGTTCCTGCCCGAGCATCGCCGCGCGCGTTACTTCGGCCGCGTGTTTCAGGATCCGATGATGGGTACCGCCCCGAATATGGAGATCGCCGAAAATCTCTCGCTTGCCTACCGCCGCGATAAGCGGCACGGCCTGCGCTGGGAAATTTCCGCCAAGGAACGAGAGCTCTACGCCAAGGAACTTGCCCGCCTGGGGCTGGGCCTTGAGGAGCGCATGAGCTCCAAGGTCGGCCTGCTCTCGGGGGGTCAGCGTCAGGCACTGACCCTGCTGATGGCGACTCTTGTGCAGCCCAAGATGCTACTCCTCGACGAGCATACCGCGGCTCTTGACCCCAAGACCGCCGCCAAGGTGCTGGAGATCACCGAAGAGATCGTCGCCGAGGCTGGGCTTACCACCCTGATGGTCACGCACAACATGCGTGATGCCATCGAGCACGGCAATCGCCTGATCATGCTCAAGGATGGCAAGGTCATTTTGGATATCGCAGGCGAGGAAAAGAAAAACCTCACCGTCGAGACTCTGCTTGCTATGTTCTCCCGCGTGTCGGGCGAGGAATTCGCAAGCGACCGTGCCCTGCTTTCCTGATAAAAAAATCACCCCCGCACGTTGCGGGGGTGATTTTTTTGATGACGAAAAAGGAACAATCACGAAAAAATACACGTGAGGAAAAAGGGCCCAATCACAATTAAGTGTAAAAAGACGAGGAAGTCCGAAAGCCAACCGTTTTTTGAAAAAACTGAAGGATTCTGCTTTTTTGCTACGCTTTCGTTTTCGAAAGGAGATGCAAACAAGGAAAAACACGGCCTGTTTTTGGCAATCTGAAAAAAACAATTTCGTGTAAAGCATTTTTTGCCAAACTATGCTACAATGGAACTGCAATCGGAACAGCCTTTTTTCGGCTCGGTTGCCAAATTCCATCAATATAAATTCAGGGAGTGAATGTTATGGTTAAAATTGGTTTGGTGAATATCGATGTTTCGCATCCGAAAATGTTTTCTCGTGTTCTCGCAAAAGGGAACCGTATGCGCTATGCCGCTGTGTATAACGAGGGCTTCCGCGGTAAAGAAGAAGTAGAGGCGTTTGCAAAGAATGCAAAGCTGGACAAGATCTGCTCTACCCTCGACGAGTTGGTCGAGTACGCGGATATCGGCTTTGTGCAGGGCTGCAACTGGGATAAGCACCTGGACTATGCTATGGCCTTCATCAATGCGGGCAAGCCCGTGTTTATCGACAAGCCCATCGTCGGTTGCCTTGCCGACTGCAAGAAGCTGATGGAGCTGCAAGCAAAAGGTGCGAAGATCCTCGGTTCCTCTTCCGTCCGCTACTGCCCCGAGGTTGTCGAGTTTGTGAACATGCCCGCGGAGGAGAAGGGCAAGCTCCTGCATGTGTCCATCACCGTCGGTGTTGACGAGTTCAACTACGCCATTCACGCCGTGGAGGGCATTTGCGGTATTGCACAGTCCGAGCCTGTCAGCACCACCTTCGTCGGTGCGACCGAGATTGATGGCCAGAGCTACGAAAACTATTTTGTCCGCTTTGCAAATGGCGCCACCGCCTCCTATCACTGCGTAAAGCCCCGTTTTATGCTCTTCCACGCCGCCATCATGACCACCACGAAGGACTACTCCTTCACCATCAATAACGATAACCTATACGGCGCCCTGCTCGACCAAATCGCCAATGTCATGGAGGGTAAGGACAGCATCATCGCCTCCATGAAGGAGATCACCGATGCTGTCAAGATCCTGCTTGCCGGCAAGAAGTCCAAGGACGAGGGATGCGGTGAGGTGCTCATCAACGATGAAAACCTGGCGAACGTTCGCTTTGACGGCGATGCCTTCGAGGCCGGTTATCGCGTTGGTCCGATGTCCGCTCCCATCTATTTGCAGGATTGATCATACCTGCCACGAAAGGATAACCTATGTACATTGTCAGCACATCCTGCGGCGTGGAAAAGGAGCCTCTAAAGACCGCCTTCGGTTTCAAGGGGAACGCTCTGACCTGCCTGTGGCAGATCGCCGCGCGTATCGAAACCAAAAATAACGTGGGTGTCGGCCTTGGCGTGCAGAGCGTTCTGTGGTCGGATGCCAATGTGTTCAAGACCTACGGGGAAGCCGACAGCAACGAGATGATGTTCTCGGTGACGAAATACGCCCTCGATCTCATCGTGGGCCGTGAATTCGCCAACCCCGGTGAGCTTCTTGACGCCATTTTCCCCGAAGCATACGCCTATGCCAAAAGGGTCACGAAACTGGAGGGGGTCAGCAAGACCTTTGTCCTCAACGCCCTTGTCCCCGTGGACTTTGCCGCCTGGCAGCTTTACCTCAAAGAAGAGGGAAAGACAGGCTTTGATGATATCTGCACCTTTGACGGTGAGCGTCAGACCAAGCTGGCCAACATCCCGCTCATCACCTACGGCGCGCTTGTGTCCGATGTGGTGAATATGGCGGAGAACAACACCCCCCTGTTTAAGATCAAGATCGGCTCTGACCCCGACAAGGATGGCGATTACGCCAAGATGCTTGCGTGGGATAAGAACCGCTTGCTTGAAATTCACACCGCTCTTAAGGATATCCAAACCTCTCACACCGAGGACGGCAAAATTCTGTACTACCTTGATGCGAACGGTCGCTACGACAGCAAGGAGCGCCTGCTCGATCTTCTCGACTTTTGCCGCGAAAACGGCTTCCTGGATCGCATCATCCTGCTCGAGGAACCCTTTGCGGAGGAGAATCACGTATTCGTCGGCGACCTTCCCGTCTGCGTTGCCGCAGACGAGAGCGTGCATGACATGGAGGCTCTTGAGGAACGCTTCGCGCTCGGCTACAAGGCCCTTACCTTGAAGCCCATCGCCAAGGGTTTGACCATGTCCTCTCGTATGCACACCTTTGCCGCCGCGCACGGCATGGTCACCTTCTGCGCCGACCTCACGGTCAACCCTGTGATGGTCAGCTGGAACCAGTGCGTCGCCTCCCGTCTCACCCGCCTTGCGGGCATGAAGGTCGGTGTGGTCGAGTCCAACGGCGGACAGAACTATGTCAACTGGGAAGCCATGAAGGGTTACCATCCTGCCTATCCCGCCACCTACATCACCGACCGTGACGGCGTGTTTGATCTGGGCGAGGATTTCTACACCACCTCCGCCGCCATCAAGCAGACGGGCGGCTACTACGATGCGCTTTCGCGCGGGGAGGGGAAGACATAATGGCAAAAACGCTTTCCGTCGGGATCCTCGGCTGTGGCATGGTCGCGAACTACCACGCCAAGGCTATTTCGGAGATCCCCTCGCTCTCGCTTGTCGGCGCATTTGATGCCTACAAGCCCGGTGGCGAAAAATTCTGCGAGAGCTACGGCATCCGCCTCTATTCCTCGGATGAGGAGTTGATGAGAGATGCGGGCATCGATATTGTGTCCATCTGCCTGCCAAGCGGTCTGCATTATCCCATGGCTCTTGCCTGCATCCGCGCGGGTAAGCATGTCATTCTGGAAAAGCCGATGGCCTTCACCGCCGCCGAGGCGGATGAGATCATCGCCGAGGCCGACAAAATGGGCGTCAAGGTGACCGTCATTTCCCAGCTTCGCTACACCCCCGCCGTGACCGCCTTGAAAAAGGCAGTCGAGGAAGGGCATTTCGGTCGGGTCGTGTCGGCGGATATCTACATGAAATACTATCGCTCCGAGGACTACTACACCTCCAGTAACTGGAAGGGAACGCTGAAAATGGACGGTGGCGGAGCCTTGATGAATCAGGGTATTCACGGCGTGGACCTGTTGCAATATGTCGCAGGCCCCGTCGTGTCCGTGCAGGCCATTGCCGATACCAAGTACCACAAGATTGAAACCGAGGATATTGTCAGCGCACTTCTGGAATTCAAAAGCGGTGCGTTCGGTGTGATCCAGGCAACCACCTGTATCTATCCCGGATTTCAACGCCGATTGGAGATCTCGGGAACGGAGGGGTCGGTGGTGCTGACCGAGGACACGATTGCCTTTTCGGATTTCAAGAATCCCGCATACAATCTCGATTGCGGTGTCTCTAAAAAAGCCACAGGCAGTCGCCCTGACGGCATGGATCATTCTCTGCACAAGACGCAGATTGCGGACTTTGCCGAGGCGATTGCCGAGAACAGACGGCCCTTCATTGACGCAAGCGAAGGAAAACGCGCCGTCGCGATTATTGATGCAGTTTATCGGTCTGCAAAAACCGGTGAAAAAGTCTATATCAACTAATATTTGGAGGATAACAACCATGGCTAAAAAGGTAAAAGTAGGTATCATCGGTGCAGGCGGCATCGCAACCAGCGTCCATATGCCCAGCCTTGCCGAGATTGAGAACTGTGAAGTGGTCGCCATCTGCGATCTGCATGAGGAAAAGGCAAAGGCCCTTGCCGAAAAGTACGGTGTCAAGAAAACTTACGCCGTGTATCACGACATGCTGAAAAACGAGGAAATGGACGCCGTATTCTGCCTCGTGAACCCCGACTGTACCTTCCGTGTAGCCGATGACTGCATGAAGGCAGGCTTCCACGTGATGATTGAGAAGCCTCTCGGCATCAATGCCTATCAGGCACACTCTCTCGCCAGAACTGCCGAGCAGACCGGCAAGACAGCCGCTGTGGCAATGAACCGTCGCCACATTCCCCTGCTGCAGGAGGTTCTGAAAAAGCTTTCCGCCGTCACCACCATCACTGAGATCGACGGCCGCTTCATGAAGTATAGCGACATCGCGGATTGCTGGAACTATGCCAGTGCTTACAACTGTGATATCGTGCACGCCATCGATTTCGTTCGCTATGCCGCAGGAGCTGAGCCGAAGAAGGCCGCTACCGTCATCGGTCGCTTCAATTCTCCCGTAGATAACGCATGGTCCAGTGTGATTGAGTTCGAGAACGGCATCATCGGCACCCTGCGTGCGAACTACCAGGCCTCTGCCCGTATTCACGACTTCGAGATCCACGGCCCCGGTGCCAGCGCCTACATCAACGTCGGTTTTGCCGATCCCAAGTGTGAGGCCATGATCATGTACAACACCGGTAAGCTGATCTATTCCGCCGCTTCCGCAGGCGTGGGCGATTCCAACATCGAATACCTCGACGGCATTGAGATCGCCGGCGGTAGCGAGTACCACCAGTACTACGGCTACAAGTCCGAGGATATCGACTTCATCAACGCGATTGCAAACGGCACCAAGCCGCTCTGCACCGCCGAGGATGCGGCCAAGTCCATGGACATGGTTGAGATGCTGCTGGCAGGTAAGATCTGATCATAGAAAGAAAACGGCGCGCTCGGCGCGCCGTTTTCCCTTGACAAATCAAAAGAAATGTTGTAGAATATCTTTGTTGTAGAATACAATAGTAAAATCAACAGAAAGTAAGGAAACCAATATGGCTGAAAAAATCATCGTTCAGGATAAGCTGACCGTAAAGAAATACGACACCCGTGCCGAAATGGGCGCGGCCGCTGCGGCTCATGCAGCCACCATCATCAAGGACCTGCTCAAAAAGAAGGAAAGCATCAGCATCATCTTCGCCGCCGCTCCCTCGCAGAATGAGATCCTTTCGGGCCTGGTAGCCGACCGAGAGATTGAATGGAACCGCGTCAATGCCTTCCATATGGATGAGTATGTCGGCCTGGATGCCTCCGCACCCCAGCGTTTTGGCAACTTCCTCTCGAACGCGATCTTCTCCAAATGCCCCTTCAAGAGTGTCAACTACATCAATGGCAACGCCGCCGATATTGATGCGGAATGCGCCCGTTACAGCAAGCTCCTCGCAGATGCTAAAGTCGATCTTGTTTGTATGGGCATCGGGGAAAACGGCCACATCGCCTTCAACGACCCCCACGTAGCCGACTTTGAGGATAAGGTCGCCGTGAAAAAGGTTGAGCTGGATGAGAAGTGCCGTAATCAGCAGGTTAACGACGGTTGCTTTGTGAAGCTCTCTGACGTGCCGACCCACGCCCTCACTCTCACCATTCCCACGCTGGTAAACGTGGACTATATCGTCTGCACGGTTCCTGCCGCTACCAAGGCAGAGGCCGTTTACAACATGGTAAACGCCGACATCACCCCCGCCGTGCCCTGCACGATCCTGCGCCGTCACAACAATGCGACCGCCTTCATTGATGGGGACAGCGGCTCTCTCCTGAAATAAAAAGAAAAAGTAAAAGCCCCTGCCGTTCCCGGCAGGGGCTTTTTTGCTTGATTCAGTTTTCCAGCATGTGCTCTTTTTTGAACTTGTTCGGGGACATGCCCGTTGCCTTGGAAAAGACGTTAGAGAAGTGATGGATGCTTTCAAATCCTACCGCCTCGGAGATTTGGGTGATGTTCATATCCGAGTAGATGAGAAGCTCCTTGGCTTTCTTGATCTTTTCCTTGCGGACGTACGCCATGGGGGTATAGCCCGTCAACGTCTTGAATTTCTTTAGGAAATAAGTCTTTTCCAGACAGCAGATGTTGGCCAGATCCTGTAGGGTGATGTTGTTCTGTACATTCTCGAAAATGTAGTCCAGAACACGGGAAAGATCGTCACCGCTTTTGGTCGTTTCCTGCTTCGGAGCGGGCTTTGCGTCCTCCATGCCACCTGTGGCCGCGCGGAGAAGGTAAGCAAATAACTCCTGCATCAGGAGCACGGAAATGGTTTCGGACATGTGATCCTTAACACGAGTTTCCTTGTAAATGTCCATGAGGATGCGGGAAATGGGCGTGTTCTTGACCGACAGAACATTCGGTAGCTCCAGAACCGTTCTGCGATATTCGGGAGCGTGCACGTCAAACTTGATTTCCGCACAAAGAAGCTTGGAGGTCTCACTGCTGTTGTAAAAGCCGTGCACCGTGTTCGGTGGGATCAGATAGATCTCATTCGGGTGAATGATATGGGTCTCGTTTCCGATATGGATCTCCCCCTGTCCCTTCAGAATATACAGATAATGAAAGAAATCGTGAGTGTGCTCGTCTACACGGCTTCCGGGTAAATATTTGCAAGAGCTTGACCACAGAACGTGTATGTCATTTTCCCTGCCAAACATTTTTAATCACTCCCTGTTTTTGATAGACGGTTTGTCCGTCGGCAATCGTTCTTTTTACGTCGATCTCTTCGTCAAAAATGATGATATCAGCGGCATATCCGACCTGAAGCTTGCCGGTATCCGTCAGCTTCATGATGGCGGCCGGCGTTTCGCTTGCCATCTTGACGGCGTCCGCCAGTGTCGCGCCACCCATTTTGACCATGTTGCGTACCACGCGATCCATGGTGGCTACGCTACCCGCAAAGGCCGTGCGGTCGGGAAGTTTGGCAACGCCCTCCTCCACGATCACGCGTTGGCCGGTCTTAAGACCTCCAAGGATGCTCTCGCCCTCCTCCATTCCCGCCGCGCGCATGGAATCAGTGATCAGCGCGACGTGGGTGGTGGGCTTGAACTTGTAAACGAATTGGAGCAACTCGGGCGGCAGATGGATGCCGTCCCCGATGATTTCAAAGGTGATGCCGTCATGCAGATAAGCTGCCTCCACCAGCCCCGCATAACGCTTTGCGTCCTTACGGTAGACTGTGGTGGTGCAGGAATACAGGTGCGTGATGTGGGTAAAGCCTGCGTCGTACAGACGGTAGGCATCCCGGCAGTCTGCCTCGGTATGTCCGAAGGCTGCCAAAATGCCGTGTTCCTTCAAAAAAGTGGCAAATTCCTCGGAGCCCTCCAGCTCTGGGGCGCAGGACCAACGCTTGATCATGCCGGGATATTTGCGTACTAACTCCTTGTACTCCGTCGGGTCGGGATTGCGAAGGTGCTTCGGATCCTGTGCCCCGCGGAAGGCGTATGCAAAGTACGGCCCCTCCAGGTGCAGGCCAAGCATCTTGGCATATTGTGTTTTTTCCTTGCATGCCTCGGCATACAGGGCGCAGGAGGCGTCAATGTCCTCGCGGCTACCCGAAAGCACGGTGGGGTAAAGGGCGGTCGTTCCGTGCGAGGCGTGCATGCGGGATGCCGTCATGTAGGCATCTACTGTGCCGTCCATGAAGTCCGCTCCCCCCGCGCCGTGCGTATGCAGGTCGATAAAACCGGGGGAAACATAACAGCCGTGCGCGTCGATCTCTTCGTCACAGGGCTTATTCTGTGCAGAGATCTCGGTAATGATACCGTCCTCGAAGTAGAGAACAACACCGTCCGTCCATGCGCCGTCCTGCAGAATCCTGCCGTTTATGATCTTGGTTTTCATGCTTTGATACCGTTCATGATTTCCATAAGGCAATCATAGGCCAGCTTAAAGGTGTCCTTGCCGGACTTCGGAATGTCGGCAAACTTCGGGTTGGAGGTCAGATCGGCCAGACCGTCAAAGAAGCCGAGGTGCGGTTCAAGGCTCACAAAGTAGGAGCGATTATCCTTCGCCAGGGCCGCAAGCACCTCCTTGATACAGGCGGCACCATAGCCGGGCGGCACGATCTTGCCTGCCATCTCCGCATCCTTTATGTGCAGATATTCGATGTGCTTGTGCAGCAGGTTGAAGGCGTGCGGATAAGCCTCCAGACCGCAGAAGGCGAAGTTGCCTGCGTCAAATACCGCGCGCAGGGCAGGGGAATTTACCTGCTCGAAGATGTCAAGGCAACGCTCGGCGGTCTCGCCGTAGATCTTGTGCTCATTCTCATGCAACAGCATCACGTCGTTCTTCTCGGCCAGCTCTGCCATGGCGTTCATGCGGTCAAGGATCGCACCTCTCCACTTCTCTGGGCCGTCCTCTTCGGGATAATAAAAGCTGAAAATGCGAATGTATTTGGTTTCCAGCGCATGCGCCACCTCGATCACGTGACGGAGTTTTTCCATGTGCTCCTCAAAATTGTCGGTCACGGAGATTTTGCCGATCGGCGACCCGATGGAGGAAGCGCGAATGCCGAAGGAATCCATCTTGGCCTTCAGGGTACACGCCTCGGCAAGGGGCAGGGCGGAGATATTCTTGCCGTCGATGCCGCGCGGCTCGTAGTAGGAAATGTTGAGGTTGTGGAATTCGGTGAACTGAACGGTGGTGTCGCTGTCAATTTCATCGGCAAAGCCGGTCAAAACGAATTTTTTGTCAAGCATGAAGTGGCCTCCTCTTTTGAGATAAATTTGTTGCCAGGTTAATCTTACAATTTTATTATACAGGATTTCTTCGCAAATGTATTTGTAAAAAAATGTGTTTTTTAAGTGTGGGAATTTCGTTCAATCCAAAGGGATGTACTCTCGCACCTCTTGCGTGCGATAGGGGATGCCGTGTTCGTCCAGCTCCTCGCGCAGGGCGCTCGGCAGCCGGGCTGTTTCAGGAATCAGCAAAAGCGACAGCTTCGAGGATAATTTCTCGAACGGGAAAGGATCGTTTGGCAGCGAGCCATGCCGCCCGAAGAGGAGATGTGTGCTTTTTGCCACTGCCTCTTCTGCCGCTGCGCAGTTTTCTTCTCTCCGGAAGGCACCGCCGAGATAGGTTAGGCGCGCTTCATCCGAAAGTACCGTGGCAGCACCGTCCACATGTCCTCCCACCGTTAGGCCCGCATGCGGGATGAAGGTCAGATTTCCCAGCAAGATTCGGGTGTTTTCATCATAACGGACGAAGGAAACCCCCTCCTTTTCCGCCGCCTCTCGCAGGGTATGGTAGATCGCCTTCTCCTCCTCATTCCTCGGTGTGGGCAGATATAGGGTGCGTACCTTGTACGACTCTAAAATTTCCTCTACGCTGCTTGTATGATTTTCGTGGTAGTGCGTGAGAAGATACCCCTCGTATTCCGTCAGACGCAATTGTGCCGCCTCCGAGGTCGTAAGAGCCACGGTTTCGTAGCCGCCGTCCGTATAGTCGCATAGCAGAGCGCGCCGCTCGCTGTACAGAATTAGCACCTCGTTTTTGCTTGAAATTGTGTATAGGAGCGCGTTCTGCGAGAACAAAACCGCTTGTAGAAAAATTAACAAAATTGTGATTGTGGCCGCCTGTGGCAGAAGCGCGCAAAGCACGCTTCTGCGTCGGACACGGCGCATAAGCAGGAGTGCGAGTGCCGTAAACAGCAAAACGAACAAAAGAATCTGCACCGATAGAAAGTTAATCGAGATCACCGCAAGGCGCGGCTCCGCAAAAAGGGTAGTCAGACGCAGAATCAGTTCCCCAAACCACACCGCGAGCGGGGAAAGAAGCGGCACATGTCCAAACAGCAGAACCGGCAGGGACAGGATCAGGTAGCCCTCCAGCAGAGGTGCCAGTAATAGGTTGGCAAGCGGTGAAATGAGTGAAAGCTCCCCAAAAAAGATCGCACAAAGGGGAAGCGTCACACCGATGGCGCACAGGGTCACACACAGGCTGTGCGGGATGCCTGAAAGCAAGTTCCGCCAAAACGGCTGCTTTTCTTTCGGTTTGTGCCGCCCTCTCCATTCTGTGTACACCAGAATACCAAAGGTGGCGATCACCGAGAGCCAAAAGCCGTAATCATATACGGTGTATGGTGTAAACAGAAGGATCAGTGCGACTGCCACCCCAAGTGAGGTTAGGCCGTCCGCACGGCGGAACAGGATCTGCGAGAGTGCAAGAAGCACCGTCATCAGCGTTGCCCGTATAACCGAAGCGGGCAGACCCGTCAGCATGGTGTAGGTGATGACCGTGACCGCCATCGCCGCGTAGGATGCGCGGTGGCGAAGGCCGAGCACACGAAACAGCTTCAGTGCAAGTCCGCCGAGCAGGACAAGGTGAGAGCCGCTGATCGCCAGAATGTGCGAAAGCCCCGTGCGGCGGAAATCCCGCGACACCGAATCAGAAAGGAGCTCGCGCTTGCCGAGGAGCATCGCGCTCATCAAGGCACCACTCTCTCCCTCGACCGCTTCGATCAGGCGTGCGGACAGAGTGTTCCGCCAGGAGGAGAAACGGCAAAGCAGGCGCAGACGCAGGGAGTCCGTTTCCCCCGTGATCTCCAGCTCGCTTACCAGTGCCGCCTGCGCAAACACGCCGTCCGCGAGCCGAAAGAGCCGTTTCTCTCCGTCCCATTCGGACGGCGGGGAGAGGGAGGCTTCAAAGCATACGGTGTCTCCCTCACTCGGCGCAAGGTCGCTCTCGTACGGTACGTAAAGAGACCCACGTACCCTTTCCCCGTCGATTTCGTCGACCTCCAGGAAGAAGGCGTCAGTGTACTCGGAATGAAGCAGCTCCGTCACCGTTCCCGTCACCCTAACTCGAAGGTCGCCGTACTTCTCCGCCTGCGCCTCATATAGATAGATCTCGAACAGGTAAAGAAGTGATCCAAGCAGGATCGCCGCCAGGCAGAAAAGGAGGAGAAGCGTGCGTCGCAAGCGATGGCGGCGTAGTACGAAAACCAGAGAGAGCACAAGCGAAAAAAGCGTTACCGTGCCGAGAAAGAGAGCAAAGGAGGCGCCGAACAGGACGCAGACAGCAAGCGACAGAAGAAAGATAAAGCAGACGGTGGCCAGCGGCCGATTGTAAAGTATACTCATAAAATTCTTTCAAAAGAAACACGGCACAGCGGAAAGCATCGACGCACTGCACCGTGAAATTGTATTTATTCAAGGGTGGCCGTTGCCTCGGCTTTGACCTCGTTTTTTTCACTTTCCTCACTTGCAAGGGAAGAGCCGTCGGGAATCGAGAAGGCAAACGCACGCGGAATGACCTCGATCCTTACCATATCGTTCATCTCGACCTCACCGTCTACCGAGATCCCTACGGGGGTATCGAAGCGCAGGGTCACGGCCGCGGTCTGGTAATAGCGGATGATGTCCTTTGCCTTTTCATTCTCCAGATGCGTGCCCGCCTTGTAGGAGCCTACCAGCCCCAAAAATCTGGCACGGGAGATCTTGTTCACGATGCAGACGTCAAGCAGTCCGTCGGTCAGAGAGGAGCGGGGTGCGACGTGGTAGCCGCCGCCGTAGAAGCCGCCGTTTGCGACCGCGGCCAGCAACAGGGTCTCTTGGATGGTCGAGCCGTCGCCAAGCTCCACTTCCATTCTCGTGCCGAACGGCTTGCAAAGCGTGATGGCAAGAGCCGCCGTGTAGGCAAAGCCGGATGGGACGAGAGGGCTTCTCTTGATCTCTCCCGTCTTTTTCGCTACGTTGCTGTCAAAGCCGACGTTGATGACGTTGAAGGCAAAGCGGTCGTTGCAACGCATCACGTCCAGCCGCACGGCCTTGCCGTCCAGCTGACGCTCGATGTCAAAAAAGTTGTCAAAGCCCGTGAAGTTGCGCTCAAAATCGTTGCCCGTTCCGATGGGAATGAGGCCAAACTCGGCGTTTTTCGCCATCGGTGCGCCGTTCACCGTTTCGCTGAACGTGCCGTCACCGCCGCAGGCGTAAAAGCGGTGCACCTCGCTTGTGTCGGCGACCTGTGCGCGCACGTAATCGGTCGCGTCGTAGGGACGCTTGGTGGTGTGGATACGATAGCCTACCCCGCGGCCCTCGCACGCGCGCGTGATCTTACGTACCAGCGCTTCGGTATAGGTACCCTTGCCGGCAGCAGGGTTAATCAGAAAATGATGGATCATACGGTTCTTCCTTGTCTTGAAAACGGTTTTTGAAGCAGGGTCTTTGCGTTAGTATACCACAGAAAAGGGTTTTTTGTCAATCGGTTTACTTCCTGCCCTTTGCCTGTGCGCGGATCATCTCGTAGTAGGCCTCGGCGGCCTGCTCGGTCTTGGTCTTGCCGAAGCTGAAATAGTGCCGATCCTTCAGATCGTTTGGCAGATATTGCTGTTTTACGTAATGATTTTCATAATCGTGCGGGTACAGATACCCCTTGTACAGCGGTGCGCGCAGATGCGTGGGCGGAACGACTCCGCGGCCCGCCTCTACGTCCGCTATGGCGGCGTGGTAGGCCAGATAGGAGCTGTTGGACTTGGGCGCGGTGGCCAGCGTGATCGTGGCGTTTGCCAGCGGAACGGCCGCCTCGGGAAGACCAAGGTCCTTTGCACTCTCGCAGCAGGCGCGCGTGATGACCGCCGCAAGGGGGTAAGCCTGCCCCACGTCCTCGCTGGCGATGACCTGCAAGCGGCGGCAGGCCGAAAGCAGATCACCCCCTGCCAGGATCCTTGCAAGATAGAAGATCGCCGCGTCGGGATCCGAGCCGCGAATGGACTTTTGCAGACCTGAAAGCAGATCGTAGTGGACGTCGCCCGATAGGTCGTATGCCCCCGCAATCGTGGGGGCCAGCTCATCGATCGCGGACTCGGTCAGCTTGTCACTTGCTACAAAATAGGCATTTTCCAGGATGCCGAGCGCGCAGCGCACGTCCCCGCCCGCGCGTGCGGCGATCGCAACAAGTACCTCGTCGGCCGCCGTCTTGTCCGTTCCGTTCTCCTTGTTCAGAAAAGCAAGACCACGCTTCATCGCGGGCAGACAGTCGGCGGCCGACACGGGCTTGAACTCAAAGACCGAGGAACGGGAGATCACGGCGGAATAGATGGTCGCGTAGGGATTTTCGGTGGTGGAGGCGATCAGCGTGATGCGTCCGTCCTCCATGTATTCGAGCAGAGATTGCTGCTGCTTGCGGTTGAAGTATTGGATTTCGTCCAAATACAGCAGCACCCCGCCCGCGCCGAACACGTTACCGGTCGAGGCGGCGATCTCCTTCACATCCGAAAGGGAAGCGGAGGTGGCGTTGAGCTTGTACAGTACCATGCCCGATCGCTTGGCAATGATGTTCGCGGCGGTGGTTTTGCCCGTGCCGGGCGGGCCGGAAAAAATCATGTTGGTAAATCGCCCCGCATCGAGAAGGCGGCGCAAAATGCCCCTCTCTCCTACAAGATGCGTCTGTCCCACCATCTCGTCCAAGGAGGTCGGACGGAGGCGGTCGGCAAGCGGTTGATTTTGCATTGCTTTGTCCTTTCTTTGAAAGAAGATCAGGAAATGGCCGCATCGCGGATAGCAAACAGCCTTTCCACCTCGGCGCGTAAGGCAACGTGCTCCGCACGGGTAAGAGACGGGTCGGAGCCGACGGTTGTCCGTGCCTCGGTCGCGGCGGCCTGCAACAGGGCCGTGTCGCGGCACAGGGTGGCCAGGTGCAGATCCATGCCGCCGCTTTGGCGGTAGGAACTGCCGTAGGCAGAGGCGAAGAAATCACCGGGACCGCGCTGTTCGAGATCGCGCTCCGCGATCGTGTAGCCGTCGTAGGTCGTGTGCATCACGTCAAGGCGTGTACGAGCATTCTCGCCCCTTGCGTCTGATACCAGAATGCAGTAGGACTTGCGCGTGCCGCGCCCTACGCGGCCGCGCAGCTGATGGAGCTGGGATAGCCCGAAACGTTCGGCGTTTTCCACGATCATCAGCGTGGCGTTCGGTACGTTCACACCCACCTCGATCACCGTGGTGGATACGAGAATATCCGTTTCCCCCGACACAAATCGGGTCATGGCGGCATCCTTCTCCGCACTCTTCATTTTCCCGTGCAAGAAATCGACGCGCAGGTCGGGGAATACGCGTTCCTGCAATTCTTTTGCATAGGTGGTCGCCGCCTTCAGGGGCGGCGCTTCCTCGCGCACCGAAAGCAGATCGGCAAGCGAGATCTCGTTCTCCTCTTCGGGCGCGGCGGCTTCCTCAACGGCTGGGCAAACGATGTACACCTGTCCGCCCTCTTCCACCTGGCGGCGGATGAAGCCGTTTAGTCGTTCTCGGTAGCTCTCGTCCACCAGGAAGGTGGAAACGCGCTGTCTGCCCGCCGGCATCTCGTCGATGCGGGAAACGTCCAAGTCCCCGTACACCGTCAGCGCCAGCGTGCGGGGGATGGGGGTCGCGCTCATGACAAGCAGGTGCGAGCCACGCCCCTTTTGTTTGAGAGCGGCACGCTGGCGCACGCCGAAGCGGTGTTGCTCGTCCGCCACGGTCAAACCAAGGCGGGAAAATTGCAGCTTGTCACTGAGCAGGGCATGCGTGCCGATCACAAGATCCACGCGTTCCTCGCCCTCGGTAACACAGGCCTCGCGGATGCGCTTTTTCTCACGCTCGGGCGTCGCGCCGAGTAGCAGCTCTACCCGTACGCCAAGCGGCGAGAGCAGGGGAGCAAGGTCGGCATAATGCTGTCTTGCCAAAATTTCGGTCGGCACCATCAGGGCGGCTTGCAGACCCGCCTGCACAGCAGTGTAGATCGTCGCCGCAGCGCAGACCGTCTTGCCGCTGCCCACGTCCCCGACCAAAATGCGGTTCATGGGCGGTCGGTCACCGCCCGCCATGTCTGTGCGGATCTCGGATATCACGCGCTGTTGCGCCCCCGTCAGCTCGTACGGCAGACGGGAAAGCAGGGGGGTGAGATCACAGGGCGGGCAGGGATAGGCCGTTTCCTCAGTGCGGCTCTGTCGCGACAGGGCCATGCCCACCGAGAAGCAGTAAAGCTCGTCAAAGATCATGCGCCGCATCGCGCGAGAAAGCATGTCCTCGCTTTGCGGTGCGTGGATGCCCATGAGGGCATAGGAAAGGGTAGGCAGGTCGTGCTTTTGCCGCACTGCCTCGGGCAGGTGGTCGGACAGCGACGGCAAAACGGCACGCAAAGCTGCTGTGACCGCCTTTTCCACCACCTTGTCGGAAAGCCCCTCCGTCAGCGGATACCGTGCCACGTAGGAGGGAAGCGGTTCACCCGGTATGTAAGCCTCGTAGGATGGTGAGGAAAGCTGGGGGCCGCTGCGCGACAGAGTAAGACGCCCGTAAAAGCGAAAGACCGAGCCGACGTGGAACACGTCACGCACATAGCTTTGGTTGAAAAAGACCACCTCCGCCACGCCGCTCTCGTCAAAGACGCGGAACTTGGTCAGGGTCATGCCGCGGCGGATCAGGATGTTCTTCGGCTCCGTCCCCACCGTCAGAAGAAAGGCAGAGGGTTCACCCGGTACGCCGTCCGACAGACGGCGAAGCGCGCCGCGGTTTTCGTAGGCGCGTGGAAAGTGCATGATCAGGTCGTAAAGGGTTGAAATGCCCATACGCGCAAAGGCCGCGGCGCGGCTCGCACCGATTCCGGGCAGCTTGCTTACAGGGCTGTTTTTTGTCAGCTTTTCCACAGGCTGCGCTCCTTTCTTCGGTTTCTTTTCTCTATTTTACACCTTTTTTGCATGTTTTGCAAGGGAGAGAGGGAAAATGCGGCAAGAAAGTTTCACTTGGGTGTTTACAAATTCCAATCTTTCTGCTATAATAAGATGAATAAGTATCGAAACCGTATAAAATCGAGGAGGTTGCCATGCAAAAATCGGTTGAAGATGTAGAAAGGACGGTCATGTCCCCTGTGGGACAGATCCTGTGTGCCGTTTTGCTGGCCGCATCGGGCGCGCTTTTTTCGCTCGGTGCCATGCCCGCCTCGATCGGCATGGCCTTTGCCGTCCCCTTGCTCGTCCTCCTTTTGTTGCGTGCCATGCCTGCGCTTGCCTGTGTGGCGGCGGGTGCTTATGCCGCCCTCTCCTTTGTGACTGCCTCCTTTCCCGCGTTTTTGCTCGCCCTTGGCGTTTTGCTCGGCGGTGCCTTGCTTGCTCGCGGTGTACGGCAGGGGGAGGATCGGGCATCCCTGTGCATCAGCCTTTCCTTTTCTTTCCTTCTTTTTGGCGCCGCCGCAGTCGGGTATACCGTGTATGCGTCCATGACGGCGGAAGGGAAGAGTGAATTCTTGCCTTACCTGTCCGATCGGATGGATTCTCTTGTTTCGAGTGCCACGGCGGAATACAATGCCCTCTTCGAGAGAGTGGGTGAGATGTACGCCAACATGGGGCAGGAGGTGATCATGCCCTCCGAGGCAGAGATCCATACGACCATGACACGGCTCTTTTCGCTTGCCCCTGGCTGGATCATCCTTATCGTTTTTGTGTTCTCCTTGCTTTTGACCTATCTCACACAGCTTCTTTCCATGCTGACCGATCGGACGGGAGGGGAGCCGCTTTATACGGAAAACAGCCGTGCCTTTCGCCTGGGCGTTCCACTTGCCGTGCTTTATCTCGCGGTCGTGCTGGTGGACTTCTTCTGGCGTGACTACACCTCGATTTTTTCGCTGACGGTCATGAACGCGCAAACGGTACTCGTTCCCCTCTTCGCTTTCGGCGGCCTTTCGTTTCTGCCCAAGATTCTTTACGGCATGCGCCGCGCGGAAAACGGCCGCGTCGCTTACCTTGTCTGGTTCATTTTGTTCCTTCTTCTCTGCCTTCTTTACGTACAGTATGCCA
This sequence comes from Clostridia bacterium, assembly GCA_017464805.1. GTDB lineage: Bacteria > Bacillota > Clostridia > Oscillospirales > CAG-272 > UBA1740. The sequence goes on along the minus strand of JAFTYE010000008.1, from coordinate 89,876 downwards.
TGCTCTTCTTTGGCATCGTGTACGCAATCTCCATCTTCAAAAATGCACTCCGCTCCCGTCGGGAAAACGGTTAGGGTAACTTTTGTCGCCGGACATATGATCAAGCCCTTTGACGCTGATGCGGCAAAAAAATTGCCAACCAAAATCAAGTTCGGGTAACTCCTGTTACCTTCAGAAAGGGAAGTTATGCAAAACAACAACAAACGAATTGCCACGCGGCTGGACATCGTTGTGTGCGTGGCACTGGCCTGCGTGATGCTCGTCGTGTTCGGCACGCTATCGGACGTGACGGATATTGTCCCTGCGCTTGCTATTCTGCTTGGCCTGTTCTCCTATCTTTTGCTCCTGTTCATCTGGGCAGCCATACGCTTGGGCAGTGAAAGCGTGACCAGCGCGCGTCGTCTGCATGAGGCCTTTGGTACAGGGCTGGAGCTGGTGATCGCCAACCTCCATCAGCCCGCCTTCCTCTGTGACCTTAACGGTCATATCGTGTGGTGTAACCGCATGCTGGTGGATATGGTCGGCCGTCACGATCTGGTCGTGGGCGCGGAGATCGACGACGTTTGCGCCATCTCGGCCGAGGATATCGAAACGGGCGAGGCCATCGCCACCATCGGCGATCGCTTGTACCGCTACGACGGCATCCGCCTGGACGGTAAAGAACGCTCGCTCTGGTTCGTGCTCTTCACCGATTGCACGGACTACAAGCAGCTTGTCGCCCTGCATGAGGCAGAAACCACCGTTGTCGCCTACATCGTTATGGATAATATCGAGGAGCTCCTTCAGTACGTGCAGGATGCTTACCGTTCTGCTGCTACCGCCGCCGAGGATGCCATCAAAAATTGGGTGTCCGAGATGGGCGGTGTGCTCAAGGGCTACGAAAAGGATAAATACATCGCCTTCTTCAACCAAAGCGGCCTAAAAAAATGTGTGGAGCGTCGCTTTGACGTGCTGGACAGTGTCCGTTCCGTCCGTGTGGGCGACGGCATGCCGATCACCGTGTCCATCGGCGTTTCCGCCCTCGGCAAAACGCTGGAGGAAAAAGAGGAATCCGCCCAGGCGGCCCTCGATATGGCCCTTCAGCGCGGTGGCGACCAGGCGGTCGTCCGCACCGAGAACGGTGACGACTTCTTCGGCGGTAAGACCAAGGCCGTGCAAAAGCGCGCGAATGTGCGCTCCCGCGTCGTGGCCAGCGAGCTGGCTACCTTGATGGCGCGTACCGACAGCGTCCTCATCATGGGTCACCGCTTCGGTGACTTCGACTCTTTCGGTGCGGCGGTCGGTATGGCCCGCTTTGCCATGATGTGCGGCGTGCATCCCCATGTCATCGTCAACACCCAAGACAAAAACCTCGCTCCCTGCTTTGAAAAGCTGCGGGAGTTGGACGGATATGAGGATATGTTCGTGAGTGGTAACGAGGGCATGGACCTCATCCGCCCTAACACCCTGCTCATCGTCGTGGACGTCAATAATATGGCACACGTCGAATCCCCCGATATCGTCCGCAATATCCGCGATATCGCCATCATCGACCACCATCGCAAGACCACCGAGTTCGTCAAGGAGCCCATCGTTGCGTATATCGAACCCTCGGCCTCCTCGGCCTCCGAGTTGGTGGCGGAGATCCTGGAGCAGCACATGAGCACCCGAAGCGTCCTGAAGGAGGAGGCGGAGCTGATGCTTGCCGGCATTCTGCTGGATACCAAGCAGTTTACCCGCAACACGGGTACCCGTACCTTCAGCGCAGCTCTGTATCTGCGTGGTCAGGGTGCGATCCCCGGAGAGAGTAACGACCTCTTCCGTGCGGACGTGGAGGACCTAACCAAGGAGGCACGCTTCCATTCCAACGTCATCCTCTATCGCGATCGCGTCGCCATTGCTTATGTGGACGGCGATGCGGATGAAAGCTACCGTGTCATCGCCGCCAAGGCGGCGGACAAGCTACTGACCGTCAAGGGCGTTTGTGCCTCGGTCACGCTGGTCAACATCGGCGGCAAGGTGCATATCTCCGCCCGCTCGGACGGTAGCATCAACGTTCAGCTCGTTCTCGAGCGCATCGGCGGCGGCGGCCACTACGACGTGGCAGGCGCGCAGGTGGAGGGCGAGTCTATGCAAACGGTCATTCTGCGCCTGCGCGAATCGATCGACCGTTATCTGGATAACAATTAAGTCCCAAAAAGGAGAAAATACATGAAAGTCATACTCACAAAAGACGTAAAGGGCAAGGGCAAGAAAGATCAGATCATCGATGTACCCGACGGATACGCCCGCAACTTCCTCTTCCCGCAAAAGCTGGCCATCGCGGCCGATGCCAAGGCGCAGAATGACCTCAAGGGTAAGGAGGAATCCCGTCGATTTAAGATCGAGGAGGAGAAAAAGGCCGCAAACGCCATTGCCGCGCGCCTGAGGGATCTTACCCTCACCATCCACAGCCAGAGCTCGGCGGACGGCCGCCTGTACGGTGCCGTCACCGCCAAGGACGTGGCGGAGGAGCTGGAAAAGCAGACGGGTATCGTCATCGACCGCCGTAAGATGGAGGTTGAGACCATCAAAAATCACGGCACTTATCACGCCACCGTCAAGCTGTATACCGAGATTTCCGCCACCTTCACGGTGAAGGTAGAGGCATAACCCTCAAAAAGCCAAAAAAAGGGAAAGGTCTTTTCTATGAACAGTGATCTTTTTAAGAAGATGCCCGTGTCAATCGAGGCGGAGCAGTCCGTCCTCGGCTCCATCCTCATCAAGCCGGATTGCTTCGGTACGGTGACGGGCATCATTGGCGCAGAGGACTTCTATCTCGAGGAGCATCGACAGATCTATGCCGCCATGAGCGACATGTTCCTCTCCTCCCGCAATATTGACCCCGTGACCCTGATCAACACCCTTGTGCATAACGGCACCTATTCCTCCGACCAGAACGGCGCGGAGTATATCGCACAGATCGCCAAGATCGTGCCCACCGCCGCCAATGTCAAGGACTATGCCGTCATCGTGCACGAAAAAAGCGTGCTGCGCCGCCTCATCGGCGCGTGTGACGAGATCAGCGAGACTGCCTATGCCGAGCAGGGCGAGGTGCGTCATATCGTGGACGCGGCGGAGCAGAAGATTTTTGAGATCGCGCAGAACCGTGAATCGAGAGAGTTCCGTCACATTCGTGACATCATGACCAACGTATACAGTGAGCTGGAGAATCTTGCCGCCAATCAAGGCAAGCTGGACCGCACCACCACGGGCTTTTCCGGTCTTGACCGCGTGCTGGTCGAGATGGGCAAGGGCGACCTTGTTCTCGTGGGCGCGCGCCCCGGTATGGGTAAAACCAGCTTTGCCATGAATATCGCCACCAATGTCGCCAAAAATACAGGGCGCACGGTCTGCATCTTTTCTCTTGAGATGTCGGGCGAGCAGCTTGTCAATCGCATGCTGTCCAGCGAGGCACTCGTGGACAGTCACAGCCTGCGTAGCGGTGAGCTCAAGGCCGACGACTGGCCGCGCCTTGCCGATGCGGCGGCCCATCTGTCGGGCTGTGATATTCTCGTGGATGATACCACGGGTGTCACCGTCACCGATATGAAGGCCAAGCTTCGCCGCGTCAAGAACCTCGGCCTCGTCGTCATCGACTATCTCCAGCTGATGCAGAGTGGCAAGAACATCGACAACCGCGTGCAGGAGGTATCGGACATCTCCCGTAACCTCAAGATCATGGCCAAGGATCTCGGTGTCCCCGTCATCTGCTGTGCCCAGCTTTCCCGCGGACCCGAATCCCGTACCAGCAAAAAGCCGATGCTGTCCGACCTTCGTGATTCGGGTGCCATCGAGCAGGATGCCGATATCGTCATGTTCCTTTACCGTGACGAATATTATAAAGATCAGGAGGGCGGCGGCGAGGAAAATGCCAACGTCGCCGAGGTCATCGTGGCCAAGAACCGTCACGGCTCCACCGATACCGTCCGCATGGGTTGGATTGGCCAATACACCAAATTTCGCACCCTGGACGAGGGCGAAGGAAACCGATGAAAGAACAATTGCTCGCGGGCGGCGAGGCCTGCCGCCGCGCAGAGGAAGCCTTTCTGCAATGCGTGCGTGAGAATGAAATGGAACCGCTTTTGTCCCGCGGGGTACTGCTTGCCCTGTCGGGCGGGGCGGATTCCGTTTTGCTTTTTCACCTTTTGCGCGTCTACACCGGGGAAAAAAATATTCCCTTTGCCGCCTGCCACGTCCATCACTGCATTCGGGCGGAGGAAGCAGATCGCGATGCCGCCTTTGCCGAACGGCTTGCAAAGGAAAACGGCGTCCCCTTTTTCCTCGCGCGTGAGGATGCTCCCGCCTTTCTGAAAGGCGAAGGACACGGTAGAGGCCTGGAATGTGCCGCGCGCGAGGTTCGCTATGCCGCCATCCGACGCGTGATGGGGGAAAACCCGTTATATGGCGTGTGTGCCACCGCACATAACGCCACCGACAACTTGGAAACGATTCTGTTGCACATGGTCCGCGGCAGTGGCTTACGCGGCATGTGCGGTATCCCTCCCGTACGGGAGCACTTTGTGCGCCCACTCCTTTTGCTCGCCAAGCGGGACGTTCTTGCCGCCCTTGGGGAGCTGTCCGCGCCCTACGTGACCGACTCCACCAACGAAAGCACCGAATACGCCCGCAACTATCTGCGCGCCGAGGTGATTCCGCGCCTTTTTCGCCTCACCCCCGATCCCGAGGCATCCGCCTCGCGCCTCTCGGCCAATCTGCGCGGGGAGGAACAGGCTCTTTCGGACGCGGCACGCGACTTCTGCCGTACCCATTTGCGCGGCGGAGCCGCTCCGCGTGGCGTCCTTGCCGCCCTTTCCGAGGCGGTCTTTTACCGCGTGCTTTTGGAGATGTGTCGGAAAGCGGGATTCCCCGAACAGCCCGAGCGTCTGCACGTGCGAGAGCTTCACGCACTCCTTCGTTCCGGCCCGGCGGTCGGGCAATACACCCTGCCCGGGGGCGCGACGGCCTCCTTTGACCGTCACGATCTGACGCTCTTTTCCCGCAACACCCCCGCCCCCGATTACGAAACAGAGCTGTCCATGGGACAGAATATTCTCCCCCGCGGTGCGGGTGAGCTGTGGCTCTTTGAGACGCGTAACGAAGAGTTTGAAAACCGAAAATCAAATGTTTACAATTTATTTATACAAGCAAAATTGGATTCTGCTACAATATTGGGTAGGTTAATAGCACGTACCCGACGCGAGGGCGACTCGTATGTCTGTGGAGGCATGACGCGTCGCGTCCGCCGCCTCATGACCGACGCCAAAATACCGCATGTCTTGCGTCGCATCCTTCCCGTCGTTTGTGATGAAAGTGGAATTTTGTGGGTGCCCGGCTTCGGTGTCCGCGACGGTAACGGGAGCGGCACGGGGCTTTATGCCTATTATTGCTATCGTTAGTAACTTGCTCTGCGTTTTTGCAGTGCAACGGAAAGGCTTGGTTTATACCGCATGAAAGTAAACGTAAAAAACATCATCTTCTTCATTGTGATGATCCTTCTGTTCGTTTCGGTGGCCTCCTTCTGGTCCGCCTCCGCGAACCGTGCAGAGGAGCCTACATGGAGCGAGATCGTTACCTTGTTTGAAGAGGATCGTGTCACCGAGTTTACGGTGTCCCCCTCGCATAAGGTGACCCTGAAGGCACTGGATGCCGAAGGAAAGACAGAGGAGATCGCATACCAGATCAGCCACAACGCCCAGTACGAATATCTGGAGCGCAAGGCTCTGGAAAACTCCCAAAAGGAGGATCCCGTCCTCAAGATATACGACTTTGAGGCTGCCAAGGAAACCCCCGCCATCCTGCAATACATTCCTTACATTCTGCTCCTTGGCCTCGGCATCCTTGCCGTGGTGATGGCCATGCGCGCCTCGGGTGGCATGGGCGGTAAAATGAATTCCTTCTCCCGCGCCAAGACTCGCACACCAGGTAGCGACCCGACCAATTCGGTGAAGTTTACCGATGTCGCGGGCGCGGACGAGGAAAAGGAGGAGCTGTGGGAGGTCGTGGAATTTTTGCGCGACCCGCAGAAGTTCGTCAAGCTTGGCGCGCGTATTCCGCGCGGGGTTCTGCTCGTCGGCCCTCCCGGCACGGGTAAGACTCTCTTGGCCAAGGCCGTGGCAGGCGAGGCCAATGTTCCCTTTTACTCCATCTCCGGCTCGGATTTCGTGGAAATGTATGTCGGCGTAGGCGCCTCGCGCGTGCGCGACCTCTTTGATACCGCCCGCAAGAACCCCGCCAGCATCATCTTCATCGACGAAATCGATGCCGTCGGACGTCACCGCGGCGCAGGCCTTGGCGGCGGACATGACGAGCGTGAGCAAACGCTCAATCAGCTGCTTGTCGAAATGGACGGCTTCGGCACACATCAGGGCATTATCGTCATGGCGGCTACAAACCGCCCTGACGTCCTTGACCCCGCCCTGCTTCGTCCCGGTCGCTTTGACCGTCAGGTCACCGTCAACTATCCCGATATCAAGGGGCGCGAGGAGATTTTGCAGGTACACGCAAAGGGTAAGCCCTTTGAGGAAACCGTCAGCTTCCGCCAGGTCGCCCAGCTGACCGTCGGTTTTACCGGTGCAGACCTCGCCAATCTTCTCAATGAGGCCGCTTTGCTTGCCGCCCGTCGGCACAAGAGCCTGATCGGCCCGCAGGAGATTGAGGATTCCTATATGAAGATACTGCTCGGCCCGCGTAAAAAATCCGCCATTCGAAGCGAAAAGGATAACCGCCTGGTCGCTTACCACGAGGCAGGGCATGCCCTTGCTTCCTTCTATGCGCCCCATGCCGACCCCGTCAAGCAGATCACCATTCTGCCCGCAGGTCGCACGGGCGGCGTTACGCTCATGATGCCCGAGGAGGACCGCCTCGGCCAAACCAAAAACGAGATGCTGGACAGCATCGTGGTCAGCCTCGGCGGCCGCGTAGCAGAGGAGCTGGTGCTCGGAGATATTTCCACGGGTGCTTCCAACGACATCCAGCAGGCCACCCGTGTGGCCACCGATATGGTCACCCGCTACGGCATGAGCGAGTTGCTCGGCACCGTGCTCTACGGCTCGGAACATTCGCGAGACGAGATCTTCCTTGGTCGTGATTTTTCGGGTGGGGAGACCTACTCGCAGGAGACCGCCGGTAAGATCGACAACGAGATCCGCCGCATCATCGACGAATCCTATCAGCGATGCAAGGAGTATATTGCTACTCACCTCGACAAGCTGGAGCTTGTTGCTTCTTACCTTTTGAAGCACGAAACCATGGAAGCGGAAACCTTCCGCGCCGCCATGGAGGGGGCGGACGTGACGATGGAAGCCCTCGAGGCCATCGACGAAGAGCGCGCACGCAAGAGTGAGGAAGAGAACCGCGCCGCCGCCAAAAAGCGCGCCGAGGAAGAGAAAAAGGCCGACGAGCAGGCACACTCCGACGCGGAGCGCGAGATGTTCGAAGCCCTTGGTATCACGCTGGATGTCCCCGCCCCCGAAGCGGAGCAGGCACAGGTGCCCGATGAAACCGAGGAAACCGAGGAACCCGAAAATTCCTCAGAGACCGAATAAAAGCAAAAGGCCCGCGCATCGCGCGGGCTTTTCTTGACAAACGACGAAGAATGTGGTACACTATCCGTGTACCATTCCGAAAGGATCATCAACATGAAAACAAAACGATTTCTCTCGCTGTTCCTTGTCCTTGTGATGCTGGTCGTTCCGACTCTCACCATCACCTCGGGCGCAGCGTCCAGCTCCACGCGTCCGTCAATCGTCGGTGTGCATGTGCGGGTCGAATCTGGCTTCTGTGCTTACTTTTACATAGAGGCCCCCAGCTCCCAGACCACCGAGGTCGGCATCTTTGTCGGTGAGGAGCGTATCCAGGCCCAAAAGCAGGACGATGGCCGTTACGTTGCCGTGATCCGTGGTCTCTCTCCTACCAAAATGGCCGATCTTATCGCGGTGTATCCCTACGCCGTCATCGGCACCAGCAGTAATGTGCGCGGCACGGAATACCTCTTCGGTCTGCAGGATTATGCGATGAATCTGCTTTCGCAAGAGGAGCTTCCCGAGGCAACGCGCGACCTGCTGATTGCCATGCTCAACTACGGTGCCGCCTGCCAGATCAAGCAGGGCTACCGTACCCACATGCCGGCCAACATGGGCCTTTCCGAGGAAGAAAAGATCGTCCCCGTCCGTCCCTATGAAAACGTCCTTCAGGTGCCCGTATTCGGGGAAGAAGATATCTCCTATTCCTCCGCCGCCTCCGCTTATTATCTGGATCGGCTTGTGTTCAGCTTCGGCTTCATCATCGACGGGCTGGAGGATGCTGCCGATGTGTATATGGAGATTGCGGATAATCCCGAATTTGTAAAATCCAGTCGTTACGAGCTTGCGAAAAGCAAAACGGTATACAGCGCGGATACTGACGGTATCTACCTCAATAGCCTGACCAAGCCCTACTACATTCGGGTGTCCACTCCGATCGGTGTCACGCTCCCGATCTCGTACAGCGTGGAAAGCTACGCGCACCTGGTCCTTGAAACCGAGGCAGGTGACGCGATCGACGAGGATACCAAGGCCTATCTTGCCGCACTCATCGCCTTTGGCGATGCCCTGCAAGCCTATGAGGCTGCCGCAACGGCAACAGAATAACGCAAAGCAAAAAGGAGAGCCTATGCCCTCCTTTTTGCTTTAACATTTCCCCATCAAGCGGATGTAAAATTCTACGGTGCGGCAGGCGCAATCCACACGGATGCGCTCGTTGTTGCCGTGGATGGTCGCGCGCTCCTCGCCCGTAAGATCCATGGCCGAGAAGCGGTACACGCGATCCGATATGCGGCCCCAGTGACGGCTGTCCGAGCACTGCACCATCAGGTAGGGGGACACGATCACGTCGCCCCAGGTCGCGGCCACCGATGACGTGATCTTGTTCCACGCAGGGCAGTCGGTCGTTGAGATGCGGCTGGGATTGGTGCCCTGCAACAGCCCCACCTCTACGCGCTCATCCTTTACCGTGCATCGGATGCGAGAGAGCGCGCCCTCTACGGTATCGGCGGGGTTGAGGCGCATGTTGGACACCATGCTTGCCTCGGTCGGCAGAACGTTCGGGGCGGGACTACCCTGCATCTGCGTAAAGGCCACGGTGGTACGCATCATCGCGTTCAGGTCGCCGCCGCTTTTGCGGCAGATGAGGTCAAGGACCCCCGAAAAGAGCCACAGATTCGAGAAGACCATGCGATACACGAAGGTCGAATGACGACCGAGCGTGTCGAACATTTTGGCGACGGGCGGTGTCAAATGGGCGGGGAATGGGTCGTTTTCCATGCGGCAGCAGGCCGCCGAAAGCAGTCCGACAGGCGTGTGCGGCTTCGGGGCAGAGGCGTGACCACCGTTCGTTTTTACAGTGTAAGACACATCCATCATGCCCTTCTCGGCAATGCCGATCAGCGCACAGGGCTTTTTTACCCCCGGGAACACGTTCTCCACCACCGCACCCCCCTCGTCTACGACCATGGCGGGGGTGATGCCGCTCTTTTCAAAATAATCGACGATATGCACAGCTCCCTTGCCGTTGATCTCCTCACCGCCCGAGAAGGCGAAATAAACATCCGCCTCGGGGGTAAAGCCGCGCTCGATCAGATGATCGGCGGCGGAGAGCACACCGTTAAAGGTCGCCTTGGTGTCCAGCGTTCCGCGTCCCCAGATCACACCATCCTCAAGGATCGCCTCAAAGGGCGGCTTTTTCCACTTCGCCTCGTCCACGGGCACCACGTCGTAGTGCGCCATGAACACGGCAGGCTGGCCGTCCCCCTTGCCTTTCCAATGAAAGAGCAGGGCGCGGTCGTCCATGCGCGTCAGCGTGCAGACCTCGAAAACGTGCGGATACAGGGTGGGCAGGCTGTCGATCAGCTTCTCAAATTCCGCCTCGCTTTCAAGGGACTTGTCATGATAGGAAACCGTCCTGCAACGTACAAGCGCACGAAGCCGCTCGATCGTCGCATCGCGGTCAAATTCCACCGGCTCGCCGTCCGCGTGGATGCTTTCCTTCGGGCGGAAGGCGGCGGTGCGGATCAGCACCACGGCGATCAGCAGAACAAGCAGGGCGACAAGAGCCACAAAAACAAAATCAAGAGGTCCCATCTTACAGGATTCCTTTCTTGTACAGAATGCGGGCAACGCCCAGGGTGAAGAGAACACCGACGGGAACCATGATGCCCACCGTTCCCGCGTTCAGGAAGGGAACAAAGATGAAGAGCACCAGCATCAGAATGATCGGCGCGATCGAAAGCTTCGGATTCTTGGACACAAAGACCACCGCAAGTCCCCCGAACAGAGCGGGCAGGATTTGGTCAAAGGCGGGCTTTAGCACGGGGGAGTTCAAGATAGGCGTCAGCGGCACGATCAGGATCACACCCAGAATGATGATGATGGTGGTCGCAATGCTGGATACCGCGATCGAGATGGTGGAGATGATCTCCCCCTCCTCGGAGTTCGCCTTAACACCCGCGCGCTCCATTGCGTCCAGCGCACAGGGAAGCTTCAGGTTGGCGATGTTGCCCGTCACAAAGGACAGATACGCACCGCCCGCGCCCAGCATGGGGACATAGGTGAAGATCTCCACGATGCCGACCGCCCAGTACATGGGCAACACAGCGATGGCACCGCGTGCCAGCGCGCCCCATTCGGGCAACTCACCGAAAATAAGGGAAAGCAGGATCGGGAAGGAAAGGATCAGCCCGAACAGGATCAGGCCCCATACGCGGCCATCACGGTGAACGGATTCCAGATAGGTCATGTTTTTTTTCTGTTTCATTTGTCCATCCTCCTTACCCTAACCATGCGGTGTAGGGAATGGCCATGGCCATTCCGCACAACAGGCTGATTGGCACGGCGTAGTCAGTGATCCACCGCCACCTCGTGATCTTATTGAGCAGACCGCACAGCAGCATCACGACAGCCGCCGTCAGCATCACGCATACGGGAATGAGCCCCGAAAAATCTCCCTTGACCACCAATAAAACGTCCGAAAAAACATAGCCAAGGAACGCGGAGATCATACCAAGGAACAGGGCGTTGTTGAAGATCTCGCCCCACTTCTTGTCACGGCTGCCGATCTTCAGCATGCCGCTTTGTACCTTTTTGGTAAGCAGGGGTGTCAGGATCAGACCGATGATAATGCCCACTGTCATGACCCACGCCACGGTGATGTAGTCGGAGGCGTCCGTGATCATCTCGCCCATGCTCTTGCCAAGCTCGGTCAGGGTCGTGCCGGCCGCCACCGTTTCGTAGGAAAGCGAGCCGATGACCGACAAGCGCAGCCACGGCAGAGCAATACCCAGGCTCTTGGACAGGGTGATGACACCGATCAGAATGGCCACCGCCGGCGCGATGGTAAACAGCACCGATGCTACGGCCGTCTTTTTCAGCGTTTCTCTCGAAATGCCGATCTCCTTGGCGCGCCGTACCGCGCGCACAAGGAAGTAGATCGATTGCGCCAGCACCACCGCGATGATCGCGGCAACGATGATGAACAGAATGGGATGGTTGACTGAAAATTCCATGTTGTCTTACCTTCCTTAATCAATATTCTTTGAGGCGGCAGGTAACAGTGTACATGCCCCCCCATGCCTCGTCCACAAGCGCGTCAAAGTCCACCTTTGCCTGCTGGGCCAGTACCTTTTCCAGCACGGGGCGGGTGCGCGGATGCCGCGGCGTGAAGACCGTACAGCAATCCTCATAAGGCTGGATCGAGGTCTCGAAGGTGCCAATGCGCCGTGCGATTTGCACGATCTCCTCCTTGTCCATACCGATGCAGGGACGAAGCACGGGCATGCCCGTCGCGTCATCGGTCACTCCAATGGCTTCCATCGTCTGGCTCGCCACTTGTCCAAGGCTCTCGCCCGTGATCAGCGCGCCGCACTTGTAAGCCTTCGCGCACCGCTCGGCAAGCGTCATCATAAAGCGGCGCAAGAGGAGTGTGAAATAATCCTCCTCGCACTTGTCGCGCAGCTCTTCTTGGATGTGGGTCAGGGAAATCACATGCACGTGGATCTTCGTGCAGTATTCGCACAGCTCGGTCGCCAACTCCAGCACCTTTTCTCTCGCACGCTCGCTGGTGTAGGGGAAGCTTTCAAAATGGAGTGCCTCGATCTCCACGCCGCGCTTGGCCATCATGTAGCCGGCCACTGGGCTGTCAATTCCACCTGAAAGAAGCAAAAGTCCGCGTCCGTTGGAGCGAATAGGCATGCCGCCCGCGCCCTTTTCCTGATCGGCGTGAATGTAGGCCGCCGTCTCGCGCACTTCTACGCGGATACGGCAATCGGGGTTGTGCAGATCCACGCGTAGGCGCGGATTCGCCGAAAGCAGGGCGGCACCCACCTCGCCTGCCAGCTCGGGCGAGGCAATTGGGAAGGTCTTGTCTGCACGCTTGGCATCCACGCGAAAGGTCTTCTTGCCATCCATAAATGGCGGCAGATATCCCTTTGCCACACGCAAAATATCCTCTAAATTTTTGTCAGCTACCGCCGCGCGGGTGATACCCACGATGCCGAACACACGGCGCGCGGAATCCAGCATACCGTCCAGATCACAGTCCTCGTCCTTCGGCACGATGTACAGGGTGCTCTGTGAATGGTAGATATGGAAATGACCGTGCCGCTTGGCACGCTCACGCATCTCTTTTTCAAGCAAAGCCTCGAAATAGGAAAGATTGGCACCCTTCAGCACCAGCTCTCCGTACTTGCATAAAATAACCTCGTGAAATTCGCTCATGGTATTGTCCTTTCCCAAAGTATTCAACCCATTGTACCATAAAATCTGCCGTATTTCAATCAAAAGGAAAGAAAAAACGAAAAAAGAGGTAAGCCCCTTGACAAAAAAATCCGATTATGCTACAATAATTGGGCAAGGGCTATGATGAAAAGAGTAGCGCGTGTCATCGGCACAGAGAGCGGGCGGTTGGTGTAAGCCCGTGCGAGGGAATGCGTGAAGGTCGCTTCGGAGCCGCGGGAAGAATGCAGTAGACCCCGCCGTATGCCGCGTTAAGGCAGTTGAGTGGATGTGCCCTCGGCGCATCAACACAGGTGGTACCGCGCTCATGGCGTCCTGTTTTTTTGCAGGGCGTTTTTTATTTGCAAAAAATCCGAAAGGAATCAGGAATATGAGAAAAGAACTTGCCAAAACCTACGATCCCGCCTCCTTTGAGGACAGGATCTATCAAAACTGGTGTGATAAGAAGTACTTCGCGCCCGATCCCGATCCGCGCAAGCCCGCCTTCTCGGTGGTGATTCCGCCCCCCAACGTCACGGGTCAACTCCATATGGGTCACGCATTGGACGAGACCTTGCAGGACATCCTTGTGCGTGCCAAGCGCATGCAGGGGTACAGCACCCTGTGGGTTCCCGGCACTGACCACGCGGGCATCGCCACCCAGATCAAGGTAGAGGAAAGTCTCCGCAAGAATGAGGGTCTTACCCGCTACGATCTCGGTCGCGAAAAGTTCCTGGAGCGCGTTTGGGCGTGGAAGGAGCAGTATGGCGGCCGCATCATCAGCCAGCTGAAAAAACTCGGCACGTCCTGCGACTGGGCGCACGAGCGCTTCACCATGGACGAGGGCTGCTCCCGCGCGGTGCGCGAGGTGTTCGTCAACCTCTACAACAAGGGGCTGATCTACCGCGGTAACCGCATCATCAACTGGTGCCCGCACTGCATCACCGCGCTTTCGGATGCCGAGGTTGAGTACACCGAGCAGGCAGGCTCCTTCTGGCATGTCCGTTACCCCATTGACGGCGAGGACGGCTACGTGGAGATCGCCACAACCCGTCCCGAGACCATGTTCGGCGATACCGCCGTGGCCGTGAACCCGAACGATGAGGAAAACAAGCACCTCATTGGCAAGCAGCTGATTTTGCCCATCGTCGGCCGCAAGATTCCCGTCGTTGCCGACGAGTACGTCGAGATCGGCTTCGGTACGGGCTGTGTGAAGATCACCCCCGCCCACGACCCCAACGACTTTGAGGTAGGGAAGCGTCATAACCTGGAAAGCATCCGCGTCATGAACGACGACGCGACCATGAACGCCCACGCTGGCAAATACGAGGGCATGGACCGCTACGAATGCCGCAAGGCTCTTGTCAAGGATCTTGAGGAGCAGGGCTACCTCATCAAGGTTGTGCCGCATAACCATAACGTCGGTACCTGCTACCGCTGTAACACCACCGTCGAGCCGCTGACCTCACACCAGTGGTTTGTGAAGATGGAGCCGCTTGCAGGCCCGGCTCTTGAGGTCGTGCGCGACGGCCGCGTGCGCTTTGAGCCGGAACGGTTCACAAAGATCTACACCAACTGGATGGAGAATGTCCACGACTGGTGCATCTCCCGTCAGCTTTGGTGGGGTCATCGCATCCCCGCCTTTTACTGCGATGCCTGCGGCCATATGGAAGTATCCAAGGATGACCTTGCTGTCTGCCCCAAGTGCGGCGCACCCATGCGTCAGGAGGAGGATGTCCTCGATACCTGGTTCTCCTCGGCTCTGTGGCCCTTCTCCACGCTCGGCTGGCCGGATAAGACGGACGACCTCGAACGCTACTATCCCACCAGCGTCCTCGTGACCGGCTACGATATCATCTTCTTCTGGGTCGCCCGTATGGTATTCTCGGGCATGGAGCATATGGGCAAGGAACCCTTCTCCACCGTCTTCATCCATGGTCTTGTCCGCGACGCACAGGGACGCAAAATGTCGAAATCCCTCGGTAACGGCATCGACCCGCTGGAGATTATTGACAAGTACGGCGCGGACGCGCTCCGCTTCGCACTTGCCAGCGGCAACGCCCCCGGCAACGATATGCGCTTCTCGGACGAGAAAATCGAGAGCGCGCGCAACTTCGCCAACAAACTCTGGAATGCCTCGCGCTTCGTGCTCATGAACCTGCCCGAGGAGGAGGACGAAAGCCTCTTGACCCTTCCGGAAGCAGACAAGCTCGCTAAAGAAGATAAATGGGTGCTCGCCCGCTTCAACGAGGCGGCAAAAACCGTCAACCTCTCGCTCGCCAACTACGAGCTGGGTGTGGCTCTTTCCACCATCTACGATTTCACCTGGGACATCCTCTGCGACTGGTATATCGAGCTGTGCAAGAGCCGCCTGTACGATAAGGACAGCGAGGGGGCCAAGGTTGCACGCCGCGTGCTGGTCTACGTGCTCGGCTCGACCCTCAAACTCCTGCATCCCTATATGCCCTTCATCACCGAGGAGATCTATTCCGCCCTGCCGCACACCGAGGAAAGCATCATGATCGCCGCTTATCCTACGGCAGATGAGAAGCTTGCCTTCACCGCCGAGGCAGAGGAGATGGAGCGCGTTCTGGACAGCATCCGCGCTATTCGCGCCCGCCGTGCGGAGATGAACGTGCCGCCCTCCCGCCGTGCCAAGCTTTTTGTGGTGACCCGCTATCCCGAAACCTACAAGAGCGCGGTCCCGTTCTTTGAAAAGCTCGCCTCCGCTTCTTCGCTTGAGATTGTGGATGCCTATACGGCAGACGATGCCGTCAGCATCGTCACCGATGCCGCTACCGTCTATATCCCGATGGCAGACATGCTCGATCTCGATAAGGAGCGCGCGCGCCTTGCAGGTGAGGTTAAGAAGACCGAGGGTGAGATTGCCCGCCTGTCCGGCAAGCTCTCCAATGAGGGCTTCCTTGCCAAGGCGCCCGCCGCCGTAGTAGAGGGCGAGAAGGCAAAGCTCGAAAAGTACCGTGCTACCCTCGATGCTCTCGTCGCCGCCCTAGCAAAGATCGGATAATTCCTACAATAATCCTTGGCAGATCGATTTTGCACGCCCATTGTCGGGTAAAAGCAGCAACACGACCACATTCTCCTCGCGCAACACGCACGCGTCCGTGAGAACGGGCGCGTCGGGAAGTGCGCGGCGGATCCGCGCAAGCCTGGAAGCACACATCTCGGCAAGGCGCGCGGCCTCCGCCCCCCGGTCCGCTCGAAGGAACGCGATCTCTCCGCCCCCGTAGGAGGAGGAGAGAAAGATTGCATAGTCCACGCATAGGGAAAAAGCATTTTCGCCGTTATCCTCGGTGAACAGGATGTCCGCCATATCGGTGGGCATGGCCTCTTCTTCCCACTCCTCGGCTCCTGCACGATAGATTCGCCCGTCGGGTAGATCTCCGTATTGCTCACAAAATTTTCCCATTAGCTCGGCGCACGGTCGGCTTGTGCCGCCACAGCTCGAAAGTAAAACGGCACAGCATATCAGCAAGAGCAGTCCTCGTATTTCACGCATCGCACACCCCCCTTTTGCTATCTATGATATGAAAAGCGCCCACCGAATTATGAAGAAAGGGCAGAGTATGAAAGAGAAAGCAAGCCTTGCGGCTATGGAACCCGTCTTTCGCGCCATCCTGGATGGCGGCGGAGTCTTCACCCTGCGCCCACGAGGGGACAGCATGCGCCCGACCATTGTCCCCGGGCGCGATAGCGTCAGCATCGTCAAATGGGACGGACAAGTTTCACTTTACGATATCCTGTTCTATAAACGCGCGGATGGGAACTTCGTCCTTCACCGTGTCCTCGGGATTGACAAGGATGGCTTTACCATGTGTGGCGACAATCAGGTCGTTTTGGAGCACGGTGTGCAGGTGGAGCAGGTCATCGGTATCGTGACCGAAATCATCCGACCGCAGGGAACACTCGCGCGCGGTACGCGCGACTTCGTTTCCCCCGGCCTCCGCCGTGCCAAAAACCGCCCGCTTCGCATCATTTACGGCAAGCTTCGTCGCTTACTTGGAAAATAAAGAAAGCCCACGGCGTTTCTGTTCTGCCGTGGGTTTTCTCTTGCTTTTTTGTTTTATAGGGAGAGCAGGAAGTTCGTCAGCTTACGTGCAATGACCGCGTGACCCGCATCGTTCGGGTGCAGACCGTCGGGCATATAGAGCTTCTTGTGCGCCTCGACCTTCGGATACATGCCACTGCATGCAAACAGATCCAGGACGGGCAAGGAATAGAACTCCGTCACCTCGCGGATAATGCGAACGTAGGTCAGCAGGTTGCCGACATCAGCGGGCTTGCGCTGTCCGCCGCGCAGATCGTCCTCGGTCTCGCGGTGCAGGGGAGTCATAAACGCAATGACGGCGCTCGGATATTTTTCGATCAGCTTGCGGCACAGGGTATGACAAGCACCGTAGAAGGTGTGGGGTGTGCGATCATCCGGCGTGCCAAGGGGGGCGTCGCCGTGACCCCAGTCGTTGGTACCACCGAACACCACCACGATGTCCGCATCGGGATCCATCTCGTCCACGCGCATACAAAAATCAAGGTCCTGGCGCGGGTTGTCCACCGTTGGTTTTTTCTGGCGCGCGATGCGCGTGCCGCCAATGCCGTAACCACGCACGATCGCACCCTGCTCCCGTCCGATCACGTTCCAGTAATAATTTTCGGGCACGCTTACGCTGCACCCTTCGGTGATGCTGTCACCGAGAAAATTGATCTTTTTTCCTTGAAGCTCCATAAAAAGCCCCTTTCCTTGTCGTTGTTACCATGCTACCACAAACGCAGGATAAAGTCAAGCGTTCGACCGCAAAAACGCAAAAAAATATAAGGGGTGATTGCTTTTTCTTTCTTCGTGTGCTATAATATTATGAATGACTTGAAAGAGGGAGGGGAAGCTATGGTACATGTCAAAGAAGTCGCGCGGCGCAGTCGTGCGGCACGGGCGGGTATTTTGCCGGGGGATGTGTTGGTGTCGGTCAACGGAAACGAGATCGAAGATGTGCTCGACTATCGCTTCTACCTCGCAGACGAAAGTGTGACCCTGTCGCTTGCGCGAAACGGTGAGCCTTACGACGTGACGATCGAAAAAGAGGAATACGACGATATCGGCCTTGGCTTTGAAACGCCCTTGATGGACAAAAAGCAGTCCTGCCGCAACAAATGCGTCTTTTGCTTTATCGACCAGCTACCGTCCGGCATGCGGGATAGCCTGTATTTCAAGGACGATGATGCCCGTTTGTCCTTTCTGCACGGCAACTACATCACCCTAACTAATCTCACCGACCGCGACGTAGACCGCGTCCTGAACATGCACTTCTCCCCCATCAACGTGTCGGTGCATACCACCAATCCCGACCTGCGCGTTACAATGATGAAAAACCCGCATGCGGGTGAAGCATTGCACCACCTGCACCGCCTGGCCGAAGGGGGCATTGAGCTTCATTGCCAGATCGTGCTCTGCCGTGGATTAAATGACGGAAACGAGCTTGATCGTACCATGCACGACCTCGCCGCCCTCTATCCCGCCGTGTCCTCGGTGTCGGTCGTGCCCGCAGGGCTGACCCGCCACCGCGAGGGGTTATATCCCCTTGAGCCCTTCACCAAGGAAGAAAGCATCGCCGTCCTCGACCAAGTAGAGGCGTTTGCCTCCGCCCATTTCGAGGCCTACGGCTCGCGCCTGTTCTTCTGCTCGGACGAGTTTTACCTCGCCGCCGACAGGGAACTGCCAAACGAGGAATTTTACGAGGGATACCCCCAGATTGAAAACGGTGTGGGCATGCTCACCTCTCTGTATACCGAATTTATTTCATGGCAGAATGAAATCAAAGGCAAAAAATTGCTATTTCCACGCCACGTGTCGATCGCCACGGGCGTATCCGCCTACCCGATGATCTCGAAGATCGCCCGCCAAATGGAGCGTCGATTCCCGGGATTGTCGGTTACGGTGTACGAGATCAAAAACCGCTTCTTCGGCGAAAGCATTACCGTCGCAGGTCTGCTCACCGCCACCGACATCATCGATCAGCTTCGGGGAAAAGACCTCGGACACGTACTCATTCTGCCCGCCGACGTCCTTCGCAGTGAAGGAGATCTCTTCCTTGACGACAAGACCCCCGCAGATGTAGAGCGCACTCTCGGCACGTCCGTTCGCTTCGCGAAAAACGATGGTGCCTCGCTTGCCGCCGCCATTCTGCGCCGTTCCCCGCGCGGGAGAAAGGAATAAATTATGGGAAAACCAATCATCGCCATCGTCGGCCGTCCGAATGTTGGCAAAAGCACCCTGTTCAATAAGCTCATCGGCGAACGCCGCTCGATCGTCGAGGACACCCCAGGCGTGACCCGCGATCGCGTGTACGGAGAAGGGGAATGGGCGGGCCGCCGCTTTATCCTCATCGACACGGGTGGTATTGAGCCCAAGACCGACGACATCATTCTGCAAAAAATGCGTATGCAGGCGCAGATCGCCATCGACGCCGCCGATGTCATCGTCTTTATGTGCAACGTGCGGGACGGCCTGCTGGCCGATGACCGCGACATTGCCGTCATGCTGAAGAAAAGCGGAAAACCCGTTGTGCTCTGCGTCAACAAGACCGACAGCATCGGCTCCTTGCCCCCTGCTTATTATGAATTCTACGAGCTCGGCTTTGACCACGACCCCATCCCCCTGTCCTCTCTGCACGGCACGGGTAGCGGTGACCTGCTGGAGCTCGCCCTCGCCTCCGTACCAGAGGAAAAGACCGAGGAGGACGAAAGCGACGTGATCAACGTCGCCGTCATCGGTAAACCGAACGCGGGCAAATCCTCGCTCATCAACCGCATCGCAGGCACGGAGCGCGTCATCGTTTCCAACATTCCCGGCACCACGCGTGACGCCATCGACAGCCGCGTGGATAACGAATACGGCTCCTTCAACTTTATCGACACCGCCGGCATCCGCCGCCAGAGTAAGGTAGAGGATAAGATTGAGAAATACTCGGTCCTGCGCGCCCACATGGCGGTCGAACGTGCCGATGTTTGCCTCATTATGATCGACGCAAACGAGGGTATCACCGAGCAGGACGAGCATATCGCGGGCATCGCGCATGAGGCAGGAAAGGCCTGTATTGTGGTGGTCAATAAGTGGGATCTCATTGAAAAGGACAACTCCACCACAAACAGCTTCACCCGCGAGATCTCCACGGCACTTTCCTATATGCCCTACGCCCCCATCCTCTTCGTGTCGGCCAAAACGGGTCAGCGCGTGACCAATATTTATGAGCAGATCGCCTATGTGTTCAACCAGTCGCGCACACGCATCTCTACGGGCATGCTCAACGACCTGCTCAATGATGCCACCACTCGCCATGAGCCCCCCTCGGATAAGGGTCGCCGCCTCAAGATCTACTACATGACGCAGGTATCCGTCGCACCTCCCACCTTCGTCATCTTCTGCAACAGCGTCGAGCTGTTCCACTATTCTTACCGCCGCTATATCGAAAACTGCATCCGCGAAACCTTCGGCTTCCGCGGCACCCCCATCCGCATCGTGTTGCGGGAAAAGGGTGACAAGGCTAACGATTAAAGGAGTTTTCCATGTTTATCGACCATATTCAGATCTACGTCAAGGCCGGCAACGGCGGAAACGGCGCGATCTCCTTCCACCGTGAAAAGTACGTGGCCGCAGGCGGCCCCGACGGCGGTGACGGCGGACGCGGCGGCAACATCATCTTCCGCGTGGACGAGGGAAGCAACACTCTGCTCGCCTTCCGTTATAAGCGCAAGTTCGTTGCCGAGAACGGTGGCGATGGCAAGGCCGACAAAATGCACGGAAAAAATGGGGCAGATACCGTTATCCTGGTGCCACCCGGCACCTTGCTCAAGGATCCCGAAACGGGAAAGGTGCTTTTTGATATGTCGGAGGCAAATGAGTTCGTTGCCTGCCGCGGCGGCCGCGGCGGCTGGGGCAACCGCCACTTTGCCACTCCAACCCGTCAGATCCCGCGCTTTGCCAAAAGCGGCACGGCAGGCGAGGAGCGCGAGCTTCTCCTTGAACTCAAAATGATCGCGGACGTTGGACTGCTCGGCTTTCCGAGCGTCGGCAAATCCTCGATCTTGGCCCGCATCTCGGCCGCCAAGCCGAAGATCGCCGGCTACCACTTTACCACCCTCTCTCCCAACCTCGGCGTGGTCGCGCTCGGGGAAGGGCGTGGCTTCGTTGCCGCCGATATCCCCGGCCTGATCGAGGGCGCAGCGGACGGCGCAGGCCTCGGCCACGATTTTCTCCGTCACGTCGACCGTTGTCGCCTGCTTCTGCACGTGGTGGACATCGCCGCCACCGAGGGGCGTGATCCCATCGAGGATATGAAGGTCATCAACCGCGAGCTGGCTCAGTACAGTCCCGAGCTGGCAGAGCGTCCGCAGATCGTAGTCGCCAACAAGTGCGACATGGTTCTGTATGAGGACGAGCCCTACTGCCGCGACTTTGAGGAGTACGTTCGCTCGCTCGGATGCGAGCTGTTCTATATCTCGGCCGTCACGGGCGAGGGTATTCCCGAAATGCTCGTCGCCGTAGAAAACAAGTTGCGTGAGCTGCCGCCCATCAAGGTCTACGAGCGTGAGATCACCGCAGAAGAAGAAGCTGCCGAGAGTGCCGCAGGCGAACGGGAAACCACCGTCCGCCGCGAGGACGGCATCTTTTATGTCGAGGGAAAATGGCTCTACAATTTCATGGGTCAGATCAACTTTGACGACTATCAATCGCTTTCCTTCTTCTCCCGCGTGTTGCAGAAAAACGGCGTCATCGACCTGCTCCGCGAGCATGGATGCAAGGACGGTGACACCGTCAATATCTACGACTTCGAATTTGATTTTGTGCAATAACAAACAAGCCGAGGCATGCGCCTCGGCTTGTTTGTTATTTGCTCGCGAATATCAGACCGGAACGTTTGATCTTGCGCGAGGTGGTCTTTTCAAATTCGGTTTTGCGGATATAGTACTTCGCAATATGCTTGTAGGCGGGCAGGGGAGCGCATACGTGCGCGCCGTCCTTTTTCAGTGCCTCCTCGGGATTGGTGATCCCCATCTTGGAGAGGACCTCTTCTTGCAGATAAACTTCTGCGCCAAGTGCTTCCTCCTGTCCATTCTTGTCACGCAGGCCAAATATAACGACCTCCGCCACATAGGGAATCCTTTGCAGGTACGCCTCGATCTCCTCGGGGAAGACGTTTTTTCCGTTTGAGAGCACGATCAGGTTCTTTTTGCGCCCCGTGATGACTAACTGTCCTTTCTCGGTCATGTGGCCGTAGTCACCCGTGTAGAACCAACCGTCCTCGGTCAGAACCTCAGCGGTCGCCGCCTCGTTTTTGTAATAGCCCATCATCACCACGTCGCCGCGCACGCAGATCTCGCCGTCCCCGTCCTCGGTCTCGCCGTCCAGGCGGATCTCACAGCAGGGAAGAGGTATGCCCACGGTGGTGGGATCGTTGTTGTCGCGCATATTCACGCTGACAAGGGGGGAGCACTCGGTGATGCCGTAGCCGTTGAACACCTCGATGCCGATGGCATCGAAGAAAACCGCCAACTCGCGCCGTATGGGTGCGCCGCCGCATACGAATTGCACAAGATTGCCGCCAAAGGAAGCATGCACCGTCTTGAATAGCGAGCGGCGGCGATCGATGCCGATCTTCCGCAGGCCGTTTGACAGCTTGATGAGAGCCGAAAAGGCAGTTTTCTTGCCCTGCTTTTCCACTGTTGCCCAAATCTTTTTGTAGAACGCCTCCAAGTAGGCAGGCACCACGTACATATAATCGGGCTTGTAGAGGTTCAGGTTGGCGCTGACGGTACGCAGATTCTCGTTCAGGCACAGGGTGGAATGGTGATGAATGGCTACCAGTAGTCCCGGCACTGCCTCGTAGGTGTGGTGATAGGGAAGCACCGAAAGCCCTACGCGCCCGGGCGTACAGCAATGCAGCCCGTAGTACACGCTGCTGCACAGATTGTGCTCGGAGAGCATCACGCCCTTGGCGTGCCCCGTCGTGCCCGAGGTGTATACCAGCATGGCAAGCTTGTGCGGGTCACGTGCAAGCTCCTCAAAGCGGTGTAGCCCCGCCTCGCGCAGATCGTAACCGCTTGAAAGCAGTCTGTCAAAGGACAGAAAACGCTCACTCTCCTCGATGCAGTCGATGCCGATAAAGTAGCGGATGTGTGAAAGCTCCGCAAGACGGCGGCGGATCAGCTCCTCGTGCTTTTTCGTATAAAAGAGAACGGTCGCGTCGCTGTTACGCAGCACGTTCAAAAAGTCATCCTCGGGCAGATCACGGTCAATCGGCACAAAAACACCGTTCCCTTGCAAGACGGTCAGATAGACCGTGATCCACGGGTAACTGTTCTCGCCCGACATGGCAATATGCTCGCCCACCACACCCAGCTGGCAAAGTGCCTCGCCAAGCGACAGGGTATCCTCGCGGAAGGCGCGGAAAGTGACCTCGCGGATCTCTTCGCCTGCGCGGTACTTGTAGGCAACCTGCTCGCCCGCCTCCGCCACAGCATCCGCAAGCATCCCCTTGATGGACACAATCGGCTTTATCGTTGCTTCTTTCATGAAAAACCTCCAAAACATGTCATCTAGTTTTCAAAACTATTATAACAGATCATCAACATAATGTCAATAGAAGATTGCAAAAAAGTATGCTTATCTGCTTACGTTTCTCTTGAAATGGTGTTCCCGTAGTAGTATAATATGGGTAAGCTGTAAAAGTAACGCGAAAAAAGGGGAAAAAGACGGTGCTTGTCAAAAATCAGGAATATACGATCGAGATAACCGACCTCAATAACCTCGGCTTCGGCGTCGGCCGCGTCAAGGGTATGGTCGTTTTTGTGTCGGGAGCGGTGGACGGTGATACCGTCCGCGCACGCGTCATCCGTGTTGCCTCGGGCTATGCGATCGCCAAGGCTGTTGAAGTCCTTAGCCCCTCGCCCTATCGCGCCGAATCCCCCTGCACGGCGTCCGGCTGCGGCGGCTGTGCCTATCGCGGCGTTACGCGCGAGCACGAGATCGCCTTAAAGGAAAATGCCGTTCGCCATGCCTTTATCAAAAACGGGTTGCCCGACGTGCAAATTCTGCCTCTGCTTACCACGGGCGAGCGTTACGGCTACCGCAATAAGGCACAGTACCCCGTTTCGCGCGAAAAGGACGGCTCTTTGCGTATCGGCTTTTACGCACCGAAGAGTCACCGCGTCGTACCTGCTGAGGATTGCCCGCTCGGCGACCCCGCCTTCCCTCCGATCCTGCACGAGCTACACCGCCTGATCGAGCAGTACAACGTTCCCGTTTACGATGAAGAAACAGGGAAGGGGCTTTTGCGCCATATCTACCTGCGCGCTGGAAAGGTCAGCGGCGAGATCCTGCTCACCTTCGTCTTAAACGGCAAGGAGTTGCCCCACTCGCTCGAAATCGTGGGCAGCCTTGTTGGAAAATTTCCGCAGATCACGGGCATTCTGATCAACGTCAACCGCGAGAAAACCAACGTCATCTGCGGCGATAAATATATCCCCCTATACGGCGAAAAGACCATGACGGATACGCTTACGGGCGTGGAACTGGAAATTTCACCTGCCGCATTTTATCAGGTCAATCACGATGCTGCGGAGCTCCTCTATGCGCGTGCAAAAGAGCTGGCTTGCCTCACAGGGAAAGAGCTGCTCCTCGACCTCTATTGCGGTGTGGGCAGCATCGGGCTTTCTATGGCGCATAGCGTGCGCGAGGTCATCGGCGTGGAGATCGTGCCCGAGGCGGTCGCCTGCGCGAAGCGCAATGCCAAGCGCAACGGCATCCAAAATGCCTCGTTTTATTGCGGCGATGCCGAAAACTCTCGTAACCTGCTCGCCGCCGCCGAAGCCGAGCGCGGCGAAGAGATCCGCCCCGATGTCGTGGTGCTCGACCCCCCACGCCGCGGCTGCGGCGAGGCACTCCTTTCCTTTGTCGCCGCCCTCGCGCCCTCGCGCATCGTCTATATCTCCTGCAACCCCGAAACCCTCGCCCGCGACGCGAAATTGCTCGCAGCAAGCGGTTACGAAATGGGTGCGGTCACACCTGTTGACCTCTTCCCCTGTACGGGGCATTGTGAGTGCGTGGTGTGCCTGACGAGAAAATGAGGCGAAATAGGCAAAAACCGAGCTTTTTAGAGTTTTAAAAAAGTGTCCATAAATTCGCGAAAAAACAAATGTCTTTATGAAACACACTTTTATGTAAGGAGACCTCATATGGATAAAAATCAAGAAAAAACGAAGCAATCTTTTTCAAACGTATGGAAAAAGATGGGGGATTTTGGAAAGAAAGCTGCCGAGGAAACGAAAAAGATTGTAGATCAAACGAAAGAGAATATTCACGAAAAGAAGGCGAAGAAATATACGGTTGTTACCTTGTCGGATTTTGAAAAGGAGGATTTCAAAATTCCAAGCATCATAAAAATAGAAGATGACTCAGCTAACCGCGAATTCATTGAGGATGCTGAGGCTATGGGTTGGATAGAGCTACATAAGGAAGTTCCTGCTTTTCACATTTATTCCTCGTTTGTAGAAAAATGCGGACTTGTTTTTATACCTGTGCCGCAAAGGGACAACGTATATTGTCAGGATAATTTCAATTCTAAAAAATACATCAATTCAAATCAAGTTTTTGGGAAAGCAACCGAAGAAAAATTAGCTGAATTAAATAATATCGCATATTGTTTGGGGGCAAAAAGTTGTTCTGTAGAAATATTTCAGGCAGAAAAGCAAACCGATTCCAATAAGATGCAAGTGATGAAATCTACGGAAACGGGATCCCAAAAGTCTGTCGCCAACAAGAAAAGTGGAAAAAGGATTTCGTATTTTGAGGGACATGATGAGCCTAAGGCTCCTCAGTTAAAGTGGTTTGCTTATGACGAAAATGTAAAAAATTTGATAGAAATGCGTTGCAATAAAGCAATTAAATCCACGGTTTTAGAGTTGAACGGCTCTTCTTGTGCATCTATGTCGCGGTCGATTGCCTGTGCCGTTGATGATGTTTTGGGCATAGGCGGGAAAGTTTCAATGGAAAAACAAGCTACAAAAGAGCTTAACGACAGTTTGCTTTTCGAAATAGAGTTTTAAAGGTACCTCTGTTATGAGCAGTATAGATTTAAGAGAAGCTTTGCTCGTCGAATTTTGGGATATACATTTTACTTTTAACGGCCTACCGTGTGGCGTGGAAGTAGAAGTCCACAATTCCATACCATCTTTTGAAAGTTGGTGTGGGAATAAAAGCAAAAAATATACCAATGTTGACGAGCTTATCCATGACAAATTCTTTGACGGAAAATCCCTGCAAGAATTGGAGGATATAGTCGAGGTTTCATTCCATTAACGAGGTAGATCCCGATGCTTCGCATCGCCCTACGGGTTCGGCTACGGGCTACGCCCTCCGCTCAGGATGACACTAAACACAGCCTCGCCCGTGTGTCATCCTGAGCGAGCGAAGCGAGTCGAACTGCGAAGCAGTGCGAGGTGTAACCGAGCAGGATCTCGGGCGGTAGGAATCTATCTTTTTCGTCCGAGATCCCAAACGATGCTACGCACCGTTTGATCCTCGCGATGCTCGGATTTCGACTACGCTCAGGATGACACGGACGAAAAAGTGCCGAGCAACGCGAAAGCAGGATCTCGGGCGAAAAGGAGATTAATGTATTACGTTTACATACTTACCAACAAAACCGATACGGTAATGTAT
This sequence comes from Clostridia bacterium, assembly GCA_017464805.1. GTDB lineage: Bacteria > Bacillota > Clostridia > Oscillospirales > CAG-272 > UBA1740. Next base: position 63,380 of record JAFTYE010000008.1, on the reverse strand, counting down.
ATCGGCGTAACGAACGATTTGCGCAGACGATTATACGAACACAAAAATGAGCAAATAGAAGGCTTTACAAAAAAGTATCACGTTCACAAGCTCGTCTACTTTGAGGAATATTCCGAGGTTAACGATGCAATAGCGCGGGAAAAACAGTTAAAGCGTTGGGTACGCTCCAAAAAGAATTGGCTTGTGGAATCAAAAAATCCAAATTGGGATGATTGGAGCGAAGGGTTTTTTTGAAAGTGAGACCTTTTGACCTTATGACCCACGTCGAGAGTGTGGTTTGTCTGACAAAAGAAATCTAATCTTGTAGGGGGCGACGTCCTCGGCGCCCCGAGAACAAGAGAATTTTTGCCTGTAAAAAAAGAAATTTTGCACGAGCGAAAACAGCCGTGTAACCGATTTGTGCATTCTGCAACGGGGCGTTGAGGACGTCGCCCCCTACGGAGCGTTCGAAATCAAAAAATGCTTCGATTTTGCGCAGGGACAATATTACTTTCGAGCAAAACTCAAAAGTTCGTTTCACAGCAGCAATGGCCAACATATCAAAGAAAAAGGATACCGTGCTGTTTTATGTATACGCCGCAAAGCGGCTTTGTGAAGAAAAAGGAGAATGATGATGACACACTCTATTTTGATCATCGGACAATCCAACATGGCAGGTCGCGGCTTTATCGCGGATGCGGAACCGTTGGACACCTGCGGTGAAAAGCTGTACGCTCTGCGTAATGGCCGCTGGCAGGTCATGTTCCGTCCTGTCAATCCGGACAGAGCCTTTTCGGGTACCTGTCTTGCCGAGAGCTTTGCAAAGGCTTACTACCTCGACCACCCCGACGTGACGGTCGGTGTCATCCCCTGCGCGGACGGCGGCACATCGCTCTCACAATGGGAAGAGGGTGGGTTGCTTTTCGACAACGCCGTCACCTGTACGCGTCTTGCCATGCGAATCTCACGGCTTGTGGCGATCCTTTGGCATCAGGGAGAAGGGGACTGCAACGAGGCTTGTTGTGCTGCCTATTTCGATAAGATTACGGCGATCATGAAGGCTCTGCGCCGCGAGCTGGGCGCAGAGGATGTGCCGCTCGTTGTCGGCGGCCTCGGCGATTATCTGGTGAAATACCCCGCCCCCGACCTCGGAGAGTGGTATTCCCGCATCAATGCGGAGCTGATCCGCTACGCCGAGAGCCACGACCGCGTCGGCTTTGCCTCGGCCGAGGGGCTGACCCCCAACCCCGACAACCTGCACTTCAACCACGCCTCGCTGATGGAATTCGGCCTGCGCTATTATGCCGAGTTCCGAAAGCTGGAGAGGGTGGAGAAGAACACCGTCGAGGCACTTGTTGAAGAGGACACGAAGCGCTCCGCAATGGAAATGCTGTGATAAAGGAGAAGCAGGATGAACGACACCAAAAAACCGAATAAAATTCTCACCTTCAGCTACGATGACGGCGTGTTACAGGACAAGCGTCTGATTGAGCTTTTCGACCGTTACGGCATGAAGGCTACCTTTAACCTCAACTCGGAGCTGCTCGGCAAGCCGCACTCGCTGACAATCGACGGCAAGCAAATCGCACACGACAAGATCGAGCCCGGGGATGTTCGTTCCGTCTACGCGGGTCACGAGGTCGCGGCGCATACCCTCACGCATCCGCGCCTGCCCACCCTGCCCGATGAAGAGGTCATCCGTCAGGTGGAACAGGATCGAAAGAAGCTTTCCGAACTTTGCGGCTACGAGGTGGTCGGCTTTGCCTATCCCTGCGGCGGTGAAAATTACGACGGCCGCGTGTCGAGCCTCATCCGCGAAAAAACGGGCATCCGTTACTGCCGCACCATCATCTCCTCGCATAGCTTCGACCCGCAGGAAAACCTGTACGAATTCAAGCCCTCCGTCTACCATAACGGAGAATGGGATAAGCTCTTTTCGCTGGGCGAGGAATTTTTGTCGCTTTCCACCGAGGAGCGAAAGGTCTTTTACGTCTGGGGTCACTCCTATGAGTTTGATATTCACGATACCTGGGGCCGTTTCGAGGAATTTCTCAAAATGATGAGCGGCAAGGACGATATCCTTTATGCGACCAACCGCGAGGCGTTGCTTGTTCCCTAAAAAACAACCATTTTAATGAGGAAAACAAACATGAAAACGCCCTTTTCGGCAAAAACTCTTTTCATGGATATCCTATGTGCCATCGTGGCGGGCGTGGTAGTCGGCACGGCGTATTTCTTCTTTCAGAACAGCAACGGCTTCGCCCCCGGCGGGGTCGGCGGCCTTGCCACTATCACGCATCATCTGCTTGCGGATAAGGTCGGCTGGTCGATCCTCATGGTCGCCTTCAATCTGCCCATTTTCGTGCTGGTCAGTGCCATCGTAGACAAAAAGCTTGGTTTAATGCTCAGCGTCTATATGCTCGTACAGTCCTTTATGCCGCAGGCGTGGACACTCCTCGGTGCAAAGGCCTACTGCATGGCCAATAATGCAGAGGATTTTAACATTGTTTTCGCTTGTATCGCCACGGGCGTGATCTCGGGCTTCGGCTTTTCCGTGATGCTGAAGCGCTTCGGTGCCAGCGGCGGTACCTATGGCATCAGCGCTCTGCTCAAAAAGGCACGCCCCGAGCTGAACATCGCCTACGTTTCCTTCATCATGGATGCCTCGGTGGTGGCGATCGCCTTCTTCGTCTACGGCATGCGTGTTACCCCCGTGATCTGTACGCTTCTCAACCTGTTCGTGGCGAATGTGATCGTCGATCACGGTTTAAGCGGCATCAAAAACGGCTACAAGTTTGAGATCGTCACCGCCTATCCGAGCGAGGTTTCGGAGGCACTGATGAACCGCCTGCGCCACGGCGTGACCGAGATCCGCGTGCACGGTATGTACTCGGATACCGACAAATACATGCTCGTCTGTATCATCAACAAGCGTCAGATCGGCGAAATGATGCGGATCATCAAGCAATACCCCGACACCTTCGCCAGCTTCGCCAAGGTCAACGAGGTGTTCGGCAACTTCAAGCGAAACGTATAAGGAGAAAAGAATTTGAAATTTGAGGCAAAATTGTTCCACGAGCTGACCGTAGACGAACTCTATCAGATCTGGCGCGCACGCGCACAGGTGTTTACCATGGAGCAGCGGGTCTACTACCTTGATGCCGATAATATCGATCAGAAATGCCTGCACTGCTTTTTGTGGAAGGACGGTGCGGTCATTGCCTATCTGCGCGCCTTCTACGACGATAAGGAGCGCACCACCGTCAAGATCGGTCGCGTGCTGACCACCACCCACGGCCTCGGTCACGGCCGCCTGTTGATGGAAAAAAGCATGCTCGCCATCCGCGAATGCCTGCCGCATAAGTGCCTTGCCCTGCATTCCCAAAGTTATGTGGTCGGCTTTTATGAAAAGCTCGGCTTCGCCGTCACCTCGGAGGAATTTACCGAGGCGGGCATCCCCCACCGCGAAATGGAATGGAGAGGGGAATGAGCGTGCGCGAGCCTTACGCCGACTTTACGCTCCTTGCTGACGGAAAAAATGCCTTTCCCGTCATTATGCGGGAGATCGGGAACGCAAAAAGCTCCCTGCATATCAATATGTTCATCTGGCGGGATGATGAGATCGGCCGCCTCGTAGCCCAGGCGGTGCTGGCCGCCGCCGAGCGCGGCGTGCGCGTCTACCTCTCGATCGACCGCTACGGCGTGGTGCTGGAAAAGGCAGAGGAGTGCAAAAGATCCTTCTTTCACAAAATCCAAAGCATCGCGGAACGATTCAAAATCTGGGGTCTTTCGCGCATCTACCCCATGTCGGGTACACCCCGCCGCGCGCGTGATGAGGTCACGCCCCTCTACGAGCAGATCATGCACCATCCGAATATCACCGTGTCGGCCGACGTATTCAAGGCCGACCATTCCAAATTCTACGTCATCGACGACCGTATCCTCATCCTGGGTGGCATCAATATCGAGGACAAGGAAAACGGGAAGGACATGCAGGGCCGCGTTTACTCCGACCTGATGGTACGGATTGAGGGAGAGGAGCATGTTTCCGCCTTTTACAAAAAGCTCCGCGAGGGAGAGGAAACAGACGGCCCTTATTCCTTTGGTGTCAACGTAAAGGAGCAGAGGGGGAAAAAGACCCTCTTCGAAATGGAAGAATACTACCTGAATCTGATCCGTTCGGCAAAGCGGGAGCTTTGTATCGTCATGGCCTATTTTTCGCCGCTGCCTCGTTTTATGCGCCAGATCGAGCGCGCCTGCGCGCGCGGTGTACGCGTGACCGTGGTCATTCCAAAGGACGCCAACTTCCAAAACGACCTCAACCGCAAGACCGTGCGCCGCCTGTTGAAGAGAACAAACGGCCGCCTTGCGCTGTACCTGTCCCCTAAAATGCTGCATACCAAGCTGGTGGCAAGTGAAGGGGAAGTGTCCTTCGGATCGACCAATATTACCCAAAAAGCCTTCTCCCAGCTTTCGGAGCTGAATCTGTGCATGCGGCGCGAGGAATCCGCTTTTTTGAATTCGGTGGATGCCTACGTGCATGATCGGATCGCCGAAAGTCAAAGGATTCGTGATTATCGTAAAATAACTTATCGTCGCTCTATTGCTTTTTTAGAGGGATTTGTGGTATAATTGGCGCAGAAAGCCTTGTGACAAAACGGTATCAAACAGAAGGAGAACTGCTGTGACAGAATTTCTTGACCACCTGTGGGTGTTTTTCATATCCATGCTTCCCGTCGTGGAGCTGCGCGGTGCCATCCCTGCAGGAGCCGTGCTTGGACTGCCGCTCTGGTCGAACTATCTGGTCTCGGTCATCGGAAACTTTTTGCCCGTGCCTTTTATTCTGCTCTTTATTCGCCACATCCTTTCCTGGATGAAAACGACCAAGCACTTTGCCAAGATCGCCCTGTGGCTGGAGGAAAAGGCAGAAAAGAACTCTGCGAAGGTGATGAAATACGCCTCCTTCGGCCTGTTCGTGTTTGTGGCGATTCCCCTGCCGGGAACAGGCGCGTGGACAGGAGCCCTCGTTGCCGCTTTGATGAACATGCGAATGAAATACGCCCTGCCGTCCATTCTCCTCGGTGTGCTGGCCGCGGGAATCATTATGTCGCTCGCGTCCTACGGTGTGGTCGGTATCTTTAACTTCTTCCTTTGAGGACAATAAAAAGAGGTACGCACGTACCTCTTTTTTTATTTCGGTTTCTTTTGCCTTATCCACTCGATAAGTGAGATGACAAACGGCAAAAGGAAGAATATCTGACAAAGCAAAACAAACGTGTCCCCGATGACAGTGTACAGCGTCTTTTGCGAGGAAAGATTCACCGTGGCGGTCGCCTGCCCCGCGATTAGCGGCTCGATTTCGGCAAGCACCTCGCCCCGCGAGGAGATGATTGAGGACACGCCTGTGTTGGCCGATCGCGCTATCGCGCGGCCGGTCTCCACCGCGCGCAAAATCGCCTGTCCGTTGTGCTGATAGACCGCGGCGGAATCAAAGAACCAGGAGTCGTTGGTACCCAGCACAAGCAGATTTGCGCCGTCCCGCACGCTGTCGCGCGCAAGCGCGGGATAGATCGAATCAAAGCAGACAAGCCCGCCGATCACTCCGAGATCCTCATAAAACAGGGTACTGGATTCCCCCGCGTACAGGGAGCTACCGTCGTCCAGCATCTCCAGCTCCGCAAGGAAGGGAAGGAGTGTGCGGATCACGCTCTCCATTGGTACGTACTCCCCAAACGGCACCAGATGCCGCTTGTGGTAGATTTCTTCCGCCACACTGCCGTCGGGGCGGAACAGATACAGGGAATTACGCCGCAGACGCTCGCCGCTTTCCTCATCCGTTTCATAGCAGAACGCGCCCACGATATGGGTGGCGTTCGTTTCCTCGGCAAGTCGCTTGATGAAGGAAAGCGTGTATCCGTCGCCGCGCAAACTGTAAGGGATCGCCGTTTCCGGCCACACGACAAGCTCCGCTCCCTCGGCTGCCGCCTCGCGCGCAAGCGAAGCGTAGGTGTCAAGCAGCTCGGTCGTGCCCCCCCACTTTTCGGAAGAGGAAAAATTCCCCTGCAAAACGGCCACCCGTATCTCCTCGCCCTCTTCGCGCGGCAGATAACAAACCGACGCCGAAAGCGCAAAATTCAAAACAAAAACCAAAGCAGAGGATATTGCCGCGATTTTGGAAAGTCGCCCGTCCCCCTCAAGCAGGGAAAGAAGTGCAAGGGCCGCAAGACCGTTCACCGCAGCGATCACGAAGGTCACGAAATACGAGCCGAACAGGGAAGCCGAGGACAGGATCAGCAGATTCTGTTGCTGGGAAAGTGCCAGCTGTGCACCCCACGGAACGCCCGCCCATGTCAGGGTCTGGGTGTAGGCAAACAGTACCCACCCCGCCGCAAACAGGAAGGGCAGAAGAATGGGAAAACGACGCACCGTGCGTGTTCGCGACAGGCGCGCGAGAATGGGAAACAGGAACGCAAAGCCCGCGCTCTGCAAAAGCGGCAGCCCCACGCAGGCGGCCAGGATCACCCCGAAAGCCCCCGCGCGCGTCATCCCGCCGACAAAGTCGAGCGGCCACAGATACACAAACCAATGGAAGGTCAGCATGAAAAAGCCCATGAGGAAGCAAAAGCCCTCGCCGTATTCTCTGAAAAAGCTTCGTTTTTGATCTGCCCTGCGCCAAGTGCCAAAAAACAAGAAAAGGGAAGGGATCATGACCGCGAAGGAAAGCGCCGAGAGCTGAAAAAAGCTCACGGGGAGAGCCGCGAGTGCCCCTAAAAGGAACAAAAGCGGCAAGCGAAAGCGCTTTCTTTCTAACATGATCCTTCCTCTTTTTCAAAAGAATTCTTCTGCAAAATATACGTCCTCGCGCGGCACCGAAAAGCTCTTACCCGCGAGATAAGCCAGCGCGCCCGACTCCCCCTTGAAATCAAAGGCAAGGCGGTAGGCGTACAGTGCCTGGAACTTGTAGCCGCGCGCGCGATCCTCACGGTTGACGCCGTATTTGCCATCCCCCCACAAGGGATGGCCCACATGTGCCATGTGCGCGCGGATCTGGTGCGTGCGCCCCGTCAGCAGGTTGATTTCAAGGAGCGCATCACCGTTCTTCTCCGCGATCACGGTGTACTGCGTGCGGATGTCCTTTGCCCCGTGACCGGGGTCGCGGTCGTACACCTTTACCGTGTTGTCCTTTTTGTTCTTGATCAGCCACCCCGAAAGCAGGGCCTTCTTCGGACGCGGCACGCCGTGCACGGCACACAGATAATACTTGTGTACCTCGCCCGCCTTGATCTTTTCGTTAAGAATGCGAAGAGCCTCCGCATTCTTGGCGGCGATCACGATACCGCCCGTATTGCGGTCGATGCGGTTGCAAAGCGCGGGGGCAAAGGACTGTTCTTCCTCGGGGGCGTACTCCCCCTTTTGGTACAGGTATGCCTGCACATGGCGGATGAGCGTGTCCCCCGTGCCATCCCCGTCCTCGTGCACCAGCACGCCCGGCCGCTTGTTCAGAAGCAGGACGTTTTCATCCTCGTACACGACTGAGAGCTTCGGCTGAATGCGCCCAAGCGCGGCGATCTCCTCCGAGCCCTCTGCATCGGGGAAAAACTCCTCGGAAAGAAAGAGCTGTAAGGTATCTCCCTCGGACAGAATCTCCTTTCCCTCGGCGCGGCGGCGGTTGAGCTTGATCTTCTTTTTACGGATCGCCTTGTACATCAGGGAGGGGGGAATATTGCACAGCGCCTTGGTAAGAAACTTATCAAGGCGCTGTCCCGCATCATTTTTTTGAATTGTTAGCTCGCGCATCGATTACTTGGTGCCGAACAGACGGTCGCCCGCGTCACCCAAACCGGGGACGATATAGGCGTGTTCGTTGAGCTTTTCATCCAGTGCGGCGGTATAAATGTCTACGTCGGGATGATCCGCCTGCACCTTGGCAACACCCTCGGGTGCGGCAACCAGGCACATCAGACGAATGTCCGTACAACCCTTGTCCTTTAACATCTTGAGTGCGTCGGAGGCGGAGCCGCCGGTCGCCAGCATCGGGTCAACCACGATGACAAGACGGTTCTGGATGTTGGGCGGGAGCTTGCAGTAGTATTCCACGGGCAGGTGGGTCTCGGGGTCACGGTACAGGCCGATGTGGCCGACGCGCGCCACGGGAACCAGACTGAGAAGCCCGTCCACCATGCCAAGGCCCGCACGCAGGATCGGTACGATTGCCAGCTTCTTGCCTGCGATCTGCTGTGCCTTTGCGCGTGCGACGGGGGTAGTGATCTCGACGGTTTCCAAAGGAAGATTGCGCGTGACCTCATAGCCCATGAGCATGGAGATCTCGTCAAGCAGCTGGCGAAAATCCTTGGAGCTGGTGCTGGTCTTGCGCATAATGGTCAGCTTGTGCTGGATCAGGGGATGGTCGATGATGTGCAATGTGCTCATAATCAATTCCTTTCACATGCCGAAATAAAAAGTCAGGGTCCTTCCCAACTATTATACTATAATTTTTTCTCCGTTTCAAGAGCAAATGCACAAAACGTCGCAAAAAAAGAAAAAACCGCACTCCCCCCACATCCTCTCGGAAATCTCTTGAAAAGTCTTTACTTTTTCGAAAGAGTATGCTATAATAATTGGTAATTATGTAGCAAGGGGGGATCGGTACGGAAAAAACCTACACCGTCGGGCTGTACACGCTCGGTTGTAAGGTCGCACAGTATGAAACCGAGGCGATCGCCGAGGACTTTGCCCGCCGCGGCTTCCTTGTACGAGATTTTTCCGAGGCATGCGACGTTTATGTTGTCAACACCTGTACCGTTACCGCCGAAAGCGACCGCAAGTGCCGTCAATTTATTCGTCGTGCCGCTGCGCAAAACCCGCAGGCACCGGTGTTGGTGTGCGGCTGCTACGCGCAAACCTCCCCGAAGGATGTTCTGAAGATCGAGGGCGTCGCCTACGTGTGCGGCACGGGCGGGAAAATGAAGCTTGCCGAAGCGGCACTCGAGCTGCTCCGCGAGAGCGAAAAAGAGCCCGTCTGCGCAGTAACAAACGTCTTTTTGGAGCCATTTGAGCGCATGACCGTGGAGCACGCACCCCGCACTCGAGCCTACGTCAAGATTGAGGACGGATGCTCTTGCCGTTGTACCTACTGTGCTATTCCGCTTGCTCGCGGATCGGTGCGATCCAAGGCTCCTGCCGACGTATTGACCGAGGTCGCTCGCCTCGCTGCCGGCGGCTCGCGCGAGGTGGTGCTGACGGGTATCGAGACGGCCGCCTACGGCGAGGATCTCGGCAATACTCACCTCATTGACCTGCTTGAAATGCTGGACAAGAGGGAAGACACGCCCCGTATTCGCCTTGGCTCTCTTTCCCCCGAGCTCGTTCGGCCGGATTTTATCACCCGATTTGCTAAGCTGCACACTGCCGTTCCGCACCTGCATCTTTCCATGCAAAGCGGCTCGGACAATGTGCTCCGCGGCATGCGCCGCCGTTATAACACCGCCATGGCCCTTGCCTCGCTCCGCGCCCTGCGTGAAGCGATTCCCAACGTGCAATTCACCACCGACCTCATGGTCGGCTTCCCTGGGGAAAGCGACGCGGACTTTGAAGAAACGCTCGCTTTCTGCCGAGAGGCCCGCTTCCTTGACGTGCATGTCTTCGCCTACTCCCGCCGCCCCGGTACGGTTGCGGCCGACATGGACGGCCAGGTGCCTGAGTCGGTGAAGCGTGAACGCTCCGCGCGCCTGATCGCCGAGAAAAACAAGATCCGCGAAGAGATCCTTTCTTCCGTTGTGACCGAGGGAAAACCCCTCTCTGTCCTTTTTGAAACGAAGGGAAAGGACGGCTGGCTCGGTCACACTGATTCCTTTATCGAGGTTTGCGTACCGAGTGAAGAAAACCTGTCGGGCGAAATCGCCGAGGTCGTACCCATCGCCACGGAAAACGGCATTCTTTACGGTCAATTGAAATAATTAAAACATCACATACATGCAGGAGAAAAAACATGAACAACAGCGAAAAGACTATGGACAAAATCGTCGCTCTCTGTAAAAACAGAGGCATCATCTTCGCAGGCTCCGAGATCTATGGCGGCCTGGCCAACTCCTGGGACTACGGTCCGCTTGGTGTGGAGCTGAAAAACAACGTCAAGCGCGCTTGGTGGAAGAAGTTCGTCCAGGAGAGCCGCTATAACGTGGGGCTGGACAGTGCCATCATCATGAATCCGCAGGCATGGGTCGCCTCGGGTCACGTGGGTGGCTTCTCCGATCCCCTCATGGACTGTAAGCAGTGCCGCGCCCGTCACCGCGCCGATAAGCTGATCGAGGATTACGCCTTCCAGAACGGCACGAATGAAAACCCTGCCGGCTGGTCGTTTGAGGAAATGGCCGCCTTCATCAAGGAGAAGGGCATTGCCTGCCCCACCTGCGGCGGTCACGAGTTCACCGACATCAAAAAATTCAATTTGATGTTCAAGACCTTCATCGGCGTGACCGAGGACTCCACGAATACCGTGTACCTGCGTCCTGAGACCGCACAGGGTATCTTTGTTAACTTCAAGAACGTGGCACGCTCCACCCGTCGCAAGCTCCCTTTCGGCGTTGCCCAGATCGGTAAATCCTTCCGTAACGAGATCACCCCCGGTAACTTCGTCTTCCGTACCCGTGAGTTCGAGCAGATGGAGCTGGAATTCTTCTGCAAGCCCGGCACCGACCTCGAATGGTTCGCCTACTGGAAGGACTTCTGCGCCAACTTCCTCTACAACCTCGGCATGAAGCCCGAGAATCTGCGTCTGCGTGACCATGATAAGGACGAGCTGTCCTTCTACTCCAAGGCAACCACCGACTTCGAGTTCCTCTTTCCGTTCGGATGGGGCGAGCTGTGGGGTATTGCCGACCGTACCGACTACGACCTGACCCAGCACCAGAATCATAGCGGTGAGAGCATGGAATACTTCGATCCCGAAACCAACGAAAAGCTCGTTCCCTACGTCATCGAGCCCTCTCTCGGTGCTGACCGCGTGACCCTTGCTTTCCTTGTTGACGCCTATGACGAGGAAGAGGTCGGCGAGGGCGACGTTCGCGTGGTGCTTCACCTGCATCCGGCTCTTGCCCCCGTCAAGGTGGCAGTCCTACCCTTGTCCAAGAAGCTCTCCGATAAGGCTATTGAGCTTTCTGATGAGCTCTCCCGTTATTTCCCCGTCGAGTTTGACGAAACCGGCTCGATCGGTAAGCGTTACCGCCGTCAGGACGAGATCGGCACGCCCTTCTGCGTGACCTACGACTTCGACACTGAGAACGACGGCTGCGTGACCGTGCGTGACCGCGACACCATGGAGCAGGTTCGTTTGCCCATCTCCGAGGTCCGCGCCTACGTGGAGAAGAAGCTCGAATTTTAATAGCGAACGATCGAGGTAATGATGGGCATCAATACTACTCTTTGCTACGTTGAAGAAAACGGCAGATATCTGATGCTTCACCGCACGAAGAAGAAAAACGACCCCAATGAAAACAAGTGGGTCGGCATCGGCGGGAAGTTTGAGGAGGGAGAGAGCCCCGAGGATTGCCTTGTACGCGAGGTAAAGGAGGAGACGGGTCTTACCCTCTCCTCTTACTCTTATCGCGGCATCGTGACCTTCGTGTCGGATCGCTATCCCACCGAATACATGCACCTCTTCACCGCGCGCGCCGAATCGGGCGAGCTCATACCTTGTAACGAGGGGGAGCTTGCGTGGGTGGAAAAGGAGAAGGTGCCGTCCCTGCCGCTTTGGGAGGGGGATCGCGTGTTTCTTCGTCTGCTCACCACCGACCGTCCCTTCTTTTCCTTGAAGCTCACCTACCGCGGCGACTCCCTGACGGCCGCCGTCCTGGATGGCAAGTCGGTTGAATTTTGATCTGCCGCAAAATAAGTCAAAGAAATGGAGAAAATTATGAAAGCTGTTATTACCGTTACCGGACGTGATACCGTCGGCATCATCGCGGGCGTGTCCGGCGTTTGCGCCGAATACGGTGTCAATATCTGCGACATCACCCAAAGCGTTATCGGCGAATATTTTGCCATGATTATGCTCGCGGAAATCGAGGGCCTGACCATCAAATTTGCCGACTTCGTGGATAAGCTCGCCGCCCTCGGTGAGGAGCGCGGGCTCGTCATCCATACCATGCACGAAGATATCTTCAACAGTATGCACCGCATTTGAGGTAGCCTAACGGAGAATCACTATGCTCAATACAGCCGATATTTTAGAAACCATCAACATGATCCGCCAGGAAAACCTGGACATCCGTACCATCACCATGGGCATCTCGCTCTACGATTGCGTGTCGGATGACGAGGGACGCCTGTGCGACCGTATCTACGATAAAATCACCCATACTGCCGAAAACCTTGTGAAGGTTGGCACGGATATCGAAAAGGACTACGGTATTCCGATCGTCAACCGCCGCGTGTCGGTCACGCCTGTGTCGCTTGTCGGCGGCGCAATCTCACCTGACGGATATCTCAAACTCGCCCATACCCTTGACCGTGCCGCCAAGCAGGTCGGCATCAACTTTATCGGCGGTTATTCCGCTCTCGTGCAAAAGGGCTTTACCCGCTCTGCCGAGAATTTGCTTGCGGTTCTGCCGCGGGCACTTGCCGAAACCGATATCGTCTGCTCCTCTGTCAATGTCGCCTCGACCAAGGCGGGCATCAATATGGATGCCGTGCGCCTGATGGGAGAGAAGATCGTGGAAGCTGCGCGGCTTACCGCCGACCGCAACTCGATCGGTTGCGCCAAGCTGGTCGTCTTTGCCAACGTGCCCGAGGATAACCCCTTCATGGCAGGTGCCTTCCACGGCATCGGCGAGCCGGAGACTGTCATCAACGTTGGCGTGTCCGGCCCCGGTGTGGTCAGCTCCGCTATTGCCAGAGCAGGGGACTGTGACCTCTCCGCTCTTGCGGACATCATCAAAAAGACCGCCTTTAAGATCACTCGCGTGGGTCAGTTGGTCGCCAGCGAAGCGGCAAAACGTCTTGGCGTGCCCTTCGGTATCATCGACCTCTCGCTTGCTCCCACCCCTGCGATCGGTGACTCGGTCGCCCATATTCTTGAAGAAATGGGTCTTGAATCCTGTGGCGCACACGGCACGACCGCCGCGCTTGCCATGCTCAACGACGCCGTCAAAAAGGGCGGCGTGATGGCATCCTCGCACGTCGGTGGATTGTCGGGAGCCTTTATCCCCGTATCCGAGGATGCAGGCATGATCGATGCCGTTCGCTCGGGTGCGCTTACCATCGAAAAGCTCGAGGCCATGACCGCCGTCTGCTCGGTCGGTCTGGATATGATCGTCATTCCGGGAGATACCCCCGCCGAGGTCATCAGCGGCATCATCGCCGACGAGATCTCCATCGGTGTGGCCAACACCAAGACCACCGCCGTGCGCGTGATCCCCGCCATCGGCAAAAAGCTTGGTGAGGATGTGGACTTCGGCGGCCTGCTCGGCCACGCGCCCGTCATGCGCCTGAACACCAACTCCCCCGCGCGCTTCATTTCCCGCGGCGGCAGAATCCCCGCCCCGATCCATAGCTTGAAGAACTAAAAAGAAACAAGAAAAGCACCTGCATCGCAGGTGCTTTTTTATGGCGGAGCTGCTCCGCCGTTTATTTTTTTCTTTCCCCCTCAAAAAACGCAATGGTCTTATCCAATGTTTTGGAGAACGGGGTAGGATCGTACCCAAGACGCTCTCTCGCGCGGGCGCAAGAATATTTGTGTGGGTCGGTCAGTGCCTTCAGGGTGATCTTATTCAGCACGCGCACAAAGGGCAAAAACAGGCGCACAAGCCATACAGGTAGCAATATGACAGGGCGGCGGTAGCCCTTTTTTTGGTTGATGGCGCGGTAAAGCTCCGCAACACTCACATTCTCGCCCGAGAGAATAAACATGCCGCGCTCGTCGTTATGGCATAGTGTGTAGGTAGCGGCACAAACGTCCTCAACATCTACAAAGTTGTAGCCGCCGCGAATACCGAACTCCGCCCCGCCGCGCAGCACGGAGCGAATCACACCCCCCGCCGCCGACGGGCGGAAATCGTTCTCCCCGATCACCGCGGACGGTAGGACCATCGCGCAGGAAAAATCGGGACAGGCGGCCGCCTTTTCGGCCACGTACTGCATGGCCATGGCCTTGCTCTTGCCGTAATGCCCCTTGATCCCATCAGGGTCAAAGACGCTCGGCTCAGCAATCTCACCGTCCTCTTCGGGGCGGGAAAGGCCGTCCACGCTGCCCATATAAATATAGCGGCGAACGCCCACCGATTCGCATACGTCGGTCAGGATGCGTGTCAGCTCTACGTTCACACGGTAGGTTTCCTCGGGGTGCTTATCGGTCAGATCGATATATCCCGCCATGTGAATCACAATATCGTTCTGCCCGATGTTATCTCTCAAAAAATCAGTGTCAAAGAGGTCCCCGACCACCACACGGCAGCTGACCCCCGCCAGCTCCCGCCCAATCTCGCGACGGGAAAGTGCGGTCATAGATGCCTCGGGATCCATCCTTTTTATGCTTCGCGCCATATTGTTGCCAATATGACCCGATGCCCCAGTCAACACGTAGCTTGCCATGTCGCGCCTCCCTTTTTAGGACCATTATACCACACGCACGCAATCAAAGCAAGGCAAAAAAATCCGCAAAAGAAAAATTCTCCCACGACTGCCGAAGTTGCGCGAGCAGTGCACCGTCTGAGGGAGGCAGGGAAAGGGCGCCCCCGACCGCCGCAAGCACCCCTTCTTCGGTAAACGGAACAGCCGTGATCCGCTTGCCGCCGCCGACCGAGTCACAAAAGTCGCAAAAGGCGTCGATCTTTCCGTCATCCGAGATCCCCACGGCGGGTATCCCCGCCACCGCCGCAAGAATCAGCGCGTGCAGGCGATCGCCCACCACTATCCGACAGGATCGCATCACCGAAACCAACTCCTCGGGCGGCAGATGGGGAAGCATACGCGCCGCGGGGATGTCCCTCGCCATCTCGTTCACCTCGTCCCTCCCTGCCTGCATCACTGCAAAAACAGGGGTAAGTCTCCACTCTCGATAGAGCCGCTGCGCGAGCCTTTTGGCCGTTTCCCACGATCTCTCACTCCCTCGTAATGCAAAAAGAACGGCATTATTTTGCGGCAGAACGAATTTTGAATCATTTTTTGCTTCCAACCATAGTGCGCCGTCCGATAGGAGACGCACAGGGCGCGCGCCGCCCGAAAGCTCCGTTGCCGCGGTCACGTCGCGCGGCGTTCGCATCAGAAATCCGTCCGCCGAGGCTAGCGCGCGCCGTACCGTGCACTCCCCGTGCGTGTTCAATTTTCCGATACCGCCCAGCACCACCGTTTTCATACCCGCCTGTTTCGCGCGGCGGAACAGGTGCGTATAATAGAAAAGGGAACGGTTGCTCGTTTCGTTTTGGAGCAGATTTCCCCCGCCCAGAATAAAGATGCCTCCCTGCGAAAACAGGTTGGGCGAGAATGCCGCCCACCGCCCGCGGATTGGGTGTTGTCCCCCCTGCTCCCGATTGCCGAGAATACATATATCCGAAAAGCCCTCGCTCGTCAGTCGCTTGCAAAGAAATGCGAGTGCCGCATCATCCCCCGTGTTCTGCTTTCCAAAGTAGCCGCATATCGTTATGCGCGGACGCTTTTTCGTCGCCTCACGGTAAACGGCCACAGTCTTATCGGCCATTCGCCCGATCCCGTACCGTTCCCCGACCAAGGCCGCCCCCCATTCGCCAAGTGAGCGCAGCCGCGGCGAGGCAAGGGCGGCGAGAATATCCGAGACAAGGCGCTCGGGGGAAAGCGGAAGTGTACCGCGACAGCAAAGATTGCTTTCGATGGCCGCATTCTTGGTTTCCTCAGTAAGCAGGGAAAGATACCCCTCATCCCCTGCAAGGATCACAGGGAGAGCGGTTGCCATCGCCTCCAACGCCGCGCGGGATACCCCCACGAACAGATCCGCCTCGTACAAAAAAGGCCGCACGTCGGTCACGGCCCCCACCATATGGATGAAATCAAAGCCGATCTTGCGATTTTTCTCGTCTGCATCTGCACAGATCGAGGAAAAACGGTCACCGTCCCCCACGATCGTCAAGGAACGGCACAACCCGCTCCCTGCCAGCTCCTCGGCACACCCGACAAGTGCCTCAGCACAGGAAGCGCGTCCCGTGTCCAGACGGCTGATGTGCAGAAGCTGCCCGCCGTTCTTTCGCCGCATCGGTGCGAATGCTTCGGTGTCGATGCCGTTCTCGATCACCGTAATATGCGCGGGCGGTATTCCGTACTCCCGCACAAGATAAGCTTTAATGTCCTCGCTGACAGCGAAGCTCCGCTCTCCCCACTCGCTGAAGTGCCCTCGCCATCCGTGCGGATCAAAAACCCAATGCGCCGTGCATACGAGGGGAATGCCGCACCGGCGGCAAAGCGGCGCGACCAGAAAAGCAGGCAGCCGCGCGTGCGCGTGCACTATGTCAAAGTGCCCGCTTTGCAACAGTCGAAAAAGCCCGCGCCGCGCGTGCAAAAGCTCCCGTGGTCGCTTGTCCGCAAGGGGCAGGGAGTAGACCGAAAATCCCTCCCGCCGCAGTCGCGCGGAAAACGCGCCCTCTGCGGCGGCAAGCTTGACGGTGTGTCCCGCCCCCCGCAGTGCGCGGGATAACTCGTAAATATGCGTTTCCGCCCCGCCGATGGCAAGGCGATCGGTGAGCATGAGGATATTCATAGGTTCGTTCTCCTTTCGTGGGGGAAAAGAAAGCCCCACCGCCGGGCGGTGGGGTATGTGAGCGTTTTTTCTTGTGCTTGCCCTATATGGCCTTTACAGCAGAACACCCTCTGCCTGTAAGCTTTCCTGCTTTTCCTCGGCCTCCTGTGCGGCAAGCTGGACGTGGTAGGCATCGATGACCGCCTCCTCCAGCGCGGCTCGGAATTCGGAGTTGATGGGGTGCACGATGTCCCGATAGGTGCCATCGGGATTTTTACGGCTGGGCATAACGATAAAAAAGCGATCACGTGCGTGAATGACCTTGATGTCGTGAACGGCGAGCGCATCGTTGAAGGTGACGGAAACTACCGCCTTCATCGGGCCGTCCTCAAAGAACTTTCTGATTTTGATATCTGTGATTTGCATAGGCTTGTCCTCCCTCGTCGCATAAGTTTTGTTTGCTGACAGATAACAGTATAATGGAAAAATATGTACAGAATCCTACACAAAAATGATTATTTTTGAAACATATTAAAGACAATCTTTTACAAGTATGTGAGGAAAATGTGATGATTATGTCGCTGTCCAACACGTTTACGCAAAAAAGCAGGATGCAGGCGGTTTTTGGCCGTCCGAGAAAGCTGCTTTTTGTCGGAATCGGTGGAATCGGGATGCACGCCCTCGCCATCATGATGACATCGCGCGGGCATACCGTCATCGGTACCGACCGTTCTCCCTCCCCTGCCGTGGTCGCCGGTCTTGCAGCGCACGGTATTCCCCTCTATACGGGACATTCCGCTGCGCACGTCGCGGGGTGTGACGCACTCGTCTACACCCTTGCCGTATCCCCCGAATCTCCCGAGCTGGTCGCCGCACAACAGGCGGGTATCCCCTGCTTCTCCCGTGCGGATATTCTCGGTTACCTGATGGGGGAAGCCCCCACGCGAGTGGCAGTAGCGGGCATGCACGGTAAAAGCACGGTCACCGCCATGCTGGCCGCTGTTTTGCAGGCGGCAGGGAAGGATCCGACCGTTGTGTCGGGCGCGCCGCTTTCGGCGGGCGGTGCAGCCTTTTTGCAAGGAAAAGGAGATATCTTTTTGGCCGAGGCCTGCGAATACCGCGATTCTTTTCTCTGCCTTGATCCCACCGTCGCGGTAGTGCTAAACGCAGAACTGGAGCATACCGACTATTTTCGCACGGAATCGGACGTGCGTCGTTCCTTTATCGCTTTCATGCAAGGCGCGGCATCCGTTATTCTGCCGACCGCCCCCACACGCGTGCCGCTTTCGCCTCCGCAGGGAAGTGAGGTGTTCACCTTCGGGACAGAAAAAGAGGCGTTTGTGCGTGCTGAAAATTTCGACAATGACCAAGGCGCTCCCACGTTCGATCTCTACATTGGGGAGAAAAAACAGGGCAGAGCACAATTAAAGCTGCTCGGCGAGCATAATGTACAAAATGCCCTTGCCGCTTGTGCGGCCGCGCTTGCTTGCGGCATCGATCCCTCTGTGTCGGTCAAGGCTCTTTGTGATTTTACGGGAACTCCGATGCGCTTGGAGGAAAAGGGAATGCGGCGCGGTGTTCGCCTTTACGCTGATTACGCGCATCACCCCACCGAGATCCGTGCCTCGCTTGCCGCCCTGCGCCGCGTCACGGCGAAAACGGGCGGCCGCCTCTTTTGTCTTTTTCAGCCACATACCTACAGCCGCACCGCCTCCTTTTTCTGTGACTTTGCCGATGCCCTTTCGGCGGCGGATCGGGTGATTCTTGCGGATATCTATGCCGCGCGTGAGCGGAACGAAAGCGGGGTATCCTCCGAGGTGTTGGCCAATTCCATCTCACGCGGTGTCTATGCTGCCGATTTGCCGACCGCCGTGCGGATCCTTGACAAAGAGGCGTGGGACGGTGACCTCGCCGTGATCATGGGGGCAGGAGATATTCATCGGATATTTTCGCTCCTTTGACTTGTTTTTTTTCTTGAATTATGCTACAATCAAGGAAAGAAAGGATGGTGATCGTCAGATGGAAGCCGAACGCTTCGTTACCTTTGACCTTCCACCTGCCGTGAGAGAGATCATGGCAAGGCTGGACAGAGCGGGATACGAGGTCTTCCTCGTTGGCGGTTGCGTGCGCGATATGCTGCGCGGCACCACCCCCGGCGACTACGATATGACCACCTCTGCCACCCCCGAGGAAATGCACAGCGTCTTTGCGGGCTACCGCACCGTGGATACGGGCATCCGCCACGGCACCGTTACCGTGATTGTGGACGGCACTCCCTTTGAGATTACCACCTACCGGGTGGACGGTGATTACCGGGATAGCCGCCACCCAACCGAGGTGCGCTACACCGCCAGCCTGCAGGAGGATGTTGCCCGTCGCGACTTCACCGTCAATGCCATCGCCTACCACCCCGAAAAGGGTCTGTGCGACTATTTTGGCGGTTGTGAGGATCTCGAAAAACGAGTTTTACGCGCCGTGGGCGACCCGCGCCGCCGTTTCCGTGAGGACGCACTTCGAATCCTGCGCGCTCTGCGCTTCTCGGCCACCCTCGGCTTTTTGCTCGAAGAAGAAACCGCCGCCGCAGCCCGTGAGGCCGCGCCTCTGCTTTTGCGTGTGTCGGCCGAGCGCGTGCGCGAGGAGCTGACTAAGCTGCTCCTTGGCGATCACGCCTCCGCCGTGCTTTCGGAATTCGCCGATATCCTTGCTGTTCTGTTCCCGCGCTGGTATGAATGGCTTTTGGCAGGTGACGATCCTGCCGAACATGCACTTTCCCGCCTCGGTGCGTGGCTCTCGCATGTGCCCAAAACCCCCGTTGCGCGCTACACCGTGTTTCTGTCTCCCTTTGTCCGCACGGAGCAAGCCGCCGCGCAAATGGATGCACTTCGGTTTGACCACCGCACGCGCGACCGCGTGACAAAGCTGCTTTCCCACCGAAATGACCCCTGCCACGCCAATATTCGCGCAGCACGCCGCTTCCTTTCGAGCCTTGGCGGAGAGGATGCCCTGCTTCTTCTCGACATCCGCCGTTCCGCAAGGCTCGTGGACGGAGAAAGCGGAGAAGAACAGGTACTTGCAAAATCGATTGTCCGCGCCCTGCTCGAGGAGGAGGGGGAATGCTCTTCGGTGTCCGACCTTGCCGTGCGCGGAGGTGATCTGATCGCCCTCGGCTTCTCGGCAGGTAAGGAGCTGGGACTTACCCTGCGTGCCCTGCTTGCCGCCGTGGCGGACGGCCGCGTGAAGAATGAAAAAACCGCCCTGCTTGCTTACGCACAGGACGAGCTCAAATAATCATAAAAGAGGTAGAGGATCATGAGTCAAATAAAGGTTCTTGGAAAAATGCCCGACCCCTTTCTGCGCGAGGATGGTACACGCATGAGCCCCGAGGAGTGGTGGCAGTGCCGTGATGCGATCCGCGAAAAAGTCATTCGCATGGAATACGGCGGAATGCCACCGAAGCCCGAGGTCGTGCGGGTCGAGCCGCTCGCCTACGTGCGTCATGCTCTCCACCATTGGTATCGCATTCATGCCGGTACAAAGGACAAGCAGCTGACCTTTATGCTCTCCCTGCATATCTCCGAGCCGCAGAAAATCGCCCTAATCGATAAAAAGGAAGGGAAGCCCCTGCCCGTATTGCTGACGGGTGACGGCTGTTACCCCAACCTTGAAAGCGACACCATCGAATACGCACAAAAGCGCGGCTTCCTGGTGGCCACTTTTAACCGCCTTGAGATCGCGAACGATATCCCGGGCGTCCGTGAGGGCGGTATCTATGATATTTACCCGGAGGAGAAGGATTTTACCGCCATCTCCGCCTGGGCGTGGGGCTATTCAGTCGCTCTTGACGCGCTCTCGCAGCTCCCCTTTGTCGATACTGAAAACGTCGGCATCACGGGTCACTCCCGCGGCGGCAAGACCGTTCTGCTCGCTGCCACGGCCGATGAGCGATTCCGCTATGTTTGTCCCAACAACAGCGGCACGCACGGCTGTGCCGCTTATCGCTACACCCTGTCCGAGATGGGGGACGAAGGTGGCCGCACCGAGCTGCTCGAGGATATGCTGCGCGCCTTCCCCCATTGGATGGGCAAGGAGCTTTGGAATTACGAGGGCCACGCCGAGGATCTGCCCTACGATATGCACTATTTCGGTGCACTGATTGCGCCCCGCTATTATCTGCAATGCGAGGGCATGCAGGACTATTGGATCAACCCCAACGGTAGCCGCCAGACCTATATGGCCGTGCGCGCCTGCTACCGCTATCTAGGCTATGAGGATCACGCCGCCGCATGGTTCCGCCACGGCAAGCACCGCCATAAGCTCCCGGATTTTGAGCAATTTGTCGACTTTATGTACCGCGCCATGCACGGTCTGTCGACCGCAGAACATCTGCAAGTCGATCCGTATCCGAACGAGCCGCTGATATTCGATTTTTCATAAATATGAAAAAGATAATATCTGCTAAAGTCTACGCCATTTTGTCGGTGATTCTTTCCACCCTCTTGATGTGCGTGGTGGACGGTGTCATCTCGCCCCCTTACGTGTATAAATCCGCGATCAAGATCGTGTTGTTTCTTTTTGTCCCGCTTGTCTACTTTGCCGTATGGAAGGAAAAAAGTACCTACTTGAAACAGCTGTTCGTTCCGAAGAAAAAGGGCTTTCTGCTCGCCCTTTCGCTCGGACTGGCCGTCTTTGCGGTGATCCTTGGGGCCTACTTCGCCCTGCGTTCCTTTATTGACTTTTCAGGCATCAAGGACTCGCTTACCTCGGGGATTGGTGTGAACGCCGATAATTTTCTTTTTGTGGCGATCTATATTTCCTTTGTTAACTCGCTGCTTGAGGAATTTTTCTTTCGAGGCTTTGCCTTTTTGGTTTTGAAGCAAGAGGTTGGGCGCACTTTTGCCTACGTGTTCAGTGCCGCGACGTTTGCTCTTTACCATGTGGGCATCACCAGCGGCTGGTTCAATCCGTGGATCTATCTGCTCTCCATGCTCGGCCTGTTCGTTGGCGGCGGCATCTTCAACTTCTTAAACGATAAGCTTGGCAATATCTATCCATCCTGGCTTGTCCACATGTTTGCCAATTTTGCGATCAATACCATCGGCTTTATCCTGTTCGGAATCTTATAACAAGCAAAAAGGAAGGCTCGGTTGAGCCGCCCCTTTTGTTTTTCAACCGCAGGTTGAGAGGCTTGCCGAACAAGTTATTTACAGAATCGGTGCGGCATGTTATAATATAGACACAAGCGGAGCATGCACGCCGATCTTTGAAAGGATGATAGAACGATGAAGGAAATCAATATTGCGAAAAATATAGTAGAACTGCGTAAGCAAAGGGGGGTCACCCAGGAGCAGCTGGCAAGTGCCCTTCATGTGTCCGCGCAGGCGGTGTCCAAATGGGAAACGAATGCCTGCCAGCCCGATACCCAGATGTTGCCTCTCATTGCGGAGTATTTCGGGGTGAGTGTCGATTACCTTTTTTACGGATGTATGAACACCTGCGCGGAGATCTATCAAGAAATCTATACCAAGGTTGCCACACACGTGCAAATGAGCCGGGAATCCTACGAGGAGGCCTTCAATCTCTTTGCGCGGGCGCATCACGGCATCAGTCGAGGCAATTTAACCGATGCGGAAAGAAATATTCACGAAGGACCAACCCATATATCCAATCAAAACGGTGTTTCCTTGCTCTGCGGTGAGGGCTACGGTGCAATCTTGACCCGTTCCTTTTTTGAGACCGTTGGTAGAGATACGGCAGATTTTGCAACAACCTTTCTGCCGCCCTTGGCACAAAAGGCGAATCTCCTGGTTTGCATGGCGATCCTGTCCAAGAGCGAGATCGGTCATGAGGAGCTACAAGAAAAAACCGGACTTGACGACGATGGGCTTCGTCTTGCGTTGGGTGCTTTGATGGAAAGCAGTCTCGTTTTGCGGAATAAATCCCCTCAGAGTTACCGTTATACGATCAACCCTATGTACCATACCTGTTTATGTGTTCTATTTGCTACGATCGAAGTACAAAGAAGTTCCCTTTACGGCATCTCCTGCTGCATGGGCTACGGCGATTATCCGATAGCACTATAAGAGCAGCCCCGCCTTTTGGCGGGGCTGCTTTTCCTTTTATTCATTGTCATAGGTACGGAGCTTCTGCCCTGCGGGCTTGAAGCCGTCGATCTCACCGCGGCAGATCGCGCCGAAAAGACGGTGCCGCAGGCCCTTGTACTTGATCTCCAGCTCCTTTAATAGATTTTTCATATTCTCGCGCTCGGTGGCATGGTTCTCAGGGCAAAGCGACTCAATAATCGGAAGCTCTGCGTGCCGCACGTAGTACAGAATATCCTTTTCCTGCGCGTACAGCAGGGGGCGGATCAGATGCAGCCTGGTGTTGGAAAGATAGGTCACGGGGGAAAAGCACCCGATGCGACCCTCAAAGAACAGGTTCAGCATAAAGGTGTCCACCACGTCGTCAAAATGGTGACCAAGCGCGACGCGGCTACATCCCATCTCCTTTGCGGCCGCATGTAACGCGCCGCGTCGCATGTTCGCGCAAAGGGAGCAGGGATTTTTTTCCTTTCGGATGTTGAAAATGATCTCGGCAATATCCGATTGCACCACGCGGTATTCCACACCCAGCTTCTCGCAGTATGCGGCCACGGGCGAAAAATCCGAGCCCTTGAAGCCCATGTCTACCGTGATGCCGCACAGGGTATAGGGAATGGGATAAAACCGCCGCAGCTCCGCGAGCGCGGTGAGCAGGGTCAAGGAGTCCTTGCCCCCCGAAATGCCGACTGCGATGCGGTCATTCGGTTCGATCATTTTGTAATCGTCCACCGCACGGCGGGCGAAGCTTAAAATTCTTTGAATTTCCTTCATGGACACTTTGCCTTCTTTTGCATAGAATAGTATTGATAGAATTGCAAGGAGAACGCCATGGCCATCAAAATTTACATCGACCAAGGGCATAACCCCATGCCGCCTAACACAGGGGCGACGGGAAACGGCCTTTTTGAACAGGACATCACCTATACCGTGGGTCAGGAGCTTGCCGCCCTGTTGCGCGCAAACGGCAATTTTGAGGTACGCCTGTCGCGTCCCACGCCCGAAACGCAGATCGGCACCAGTAACGCTTCCAGCCTGGCCCTGCGCGTGCAGGATGCCAATGCCTGGGATGCGGATTACTTCATCAGTATCCACACCAACGCCGCCGCAAACCCCGCCGCCAACGGCACGGAGCAGCTCGTCTTTCGAACAGCAGGCGAGGCCTACCGCCTGGCACAGGCGATCAGCGAACAGATGGAGAATGTAACCGGCCTGCGCAATCGCGGCATCATTGCCCGCCCGGGGCTGTATGTCTTGCGCCGCACCGCCATGCCGGCCGTTTTGTCCGAGATCGGCTTTATCACCAATCCGGGCGATGCCGCCCTCATGGAAAGCCGCCCCGATCTGTTTGCTACGGGCATCTACCGGGGTCTTCTGCAACACCTCGGCCTTTTATAAAACAAGGCGGTCGGCTTTGCCAACCGCCCTTTTTATTCCGTTATTCTCCTTCGCCCGAAAGGATTAGAGAGTCGCAGGATAAGAGATCCTGTGCCGCCTCCACACTGCAAACGGGAAAGAAATGCCGCCCCTCGCAGTTGAGGCAATAGACAAGCACCCCGCCCTCGACAAACGCCACCTCGTACTCGCCGTTATGGCAGGGACAGTCGATGCGCCCCTCCTCCTCCAGATCCCGTACAAGAAACCGCACAATATCCAACACCTGTGTGTCGGGCAGAGCATCTTCCGCACCTTGCGCCTTGCCGCCGTGCAACTGGGCAAGGGAAGAGATGCCCGCGTCAGTGAGGATCTTTTTCAGCTCCTTTTCATTCTCGTCCAGGGCCGTCCCGATCTTTTTCTCGTCGCCGATAAAGCAAACATCTAGGTTGGTGTATGCGCAGTTAAGCAGGAACAGCTCCTTGCTGTAGAACACTGACTTCGATACCAGATAGTGGTGGTCGCCGGCGCATAAAAGGCAGGGAACGGTCAGGCGGATCTTCCCGTCCGAGGCTTCGTTTGCGGACAAGCTACTTTCCCCGCAGGGACAACGGAGCTTCAGCATTCGACCGCCCGCGAGGGCAAAATCACCGCAAATGCCGATTACGCCGCCCCCGCAATGCGGGCAACGGTAGGCGAGAAAGGTTTTTTTATCTCCGATAACCATAATTCTCCTTTATTTGGAACGAACCATGCCCGTTTCCGTGATCATTACCGGCAGGGCTAGGTCGTATCTGCCGAAGGGCAAAGAGGGTAAAATAAACTCGCGGTAAATGACCCCCGCGACCGAGCCGCCGAAGTCGTGCAAAAAGCGGTCGTAATAGCCACCGCCGTATCCGATTCGGTAGCCGTGCGTGTCAAACACCACGCCGGGAACCAGACACAGCGCGGCATGCCCTGCATCCTCGTGGAAGGCGGGGGCACTCTCATCGGGCTCGGGAATGCCGTACATGCCCGGCGCGATGCTATCCAGTTCGGTTACGAAGCGGTAGGTCATATGATGCTCCCCGTCACAGCGGGGCAGGGCCACTCGTTTGCCCATGGCAAGGGCGGCTTCCAGCACGGGCAAAATGTCGATCTCGCCCTTTCGCGGATAGTAGGCCAGTACTGTCTCCGCATACCGAAAGGAAGCGGATGACAGAATATAGCGGCAGATCTTTTCGTCGCGTTTTGCCTTTTCCTCGGGGGATAGGGCCTCGCGCCGTGACAGATATTCTTTGCGTATTGAGGTTTTTAATTCTTTGATATCCATAAAAATCTCCTATCTGGGTAGTGGGTCTGCAACCTCTGTTGTCAAAGAAACATCGGAGAGGGGGCAGAGAAGTGCCCGATAAGGGGATGGGCAGATTTTGCATAGGGAAAGCGTTTTTTTGTCAGCTGTCAAGCATTCCCGTTCGGAATTTTTGGCAAGAACGCAAAAGCCGTGCTCGGTGTAGAAAATTTGCGTGCTGTCCGAGAGCGATGCAAGCGCGGCACAAAACACGGGAAAGGAAAGTCCGCCGCCGTAGCGGTCAAACAATGCACGGAAATCGCCATCAAAGGGGGAGAGTGGCACGGTATCGGGCAGACGGTAGATGGGATGCTCGCCCCGCTCGTCTGCCGCAAGCCGCACGTTTTGCGTAAAGCCGTGTCGGCGATAACTGTCGGAAAGCTCCGTTGTTGCGGGAATGAGGAGCAGAAAATCCTTGCCCTCTGTCACCGCTGTCTCTCGCGCCGCCGAAAGAAAAGCGTGCATATAGCCGCGTCCGCGATAGGCGGGATGCGTGCAAACGGCATACAGATAGTAGCCGCGTCGCCCCGAAAGGGTAAGTGGCAAAAGAAGTCCCTGACAAACGGTCACACCGTCCTCCTCGGCATACAGCATCAGCCCCTCCCCGTCAAGCAGGGAAAGCAGATGCCGCACAAAGGGCTCCCCGTCCTCGGGGAAGCAGACAAGCCAAAGCGGCAGAGCTGCCACCGAGATGGGGGCGTGATGAAACTCGGTCATGCAAGCGGGGGGAGCATGGCGGCCTTCGCCAGCTCGTTGGCTTCCTCGCGAGAGGTGAGAATGGACACCAGCTCCAGTCCAAACTCGCCTGCTGCGCCCATGCCAACGGCGGTGCTTATATTGCCGTCGGTCACCACGCGGCGGTCCGAGAGTTGTGCGCCCTCCAGGTATCTCTCAAAGCCGGGATAGCAGACAGCCTCCTTGCCGCGCAAAAGTCCGCGCTTACCAAGGATCATCGGTGCCGCGCAGATCGCGGCAATATGGCCGCTCTCTGCCATGGTGCGCTCGATCAGCTTGTCCACGTGGGGGGAATCATCCAGATTTTTGGTGCCGGGCATGCCGCCGGGTAGGATCAGAAGGTCGATCGGCTCGTTTGCCTCGGACGCGGGAATGTCTGCCTGCACCGTGATGCCGTGGGAACCTGTCACAGGGCCCGCCGTGATCGCCACGGTCTTGACCACAAGGCCCGCACGGCGTAAGAGATCCGCCGGCACAAGAGCCTCACATTCCTCAAAGCCTGCTGCCAGAAGTAAGTAGATCATACGAAGCTCCTTCCTTTCGGTTAGATCAGTTGGATTATTTGAAGTTGTCGCCGCACTGGGCCTCAACCTCGCGTGCCATCATTTCCTTGAACTCCTCGCGCGAGATCAGGATCTCACGCGGCTTGGGGCCGTCCTGTGCGGATACAAAGCCCTTTTCCTCCAGGGTGTCCAGGATCTTGGCCGCCTTGCCGTAGCCGATAGAAAGCTTGCGTTGCAAAAGTGAGGTGGCCAGCTTGCCGTACTCGAAGCCGATTTCAAGTGCCGCCCACAGCATGTGTCCGTCGTCATTATCGGTGGGGATGTTTGCTCCGCCACCGCCTTCGTCGCCGCCCTTCTTCTGGGGCGTACACTTCTCGGCCTCGCGCTCGATGTCCGCCATGATCTCCTCGCCTGCGGTCGCGTCGATCTCGTTGTTGGATTTCAGGAAGCTGACAACACGCTCGATCTCCTTCTCGTCTACAAAGGCACCTTGTACACGCATGGCTTGCACGCCGGCGGGCGCGTAGAGCATGTCGCCGTGTGCCAGCAGCTTCTCCGCACCCGTCATGTCCAGGATGGTACGGGAGTCGACCTGCGAGGTCACGTGGAAGGCGATACGAGAGGCGATGTTGTTCTTGATCGTACCCGTGATTACGTCCACTGAAGGACGCTGAGTGCCGATCAGTAGGTGGATACCCGCCGCACGCGCCTTGGCCGCGATACGGGCGATCGAGGTCTCGACCGAATCACCCGCCGTGGTCATCAGGTCGGCCAACTCGTCGATGATGATGATGATTTTGGGCAGGGGCTCGCCCTCACCTGTTTCGGTCAGCTGACGGTTGTAACCCTTGATGTCGCGCACGCCCATCTGCTCAAACAGGCTGTAACGCCGCTCCATTTCGTTCACCGACCAGGAAAGAGCACCGGCCGCCTTCTTGGGGTCGGACACCACGGGAACCAGCAGGTGGGGAATGCCCGCGTAGATGGAGAACTCTACTTTCTTCGGGTCGATCATGATCAGCTTCACCTCGTCGGGCGCAGCCTTGTAAAGAATGCTGGTGATGATGCTGTTGATACAGACCGACTTACCCATACCGGTCGCACCCGCGACCAGCAGATGGGGCATTTTGGCAAGGTCACAGTACACGGGGTGTCCCGCTACGTCACTGCCAAGGCAGACCACCGTCTTTTCGGGGAAGGAACGGAACTTTTCGGTGTCCAGCATGCTACGCAGACGCACCAGCGTCGGTGAGCTGTTCGGCACCTCCACGCCAACGGCGGATTTGCCGGGGATCGGTGCCTCAATGCGGATGCCCGTGGTCGCCAGGCTCATGGAGATGTCGTCCACCAATGCGGAAATGTTACGCACGCGCACGCCCGCATCCGGCACGACCTCGTACCGCGTGATACGCGGACCGCGGGAATACCCGGTCACACAGGTATTTACCTTAAAGTTTTTCAGGGTCGTGACCAATTTATCCGCGTTTGCGAGGACTTCTGCCTCGATGTCACCCGTGTTCATCGCCTCGGGCATGGCAAGCAGGGAAAGGGGCGGATACTGATACGGGGGCTTCTTGGGAGCCGCCACATCCATCTTCTCCTGCACGATGCGTCCCCGGGCGGGGGTAGCGGCTTCGGCACGGCGTGCCTTTTCGGCGGCAGCCAGATCGGCACGCAGGGCGGAGGTGGGGGTAAAGGCAGAGGTGTTGCGAAGAACCCCCTCGTAGCGCGGTTGCTCCGCGCGGGTGTCTGTTTTCGTGAACGAAGGATTGTTGCGCGGATGGAAGGGATTGGCATCCGCACTGCGGCGGTCTGCCTGCTCGGCAGGGGCACCCTCGGCCAGATTCTTCGCATCCGTGTCGTCAAAAGCAATCTCGCTCTGCGGATAGAAGGGGGCGTTGCCGCTGGTCGGTAAGGGCGTGATGTCGGGATGGGAAAGAAGGACGTCGCCGCTGTTTTCCTCTTCCTTCTTGCCCGCCGTTACCGTGATGCTACGGAAATAATCCATGTTGTTCTTAGGAGAGGCCTCCTCGGATGCTGCCGCCTCCTTCGCGGCACGGGCAGCGGCCTGCTCCTCTTTCGCCTTTTCCTTGGCGCGGGCAAAGAGCTTACCGAGCGCGGAATTCGAGGATGCGGTCTTCTTGCCACCCTCCTCCTCGCCCTCGGCATAGTCGGGGATCTCGGGCTCCTCCTCTTCGGTCACGTCGGACACGCGCACTGCGTGTACCTGGCGATTCTCAAAGGTCAGATCGTCATGCTCCAGGTCATCGCAGGGGGTCATCATGGGATCGCGAGAAAGGCTCTCGCCCGACGGGGCAGGGGATGCCGCGATTGCACGGCCCCCCTCCGGGGCGGCAGCGGGTGCGCTCGACGCGGAAAAATCATGGTCAAGGCCGAAGCTCGTCCGCTTTCCCTCGGAAGAGGGCGCGATCTTCACGCGGTGGGTGATCTCGGAAAAATCCACCTCGCCCCCCGCCGATGCCGGCGTGCGAGTGGGAGGTGTAGGTTTTTTTTCTTCAGGCTGCTCAAAATCGGTGAACAGGGCGCGTCGCCGTGCGTTTTCCTCTCGCCGTTTTTCGTAGGCGGGGGTGGCGGGCTTTGCGGGGACAGCCGCCTCGGCAGGCTTGGGTGCCATTGCGGGGGCCGCGCTCGGCAAAGCCTTCTTTTGCTCCTTTTTCTGTTCCTTTTGCACGTTCTTTGCCTGAATGCGCTCTATTTTCTGTTTATGCTTTTCCTCTTCGCGTAGGGCGGCAAGTTCATCGCGGCGCGCACGCTGTGCAGCCTCGCGCTCACTCTTTTCCTCGCGGCGGGCGGCACGCTCCTCGCTTTTCACCTTGGCACGGTCGGCTTGCACTTCCTTTAAGCGTAGCCGCAGACCGGCGTATAGGTCAAGAACCAGGTCACGGCAGTACAGCGCACCGAAAAAGACGTACAGGACGAGTGCGATCAGGATCGTGCCGGCAAGGCCGACGATCTTGTGCAGGAAATATCCGATCGCGCCGCCGACGGCACCGCCGCCGAAAAAGACGTTGCCGTTCGTGAAGGCAAGTGCAGCATCGAAGTGCTCGGGATCGAAATTCGGGGACAGGATGGCGACAAGAGCCGCCGTCATGCACAAAACGGGAATAAAGGCCAGTGCCTTTGGCACCAGCATGCGGCTGCGCACGTCACGTCTCCAAAGATAAGCGTGGAGCAGCATGAAGATCGGCAACAAAAACGCCGCATAGGAAAAGCATCCGAGCAACGCGCGGGAGATCGCCGCGCCCAGAACGCCCACCTGCTCACGCAAAATGAAAGATAGCAAAACGAACAGGGAAAGCAGAGTGAGGGAAATGGAAAACACGCTGTGGATCTTCAGGGTCGGATCATAAAAGCCGGGATGCGCTGCACGGTAGTCCTCTCTCGCGCGCTTTTGCTCCTCGCGCTCTTTTTCCTGCGCCTCGCGCAGCTTTCTCTGCCTCGCGCTGCTCGCCAGTCTGTGCTCGGCCTCCTCGGCACGGGCATCCTCGCTTGCCATTCGTGCGCGCGCACGCGCAGTACGCTTGTCCTCGGACACGTGGCTCTGCGGTGATGCGGGTCGTTGCTCCATTTCTTGCATCGGGTTTATGTTTTGCGCCTGCGTGTTCTCGGCGTCGGTTTCTTTTTTGCGAAAAAGCATGAAAAAGCTCCTTTCCGTTTTCGGCGAACTTTATGGAATAAGCCTCATGACGGCATAGTTATGCCATTGTAGGATATATTACTTATTATAATAACAAATTCCATAAAAAAAAGCAAGTCTTTTCCATAAATTGTTGCCAAAAAAACGGCAAAACAGCCGCGAAAGGAACCGTCATGACCGATGCCAAAAACCCCTCTGCCCTCACTCGTGCCATCTTGCTCGCCACCCTGTCCTTCGCAGGAGGAGTCCTCAACGGCCTGCTCGGCACGGGTGGCGGCATGATCCTGCTCTTCGCCCTCGGATACCTGCTCTCGGCCGAGCATGCCAAGGATGCCTTCGTCATCAGCTCGGTCGGTGTGCTCGCCTTTTCGGCCGTTTCGGCGGTCATGTACGGCACGGGCGGCAGCTACGACCTCGCGGTCTTACCTCGGTTTGCGCTTTCCGCCGCCGTCGGGGGTGTGGCGGGTGCGTTTCTGTTCCGTTACGTCCCGACCAAATGGTTGAAGCGCCTTTTTGCTGCCCTTACCCTATACGCGGGACTTCGGATGCTGGGGGTGTTTGGATAATGGTCATCGTGTTCGATATTCTCGTTTCCCTTGTCGTCGGGGTGCTGGCGGGACTGGGTGTCGGAAGCGGTGGTTTGCTCATTCTCTACCTCACTGCCGCGGACGGCATGGGGCAGCTCGCCGCCCAAGGGGTCAACCTTGCTGTATTCGGCTTTGCCCTGGGGGCGGCGGTGTTGGTGCATCTGCACCGCCGCGAGATATCCTTGCCCATTCTCGGCTTTGTCGTGGTATTCGGTGCGCTGGGGGCGGTGGTCGGCAGTCTGCTCGCGGGGCTCTTTTCCGCCGAGGCACTCCGCACGGGGCTCGGCTTTTTGCTCCTGTTTATGGGGACGATGACTCTCCTGCGAAAATAAAAGAGGGAAATATCCCGCACGGAACTTGACAGAGGCGTGTGAATATTGTATAATATATCTGTTAAAATATCGGGCAAGAAAACATGCCCGCCTCACGAGGTATATCATGCAACTCTACAACACCATCGCCGGTAAAAAACAGGAATTTACGACCGTGGAGCCCGGAAAGGTCAAAATGTATGCCTGCGGCCCTACCGTCTATAACTTCTTCCATGTCGGCAACGCCCGTTGCTTCGTGGTCTTTGACATGCTGCGCCGCTATTTCGAATACCGCGGCTATGAGGTTTGCTTTGTGCAGAACTTCACCGACATTGACGATAAGGTCATTCGCCGTGCCAACGAAGAGGGCGTCGGATACAGGGACATCGCCGCCCGCTACATCGAGGAATACTTCACCGATGCCAAGGGTCTCGGTGTTCGCCCCGCTACCATTCATCCCCTCGCCACCGACAATATCGACATGATCCTCGATATCGTCAAAACGCTGGTGGATAACGGCCACGCCTACCCCTCGAACGGAGATGTGTACTTCCGAACCCGCTCCTTCCGAGGCTACGGCAAGCTATCCGGTCAGCCTATTGAGGATCTCGAATCGGGTGCACGCATCGACGTGTCCGAGCAGAAGGAGGATCCGCTGGACTTCGCCCTCTGGAAGGCCGCCAAGCCCGGTGAGCCCGCATGGGATTCGCCGTGGGGCAAGGGTCGTCCCGGCTGGCACATCGAATGCTCCGCCATGGTGCGCCGTTACCTCGGTGAGACCATCGACCTACATTGCGGCGGTCAGGATTTGATCTTCCCGCACCATGAAAACGAGATTGCACAGTCCGAGTGCTGTACGGGTCACACCTTTGCCAACTTCTGGTTGCACAACGGCTACATCAATATCGACAACCGAAAGATGTCCAAGTCGCTAGGCAACTTCTTCACCGTGCGTGAGGTTGCCGAAAAGTACGGCTACCTGCCCATCCGTTTCTTTATCCTTTCCTCGCACTACCGTAGCCCCATCAACTTCTCGCAGGAGATCATCGAGCAAGCAAAGGCCGCGCTGGAGCGTATCTTCAACTGCGTGGATGCCGTGGACTTCTTCCTCAAAAATGCGCCGAAGGAAGAGCTTCGCGCGGGGGAAGAGGAGCTTGTCGCTCGCTTCCGCGCAACACGCGAGGCCATGATCGCCGCCATGGATGACGACTTCAACACAGGTGGCGGTATCGCCGCAATCTTTGATCTCGTCCGCGAACTCAACGGTGCCGTCAACGGCGAAGCCCCCGCATCCTCTGCTGCCATCGAGGAGGGCAAGGCCATCCTTACCGAAATGACCGAGCTTTTCGGTTTCGTGCGTGAGGGCGGAGCGGACAATGCCTTTATCGCCGAGATCGAGGCCGCGATCGCCGATCGCGCCGCTGCCAAGAAGGCAAAGAACTACGTGGAGGCAGACCGCATCCGTGCCGAGTTGCTTGCAAAGGGTGTTGTGCTCGAGGATACTCCTCAAGGAACCAAGTACAAGATCACGAAATAAAGAAACTCAAAAAGACCGCCGAGCATCGGCGGTCTTTTTTTCAGCTTTTGAGCCTCTCCAGCTCCTCTCGGATACGCTCGCGCAGGGTGTCCTCCACCGTGGCCAGCGGCAGGCGTAGCTCCCCACGGCAGTCCCCCCGCAATTCGAGGGCGCATTTAAGCGGCGCGGGGTTCGTTTCGGTAAACAAGAGGCGAATAAGCGGCAACAGAGAGAGTTGTATCTCTGCCGCTTTTTCGCAATTCCCAGCAAAAAATTCTCGGCAGAGCGTTGCCGTTGCCTGTGGCAGCAGATTGGACACCACCGACACCGTACCAAGCCCGCCGTAGGAAAGGGATGGCAGGATCAGCCCGTCGTTTCCCGTATACAGGGCCAGCGTGTCGCCAAGAGCAAGGGTCAGGTCGGCAAACAGCTCCATGTCCCCCGACGCCTCTTTGATGCCTACGGTCAGCGGATGCGCCGCGATCGCCTCAAAGGTCGAAAGGGGAAGGCGCACCCCCGTGCGTGCGGGCACGTGGTAGAGAACGGTGGGCAGCTCGCCCGATTCCGCTACCGTACGATAGTGCTCGATCACCCCCGCACGCGTGCCGCGGTTGTAATAGGGTGTTACCACCAAAATTCCGTCTGCCCCGCATTTTCTCGCAAATTTTGCGCGCGCGGCGGTGCTTTTGGTGTCGGGTGAGCCACATCCGACCAGGGTCGGAACGCGTCCGCCGATCCGCTCGCAGCCAAAGGAAACGACATCCTCGTATTCCTTCCCGCACAGGGTCGCCGCCTCGCCGGTCGTGCCGCACAGAACGATCGC
This sequence comes from Clostridia bacterium, assembly GCA_017464805.1. Lineage (GTDB taxonomy): Bacteria > Bacillota > Clostridia > Oscillospirales > CAG-272 > UBA1740. The sequence continues at coordinate 29,770 of JAFTYE010000008.1, read as the reverse complement.
GTCGATGCCCTCGGCGATCTGATATTCGATCATGCTCCCCAGTGCCGCATAGTCCACCGCCCCGTCACAAAAGGGGGTCGCCAGGGCGGTGGCCACACCGCAAAAGAGCGCTTTTCGTTTTGGTTGTTTCATGATTTACCTCGCATAGACTTGCAAATTGACAAAGGATGATGTATAATAAACCAATAGCAGTATATGCGTAAGTGATCGGGAGAGAAACAACATGATTGAGAATGCCACCATCCAAAATGAAAGAACCCAAACCACGCTTTGCACCGAGGATTTTTTCTATCATCTACCCGAGGAGCTGATCGCCCAGCATCCCACCGAACAGCGGGATGCCTGTCGCCTCATGACCCTGGACAAGACAAGCGGTGTGATGGGGCATCATCACTTTTATGAGATCATCGATTTTTTGCGTCCCGAGGATATCCTTGTCGTTAACTCCTCCAAGGTCATTCCCGCGCGCCTGCTCGGCGTAACCGATAAAAGCGGTGCCCCCATAGAATTGCTCCTTCTCCGTATGCAGCCCGACGGATGCTGGGAGACCCTCGTTCGCCCCGGCAAGCGCGCCAAGGAGGGCGCGACCTTTTCCTTCGGCGGCCTGCTCCGTGCCGAGGTCACCGCGGTCAAGGAGGACGGCAACCGCATTGTTCGATTTGCCTATGATACCGCAAAATTCGAAAGCATCTACGAGGTGCTGGATACGGTGGGGAACATGCCTCTGCCGCCATATATCACTGAAAAATTAAAGGATAAGGATAGCTATCAGACTGTCTATGCCAAGGAAGAAGGCTCCGCCGCCGCGCCGACAGCAGGTCTGCATTTTACAAACGAGCTGCTCTCGCGCATCCGTGAAAAGGGCGTCGGCTATGCCGAGGTTACGCTCCACGTCGGACTCGGTACCTTTCGGCCCGTCAAGGTCAGCCGCCTCGAAGAGCACCTCATGCACACCGAGGAATTCGTCATCACCGACGAAACCGCCGCCGAGATCAACCGCCGCCGTGCGGCGGGCGGCCGCGTGATCGCCGTCGGCACCACCTCCTGCCGTGTGCTCGAAAGTGTCGCGGACGAGCATGGCACCCTGCGCGGTATGCGTGGTGAGACCGGTATCTTCATCTACCCCGGCTACCGATTCAAGGCCATTGATGCCCTTATCACCAACTTCCACCTGCCCGAAAGCACCCTGCTTATGCTTATCTCCGCCCTTGCGGGCAGAGAAAACGTCCTCGCGGCGTACAGGGAGGCGGTGAAAGAGCGATACAGATTTTTCTCTTTCGGAGACGCGATGTTTATAAATTGATTAAAAAGCCGCCGTGCAACGCACGACGGCTTCGCTTTTATTCTGCCTTCTGGTAAATCAGAATTTTGAAGGAAATCTCGGTATCCAGCGGTGCGCGGCGGCGCAGCTTTTCTTTATCGGCGGGAGAGGTGCGGTAAAAATACGGGGTCATGGTGAACAGATCCCACAGGTCCTCGTCGGTTTTCAGCGTGATGCGATCCTTGACTGAAATTTCTTCCAGCAACCGAAAACATGACAGCGCGGTGTCCTGCACGCGATTTTCGTAGGGCTTTTCGTAAAGTACCTCCTTCAGCCCGAACAGATGCCGCGCGTCGGGAATGACCAGCATCATCTTGCCGCTCGGTCGCAGCACGCGCGCGTATTCCCCGCCCGCATGCGGGGCAAAGATCTCAAGCAGCAGATCCACGCTCCCATCGGCCAGCGGCAGATCGTACAGACTGGCCACTGCCAGGGCAAGCGATGGATAAGAGCGGCCGCCGAGAGAAAGTGCCTCGCGCGAGATATCCAAGCCCAGCACACGTGCACCCCGACCCGCCCCCGAAAGCGCGGCGTCCACGGCGGCGGTGTAGTGGCATTCACCACATCCCGCGTCCAGCACGGTCGCGCCATGTTCGGTATGCCGCACGGCGGTGTCACAAACCGCCTCAACCAGTGGTGCGTAGTAGCCCGCTGAAAGAAACCGCCGCCGCGCGGCGATCATATCACGGTTATCCCCGTGCTGGGTACCCGCCCGACCCGTCAGCAGATTCACGTATCCCTGCCGTGCAATGTCAAAGGTATGGTGGTTTTTGCACAGATAGCTGCCGTTCTGCGTGACAAGAGGCTCGCGGCAATGCGGGCAGAGGAAAAGCTCGGTGGTCATGGCGGCTCCTTCTTCGTTTTCTTACAGTTTACCCCTTTTCGTCGCGTTTGTCAAGAAATTTGCCCACATCCCTTGCCAAAAACATCCTTTTGTGCTAAAATAATGAAAATATAAGCCTAAAAAGCGGAGAATTTTCATGGCAGACAATATTCACGGACGCTATCTCGGCGTCGACTACGGTGACGTTCGCACGGGCCTGGCCGTCTCGGATGTGGGTGGCTTTCTCGCCGGCGGCATTGGGCAGATTTCGCCCGGCGGGATGAAAAACACCGCCCACGCGGTCGCCGAGGAAGCAAAAAAACAGGGGGTCGTGCGCATCATCGTGGGACTTCCCAAAAATATGGACGGAAGCGAGGGCTTCCGCGCGGACGCGGTGCGCGCGTTTGTTTCGCTCCTTTCCGAGGAAACCGATATTCCCATTGACCTCGCCGATGAGCGACTCTCTACCTGTGAGGCACACCGTTACCTGCAAGGCACGGGAACCGGCGGTAAAAAGCGAAAGGCTGTGGTAGACACCCTGTCCGCCCAGATCATTTTGCAGGACTACCTTGACCGCGAACGGGCAAAAAATTCATAAAATTCAGCAAAAGATGCACAGTTCTTCATAAAATCATCACATAAAAAGGGTATACTGTTGGCAAAGCAAACCCTGATCCTTTCAGACGGAGGTCATCTATATGTCGTATTTTGACGAACAAAACGAAAAAAATCCGGAAAATGAAGCACCTGTGGTGCCCACATCCGCAGATAATGAGAGCCCTGCGGAAAACGAGGCTCCCGTGGAAAACGTAGCTCCCGCAGAGAATGAAATTCCAACGGAAAACGAAATCCCCGCCGAGTCCGTGGCAGACGGGCAGTCCGAGGAGCCCGCAGAGACGCAGCCCGAGGCTGCTTCGGTCTCCTACACGCCGGCCGATCACTATTCCTCCCACGGTAGTACCTATTATGCAAATACCGCCCCACAGTCCGAAAAGCCTTTGAAGAAAAAGTCAAAAGCAGGTACGGTCGTCCTTTGCGCGGTGCTTGCCGTGGTTCTTCTCGTCGGCTCCTTCTTCGGTGGCGTGACGATCTCGCACCTGCTGTTGCCCAATACTCCCGGAACCGGTGAGCAGGGTGGCGGCAGTCAGAATCCGCCCGCAGGCGGTGAGGGCGGCGATAACCAGACCCCCACGATCGACCGCGGTGACGTGATCCTGAACGTCGTGGAAAGCGTTGCAGGCCTCGCCCAGACGGGCAGTGTTCCCGCTGTTGTCGAAGCGGTCGAAATGGCCGTGGTAGAGATCCGTACCGAAACCGCCGTCAACGATCCCTTCAACGGCAACTACGTGCAAAGCGGTGCCGGCAGCGGTGTCATCATTTCTGCCGACGGCCTGGTGCTGACCTGCCATCACGTTATCGAGGGAGCCGAAACCATTACCGTCACCCTATACGACGGCACGGACTATACGGCTACTGTGCTTGGCACGGATAGCTGGAGCGACCTCGCACTTCTCGATCTGGAGGGCGAGGGCTTCTCCTACGCCACGCTTGCCAAGGCACCCGAGGGCGAGAGTGTCTACTCCTATATGAAAGTCGGCGAGACCGCCGTCGCCATCGGCAATCCCCTTGGAGAACTGGGTGGCTCGGTTTCCGTCGGTGTCATCTCCGCCCTTGGACGTGAGGTAACGGTCGAGGGCATGCCCATGACCCTTTTGCAGATCGATGCATCCGTCAATCCCGGCAACTCGGGCGGCGGCCTGTTTAATCTACGCGGCGAACTGATCGGCATCGTCAACGCCAAATCCACGGGGGATGCGGTCGAGGGCATTGGCTTTGCCATTCCGTCCACCTATGCTATCGATATCGTGTCCCAGCTCTATAAGCAGGGATACGTGTCGGACAGACCCTATCTCGGTGTTTATTTCCAGTCGACCGTTTACGGCTTGCAGATCGTTTCCTATGAATTCAACGATGAGCTTACGGGCGGCAAGACGCTCGAAAAGGGTGACTACTTGCAATATATCGACGGCGTGGCCATCGAAGATATGAGCGATATCCGCACCATTCTGGCTGACAAAAAGCCGGGTGATACCATCACCATGACCGTCAGCCGCTTGGTCGGCTCCTTCGGCTACCAGAGCCGCTACGAGTCCATCGAGGTCGAGCTCACGGTGCATGAATATATTCCCAGCGTAGAGCCCTGATCCTTCCGCTTCAAGAGGAGGTTTCCCATGGCAAAAATACTGGTAGTGGATGACGAAGCCCCCATCCGTATGCTTATCCGTAAATACGCGGTGTATGAGGGGCATGAGGTGGACGAGGCAGCGGACGGCAGAGAAGCCGTCCGCCTCGTTCGCGCCGAGGGCTACGATGCCGTGATCTTGGATATTATGATGCCGGAGCTTGACGGCCTTTCCGCCTGTCGGGAGATCCGTCGCTTCTCGGACGTGCCGATTTTGATGCTCTCCGCTCGCGGTGAGGAGTACGACAAGATCGGTGGCTTTGAGTTCGGCGCAGACGACTACGTCGTCAAGCCCTTTTCTCCGCGCGAGCTGATGCTGCGCGTGGAGGCGATCCTCAAGCGCACTGCAAAAAGGGAAGGGGCGCAAGGGGATAAGGAGGTTTATACCTTCGGCGGCCTTGTGGCAGACGTGACCGCCCGTATCGTCACCGTGGACGGTGAGCGCGCCGAGCTTTCTCCCAAGGAATATGATCTGCTCTTCTACATGATAAGAAACCGAGGCATCGCGCTTTCGCGCGAAAAGCTGATCTGTGACGTTTGGGGCTATGACTTTTTCGGCGGCGACCGCACGCTGGATACCCATGTCAAGCTCCTTCGAAAAAGTCTTGGCCCGTACAGCGCGCACATCGTGACCCTTCGTGGTGTCGGCTATCGCTTTGACGATGAGCCGCAAAAGGATTGACGGCACCACCCCCGCAAAAAAAGGGGCAGGCATCCGCTGGACGCTCTTTGCCTACCTCGCGGTCTTTTGCGTGGCGGTGCTGCTTCTCATCTGGCTCGTGCAGGGCTTTCTTCTTAACCGCATTTACTACGGCATCCAGCTCGGTCGTATGGATACCGCCGCCGCGGCCTTTTCCACCGTCTCGGCGGCAGACGATCCGCAAAGCACGGCCGAGGCGGTAGCCGCGGGCTATGATGTGTCTGTTGCCGTCTTTTATGCCGACGGAGATAGCCTTGGTGAGCCGATCGCCCGCGCAAATGGCGGTGCGGGCTCTATGTTGGACAAGCTGAAGAATACCGAATATCTGTCCCTCTACCAAAAGGCACTGGAGGAGGGCGGTAAAACAACCGAGGAGCTTGAAAGCCGTCTCGGACTGCCACACGGCGCCCCCGAGCACGGAACGGGTGCCGGTCGCCTTTTGTACGTGCGGGTGCTGTCCAATGTGGACGGAGATCGGATCGCCGTCTTTCTCGATGCCACCCTCGTTCCGCAGGGCGCGTCTGCCAGCACCCTGCTGGTCGAGATCGTTCTGCTTTCGATTATTCTCGTGATTGCGGCACTATGTCTGGCGCGCGCCATGTCACGGCGCATCGCTCGTCCCATTGCCCGCATCACCGAGGGTGCCAAGCAGCTTGCCACAGGACATTATGATATCACCTTTGAGGAGGGCGGCTACCGAGAGATCAACGAGCTTTCCGCCACCCTCAACTATGCCGCCGATGAGCTTTCCAAGGTAGACCGTCTGCAAAAGGAGCTGATTGCCAACGTCTCTCATGACCTGCGTACCCCCCTGACCACCATTATCGGCTACGGTGAGGTGATGCGGGACATCGAGGGGGAGAACAAGCCCGAAAACGTACAGGTCATCATAGATGAGGCGAAAAGGCTTTCGCTGCTTGTTAACGATCTTCTCGAGCTTTCGCGCGTGCGCCTCGGCGCGCAGGCGTCCGAGCACACGGTCTTCGAACTCGGTGAGGCCGTATCCGAATCGGTCTCTCGCTACGCACACATGCTCGCCTCGCAGGGCTATGAATTTTCCTGCGATGCCGAGGGGGATATCCTTGTGTCGGGTGACTTGGGACGGCTGCTCCAGGTCGTGCATAATCTTATCAGCAACGCCGTCAACTACGCGGGCGAGGATAAGCGCATTGCCGTTTCATGCCGCCGCCTGCCCGACGGATGGGCAAGGGTAGAGGTCATCGATCGCGGCGAGGGCATCCCCGCCGATAAGCTCCCTCATATATGGGAACGCTACTACAAGGTGGACGCGACCCACAAGCGCAGCGTGATCGGCAGTGGCCTCGGCCTCTCTATCGTGCGCGGTATTTTGGAGGAGCATGGCGCGCGCTACGGCGTGCAAAGCCGTCTGGGTGAAGGCAGTCGCTTCTGGTTTGAGCTACCCATCCATGTGGTAGCCGATCTCATCGAAGAATAGAAGAATAAAAAAAGAACCGACGCACAGCGTCGGTTCTTTCTGTTTACCGATAATTCGGTACGGCGTATTTACCAAAGGAACGCTTGTAGGGAAAGTCAACAGGCATACCCATGCGGTCGGATTCAAACGCCGCCTCCATGATGCGCAGATCGTAAAGCATCTGCTCGTGAGTCACGTACTGCTCCTCCTCACCGTCGATGGCGCGTACGAAATTACGATAAAAATCGTGTACGTTGGGCTCGGGACGCGTGATCTCATGCTCGGCAACCGTCTTTTCGTCACGTGGTGCCATCGTGCGGGTCAGCCCACCTGGGGTCACCAAGGGGGTGACGTCCTTTTCGTTCCAATTCTTGCAGCATACCACGCGGCAGTTGTCCATCCAGTGATCGACCACAGCACCCCCGTTGGTGCCCGTCATGTAAAAGCGGGGTAGGGGAATGAAGTTGGAGGTACCCACCTCCACGCGTACCACGAGGCCCTGTTCGTAGTACAGATCCAGCTTGAAGCCGTCGTCTACCTCGAAATTCGTGATATGATGGCAATGGCAGAACACGCGCTCAAGCTCGCGGTCGTGCACGATCCCCACGATCTGGTCGATCAGGTGCACGCCCCAGTCGTAGATCATGCCGCCGCCGTGCGCGCGTTCCCCGCGCCAGTCACCGGGAATGCCGCGCGAGCCGTGATAGCGCGACTCAATCGAGGTTACCTCGCCCAGATCTCCGCTTTCGTAGACCTCTTTCATCATTAGATAGTCGCAGTCCCAGCGGCGGTTCTGATGCACCGTAAAGATCCGTCCCGCCGCCTTTGCCGCCGCGATCATCTCGGATAGATCTGCCGACGAAAGGGCCACAGGCTTTTCGCACACCACGTGCTTACCCGCCGCCAGAGCGGATAGGGTATAGGGCTTATGAAATTCATTCGGTGTGGCGATCAGCACGAAATTCACACGCGGATCGGCAAAGATCGCCTCCGCCGACGGGAAAACGGCAATGCCGTTTTCCTCTGCCTGGCGGCATTTCTCGGGATTGATGTCGTAAATGCCGAGCAGATTGACTGCATCGCTTTTTTGGTAATGATTTACGTGCCAGGAGCCCATGTGGCCGTAGCCGATGATGACACCGTTTTTCTTGTCTTTCATCATTTTGCCTCCGCAAAATATTGCTTTTATATCCCCATTATAAGGGAATACAAGGAAAAATGCGACTTCTATTTTGCCATAAAATGATACAATTTTGATGTTTTTCTTAATTTCTGCTCACTCTATGTAGAAATGCTTTGACATTTCGCCCCGCCTGTGCTACAATATAAAAAACCGACAAACCGATAACCGAGGATATCCGTATGAGAATGCGTAAAAAGAAAAACGGCCCTGCGCGTCTCGCCGCCGTTTCTCACCTGTTTTGCGAAAAGCCCAACACTCCCATCGCCACCCCTGCCGAAGATTTCGGACGCGAGGGCCCGTTGTGGCTTGAGGTCGGATGCGGCAAGGGGGGATTTGCCTGCGGCATGGCCAAAAAGCACCCCGATGCCAATATCTACGCTATGGAGCGGATCACCGATGTGGTGATGTTGGCCGCCGAGCGTGCCGAGCGCGAAAAGGACGAGCGCCCCGACAACCTGCGCTTCATTCTCGGGGGTGCCGCCGAGCTGCCGGAATTTTTCGCCCCGCTTTCGTTTGACCGCGTCTATCTGAATTTCAGTGACCCGTGGCCGAAAAAGGGCTACGCCAAGCGCCGCCTGACCTATCGAGGCTTTCTGCGTGTCTATTTCTCGCTTCTCAAAATGGGCGGCGAGCTACGCTTTAAGACCGACAACATCGGCCTCTTTGACTTCACCCTCGAGGAGCTGGCCGTTGTGGGCCTCACCCCCCACTTCGTTACGCGGGATCTGCATCGTGAACCCGTCGTTGCCGACAATGTCATGACCGAGTACGAAAGAAACTTCAGCGAGAAGGGAACTCCCATCTGTTCCCTGTGGGTATGCAAGGAACGGGAGCTGCCCCCCGAGGAAATCGAAAGGAAAGAGGAAGAAAAGGCATGAAAAGAGAAGGCTATATTTCCTGGGATGAATACTTTATGGCGGTAGCCCTGCTCGCCGCCGAGCGTAGTAAGGACCCGAACACGCAGGTCGGTGCCTGCATCGTGGATGCGGATAATCGCATCGTGTCTACGGGTTATAACGGCTTCCCCTACGGCTGCTCGGATGACGAATATCCGTGGTCCCGCGAGGGAGAAGATGTTGCGAATACCAAATACGGCTACGTCGTGCACGCGGAGCTCAACGCTATCCTCAACGCGCGCGGCCGTAACGTCGCCGGCACGAGGCTGTACGTCGCGCTCTTCCCCTGCAACGAATGCGCCAAGGCCATCATCCAGGCTGGCATCAAAGAGGTCGTCTACCTCTCGGATAAGTACGCAAACACCCCCGGCACCCTGATCTCCAAGCGCATGCTCCGCTCCGCAGGCGTTGCGCTCCGCCAGCTCGTACCCGAAAAGGAATCCCTGACCCTCGACTTCCGTAAGGGTCTTTCATGAGTGACGAAAGAGATTTCAAACGCGATGTGTCGCGTTTGGTCCGACTGCGTCGGATTTCGACTGCGTCCGTTCCGTGTCATCCTGAGCGGAGCGAAGCGGAGTCGAACCCGTAGGGCTTGGGATCTCGGAACGGACTGCGCTCAGAATGACACCCCATCGTGAAAAAAACGCCCGAGAGGGCGTTTTTTGATGCCTTTATGGCAAGTTGCACAAAAAAATGTGAAAAATTTTGTAGGCATCACCTTTGAGGAAAAACGAGTAAAAGAGAGGAAAAACGAGAAAAACGGAGCTTTCATTTTTCTAAATCAAATTCTTCCGAAAAACTTTCAAAAAACCCTTGACAAGCCGTTCCCCTTATGGTAAAATAGCAACGTTCGAAAAAGAGGCGGTTTATCCGCTAACAAAAACGGAGGAAAACAGAATGTCCACTTTTATGGCTAAGGCCGAAAACATTTCCCGTAAGTGGTACGTGATCGACGCAGCAGGCAAGCCGCTTGGTAAGACCGCCGCCGCCGCCGCTACCATCCTTGCAGGTAAGCACAGACCCGAGTACACCCCCCACGTTGACTGTGGTGAGTTCGTCATCATCATCAACGCATCCAAGGCAGTTCTGACCGGCAAGAAGCTGGAGCAGAAGTACTACCACCACCATTCCGGCTACATCGGTGGTCTGAAGTCCGTTCAGTACAAGACTCTGATGGCAAAGAAACCCGAGATGGCTATGGAGCTCGCCGTGAAGGGCATGCTTCCCCACAACAAGCTGGGCAGCAAGGCCTACACCCGCCTGAAGGTTTATGCAGGCGACACCCACAATCAGCAGGCACAGCAGCCTGTGGTGCTTGACTAATAGGAAGGGAGATAGAAGAACATGTATACCAGTGCAAAGCCCTACTTCTACGGTACCGGTAGAAGAAAGAAGTCCATCGCCCGCGTTCGTCTGTATCCCGGCACGGGTGCCATCACCATCAACGGTAAGGCAATCGACGAGTATTTTGGTCTGGAGACCCTGAACCTCATCGTGAACCAGCCCTTTGGAGTTACCTCGACCGAGGGAAAGTTCGATATCGTCGCTAATGTAAAGGGCGGCGGTCTGTCCGGCCAGGCCGGCGCGATCCGTCACGGCGTTGCCCGCGCTCTGCTCGCCGCAGACGAGGCCAACAAGCCCGCTCTGAAGGCCGCAGGCTTCCTGACCCGCGACCCTCGTATGAAGGAAAGAAAGAAGTACGGTCTGAAAGCCGCACGTCGCGCTCCTCAGTTCTCCAAGAGATAATTTCTATTATTTCAAGAATTACAGCACTCACTTCGGTGGGTGCTGTTTTTGGTCGCCCGTGTCATTCTGAGCTTGCCGAACTTTTCCGTCGTAGATCCCGTCTGCACTTCGTTTGACGCTGCTTCGCAGTTCGACTGCGCTTCGCTCCGCTCAGGATGACACGACGGAAAAGCACGAGCCGCAGGCGAGTGGAATCTCGGGGCGGCTAACAGAGTAGCTCAATTTGTAAAAACGAGCCGTCCTATTTACTTTTTATCAGTTTTACGGTAAAGGAATTTATGACCTACAAAAGCCCTGCTCACGCAGGGCTTTTCTTATGCTGTTTTGCAGAAACCGCCATTGGATACTTCCATCCGTAAGGAATAGAGCGTTTGCTTTCTCTTTGAAAAATAGAGATAAAAGTGAACAGGCAAGCCTGTTTGCGTATTGACAAAGTGTAGCGAAAAACGTAAAATGATGGTATGAATGATATATGCAGGAGGGCTTTTATGAACATTTTGATCGCAACCTTCGGGCAGGAGACCAACACCTTTTCGCCCGACCGTATCACGGCAACACAGTTTTTACCGAACGGTTGGATCAAGGCCGAAACGATCGTGGATGGCTTTCGCGGAACGGGCAGATATCTCGGCGGTGCGATCCGTGCCTATACGCAAGAAGAAAATATTAAGGTAGGATAAGAGATGAGTATTCAAGAGCACCTCGGCGCGCATGCCGTACCGTACAAGGATATGATGGCAGATTATAAAAAAAGAAACGAGGATTTCTTCCGCCATCCGTCAAAATACTATATGAAGCCCTTCCGCATCCTGGGCGATCTTTGGTATGTGGGGGACACGCGCGTGTGCGTGCACCTGCTCGACACCCATGACGGGCTGATCCTCTTCGACAGCGGTTTTCCGCACACCGTTCATATGCTGACTCAGGCCATCTGGGAAGCAGGCTTTGATCCCCGCGATATCCGCTATATCATCCACTCCCACGGACACTACGACCACTTCGGCGCGGCAAATGACTTCCGTGAGCTGTACGGCTGTAAAATTTTGTTGAGCGCAGCAGATGCGGCCATGCTCCGCGATAACCCCGCCACCTCTTTTTTGGAGCACATTCCTTGCCCTCTGGCAGAGAACCCCGTCCCCGATATCGAAATGCAGGATGGAGACATCATTCGCCTCGGCGACGTCGCCATTCGTTGCGTGCTCGTTCCCAGCCACACCCCCGGTACCATGGCCTTCTTCTTTGATGTGAAGGAGGGAGGGAAAACCTATCGTGTCGGTTATTACGGCGGCGTTGGCTTTCTCAGCGTTTACCGCGAGTTTCTTGCGGAATATAACCAGCCTCTTTCCGTTCGCGATGACTTCTTTGCCTCGCTCGATAAGGTGTACGGCGAAGAGGTGGACGTGGTGCTCGGCAATCACCCCTCCCAGAACAAAACGCTTGAAAAGCGCGAAAAAATGCTGGCAGATCCAAACGGAAGCAATCCCTTCATCTGCCCGACCGAATGGCGCACGTTTTTAGACACGATCCGTGAGCAGCTTCGCATTTTTATCGACGCAGGCTACTGACGGCTGCACATTGGCATATAAGGATCCCCCGCGCAGCGGGGGATCCTTATTGTTTGCCGTGCCTATTGACAAATACAGGAAAATATGTTATACTTATTTTGTTGTTTTTACAACAAACGGAGGACAATATGAGAGAAAGGTTCAAGACGTTTACCGTGCTGACGGCACACATCGTCCGCAGTATCCGTCGGATCAAGGCGGAGGCAACCGCCGAGTTTGATCTAAAATCGGGGCACGTGTCCTGTCTGTACTACCTTCTTCGTCACGGGGCCATGACACTCACAGAGTTGTGTGAGCTATGCGAGGAGGACAAGGCCAATCTCTCGCGTTCGGTCGACCATCTGGAAAAAAGCGGCTATCTTACCGTCGAGCTGTCTGCCGCGCGCCGCTACAAGAGACACCTCTTTCTGACCGAGAAGGGAAAAAGGGTGGCAAAGAGCCTCTCCGATCGCGTGAACGAGGTGCTGACCGAGGCGAGCGTAGGCGTGAGCGAAGAGGATCGCACCATCATGTACCGTTGCCTGGATAAGATCAACGACAACCTGAAAAAAATATGCGATCGGTATGATACCGAACAGTCGCGTATATAAATGATATTGGGAGGAAACAGTATGAACGAATACGTTATTTTTACCGATTCCGGCAGTGATATCAAGCCTGCCATGCTTGCCGAATGGGGTGTCCCTTATCGCAGCCTGACCTTCCGCTTCAACGACGCGGAAACCGAATATGACAACGACGGTATGGAGATCAAGACCTTTTACGATAAGATGCGCGCAGGAGGTGTCGCTAAAACGGCCGCCATCAACAGCGAGACCTTTTCCGTGGAATTTGATAAGATCCTCTCGGAAGGGAAGGATCTGTTGTATATCGGCTTTTCCTCCGGCTTGAGTACGACCTACAACTCCGCACGCATCGCGGCCGAGGAACTTCGTGCCAAGCATCCCGACCGGAAGATCATCGCCGTGGACAGCCTTGCCGCCTCTGCAGGACAGGGACTTCTCGTCTACCTCGTCCTGCAAAAGAAGCAAGAGGGCGCGACCATCGAGGAGGCCGCTGCATACGCCGAGGAGATCAAGCTGAACATCTGTCACTGGTTCACCGTGGACGATCTCGTTTACCTGAAGCGCGGTGGTCGCGTCAGCCCCACGGCTGCCTTCTTCGGCAATGCCCTGGGTATCAAGCCGGTCATGCACGTGGATAACGAGGGACATCTCGTCAACGTCCAGAAGGTACGCGGCCGACGCGCCGCCCTTGCTGCTCTTGCAGGCAAATATTGCGAGACCGCCTTCGATCCTGCAAATGGCACGATCTTTATCTCCCAAGCCGACTGCATGTCGGACGTGGAGGTGCTTGCCGCCATGATCAAGGAAAAAACCGGTGGTACGGTCAAGGTCATCACCGATGTCGGCACCGTTATCGGCGCACATGCCGGTCCGGGGACCGTTGCCCTGTTCTTCGTAGGACGGGAAAGATAAAAGCGTCACTTCGACAGAAGGGGATCATAGAGCATGGCTACAAAGAATAGAAAAAAGAAGAGCGAGGGCGGCCTGAATCTGAAGTATCTGGGCGGCCTGCTGCTGAAAAAGATGGTGAAAGGCGGTGCCAAGGAGCTTCGCACCAATGCCGACGAGGTCAACAAGCTCAATGTCTTTCCCGTGCCGGACGGCGATACGGGTGACAATATGCGTATGACCATCGAAAGCGGTCTGACCGCCATCGAAAATATCGACTCCGACGATCTTGCCGAAATCATGAAGGCACTCTCGCACGGCATGCTGCTCGGCGCACGCGGCAACTCGGGCGTGATTTTGTCCCAGTTCTTCGCGGGCACCTCGAAGGGACTGGAGGCCTCTCATACGGCCGACCCTGTTGTGTTCGGCCACGCGCTTGAGATGGGTGTGCAGCAGGCCTATTCCTCGGTGGTCACTCCGACCGAGGGAACGATCCTGACCGTCGCGCGTGAGGCGGTCGAATACGCCAATTCTCGCCTTACCGCCAAAAGCACCATCCGCACCTTCTTCGCCGACCTGGTCAGTGAAATGCAGAGATCGCTGGATCGCACGCCCGAGATCCTCGCCGTTCTCAAGGAGGCAGGCGTGGTGGATAGTGGCGGTGCGGGTCTGTTCTACATCATGGACGGCTTCAACCGCGCCCTCAACGGCAAAGAGGAGCCAGACGCGGCAGGCACCGTCAAGGAAGCGGCGGCAGGGAAGCCCGCTGCCCCCACATCCTTTGCCTTTGATAAAGACAGCGTCATGACCTACGGCTATTGCACGGAATTTCTCTTGCAGCTCCAAACGGCCAAAACCGACATCGATCGCTTCGACCTAGACGCGCTCAAGGCTTTCCTCGGCGAGCACGGCGACTCGATCGTTGCTTTCACGGTTGATAGCATCGTTAAGGTCCATGTGCATACCTTCACTCCCGAGCTGGTGCTCGGTCATTGCCGCAAATTCGGTGAATTTCTGACTGTTAAGATCGAAAACATGTCGGTTCAGCATACCGAGGGAGGAATTGCAGAGGAGGCGAAGCAAAAGGCTCTGGATTCGGCGCAGAATACGTCCAAAAAGCCCTGTGGTGTCGTGGCCGTCTGTAACGGTACGGGAATCGAGTCCCTGTATGCCGACCTCGGCACGGACATCATCATTCGCGGCGGTCAGACGCACAACCCCTCTACCAACGAATTCCTCGAAGCCTTTGCCGCCGTGAATGCGGAGCATATTTTCGTGTTCCCCAATAACGGTAACATCCTCATGGCCGCCCAGCAGGCTGCCGAAATGTATAAGGATGCCACCGTGCACGTCCTGCCCACCAAGAGTGTTGGCACGGGCTACGTGGCCCTTTCCTCGGCCGATCTGGTCAGTGGCTCGTCCGAGGAAAACCTCACCGCCATGGAGGAAGCCATGAATCGCGTGACGGCAGGCTATATCTCCCCTGCCATCCGCGACACCGAAATGAACGGCATTACCATCCACACAGGGGATACCATCGGCATCATCGAAAAGGAGATCGTGGTGTCCGAGGCAAACCGCCGCGCGGCCGTCCTTGCCTTGGCCGACAGGATGCTTGCCATGCCCGATAAATTCATGCTTACCGTATTCTGCGGCCTGGATGCCGATGAGGAGGAGCGCGCCGAATTGGAGGAGGAGCTGAAAAAAGAGCATTCCGATGCCGAGATCTATTTCATCGACGGTGGACAGGAAATCTATCCGTATCTGGTTGTGTGCGAATAATCGTCGCATAAAACAAGGCAGAAACGATCGCTTCTGCCTTGTTGCAAAAATCCTTTTCTTTGTGACCAAATCACAGAATGCTCTTTTGGCAAATGGTACAATATAGACACAAAGCAAAAAAGGAGGAAATGCAAATGTCTGTTATGCAAATAAACCAAAAGAATTTTGAGGAGCTCAAAAACGGAGACAAGCCCGTCCTGCTCGATTTTTATGCTGATTGGTGCGGCCCCTGCCGCATGATCGCTCCTCTTGTGCACGAGATCGCCGCAGAGCATCCCGAATATGCCGTCGGTAAGGTCAATGTCGATGAGGAGCCGGAGCTTGCCTCTGCTTTCGGCGTGTACAGCATCCCCGCCCTCGTCGTTTTGCGGGACGGCAAGGTCGCCGGCTCGGCGGTCGGTGCGCGCCCGAAGGAGGCCATCCTCGCTCTGTTACAGGGTTAATTCACGCAACCGCCTTTTGTCTGTCAGCCGGATGCCTTCGCTGCGTGAGGATACGACAAGGCCCTCCGTGGCGAAGTATTTGAGCATCCGCGAAACCACCTCACGGGCAGAGCCCATGTATTTCGCGATCTGCTCGTGGGTCAGGCGGACAGTGTCACGGCCCGTCTTGGCCGCCTCATCGAGCAAAAAGATGGCCAGGCGTCGGTCCATGCTCATGAACAGAATTTGTTGCATGACCCACATAATGTCGGAAAACCGTCCTACCGCGGTCTCCAGTGCGAAGATCTTTGCCTCGGGCATCCGCCGCGAAAGATCCTCGTAGGCACAGCCGCCCACCACAATACACTCGCTGTTTTCCTCGGAATCCACGAACACGTCAAAGGTGACCGTGCTTAACACGCAGGAGGCAGACAAAATACACATGTCCCCAGGGAACAGACGGTACAGGGTGATTTCCTTGCCCTCGTCCGAAAGCATATACAGGCGAAGCGAGCCCGATTTGATCAGGATCACGCCCGTGCATTCGTTTCCGTCGTGAATATGCGTCCCCTTTTCAAAATGCACGTGGTGCGAGGAGCGCAAAAAGGTGGCACGGTCTGCCTCGCTCATCTTTTCCCAAAAGGGAAAGGTCTTTTGGAACAATTCCACCAAGGCTCTTTCGTCCATGTTCTACCTCGACAAAATTTGATACTTCCATTATAGCACCCTCACCCCGTTCTGTCAATTCTTTTTCATTGTGTGACCAAGTCACAGAATGTGAACGCGCGGTGGTGTATAATGCAATCACAAAACAAAAAAATCGGAGGAAACCACCATGATGAACACAAAGGTACACGAGCTACTCAATCAGCAGATCAACAAGGAATTTTATTCTGCCTATCTTTATCTCGACTTTTCCAACTATTTCAAGGCTAAGGGGCTGGACGGCTTTGCCAACTGGTACATGATCCAAGCACAGGAGGAGCGCGACCATGCCATGCTGTTCTATCAGTATCTGCAAAACGAAAATCAGATTGTTTCGCTTGACGCGATCGCCAAGCCCGACAAGGTCTTCGCTTGCCACATGGATGTTTTGCGCGCAGGCCTTGAGCACGAGGAGTACGTGACTTCGCTGATCAACGATATCTACGCCGCTGCTTACGATGTTAAGGATTTTCGCACCATGCAGTTCCTTGACTGGTTCGTGAAGGAGCAGGGTGAGGAAGAGACCAACGCAAATGACATGATCACCAAGATGGAATTGTTTGGCTCGGATCCGAAGAGCCTGTACATGCTCAATCAGGAGCTTGCTGCCCGCGTGTACACTGCTCCGTCCCTCGTTCTGTAAAATCGGCATCACGGCGGCGCAGCAGCGTCGTCGTGATTTGCTTATCAAGGATAGCGTATGCAATATTTTTTGCTGTTTTTAGAGGGGGTCATCACCTTCGTATCTCCCTGCCTTTTGCCCATGTTGCCCGTTTACGTGTCCTACTTCGCGGGCGGGGAACAAAAGAACACGCGTCGCGTCGCGTTTAATGCCCTCGGCTTCATCCTCGGCTTCACCGTTGTGTTCGTGTTGCTCGGTGCACTGGCCGGTACGCTCGGCAGGCTTCTGCAAGCCTACCGTACTGTCGTGAACATCGTCACGGGTCTTGTTGTGATCCTGTTCGGCCTTCACTTTCTTGGTGTCTTTCGCTTGGATATCTTTCGAGGCATCCGGTTCTCTGTGCGAGAGGGCGCAGGCTTCTTCTCCTCGGTTTTGTTCGGTCTGATTTTTGCGGTCGGTTGGACGCCCTGCGTGGGCGCGTTCCTCGGCTCCGCCCTCATGATGGCGGCAGGACAGGGACAGGTAGGAGAGGGGATCCTTATGCTTCTCGTTTACTCGATAGGGCTTGGCATTCCGTTCTTTGTCAGTGCCATCCTGATTGATCGAGTGAAGGGGGCTTTCTCGTTTATCAAACGCCACTACCGTGTTGTTAACGCTGTCAGCGGCGGTCTTTTGATCGCGGTCGGTGTGTTGATGGCAACGGGACTTTTTGACAAGCTGCTTACTCTGCTTGCGTAAGGAAGAATGATGAAAAAGATTATTATATGGATTGTGATAGCCGCCTTGTTTGTCGGCGGTATTGTCGGCGCCGGAGCTTTGTACCGTCACCTCGGCGCGGATTTTGATGGCAACGATCAGCTTCAGCAATGGGGTGACGGCAATCCTGCGGACAATCCTGCGGACGATCCCGCCGAGGATGAACCAACCGAAGATGGCCTCTCCGGAGATGTTCCTGTCGAAGATGAACCCATTGAGGACGAGCCTGTCCTCACCTTCACGGCTCCCGACTTTACGGTTTTGGATGAAAATGGCAGCTCGATCAAGCTGTCCGACTTCGTTGGCAAGCCGATTGTGGTGAACTTTTGGGCAACCTGGTGTTACTACTGCAAGGAGGAAATGCCTGATTTTGAGCGGGCGTATCAGGCCTATCCTGACGTGCAGTTTGTGATGGTCAATGCGACCGACAATGTGGGGGAAACGGTTACCGTCGCGAAAGAATATATCGCGAATAACGGCTACACCTTCGACGTGTTCTTTGATACGAAGGGAGAAGCACTCGACACCTACGGCGTCACGGGCTTCCCGATGACCTTCTTCATCAGTGCTTCTGGTGATCCCATCGCTTACGCCACGGGTATGCTGGACTACGAAACGCTGATCCGCGGCATCGAAATGATCACCTGATGAAGGACCGTTTTCAGCGATTTCGCCGAAAACGGTCCTTTTTTCTCTGTTCACCAAGGGAAGGACAGGCCATCCACCCGTCGGCGTTTTTTTGCTTTCCGAAAATAGATTGCAAAGCTGTAAAAATATGATATAATAGACCTAGAAGCACTCGTATTCAAACAAGGGGGACTCTATGAGCAAGCTCAAACAAAACCGCGCGGCAAGCTTTGCTGTTGTGGTGCTCGTCTACATTCTTGCCATCGTCGTCGGTATCGCTGTCTATCGGATGCTGGATTTGTCGTGGTGGCTGGCATTGCTCATAGCCGATATTGCGGCCACTGCCGTGACCTTTCTTTTTAGTGTGATCTTCGGAAGTGCCTCGGTCTATGATCCCTATTGGAGTGTACAGCCTCCTGTAATCCTTGCGGCTCTTGCCATCGGGCGGGAGCTTTCTGCCCTCAGTGCTCTGCTCCTCTTCGTCGTGTTCTTTTGGGGGATCCGCCTCACCGTCAACTGGGCGTATACCTTCCGTAACCTCACCCATCAAGATTGGCGATATACGATGTTGAAGGAGAAAACAGGCGTGTTTTACCCCGTCATCAACTTCGTGGGCATCCATTTGGTGCCAACGCTCGTTGTGTACGGCTGTATCCTTCCGGCGGTCTATGCCATCGCCAGCAGTCTTGACTTGACCGTCGGCAGCGTGCTCTGCCTTGTCGTGTCGCTTGGCGCGGCGGTGATGCAGGGAATAGCCGACATTCAGATGCACAAGTTCCGCCAAAGCAGAGAGACTCCGTTTATCCGTGTCGGCCTGTGGAAATATTCGCGTCATCCCAACTACCTCGGCGAGATCCTTATGTGGTGGGGCGTGGCACTATCGGTTGTCTGCGCCGCTCCAAGGGTGTGGTACCTCGCGGCAGGCGCGCTTGCCAATACCGTTCTGTTCTTTGCGGTCAGCATCCCCATGGCAGACGCAAGACAGTCTAAAAAAGAGGGTTTTTCCGCGTATAAACACGAAACGCGTATGCTATTGCCTTTGAAAAAATAAAAAAGATCTCCACGGTGTTCTTGAACACCGTGGAGATCTTTGCTTCACGCCATCAAGCGCTCGGTTTGACGTAGGTGGTTTAATCCAGGATCTGCCCATCCACGGAGATCGTCACGACCCGCCAGGGGATGAACTTTCCACTCGCCTGCAGTGCTCGCTTTACCGCATGCTCAATGCCACCGCAACAGGGAACCTCCATGCGAACGACCGTCACGCTCTTTATGTCGTTGTTTGCGAGAATAGCGGTCATTTTTTCGGCGTAATCGATATCGTCCAGTTTGGGGCACCCGATCAGCGTCACATGTTTGCGGATAAACTCCCCGTGGAAATTACCGTAGGCGTAGGCCGTGCAATCTGCCGCTACCAGTAGGTTCGCGCCATTAAAATAAGGGGCGTTGATCGGTACCAGCTTGATCTGTACGGGCCACTGGGATAGCTGGCTCACAGCAGGTACCGATGGCAACTGAACAGCAGGGGCAGCCTTGCGATTGATCGAGCGTGAGGCTTTGCCCGGGCATCCGCAGGGCAGAGGCTCGGCTTGCTTTTCCTGCTTGGCGGCCAGGACGGCTGCCTCATTGTAGGCGGGCGCCTCGCGCTCCTCAAAGCGGATGGCGTCCACAGGGCAGGCGGGCAGGCAATCGCCCAGCCCGTCGCAGTAATCCTCGCGGGTCAATTTGGCCTTTCCGTTTACCATCTCAATGGCTCCCTCGTGGCAGGCTGCGGCGCACGCCCCACATCCGTTGCATTTTTCTTCGTCGATCTTTATAATTCTTCTGATCATAGCAGTTGCTCCTCTCTTGACTTTGCATTCCTATTATAGTATAATAAATCAAACAAGTCTGTTGTTTTTACAACGAGGAAAAAGGTTTTTTATGGAAAAATATGTGTCGGTATTAAAAAGAACACGACTCTTTGCGGGCGTGACGGAGGCGGAGATTGCGGCCATGCTTTCCTGCCTTGATGCAAAGCTCCGCGCATATAAAAAGGGCGAGTATGTGCTCCGTCAGGGGGAGCATCTTGACCGCATCACGGTGCTTGTCGGCGGAAGTCTTCATATTCAAAAGGACGATTATTGGGGAAACCGCGCGATCATCCAGCGGATCGCCGTCGGGGAAATGTTTGGCGAGGCCTATATCGCCCCCGAGAGCGGAGCATTGCCTCATGATGTGGTCGCCATTGAGGACAGTATCGTCATGCTTTTCGATCTTCGGCGGATGATGACGGTCTGTTCTTCCGCTTGTCGCTTTCATGCCACCGTCGTGCACAACCTCTTTTTCGCCATTTCCGAAAAGAACCGAAAGCTCGTGCAGAAGCTCGGGCACATCTCCAAGCGTTCTACAAGGGAAAAGCTGATATCCTATCTGTCGGAGGAGGCGAAAAAGCAAAGTAGCGCCTCCTTCACGATCCCGTTCAACCGACAACAGCTAGCGGACTTTCTGTCGGTCGACCGAAGCGCTATGTCCAACGAGCTTTGTAAAATGCGGGACGAGGGCCTGCTCGAATTTGATAAAAATGCATTCAAATTGCTACAGGGAGAAGAATAAGGAAGCTCACCGCATCGTTCGCCTTCTTACAAGGCAGAAATTTAAGTTTTATATGCACGCATTGTCCAATTCGATCCAAAACGGCATTGACGGGAACGCCATTTTGTGATACAATATGTGTTGCCTTCGTTATCACAAAAAGACAAGAAAATAATGGTTAAGCAAGGAGAAAAGTCATGTCGGAGTTTTTGGCCTCTATCCATCCTGTCGCGGTCTGCCTGATCGTTTGTGCTGCAAAGATCCTTGAGATCACCATCCAATCCCTGAAGACCTGCATGATGGTTAAGGGGCAACGCCTGAAGGCCGCCGCCCTCGGGTTTGCTGAGTGCACTGTCTGGGGCCTTGTGATCTCCACCATCATCAGCACGCTGGGGGACAATTTGGTCTTGCTTCTGTTTTACTGCATGGGCTATGCCACGGGTCTGTTCCTTGGGGCCACATTGGAGAGTAAAATCGCGCTGGGTACCTCCAATCTGCAGCTGATCGCCAATGATGAAAATACCAAAAGGATCGTCGACTATTTGAAGGGAAACAATCGTGGATACACGGTCTTCGGCGGTCAGGGCTCCACCGACAAAATGAATATGATCCTGATTGTGTTGCCGAGAAGGGATTCATTGCGTGCGTTGAAGGAGATCCGCAGGCTTTGCGAAAACAACGTCTTCGTCGTGGCGTCGGAGGTCAGCAAATATGCCGGCGGCTACGGTATGGTCAAATAATTGTAAAAGGAGCTATATATGAATTTTACGGAAATTGCAGAAGCACGACAGTCCTGTCGAAGCTACAACCCCGATCGCGCGGTAGAGAGGGAAAAGCTTGACTGCATTCTCGCGTCCGCGCGTCTGTCCCCCTCCGCCTGCAACGGTCAGCCCTACCATATCACCGTCTGCCAAGGCGACGCCGCCAAAAAGGTAGCGGGGGCCACGCAGGGAATGGGCATGAACAAATTTGCCTCTGACGCTCCCGTTTTGCTGGTACTGTCGGAAAAGCCGTATGTGGCGACAGCCGCCCTTGGCGCGAAGGTCAAGGGCAATGACTACCGCTCCATCGATATTGGCATTCTGTCCGCCTTTATCACGGCGGAGGCCACAGCACAAGGGCTTGGCACCTGTATCCTCGGGTGGCTGGATGATTCCGCAATCCGTAAAATCTGCGGTCTCGACGGCGCGGTGCGTCTCGTAATCACTCTCGGATACGCCAAGGATGGCGACAAGCTCCGCACCAAAAAACGCAAGAACATGACCGACCTCGTCAGCATGGTAGAATGAGAAATAAAAAGCCGATGAGGGGCAAAAGCCCCTCATCGGCTTTTTGTCACCCGCGCCATGCTTTTCCCGCATTATTTCTTGACGAAAACGTGAAAAGGTTGTATAATTATATTGGATAAGTATAGGATACACCGCATTTTGTCAAAGAAAGGCGAGGAACGGTAAAATATGATCACGGGTGAGCTGAAAAACAGAATAGACGGACTTTGGGACGTGTTTGCGGCAGGCGGGCTTGTCAACCCCCTGGACGTGATCGAGCAGATCACGTACCTGATGTTTATCCGTGACCTGGACGATACCGACAATCTCCGCGCAAGGGAAGCGATCATGCTCGGCATCCCGCATAAAAGTATCTTTGCCGATCGGGTAACGGTCGGTGACCGCGAGGTGGATGGCCAACAGCTCAAATGGTCGGTCTTCCACGATTTTCCCGCAGGTAAAATGTATGCCACTGTGCAGGAGCTTGTCTTTCCGTTTATCAAAAACCTGCACGCCGATAAGGAAAGCGCGTACTCCAAGTATATGGACGACGCGATCTTCAAAATTCCGACCCCCCTCTTGCTGGATAAGATCGTCACCGCACTTGACGATATCTATACACAGATGGCCGAGATCAAGGATAGCGATATCCGCGGCGATGTGTATGAATATCTGCTCTCCAAGATCTCACAATCCGGCCTCAACGGTCAGTTCCGCACCCCGCGCCATATCATCCGCATGATGGTTGAGCTGATGGATCCCGGAGCCGATGAGGTCATATGTGACCCCGCCTGCGGTACGTCGGGCTTTTTGGTGTCTGCCGGCGATTATCTCAAAGAAAAACGCAGGGAAGAGATCTTCTACAACCGCGAAAAGAAGGAACATTACATGAACAGCATGTTTCATGGCTACGATATGGACAGAACCATGCTCCGCATCGGTGCCATGAACATGATGACCCACGGCGTGGACAACCCCTGCATCGAATACCGCGACAGCCTCTCCGATCAGAACCCCGATAGAGATCGCTACTCCCTGATCCTGGCCAACCCGCCCTTTAAGGGTAGCCTTGACTACGATATCGTGTCCACCGATCTGCTAAGAGTCTGTAAGACCAAAAAGACCGAGCTTTTGTTCCTTGCGCTCTTTCTCCGTATGCTCCGTGTGGGCGGTCGCTGCGCCTGCATCGTTCCGGACGGCGTGTTATTCGGCTCCTCTGCCTCGCACAAAGCAATCCGTAAGACCCTGATCGAGGAAAACCGCCTCGAGGCGGTCATCTCCATGCCCTCGGGCGTGTTCAAGCCCTACGCGGGTGTATCCACGGGCATTCTCATCTTCACCAAAACAGGATACGGCGGTACGGATCGGGTCTGGTTCTACGATATGCAGGCCGACGGCTTCACCCTGGACGATAAGCGCACCCCCACCAAAGAGAACGATATCCCCGATATCGTCGCCAGATTCCGTTCCCTCAAATCCGTAGGGGATGGAGCCCTCGACGTCCCGTTTGATGAAGCAAACAACCCACGCACCGTAAAATCCTTCCTCGTTCCCAAAAGCGAAATCGTCGAAAACAACTATGACCTCTCAATCAATAAGTACAAAAAGACTGAATATAAGCCCGTAGAGTACCCCTCCACCACTGAACTCATGAAAGAGCTGCACGAGCTGGAGAGGGAGATCACCCAAGGCCTCGCGGAGCTGGAGGAGATGTTGTGATCAAAAAAACTTTGTTTGAAATTTCTTCTCCAAAACAATGGAAGACGGTATCCTGTGACATGTTGACTACAAGTGGATATCCTGTTTATGGTGCGAACGGAGTCATAGGTTATTATTCAACATATAACCACGACAAAGAAACACTTCTGATAACGTGCAGAGGGGCAACTTGTGGCAGCTTGAACATTTGTCAGCCGTTTTCCTATGTCAATGGTAACGCGATGGCGTTGGATAATTTATCTGACGAAGTCGATATAAAGTATTTATACTATTATTTGTTTAACCGCGGATTGGATGATGTTGTGACTGGATCGGCACAACCGCAAATAGTTAGACAGTCTCTTGAAAAAATCTTTGTTGAATATCCATCTCTCGATATTCAGCAGAACGTGGTATCGGCTTTGGAAAAAGTGGATACGGTTATTTCCACGCGAAAGCGGCAATGCTCAATCTTGAACGAGCTTGTTAAATCCCGATTCGTCGAAATGTTTGGTGAACCAATGAAAAATTCGAAAGAATGGTGTACTGCACCACTTGATGAAGTAGCCCCTGCAAGGCAGTTTCGAGGAGAACTGAAAGATGATATTTGGCTGTTGAATCTGGATGCGGTTGAAGCACAGACGGGCGCGGTGCTGTTTAAGCAAAGAGTTTCTTGCGAAGAGATCAACGCGTCCACGGTTTACTTTACAACGGCAAACGTGTTATATTCCAAACTGCGTCCGTATCTGAACAAAGTGATAATGCCAGACGAGGATGGAGTAGCGACCTCAGAATTGATACCGATGTATCCAATGCCGGGACGATTGAATCGTACGTATTTATGTCATTGGTTAAGAAGTGATGCTTTTGTGAGTCATATCTCGGAAAAGGTAGCGGGCGCAAAAATGCCAAGAGTATCTATGGATTATTTTCGTTCGCTTACAATTGAATTGCCTCCAATTGAGCTTCAAGAATATTTTGCAGCCTTCGTCGAGCAGATCGAAAAATCAAAATCGAAGATCCAAAAGAGTCTTGAAAAGCTCGAAACGTTAAAAAAATCATTGATGCAGAAATACTTTGGGTGAGGTGAAAAGATGGGAGAAGCATTAGAAATAGTCAAAGCATTGGTATCACCGGTAGAAAAATTACTGGAAATAGCCAAAAGCGGTGTCGGAACATTATATGAGCCCAGACGCATACGCAAAAGAGCCGAGGCTAAGGTATATGAGATCAATGAGATTAGTGAGGCGTTGCGAAATAATAGTGATATTATCCTTTCGTATGGTGACGGTACTGTTTTGGCAAGTACTCCTGAATTGGAGGAATTCGCGAAGCGAACGAAGCATAGATTGGCTTATCAGGAGTTGAGAAAGCAAGCGAACATAGAAGCAGTCGTGGACAATGCGTATGACGAATTGGAACAGGAGCGAGAGGTTTCTACCGATCCCGTAGACACGGATTGGACTCTTCGCTTTTTCAACTGCGTTGAGGATATAAGCAACGAGAAAATGCAACTGCTGTGGGGCAAGCTGTTGGCAGGTGAGACGAAACAACCGGGGAGATTTTCTCTTCGCACATTGGAAACGTTAAAATCTTTAAGTCAGAAAGAAGCTCAAATCTTTCGCGTGATCTGCGCTTATACTATCATACACGAAAATGCTTTCAATTTGCCTACACATGGTGAATTGTTTGCCGATACGCCTATTGATTATGCGGATATTATGACGTTGGGCGAAGCGGGATTGTTGAATTTTCAGGATGTCAATTATCATTTTCGTATTTCGCCTTTGAATTGTGAGGCTGTCACGATCGGGAATGTGCAAATCACCTTGAACAATGCCTCTGACAGGCAGATAACCTTGAATTGTGATGTCTATTCACTAACCACGGCAGGTATGGAGCTTTTTGACATTGTTAACAATGGAGAAGACGAGGAAAAGCAAGATGTTGATTTTATCAACGCATATGCGGTGGCTTGGATCGTCGAAACGTTAAAAGACAATGGCATAGAGGAAGGCAAATACAGTATTTCCCGCGATGGCCGGCAGTTTTCTATCTACATCCAATAATCACTGCAAAGAAAAAGGAGCAAAAATGACCAACTTTGATTTCCTAAAATCCACCCCCGATTTTGATGCGTTTTCGGACGTGGCGATCTCGGCGGAGCGGCTTTTACATATCGACGTGGATGCGTGTGTGCTCAACTGCCGCCGCGCCATGGAGTTTGCGATCAAGTGGATGTATTCGGTCGACCGCGAGCTGGACAAGCCCTGCCAGGAAAACCTCATCAGCCTCATGAACGACGGAAAATTCCGCGAGATCGTCGGTCCGGATATGTGGCGGCGGTTGGATTTTATCCGCAGGGTTGGCAACAATGCCGCCCACGGCGGCAAAAAGGTCACGGGGGAGCAGGCGGAGCTGTGCCTGGAAAACCTGTTTCTGTTTCTCGACTGCGTGGCGTATTTCTACGCGCCCGACTATACCGAGCAGCATTTTGACAAGGGTCTGCTCGCGCTGACCGTGGACGAGGCACTTTCCTTCGTCCCCAACGCGGATATCGACGTCACCCGACTCATGGAAGAGAATCGCGCCCTGCGTGACGAGCTGACCGCCCGCCGTGCCGAGCATCAGCAGACCTACGTGCCGAAGCCGCTTGACCTTTCGGAATACAAGACGCGTAAGATCTACATCGACTTTATGCTCGAGGATGCGGGCTGGACCGAGGGCAAGGATTGGCTGAACGAGGTCGAGCTTACGGGGATGCCTAATAAGAGCGAGGTAGGCTACGCTGACTATGTGCTCTTTGGTGACGACGGCAAGCCGCTGGCACTTCTTGAAGCCAAGCGCACCTGCGTGGATATTTCGAAGGGCAGACAACAGGCCAAGCTGTATGCCGATCTTTTGGAGAAAGCATATGGCAGACGGCCGATCATATTCCTGTCTAACGGCTTTGATACACGCATCTGGAACGACCGATATGATCCCGAGCGCAGGGTGGCCTCGGTCTACTCCAAGCGCGACCTGGAAAAGCTCGTCAACCTGCGAAGCATGCGGACAAGTCTGCAAAACGTCACGGTGGACAAAAGGATCGCAGGACGCTACTACCAGGAAGGGGCCATCAAGGCCGTCTGTGAGGCGTTTGATCGGGAAAACCGCCGCAAGGCCCTCTTGGTGATGGCCACCGGCTCGGGCAAGACGAGAACGGTTATTGCGCTTTGCAAGGTTCTGCTTGACCACGGCTGGGTGAAGAACATTTTGTTCCTCGCCGACCGCAATTCTCTCGTGACACAGGCAAAACGTGCCTTTGTCAATATGCTCCCCGACCTCTCCGTGACCAACCTCTGTGAGGACCGCGGGAGCTTTGACGCGCGTTGCGTGTTCTCCACCTACCAGACGATGATGAGCTGTATTGACACGGTCAAGGACGAGGACGGCCGAAAGCTGTTCACCTGCGGCCATTTTGATTTGGTGATCGTGGACGAGGCGCATCGTTCGATCTACAATAAGTACCGAGATATCTTCCACTATTTTGACGCTCGGCTCGTTGGGCTTACCGCCACCCCGAAGGATGAGATCGACAAGAATACTTATGGGATCTTTGAGCTGAAAAACGGTGTGCCCACGTATGGTTACGAGCTGGCGCAGGCCGTTGCCGACGGCTTTCTCGTAGACTTCACGTCGGTGGAGAGCAAGCTGAAATTCATCGAGCAGGGAATTGTGTATAATGACCTCTCCGAGGCCGATAAAGAGGCATATGAAAATACCTTTGAGGACGAAAACGGCAATCTGCCCGAGAGTATCGCGTCTGCCGCCCTCAACGAGTGGGTGTTCAATGAGGATACCATCCGCGAGGTGCTCCACATCTTGATGAGCGATGGCCTTCGCATTGAATACGGCGAAAAACTGGGCAAGACCATCATATTTGCCAAAAATCATGAGCATGCGGAGAAGATCCATGAGATCTTCGGCATGGAATATCCCCATCTGCCCGGCTATACCAAGGTCATTGACAACTATATGACCTACGCACAGAGCGCGATCGACGAATTCTCCGATCCGAACAAGCTGCCGCAGATCGCCATTTCGGTGGACATGCTGGATACGGGCATCGACGTGCCCGAGGTGCTCAACCTGGTCTTCTTCAAAAGAGTGATGAGCAAGGCGAAATTCTGGCAGATGATCGGACGCGGCACGCGTCGCTGTGACGGCCTCGTTGACGGAAAGGACAAGGAAAAGTTCTATATCTTCGATTTTTGCGGGAACTTTGAATTCTTCCGTATGTCGGTCGGCAAGCCGACGGCAAACGGGATGGCCTTGCAGGGGGCGATCTTCCGCCTGAAAGCGGAGATCGCATTCAAGCTGCAGGACCTCGCTTATCAGACCGCCGAGCTGATCGCATTCCGCAAAAGCCTTGTGGAGGATATGCTCCGCAAGGTGCGGGAGCTGAATAAGGAAAATTTCGCTGTCCGTCAACACCTGCGTTATGTGGAGAGGTTTTCCGATCCCGATAGCTATCGTGCCTTGACGTACGAGGATACGCTCCTTATGGCCGATGAGCTGGCACCCCTGATTACCCCCGATGGGGATGAGGCGTCTGCCGTTCGGTTTGATGCCCTGATGTACGGCATCGAGCTTGCCTATCTCATCGGGAAAAAATATTCCCGCGCCCACACCGATCTCCTCAAAAAGGTGGGCGGCATCGCAAACGTGGCGAACATCCCCGAGATTGCGGCGCAGTCCGAGCTGATTGATAAGGTTCTGCACACGGATTATCTGCATAGGGCAGGGATCGGTGAGTTTGAGCATATCCGCGAAAAGCTCCGCGATCTCATGAAATACCTTCCGCGAACTGCCGTGCATTATATCACGGATTTTGAGGATGAGCTACTCTCTGTGGAGTGGCATGAGTCCAAGCTGGAAAACGATGATCTGAAGCCATACAAGGCGAAAGCAGAGTATTATATCCGCGAGCATCGCAATGAGGCGGCGATCGCCAAGCTGCGAGGTAACGTCCCGCTGAATGCCGAGGATCTGCGGTCGCTTGAACGGATCCTTTGGAGCGAGATCGGCAGTAAACAGGACTACGAAGCCGTGTGCGGGAAAAAGCCGCTTGGCGAGTTCGTGCGGGAAATCGTCGGGCTGGATATGATGGCAGCCAAGGCCGCGTTCGCGGACTTTTTGAACGAAGTCAGCCTGGATGCAAGACAGATCTATTTTGTGAATCAGATCATTGAATATATCGTTCGCAACGGGATGATGAAGGACATGTCTGTGTTGCAGGAGCCCCCGTTTACGGATAAGGGAAGCATCGTGGAGGTGTTTGCCGATATGTCCGTATGGCTCGGCATCAAGAGGATCATCGATCAGATCAATGCCAATGCGGTAGCATAGATTTTGATTTTGGAAGGAACGTCGCTGAATCGTTGCCAAAAGGCACCTTTGACATGCCGATAAGCTTAAAAAGTGATGCCCAAAAGGTATCAAAACGAGGATCGGCAGATCCTCGTTTTTGATTGCAGGGCAAGACTTGAGCTTTTCATCTCTATTAAGGACGCGCTTTGAAAGAATTATCAAAAATAATCTCACACATTTGACGGATGCTGCGGACGGTAATACAATAAAGGCGGAATATGTTTCGGCTGCCGATCCGATAGAGAAATCCTCGGATAGAAAGGAGAAGAATGCAGGGAAAAACGACAGCGAAGCAAACTGAAAATATAGGCATTACCGCCCTCTATTGCAGACTCTCCCGTGACGATGGCACGGAGGGTGATAGTAACTCGATTGCCAATCAAAAAAAGCTCCTCGCTAAGTACGCAAAGGAGCACGGATTTTCTAACACCAAGTTCTACGTGGACGACGGCTACACGGGAACGAATTTCAACCGCCCCGACTTCCAACGAATGCTTGCAGATATGGATATGGGATATATCTCAACCGTCATCGTCAAG
>JAFTYE010000002.1 GCA_017464805.1 Clostridia bacterium | reverse complement strand
AAGTTTGAACACCGCCGCCGATTTATCGATACCTTCATAAACCGCATTTTCTTATACGATGACAAGATGGTCATTACGTTCAATTACAATAAGGGAACAAAGACAATAACCTTTGCCGAGCTTGAAGCTTCGGGTATTCTCTCGATTTCGAATATAGCTTCCACGGGGGAGCCAAACGAAAACGGGCAGCCAACAGGCTGCCCGTTTTTGTTTCGCTTTTTTGCGCTGGACTTGAAAGGCGGGTCCTGAAAATGGCAGAGCCATTTTCCCGCCGTGGCTTTTCCGCAGAAAAGCAAGCCCAGCAGGGGGAGCCAAACAAAATCCGCTTTCGCAAGAAGGCGGATTTTTGTTTGTATGATTCATTTTTCATTATTCATTATTCATCATTCATTATTCATTAAACGAAAGCGGATTTTGAATGAATAATGAAGAATGAAGCCGCTTCGCTGATGAATAATGAATAATATTGACGCAAATTGCATTTTATGATAAAATGGAAATAAAGAAAGGCGGTGATCGTATGTCTGAATTGCGATATAATAGAGCTTTCAAAAAGGGCTTGGCGGCCATTTTGTTCTGCATTATATTGTGCAGTTCTATCGTTGTTTTTTTTATTATATCCAAAATTCAATATGATCAGCTCGTATCCGATATGAAACCCCTTGAAGCAACGATTGTGGATATAGATCTTGAAATTCATCACAAAGGCCCTGACAAACAGGAAATCTACATTGAATACGAGGTTGATGGTGTTGTTTATAGCAGGGAATTAGAAACCGATACAGCGATATCCTTTGCGGCAGGAACCGGTGCGCATTATTCGGTCGGTGATAAGATACAAATTTTTTATGACCCTCAAAACCCTGAGATCATAGCGTCTCCCCGTTCCCAGAGCGTTGGAATGTTTTGGGTAGTATTTGCATTGCTTTCCTTGGCCTTTATTTTGTTTATCTTGCGGTGGATGATAAAGTCGCGTCG
The DNA here is from genome assembly GCA_017464805.1 of Clostridia bacterium. Classification (GTDB taxonomy): domain Bacteria; phylum Bacillota; class Clostridia; order Oscillospirales; family CAG-272; genus UBA1740. The sequence goes on along the minus strand of JAFTYE010000002.1, from coordinate 109,318 downwards.
CAAATTTTTAGTTACACAAGAAGAATATGATAAAGAAGGCGAAGAGATTAAAAGAAGCAAATTGGCGGCGAAGCAACAAAAGAAGCAGGCTAAATTGGAAAGAAAAACAGGCATCCGAAAGCAAGGAAAATAGGAAGGATCATATTGATTGTTCTCGGTTGTTTGATCGGTGCATTTGTTCTTTATCTTTTGTTTGGATTGTTGTTAATATCCATTGGTTACTAACTTATAATCAAGGTGGGTCAACTCAAAAAAAGAAGCACCGCGAGAGCGGTGCTTCTCTTTTGTCTGTGCGGGACGTCGTGGAAGATAGAAGAGCCCCGTGCGGAATATCCGCCCTGTGTGTTATCTTGAATGTAGTCCGCCCGAGATCCCGCCATCGCTTTGCTCGGCGCTGCTTCGCAGTTCGACTCCGCACCGCCGTGTCATCCTGAGCGAAGGACGAAGTCCGCAGCCGAAATTTTGCCGTGGCAAAATCGCCGCAGGCGGGATCTCGGCGGTGCTCCGCTCAGGATGACATGGGCAGAGGAAGGCTCTGCCCTACAAGTCTCTTTCGCAAGCGATGCCTGCTTTTTTGCCGAAAAACACTTGAAAAACGGATCGCATTGTGGTATAGTGCTTTTTAGAAAGGCAGGCGAAAACGGTGGACAAGCTGATGATCTTTAACGGCATCCTGATCGCTTTCATCGCGGCGGGGCTGGTACTTATCAAAAAACGGGTCAAGCGAGAGCGCACGCGGGCGGTCATTCTGATTGCGGCGGCGCTTTTTACGATCCTGTTTCATTACAGCTCGTTTCTGTTTCGGCTGGTTACGGGCGGCAACGCGATGGAATACCTGCGGGCGACACCCAATTTGATTTTGCCTATTTATCCCTGCAACGTGGTCATGTGGTCCGCTTTGATCTTTGCCCTTTTGAAGAACAAACAATCGAGGGTGGGGGCGTTTCTCTCGGATTATCTGTTTTGGTTTGGAACCGTTTCGACATTGGTTGGTATGTTTGCCAACGTGGATTTCATCCGCAACCCCACGCTCGCCGATTATGAAAACGTCAAGAGCATCGCCGCGCACGCCACGCTTCTGTTTAACGTGCTACTGCTTCCGCTCTTCGGGTACATCAAGATCGACGTGAAAAGAAACATGACGAGCATTCTCATCTCTATTTTCGGGATGGCGGTGATCGGGGGCTACTGTAACCTTGTTTTTTGCGCGCTTGCTTCCGAGGCGGTGGCGTATGAGGTCAATTCCATGTTTTTGCTCCATTCTCCCTTTGAGGGGCTTGACTTTTTGACCTATCCCGTGATCGCCTTGGCAGCCATGCTGATCTATTTCGTTGTGTTCGTTATTTGTGATCTGTGCGCCCGCAAAAAGGGTAAACGCTTTTGAATGAACAAGGCACTGCATCCGCGGTCTATTTTTCTTTCCTTTGATTGTTCTGCGTTGCATTTTTGTAACATTCATCATGCATCACCTTGACATGACCTGGTTTGCAAATTATAATGGTACTTGTATCAAGTGCAACCTCCTACGGTGTAGCATCGCTGAAAATGATGGCAAAACAACAAGCGCAGAAAGGAAAACGGATCATGAAAATCCTATTTCAAGGCGACAGCATTACGGATGCGGGCAGAGACAAGAGAAATTATCACGACATGGGAAGCGGATATCCGAGGTATGTGGCAGAGCAGCTCGCGGATATGTTTCCCGAGGTGAAGTTTGAGTTTATCAATCAGGGTATCAGCGGTAACCGTACCTGCCAGCTGTTCGACCGACTGTATCGCGACGCCATCTCGTTTGAGCCGGATATGATCTCCGTGCTGATCGGCGTCAACGATATCTGGCACCGTTATGCCGAGGAACGGATCGAAACGTTTGATGAGCAGATTGAGACGAATTACCGCGCCATTTTGACGCGCCTGCGCAAGCAGACCAATGCGAAGATCGTTATACTGGCCCCCTATCTCTTGGACTGTGACAAGGTCGATCATATGAGAGAGGAGCTTGTGTCCGTTTTGAACATCGTACGCAAGCTTGCCGATGAATTTGCCGATGCGTATATCCCGCTTGACCTTCTGTTTGAGGAAGCGATGGAGACCCAGCCCGAGCCGCTGTATTATTCGGGTGACGGGGTACATCCCAATAAAAACGGTGCCGCCTTCATCGGTCGGCATCTTGCAGACGCCTTTGCTTCGCTGCTCGCAAAGGAGAACTGAGTCGGATCTGCCCTTTGCCCTTCGCTATCCCCGAAATCCCGAACGCGAAAGCGTTCGGGATTTTGCTTTTTCACTCTTCACTAAAATTCGCATTCGGGATTTTTGGGAAGGAAAAGGTAATAGTGAATAGTGAAGAAGTAAGGTTGATTTGCTTCGCAAATCTTCATTTTTTACCATTGCACCTTTTTCCCGACCTTATGGTCTTGAAGAGGTGACCGGATATGTTGAAAAAACAATGCCTTTATGATACAATTACGTGGAAGGCGGTGGCATATATGAGTTGGAAAGACGATTTCAAAAATGGTTTTGACCGAGTTTAGAGTATTGGATAGAGTTGTTTGTAAAGTCCGATTTGATAGAAAGAGAAACCGCTAAGGATCTCTATAATCAATGCGGCACAATTCGTAGAATTTTGATTGCCTCCATCAACACCGCCAAAGAGAGTAGATGAACGGCGTTTTCCCGCCGTGGCTTTTCCGCAGAAAAGCAAGCCCGGCAGGAGGAGCCAAAAAATCCAAGTCTTTCGACTTGGATTTTTTCATTTGTGCCGCAAGGCACAACATCATTTAACCGAAATTCAACCTGCGGTTGAAAAAATTAAACCGCTGATTGATTGTACTTCATGATCGTATGTGTTATCATAAAATCAAAGAAAGGAGATGGATTGATGGAAAGTGTAAATATTCTATTGGTTGCAAATATTTTGAAATACAGAAAGAGGTGCGGGCTAAGAGGAGTTTGCGCAAAAATTAGGCGTTACCTTTCAAGCGATTTCCAAATGGGAAACGGCGAGATCGGCACCCGATAGTGCCTTCCTACCGATGCTCGCGGATACATTCGGGTGCTATATTGACGAACTGTTTTCAAGAGAGATCAAAACGGAAATTCACTACGATCACTGTGCGGCACTTCCGTGGCATGACGATGACGTGATACGTTATGCCGTTTTTCGCGGGAAGAAAATATTACAGGTTTCGGATGAAGCAGAGAGGAGCGTTCTTTTCGAAACGTCGGAAAAATACGGGAAGTGACCTTCGAATCAAATATTATCGTAGGGGGTAACAAATTTAAGGCTCTAATTTGCGCGGGGTGTCGATCAGGCCGGCGAGACAATCGGGGCGTTGCCGTGCTCATGGAAGGCAGAAATCAATTGACAGGACGGCTTTTTTGTGCTATGATGGTATCAGAAAAACAGAAGATCGGTGAAGGGGTCTTGTTGATGAAAAACGTGATTTTTGATTTCGGGCAGGTGCTGGTGCATTTTTCGCCCGAATATATGACAAAAAGGTACGTATCCGACGAAGAGGACGCGCGCCTCATCTCCTCGGTCGTGTTTGATCGGCTGTACTGGGATCGGCTGGACGACGGCACCATCACTGATGAGGAGGTCATGGCGGCAAGCCGCATGCGTCTGCCCGAGCGGCTTTGGGACACAGCGGACAAGGTCTATTATAACTGGATCTACAACCTGCCCGAGATGGAGGGCATGCGCGAGCTGATCCTGCATATTAAGGAAAAATACGGCACCCGTGTGTTCCTTTTGTCCAATATTGCGACCTATTTTGCCGATCACGCGAGCGAGATCCCGATCATCTCCCTGCTTGACGGGTGCGTGTTTTCGGCCGCGTGCGGACGGGTCAAGCCGAACGCGGATATTTACGAGCATTTGTGCGAAAAATTCGGCATTCTGCCGGGCGAGTCGCTGTTCGTGGATGACCGCGCGGAGAATATCGCGGGGGCGAGGGCGGTCGGCATGGACGGCTATCTTTTTGACGGGGATGCACAGAAGCTTCGCGCGTACCTTGACGGCTTACTTCTTCGAAATTGACATCCGTGCCACATGTGTGGTATAATGAAATAAAGACAGCAAAGGAGAGAAGCCCATGAGCAGAGAAAAACGCTACATAGAGGTACAGGAGCAGCTTGCCGAGCTGCAAGCCGAGGAGCGCGAGGCAAACCGCTTTGCCGAGTGTCGGGATCGCTATCGGGCGAAGCTGGCGCGCGAGGGAAAGCTGAACGCATTCAAGAAGACGGCCTCGCTGTTTTCCTTTCCCTTTAAGGGGCACGTTTTCAGTGACATGTTCAGCACGGCTCTTTCGCTGATCCTGACCTTCATCTTTTCGGTGATCGGGAGCTTCGTTTTGCTTGGCATCATTCTATGCGCGATCGTCGATTTTCTGTACATCCTTCTGTACGGTGTATTTTTCCCATTTGCCTGCCTGTATTACGCGGTCTTCGGGCCGCTTCGTCGGCGACACTTTACACGCAAGATCGCTCGCGCCGAGAAGAAGCTCGCGCGTTACGACCTGCCCACGCTTCGGGGAAGGATCGCCGCCTGCGAGAGGGCGATGGCCGATATCGTTTCCGCAGAGAAGGCAGCGTGCGAGGCGGAGCGCGCGCATGAGCCGTACGTCCCCCGCCCGACGGGCGTGGAGCAGACCGAATGGTATCAGAACAAGGTGGACGACGAATACCGCCGCCTGATGGGTCTGCCGCCAAGGGACAACAGCCTGCCCGCCTACGCCACCGACGTGACCCTTGACCTGCATCCGGGGGATTATTAAAAATCAAGGATAATGGAGGCGTGCTTCCATGAAAAGACAGAACGGAGGTGCGCGTATGGAGGTCGAACGCGAGAAGCTGTTGGCGCAGAAGGTCTTGTTTTCCGACGAGGATTTCAAGATCGAGGTCATCGACCAATCGCCCGCGAGCGAGAGACGCGCGTTACACGAGGCGATCGAGATCAAATACTTTTACGGGGACCGTTCCGCGCTCATGATCAACTCCGAGATGTTCATCGCGCGGGCAGGAGATATTGCCATTGTCAACCCCTACGAGATCCACACCACGGTGGCGATTGACAAGTACAGCGGCCGCTACTACCTGATCATGATGGATCCGGACTTTCTCGGCAAGGTCATGCCGCGCGGGCTGGATCTGCGGCAATTCTTCCTCGTCAAGCGCAAGAAAATCCAAAATCTCATTCGCGGCGACCAACGACTCGAGGCCATTATTTTGCGTCTGATCGAGGAGACCGAGAAGCAACAGCTGCACTACCGCCTGGTCGTGCAGAATCTGGTTTCGGAGTTCTTTGTGCTCCTGTTGCGCGGCTACGTGAACGAGGAGGCCTCCGAAAAGATCGAGGACGACCGCGTGAAGTACGTGGAGCTGATCGCGCCCGCGCTTTCGCGCATGCACACCGATTATACGAAGAAGCTGACGGTGGAGGATCTTGCCACCCTTTGCAACGTGACCAAGTATCATTTTTGCCGCGTGTTCAAGCGCGCGATGGGGGTGACGGCGGTGCAATATTTGACCTCCTACCGCATCGACCTGGCCGAGGCGATGCTGGGCGACACAACGCGGAGCATCCGCGAGGTCGCCTTTGCCTGCGGCTTTGAGGACGAGAGCTATTTTTATCGGTGCTACAAGAAATATAAGGGTGCTTCGCCGAAAGCCGCCCGTGAAAAGAAATAAAACGTCCACCCCGTGTGTTGCAGACCGACACACGGGGGCTTTTTGTTGCCATTTGCCTTTTTTGCTGGAATTTTGGATCGCCTTGTGGGTGAAAACAAGAAAAGAGCAATATTGTCCAATGATAGGCAATATTGTCTATTGAAAACGGTAGAATTTTGTGATATAACAAATTTGTCATATCCCATAAAAGGAGAATTTCCATGAGCTTACCGATTGTGAAAAAGATAGACATTCACGCACATGCCACGCCCTGTCGGGCACTGGTTCCCGTGAACGCGGCCACGCCGCACGTGACCCCCGAGGAGTTGCTGGCCTTTTACGATCAGCTGGGCATCGAAAAGGGTGTGTTGCTCCCCCTCTGCTCTCCCGAATATCACTACTATCCCGTGACGAGCGTGGACATGAAGCAGCTCGCCGACAAGCATCCCGACCGCTTCGTGTGGTTCTGCAACGTCGATCCCCGTGCGGCACGAAACAACCCGAAGACCGACCTCTCCGAGGTGCTGAATTTCTACAAGAGCATCGGCGCGCGCGGCATGGGTGAGCTGACCGCCCAGCTTCCCATCGACGATCCGCTGATGGATAACCTCTTCTACCACTGCGGCGAGTGCGATATGCCCGTGACCATCCACATCGCCACCATGAAGGACCCCTATGGCTACTACGGTATCCGTGACGATCTGGGTCTGCCCCGCCTTGAAAAAATGCTGAAAAAGCACCCGAAGCTGACCATCCTCGGTCACTCCCAGGCCTTCTGGGCGGAGATGGGCGCAGACGCGGATGACGAGAACCGCAAGGACTTCCCGCAGGGGAAGATCACCGAGGGGCGCATTCCCAAGCTGATGCGCGAGTACCCCAACCTTTGGTGCGACCTGTCTGCCAACAGCGGCATGAATGCCCTTACGCGCGATCCCGAATACGCGGCGCGCTTTATCGAGGAATTTTCCGATCGCATCCTGTACGGCTGTGACATCTGCTCCCCCACGAACGTCCACCAGTTCGAAATGAACGACTGGCTGGAGAAGATGCACGCGGACAATATGATTAGCGAAGAGAACTACTACAAATTCGTGCGCGGCAATGCACTGCGCCTTTTGAAGCTGGAAGATCGATAACGAGAAAACATGGAAAAGCTTGCTATTTTAGGCGGCACCCCCGCCCTTCCGAAGGAAGCACCGAAGGAGCTGTTTCACTGGCCGATCATAACCGAAGAGGACGAGGCCGCCGCGCTGGAGATCATCCGCACCAACAATTTCTCGGGCACCGATATCACCACCAAGTTCCAGGACGAGTTTGCCGCCTGGCAGGGCCGCCGCCACGCGCTGGCCTACACCAACGGCACCATGTCCATTGCCGCCGCGCTGTTTGCGATTGGCCTCGGCGCGGGCGACGAGATCATCTGCCCCACCAAGACCTACTGGGCCAGCATCACCGCCGCACAGTGGCTCGGCGCGACCGCCGTGTTCTGTGCCATCAACAATAAAATGAGCCTTGACCCCGATGATCTTGAGCGTTGCATCACCAAGAGGACCAAGGCCATCATGGTCGTGCATTACCACGGCTACCCCGCCGATATGGATCGCATTATGGAGATCGCAAATCGCCACAACCTGATCGTGATCGAGGACGTGTCCCACGCGCAGGGCGGTCTGTACAAGGGCAAAAAGCTGGGTAACTTCGGCCACATCGCGGCCATGTCCATGATGAGCGGCAAGGCCTTTGCGGCCGGCGAGATGGGCATGCTGGTCACCGACGACACCCGCCTGTACGAGCGCGCCCTGGCCTACGGCCACTACGAGCGCAACAACGAGAGCTTCATCAAGGAGAGCGAGGAGCTGAAGCCGTACTTCCATATCGCCATCGGCGGTGTGAAGGGGCGCGTGAACCAGCTCTGCGCCGCCCTCGGCCGCGGTCAGCTGAAGCACTTTGACGAGCGCACGGCCGAGATCCGCCGCGCCATGAACTACTTCTTCGATCAGATCGAGAAGATCCCCGGCCTGTCGCCTTTGCGCGTGGATGAGTCCACCGGCTCGACGATGGGTGGCTTCTACCATCCTCACTGCATCTACGATCCCGCCGCCTTCCACGGCCTGTCCGTGAAGCGATTTGCGAAGGCCGTGATGGACGAATTCAACGGCACCGCCCCCTGCTGGGACGGCTCGAACTACTGCCTGCATACCCACAACTACTTCAAGACCTTTGACGGCTTCCACCTGGGCAAGCCCAGCCGCATCGCCTTTGCTGACGCGAATGCCGTGCCCGAGGACGACGTCACCCCTTCTCTTGCCGCCTCGGTCGAGGTGCATTGCTTCTCCGTTCCGTGGTTCAAGAAGCTGAACAAGGAGTGGATCGACCGCTACGTGGCCGCCATCCGCAAGGTCGTCGATCAACACGAAGCACTGCTTGAAGAGGATGACAAGAGTGAGCAGGGCGGCCGTTGGTACGGTGCGACCAACGAGGACGTGCAACAGAAAAAGAAAAATTAAGAAAACGGAGAGATAGATATGTACAAGTTTGGTATTCTGGGCTGCGGCATGATCGCAAACATTCACGCTGACGCTGTCAAGGAGCTTGAGAATGCGACCCTGTGCGGCGCGGCCGATCATTCCCCCGCCGCGGCAGAGCGGTTTGCCGAAAAGCATGGCTGTCATGCCTACGCAAGCTACGCCGAGATGCTTGCAGACGGCGAGATCGACGCGGTCTGCATCTGCACGCCCAGCGGCTTCCATGCCGAGAACGCCATCGCGGCGCTGGAAGCGGGCAAGCACGTGGTGCTGGAAAAGCCGATGGCCCTGTCCACGGCCGATGCGGATAGGATCATCGAAACCTGCGACCGCACGGGCAAGCTGCTGACCGTTATTTCCCAGCTCCGCTTTGCCAAGGATATTCAGTGGGTCAAGCGACTGATTGCGGACGGCTCGTTCGGCCGCATCTCCCTATGCGGCTTACATATGAAGTACTACCGTGCAAAGGAATACTACTCTTCCAGTCCCTGGAAGGGCACGCTCAAATTCGACGGCGGCGGTGCGCTGATGAATCAGGGCATCCACGGCATCGATCTGCTGGAATACCTCGTCGGCCCGATCAAGGCGGCGTGCGGTAAGATCGCCACGCTTTGTCACGATATCGAGGTGGAGGACACGGCAGTGGCAACGGTGGAGTTTGAGAGTGGAGCTCTGGGGCTCATCGAGGGCTCGACCTGCGCGTACCCCGGCTTTGAGCGGCGTATCGAGATCCACGGCGACGAGGGCTACGTGATTTTGCGTGAGACCTTGATCGAAAAGCTGATGATAGGCGGCCGCGAGGTGTCGGTCGAGAGCCTCGGCGGCAAGGCGGGCACGGCCTCTGACCCCACCGCGCTGGGATGCCACAACCACAGGATGCAGATGGAAAATCTGCTCGCCGCTATCGAGGGCAGGGAAAAGCTGCTCGTCGATTGCCGCGAGGGCAAAAAAGCCATTCGCGTGATCGAGAGCATCTATCACTCGTCGGCAGAGGCATAAAACAAAAATTCGATTGCCACAACATAATTGTTCATATTTTGAAATATAAAATGCTAGTTTTTGCTATATACTTTTCAAAAAATTTATTTTATAATGGGGATACATTTTGGAAAAGCGAAGGTCAACGCAGAAAGGAAGCAAATGATGTTTAAGATCGGTATTATCGGAACGGAAAACTCTCACGCGCGGGAGTTTGCCAATATTTTCAACAAGCCAAACGAAAACGGCGAATACGCCTTTCCCGACTGTCGTGTGACGCTGGTGTGGGGTCACTTTCCCGAGGAGAGCGAGCGCGTGGTGCGCGAATGCGGTGCAGAGCGCGTGGCAAGCGGCATCGAGGAGATGGTGGCAAGCGTGGACGCGGTGATGATCACGGCGCGCGATGGCAAATACCACACGGACTTTGCCCGTCCGTTCGTGGAAGCGGGCATTCCCGCGTTCGTGGACAAGCCCTTCTGCACCGACCCCGCCGAGGCACTTTCCCTTGCACGGCTGGCCAAGGAAAAGGGCGTGCCGCTGTGCGGCGGCTCCTCGCTCAAATACGCGGCGGGGATTCTTGAAATGAAGGCGGCGGCCGAGGCAAGCGGCGACAAGCTGCACGCAGGACATGTGTCCGCCCCCCTGATGATGGTGAACGATTACAGCGGCTTCTGGTTCTACTCCGCACACCTGGCCGAGATGTGCATGGAGGTCTTCGGCTGGGAACCCCGCGAGGTCGTGGCGGTCGAGAACGGCGGCAGCGTCAGCGCGATCGTGAGCTACGACGGCTACTCGGTTGCCTGCAATTTTACCAACGATTGCGGCGATTCCTATTCCGTCAGCGTGTTCGGGGAGAAAACCAACCATAAGGCGATCAACCTGGACGGCATTTTTCGTGCGGAGTGCGAGGTGTTCGTCAAGATGCTTCGCACGGGCGAAATGGCCCATTCCTACGAGCAGCTGATTGCCCCCGTTTCCTTCCTTGACGCGATCAAGCGCTCCTACGAAACGAAGAAGGCTGTCGCCATCGACAACAAACCTGTATAAGGAGAAAATTATGAAAGAAAAATGGTGGGTAAGAGAACAACCGCTCCTCATCAACGCCATTCAGATCCGCGTCAAAAAGGGCGACGAGGCCGCTGTTCGCGAATACGTCGCGCCCTGGGGCTTTGACACCGAGCAGCTCTACTACGCGCTGGAGGTCGGTGACGAGAAGAACGGAAAAATGGTCTACTATGACGAGAAAAAGCACGGCACTGTTTTGGAAGAGCATCTGCGTGTATCCAAGCAATTTGGCCTGCGCGAGATCGTGTACACCAACAACCACGTCATCAACTACGATATCGCACAGGAGCACCCCGAGTATTCCCAGATCAAGAAGGACGGCACGCCAATGATGGCCTACGGCGATTATAACCTGGTGTGCGTTCGCCCGGGCGGTGCGTTCCACCGCGCGATGATCGAGGATATTCGTGGGCTTTGCTCGCATGATATCGACGGTATTTTTCTGGACGGTCCCCTTATGTTTGAGGGCGGCTGCTACTGTCCGACCTGTCAGGCGGCCTTCGAAAAAAAGTACGGTCACTCGATCTACGAGGGCACAGCCATTGAGCTGCGCGAGGCACGCTTGGATGCGGTCACCGACCATATCCGCGAGATCCGCGAGACCATCGACTCGGTTAATCCCGACGTTCTTTTATACTGCAACAACTCCGCTCTGCGCCCGGACGTGACCGGCAATAATACCCGCCGCGTGTACGACTACGTGGATCTTTTGGGGGCGGAGGCGGGCTTCTTTATCCCGACCATGACCTTCAGCGGCATGTGGCAGGCCTCTGCCTTCATGAAGCATCTGGAAGGCATTGTGGGCGACCCCCGCACGGCGGGCAAGCCGATGGTCAACTTCTTCTCGGACAACGAGAACGGTTGGACGGATTACATGCACACGCCCGAGGAGACCAAGGTGATGTACCAGCGCACGCTGGCAAACGGCGCAAACGTGTGGTTTGGCGTACACTTCGACCCCATGGATGCCTTGCAGTTTGAATCCTTGCAGGCTGTGAAGCGACTCAACGCCCTTGTGAAGAACAACAAAGACATCTTCAAGCCATCCAAGACCTGTGCGCGTGTCGCGCTGATGTGGTCGGAGGACACGGCGAACAATTATTCCTCCAGCATCGAGGAAAGCGACTTTACCGCTGGTGGCCGTTCGGCCGGCTTTGCGGCGCGCGGTGACCACCGTGCGGCCTTCTTTGCCGCAGTAGATGCCCTGTCGCGCGAGCATATCCAGTATGACGTCGTGGACGAGACCGGCATCCGTGAGGGTAGACTGGCAAGCTACGGCAGCCTGATCCTGCCGGGTGTGGCCTGCATGTCCGGCACGGTGGCCTCTGCCGTCATCGACTATGTAAAGGATGGCGGCGCGGTGCTCGGCAACTTTGACGTGGCCATGTACGACGAGCTTGGCTGCTTCCGCGGGCAGAGTGCGCTTTCCGAGATCTTCGGCTTCCGTGGGGAGGCCAAGATTATGGATGCGGAAAACGCTTACATGTACCGCGAGGGCGAGCATCCGCTACTGGAAAATGTGACCAACCTGTTCACCCCCACGCCCAGACTGGCGGCCGAGTGGCAGTTTGACGAAAAGACAAACGTGCTGATGAAGAGCACCTACCCCATGGTCAGCCGCTACGGCATCATGGACAAGGAAAACAAGTTCCCCGCCGTGACCGAGCGTGCCTGCGGAAAGGGCACGGCCTACTACGTTTGCGGTACCTGGGGCGAGACCAGGACCGAGCGTAACCAGTACGACTTCGGCTGCATGACCGCGTCCTTCTGCCGCGCGACCTCGGCTCCCGTGGTGACGAGCGAGGGTGTCGGCCTGTATGAGCTGGTGCTCCGTCGGCAGGCAGACCGCTTCCTGCTTCACGTCGTGAACATGACGGGTGAGATGGAGCGTCCGATGCGCGCGCGCGTACCTCTGCGCGACATCAAGGTTAAGCTGAACCTAGACGGCTTTGACGTGAAGAAGGATGCTTATGTGGTATCCACCATCTGCGGCACGAAGCTCGAGGATCTCGAGGTGAACGGTCAGGAGATCTCTTTCACCATTCCCGCGCTTGCCGAGTACGAGGTCGTTGTGATCGGATAAAAAGCACCCCCGTGTGTTGCTTTGCAACACACGGGGGCTTATTTAGCATTCCCTTCGAAAAACCAACGTGTCGGGGCTTTTTCTGTTGCAAAGCGAAGCGGGACATGGTATAATGAAGAAAAAAGCTGCGGGGACTTATGATGAAGACCAAGCTGTACATGCTCACCGAAACCAGTGAGTTTATGATGTCCTTTGTCGTGCTCACGCAAAGGGGCAATGCCATCGTCGTGGACGGCGGCAGGGAAGAGGATATGCCGCTGCTCCGGCAATACGTGGGCGGCCGCCGCATCGAGGCGTGGATTTTGACGCATCCGCATTCCGACCATATCGGGGGTTTTGTCAGCGAGATGCGGAAGAACGGCGGCGCGGACTTTGATGTCGGGCGCGTGTACTACTGCTTCCCCGACTATGAGGAATTTGTCAAAAAGCCAAATGTCCCCGACAGGGATTATTTTCTCTCCGACCTTAACGAAATGCTTCCCGCTTTCCTTGACGCGGAGCCGCTTTTCGTCGACCGCGCGCATATCGTGCGGCAGGGCGAGCGTATCACGGTCGATGAGGTTTTGATCGAATTTCTATACACGGGGCGGGATGGCCTGTATACCAACCCCATCAACGACTATTCTCTGGTCTTCAAGCTGACCGCGCCGGGCAAAAGCGTTTTGTTCCTTGGCGACCTAGGCCCCGAGGGGGGAGAGGCTCTGCTCTCCGAGTCGCGCGGGAAATTAAAGGCCGACCTTGTGCAGATGGCGCACCACGGACACATGTGCGTGGGCCGCGAGGTGTACGAGGCGGTCGCGCCGACGGCCTGCCTGTGGTGCGCGCCGCGCTGGCTGTACGAGGAAGAACAGATCCCGCCCTACCTCGCGGACAGGGAAAAGCTCCGCCGCATGGGGCGCGAGCGCATGTTCGGCACGGCCCTAACCCGTCGATGGATGGACGAGCTTGGGGTCGCCACGCACTACGTCACGGCAGACGGCACGCAAGAGATCGAGCTGTAAAACAACAAGGGGGACGAGGCTTATATGAAATACTTTGTGATCCATTCTCGGGTGGATCTGCCGCGCGTGAAGGAGTTGATCGGGGAATGGACATCCCTGTATGCCAACGCACAGTTCATTATGCTGGACGGCAGTCAGGAAAACTGGGAGGGGGACGCCACCGCCCGTATCCGCGAATGCGGAAAGGTTCTGTACGTGGTGGGGGAAAAGTCCGCCGCCAGCCCGTTTATTGAAAAGGAGCTGGAGATCGTCCGCCGCGAGCATAAGGATGTATACGTGTATCCGCTTTCGGCGGGTAACCGCATAAACGACAGTCTGAAAACGGGCGGCACCGTAGAAGCCAAAAGCGGCGAATACGAGGGCGAGATCGTGTTCAGCAAAACCAAGGCGCGCGTCTTCTTCTGCGACGATGCCGAGCTGAATCGCCGCTTAAAAAAGGACAGTGAGGAGATCGAGGTGATCCTCAAGGCTGCGGATTTTTCGAACAAGGACGTCATCATGGAGCAGTACAAGATGTTTGTGCAGACCTCGGAGGCTCTGGTAAGCCGCAAGCAGGCGGTCAACTCCTTCTATGTGACCCTAAACTCCATCCTGCTCGGTGCGATCGTGTCGGTTGTGGGCGGGCTCGTTGCCTCCGACAAGGTGGCGACAAGCGGCATCCTGACGGCGGGCATTGCGATCTTTTTGTCCCTGGTCGGGGGCGTGATCTGCTGCTCCTGGATCACCCTGCTTCGTTCTTACGGAGATCTGAACGCCAGCAAAATGGCCATTATCGGCTGTATCGAGGAGCATCTGGCACTCAAGCTCTTTGACACCGAGTGGGCGATCCTCTCCCGCAAGATCGGTTCCCGCAAATACAAGTCCTTCACCGTCAAGGAGATGGCGGTCGCCAAGATTTTCTTTGTGCTTTACGCGCTGCTGTTCGTTATCGGAATCGTTGGTATGTTCCTGTAAGAACGGGGAAAATCAAAGAAGCGCATGAAAAGAAAAGCCCTGTGGGGCTTTTCTTTTTTGCGTGGGGACGGGCGGATATGGAATCCACCCTTACGGTGAAAGGATTCGCCCCGTCTCTCTACCGATATGCCATTTCGGCGAGAAAACCAAGTCGTTTTTGGCAAAACTCTATGTAAAGTAGAGAAAAAACGCCAAAAAGCCGACAAATTTTGCTCTTCCTCTTGCATTCGTAGGTTTACTTTGGTGAGCGGGTGTGATATAGTGAACAAAGAAGAGAAATGCCGTGTCTGCCGGAAAGCGAAGGCACCGTGCATAATGCGGCGCAAAACCCTAGGATAGCTTCTGTTACCCTAGAAAGGAGAACCTATGGATGCCAAAAGCGTTGGCGTGACCATCGCCAAACTACGAAAAAAGCAAAAGCTGACGCAGTCCGCGCTGGCCGCGCGGCTGGGCGTGACCGACAAGGCGGTCAGCCGCTGGGAGAACGGGCAGGGATACCCCGACGTTTCTCTGTTTCCCGTGCTCGCCACTCTGTTTGGGGTGTCGGTCGATTACCTGATGACGGGGGATCGGAGGGGCATTGTGATCGCAGGCAGTATGATCGCGGACGTGGTTAAAAACATCCGAGAGTACCCGCGGCAGGGCATGATGGCTTACATGACGGGGGGCACGAGCATCTCGATTGGGGGATGCGCCGCCAACACCTCGGTGAATCTTGCCAAGATCGACCCGACCCTTCCCATCTCCGTGATGGGGCGCGTGGGCGCGGACGAAAACGGCCGTTTCATCGTTTCCGAGATGCGCCGTCACGGCATCGCCGTGGATCGCATCACCTTCTCGGATGCCGCCCCCACCAGCTTCTGCGACGTGATGAGCGTACCGTCGGGCGAGCGCACCTTCTTCCATCAGAAGGGTGCGAATGCGGAGTTTTCTCCCGAGGATGTGGATGTTGCCACCCTTTCCTGTGACATCCTCCACATCGGCTACGTGTTCCTTTTGGACAAATTCGATGCGCCCGATCCCGAATACGGCTCGGTCATGGCGCGGTTTTTGCACAAGGTACAAAGGGCGGGCATCAAAACCTCCATCGACATGGTCAGCGACAGTGAGGCCGACTACGGCGCAACGCTGATCCCTATTTTCCGCTACTGCGATTACGTCATCGTCAACGAGGTGGAGTGCTGTACGGTGTGGGGGATCGAGCCGCGCCGCGCGGACGGCAGCCTTGACCGCGATGCGGTGAAGGAGGCCATGCGCCGCACCGTGGAGGCAGGCGTGCGGGATCGCGTGATCGTACACGCGAAGGAGGCCTGCTTTGTCATGACGCGGAACGGGGACTTCACCGAGGTTGCCTCGCTTGCCATTCCGCCCGAGGACATCAAGGGCAGCGTGGGCGCGGGCGACGCCTTCTGCGCGGGCTGCCTGTGGGGACTTTTGCATCACACCCCCGACAAGCAGCTGCTGGAATTTGCCTCGGCCGCCGCAGCCTGCAACCTGTACGCGGAGAACTCCACGGACGGCATGCGCGGCAAAAACGAGATCGCCGAAATGGCCGCGGGACATAAACGACTGAATTTGCCAAAATAAAGGAGAAATACCATGCTTGTTACGATGAACGAAATCTTGAAGGACGCCCAAGAAAAGCACTATGCCGTCGGGCTGTTCAACACCATCGACTCGAATATGATCGACGCCGCCATCAAGGCTGCCGAGGAGCTTCGCTCCCCCCTTCTGATCGGCACGGCAGAGGTGCTGCTCCCCTACGGCGAGCTGGCACTCATCGGCCCTGCCATGATCTCTATGGCAAAGCGCGCGTCCGTGCCCGTGGCGGTACACTACGACCACGGTCTGACGGTCGAGCGTTGCAAGGAGGCGATCGAGATCGGCTTTTCCTCGATCATGTTCGACGGCTCGGCAGGCGCCGAGCAGGAGAACCTTCGCCTGACCCGCGAGATGGTGGAATACGCCCACGCGCGCGGCATCAGTGTCGAGGGTGAAATCGGCCACGTCGGTACGGTGGTAAACAACGACGGTGAGAATGCCGACCTCTATACCACCCCCGAGCAGGCCATCCACTTCGTTGAGCAGACGGGCGTTGACGCGCTGGCCATCGCCATCGGTACGGCGCACGGCGCGTACAAGAGCGCGCCCAAGCTGGACATCGGCCGCCTCAAAGAGATTCGCGCTGCCCTCGATACGCCCCTGGTGCTCCACGGCGGCTCGGGCCTGTCCGACGAGGACTTCCGCCGCACCATCGAGGGCGGTATCACCAAGGTCAATATCTTTACCGACCCCTGCGTAGCGGCAGTCCGCGCGATGCACGAGTACGCGCACACGGGAGATATTCACCTTGTGACCGAGAAGAAGGTCGCCTACGCCAAAGAGGCGATCATGGAAAAGATCCGTTTGTTCGGCTCGGCAAACCGTGCATAAGGGAGAGCAGGATGAAAAGAGATGTTTACGAGCGTCAGGTAGAGAAGGCCCTTGCCATGTACGAGAAGGCGGGCATCGTTCTGACGGAGGAAGAAAAAAAGCGCATTGAGGTCGTGGACTGGAACATCGGCGAGGTAGACACGCTGGGTCTGCAACTGCTGACCTACGTGAACACCGAGCGCGTGTGCGCCAAGGAAATGGTGCTGCTCCCCTATCAGACCTGCGCGGAGCACAAGCACGTGCCCACGAACGGCGAGCAGGCGAAGGAAGAAACCTTCCGCTGCCGCTACGGCAAGGTGTATCTGTACGTCGAGGGAGAGGGTAAAAAAGAGGACATGCAGGCGCGCGATCCCGCGATGGTCACCACCGTGTTCCACGAGATCGTCCTCACCCCCGGCGAGCAGTATACCATCATGCCCGAGGTTTGGCATTGGTTCCAGGCAGGCGAGGAGGGCGCGGTCATCTCCGAATTTTCCACCAGAAGCACCGACGAGACCGATACCTTCACCGACCCGCGCTTTGTGCGCGAGGCCAAGATCGAGGATTGACGACGCGAAACGGACGAGTGATGCTCGCCCCCGCAAGGAAAACATGGTCCGTCTGTCCTATCCGCCTTTTCCGTCCGATTCCCACGCGCTGACGGAGAGCAGGAATTTTGCGGGGACGTAGAACGCCCACGCCAGGTTGAAGCCGGGAAAGAGAACGATGTAGAGCGGGAAGTCTGCGGCGATGGGCAGGTAGTTGCCAACCAGGGAAAGCCCGATGACCGTATCGCAAAGGAAAAAGAAGAAAAGCCCCGCCGCCAGTCGACGCTGTCCCTTGCCCGCAAGCAGAGCAAAGACAAGGTTGAGCACGAGGTTGGCGTAGTAGAACATCGAAACGAGCGCAAGTGCATCCGCGCCCTCCCCCAGCACGCCAAGGGTGACGGCGAGCATGGCAAGCGAAAGCACCACGCGGCAGAGGAGGTGGATGCGCCTGCGCATTTTGCTTTTGTCGGCAAGATACAGGCGCAAAAAGTAACAGATCTGCACCGCCGAGAAAAAGAGCATGGCAGGAAGCTGCTGCCGCTTGGGAGCCAAAACGAGGAAGTAGTCCGCCCCCAGCGTCAGGATCAGGGCAAGCTGGGTCAGGATATAGCGCGACGTGCGCCTCGCAAAGGCTGTGCAGAACAGGCAGGCCAGCAGCACCGCGCCGTAGGAAAGACAGGCGACTGCGCGCCCCTCGGCGAGCTGAAGGGCCAGCCCGAGCACGGCCTCTGCCACAAAAAACAGGGCGAGTGCCACGTATAAGGTCGGTTTTTGTCGGAGCACGTTGCGCCTCCCTTCGTGTTTTGTTGATTCCTCTCCTATTATAGCGAAAAGCTATCACCTTGTCAACTTCCGCGCGTGACATAGTGGAGATAGAAGAGAAGCGCGCGGCTTTGCCGCTTGTGAGAAAAAAGCCTTCCTCCTTGGGGCACACACAGGTTAGTAGCGTCGTGTGCAAGTTGCCCGTGGTACCAACCTGTCCCTCTTTGCTATGAAGTGGGTGTTTCTTTTTATGCGTAGGATAGTGAATATTTTTTTGTCAACTATCAAGGAAAATTTATTGAAGGTGACTCCTTTCTATGTTAGGATAAAACAAAAGTAAAAACGTTATCCAAGGAGATCATTATGAAAAAGCAGATCATTTCTCTTGACGGGGCCTGGCTACTTCGCGGCGAGAACGAGGCGGGCGAGCCGCTTTCGCTTCCCGTCACCGTTCCCGGCTACGTGCACACGACGCTGGAGAAGGCAGGGGTCATTCCTCCCATGTACTGGCGGGACAACGCCAAGAAGTGCCAGTGGATCGAGGGAAAGACCTGGGAATTTTGCCGCGTCTTCGACGCGCCTGCCGCCGATCTGTCTGCGGCCGTCCTTTCCTTCGGCGGTGTGGACACGTACGCCGAGTATATTCTCAATGGCACGCCCCTCGGCCGCAGTGACGACATGTTTATCCCGCAGACCTTCTTCGTCGGGCATCTGCTCCGTGAAAAGGGCAACGAGCTGCGCGTCCTCATCCATCCGTGGAGCGAGGTGATCTCCCCCGAGCTGCCCCCCGTTCGTATGGCCTTCTCGTCCTACGAGCGCGGCTATATCCGCCGTACCCAGTGCACCTTCTTCTGGGACTGGGTGGAACGGTTCGTGTCCGCGGGCGTGTGGCAGTCGGTGTCCCTTATCCTGCCCGCCCCCGCCGAGATCGGGGCTGTGGCGGTGTCTACCAAGAGCATTCTGTCCGACTACGCCTCGCTGGATATTTCGCTCGAAACCGTGGGCGCGAAGCAGAAGAACTGCCGCTTTACCCTGACCGTTTCCGACCCCGACGGCCGCCCCGTGTGGCGTGAGGCGGGCCGTGTGTTCCACGACCGCATCGATTTGCAGGCGGACGTTAAGGCCCCCCTGCTCTGGTGGCCGCACGGCTACGGCGAGCAGCCACTCTATACCCTCACGGCCGCCCTCTTTGGTGTGGATGGTGAGCTGTACGAGGAAAGGACCGAGACCTTCGGCATCCGCACCGTGCAGTTTCTCTTTCCGAAGGACGAGGCAGGCTCGGCCGAGGAAGCGCGTTCGCGCTGGACGGAGAGCTTCCGCGGTCGCCCCGAGCCGGAGCGCACGGGCGAGGGCATGATCCTCGTGGTCAACGGCGTGCGCGTGTACGCCACGGGCGGAAACTGGGTGCCCCCCACGCCCTTCCCGGGAGAGAACGACCGCGATATTTACGAGAACCTCGTGCGCCTGGCCGCAGAGGGGAACTGTAACTTCCTGCGCGTCTGGGGCGGCGGTATCTATGAAACCGATTACTTTTACGAGCTTTGCGACCGCTATGGCGTGATGGTGTCCCAGGACCTCATTATGTCCTGCGGCGACTATCCCTACGAGGATCCGCACTTCCGCGCCCAGCTCGCGGCCGAGATGCGTGCCGCCATGCGCCGTCTGCGCAATCACCCGTCCCTCATCTTCTGGTCGGGCAACAACGAAAACTGCTCCGACTTCGACTGGGACGACCCTGCCGTCAAGACGAGCGCCATCACCGAGGAGCTGTTGCTCCCCCTTGCGCGAGAGCTGGATCCGTCCCGCGTGTTCCGCTTCGGCAGTCCGTACGGCGGCAAGGGCAACAACGACTTCATCATCGGCGACAACCACGTCAGCTGGTGGTGGAAGGGTGCGGAGAACATGACCCCCGCCAACTACGACTGCGTGGCGCGCTTTGTCACCGAGAGTCCCCTCGAAGGCTACTCTCTCCCCTCGACGCTGAAAAAATTCCTCTCGGACGAGGATATCGCCAACCCCACGGGTGAGGTCTTTGAATATCACATCAAAAATAACGAATACTTTACTACAGTGCTGAAATGGCCCTCCGTCCACGGACGCCTGATGCGCAATGCCGAGGTGATGCTCGGCAAATGGGAGAACGAGGAGGAACGCCTGTACCGCTCGGCCTACGTGCAGTATGAATGGGCGCGCTTTACCATCGAGGCCGCGCGCCGCGCGAAGTGGTACAACGCCGCCCTGCAATTCTGGATGTACAACGACTGCTGGCCTGCTGTCGGGTACGCGACAGTGGACTTTTACGGCAAGCCCAAGGCGGGCTGGTACGCGGGTCGCCGTGCCTTCGGCCCGGTCGTCGGCTCGATCAAGCAGGAAGAGGACGGCAACCTTGCTTTCTACGTCCTAAATGATGGCAAAGACGCGCATGAGTTGACCTACCGCATCCGCGTGGCCGACATGAAAACCGGCGAGCTGACCACCCTTGGCGAGGGTGCGACCTTCTGTCCCGCAGGGGAGAACAAAAGGCTCTATTTCCGTTACCCGACCGCGGGCGGCAGACTGGGTGAGCTGATCGAGAAGGGAAGCGCGATCCTGTTCCTTGACCTGTACGAAAAGGGCGTGCATCTCGACCGCGCACGCTGGTACCCCCGTTGGCTCGGGGACGTGGATTGCGGCAAGGCGAAGCTCTCCTATGAGGTGGACGAGGCGGCGCACACCGTGACCGTTCGCTGTGAGAGCGGCGTGGCTCTTGGTGTGGCCCTGGACGGGGACGCGATTTTTGGCAGTGGCTTCCTTGACCTGTTCGCGGGAGAGAGCGTTTGCATTTCTTACCAACCGCTTTTCGACAAGATTGATATCGTTCCCTATGCATATAATGGTGAATTTTGATTTTTAACTGCGAAATTGTCCTACACGGAAGCAGTGATGAGTAGAAAATGCAAGAAAAATAAGAAATTTTCCCATTCAAATTGCAATATCGCTTTTGTTATAATAAGAGTGAAAGAATATAGGAAGGAGGGGTTTTCTTGTTGACACGCAACAAACCGGAGGGAGAACGCTTCTGGGCTTCCAAGCGGCATTTTTGCTACAATGATATTCATTGGCACGACTACTATGAAGTAGAGCTGCTGATGGATGGCAAGGTGCACCAGAATCTTAATGGCGCAGAGAGCGTCTTGATCCCCCGTTGTCTAACCCTGCTTTCGCCCTATGATTTCCACCGTTTGGAAACACCTTCCGAGTCGCCTGCGCTGTATTACACGCTCGGCTTCTGTCGGGAGGAGATCTCCACGGAGGTACGGAAGGTACTGGAAAGCCTTTCGCCGCCGCTTCTTCTTCGCTTTGACGAGAAGGCGCATGCCGCCCTTATCGAAAAGTACGAGGAGCTGGAGCGGGAGATCAACCGCGAGTCCCACTACCGCCTGCAGACCGTGCGCCGCAAGATCGAGCTTATGCTCTTGTACATTTGCGAATGTGTCGCGGACGGCAGTGCCAAGCCGCTCGGTGAGGGGGTTGTCTGCACCGATTCGCAGATCAACAGCATCCGTGCGGTGCTGCTCCACATCGACTCGCACTACGGGGAGGAAATCAGTCGCGACGAGTTGGCCGCATGCCTGCACTACACCCCAAACTACCTGTCCACGCTCTTTCACCGTCTCACCGGCACCTCGATCTCCGAGTATATCATGAACGTGCGGATGTCGCACGCCTATGATCTCTTGCGGGATGGAGACATGCCGATCCGTGAGGTGATCCTGAAAACGGGCTTCCGTTCCCCCTCGCTCTTTTACCGTAAGTTCCACGAATACTACGGCAAAAACCCGCGCGAGATTGCCGCGCTCCGAGAAAAAGGGGAGAAGTAAGAGCACAAGACAAAAAAGCAACCGCCGCGGCGGTTGCTTTTTTGCTTTTATAAGGTTCCGAAGTGTCGGCAGGACCTCCCCCTCCCGGGGGGCTGAAGATAGACGAGCGATGCTCGCCCTTCCTTCCATGTAGGCACAAGGCATGCTCCTCTTGACAATTTTGTCTGTTTTTGCCCTCAAAATGGTTGCATTTGCCGTGCGGGCGTGGTATAATGATGCCGATAAGACACATTCCCCCCGTGGGAAAATTTTCGAAAGGAACACAGCATTATGAAACAGGCAATTATGTACGGCGCGGGTAACATCGGCCGCGGCTTCATCGGTCAGCTCTTCCACATGTCGGGCTACGAGATCTCCTTCATTGACGTCAACATGACCGTCATTGACAAGCTCAACAGCGATGGACAGTATCCCGTGTATATCACGGACGGTGACGATTACCGTGAATACCTCGTTACGGGCGTGCACGGTGTGAACGGCCGCGACAATGAGGCCATCGCCGAGGCCATCGCCTCCGCCGATATCATGGCGACCGCCGTGGGCGTCAACATTCTGAAATTCATCGCCGCCCCCTTTGCGGGTGGTGTGCGCCGCCGCATGGAGAAGGGCATCGAGGCTCCCCTCAACGTCATCATCTGCGAGAACATGATTGAGGCGGACAAGTACTTTGCAGGTCTTGTGAAGGAAAACCTGAATGACGCGGAAAAGGCCTACTTTGACGCGCATATCGCGCTGGTCGAGCCGTCCATCGGTCGCATGGTTCCCGCCACCCCGAAGGAGATTGCTGAGAAGAATCCCCTTGCCGTGTGTGTCGAGCCTTACTGCGAGCTGCCCGTGGACAAAAACGCCTTCAAGGGCGAGGTCCCCGCAATCGAGAATATGGTGCCCTTCGCGCCCTTTGATTTCTTCATCCGCCGTAAGCTCTTTATGCACAACATGAGCCACGCGCTGACCGCTTACTTCGGCGCGCGCAAGGGCTACACCTACATCTGGGAAGCCGCGAAGGATGCCGAGGTCAAGCTGTTGACCTTGCGCGCCCTGACCGAATCCTCCCGGGCTCTTTCGAAGGAGTACGGCGTGCCGCTGGAGGAGCTGCTTTGCTTCTCCGAGAACCTCATTTCCCGCTTTGAGAACAAGCTGCTGGGCGACACCGTTGAGCGTGTCGGCCGCGACACCAAGCGCAAGCTCTCCGCAAACGATCGCTTCGTGGGCGCGGCGCGCCTGTGCGAAAAGCACGGCATCAAACCCGTCACGATCCTTGCAGGTCTTGCGGCAGGGCTGCACTTCGCCCCCGAGGGCGATGAGGCTTCTGCCGAGGTGGTGGCCGACGTCAAGCAAAACGGCGTGGCACATGCCCTGGCAACCTACTGTGGTGTGGAGGCGGATTCTTCCTTCCTGCCCACCGTCGAGGCCGTCTACCGTCAGGTAGCCGATGCCACCCCCATGAGCGCGATCATCAGCTCGTTGCAGATTTATTAAGACTAACCAAAATCGGCAGAGGATACCCTCTGCCGATTTTGGTGATAGAAGGATATGTATGGAAAAAATTTCCTGCGAGAAAAACGATGCGGCTGCTGACGCGAATGATGATGAACGAGGAACGTTTTTTCTTACGATATGCACACAAAGCAGACGATGCATCCTTTCTCTACGCCGCAAAATTCCGGAATTGCCCGCTTTGTTTCTACGTTCAAGCGATTTTGCAATAAAGAGTGCGGTGAAATGAAAATATATGGCAAAGCCGTTCGTATGATCACATTATACGAGACCGACGGGATTTTGATGAGCACCTCCGATTATCTACGCAAATCCTGCGCGGCGGCAATTCGACGAATTGTATCCGAGGAAATGAAAAAGGAGAGCCGAGGCTCTCCTTTTTTGGTTGATTTAGATCGGCTTTGCGTTGGCGAGCAGATATTTCTCTGCCTCGGCGCACCACAGGCCGTTGTTCTGCTCCACAATCTTGGCCAGCTCCGCGAACATGGGATCGGTCTTGCCAAGCTCCGCGAGGTCGGAAAGAGCGACAAGCGGCATGGAGATAAAGTTGTAGATCAGCTTCTTGCCGCCGGGGATTTTGTCAAGATTGATAACGGTGTCGATGACGGCATCCAGACCGCCGACGTGGGTGATCATCGCGGTGGGGTTCAGCTTGCCGCTGTTCATCATCTCGACCGCCTCGATCATGTCATCGGTGTTGCCGCCCGTGTTGCCGCAGATGTGGGTGAAGGCGTAGTGTACACGGTAGAAGTTGAACATGGCCGAGAATTCGGTGTTGGTCGGTCCTGCGAAGAAGTTCAGGCAGCCGTCAAAGCCCAGTACACTGTCGGCCAGCTCCACGACCGGCTTCACGGGTGCGTAGACGAAGGCATCATCGTAGCCCTTACCGCCCGATAGCTCCATCAGGTAATCGCGGGCGTTCTCGACCTCGTTTGTGTTGACGTAGACCAGCTTCACGCCGTTCTTTTCCGCTTCCTCGACCGTCAGGATCGAGGCGGCACGCGCGAGGCGGTCGTTGTCGATGTCGGTGACAACGAGTAGACCGGGCTTGCGGTCACAGTGGACGGCATAGTCGATCGCGCCAAGACCCATCGGGCCTGCGGCGGCCATGAGGATGGTGTTACCGCCTTCCACGATGCCCATCTGGTGCACGTGAACGCTGTTGTTTGTGTGATAGTTGACGTGGTAGCCTGCCACGATGCAGGATACGGGCTCGGCAAGCGAGCCGTAGAAATAGACATCGTTGTCGTAACGAAGCAGGCAGTTGCACTCCATAACCTCGTTGGGGATTACGACGTACTGGGAGTTACCGCCCACGTAGCGGTAGGAATAGCCGGGGGCATCCAGCTTGCCCTGCCAGCCGAGGGCGGGCTGAACGGTGAAGCGGTCGCCAGCCTTATATTTATGCTGCCACTTTTTGCCGACCTCCAGGATCTCGCCGCAGAACTCGTGGCCGATGATGGTGGGGTTTTCGGCTACGTCATCGGGAACACGGGCGTGCTTGGGGCCCTGCATAACGGCCTTGTGCGTGGACATGCATACGCTGTCGGATACGACCTTGGCAAGGATCTCGTCCTCACCAATCGCGGGAAGCTCGAACTCCTCCAGGCGGATGTCGTTTGCGCCATAGATACGGACTGCTTTGGTTTTCATGTGTTTTCTCCTTTTCGGTAGGATGGCGGAAAACTCCGCTGCGTGTATTCATCAAGGGAAATTATAGCACCCTTTCTAAAAAAAGTCAACAACCAAGGAAAGAGTTTTTTCCGGAAGGGCAAGGAATTGCAAAAAAAGAGGACCTTTTTCATTCTCCCCGCCGATAAGCGCGGGGGGACACGCCCTCCTCGGCACGGAAGACACGGGAGAAGTAGGAGATGCTGCTGAAGCCGCAACGCTCGCTGATCTCTCCGATGGGGAGCGTGGTGGTGCGGAGTAGGGTCTTGGCCTGGAGCAGTCGGGTGGAGAGGACGTAGTCCATCACGGTTAGCCCAATCGTTTCCTTGAAGAGCCGACAGAAGTGGAATTTGCTTACGTGCGCTTCGCGGCAGATCTGCTCGACCGTCAAGTCGTTCGCCACGTGCGCGTGGATGTATTCGATTGCACTTTGCAGAGGGGTCTTTGGGGATGTAACGGGCTCCTCCCCGCCGCCCTCAAAAAAGAGAAGGAGCGAAAGAAAGGCCGAGAGTCGCGCCGCCTCCCCGCCTGTGTCGGCCCGGGCGGCCGCGCGCGAGAACAGATGCTCCACCTCACCGCAATCCTCCGTGCTCACCTGCGTGCAGGCGACGGCCGTCCCATCGGCAAAACGGTGCAGGGGGCTGGCGGCAGGCAAAAGGGAGAGCAGGGCAAGGAGCGTGCCCCCGTCCAGGAACAGCTTGCTGCGATCGTAGACCGTCGGGTCGCTCGGTACGGTGTAGTGATAGGCATCCCCGCCGATGAAGCACAGCGTGCCTGCGCGCAAGGGGCACATCCGTTCGCGCGCCACCACGTGGCCGTCCCCTGCGTGGACGTAAAGCAGCATCGCGTCCTTGGAGCGGTGCCATATTTTCGTAAGGGGGTCGCGCCCCTGTTCGCGTAAAAATTTGCTTTTCATGGCTTCACCTCGGTACAAGTATAGCACAAACGCGCAAAAAAAGCAAGAAAAGTAAAAAAGTAAGCAATATTTCTCTTTGTTTTCACGAAATTTTACTGTATAATGAAGAAAAACCACCGAAAAAGGAGCTTCTTTTATGAAATGCAAGGGCATTTTTACCGCATTGCTTACCCCCTTTGACAAGGGGGACCGCGTGAACGAGGCCGTGCTTCGTCAGCTGGTCAGACACAACCTTTCACTCGGTGTGCGCGGCTTTTACGTCGGCGGCAGCACTGCCGAGGCCTTCATGCTGTCCACCGAGGAGCGCGGGCGCATCATGGAACTTGTGCGGGAGGAAGCCCCCGCTGCCACCCTGATCGCCCACGTCGGTTCGATCGACGAGCGCGTGGCCACCACGCTTGCCCGCCGTGCGCGCGAGCTGTCCTACGACATGGTGTCCTCGGTCGCGCCCTTCTACTACAAGTTCAGCTTTGAGGAGATCAAGCAGTATTACCTCCGCGTGCAGGCGTCGGCCGAGCTACCCATGCTGGTCTACCATTTTCCCGCCTTCTCGGGCGTGAATATGGGCGTTTCCGAGATGGCGGCCTTTTTGTCAGATGACCGCTTCGCAGGCATCAAGTACACCTCAAACGACTTCTTTACCATGGAGCAGTGTAAGACGATTTTTGCCGACAAGCTGGTATATAACGGCTTTGACGAGATGTTTTTGTGCGGCCTTGCGATGGGTGCGGACGGCGGCATCGGCAGCACCTACAACTTTATGGCCGACAAGTTTGTTCTGATCGAACAGCTCTTTCGTGAGGGTCGCATCGCCGAGGCACAGGAGGTGCAAAAGGAGGCCAACCGCATCATTGCCGTTCTGTGCAAGATTGGCGTGATGGCCGCCGAAAAAGAGGTGCTTTGTCAGCTTGGCATGGACTTCGGCATCTGTCGCCACCCCTTCGGCGAGCCGACGGACGATCAGAAAAAGCTCATCGCCACCGAGATCGTACCCTTCGTGCGAGGTCTGTAAGCCATGGTGCTGGAAAAGAATCGCAAGGGCTACTTCGCCTGCCGCATTCCTGCGCTGGTACGCACGGCGGCGGGGGTGCTTGTCGCGGCCTACGAGTGTCGGCGCGGCTCGGACTCCGATTGGGCGGATATCGATATCAAGGTTCAGTGCAGTGAGAATGACGGCGAGAGCTGGGAAACGATCGCACTCATTTGCGGAGAGGGGAAGACCCTCAACAACCCCGTGCTGTTTGCCGACGGCTCTCGGGTTTTGCTCCTCTTTTGCGAGAATTATCGGGAGATTTTCCTTGCCGAAAGCGTGGACGGCGGACGGAGCTTCGGCGCACCGCAGGCCGTCGCGGTTCGTGGCGCGGATTTCTTCTGGAACGCGCGGGCGATCGGCCCGGGGCACGGCATTTTCCACGGCGGGCGGCTGATCGTTCCGATCTGGTTCGCTTATAACCGTGAGGACGCGCACGCACACCGTCCGTCCCTTGTGGGGACGCTGTACTCCGAGGACGGCGGAGAGAGCTGGTGTGTGGGCGAGTTGCCGGACGGTGCGGAGCTGGTCAACCCCAGTGAAAGTGCGTTGGCGGTGGACGCGGACGGGCGTGTGGTCATGTCTGTCCGCAACGAAAACGAAGAAAGA
This sequence comes from Clostridia bacterium, assembly GCA_017464805.1. Taxonomy (GTDB): domain Bacteria; phylum Bacillota; class Clostridia; order Oscillospirales; family CAG-272; genus UBA1740. Next base: position 81,740 of record JAFTYE010000002.1, on the reverse strand, counting down.
ATGCGCGCGATCGCCTGCTCAAGCGACGGCGTGAGCGGCTGGGAGAAGCCCCGCCTGTGCGAGCGTTTGCCCGACCCCGTGTGTCAGGGAAGCATGGTTGCGGTGGGGGGCGTGCTCTATCACGTCAATTGTGAAAATCGAACGGTGCGAGAGGGGCTGACCGTCAAGGCGAGCCGCGACGGCTTTGCCACTGTTTGCCGCACGATCCCCGTGGACGGGGTCGGCGGTTACGCCGATATCGCCGCGTCGGACACAGAGCTGTTTGTGCTCTACGAGCGCGGCGTGCTCGCCGAGGATGGCGAGCTGCGCTTCGTGAAAATCCCGCTGTAAAACGAAAAAAACCACCCCGTGTGTCGCAAACGCGACACACGGGGCTCTTTTTATGGCTCCTCTGTCAGCCCTGCCAGATAATCCGGGCTGACGCCGTAATACCGCGCGAGGACGATGTATTTATCGATTCCCATTATTTGATCTCCGCGCTCCCCTTTGTTGACCTGTTGCTTGGTGGCTTTCAGCAGATCGGCAATATCCTGCTGCGTGAGATCGTGGTCCTCTCTCAAATCTCGAAGTCTTTTGTAAACGGTCATATACTCCCCCGACAGTTCTTTTTATAAATTTTATCATACATTCTAAAAGATGACTTGACAATCACCTTAAAGGTGATATCATGGGAAGCAGTGACTTTATAAGGCGACAAAAAGGAGAGCGTTGTGTTGGAAAATAAAAGCATCGTGGAGGAGCTATGGCACGGAAACATTCTGCCGCAGCAGGAGGGGGATAAGCACGGAGAGGAAATAAAAGAGCTGCACGCACTTGCCGACAGAAACAGGGATGTGCTTAAAGCCCATCTGAATGCGGAAGGGCTTGACCGACTTGAGCGATACGATGAAAATCTTTCGGAGTTTTTATCGTTGCGAGAGGAGGATGTCTTTGTAAATGCCTTTTGCCTTGGTATGCGCCTCGCCACAGAATACCTTTCGGAGAAATAAAAGCCACCCCGTGTGTTGCAAAGTAACACACGGGGTGGGGCTTTCGTCCCCGTAAGGCGGGTACAAAAATAATAAAACCCGAAGGGGGCTTGCAAAACCGCAAAAAACTGATATAATAGTAAGTACGAATCGTTTGCAGTTCTACGAAAGGCTTTATCAAGATGATATACGACAACGTTTTAGAGGCGATCGGGCACACGCCGCTCGTGCGCCTTCGTCATATGGGCAACCCCGACGGTGCGGAAATTCTCGTGAAATACGAGGGGCTGAATGTGGGCGGCTCGATCAAGACGCGCACGGCCCTCAATATGATTAACGCCGCCGAGGCGGCGGGCCTCATTGACCGCGATACCGTGATCGTCGAGCCGACCAGCGGCAACCAGGGCATCGGCCTGGCGCTGGTGGGCGCGGTGCGCGGCTACCGCGTAAAGATCATCATGCCCGACTCGGTCAGCGAGGAGCGGCGCAAGCTGGTCCGCCACTACGGGGCGGAGGTCATTCTCGTGCACGACGACGGCAACATCGGCCTGTGCATCGAGGAATGCCTGAACCTGGCACTCCGCATGCAGCGGGAGGACCCGCACGTCTTCGTGCCCCAACAGTTTGAAAACCCTGCCAATCCCGAGATCCAGCGAAGGGGAACGGGCGCGGAGATCCTTGCGGATATGGAAGGCCGTTCGATCCACGGCTTCTGTTCGGGCATCGGCACGGGCGGAACCATCACGGGCATCGGCGAGGTGCTGCGCGAGGCGAACCCCGACATGACGATCTGGGCAGTCGAGCCGGAGAATGCGGCCATCCTTTCGGGTGGCGCGATCGGCACGCATATCCAGATGGGCATCGGCGACGGTGTGATCCCCGCGATCCTAAATCAGGAAATTTACGACGAGGTTTGCATCGTGGGCGATGACCAGGCTCTTGCCACGGCGTGCGATCTCGCAAAAAAAGAGGGCATTATGTGCGGCATCAGCTCGGGCACGAACGTAGCCGCCGCCATTCGGCTGGCGAAGAAGCTGGGCAAGGGAAAGACCGTGGTCACGGTCCTGCCCGACACGGCCGAGCGGTATTTCTCCACACCCCTGTTTGAGGATTGATGGATAATGCTCGCTTACCCCTCTCCGTCGCCTGCGGCGTCACCTCCCCCAAAGGGAGAGGCTATTCAAGACGCTCCCTTCGGGTAGCGAGGAGCTCCTGTGTAGCGGGCGAGAGGGTGTTCCAAGAACGCGTGGCCAAAACCCGAAATTTCTGAACACGGAGAACGCATGAAAGATATCGGTATCCTGACGTTTACAAGAGCCATCAACTACGGGGCGGTTTTACAGGCATATGCGCTGAAAACCGTCCTTTCGGCCGTGTCGGATGCCGAGCTTATCCATTATAAAAGCCCGCACCTTGAGCGCCTGTACCACGCTTTCCCAAGGACCCCCGCCGCCCTTTTGCATGCGGCCGTCTTTGCCAAGCGGAATAGGCGTTTTCGTGCCTTTTCGGCCGAAATTTCCTCCCCCGAAATCTACGACGAAAAAAGCATCACGCGCGCCCCTTACGCGCGGCTGGTGGTGGGGAGCGACCAGGTCTGGAATCTTGCCTGCACGGGTGCCGACCTTGCCTATCTACCCCTCGGCATGCCGCAGAAAAGGACCTACGCCTACGCGGCAAGCTTCGGACTTTCTCGCCTGCCAAACGAGCAGATTCCGCTGTTTTGCCGTGCCCTATCCGCCCTATCGCTGATCTCGGTGCGCGAGAAGACGGGCGTGGACATCTGCCGTGAGCAGCTTGGGCTGGACGCGACCGTCGCGCTGGACCCGACCCTGCTCCTTACGGCCGACGAGTGGCGTACCTTTGCCGCCGCGAGCGAGGAGAAAAAGACGGAGAAATACCTGCTTCTGTATACGCTTGGGGGTGACGGGCGCATCAAGCGCGCGGCCGCGACCGTCGCGCATGCGCTGGGGCTCCCCGTGTACAACCTGACCGTCAGCGCGCGCGAGCGGTTTGGCGACCGCATTATCCGCGACGCGGGTCCGCGCGAATTTGTGTCCCTGTTCGCCTCGGCGGATTTCGTTGTCACCGACTCCTTCCACGGCACGGCCTTTTCGCTTAATTTCGGCCTGCCGTTCTATTCCTTCGCGCAGAACGACCGCGCCAGCCGCATCCTTGACCTGCTTGACACGGTCGGGCTGCCCGAGCGCGTCAATCCGAGCAAGGCGGTACTCGCTTCGCCCACGCTTCCTGACCTTGCCGAGGCGCACGCGCGCCTGGTCGAGGAGCGGGAAAAATCCCAAAAAATCATAGAAAAGATCGCAAAAGATGGAAAGCAGAAGTAAGAAATTCTTTTACAACACGCTTTTTACGGCACTGTTGCAGGTGGTGAACGTCGCGGCCGCCTTGATCGTGCCGCGCTTTATGCTGGCCTTTTACGGGTCGGAGATCAACGGCCTCGTTACCTCGATCACCCAGTTCATCAACTACTTTAACCTCGTCGAGGCGGGGCTGTCCGCCGCCGCCATTTACGCGCTGTACAAGCCGCTTGCCGACGGGGATGAGCGGCACACGAGCGAGATCGTGTCGGCATCCCGCCGCTTTTATACACAGGCGGGCTGGGTGTTCACCGCACTGACGGTGCTGCTGTCGCTCCTCTATCCCCTGTATATTGACGCGCCCGCCCTTTCCTACCTCGAAACAGCTCTGCTCGTGCTGGTGCTCGGCGCGGGCGGATTTCTGGAATTTTTCACGCTGGCCAAGTACCGCGTGCTCCTGACCGCCGATCAGAAGACCTATGTCATCTCGATCGCCTCGATCTTGCAGGTGGGTCTGCAAACGGCGATCATTGCGGTTCTCTCCGCCCTCGGTGCGTCGGTGCTGGTCGCCCGTGCGGCCGCGATCGCGGCGCTCCTTCTTCGCTCGGCTCTTTTGCTGCTTTACTGCCGCCGCCGTTATCCGCGCGTGGACTACTACGCCGCGCCCGACATGCACGCCCTTGACAAGCGGTGGGACGCGATGTTCTTGCAGGTGCTGGGCGCGATCCATCAGGGCACGACGGTTCTGCTTCTGACGCTGGTGTCGCGCGATTTGGCTCTTGTCAGCATCTTCTCGGTGTTTAACATCGTGGTGATGGGGCTCAACAGCGTCCTCGGGATCTTCAATTCAGGTCTGGCTGCTTCCTTTGGCGAGGTGATCGCGAAGAACGAGAAAGAGGTTCTCTGCAAGGCCTACCGCGAGTTCGAGAGCGGCTTTTATATGCTCATTTCCTTTGTGTTTGCGGTGTCCTTTGTGATGATCATGCCCTTTGTGGATCTGTACACCGCGAATATCCAGGATGCCAACTACCATCAACCGATAATCGGCTTTCTTGTGGTGCTCGGCACCTACCTCTACCACCTTAAAACGCCACAGGGCATGCTGGTCATTTCGGCAGGCATGTACCGCGAAACACGCTGGCGCACGCTGACGCAGGGGGCGATTGCTCTTGTCGGCGGCGCGGTTCTTGCCGTGCCGTTTGGCCTTGTCGGCATTCTTGTCGCCGCGGCGGCCTCTAACCTGTACCGCGACGTCGATCTTTGGTTCTTCTCGGCGCGCCGCATCACGGGCACCCCCGTGCGGGATACCCTTTTGGCGGTGGCACGGAGCGTGGTGGCGGTGGTCATTTCCGTTTTGCCCTTTCACTTTGTGGACATGACGGTAAGCGGCTGGCTTGCCTGGGTCGGGTATGCCTGTCTTGCCTCGCTGTGGGCGGGGCTTGTCACGCTGATCCTCGCTTTGCTCTTTGACCGCGCTACCCTGTGGGGCATCCTCGGTCGCGTGAAAACGATTTTGAGGAGAGGTGGTTGAGATGCTGAACACCGAAAGTTTTGCCTGCACGGGCTGTGCCGCGTGCTTCGCATCCTGCCCCACGAAGGCCATTTGCATGACGGCGGACGGCGAGGGCTTTGCTTATCCCGTGATCGACCCCGTCACCTGTATCCAATGCGGCCTTTGCGAGCGCGTTTGCCCCGCGCTTGCGGCCAAGAACAAGAAAGAGAAAGACGAGCCCCGCCCCGTCCTGGTGGCCGCCGCCAAGCTGCGCGGTGAGGGGGCAAGAGAAAAAAGCCAAAGCGGCGGTGCGTTTTTCGCGCTGGCGCGTGCCACGCTTGCCGCAGGTGGCGTGGTGTACGGTGCGCGGCTTGACGCGGACATGAGGGTGCACCATGCGCGCGCCGAGACCGAAGCGGAGGCAGAGATGCTTCGCGGCTCCAAATACGTGCAAAGCGACGTGGGCGAGAGCTACGCCGCCGTGAAGCGGGACCTTGTCGGCGGACGGCGCGTGCTGTTTTGCGGCACCCCCTGCCAGGTGGCGGGGCTGTACGCCTATCTTCGCGGCGATCACGATGGTCTGCTGACCGCCGACCTCATCTGCCACGGCGTGCCATCCCCCCGCCTGTGGGCCGACTACCTCGCATGGCAGGAAAAGCGGCACAAGCGCAAGGTAACGCGCGCCGAGTTCCGCGATCTGTCCGCCCCCTGGGGCGTGTCGCGGGAGGCCCTGTGGTTCGGTGACAAAAAGGTGATCGACACGGTCTTTGCCACCCTGTATTACAGCCGCCTTGCCCTGCGCCCCGCCTGCTACACCTGCCCGTTCGGCAAGGAGCAGGCTGTTTCGGACATCACGCTGGGGGATTTTTGGGGCATTGAGGACACGCCCCTGTCGGATTTTGCCGATTCGCGCGGCGTGTCCGCCGTCGTCGCGCATACCGAGAAGGGAAAAGAGGCTCTGCTTGCGTCGGATATGGAGCTCCGCCCGACCGCGTTTGTCGACGTGGCGGCGAAAAACCCGAATCTCACCGCCCCGACCGCGCGTCCTGCGGGCAGGGAAAAATTTTGGGAAGAATACGAGCGGGGATTTGCGGGCGTGGCACGCCGATACGGCGGCTTTACCCCGAAAAACCGACTGAAACGAATAATCAAGCGTCTTTTGAGACGGAATTGAGGATAATGAGATGACAAAGGAAATCCAGGCTCCCGCCCTGCGTGAGGAAAAGCGCGTGACCGAGCCGTATAAGCAGGAATACGTGCGCGGCGTCAAGGCCGTGATCGAGGCGCGGCAAGAGGAGGCGAGGGAAGCCCGCCGTGCCTACGCCGTCGATATCTTTAAGACCCCCGAACAATACCGCGCCGACCTGTGCGCCATGCTGGGCTGGCCGCTTGACAAGGGCGAGGTGACGGGCATTCCCGAGGCCGTCTGTGAGCTGCTTTCGCACGAGGATGGGTACACCCTGTTCCGCATGCGCTTTGAGGTACTGCCGGGGCTGTGGATGACGGGCCTGCATTTCCGTCTTCACGGAGAGGGACGCCGCCCGCTTGCCATCGTACAACACGGCGGGCTGGGCACGCCCGAGCTGATCACGGGCCTGTGGGGCTCGACGGGCACCTATCACGATATCGCCCTGCGCGTGCTGCGCGAGGGCTGTCACGTGTTCTGCCCCCAGCTCCTGCTTTGGGATGAAAAGGAAAAGGGCGAGGTCTGCGACACGACCTACAACCGTACCAATCTCGACGCGCGTCTTAAACGCGTGGGCAGCTCGGTCACCGCGATCGAGGTGTACGGCATCCGCCGTATTCTGAACTACTTCGAGGCCGAGGACTACGTGTCCGCGCTCGGCATGGTCGGCTTGTCCTACGGTGGCTTTTACACCCTGTATACCGCCGCCCTTGACACGCGCATCCGCGCCGCCGTGTCCTGCTCCTGGTACAACACGAGGGATGCCCACGGCTGGTCAGACTGGACCTGGCCGCGCTCCGCTTACCTCTTTGACGATGCCGAGGTTGCCTGTCTGATCTACCCCCGCCAGTTGTACGTGGCAATCGGGGAGCAGGACGAGGTTTTCAAGGTAGAAAGCGGCCGCGCGTCCATGGAGCGGCTGCGCGACTATTGCCGCGAGGTGGGCGAGGATTGGCTGACTCTCTCCACCTTCGAGGGCAAGCATGAATTTTTCCGTGATGACGCGCCACTTGCGGCATTTGCCAAACGGTTGAACGAATAAAAACAACCGCCTGCGGTATACCGCAGGCGGTTGTTTTTATTCGTTACAATCAGCCTGACAGAGGATCAGGCAGGCGGTGGAAGCAAGAGTCAACGCAAAAAAGAAAAGCAAAATTCCTGCAAAGAAGGGAAGAAGGAAGCCTGTGGCGGGAAGCGCGATGCCCAGCAAAATGAGCGCGAGCAGGATCGTGCCGAGAATGCCGATGACGATCGCGGTTAGGGCGCGGCAGATACAGAGGCCGCCCTCGCCCCGGCGAAGCGCGGTAAAGAGCAGAAGGATAGGCAGGTACACCACAGCGATGCCGAGCAATACCCACAGAAAGACGGGGGTGATCGCCACGGTGGCCGTGGCCACCAAAATGGCGGTGATGATACCCACGATGATGCTGCCGATCACGGTGATGGCCGTGCAGGCACATTTACAGGAACAATTCATAGAAGTCATATCGTTTACCTCCGTTCCCAGTATATGCGCGCGGGCGAGAGGGGTGTTTTTTTCAGCCCCCTCCCGAGGGGGTTATGTTTCCATAAGGCACTCGATGGCAAGGCGAACGCCGAGGCGAAAGGCGTTCTCAAATATATCCTCCTCACGCAACGACATAAGCTCCGAAAGGTTTTCGTCGTACCGTTCAAGGCGGTCAAGCCCTTCCTCATTCAGATGGGCTTTAAGCATATCCCTGTTTCTGTCGGCAAGCGCGCGCAGCTCCTTTATTTCCTCTTCGTGCTTGCCCTCTTCCTGCTGCGGCAAAATGTTTCCGTGCCATAATTCTTGTATGATCATGTCCTTTTCCTTTCCATAATTTTGTGAATTTCTCATTTTTCTTGACAAAACTCCGCCTTGTTGGTATAATAGGGACGGGCTGTTGCCTTATGGCCATATTATAAATGAGTTTTCCTCATTTGTCAACATGTGTGTGTGAGTTATTTTCATTTTTGTTGCTTTGCACAAATGAGATCATCTCGTTTTGTGACTTGTGCACAGAAAGGATGACAAAATGTTCTGGAAAAATTTTAGAGAACTTTGTGACGGTAGAAAATTGTCTCCAAATGCGGTCGCAAAGGCATTAAGGCTTTCTTCCGGATCCGTGACTGCTTGGAAAAACGGAGTCATGCCCCGCGCCACAGCCTTACGAAAAATCGCCGACTACTTTGGCGTATCCGTCGCCGATTTGATAGAAGAAAAGAAGCCCGCCGAGAACATTCCCATTTTACGCGGTGTCGATAAGCTGAACGCTGATCAATTAAAAATCGTGCAAAAGATTATTGATTCGCTGATTGATCCGTAACGGTTTCCTGTGGTTTAATTATAACTCAACATACTCAACTTGTCAATGCTTTTTATGCGATTTGTTTGGGTTTGTGAAAAATGCACAATTTTGGTTTATTGATTTTGTGCACTTTCGAGGAGAAGGCTATGTTCAAGGATAATTTTGAAAAAATATGTATACAAAAAAATGTTGCCCCAACCGCGGTATGCAAAAAAATAGGGTTATCTGCCGCCGCTTATTCCAAGTGGACGGGAGAGTCAATCCCCAGAAAAACAACCTTAATAAAAATCGCCAATGAATTGGGCGTAACAATAGAAGAGTTGCTGGAAGAAAAAAAGCTCGCCGAAAAAGGGAACCGCCTCCAAGGTGTTGATTTGCTGACTGACAGTCAAGTCAAGATCGTCCAAGCTCTTATCAATTCTTTGATAGAGCAAAACAGCAATATATGACCTGTGGTTAAATTATAACTCATTTTTCTCATTGTGTCAATACAATTATCTCTTTTTTCTCAATATCAGCACATTGTACAATTTTTGTTTCTGAGATTTATGAGATTTGCACAATTTGCAAGAAAGGAGATTCATCATGTTTTGGGATAATTTTGTTAAATTATGCAACGAAAGAAATACAAAGCCGAATCCAGTCGCCAAAGAATTAGGGCTTTCCTCTGGATCGGTAACCGCTTGGAGAAATGGTGTTGTACCCCGCGACACCGCTCTCCAAAAGATCGCCGAGTATTTTGGCGTAACCGTTTCCGACCTGATAGAAGAAAAAAAGCCCGCCCAAGACGGCGGGCAGGTAGAGGAATTTATACGGTTGTACTCTTCTCTTTCTCCCGAGCTGCAAGAAGCCTTTCTTGTTCAGCTACGGCTGATCGCGGGTGAAAAATAACCCTCCCATGCAAGTGAAAAGCCCCCTTCCGAGGGGGCTTTTATGTATGGGGCGGGCCCTGCTTTTTTCCTTGTACGGACGACCCACGGTCGCCCCTGCAAAAAACAGGGCGTGCCCCTACAAAAGGTAGACGTGCCGCGCTGTTTCGCGGATTTTTTCTTGACAAGGGTACACGTGCGTGCTATAATACATAATATATTCTCAAAAGGGTGCATCCGCGCCCATTGAATGAACGGAGGAAAACGATATATGTGCGGTATCATCGGATACACCGGCACCGAGCAGGCCGCCCCCATTTTGCTGGACGGACTTCGCAAGCTGGAATACCGAGGCTACGACTCCGCAGGTATAGCAGTTTTATACGACAACGCACTGACCGTGTGTAAGATCACGGGGCGCATAGCAAATCTCTCGGAAAAGACCGAGGACGGCAAGGCCACCCCCGGTCAGGTTGGAATCGGGCACACCCGCTGGGCGACCCACGGTGCCCCCACCGACGAAAATGCCCATCCCCACAAGAGCAACGACGGCCGCTTCGCCGTCGTGCACAACGGCATTATCGAAAACTATCAGGCCCTGCGTGCCGAGCTTGTCGAAAAGGGCTACACCTTTGAGAGCGAAACCGACACCGAGGTCGTGGTACACCTCATTGAAATGTACTACGAGGGTGACGTGAAGAACGCGGTCATCCGCGCCTCCGCCCGCCTGCGCGGCTCCTGGGCACTGGGTGTTCTTTGTACCGATTGCCCCGATACCGTGTACGTGGCGCGTGAGGCAAGCCCCCTGATCCTTGGCGCGGGCGTGGGCGAAAATTATTTCGCCTCCGACATCACCGCGCTGGTTTCCTACACGAGAAATGTCATGTATCTGGACGACGGCGAGTTTGCCGCTGTTTCCCCTGCGGGGATCACCATTTTCGACGGCACGGGCAGACCCGTGGAAAAGAAGCTGCACCGCATCACCTGGGACGTCGCGGCGGCCGAAAAGGGCGGCTACGAGCACTTCATGCTTAAGGAAATGATGGAGCAGCCCCGCGCGACCGAGGCCACCATTTCTCCCCGCATCCGCGACGGCGAGGTCTTTTTCGAGGGCTTTGCGCTTGGGGAAGAGGAGCTTCGCAGCATTGACAAGATCGTCATCACCGCCTGCGGCTCCGCGTACTACGCGGGCTGTGCGGGCAAAATCGCCATCGAAAGACTCTGTCGCATTCCCGTGTCCGTGGAGCTGGCCAGCGAGCTTCGCTATGCCGACCCCCTGATCGATGAGCACACCCTGCTCGTGGTGCTTTCCCAGTCGGGCGAGACTGCCGACACCATCGCCGCCATGAAGGAATGCAAGGCGCGCGGCGCGCGCACCGTTGCCGTGGTGAACGTAGTGGGCAGCACGGTTGCGGCCCTCGCGGATCACGTCATCTACACCTGGGCGGGGCCGGAGATCGCGGTCGCGACCACCAAGGGATACACCACCCAGCTTTCGGTGCTCTATCTGCTCGCCACCTATCTCGCGGGCAAAAAGGGCAGCGTACCGCGCGAGAGGTACGATGCTTGCGTGGCCGCCATTCGTTCGATTCCCAAGCTGATTCAGGAGGCCATTGATCTCAACGCCGCTGCCCTGCCGAGGCTGGCAAGGAAATATTGCGACCACGCCTCGATGTTCTATATCGGCCGTAACACCGATTATGCCGTGTCGCTCGAGGGCGCGCTGAAAATGAAGGAAATTTCCTATATTCATGCGGAATCCTACGCCGCGGGCGAGCTCAAGCACGGCACCATCGCCCTCATCGAGGAGGGACAGCCCGTTGTGGCACTCTGTTGCAACGAGGACGTGACCGAGAAAACGGTCAGCAACATCGTGGAATGTAAGGCGCGCGGTGCCGAGGTGCTGGCTGTGACCTTCCGCGATAACGGAAGGGTCATTTCGCAGGCGGACGATGTGATCGCCCTGCCGCGCATGGAGACGGTGTTCTCCCCGGCGGTGGAGATCGTACCCCTGCAAATGCTGGCCTATTACGTGGCGCGCGAGCGCGGCTGTGACATTGACAAACCCAAAAACCTTGCCAAATCGGTAACGGTGGAATAATAGATTAAACCCTTTAAGAGAAAGGACGAAAAAACAAATGACCGGAGAAAACATTCAACACCTTATTGCCATGATCGTCTATATGCTGGCGGTCGTGGGCATCGGCGTGTATTTTGCGAAGCGCGCCAACAAGAACGCGGAATCCTACTTCCTCGGAAGCCGCTCGCTCGGTCCCTGGGTCGCCGCCTTCTCGGCCGAGGCCTCGGACATGTCGGGCTGGTTGCTGATGGGTCTGCCGGGCCTTGCCTATTGGTCGGGTCTTGCCGATGCGGGCTGGACGGCCATCGGCCTGTTCGTGGGCACCTATTTCAACTGGCTGATCGTGTCCCGCCGCCTGCGCCGTTACAGTGGCAAGGTGGATGCCATCACCATCCCCGGCTTCTTTTCGAAGCGGTTCCATGAGAAGAACAAGATCATCCTCATGATCGCCTCCTTCTTCATCGTGGTCTTCTTTACCGTGTACGCGGGTCAGTGCCTTGCCTCCTGCGGCAAGCTGTTTGTGAACCTGTTTGGCCTTGACTATCACGCCATGATGGTCATTGCCGCGGTTTTCGTGCTGGCCTACACCTTCCTCGGCGGTTTCCTTGCGGAAAGCGCCTCGGACTTTATGCAGGCGATCGTGATGGTCACGGCACTCGTCCTGATTCTTGTTCTCGGTGTTGCTCATGCGGGCGGTGTTGCGGCCGTGGTGGAAAACGTGGGCGGCATCGACGGCTTCCTTTCGCTCTTCAAGACGGCAAGCCCGACGGGGGCCGGCACCTTCGGTCAGGGAAGCAGCATGTCCGTGCTTTCCATTCTTTCCGCACTCGCGTGGGGTCTTGGCTACTTCGGTATGCCCCAGGTCCTGCTCCGCTTCATGGGCATCCGTGACGAGGGCGAGCTGAAGCGTTCCCGCCGTGTAGCCGTTGTCTGGCTGTTCATCGCCATGGGCGCGGCACTCCTGATCGGCATTGTCGGCCGCAGCATGGATTTCCTGCATTACGGCTCCAAGCCGGAGGCGGAGAACGTCTTCATTGACATGGCGACGCAGTTCCTGCCCCCCATTCTGGCGGGCTTTGCCTGTGCGGGCATTCTTGCGGCCTCTATCTCCTCCTCGGACTCCTATCTGCTCATCTCCACCTCCTCCATCACCGAAACGGTGTGCGACGGCATCCTGAAAAAGAAGCTGTCCGACAAGAAGGTCATGTGGATCTCGCGCATCTCCATGGCTGTCATCACCATCATCGCCATGCTGATCGCATGGGATTCGGATTCCACCATTTTCGGCATCACTTCCTTTGCATGGGCGGGCTTCGGCGCGACCTTCGGTCCCTTGATGCTTTTCTCCCTGTTCTGGAAGCGCACCACCTACGCGGGTGCCATTGCGGGCATGGTCGTGGGCGGCTGCTCCGTCTTCTTCTGGGAATTCGTGATGAATCCCCTTGGCGGCGTGTTCGCCGTGTACAGCCTGCTTCCCGCCTTTATCCTCTCCTCGATCGTGATCGTGGCAGTTTCGCTTCTGACGAAGAAGCCGTCGGACGAGATCACCGCCGAGTTCGACGAGGTGAACGCCAAGACCGAGGCATGATTTCAAAAACCGAAAAGGGAGAACGATCATTCTCCCTTTTCTCTTTTTCCTCTGCTGCCCTGCCAAGAAAATTCTTGACAAGCATTCCATTTTATGGTAAAATATGGCCACAAGAAACATCAAGGAGGACACGGTATGCCAACCGAAATTTTCGAAACCACCCACACCAAGAAAAAGAATCTGCTTCTTCGCGTGGCGAAGGGACATTTTGCAACGGGGCACAGCCATATCAACTACTACATTGATGTGGCCAAGCAAAAGACCCGTCTTTCCGAGGCGGATGCCGTGGCGACCGAGCTCGTTTCCTATTATCAGTCAAATACCATCATCGACACCATCCTGTGCTTGGACGGCATGCAGGTCGTGGGCACCTGCCTTGCCCGCCGTCTGACCGAGGCCAACTATATCAACGTCAACGCACATCAGACCATCTACGTCCTGACCCCCGAGTATGCCTCGGGCGGGCAGATCGTGTTCCGAGAGGGACTTACCTCTGCCGTGCAGGGAAAGCACGTTCTGATCCTGGCCGCATCGGTCACCACGGGCTATACCGCCAAGGCGGCTATCGAGGCGGTGCAGTACTACGGTGGTGCGGTGGTGGGCGTTTCCTCCATCTTTGCCACGGTGCACGAGTGCATGGGCCATCCCGTCTATTCCGCCTTCGACACAGGCACACTTGCCGACTACGCCAGCTATCCCGCGCACGAATGTCCGCTTTGCAAGGCGGGCGAAAGGATCGACGCGCTGGTCAACAGCTTCGGCTTTTCGAAACTGTAAAACAAAAAGGGGAGAGGGATCTCCCCTCTTTGTTTTTATCCGGGGCACACAAAAGGGAAGAGACCATGAAGGGCTTCCTCTTGAGGGCCTTAAGAAAGTTTTTGCGCCACTTTTTTTAAAAAGTGGCTTACACCCGTTCCATTTTTCCCGTTCGTGTGCTATAATGTCTACAATGAAAACGAAAGGGGAGAGCCGTATGCGTGTTGCCGTATGCGTGGACGATCTCGGCGGCATGATCTTCAATCACCGTCGCCAGAGTCGCGACCGGGTTCTTGTCGCCGACCTGCTGACCGAGGCGGGAAAGGGGCGGCTGCTGATCTCCCCCTTCTCGGCCGACCTGCTGGGGGAGGGCGGTGCGACCGTGACACCGCAGTTCCTTTCGGCAGCCGAGAAAGGAGACTTGTGCTTTGTGGAAAGCGAGCCGCTTGCCCCCCACCTTGACCGCATAGACGAGCTGATCGTTTACCGCTGGAACTGTCGTTACCCGCGCGACCTGTGCTTGGACGTTGAGCCGCTTGCGGCGGGCCTGCGCCTGTCCGAACGCACGGAATTCGCCGGCTACTCCCATAAGATCATCACAAAAGAGAGGTACATCCGATGAAAAAGCTCACGTCCCTGGTTGCCCTGCTGCTTGTCCTTTGCCTGTCCCTTGGCGGATGCGACCTGCTCTCCATGCTGGGGCTCGGCACCCAATCCCCGATCTCGCTTGACGAGGTGCCCGCCTATTCGGGCCCGGCCTACGTCGAGATCAACGGAAATGTCCCGTCCTTTACCGATGAAGAAAAGGCCGCCGCGACAGCATCCTACGAATTTTACAGCGAGCTTGACGCGCTCGGCCGCTGCGGCTACGCCGAGGCAAGCGTCGGTATCGACATCATGCCCACCGAGGAGCGCGGCTCCATCGGCTCGGTCAAGCCGTCGGGCTGGCACACCGTCAAATACGATGTCGTGGATGGAAAATACCTCTACAACCGTTGCCACCTCGTCGGCTACCAGCTGACGGGCGAGAACGCTAACGAGAAAAACCTTATCACCGGTACGCGCTACCTCAACATCGAGGGCATGCTGGACTTTGAAAACATGATCGCTCACTATGTCACGGAGACCGAAAACCATGTCCTCTATCGCGTCACGCCTATCTTCGAGGGCTCGGAGCCTGTTGCGCGCGGCGTGCTGATGGAGGGCTGGTCGGTCGAGGATGACGGCGCGGGTGTCTGCTTCTCGGTCTACGCCTACAACGTCCAGCCCGGCGTGACCATCGACTATGCCACGGGCAAGAGCTGGCTGTCTGGTGAGGAGCCTCCCGCCGATGACGCGCCCGACACGCCCGACGACGAGGGTGTGAACGTGACCTACATCCTCAACATCAGCACAAGAAGATTCCACCTGCCCACCTGCTCCTCCGTCTCGGGCATGTCCGAAAAGAACAAGCAGGAGTTTGTCGGCTCGCGTGATGACCTGCTCTCCGATGACTTTGTGCCCTGCGGCACCTGCAAGCCTTAACAGAAGTGATGATGAAATTTGAAAAGCTCACGGGGCAGGCGCTTGCGCGCCTGCGTCCCTTTTTTGAAGAAAATCCGTACCGCCTCTGCGACCTTACCGTCGGCGGGGTGTTCCTCTGGCGGCATGTCTATCGTACCGAATTTGCCGTCGAGGACGGTAACCTTTACACCCGCCTGTACGACCAGCGTGGCCGTGTGCACTATAATTTGCCGCTCGGGGCCGACCCTGCCGCGGGTATTTCCCGCCTGGTCGCCGAGGCCGCGCGGCCGCTTCGCTTCTGCACCATACCGATGGAGGCACTTTCGCTTTTTCCGCAGACCGCCGCCGCCACGCCGCACCGCGAGCTCTTCGACTACCTTTACGATGCCGAGGCGTTCGTTTTCCTGCGCGGCAAAAAGTACGCGGGTCAGCGCAATCACGTCAACCGCTTTGTCCGCACCTATGGAGAAGGACAGGTCGAGCCGATCACGGAAGAAAACGCTGCCGAGGTGCGCGCCTTCTTCGCCACCCTGCCGCCCCCCGAGGGGGAGAGTGCCGAGGCCGAGCGAGAGGTGGTTGCGGAGCTCTTGGACACCCCCGATTTTTACGGCATGACGGGCGGCGCGCTCCGTGCGGACGGCAGAATCGTCGGCTTCTCCTTCGGCGAGCGCGTGGGGGACACCCTGTTCGTACACGTCGAAAAGGCAGACCGTGCTTGCCCCGGCGCCTATCAGACACTTGCCTCGCGCTTTGCCGCCTACGCGGGCGGGGACGCGCGCTTCATCAACCGCGAGGATGACGCGGGCGACGAAGGTCTGCGTACCGCCAAGCTGGCCCTGCACCCCGCTTGTCTGCTTGAAAAATACACGGTGGAGCTGCCTTAAGGCCGCCCACCGTGTATTTTATTTATTCAAAAGATAGATCCCAAGATTTAGGTAGCCCGCAAAGGTTACCCACACCGCGTAGGGAATCTGCAAATAACCCGCGATCGGCCTCACCCGCACAAAGGCAATGATCATGCGGATGATGACAAGCAGCAGCAAGAGCAGCCAAATAAACGCGAGCAAAAACGCGCGGAAGCGGAAAAAGATCAGACTCCACGCAAAATTGAGAACCAGGTTTTCTCCGAAAAGCAAAAGGGCGTTGTGCGCCTCGCCGGGGAACTCCTTTTTTCTCTCATAAACGAGTGCCGCGCCAACCCCCATCAGTACGTACAGCACCGTCCACACGATCGGGAACAGGATCGAGGGCGGGGCAAGCGGCGGCGTGGTCAGCTCGGTGTAGATATCCATGTCGTTTCGGGTCAGAAAAGCGGCTGCACCGCCCGTACCGAGGGCGGCCGCGATAAAGAGAACGTAGGGTCTGATTTTGTGCCACATGCGAAACTCCTCCTTTTTGTTTAATGTACGCGCGTGGGAGAAAATTTATACCGCAGCGACACCGTTTTCGTGCGCGCGCATATAGTATATGAAGACGAAATCGCCGTCTCTCTCTCCTTTTATGCCGAAAAAAGGGGTCCTGATCCCTCAAAAAGGAAGGGTGTTCCTTGTCTTCCGAAAATTTCCAAACAACTCCCAAAACGGTCAAAAACCCCGCGCCTCGGGCAAAAAACGGGCTCGAAAATAAAAATTTTTTGTAAACACGATAAAATTCGCAAAAAATTATGGAAAACTTCTTGACAAAATATGCGGGGCATGTTATAATTTCCACGATAAGGGCAGATTTGTCGCATTTTTTAGGAAATGTGGCTGATTTGCGCTAGAACATTTTTATTTTTTGGAGGGAAAAATGAAACACACTATGTTGAAATGCCTGTCCATCGTGATGGCATTGGCAACGCTTCTCAGCGTATGTGCGGTTCCTGCTCTCGCTGTTGCTGATACCTGTCAGCACAACGTGGCCGATCTGAAAGAGAAGATCGGTTATCAGGCCGCCACATGTACTGAACCCGGAGCAGAAATTTGGGAATGCTCCTGCGGCAAGTACGTGACCAAACCCCTGGTAAAGGAAGATGGCACGTATAAAGAGCCCGCACTCGGCCATGATTGGGTCGAGGATATGGAGCAGCGCATCGAGCCTACTTATGCGCCCGAATCCGGTAAGAGCGTTTACGAATGCTCTCGTTGCGATGCAACGAAGACTGTTCTGACCACCAAGACGCAGTGCCCCGAGGCTGAGCATAACTACGTGCTTAAGAGCGACAGCGCTACCTGCTCCGCGGATGGCGTGAAGGTCTATGAGTGCGACAAGTGCTTTAAGCCCAAGGAAGAGTTTTCTGCAAGAAAGGGTCACAACTTTGGTGCCGGCGTAGAGAAGACTCCTGCCGTTTGCGGCAGAACCGGCGCGGTGTACACCTTTACCTGCGCTACCTGCGACAAGACGGTTGACGAGACCATGCCTCTCGCCAGCAACCAGCACAAGTGGCTTGCTGTTGAGGCGAAGGCTGCTACCTGTACTGAGGCAGGCAACACCAAGGGCTCCTACTGCGTGATCTGTAACCTGGGCAAGGATGGCTACAGGGTTATTCCTGCTCTGGGTCACGATTACGACAAGGATAACGACGGCGTGGACGAACCTTATCAGGATGCAGATCATCTGCCTGTGAAGGTTGGCTGTGTCGACGGCGTTACCTACTACAAGTGTAACCGCGAGGATTGCGGCTACATCCATGAGGTAAAGCACCTCGCAACCACCGATCCCAACGGTAACCACAACCCGCTGAATGCGGCTGTGATCGGCATCACGCTGATCGAGACCAAGCCCACCTGTCTTGAGGACGGTTACTACACCTGTACCCTGTGCAACCAGGTTCTTGAGGGTAGCCCTGCTACCGGTCACGGCTGGGGCGATCTTCCCAACCAGATCGTAGCTCCTACCTGTAGCTCGTACGGCTACTCGCTGTGGTTCTGCTTCGCCTGCGGCGAAATGAAGAAGGACAACATCCTTGCACCCACCGGCCAGCACGTAATCCCCGCTACCGGTACCATCTTTGTTGACAGAACCTGCACCGAGGATGCTTACAGCTGGTACATCTGCGACGAAGCCAACGGCGGTTGCGGCGAAAAGCAGTACATCTACTACACCGATAGCGAAGACTACGAAACCACCTACAAGGCTCTCGGTCACGACATGAAGCCCGTGGAATACCAGGCTGCCGATTGTAGCAAGCTCCCTGTTTACCAGAAGCAGGTCAGCGGCGGTGCCATCGTCATTCTTGCTGTTGAGCAGGAAAAGATCGATGCGATCAACGCTCTCCTTGTTGACAACAACAGAGCACAGGCTGTGACCACCTACACCGAAGAGGTTGTTGCAGCTGTTGAGGCCGCTAACGGCCACACCGCTGGCAATAAGTGCGATCGTTGCGGTTACGGCACCACCTCTACCGTTTTGGTAGCCGGCCACACCAAGAGTGAGGAGCCCGTTGATATCGAGGCTACCTGTACCGTTGCGGCACACAAGTCCTATGTCTGCACTGCTTGTGAGGCAGAGCTGGAGATCGTACCGGATTCCTTCGTTGGCGAAAGAAATCCCGAGAATCACAAACACACCGCTATGCGCGTAACCAAGGAACCCACCTGTACCACTACCGGTACGCAGGTGAAGTTCTGCCTGGATTGCGGTACTGATGATATTGATGCGGGTGAATATGATCCGATTGTTCCTGCTTTGGGTCACCTGTGGGGTCCCAATACCGTAACCAAGCAGCCTACCTGCTATGAAAAGGGTACGGTAACGCACACTTGTATCCGCGGCGAGGTGAAGGATCCCGAGACCGGCGCGGTCATCACTCCTTCTCCCTGCGGCGTCACCGAGACCGTTCAGGATACCGAGCCTACCGATCTTGAGCTTTTGAAGCATGCAGCGCACATCCTGCCCGCAGGTGCTACCGTTCCCGCGACCGGCACCAAGCATGCTCTTGGCTTCTACTACACCACTCGCGTTGTTATCACCCCCGGTAGCTGCGTACAGCTCCAGCAGGTTGAGTACACCTGTGCCGGCTGCGGTGCGAAGTTCTACACTACCAACGAGGATTACCTCGTTTCCGGCAATGCTGCTGATCTGTACGGCCAGCACAACAAGGTTTACAACAGAGCTGAGGATTATGTGTGCTCTCCCGATCCCGAAAAGTGCGAGAACGGCGTTCTGGCTGACGGTTGGACCTGCGCTCGCTGCGGCGAGATCAAGCTGCCTACCACTGTGGATTGGCATCATACCGAGGAGGCTATCCCTGCCGTTGCACCCACCCACACCGTTAACGGTTCTACCGCCGGCGTGAAGTGTGCGGACTGCGGCAAGATCCTGGAGGCTCCCGAGGTTGTCGAGGCCGAGGGTCATACCTGGGAGAAGGTTGTTGCTGTTATCCCCGGCTGTGAGATTGTTGGTAACCTGGAGTACTACAAGTGCACCGGTACCGATAACGATGATCCCAGCGTAGAGCCCCATGCTTGCACCGCCGTTTCCAAGGATGGTGAAAACACCCTTCTGAAGGCTGACGGCGTTACCCCCGAAACCAAGGACTACTTCAACGTAGCTGCTACCGGCCACAACTTCGAGGGCCAGGAGTGGATCGCTGTTGCGGCAAACTGCTACCAGGACGGCTACCTGTACCAGGTATGTAAGAATGGTTGCGCCATCAACAACAAGTCCATCAATACTGAAGAATTCTACTATGGCCATGCCGCTCACACCTACGTTGTGGATGAGTCCAAGAAGGAGCCCACCTGCGGCGAGGACGGCGTGATCATCACCACCTGCTCCAATGTTGATGTTGCTCATGGCACAGCAACTTGTACCTACCGTGACGAAGAGAAGGTTGCCGATGCTCTCGGCCACACCAACGCAGCAGGCCAGAAGATTAGCCTTGATTGTACGGTTGAGATGGATCGTCACTGCGTAACCTGCGACAAGGACATCGAGCCTAACCACGATGTAAGAGAATCCGACCGCGTATTCCAGCCGAAGGGTTGCGGTCTGCCGAACCGCTTCGTATGGGCTTGCACCAAGTGCAACACGCAGGTTGTGGAATGGATCCCCGTTATGGTAAATGGCACCCTGACTGCACTTGAGGCCAACGGCCAGACCTACCAGGTCATGCTCGATGGCGACATCGTTTACGAGACCGTTGCAGAGAAGGATGAAGACGACAATGTTCTCTTCTACTACGACGTTCCGAAGTACGACCTCGGCGCACATGCTTGGGCGCTGATCGAGAACGGTCACAAGGATGCTACCTACACCGAGGCAGGCTACAACAAATATCACTGCGCGAAGTGCGGTGCTGACAAGACCGATCCGATCCCCATGCTCGTTGGCGTGGACTTCAGCATTTCCATTGCAAACAACAATGCCGGTCAGGAGATTGTGGACGGCGCACTCATCGCTGTGAAGGTTGCCACCACTACTTCTAACTACGGCCTTGTGACTCTGAACGCCAAGCTGGCGTACAACACCAGCCTGTTCACCTACGTTGGCTTCGAGGCTAACAATGCCTTTGGCGAGGCTTCCGGCACCGCTACCAACGTTGACTTCACCAAGAACCAGATCGCATTTGCTGTCGGCGGCGTGGTTAACATGCAGTCCATCGCAGAAGATGCCGATCAGGGTGCTTTGAAGAACGACATTCTCGACGGTACTCAGACCTACATGACCCTGTACTTCCGCGTTGCAGCTAACGCTTACCAGACCAAGACTGCCGGCGTTGCTACCTTCACTCTGCAGGATATCACGGCAACCAAGGCTGTTGATGATCCCGACAATGCAGGTCAGAAGAAGGTCGTTGATGTTGATGCTGCTCATATCATCAACAATGATGTTGAGGATCTGGCAAACAAGATCTACAAGCTTGGTGACATCAACAACGACGACTACATCTTCACCGAGGATCTGGTTGCTCTGCAGTCTATGCTCCTTATCGAGAACTACGATGCACTGATCGAAGGTGCAGCCGATCTTGATCAGGACGGCGCCATCACCATCTGCGACTTCGCTCTCATGCAGAAGAAGATCGTTGATGCTCTTACCTACGAGGAACTCGTGGCAGTTGCTGCATCCGGTTCGGAGTGCTAAGAAACAGAGGTAGGGAAAAAACATGCAGTTGAAACGCATTCTTATCCCTCTTTTGGCTATCATCATGGTTTGCCTTGCGGCAGGAGCTCCGCTCTCTGCCGCAGAGGCGGCCCCTGCCTTCGTTGTGAACTTTGACGCGACCTGCGCCACTGCAAAAGAGCAGGATCCGCTTCTGGTAGATCCCGGCGATACGATTACCGTAACGGCTTCAGTCGTGAGCAACCCCGGCGTCAGCATGGCAGAGTTCGTTCTGCTGTATGACACGACTGCTCTCGAGGTCGTGAAGGTGGATGATAAGCTGTCCTACACCTGCTACGACGATGTGTTCTCTCTGGAGGATCCCTCCAAGACCATCGTGTGGGAAAAGGTGGAAGGCCAGATCACCTGGCGTACCATGGTCGGTGTGGAATCCACCAAGACCGGTAAGCTGGTTGAGGTCTCCTTCAAGGTAAAGGAAGGCTATCACGGCGACATTGCGTTTGATCTCGCTTACGGCGTCATGGCACTGAATGGCTTTGATTCTGTCGCAGCCGAAGCAACGCTTGACTATGCAGGTGTTCATTCGCTGACCGGCACTCCCGTAGAGAAAGAGGCAACCTGTACCGAGGATGGCACCAAGACGTATCATTGCGATACCTGCAACGAAGACGTTGTTGTCGTAACGGAAAAGGCTCTCGGTCATAACCTGACCGCAAGAGAGGCATCCGCCGGCTCCTGCACCGAGGACAAGTGCATCGCTCACTGGTATTGTGACCGTTGCGACAAGTATTTCTCGGATGCAAACGCAACGACCGAGATCACGAAGGACGAGGCTCTTACCGAGGCTCCCGGTCACCAGACCGTGACCACCTCCGGCAAGGCTGCCACCTGTACCGAGGACGGCTTGACCGATCGCATTTATTGTACGGTTTGCCAGACCGAGATTCAGGCACAGCAGACCATTACTGCCCCGGGTCATACCATCGTGATCGACCCCGCTGTTGCTCCCGCTGACGGCAATCCCGGCAAAACGGAAGGTAAGCACTGCTCCACCTGCGGAATGATTCTGGTTCCCCAGGATATCGTAGAGCCCACCTCTCTCGTTTGGCTCTGGATCCTCATCGTCGTTGTTGTGGTAGCGGCCGCAGGTGTGGTTGCATACTTCTTCATTTTCAAGAAGAGAGTCAAAAGATATTGATATCCTTCGGCTGATGCCGAACGATAGGGATACTTAAAACAAATAAAAGACCGTTGCTTACGCAACGGTCTTTTATTTTTGCTTAATCCTTCAAAAACACCTCAATCACGGGCAGGGGGCAATGCGGCTTGACCGGCGGCAGACGGAAGAACACCGCATCCGCATCCTCGGTAAATCCGCTGCCGTCCCCGCATCCATCGGCCGCGCGGCCCGTGGTGTACAGGACCTCGCTGCCGTCATGCAGAAACTGCGCATATTCGATTCGCTTCGCAAGCCCTTTCATCATCAAGGAAAGAAAGGGGTAGGATTTGAGGTGGATATAGAGCCGCTTTCCATCCTCGCTTTGTGTTAGACGTGTGCCCTCGGGCGCGGTAAATTCCGGTTCGGCCATCGTGCAACCGTAAATGGAGCGACTGTTGTACTTCATCCAGTCGGCATACACCGAAAGAGCCTCTTCCGCGCGGCAGTCCAGATACCCGCGCGCGGTCGGTCCCACATTCATCAGCAGATTGCCGCCAAGCGACACCGTGTCCACCAACAAATTCAGTAGAATTTCGGGTGACTTCCAGGTCATCTCGTCCCGATAGTAGCCCCAGGAGCCGGACATCGTTTGGCAGACCTCCCAGGTGACAAGCTCGCCTGTTTCCTTATGCCGCGGCCACTCGGTCGGTTGGAACTGCTCGGGCGTCCACACATCCTGCTCCAACTCCGTGCGGTTGTCGATCATAATGTCGGGTTGCAGGGCACGCGCTGTGGCGATCAACGCCTCGGCTTCCCACTCATCCTTGCCCTTGCCGCCGCCGAATTGCATCCAGGGCTTGATGTTTGCATCGACTACGGGATGCACCGGCGGCTTATAGGAAAAATCAAACCACAGGATGTCGATTTTGCCGTAGTTTGTCAGCAGCTCGGTCACCTGGTCGCGCATGTATTGGCAGTAGATTCGCATGTCCCGCCCACGGTCAAGCTCCTCGGCGTTCTCGTCAAAGCGACGCGGATGCAGGCGGTCGATGGGGAAGTGCGGATGATGCCAGTCAATCAGCGAATAATAAAAGCCGACCCGCAGCCCCTCCGCACGAAAGGCCTCTACATACTCGCGCACCAGATCCCGCCCGAAGGGAGTGTTCGTCACCTTATAATCGGTGTAGGCCGAGTCAAACAGGCAAAAGCCCTCATGGTGCTTGGTCGTCAGGATGGCATACTTCATACCTGCCGCCTTTGCTTGCCTCGCCCATTCACGCGGAGAGAACAAGTCGGGGTCGAAGTGACGGAAATACTCGTCATA
Source organism: Clostridia bacterium (assembly GCA_017464805.1). Lineage (GTDB taxonomy): Bacteria > Bacillota > Clostridia > Oscillospirales > CAG-272 > UBA1740. Next base: position 58,146 of record JAFTYE010000002.1, on the reverse strand, counting down.
CTTTTCCTCGGAAATAAATTCACGCGTCTTGATCCATTCATGCCGCGCGGGTAGCGCATACAGTCCGAAATGGATGAACATGCCAAAGCGGTCGTGGCGGAACCACGCCGTGTTACCGGGGGTCTTTTTGATTTTGTAAGAAGACATAAAAAATACCGCCTTTCTCTTGACTTTGTCCTTATGATAGCATATAATGAAAGAAAAATGATATGAAAAAATCGGGATTTTTTATGGAGAATTTGACATGATTATTGAAAAAAATGCCCCATTTGCCCGAGAAACCGAAAAAATGAATATGCACATTTCGGAAATTGCCTACGCCCACCTGGACCGCGATTGGAAATGTCCGAACGGCAAGGCCGCCTATACCCGCGTTTATTACGTTAAGAGCGGCCGCGGCGAGCTCCGCTATGATGGCAAGACGATCTCTCTGTTGCCCGGCAATATTTACGTCATTCCCGCAGGGCTGGAATATTCCTACAACTGCGAGGACAGCCTCGAAAAGCTCTACTGCCACGTCAACATCTTCTGCTACAATCGCCGCGACCTCACCGAGGACATGCGCGCGCCTGTGGTTCTGTGTGGGCGCAAAGAGGACATTTCCCGCGCGATCGCCTGCTGGCGTGCGGGCGATGTAATGAGCGCGCTCGGACTCAAGGAGTTGCTATACCGTACGCTTTGTGAGGCAATCGAGCAGTCCGGTACGCTCGGTGGCGAGATTCGCACGTACAGCCCGCTGATCAAGCAGGCGGTCAAATACATTGAAAAAAATTTGCGCGCCGACCTAACCGCTACCCGGCTGGCGGAGGCGCTGTTCGTGTCCGACAGCCGTCTGCAAAAGACCTTCCGCGCCGAGATGGGCATTCCGCTTGGCCGATACATCACACACCGCGTACTGGCGGTGGCGGAGGAGCAGCTGCGCCTTTCCCGTCGCACCATTCGCGAGATCAGCGACTCGCTCGGCTTCTGCGATCGGTTCTATTTCAGCCGCATGTTCCGTGCCCGTTACGGCGCGGCGCCTGCACAATACCGCAAAAATGTCAGTCCGTGACAAGGGGAAGGGGGAATTCCTTTGAACGAAAATCGCATATTGGTTGCCATGAGTGGCGGCGTGGATTCCGCCGTTAGTGCACTGCTTTGCGCCCGTGAGTGCAAGGCGGCAGGCGTGACCATGAAGCTCCACTGCGACGGCATGGAAAGCGCCTGCTGTACCGACGAGGACATTGCCTCAGCGCGCGCAGTCTGCGAGCGTCTGGGGATCTCGCACGAGGTCTGTGACTTTTCGGGACGCTTTCGGGAGCAGGTGATCCTGCCCTTCGTCGAGGCCTATGAGAACGGTCGCACCCCCAACCCCTGCATCGAATGCAACCGCAACCTCAAATTCGCCGCCCTGTTCGAGCACGCCGCGGAGAACGGCTTTTCCCATGTGGCAACGGGACATTACGCCCGCATTACCCGCGACGGGAGCAGTCGGTTTCTTCTGCGCCGTGCCCTCGACCCCGAAAAGGATCAGAGTTATGTTCTGTATACGCTCACGCAGGCGCGGTTGGCAAAGATCCGTTTTCCGCTTGGAGAGCTTTGCAAAAGCGAGGTGCGCGAGCTGGCGCGGCGCGCGGGCTTTTCGGCGGCGGACCGTCCCGAAAGTCAGGATATCTGCTTCGTAAAAAGGGAAAGCTATGCCGAGTTCATCGAACGCTTTCGCGGAAAGCAGTACCCCGAGGGAGATTTTGTGTCGGCAGACGGCCGTGTGCTTGGCCGCCATCGGGGCATCATCCGCTACACGGTGGGCCAGCGCAAGGGCCTAGGCATCGCGCTCGGCGCACCCGCTTACGTGTGTGCGGTCAACACTGCGGACAACACCGTGTTGCTCGGTGAGGAGCGCGATCTGTATCAAAAAACGCTGACCGCGCACCGCATCAATCTTATTGCAGCCGACCGACTGGATGCGCCCCTGCGCGTGCAAGCGCGCGTGCGCTACCGCCAGGCGGCACAGCCCGCCACGGCTTGGCAGGTGGATGAGGACACTCTGCGCGTAGAATTTGACGAGCCGCAGCGCGCCATCACCCAAGGGCAGGCGGTCGTTTTGTACGACGATGACGTGGTAATCGGCGGCGGCGTGATTGAATAAGGAGAAAAAGATGGCATATCTGGGAATCGAAGAACTGATCGGGCGCACGCCGCTTCTGTCCCTTGGTCGCTACGGCCGAGGGCTTGGGGCAGAGCTGCTCGCCAAGCTGGAAAGCTTTAACCCCGGCGGATCGGCCAAGGACCGCGTCGCGCTTGCCATGATCGAGGCGGCGGAAAAGGACGGCCGCCTGTGTCCGGGTGGCACGGTCATCGAGCCGACCTCGGGCAACACGGGCATCGGCCTTGCTGCCATTGGTGCGGCCAAGGGCTACCGCGTGATTATCGTGATGCCCGACACCATGTCGCGTGAGCGACAGCTGCTGATGCGCGCCTACGGGGCAGAGGTCCTGCTCACCTCGGGCAAGGACGGCATGCGCGGCGCGATCGAGCGCGCCAAGGAGCTTGCGCGGGAGATGGACGGCGCGTGGATCGCGGGGCAGTTTGATAACCCCGAAAATCCCTACGTGCACGAGCGCACGACAGGCCCCGAGATCTGGGCGGATGCCGAGGGACGGGTGGACATTTTCGTCGCCGGCGTCGGTACAGGCGGAACGCTTTCGGGCGCGGGCGCGTACTTGAAAGCGAAGAATCCCGCCCTGCGCGTGGTGGCGGTTGAGCCCGCCGACTCTCCGCTGCTCTCGGGTGGCAAGGCAGGCCCGCACGGCTTGCAGGGGATCGGTGCGAATTTCGTGCCCTCGAACCTTGACCGTGCTCTCATAGACGAGATTTTGACCGTTTCCACCGAGGAAGCCTATGCCACCGCGAGAAAGCTCGCGCATACCGAGGGCATTTTGTGCGGCATCTCTTCGGGCGCGGCGCTCTTTGCCGCTGCCAAGTTGGCAGGGCGCGAAGAAAACCGTGGCAAGCGCATCGTGGTCATTCTCCCCGACACGGGCGAGCGGTATCTCTCTGCGGGGGTATTTGAATAAGAAAAAAGAGCCTTTCGGCTCTTTTTTCTTATTCATGTGTGAGAATATCTTCAATGCGGCAGTCAAGGACTGTGCAGATTTTATCGAGCACATATCCGTCATAGCGCACTACTTTATTCTTATAATATTTGTCGATGATATGATAACGAATCCCTGTGCTTTGCGCCAATGCGTAGCGTGTCATATGATTTTTATTCAGATATTCCTGCAAGGTTAAACGTACCATACCATATCCTCTCTTTCGGATATATTCTAATATAGGTATACCCTATTGACAATTCTCATATTTGGGTATATACTTATATAAATATATAAAAAAGGAGAGGGTATGAAAATTTGTGTTGTTGGTTCGCGCAGCATTACTTCGTTTGATCTTGCGCCCTATATCCCGAGGGAAGTGGAGCTGATGATCACAGGCGGTGCAAAGGGAATAGATAGCTTGGCAGAGGAATTTGCCGATAAAAACAGTATTTCAAAATTGGTGATACGACCGAATTATCGCCGGTACGGGCGTGCCGCACCGCTTTTGCGTAATGAAGAAATGATCAACATGGCGGATATGGTTTTGGCGGTGGGACGGTAAATCCAAAGGATGTGAATATTCCATTCGGTATGCCGAAAACACAGGGAAGAAGATCCTTGTGGTTCGGGTTGGGTGAATGAGCCATTATGTGGTAGGGGAGGAGTCTCCCCTCCCGGAAGAATATCCCACCGACCTTTTCGGACGGTTCGCCTCTCGGTGTCCCCCCTCCCGGAGGGGGCATAAAAGAAAAAAGAGCCGAAAGGCTCTTTTTTCTTTTGTGCTTAGCGAATGCCGTAATTTTCGATGACGTAGTCCATGTCCTTGTCGCCGCGGCCGGAGAGGTTGATTAGGATCGAGCCGCGACCCATTTCCTTGGCGAGTTTGAGCGCGTAGGCGACGGCGTGTGCGCTCTCGATGGCAGGGATGATGCCCTCCATGCGCGACAGGTCAAAGAAGGCGTCAATGGTTTCCTCGTCGTCGGCGACGCCGTAGGTGACACGGCCGAGGTCGTGCAGGAACGCGTGCTCGGGACCCGAAGAAGGATAGTCCAGACCGCTTGCCACCGAGTAAACGGGGGCAGGCTCGCCGTTTTCGTCTTTGAGCATGATGCTGTTGAAGCCGTGCATGATGCCCTCGGTGCCGTAGGACAGGCTGGCGGCGTGGTCACCCAGCTTTGCGCCGCGACCGAGCGGCTCTACGCCGTGAATGGCAACGGGATCATTGAGGAAGCCCGAGAAAAAGCCTGCCGCGTTCGAGCCGCCTCCCACGCAGGCGACGATCGCGTCGGGAAGCTCGCCCGTCATGTCGATGAACTGCTCCCTTGCTTCAATGCCCACCACGCTCTGGAAATCGCGCACCATCATGGGGAAGGGGTGCGGTCCGACGACCGAGCCGATGCAATAAATGCAGTTTTTGTAGTCCTTGGCATACGCCTCGAAGGCAGAGTCTACCGCTTCTTTGAGGGTAGCCAGACCGTGGGTGACCTCGACGACGTTCGCGCCAAGGATCTTCATACGGGCAACGTTGGGCGCCTGCTTCTTGATATCCACCGAGCCCATATAAATGTCACATTCCATGCCAAAATATGCGGCGGCGGTCGCCATGGCGACACCGTGCTGACCCGCGCCCGTTTCGGCGATGACCTTCTTTTTGCCCATGTATTTGGCAAGCAGCACCTCGCCCATGCAGTGGTTGAGCTTGTGTGCGCCCGTGTGGTTCAGATCCTCACGCTTCGCGTACAGCTGGACGTTGCCGTACTTGGAAGAGAGGCGTTCAAGATGCGAAATGGGGGTGGGGCGACCCTGGAACTCGCGGCGGATGCGGCGAAGCTCGTCAATGAAGCGACGGGATTTGCAGATGGTAAAGTAGGCCTCGGTGATCTCTTCCATCGCCTTTTTCAGATCGTCGGACACGTATGCGCCGCCGTATTTGCCGAAATACCCATTCGCATCGGGATAGTTCTTAAAATAGGTGTCAAAATCAATGCCGTTGAATTTCATGATGCTTCTCCTTTTTCATTGACGAAATGTCGGGCTTTTTTGCTAGCCTTGAGATGCCCCAAGAAACAAAAAACACCCATGGGATAACCCAAGGGCGATCATTGTCGCGGTGCCACCTTGTTCAGCCTTGCGGCCCTTTGCGGGATACCGATATATCCCTTGCCCTGTTTCGGGAGCACCCGCGGCGCATTTGACGCCGACCTCCGCAGTCCATATTGCGCAACGCTTGATGATGGGGCTCGCACCGTCCCCCACTCGCTCCGAACAAGGATGTTGCCTTTTTTCTGCTTCAGCGGTTTAGCTTATGTTATCATAAACGGGGGCAATTGTCAAGGGGTTTGACGATAAATTTGCAAACGTCTTGCAATTTCTTTTGAAATTTGGTACAATAAGGGCAGAAAAAGACGGAGGATATGCCTATGTTCGGTTTTTTCAAGCGCAAAAGGGAAGAGGAGTACCGCCCTCAATTTGAAACGGAAGGAACGGCTGCCGAGGAGCTTGATCTTGAAGAGATTTTGGCTGAGGCCGAGGAAGTCGAGCAGCAGGGCCCCTACGCCGACCTGGAGCCGGGCGAGGTGATCGAGGCCCCCGAGGAGGACGGCGAGACCGTGCGGCTTGAGGACGGGCGGGAACTTTCCGCCGCGTTCGTGCGTGAGATCCGCGCTCTGCGCGCCGAGGAGCTCAAGCTCATCATCGAGGAGCAGAAGATGCTGTATTCGCCCGAGGAGTTTGCTTACATTTGCGAGGTGTTTGCCGAGCGGTTGGGCGATTGACGGACGGAAAATTTGTAAAGAATATTTGAAAAGGTACTGAAAAAACAAAAAACTATTGCTTTTTTCAAAATCTGTGCTATAATAGTTAGGTAAACTGTGGAACTGCGCTCTTTTTGCGCTTTTTTCTCAAATTCATCATATAAAAGGAATGATACCATGAAGAAAATCGTATGTATGCTTCTGGTTCTCGTGACCCTGTTCTCGGTTGCCGCGTGCGCCGACAAGGGCTTCGATTATCAGAAGGAGGATTTGACGCCGTTCGTTACGCTGGCCCCTTACGCTTCCGAGAAGCTGAAGGCTGACTGTGCGAAGTTGGAAGCACTCATCACCGATGCGGACGTGAACGAGGAGATCGATGCGGCACTCGCGGCGGCTCTTGCTTTCTATAAAAAGATCACCGAGGAGACCGAGCTGATCCGCGGCGACATGATCGGCCTGACCTACAAGGGCGTTCTGGCTTCCACGCTGGAGACCGCCAAGTATGGCAAGGACGGTCTGACCACCGACGGCCAGGCACTGACCGAGGAGCAGGTAAAGGCACTGACCGCTATCAGTGGCGCGAACGTTACCACCGCCGTGAACTACATGATCGGCAAGGGGCAGTATACCTCCTCCACCAACGTGTATTCCACCCTGTATAATGGTCTGTTGGATGATGGTCTGGCCGAACTGAAGGTCGGCGCGAAGTACGCGCCTATCGCCGTCACGTTCCCCGAGGATTATAAGGATTCTGCCCTTGCAGGCCAGGAAGCCGTCTTTTTCGTGAGCGTAGAGTATAAGTGGCAGGCAGAGGATGCCCGCGATCTGGACTACGGCGATATCATCGTCGTGACCTACGTTGGCAAGCTGGCTGACGAGTACGCAAACTATGCCGAGCTTTTCAAGGAAGAGTACGGCGAGCTGTCCGAAAACGCGGTGACCGAGGTCATCACGCTGGAGGACGCACAGGGCGATACCCCCAACCTGTTCCACGCCTTCCTCAAGACCTCCTTTAACGATCTGGATGGCGAGTCCAAGGACAACTTCGGTCGTGAATTTACCGATCGTCTGGAATATATGCTGACCGTTCAGGACGACTCCTCCGAGGAGCCTAAAACCGAAGACGCAAAGGTCGAGGTAGAGTATACCGTGACCGTACACAGCCTGGCCAACGTTCGTTGCTTTGTGGCACAGGATGTGGTAGACGGCACGCTGGCGTATAAGAATGAGGAGACCGAGGATGACGAGGAAACGACCACCGAGAAGGCGTTCGTGGACTACCTGGGCATCGACACCGAGACCTATGCCACCTACGAGGACTACTTCAAGGGTCTGAAGGAGGACATGCAGGACGCCCGCGACATTCAGATCGCGGCCAACGAGTATCAGGCAGCCTTCGGCGCGCTGGTCGAGGCATCCACTATCACCAAATTCGAGGACAACGAGACCCTTTCCGAGCTGAAGCAAAAATATATTGACGAGGTTCGCGGGAACATCGACTACCTCGCAAGAAGCGTAGAAGCAAGCGGTTACGCTTCCCTGTATTGTCAGATGGCAGGCGTTTCCACGGTAGAGGAATACGCCATGAGCGTATATGGCTACAACAAGACGAACATTGACAAGCAGCTGCCCATCGACGCCGAGGAGTACGTGACCAACCGTCTGGTATTCTGGCAGTTTGTCAAGACCTATGAGGGCGGCTTGACCATCTCCGACGAGGAGTACGACGAGGGCGTGAAGAAGTACGGCGAAATGAAGGGCGACGAGAACTTCATGGAAAGCTACGGCTACACCGAGGAGGCTGTGCGCGAGGCTCTGCTGTGGGATAAGGTCTGCAAGACTCTGATCGACAATGGCTACGTCGAGCTCAACTACGTTACTCCTGTAGAGGACTAAAAAACGATCGGCGGTGTGTCCCAGACACACCGCCGATTCAAAATAAAGAAGAGCAAACGCTTACACGTTTGCTCTTCTTTTCTTTTTAGATGATGGCAATCCCATCCTGCACGGTGGCTTCCTTCACGTGGCAAAGCTCCACCGCGGTGGGGAGTCCCTCTGCGGGGTGAACGGTATTGCCCTCGAAGATGGCACTCTCGACGTTGTTGAAGTTGACGGCCTTCTCAATCAGCATATCGAAGGTGTTGTCCACCACGCGCACGGTGCCGTGGAAATACGCATTCTCGACCACCTTGCGGCGGGGTGCCATGTCGATGACCGCATCCCCCCATTTGTCCGCGTGCTTGCAGCGGTCGAAGTGACAGCCGCGGATGGTCACGTCCGTGGTGCCGCCCGACTCAAACCAATAGGCACCGTCCGACTCAAACTTGATGGAGCAGCCGCCCGTGTGGAAATAGCAGTCCTCTATCAGCATTGGGGCGGTCGAGGCGAGCAGCATGCCGCGCGCGCGGTTGTTGCGTACCACGTTTTTGCGGAACACAAGGCTCGCGGAACGGGAGATGTTTTCGATATCGTCACCGACCGCAATATCCTCGCAGGGCTCGGTCAACACAAGGCGCACGGTGTCCTGGTTGAGATATTCGACCTCGGCAATCGTTTTTTCGGCGTAGGGAATGAGCGATTCGGGGTCGAGCGCTCGAATGCGGTCGCCCGCGCGGAAGATGCGGATGCCCTTGGCCTCGTTGTGCATCTCCTTCACAAACAGCTCGTTTCCTGTGCGGCCCGTGATGCGGGTGTACATGCCGTGAATGTTCAGGGCATCGTCGAGCTGACCCTCAAACACGCCGTTTTCCACCAGCACCTCTCCCGTGCAGTTGACGAAGTGGGTTGCGTCAGCGTTGGCGGTGTACAGGCGGCCGCCCTCGCGGCGGGTTGAGAAGCCGTCGAGGTGGATGTTCTCGCACATCTGCGCGACAAAGCCCATGCCAAAGCAGGAGTTAACGGTGAAATTCTGCACCAGAATATCGCGGCTGTTCTCGCAAAAGATGCCCGCGCCGAAGCGGCGGCTTGCGTTGATGATCAGCACGTTGCCGATGGGGGGCTTGCGTGTGACGCCAAACACACGGTAGTTGCCGTTTTCCAGACGATCGACGTTCATGTGCGACCAAAGGCCCATGGTATGGTCCGAGGTGCCGGGCTCCATTTCGCCACTTTCGCCGTTGAATTCAATATTGGTGGATACGTGGGTCAGCATCGCGGAGTAGGCATGGCGGATCACCAGCTCCCGCCGCATGACGGTAAACTGCTCTGCACCGAACTCGGGCGAGAGATCTACAGAATTCTCACCATGCGCGACCACGCGCGCCTGCATGAACATGGTTTCGGGATTTTGGAGCGTGCCGTTTTTGATCGTGATCCGGTCGCTATTCCGAACAACGATGGGCGTGATCTCGCCAAACACGCACAACGTCGCGCCGCCGAGATCCAGCTCAAAGTCCTGCATGTCCTCGATCAGAAGGGCAACTCGCTTGAGGCCGTTCTGTCCGTGGTTGGAAATGCAGAGCGTCCGCTCCTCGCAGCGGTCGGCACGGATCTCGTACAGCCCCGGCTCCAGCACCAGTCTGCCCGCCCCCTCGCGGCGGCAGGCCTGCATGGCGCGGGCCAGGTTGTAGCCGTGATCCTCGGTCTTGCAGAAATCCTTATAGTAGAGCGTTTTTTTCATGTCTTACTCCTCATCGCGGACAAGATAGCCCGCCTTTTCCATCCATACCAGGATGTGGGAGGCGAAGCCGTGGTTGCAGCTTGCCTGGGTGGATACGTGCTCCCACAGGGTACCCGTCTTGTCGGCCATGTAGGTGAAGTAGTCGAGAATGTCGGACATCGTTTTGTCCACCTCGCCTGCGCGCATCAGCAGTTCCATACGCAGATAGTTGCCGATAAAGGCGTTGGCGGGTGCTACCTCGGGGTACGCGCCCGTTTTTCGGCGGTCAAAGCCGAACTCGTCCCGTAGGCGGATCCACAGGGCGGGGTAGGAGGCGGGGGTGGCCACGCCCGAGAAGAAGGCGTAGTATTGGCAGGCTTCGGTGTACTCGCCCGAAAGCACGGGCTTCCCGTCCCGATAGACCATATTGTCGCAGAAGAAGCCGCTCTTTGTGTAAGAGAGGCGGCGGATGGTGTCGCGCAGGGCGGAGGCCTCGCGTGCCAGCTCGTCCTTACCGTACAGGCGGGCCAGTGCGTCCTTGGTCATCGCGTACATCATGTTGGTGGGGAAATTGATATCCTGTACGAGATCGTTGGCATGCGACCACTCGACAAACACCCAGCCGGGTAGCTTTTCGAGAAGGCCGTCTGCGTTTTCATATTGACGGAACCAGGCAAGCAGCTCCTCCATGCGTGGCCGCGCGTCGTCGATCATGGCGCGGTCGCCCGTTCGCTCGAGATACTCCTCCAGCTCCAGGACAAAGAACATTGCCCAGTTCGGGATGTAGTGGTTGCCCTGCGAGAAGTCGGCGGGGTAGCACATGGGCAGCATGCCCTTCGGGGTCGGGGCGGGGAAACTCTCGGGGAGCAGGAAGTTTTCAAGGAACGCGCGCTCCACGCGGGACGCGCCCGTCAGGGTCTTTTCCACGCGACCCGTAAAGAAGCTGTCGCACAGCCAGCCCGCGCGCTCGCGCGAGGGGCAGTCCATGTAAATGTCCGCCGCATTGGCCACAAAGGTCTCCTTGGCGGCCTCAAACAGCTTGACATACCGCTCATCGCCCGTGGTTAGGCGGGCGGTGATCAGGCGGGCGGGATAGCCGACCTTGAACATTTTCAGCCGCTTCACGATGGCGGAGCCGCCGCAGGCCACGATACGAAGCGAGCGCATGGAATAGGGCTCGGTGGTGTGGATGTGGTACTTGCCCGACTCCAGCTTGTAGTAGAGGATGTTGCTGGTGTCAATGCGGAAGCGGATAAATTCGCCGTTTTCGTCGAAAAATTCTTCAAAGAGGATGTACAGCTCGCATCCCGCGGTCGTTTCCACGTCAAAATCCAGAATGCCTGTGTAGTTACAACCAAGGTCCACGTCCGCATAGCTGTTCGGCACCAGCTCGATCGATTGCGCGGGACGGCAGAAGAAGGATGCGGTGCGGGAAAAGTCCATGCGGCCGACCTCGATCCAGCTCTTAATCTCCAATTCATCCTCGGGGAAGCCGTCCAGCATGCCCTTGGAGGGCATGGTGATGGCGCGGTCGGTGAAGTATTCCTCCTTATCCGAGAAGGAAACCGTTCCCTCCGCGATCTCGCCCTTGGGGATCACCACGGGATAGTCGCCGTAGGGTTGGGTGCGGACAAGGAAGCTCTTATCCTCGGCGCGGGCGAGCTCCACGCCTTCGCCACCCTTGCCGTACTCGTAGGAGAAGGCACCCTTGCCGAGGCGGTAATGCTCCACAAAGGGACGCTGGTAGGAATAACGCTGAACCTTTTCGATGCGCTCCTTGACAAGGAACGCGTCAAAGCCACCCTCGCCCACGTCGGTATATGCGACCACGCGGTCGCCGTCCGTCAGCTCCGCACACAGAAAAGAGGGCTGACGCAGGTAGGCAAAGGAGCGCGCGTAGTAGCCCGCCACGCGGATGGAGAGGACGTTCTCTCCTGCGGTGAGGTATTTGGTCAGCGCGATCTGGTCCACGCGGTAGTAGCCGTGGGCGCAACGCGCGGGACCGTGGGCGATGAACTGACCGTTGATGCTGACCACGAAGGAGCAGGAGCCTGCGAGCGACAGAACGGGGTTGTTCAGGTCGGGGGACAGGACGGTGGTAAAGCAGAGATGGCGGTTCATTTTCGTTTCGGTTCCGGCCTCCCAGACGGGAACGGCACGGCGGAAGGTATAGGTAGATGATCGCATAAAAATCCTCGCTTTTGCCGCTTGCGCGACATGATGATTAGCCCGTTTTGGCTACCTCTATTATATAAAAAACGGCGGCAAAAGTAAAGGGGTTTTTCGAAAATTCGGAAAGCATGGGCGGATTGCACAAAAATAGCGTGCAAGACTTGGGCAATTCGCCGTATTTTTTTCGATTTTCCGAAAAGGGTTTACAAAAGTGAACTGTTCCTTTATAATAAAGACGATTGCAATATTTTGCAAAAAACCTAACAGGCGAAGGAGAAACGGCTATGAATAACGAGTTGATCAAGGAAAACTTCAGTGTCCTTTCGGGTCGAACGGTAGAGAATCTGACCGTGTCTGCTGCGGGCGTTACGTTGAAGGATTTGCAAATAAACGGCACTCTGGTTCTGACGGAGGAGGCAAAGGATGTTTTGGTCCTTTCCTGTCGCGTGGGCAACAATCTTGCTTGTGCGGCCGAGGGGGTGGAGCTTCGTGACTGCACGTTCACGGGGGATGTGGCTCTTGACGGAGCCAAAAACATCATGCTGGCCAAATGCACGGTCACGGGCGCGCTTTCCCTTTACAATGTGTACAATGTCTCCGTCCTTCGCAGCACCCTTGCATCGGTTGCGATCAGAGAGAGCAAGAACGTATATGTTTGCCACAATGAGATCAAGGACGATCTTTCTGCTGTGGCGGTCAACTATTTGCTCGCGGACGGCAACACCGTTGAGCCGGAGGCCGTTTCGCTTCTCGGATGCGACAACCTAAACGGCGATACCGTCACCGACGTGAACGAGCGCATCCCCTGCGGTGCAAACGAAAAGATCCTGCCCCATGTCAACCGTGAGCTGTTCGTGGGCATGGAGCGTCAGGACACTGTGCGCGACACAGACGGCGCGCTTCCCATCTACGATTACATCGAAAAGCAGGCCGCGGCCGAGAGGGAGGTCTTTGTTCGTCCGGGCGTTTACCGTGTGAACAAGACCCTTTCCCTCGGTGCGGAGCATTCGAATACCGTCCTCTACGCCTACGGCGTGTATGCCGAGGCGGTGTTTGCCGAGGAAGGGAACTATGCCAAGCATCACTTCCGCCTCAATCATGTGGAGGGTTTTGCCTTCTATGGTATCACAATCGGCTACGCCCAACAGTCCTGCGGTCAGGCCTACGTGCTGGAAAAGCAAGAAAACAATCGCCTGCTTCTCGTCTCGGGCGCGGGCATGTGGCAGGAATTTGCAGGCTCCGGCTCGCCCTACATGAACGTCATGGGTATCGGCATCCAGAAGGCAGGTACCTTCTATGCGCAGGGCGACTTCGGCCTGAAAACCATTGAAAAGAATGAGGACGGCACCATGACCGCCGAGGCAGCCGAGAACACCTACAAGGCCGTCGAGCCGGGCGACGTGCTGACCTGCCGCCTTTCGGGCGGCCGCACCACCGTCGAGGTGACCTACTCCGGCAATATTTCCTTCACCGATATGACCCTGTACGGCTATGCGGGCGGCTTTGCTTACCATGAGGCCTTCAACGTCACGGGCACCAAATACCTGCGCGTGTACGACTCCACCCGCACGGGCGAGATCATTGAAAAGGAAGAATACGACCGCTACCGTGCGCTGGAGAAGAAGCACGGCGTGTCGCTGGAGATCTCGGTGGACGAGCTCGGCCGGCACCGTGGCTCTCTGCCGCACATCGGCTCCATCGACGCCACCCACACCTCCAAGTGTGCGAAGGGCTCGCAGATCACGTCCTGTATCTTCGAGAATATGTGTGACGACGGGACCAACCAGAACGCCGCACATGCACGACTGTCCGAGCTGATCGATAACGGCGACGGCACCACCACTGTGGTCTATAAGGGCAACATGTCCGCCTTCTCGTTCGGCCGTCGGGCTACCTCCTTCGGCGGCCTGTGTGCTCCCTTCCGCGTGGGCGACCGCCTGTTCATCTACACCTCGGCGGGTCAGTTGGTCTGCGACACGCCCACCCTGTCCGCCACCGTGGACCACACCCCGGTTATGTCCACACACCCTGACGTGCCCGTGACCGAGATTGTGCGTTACTCCGTGACCGTACCCACGAAGAAGATCAATTTTGACGCGCTTCGCGGCTTTGACCTCACCGACGATACTCATCACCCCGATCACAAGGTGCTGGTGGACAATATGTCCCTTGCTTCCAACTGCTTCCTCTTTGATAACATGATGGTGCAGAACGTGCGCTCGCGCGGCCTGCTTATTAAGGCATCCGAGGGCGTGATCCGGAACTGCACTTTCCGCAACATTGCCAAGGTGGCCGTGGCCATCGTGTACGAGATCTTCTGGGGCGAGAGTGGAGTGTCTGAGAACCTGGTCGTGGAAAACAACCTCATCGACCACACCAGCTATTCTCCCAACACCAGCATCTACAAGCATATCCCGATCGACATCATGGGCCTTGGCGGTCAGTCGATCGACCCCGACTTCCTCTTGTATAAGAACATCGTCATCCGCGGCAACAAATTCGTGAACCGTTGCCTGAAAATGTCCCCCTATGCCATTTACGTGCAGGCGGGCTGTGACGTGACGATCGAGGGCAACGACTTTGACGGCGTGGCGGTCGAAACCGACGAGTCCTACGGCAAGGCGATTTTGCTTTCGGGCGCGATGAATGTGAACCTTTCGGGCAATACGTACCCCTCGCGCGTGCGCGGCAATTATGCCGAAATGGTCGAGGGTGAGCACTACAAGAACGTCTTTGGCACGGATCTGGGGGGCAAACTCCCCGATAAGGCTTGACGCGGTCGACTCTATAGGGCTAATAATTGTGAATTTTTCTATTTTTGTCCTTTTTCCTCTTTACAATCGGAGAAAAGTGTGGTAAAATATAATCTGTACAAAAGTGCATTTTCGCATTTTTAACATTTTACAGAGGAGTGAACCATGAAAAAAATTCTCTCGCTTTTTTTGCTTGGTTGCATGGTGTTCGTCTTGTGCGCCTGCCCGGGCAGTGGCCCCGTTGACCCCGGTAACGAGCTGATCGACCAGCCGCCTCCGATCGACAGCATCCCGACGGAGCAATACAACTTCGGCGGAGACGAGCTGTCCATCTCGGTGCGTAACGACTACGTTTACGAGGTGTATGCCGACTCGACCAGCCAGGAGGGTATCGACCCCGAGATCTATAAGCGTAATCTCTACACCGAAACGCGCTTCAACTTCAAAATCAAGCCCCTGCAGTCTCTTTGCCAGGGTAAGAGCGACCAGACTACCCACTATGAGGACGTTTCGCTGGCTCTGCAGAAGAACAGCTTCAAATTCGACCTCATCTCCATGTGGGCATTTCAGTCGGGCAAGCTGGTCAAGGGCATGAACTACATGGACTGGCGGTTGCAGAACGAGGACGGCAGCTACGTCATCCCCTACGCCGCGAACAGCCTTGTAAACAAGGCAAATTGGTGGCCGGAGAAGATGAACAACGCCGGCACTGTTATGGGTCACCAGTACGTAGCCATTTCGGATATGTGCATCACCTCCATGGAGATGGCCTACGCGATCGTTTATAACTACGATATGGTTCTCACCGGTCAGCTCGCCGAGAGCCTCGGCTACCATGATATGTACGATATCGTGGATAAGGGTGATTGGACGCTGGATGTTCTTTATAACCTGGTGAAAGATCGGTACGTGGATAACCCCAACGGGGGCACCTACGGCATGAAGGATGAAGCCGACACCTACGGCTTTATGTACCAGGGTGCCACGGGCGTTGACGCCTTCATCCACTCGCTCGGCTTCCTGTGCATCGTCAACGACGGCGAGAGCATGCCGACGCTGTGGAATGTGAACCAGACGTTGACCAACGCGGCAACCGACGTTGTGAATCTGTGCAACAGTATGGGCGCGATTCGTAAGGGCGACACCGATACGGACTACAAGTTCTTTACGGAGAACCACGCCTATTTCGTAACCATGAAGCTGGAGGCTCTGCGTACCGCGACGCTGCATTCTATGGAGGATGACTACGGCATTCTGCCTTATCCGAAGCTGAACAAGGATCAGAAGGACTATCTGACCGGCTCGGATGACCACTACAACGTGCTCTCCATTCCGCTGATGATCGATCCTTCCCGTTACACGATCGTGGGTGTTGTCACTGAGGCGCTTGCAGCCAGAACGAACCAGATGGTCAACTCCGCGTTCTACGACACGCTGCTCAAGACCAACTCGACCCGGAATCTGCAGGATGAGGAGATGATCGATACGATCATGGCAGGTCGTGTATATGACCTGGTGGTTTACCACCATGCAGACCTGTGGGTCGACCAGACCTTGAGTAACGGTCATCTGCATGCTTTCTTCCGCGCGCTGGTAGATGATCCCACTATGACCGTCAACGACTATTGGTCCAAGGGTAAGGATATCCTTCAGGGCGGCGCGAACATCCAGGGCTCGCTTTCCAACCTGATCTACCAGTACGTCAATATGCTGGGCTGATTCCAAAAACCAAAAAGAGGCGCATGTGCGCCTCTTTTTGTATTTTGTTGTGTTTTGCGGGATACTTTGTTTTTGTCTTTTGGGTATTTACAAATGTTGCTTTTGTGTGATATACTGATAACAAAGATAGATTTTTCCTTCCGAGAGGAGAACAAAAATGAAGAAAGTTCTTGCAATTCTTTTGCTTTTATGCACGGTGTTTGTTCTGTGCGCCTGTCCCGGGGACGGCCCCGGCGGCGGCCCGGGTGACTTGCCGGAAAACGAGCCGGATCCCATCGACTCGATCCCGAATGACATCAATTTCCAAGGGGACACCCTGAATGTGTCCATTCGCAACGACTACGTTTACGAGATCTACGCGGACTCGACCAGCCAGGAGGGTATTGACCCCGAGATCTACAAGCGCAACGCGTACACCGAGCGGCGTTTCAATTTCAAGCTCCGCGCCAAGGAATCCTTGTGCAAGGGTGAGCTGGACGGTGAAACGCACTTAAACGACGTCAGGCTCGCGTTGCAGAAAAACAGCTTCAATTTTGACGTGATCTTCATGTGGGCCTACCAGTCCGGTAAACTCATCAAGGGTATGAATTACCTGGATTGGCGGCTTCAAAACGAGGACGGCAGCTACGTCATTCCCTATGCGGGCGCAAGCCTTGTCAACGAGGAGGCGTGGTGGCCTGCAGCCGTCAACCGCGCCAGCACGGTTATGGGGCATCAGTACATTGCCGTATCGGATATGAGCATCTCCTCGATGGAGGCAGCCTATTCCATCGTCTTCAATCAGAATATGGTTCTCCGCGAGCGTATTGCCGAGGGACTTGGCTATAACAACATGTACGAGATCGTCACATCGGGCAACTGGACGCTGGATGTGCTGTATGGGATCACCAAGGACCGCTATGAGGACAGCCTGTATAACGGTGTGTATGGTACCCGTGACCTGGCCGACACCTACGGCTTTATGTACCAGGATGCAACAGGCATTGACTCCTTTATCAACGCCCTCGGCTTCCAGTGCGTGGTCAATGACGGTGAGAGCATGCCCCAGCTTTGGACCATGACGCAAACGCTGGTCAGCGCGGCGGAGGACGTGGTGGATCTGTGCAATAGCTTGGGTGCCGTCGGCAACCCGGGAACCGAGC
Source organism: Clostridia bacterium (assembly GCA_017464805.1). GTDB lineage: Bacteria > Bacillota > Clostridia > Oscillospirales > CAG-272 > UBA1740. Next base: position 40,932 of record JAFTYE010000002.1, on the reverse strand, counting down.
AGGACTATAAATTCTTTGCCGAGCGGCACGCCTACTTCGCCACCATGAAGCTGGCGGCTCTGCGTACCGCCACCATGCACGGCATGGAGGACGATTACGGCATCCTGCCCTACCCGAAGCTTTCCACCGATCAAAAGGAGTACATCACCGGCTCGGATGACCATTGTAGCGTGCTGTCCATTCCCCTGATGATCGACCCATCCCGCTATGAGATCATTGGTGTCACGATGGACGCGCTTGCCGCCCGCACCAATCAGATGGTCAAGACGGACTTCTATGACACCATGCTGAAAACCAACTCCACTCGCAATCTGCAGGATGAGGAGATGATCGACCTGATCATCCGCACCCGAGCCTATGACTTCATGACCTACCACCACGGCGATCTGTTTGTCGATCGTTCCGTGGGCTCTAACGGTCATCTGCACGCCTTCTTCCGCTATCTGGCACTCAATCCCGACACCTCGGTCAACGACTATTGGGACAGAGGAAAGGATCTGCTTTCGAGCGGTGATACCGTGGAAGGCTCGCTTGCCAACCTCATCTATCAGTATGTCAACATGCTGGGCTAATTCCAAAAACCGAAAAGAGGCGCGAATGCGCCTCTTTTTTCGTTGTACAAGCCCCGCGCGGGAGGAGCAAGACTCTCCCAACCACTAATGGCGCGAGGTGCCGTGCACCTTTTTTACGCTTTCTTCATTTTTTTGTCTTGTGGCACGCAAATTTGTAAACTATTGTCGCTTTCTTTTTTTAACCCCTTTACGTCAAACGAGAGTTATGTTAAAATGTACCTGTGAGAGAGGCGAAATTCGCCATACACCCATCAAAAAAGGAGAAAGGTATGAAAAAAATTCTTGCATTGCTCTTGCTTCTGTGCATGGTGTTTGTTCTGTGTGCCTGCCCGAGCGACGGCCCCGGCGGCCCCGGCGGCCCCGGCGGAGGTGACGAAGAGATCGAACCCATCGACAACATCGATAAGGAATACAACTTCGGCGGTGACAGTCTGTCCATTTCGATCCGTAATGACTACGTTTACGAGATCTACGCGGACTCGACCAGCCAGGAGGGTATCGACCCTGAGATCTATAAGCGTAATCTCTACACCGAAACGCGCTTCAACTTCAAGGTCAAGCCCCTGCAATCGCTTTGCCAGGGAGAGCTTGACCACAACACCCACTACGATGACGTGACGCTGGCCTTACAGAAGAACAGCTTCAAGTTCGACGTGATCTTCATGTGGGCCTTCCAGTCCGGCAAGCTGGTAAAGGGTATGAACTACCTGGACTGGCGTATGCAGAACGAGGACGGCAGCTACCTCCTTCCGTACACGGGCGAGAGCCTTGTGAATAAGGAAGACTGGTGGCCCGCCGGCATCAATGATGCCAGCACGGTCATGGGGCATCAGTACATTGCCATCTCCGACATGAGCATCTCCTCGATGGAGTCGGCTTATTCGATCGTGTACAACTACAATATGGTCACGACCGAGAGAATTGCGGAGGGCCTCGGCTACACCGATATGTACGATATCGTGGATAAGGGTGATTGGACGCTTGATCTGTTCTACAACATCGTCAAGGACAAATACGAGGACAATCAATATGGCAACTTTGGAACCAGAGACAACACTGATACCTACGGCTTTATGTATCAGAAAACCACGGGCATTGACGCTTTCATCAACTCGCTTGGCTTCCAGTGCGTAGTCAACGACGGTGAAAATATGCCCACCCTGTGGAACATGAATCAGACGCTGGTCACCGCCGCCGAGGACGTGGTAAGTCTCTGCTTGAGTACGGGTGCCATTGCCAAGCTGGATACTGATAGTGATCTGAAGTTCTTTGCCGAGCGTCACGCCTACTTCGCGACCATGAAGCTGGCGGCTCTGCGTACCGCCACCATGCACGGCATGGAGGATGACTACGGCGTTCTGCCCTATCCGAAGCTGAACAAGGCACAGAAGGAATATCTCACCGGCTCGGATGACCACTGCTCGGTATTCTCCATCCCGCTCATGATTGACCCCGCTCGTTACGAGATCATCGGTGTCACCATGGAGGCACTTTCCGCCAGAACCAACCAGGTGGTGAAGCAGCAGTTCTACGATACCATGCTGAAGACCAACTCGACCCGTAATCTGCAGGACGAGGGCATGATCGACAAGATCCTTGGCGGTCGTGTGTACGACTTCGTGACCTACCATCATGCCGATCTGTGGGTTTATCAGACAGGCACCGACGGTCACCTGCACGCCTTCTTCCGTTACCTCGTAATGGAGGAGCCGGGTCTGTCCCCCAGTGACTATTGGGCAAGAGGTAAGGACATCCTGTCCGGAGGCGTGACCGTCGAGGGATCGCTTGCCAATCTCATTAATCAATACGTCAATATGCTCGGATAAAGCAAAAGAGAACAGAGGTATGCATGCATACCTCTGTTTTTTTGTTCAGTTCTCGTAGACCTTGTCCTCTTCGGTCAGGCAGGCAGCGCGGCTTTCTTCGGATAACAGGGTCAGGGGATCGACAGGTGCGCCGTTCACCGTCATTTCAAAATGCAGGTGGGGCTCATCCGCCAGCTCGCACAGGGCACTCTCGCCCACTGTACCGATGGCATCTCCTTCGGAAATGCTTGCGCCTGCGGCAATGCCGTCCGCCAGCACCTCGTCCAGATTGCGGTAGATACTGACCACGCCGTCCGCATGGGAAACGGACACACATTTGCCCATCATGGCATCGTCAAAGACCTCCTTCACCGTGCCATCTGCCACGCAGGACACCACAGCCCCCAGCGAGGTGGTGATATCCACGCCCGTGTGGACGCGCCAGTCGCCCATCGTGGAGGAAAAGACAAGCGACTCGGTATCATGTCTCTTGCTCACGGTGCCCGAAAGGGGACAAAGAAATTCGATCTCCTCGCCCTCGCCTCCGGTGGGCTGATCGGGAGAGGGATTTTGATTTTCGGTACCGGGGGTGTTGTCCGTGCCGGCAGGCGGCTCGGTTTCCGACGGACGGCTCGCGGCGGCCACGATGCCGATCACGATCGCCACCACGCAAAGTGCCGCCACAACCGAAACGTACAGGATACGGTTGGCTTTCAGGGAGTTAAACGGTTTTTCCATAGCTTGTTGTTCCTTTCAAGAATTTACAGCCATAGTGTAAACCGCCGCGCCGCGTTTTATACAGAAAGGAAAAACAAAAAGGAGAGCAGAGGCTCTCCTTTTTACGCAGGCGGAATGGGATATGCTGTTCCGAAATCGGCGTACCGAACGGTTGAGGTCAGGGAAACGAGGTTCCCCTCTACCAGCATTTCAAGGCGGACGTCCAAATGATCGAGATTGCCCTCCTTATCAAAATGGAAGGTGTAGAATACGGTCTCGGCCTTTGCCTGCACATACAGAACGTACAGATCGCGGCCCATCATGCCCTGCAAAAAGCTCGTGTTGGAGGTGGCCGCCTCGGATACGGTGAAGCAGTATCCGTCAAGCTCCTTATGTACGGAAAGGGACAAAAGATTCGCGGCATCCAGTTCGGGAATGGACGGAAAGCCGTAGAGCGCACGATACTCCGCCGCCGTTATGGGGGTAGCGGTGTCGTTTACGCGCAAAATGCCGTTTGTGTAGGCGTGAGAGGTCAGCATCCATTTGCCGTCGGTGGAAAAATCCGTGCTTTGGTAGACACCCTCCCCGTCGGTGGCCGCATACAGTTCTACACGCAACGCGGCGTTGTCGATCTGTAAATATGAGGAGGCGCGCACACAGAGTCGTCCGCCCACCGCATTCACCTTTTCCCGAAGAGAAAGGTACATGGACGCGGCACTTTCGGGCGGCTCCTCATCTGCGGGGGGCGGCTCGGGTGTCCCGCCGCCGTCACAGGCCGCCAGGCAAAGCAACATCGTAACAGAGAGCAAGCAAGAAAGAAAGCGCGAAAGGAATGGATTCTTCATTTAGCGCAGAAAGGGCAGTGCACGGAAAATGGTTTCACCGCCGTCCTCAACGCTGTTCATCAGTTCCTCCAGCATGGCGAAGTATTCCTCCCAGAAGGACTCATCCAGCTCGGCAGGGGGATTGATAATGCCCGAAATGATGGAATACGCGCAGATCACCGCACCGATAATACCGCAGATCAAGCCCGCCAGGGCCATGCCGTTCATCGCGGCATTTCTCTTTTTGTCAAGCACGGCAAACACGATGGCCAGGATCGCGCACACAAGACCAAGGTAGTCGATGCAACAGCAAACGATGCTGATGATACCAAGAACCAGCGCGGCAATCGAAAAGCCGTTCTTTCGTTTTTGCTCGGCGACAAACTCGTCGTTTATCACGGAGTAGTTGGGTTCAAAGGACTCATTGTTCATAATCGCAACCTCCCGGTTCAATTTCATTTTCATTATAGCACGTCAATATGAAAAAATCAAGAATTTCCCCGCAAAAGACGGAATTTCCGTGCAATTTGTGAGTGGATATGCTATAATAATAGGTGAAGAGAGCAAAATCAAAGGGGGCGCGCGTATGTGGGACAAGGGCAGAGTGCGGCACCTTCTTTTCTTTAATGGGTGCCTGTTTGCCGCGGCGGTGGCGGTGGCGGTCTACATGGTCCTTTTGTACGGGCTCGACTTTCCCTTTCGCTGTTCCTTCTCGGCCGCCTCGCACCTTTATTGCCCGGGTTGCGGCTTTACCCGCGCGGTAAGGGCCCTGCTTTCCTTCGACATCCTCGCCTCGCTTGCCGCGCATCCCTTTGCTCTCCTCGGGATAGGGGTGATCGGGTACTACGAGGTCGCGCTTTTTCGTGCCGCGCGCGGACGGGGCAGGGTGCGGGCATGGCCGGCCGTTTCATTTGCCGTCGGCCTGCTTTGCTTTTTTGTACTTCGCAATTTGCTTCTGATTCTTTTTGGTATAGATTTTCTCGGTGATTTTGGACAGGAATGGGGGATATTCGCAGGGTGAAAGAGGTCACAACAAATTTTCACAAGGAGCATCGCCGCCGCGTGAAGGAACGCTTTCTGCAAGCGGGACTTTCGACCTTTGCGCCGCATGAGATCTTGGAGCTGCTGTTGTTCTTCGCCGTTCCGCAAAAGGATACCAACGTCCTCGCCCACAAGCTGATCGACCGCTTCGGCTCGGTCAGGGGCGTGCTGTCCGCATCCTACGACGAGCTGTGCACGGTGGACGGCGTGGGCGATCACGTGGCCACGCTCCTTCGCCTCTGCATGCCGCTTGCCGCCTACGTCCGCCGTGAAGAAGAAAAGCAAAAGCCCAAGAGCTATGAGGCTTTTGAGGACGTGGGCGAGTTCTTCCTCTCGCAGTTTGCAGGGATAGGTGAGGAAGCGGTGCTACTTCTGATGCTGGACAATTCCTTCGGCATGATCGACTGTCAGCGCGTGGGTACGGGAACAATCAACTCCGTGGGTGTGACGCCCCGCCGCATGATCGAAATGGCTCTTGCCGCGCAGGCGTCCATGGTCGTTTTGGCACACAATCATCCGACAGGTATCGCGATTCCCTCGCAGGAGGATATCAGTGCCACACGCGCTCTTCGGGAGGCATTTTCGGCCGTCGGCGTGCCATTGATCGAGCACATTCTGGTGGCCAATCACACCTATCGCGGTCTGCTTGGGCAGATGCGCTCCTTCAAGGAGGAGAAAAAGGAAGAGAATAACGCTGTCGGCGCGACCTTTTATTCCGCCACGGGGTTTTTGAAATGACGAGGAGGGAGATTTATGAATTTTGCCATTACTTCTTATGTCATACCGATGAAGGGAATTACAAAGCCCCTGCGCTTGGCGATCATTGCGGACTTTCACAACGGGGATGCACACGCCGTGTACGAGGCTACCCTTGGAGAGGAGCCGGATATCGTCCTTTTGCCGGGCGATTTTTTGCACAAGGTCGGCGAGGTAGAGCAGGGCTTTGCACTTCTTACACAGCTGGCCGCACGCTATCCGACATACGCCTCGATCGGCAACCATGAGGTACGGTGCAACCTACCCGATTTGGCCGCGCGCGTGGGGCAGACGGGTGCGGTGTTGCTCGACAATGCCCTCGCATCATGCGGCGAGCTGACGCTCGGCGGTCTTTCCTCCGGCTTTGCGCCGGGTATGAAGCAGCGACGCACACATCCCACGCCGCCCCCCGACCGCCACTTCCTTGCGGAGTTTGCCAAGTTAGAGGGGGGCAAGGTCCTGCTTTGCCATCACCCCGAATACTACACGCGTTATATCCACGAAAAGGATATTCCCCTGACCGTGTCGGGGCATGCCCACGGCGGGCAATGGGAGTTTTTCGGGCGTGGGGTGTTTGCCCCGGGGCAGGGGCTGTTTCCTCGTTATACAGCGGGGATGTATGACAGCCGCCTGTTGGTCTCACGAGGCCTTGCCATCGGCTCGCCCGGGATTCCGCGCATCAACAATCCGCGGGAATTGGCGATCGTGGATCTGTGGCCACAATAATAAACAGGACCCCCTGCATAGCAGAGGGTCCTGTTTATTATTGTGCAAGCCACTCGCTCGCGCGCTTTTCGGACATGCGGCGGATGTCCTCTCCCTTGTAGGGGGATGCTTCGCCGCCGTTTACGTACAAAAAGAAATAACCGTCCTCGGTACGAAAGAGGCTTTCCTCGTAGCCTGCGGGATCGCCGTACGCGCCGCAGGTCACCTTCTTTTGAAGCTCCGCCTGCGCGGTATCGTATAATCTTTTACAAATCGTTTTTTGCATGGGTTTCTCCTTTCGGGTTTCTGATAATATTGTAGCAGACCGACCTGCCCCATGTCAAATGTAAATGATGGAAAATCCCCCTCGCCGCCGGCGAGGGGGATCGTTTTGTTGTTATCCTTCGTAGACCAGCATATCCCACAGGTCGATGACGTTCAGTGCTTCCGGGGAGAGCATGATCTCATCCTGCACAGAGGCAAGAAGCTCGATTTTTGGTTCGGTGTACTTCACGTTATGCCTCCTTTACGTAATTTTCTGCCGCGCATCCGATGGCGTAGACCGCGCGGATCATGTTCGCCTCTGCCTCGGCGGCAAGGCTTGCACTGCCTTCCTCATCCAGCAGATACAGACGCGGGTTGCCGCTTGCCGTTACCTCAAAGTTGATACTCTCCTTGCTTGTACTGCTATAATTGCCGATGATGACGCTGCCTGTGGAGCTTGTCATATCGGCAGGGAAGTATATCGTTGCCTCAAAGGTATGGGGCAGAGAGGAAAGCGGGGCTTCGGTCTCTGCGGCCGCCACGGTGTTGTCGGCCCCGCATAGGCAAAGCCTACCAATGCAGAGGAAAGCATGACGAACGCCAATGCAAAGGATAAGAGTCGTTGCATATTCTTGCTCCTTTCGAGTAGGTACTATGTTCATTATAACATTGTGCGGCATGGGCAAACAAGTTCGTTTTGTGTTGTATATTCGTCAAAATGTTGTTAACATTGTTAAAAAGGAACTGTGGGGAACAAGAGCTTTTAAAATGACCTTTTGTCGTGCGGGATCGGTGCGGATGTCGAATTTGAATTCTTACGGCGGACAACAGGCGCGTAAAAAGGGGAAACGAAACAAAAATCGAGGAAGATCAAAAAGGGGGTGCTATCAGCACCCCCTTTCGCTATCCGTTAAATTGTTAAAACAAAAAGGGAGAACTGCGTTCTCCCTTTGTTGTTTAGTTGACGTAGGTGTCAAAGTAACCCTGCACGAGCACCACGGGCGTACCCTTGTCGCCCGAGCCGCTGGTCAGGTCGCACAGCGAGCCGATCAGGTCAGTCAGCTGACGCGGGGTCGTGCCCTGCGAGGCCATGTTGCCAACAAGCGAGCCGTTCTTCTTTCGAATGCTCTCGGAGATGGCAGCCTTCAGCTCCTCACCCGTAAGATCCTTGAAGTCGTTGTCGGCCAGGTACTTCAGCTTCAGCTCATTGGGCGTACCCACGAGGCCGTCGGTGTAAGCGGGGGACACGACCGGATCGGCCAGCTCCCAGATCTTGCCCTTGGGATCCTTGAAGGCACCGTCGCCGTATACCATGACCTCTACGTGCTTGCCGGTCGCGGCCAGCACGCGTGCCTGGATGTCGAGTACCAGATCGCGGCAGTCACGGGGGAAGAGCTTGACCTTGTCCTCGGTGGACTTGTTGGAGCCGAGCAGGCCGTAGTTTTCGTTATAGCCGCTGCCGTCCACGGGGGCGTTCATCAGATCGTCCAGACCGCACACTACGCGTGCGCCTGCCTCGCGCAAAATGCGCTTGGTACGGGCACGGGTATGAATATCGCAGTTGATGACGGTGTCGGTGTAATCAAGGATGGTCTTTGCGTGGTTGGCAAAGACGATCTCCACCTCAGCGCCGCAGGAGCGAACCAGCTCGGCGTAGTAGGACACGTAGTCCACACCCGTGAACTCGTGCTTGTTCTCACCAAACAACTCGCGGTAGCGTTCCAGCGACAGCACGTCGCTGTACGGGTTGACCCCTGCCTCGTCGATCTTGTCCAGGCTGACCAGCTCGTTGCCCACCTCGTCCGAGGGGTAGCTGAGCATCAAAACGACCTTCTTCGCGCCCATGGCGATGCCGCGCAGGCAGATGGCAAAACGGTTACGTGAAAGGATCGGGAAGATTACGCCGACGGTACCGCCGCCCAGCTTTTTCTTCACGTCCGCAGCAATATTCTCAACGGATGCGTAGTTACCCTGCGCACGAGCCACGATGGACTCGGTGATCGAGATCACGTCGCGGTCGCGCAGGGAAAAGCCCTCGTATTCGGCGGCTTCCAGCACGCTGGTCGTTACGATCTCTGCAAGATTGTCCCCTTGTCGGATAATGGGGCAACGGATACCGCGCGAAACGGTGCCAACCTTGCGTTCTTTTGCTTCCATAGATATTTTTCCTCCTTTACGGCTTGTGCCGCGAAAAACCACTATCACAATATATAAGTATATCACATACAGGGCATAAATTCAATAGAAGCGCACAAATTTTTTGATTTTTTTACAAAGCCTCGTACGCGTCGGCCAGGCGGCGTGCCGCGCGGGAGAGCGCGAGGATACCGTTGTAGATGTCCTCGTCCGCGTAATCCTTGAGGTATTGGTCGGCCTCCAGGGTAAAATAGCCTCGGTAGTCGATCTCGTGCAGGGCGCGCACCACCGCGTCGAAGTCGATACTCATGGAGAAGGGAATGTTGTGCGAGTCCTTCCATTGGTCATTGTCGTGTAGGTGCAGGGCGGCCAGGCGGTGACCCAGCGCGCGGATCATGTTGGGAGCACCGTCACCCGAGCCGCGCATCTCCGCGTGTCCGATGTCAAGACAGGCCACAAGGAACGGATCGTTCACCGCGTCGACGTGGCGGCAGAAATCCGCGCCCGTCGCGCAGGCGGCAAAGGCAGACTCGTCCTTTTCCTTGTCCCACGTCCACATGTTCTCGGTGGCGATCTTCACGCCGCAGGACTTCGCAAAGGGGAGCAAATTGAGGAAAAACTCGGCGTTTTCCTCGGCACTTTTGTAGTTATCGGGGTGGATGACGCAGATCTCGGCACCCGCCTCGGCGGTGCATTCGATGGCGCGCTTCAAAGCTACCTCAATGCCCGCGTAATAGCTGGGAAAGGGGGCGTGTGACTGGTTGCAGACGATGCCGCAGTCCTCGCCCACACGACGCAGATGCCGCGCAAAGGCCAGATAATCCCGCCCGCCCAGAGGATGGTCGGGGTTCAGGGGTGCCTCGTGAATGCCCCAGGTAATGTTGCACATGCGGAACATGGAAAAATCCCACGCATCAAAGCCCGCGCGGGCGACCATCTCGATCGTTTTTTCTTCGCCGATCCTCTTGGCGGCGGAATTGATTTCGGTTGAGGTCTTCATAAAAGCTCCTTGTGTGAATTTCACGTAGGGTAACAGGAGTTATCCGAATCCGATTTTGTTGGCAAATTTTTGCCGCATCTGCGTCAAAGGGCTTGATGATATTCCTATATAATCTGCGCCCTTTTCCTTGCTCCGCCTAAAAATTTGCCTAACCAAAATTCTACGACCGCCGAGCCGTGTATTTTTGAGCGATTTTGGTGCGAAGGACGAAGCAAGGTGCGGAGCTTGCGAGGACGACAATCCGAAAAGAGCCGAAAATACAGACTCCGCGGCGGGTTCGGATAGCTCCTGTTACCCTAATTATACCACAATGAAGCACAAAAGCAAGGGGAAGAGGGGATTATTTACAAAACAGCTCTATGACGGTTTTTCCTTTTTTCACGGCAAGCTGCTTGTATTTTGCCGTATTGCCGGTAGAATAGCGAGTATAAGTGAGGATGATATCTGCCTGTTCCAGCATAAATCGGTTCCGTTTGTCGATCGCAAAGCGCAACGGAACAGAGTCCAGGATTTGGGGGAAAACCGAATGAGAGGCATCCGAATCCGAGAGAGCATCCTTTTTTGTCGGTAAATAAGCCAAAATGATCGTATAGTCCATAAAAGGATATTGTCCTTTTAGTTTTTTCAACACGCGCAATGCGGCGGAATCAAAATCTCCGTGTGTGCCTACGTAAAAGTTCACGGTGCTGTGCTCCTGTATCAGGGCGCAAAGCGCTTGCTGTAAAATTTGCTCCACATCCTCAAAAAGCTTACTGTTTCCAAACAAAGCACATATCATAGAAACCGCTCCTGACATAAAAGAATTAGGCACCTTCTTTCATAATAACCAAAATAATTGGTCATATCAACAGGAATAATTAATATAATTGGCTATATGATGCTATCTTGTATAGTACAATTAGTTAACAGGATGGTGACCGCAATGGAACAAAAGTTTTTTTCTCAAAGATTAGCCACACTTCGCACGCAGAAGGGAATTTCAGCCAGAAAGATGAGTGAGCTGATCGGTCAAAGCACGGGATATATCAACAACATTGAAAACGGCATTGGTTATCCGTCTATGGCGGCGTTTTTCAAAATTTGTGAGTTTTTGGGGATCACACCGTCAGAATTTTTTGATGCTGACACGAAAAATCCGCAGCAGGTAGACGAGCTGATCTTGGCTACAAAGGGGCTAGGAAGTGAGCAATTGCAGCATTTGATTGCTCTTGCCAAGGGATTGCATAAATAAAAAAATTGCGCCGCGAAGCTTCGCGGCGCAATTGTCTTATTGTAAAATCAAAACTCGGAAACGGCTTCGGCTACCAGTTGTGCGACGAAGCGGGCACCGTCCACGGAGAGGTGAACGCCGTCGTAGGCGGCATCCCCGCGAAGCAGGCTGTCGTATCCGCCTTCCAGACCCTCAAAGATCGCGTACAGATCTATAAGGGGCAGCCCGAGCATATCGGCAAGCTCGCGCTGCATAGGGACAACGCTGTCGCGGATCACATCGTTTGGAAGCTGGAAGCGGTTGTTTTCCATGGTGGGCGGTGCCGTTACCAAGAGGATCTTGACATCGGGGCATGCTTGGTAGTAGGAGTCCACGAGATCCACGTACTCTCCGAGAAATTCAGGCTCGGCGGGCGTCCAATCCTTGGCGTCGTTTGTGCCCAGCATGATCACCAGGATATCCGGCTTGAAAGCAAGGCTTGCCTCGTATTCGCTTTGCTCGGTGTATTTGAGGTAGCCTGTGGGATTGTAGCCGCAGATGGATGCGCCGTTGCGGCCGAAATTCCCAATGTTGAAGGTAGGGCCAAGCTCCTCAGAAAGGTATACCGGATAGGACTCCTCCGGCCAGGAGTGCCCGTAGGTCAGGCTGTCGCCGATGCAGGCAATCTTTGAATAGGTGACAGCGGTCACGTCGAAGGAAAGGGTAAAGGCTTCCGTCTCGCCACTCATGACCGAAACCGTGATCTCGGAGCTTCCCTCGCCCGAAAGCAGCTCGACGGTCAGCTTATCACCGTCAAGCGATACCTCGGCTACCGATTTGTCTGACGAGGACACGGCATAGGAGACCCCGACACCGTTTTCATTTACATAGTCGGAGAGCATAACGGTGATGGGCTTCGTGTACTCGCCGAAATAGCCTTGGGTGACGTCCGCAATGTCCCCCAGCTTGATGGGAACCGGTGGCTCCTCGCATGAGGAGAAAAAGACGAGGGAGAGCAGCAAAAGGCAGACGAGTGCGATATACGGAAAAAGTTTTTTCATAGCAAGACTCCTTGTTATTTGTTCGTTTCCATTATAACAGGAAATATCCGGAGTGTCAAGCGAGTGAAAGGGCAAGGAGAAGAGAAAGATAAAAGAAGAGGTAGCCGTTTACGGCTGCCTCTTCTTTTTCTTAAGACTTACTCCCACTCAATCGTGCCGATCGGCTTCGGGGTGAGGTCGTACAGCACGCGGTTGATGCCCTCTACCTCGTGCGTGATGCGGCTCGTGATCTTATGCAGCACGGCATAGGGGATCTCTTCGATCGTGGCGGTCATGGCGTCGGTGGTGTTGACCGCGCGGATGATGGCTGGCCAGCCCTCGTAGCGCGCATCGTTACGCACGCCCACGCTCTTGAAATCGGGCACAGCGATGAAATACTGCCACACATGCTCGGCAAGGCCTGCGAGGTCAAACTCCTCGCGCAAAATGGCGTCCGCTTCGCGGAGCGCATGCAGACGGTCGCGGGTGATCGCGCCCAGGCAACGGACACCAAGTCCGGGGCCGGGGAACGGCTGACGGTAGACCATGCCGTGCGGCAGACCGAGTGCCTCGCCCACCACGCGCACCTCGTCTTTGTAGAGCAGCTTCACAGGTTCGACCAACTCAAACTGCATGCCCTCGGGCAGGCCGCCCACGTTGTGGTGCGCCTTGACGCCCTTGGATTCGAGAATGTCGGGGTAGATGGTGCCCTGTGCGAGGAAGGAAATGCCTTCCAGCTTGGACGCCTCCTCGTCAAAGACCTTGATGAACTCGCCGCCGATGATCTTGCGCTTTTTCTCCGGCTCGGCAACGCCGGCGAGGAGATCAAGGAAGCGGTCAGTGGCATCCACATAGATCAGGTTGGCGTCAAGGGCTTTTCCGAACACCTCAATGACCTGCTCGGATTCGCCCTTACGCATCAGACCGTGGTTGACGTGCACGCAAACCAGCTGACGGCCGATGGCCTTGATCAGCAGGGCGGCTACCACAGAGGAATCCACGCCACCGGAGAGCGCGAGCAGAACCTTCTTGTCGCCGACTTGCTTTCGTATTGCGGTAACTTGTTCTTCAATAAAGGCGTTTGCCAGTTCGAGGGTGGTGATGCGTGCCATGCTTTCGGGTCTTTTGTTGCTGTCCATGCGTTTTTTCCTCCATTTTTATTGTAACGAATGTTTATCTTGCCACTTCTTCCATCACGAAGGCCTCGAGAATATCGCCTTCTTTGATGTCGTTGAATTTTTCAAGTCCCACACCGCACTCGTAGCCCTGTGCCACTTCCTTGGCGTCGTCCTTAAAGCGTTTGAGCGAGGAAATCTCGTCCTCGAAGATCACGATGCCGTCGCGCACGACACGGATCTTGGCGTGGCGGGCGATCTTGCCGTCGATCACGTAGGAGCCGGCGATGGTGCCGACGTTCGGCACATGGATGGTCTGACGGACCTCGGCGTGGCCGAGCAAGACCTCCTTGAACTCGGGAGCCAGCATGCCCTTCATGGCTGCCTCGATCTCCTCAATGCACTCGTAAATGACGCGGTAAGTGCGGATCTCTACGCCTTGACGCTCGGCACTGTCCAGCGCGCCCTTGTCGGGACGGACGGCAAAGCCGACGATGATGGCGTTGGAGGCGGCGGCGAGCATCACATCGCCCTCGGTGATGCCGCCGACGGCCTTGTGGATCACGTTGACGCGCACCTCGTCGCCGGAAAGCTTCAAAAGGGCTGCACGAACCGCCTCGGCGGAGCCGTCCACGTCTGCCTTGACGATGATGTTCAGATCCTTGACACCCTCGCTCATCTGCGTGAAGAGGTCGTCAAGCGACATGCGGGCGTTGGCCTTGAACTCTTCCTGACGGGCGGCCTCGCGGCGTTGCTCTGCCAGCGAGCGTGCCATCTTTTCGTCCTCAACGGCGTTGAATTCGTCGCCTGCGTTCGGCACCTCGGCAAGACCCGTGATCTCAACGGGAATGCTGGGGCCTGCTTCCTTGACCACCTTGCCCTTGTCGTTGATCATCGCACGCACGCGACCGACGGCCGTGCCCGCGATCACGATGTCACCCGTGCGGAGCGTACCGTTCTGCACCAGCACCGTGGCAACAGGGCCGCGGCCCTTGTCCAGTTTGGCTTCCAGTACGATACCCTTGGCGCGGCGAGAGGGGTTGGCCTTCAGCTCCTTGACCTCGGCAACGAGGAGCACGCTTTCCAGCAGCTTGTCGATGCCCATGCCGGTCAGGGCCGAAACGGGAACGCAGATCACGTCGCCGCCCCACTCCTCGGGAACCAGCTCGTACTGGGTCAGGGCGGAAATCACGGCGTCGGGATTGGCGTGGGGTTTATCCATTTTGTTAATGGCGACCACGATGTCAATGCCCGCGGCCTTGGCGTGGTTGATCGCCTCCACCGTCTGGGGCATGATGCCGTCGTCGGCGGCGACCACCAAAATGGCGATATCGGTCGCCTGGGCACCGCGCGCACGCATGGCGGTAAAGGCCTCATGACCGGGGGTGTCCAGGAAGGTCAGCGGCTTTCCGTCCAGATCCACGCGGTAAGCACCGATGGCCTGCGTGATGCCGCCTGCCTCGCCCTTGGTCACGCTGGTGTGGCGGATCGCGTCGAGCAGAGAGGTTTTACCGTGGTCAACGTGACCCATGACGCACACAACGGGTGCGCGCTCGACCAGGCTGTCCTCAGGGTCGACGGTTTCGTCAAAGAGCTGCTCCTCGATACTGACCACGACCTCCTTCTCTACCTTGATGCCGAACTCGTCGGCGATCAGGAAGGCGGTATCGTAGTCGATCTCCTGGTTGACGGTGGCCATGATGCCCATCATCATCAGCTTTTTGATGACCTCGCCCGAGGTCTTCTTCATGCGCGAAGCCAGCTCGCCCACCGCGATCATGTCGGGGATGGTGATCTCCAGCTGCTTTTTCTTCGCCAGCATCTCCTGCTGACGGCGCAGCTTCTCCTGTGCCATGCGATCCTTCTCACGACCCTTGCCGAAGCTGTTGCGGTTGTCCTGCTTTTTGAGCTTCTGACGCTCGCCGCGCAGGTCTGCCGCGCCGGGGATGAAGTTATTCAGTCGGTCGTCGTACTTGGACAGATCGACGTGCGTGGTACGGGTGTCCACCACACGGGTTCCCCGCTGTTTCGCAACCACCACCTCTACGTTCTCGGAGGATACGGGGGTGGTGGGGATGATGGTCTTGAAGGACTGACGCTCCTTCTTCTTCTCCTCTTTCTTCTGCGCGGGTGCGGCGGCGGGCTGGGCCGGCTTCTGCTCGGCGGCGCGCTTTTGGCGGTCGAGCGCAGGGGTGGAGACACCCCCCGCAGGGGCAACGGGAGCCTTGGGAGCTGCCGGCTTTGCGCCCTGTACGGGTGCGGCGGGACGGCGTGCATCCTCACGGCGCGGCTCGGGGCGTGAGGATGGCTGTGCGGGGCGGGCAGGGCGGTCGGGACGCACGGGCGCGCTCGGTGCCGGCTTTGCCTGCGGTGCGGGAGCCGCCTTTGCCTCTGCCTTGGGGGCAGCAGGCTTGGGTACCTCTGCCTTCTTTGCCTCTGCCTTGGGCGGCTCGGGCTTTTTTTCTACCTTCGGCGCGGGCATGATAATCTTGGCCGTGCCGTTTACGTATTCATCGAGATTTTCTAATTGATAAGCCTCGGTCAGGCGGTCGAACAGGAGCTCCAGCTCCGCGCCCTCGACCGAGCTGCCGGTCTTCTTGTCAATGCCGCACTCCTTCAGGACGTCGAGAATGTCCTTGCCGGAAAGGGCAAGATCCTTTGCTAATTGCGCGATCTTTTCTTTCTTTTGCGTCATGCTCTTATTTCCACGTCTTTCGCCCGGCGAAAGATTCCTTTCCTGTCAGTTTGTTGCGGAGGCCGTTTTGTCGTTTTCGGGGAATAACTTTTTGACCATGGCTTCGGCAAAGCCTGCATCGGTGACGGCAAGGGCGGCCATGGCCCCTGTTTTGCCCACCGCGTGACCAAGCTCCTCGGGCGAGATTTCCAGCCCGACGGCGTGCACGCCGTAAAAGTCACACTTGCAGACGACCTTTTTTTGGGATGAGGCCGATGCCCCCAGCGAATACAGCACAAGAGGGGGCTTTTTGCTCTCGGCCAAGGCGCCGCATACCATCGGCGTGCCGCAGATCACGCGGCCTGCACGCTTGCATAGGCCGAGGAAGCCGAGAAATTTCCGTTTCGTTTCTTCGTTCTCAAACACCACGGTCGGTCAATTCTCCTTCCAGTGCCACATAGACCTCGTCGGGAATGGCACATTCCAGATTTTGCTCCAGTCGGCGCGCGCGCCTTGCCTTTTTCAGGCAGGCGGGATTTTTACACAGATAGGCTCCGCGCCCCGGTTTCTTTCCCGTGAAATCCAAGGAGATCTCGCCCTCGGGGGAACGAACCACGCGCACAAGGCAGGGCTTTTCGAACCGTTCGCCGCAGCCGCTGCACCGACGCAGGGGGATTTTTTTCCTGCTCTCCATGGTTTACCTCCCGGTTATGCCTTGATGTCGATCTTGTAGCCTGTCAGACGCGCGGCAAGGCGGGCATTCTGTCCCTCCTTACCGATGGCAAGCGACAGCTGATCGGGTGCCACGCGAACACGGCAGGAGCGTTCGCCGTCCTCCTCTACCGAGATGACCTTGGCAGGGGAGAGGGCCTCGCCGACGAACTTCGTAGGATCCTCACTGTACTGGATGATGTCGATCTTCTCGCCGCCCAGCTCGGAAAGGATGGCGTCGATACGCATGCCGCGGTTACCGATGCAGGCACCGATGGCATCCACGTTCTCGTCGCGGGAATAGACGGCCAGCTTGGTACGAGAGCCTGCCTCGCGGGCAACCCCCTTGATGATCACGGTGCCGTCCTGGATCTCGGGGATCTCCAGCTCGAAAAGACGCTTGACAAGGCCGGGATGCACGCGGGAAAGCGTGACAAGCGGCCCGTAGGCCTCGCTTCTGACCTCGGAGATAAAGACCTTGATGCGGTCGCCGACACGGAAACGCTCGCCGGGGATCTGCTCCGCACGGGTGAGCACGGCGCGGCTTGTGCCGGTGTCCAGCACCACGCTGCCGTCGGTGTCGTCGATCTTGTCGACCAGAGCCGTGACGATCTCTTCCTTCTTGTTTTCGTATTCGCGGATAGCGATGCTGCGCTCCGCCTCACGGATGCCCTGGATGATGACCTGCTTGGCCGCCTGTGCGGACAGTCGGCGGAAGGCCTTGGTATCCAGCTCCAGCTCCATGACCGCACCGATCTTGGTCGAGCGAGCCTTGCACTTGCGGCTCTTATCGGCCTTGATGGCCAGAGCCTCTTCCTGCGTAACCTCGCTCGTGGGATCGGTAACCTCGGCCACGATGGTCAGCAGCTGATAGACCTTCATGTCCTTTTTGACCGGGTCGAGCACGATCTTGACGTTGTCTTCGCCGCCAAGCTCACGGCGGAAGGCACTGGTCAGGGCGGCGGTGACCTTCTCCATCATGTACTCCTTGGGGATACCCTTCTCTTTTTCGAGAAGGTCGAGGGCATTAAAAAATTCGGTATTCATTTGGTTTTGTCCTGCGGGCTTTCCCGCTTTTCCTTTCGTTGCTTTTATTTGCGTCGTTGTTTTTTATTCGTGATAGGTCGTGTTCATGAGGGCGATGGACTCGCGCGGCAGGGTCAGCTCGCCTTCGGCCGTCGCAATCGTGACGGCACCGTTTTCGTATGCCGACAAGATGCCGACAAAGGCTTTTTTTCCGTCGATCGGGGCAAAACTGCGTGCCTCGATCTCCTGTCCCATGCAAAAGGCGATGTGCGCGTCCGTGCGGATCACACGCTCGATACCGGGGGAGGAGACCTCCAGCTGATAGGAAACGTCAATGGGATCTGCCTCATCCAGCAAGGGGTCGATGGTGCGGTGCACCTTCTCGCAATCCTCGATGGTGATACCCTCGTCGCTGTCGATGGTGATGGTCAGGGTTGGGTCAGCCCCCACCTTGCGGAACTCCACATCCCACAAGCGGTAGCCAAGCTCCTCTACCACGGGGGTAAGCAGTGCCTCGACCACGCTTGCCACGTTTTGCTTTTTCACGGTATGCCTCCTTTTTTTGAGATCCCGAACAATAAAAGGAAGAGAGAACCGTCGTCCTCTCTTCATCCTTCTGTCATAATTCTATGTGTATTATACCATTATTTTCACAGATTGCAACCCCTTTTACGAAAAAAAACACAATTTTTTCGCCCTGCCCTTGACAAAAATGAAAGACATCGGTATAATATAGGATGAAAATCCAAAAAAACGGTGACGAAGAGAGTAGCGTTGGGTCAAAGGAAACAGCGAGTCGGGTTGGTGCAAGCCGATGCCAAGTAGCCCTTCTGTGAAGATCACTTCCGAGTTGCCGCCCCGAAGGTAGTAGGGGTGTGCCGTGATCCCCACGTGAGAGGGAAGCGTATGGCAGTACGCAAAACGGGTGGTATAACAAGGCAAGCCTTGTCCTGTTTTGGGACGGGCGTTTTTTATTAGTAAATTAGTAAGGAGAGAAGACATGTACGAAAAGGTTTCCGGCTCCCTGAACTTTACCGAGCGCGAGAAGCGCACCGAGAAATTCTGGGAGGAAAATCACATCTTCGAAAAGACCGTTGAGGAATGCAAGGGTCGCCCGACCTATACCTTCTACGACGGCCCCCCCACCGCCAACGGCAAGCCCCATATCGGCCACGTGCTCACGCGCGTGATCAAGGATATGGTGCCGCGCTACCGCACCATGAAGGGGTGCGAGGTACTGCGCAAGGCGGGCTGGGATACCCACGGCCTGCCCGTGGAGCTGGAGGTGGAGAAGAAGCTCGGCCTTGACGGCAAGGAGCAGGTAGAGGCCTACGGCCTTGCCCCCTTTATTGACGAATGCAAGGAAAGCGTCTGGAAGTACAAGGGCATGTGGGAGCAGTTTTCCTCCCGCGTGGGCTTTTGGCTGGATATGGACGATCCCTACGTGACCTATCACAACGACTACATTGAGTCCGAGTGGTGGGCACTCCGTCAGATCTGGGACAAGGGGCTGCTTTACAAGGGCTTTAAGATCGTGCCCTACTGCCCCCGTTGCGGTACGCCTCTCTCCTCTCACGAGGTAGCGCAGGGATATAAGACGGTCAAGGAGCGTTCCGCTGTCGTGCGCTTCCGCGTTCAGGATGAGGATGCGTATTTCCTTGCCTGGACGACCACCCCCTGGACGCTTCCGTCCAACACCGCGCTTTGCGTCAACCCCGACGTAACCTACGTCAAGGTCAAGGCGGCAGACGGTTACACCTATTATATCGCCGAGGCACTGGCGGACGCCGTGCTCGGTAGCCTCGCCACCGAGGATAAGCCTGCTTATGAGGTGCTCGCCACCTTCACCGGTCGTGAGTTGGAGGGTATGGAATACGAGCCGCTGTTTGCCTGCGCGGGCGAGGCCGCCAAAAAGCAGGGCAAGCGCGCCCATTTCGTGACAGTGGATAACTACGTTACCACCTCGGACGGTACGGGTATCGTCCATATTGCCCCCGCCTTCGGTGAGGACGACTCGCGCATCGGTCGCAGCTACGATTTGCCCTTTATCCAGTTCGTGGATGGCAAGGGCAATATGACGGCCGAGACCCCCTATGCGGGTGTGTTCGTCAAAAAGGCGGATCCGATGGTGCTGGTCGATCTCGATAAGGAGGGCAAGCTGTTTGCCGCACCCAACTTTGAACACGATTATCCGCACTGCTGGCGTTGTAACACCCCCCTGATCTACTACGCGCGTGATTCCTGGTTCATCCGCATGACCGCGGTCAAGGAGAACCTCATCCGCAACAACAATACCGTAGACTGGCATCCCGATTCGATCGGCCGTGGCCGCTTTGGCGACTGGCTGGAAAACATTCAGGACTGGGGCGTGAGCCGTAACCGCTACTGGGGTACGCCGCTCAACATCTGGGAATGCTCCTGCGGCCACCGTCACTCGATTGGCTCGATCGCCGAGCTGCGCGAGCGGTCGAAGAACTGCCCCGAGGACATCGAGCTGCACCGCCCATATATTGATGAGGTGACCATTACCTGTGACAAGTGCGGCGGTGAGATGCGCCGCGTTCCCGAGGTCATCGACTGCTGGTTCGACTCGGGCGCGATGCCCTTCGCCCAGTGGCACTACCCCTTTGAAAATAAGGAGAAGTTCGAGCGCAATTTCCCCGCCGACTTCATCTCCGAGGGCGTGGACCAGACGCGTGGATGGTTCTATTCGCTCATGGCCATCTCCACCCTTATCTTCGACTGCTCGCCCTACAAGTCCGTGCTCGTCTTGGGTCACGTGCTGGATAAGGACGGCCAGAAGATGTCCAAATCCAAGGGCAACGCGGTCGATCCGTTCGAGGCACTGGAGGAGTTCGGCGCGGACGCGATCCGCTGGTACTTCTACGCGAACTCCGCTCCTTGGCTGCCGAACCGCTTCTTCCGTGAGGCGGTGGTCGAGGGTCAGCGCAAGTTCATGGGTACGCTGTGGAACACCTACGCATTCTTTGTTCTCTATGCCAACATCGACGGCTTCGATGCGGGCAAATACGCCCTCGAATACGACAAGCTGTCGGTCATGGATAAATGGATGCTCTCCCGCCTGCACACCACCGTGCGCGAGGTAGACGCAGACCTGGATGGCCTGCGGATTCCCGAGGCGGCCCGCGCCCTCGATTCTTTCGTGGACGAGATGAGTAACTGGTACGTCCGTCGCTCGCGCGAGCGTTTCTGGGGCAAGGAGATGACGCAGGATAAGATCAACGCGTACATGACGCTGTACACCTGCCTCGTTACCCTGTGCAAGCTTGCCGCACCCCTGATCCCCTTCATGACTGAGGAGATCTATCAGAACCTTGTGCGGAACAGCGACAAAAACGCCCCCGAAAGCATTCACCTCTGTGCTTATCCCGTAGCAGACGAGGGGATGATCGACACCGCGCTCGAAGCGCACATGGACGAGGTGCTCCGCGTGGTGGCACTCGGTCGTGCCTGCCGCAACGCCGCGTCGGTCAAGAATCGCCAGCCCATCGGCAAAATGTACGTCAAGGCAGAGTTTGATCTTCCTGATTTCTTCTGCGAGATCATCGAGGACGAGCTGAATGTCAAGGCGGTCGAGTTCTCGGACAGCGTCCGCGCCTTCACCACCTACACCTTCAAGCCCAACCTTCGCACCGTCGGCCCGAAGTACGGCAAGCATCTCGGCGATATCCGCACGGCTCTTTCGGAGCTGGACGGCAACGCCGCGATGGACGAGATCGAGGCGACCGGCAGACTGATGCTGGCCGTGGGTGAGGAAACGCTCCCGCTTGAGCGCGAGGATCTTCTCATCGAGATGACCAAGCAGGCAGGCTACGAGTCGCTTTCCGAGAATGGCGTGACAGTGGTGCTCGACACCAACTTGACCGAGGAGCTTCTTGAAGAGGGCTTTGTGAACGAGCTGGTCAGCAAGCTGCAAAACATGCGTAAGGACAGTGGCTTCGAGGTGACCGACCGCATCACGGTCGGCGTAGCCGACAACGAGAAGATCATGGACATTCTGCGCCGCAACGAGGCCGCCGTCACCGCGCAGACGCTTGCCGTCGCCGTTACCTACGGCCAGGTAGCCAAGGGCGCACGCGAATGGAGCCTCAACGGCGAAAAGGTGCGCCTGTCCGTCGAAAAGGTATAAATCCAAGAAAGAAAAAAGCGGCAGGGAACTGCCGCTTTTTTGGGAAGGAAGAGATATGGAGATCGAAAAAGGAAAATACCGCCACTTTAAGGGCGGGGAATACGAGGTTCTTTCCATGGCGCGCCACAGCGAAAGCTGTGAGGAGATGGTCGTCTACCGGGCTCTCTACGGAGAGGGTGAGATCTGGGTACGCCCCGCCGCCATGTGGAACGATACCGTCACGCGCGAGGGGGTCACCTGCTGCCGTTTTACAAAAATAGAGGATTAACGTTTTTTTAATTCGGCAGACAGGGTCACCACCCTGTCTGCTTTTTTGCATAAAAAGGCGAGATTGAGCAAGGTCATCGCGGCAAGGGTCAGGTCGCAAAGTTGCCAAACGGCGTCCACCGAGCAGACCGCGCCAAGCAGCAAAGAGCCCCCGAATAGGGCAAAAAACGCCACCCGTGTGTTGCGACGAGGGAAAAGATAGGCGGCCGACACCTCGCCGTAGTAGGCCTCGCACAGAACGGTCGCATACGCAAAGAGGAAAAGAAAAAGGGAAAGCATCCCGCCTGCCGCCTGCCCGAAGACTGTGGCAAGCGCGGCGCGCACCACCGCCATGCCGGAAAGCCCATCGGGCAGGTCGGGAAACACACAAAGGATGGCAAGTGCGGTCAGCGTACAGATGACCACCGTGTCGGCAAAGACCTCTAAAATGCCGAAAAGTCCCTGCCTCGCCGCCACCGTCTCCGCAGATGTGACATGTGCCATGGGCGCAGTGCCGCAGCCGCCCTCGTTTGACATCAGGCCACGCGACGCCCCGATTCGCGTCGCGCGAGAGAACAAGAAGCCAAAGACTCCGCCCGCCCCCGCCGCAGGGGAAAACGCGCCCTCAAAGATGAGGGAGAAGGCGCGGGGAAGTGCCTCGGCGTGGGTAAGGATCACCGCCGCCGTGGCAAGCAGGTATCCAAGACACATAAAGGGAACGAGAAAGGCAGCCACGGCCGCGATCTTGCGGCCGCCGCCCCACACGGCGGGCAGGGTTAGGGCTAAAAGAAGTGCGCCCGAAACCCATGGCGGCAGAGAAAAAGCGTCACCGAGGCAGTCGGCTACGGCGTTCGCCTGCACCGCCCCGCCGACCGTGAGCGTGTAAATGAGGCAGAGGAAGGCGAAGATTCCGCCCGCACGCCGCCAGCCTACCGCGTGCATGGCGTACGCCGTGCCGCCCGTGTAGCCGCCGCGCCCGTCGGGCGTGCGACTGTCCATGGCCAGGGTGATCTCGGCGTATTTCAGGATCATGGCAAAGAGCGCGCACACCCACATCCAGAAGATCGCGCCCGCGCCCCCTGTTGCCAGCGCCAGGGCCACCCCCGCGATGTTGCCAACCCCCACCGTGCCGCCAAGTGCCATCAGCATGGCACGGAGCGGGGAAGGGGAATTTTCCCCTTTCGAGGCACCCGTGTGTTGCAAAGCGGCGGCTTTTTGGTGTTTTTTGGGCAAAAACAGACCACCCGCCGTCCTTGCCGCCGCCCAAAATGGGGAAAGGCCAAGCCGCACAAGGAAATAGCCCCCGACCGCGATTAGGGCAAGCGGCACCGCGCCACAAAGAAGATCCGAAAGGTATGCAAAAAACCGCACAAAAATCCCCCCTTTTCTCTCATTTTATGAGGGAGAGAAGGGGGATATGTTATTTTATTGGCAGGGGAGGGGCTTGCTCCTCCCGAAGAGCTATCCTTTGAAAAAGCATTCGGCGGCAAATCGCAAGCCAAGCGAAAAGGCATACACAAAAAGCGCCTCGTTTGTAAGGCTTTCAAGCTCCAAGATGTTTTGATTGAACTTTTCGAGCAACTCACGACCCTCTTTCGACAGATGCGCTTCCAGTTCGTCATATCCATCCGCAATCAGTGCCGACAGCTTTTGCATTTCTCTTGTATTGGGATAAAAATGCTCGTACGGGCTGATATTCCCATACCAAAATTCCTTCAAGACGCTTTTCATGGCTTCTCCTTTGCAAAACACGTATTTGTGTTTATATGATAACACGAATTTGTGTTTTTGTCAACACATTTTTGTGTTTTCGTAGTAAAATCATTTCACAAGCAACGGAAAGGGGAAGGACATGAAGTTTTCAAGGTTAAAAGACATCCGTGAGGACAGAGATATCACGCAAAAGGATTTTGCGGAGAAAATGGGACTCTACACCACAACGTATGCTCGCTATGAAAGGGGAGAGCAGGACATTCCGCTTTCACTCGCCGTGGATATTGCGAAGTTTTACAATCTTTCTCTTGATTATCTGGCGGGTCTGATCTCTGTGCCCGAGCCGCTTGACAGACATAAAAAATAAAGCAAGCCGCCCTTAGAACAGGGCGGCTTTTTTATGTGAACTCTCACAGAGCAAACTACTCCACTTAGGCTACCCCTTCTCCTGCCTTTTTTGCATCCGTCGCCAGTTGACAAATCCGTAGATATCATTGGCGAGGAAGGCGGCAAAGCAGATGACCATGGGGAGCGCGGCAGGGTTGGTCGGCAGAGCGAGTATCCACAGGGCGATCAGCACCACGTCGTTTGCCGCATAGGCGCAGGCGTACAGGGGGGAACGCAGAAAGGTAAGTGCCGAGGCAAGGAAGCTGGTCGTGACCGACAGGGTGCTGACGGCAAGCTCGGCCGTGTCGAGCGCACCGAGGATGAAGTAAAACGTAACCGTTGCGGCGAGGGTGGCAAGCACGGTGAGCACCCACTTTTTTGCTGTCATGCGTGAAACGGCCACCTCGGCCGAGCCGCGATAGGGGTGGCGTAGCCAGGACACCGTTGCCGCGATCGCGGCGGGTGCCGACATGCCGAGGTAGGTGATCATCTCCCCGTAGTAGCGGCAGGTAAAAGAGATGATGCCGTAAAAAACGGCAAAGACCACGGTCAAAATCTGCCCCGCGACGTGCCCCTTGGCCACGAAGATCAAGGCCGTCACCCCGACTGCCGAGGCGACAAACGAAGAAAGATTCTTTTCGGGTGAGAGAGCAAAGGAAAGCACCACCGCGAAAAGCGACACCGACCACAGCCCCCACTCGAAGGGGCAGAGAAGAGAAAAGAGCTTTTTCATAAAGCCTCCTTGAAAAAAGGCGCCCATTCCGCACGTCTTCAAAGACCTAATGACGTACGATGAGCGCCTGTTTGGCACAGCCACCCGGTGGCGGCAACGAATATAAAATTACAGCGTGACAAAGCCCAGCTTGCGCTGTACCTTGGACAGAGTCTTGCGTGCGCAATAGGCGGCACTCTGCGCGCCCTCGCGCATCACGCTTTCCAAGTAAGCCTTGTCGGCGATCAGACGGTTAAACTCCGCCTGCACAGGGGCAAGCGTATCGGCACAGGCTTCGCCTACCGCCATTTTGAAGTCGCCGTAGCCGCGACCCTCAAATTCACGCTCGATCTCTTCATTCGACTTGCCCGTGAAGGCGCGATAAATGGTCATGAGGTTATTCACGCCGTCCTTGCCCTCGGCGTAGCGCACCTCGCTGCCCGAATCGGTCACGGCGCGCTTGAACTTGCGAAGGATATCGTCTTTGTTGTCCAGGATGTAGACAACGGCGTTCTGGTTCTTGTCCGACTTGGACATCTTCGCGGTCGGCTCGGCAAGCGACATGATCTTCATGCCCGTTTGCGGGATGTACCCCTCAGGCACGGTGAAGGTGTCGCTGTACAGACCGTTGAAGCGCCCCGCGATATCGCGCGCCAGCTCCAGGTGCTGCTTCTGGTCGATGCCGACGGGAACAAGATCGGTCTGATAAAGCAGGATATCGGCCGCCATCAGGGATGGGTAGGTGAACAGCCCTGCGTTGATGTTGTCCGCGTTCTTCTGGCTCTTGTCCTTGAACTGCGTCATGCGGGAGAGCTCGCCGAACATCGTAAAGCAGTCCAGCATCCAGCCAAGCTCCGCGTGTGCGGGCACGTGCGACTGCACGAACAGGGTATTCTTCTGCGGGTCAAGACCCGCGGCGATATAGAGCGCCAGCGTTTCATAGGTGCGGCGGCGCAGCTCCGCGGGGACCTGGCGCACCGTGATGGCGTGCAAATCTACCACGCAGTAAAAGCAGTGATATTCCTCCGAAAAGGTGGAAAAATTCTTGATCGCGCCGAGATAGTTTCCAATCGTCAGGTTGCCCGAGGGCTGTACGCCCGAAAAGACCACCTTTTTTCCGTTCAGCATAAAAATCTCCTTGGATTTCTGTCATTCGCTCATATTATTTTACCGCGCTTCCCCCTGTCTGTCAAGCGATAATGCAAAATTTTGTGAAAAAACCAACGATTTCGTATATAAAAAGAGGAAAACACCTTGCCTTTTGTGAAAAGTCATGCTATAATATAGGGTGGAAAATCGCGGGAACGCGGTTTTGAGTCAGATAACAAAAAATAAACATATATGGAGGACAAATCAAATGGGAAGAAGAAAAATTTCCGTTGATGGCAACACTTCTGCGGCGCACGTGTCTTATGCGTTTACCGAAGTGGCAGCCATCTACCCGATTACCCCTTCCAGCCCGATGGCAGAGGTAACCGACACCTGGTCCGCATCCGACAAGAATCTGTTCGGCGAACCGGCAAAGAACATCTTCGGCGATAACGTCAAGGTGGTAGAAATGCAGTCCGAGGCAGGTGCTGCGGGTGCCGTTCACGGCTCTCTCGCTGCCGGTGCTCTGACCACCACCTACACCGCATCGCAGGGTCTTTTGCTGATGATCCCGAATATGTATAAGATCGCCGGTGAGCTGCTCCCCTGCGTGATCCACGTATCCGCACGCTGCGTGGCTTCTCATGCACTGAACATCTTCGGCGACCATTCCGACGTATACGCCTGCCGTCAGACCGGCTTTGCCATGATGGCCGAGACCAACGCACAGGAGATCATGGACCTCGGTGCCGTCGCTCACCTCGCTACCATCAAGGGCCGCGTTCCGGTTCTGAACTTCTTCGACGGCTTCCGTACCTCTCACGAGATCCAGAAGATCGAGGCTTGGGACTACGAAGACCTGGCCGAGATGGTGGACATGGACGCGGTTGCCGCCTTCCGTGCACGCGCCATCAACCCCGAGCATCCCGTTCTGCGCGGCTCTGCCGAGAACGGTGATATCTTCTTCCAGCACCGCGAGGCCTGCAACAAGTTCTATGATGCATTTCCCGCCATCGTGGAAGAGTACATGGATAAGGTCAATGCCAAGATCGGCACCAACTACAAGCTCTTCAACTACTACGGTGCTCCCGATGCCGATCGCGTGATCGTGGCCATGGGCTCGGTCTGCGACGCCGCAGAGGAGGTGGTAGACTACCTCAACGCTGCAGGCGAGAAGGTGGGTTTGGTGAAGGTTCGCCTGTACCGTCCCTTCGTGGCCGAGAAGCTGGCCGAGGCGATCCCCGCATCGGTCAAGAAGATCGCTGTTCTGGACAGAACCAAGGAGCCCGGCTCTCTTGGTGAGCCCCTGTACCTGGACGTTGTGACCGCCCTTGCCCGCGTTGGCCGTTCCATCCCCGTTTACGGTGGCCGCTACGGTCTCGGCTCCAAGGACGTGACCCCCGCCAGTCTGTTTGCCGTTTACGCAAACCTCGCAAAGGATGCGCCGAAGCAGGGCTTCACCATCGGTATCGTGGACGACGTGACCGGTCACTCTCTTGAAGAGACTGCCGCTCCCGACGTTACCCCCGCAGGCACGATCAGCTGCAAGTTCTGGGGTCTTGGCGGCGACGGTACGGTCGGTGCAAACAAGAACTCCATCAAGATCATCGGTGACCACACCGACAAGTTCATTCAGGCATACTTCCAGTATGACTCCAAGAAAACGGGTGGCGTGACCATCTCCCACCTGCGCTTCGGCGATCACGAGATCAAGTCCACCTACTACATCACCAAGGCAGACTTCGTCGCTTGCCACAACCCCTCTTATATGCTCAAAGGCTATAAGATCGTCAACGACGTAAAGCCGGGCGGTACCTTCCTGCTCAACTGCCAGTGGTCGGATGAGGAGCTGGATGCGAACCTCTCCGCCGAGACCAAGCAATACATCGCCAAGAACAACATCAAGTTCTATACCGTGAACGCCATCGACAAGGCAATCGAGATCGGTATGGGCAAGAGAACCAACACCATCCTGCAGTCCGCGTTCTTTGCGTTGGCCAACATCATGCCCATCGACGAGGCCGTTGACTACATGAAGTACATGGCGAAGAAGTCCTACCTGAAGAAGGGTGAGGCTGTGGTTGAGCTCAATTACAAGGCAATCGACGCAGGCGTCAATGCTATCCATGAGGTCAAGGTTCCCGCTGCTTGGGCAAATGCCGCCGATAATGGTGTAGCCGAGACCGTTGAGGGCAAGCGTCCCGAGCTGATCTCCTTCGTCAAGGATATCGTGCTCCCCGTCAACAAGATGCAGGGCGACAGCCTGCCTGTTTCCACCTTCGAGAAATATGCAGACGGTACCATGCCCCAGGGCTCTGCCGCTTACGAGAAGCGCGGCGTAGCCGTTGAGGTTCCCACCTGGATCCCCGAGAACTGTATCCAATGTAACAACTGTGCATACGTTTGCCCGCACGCCACCATCCGTCCCTTCGCTCTGACCGAGGAAGAGGCTGCCAAGGCTCCCGCAGACACCAAATTTGCCGCAAAGCCGGTCATCAAGACGAGCTACAAGTTCACCATGGCGATCAGCCCGCTTGACTGTATGGGATGTACGCTGTGCGTGAAGGCCTGCCCCGTTAACGCGAAGGCAGCCAAGGACGGCACCGATAAGATTGCCCTGAAGATGGTGCCCCAGGCAAAGGAGATTGCACAGCAGAAGTCCTTCGACTACTGCGTGGCCGAGGTTGCCGAGAAGCCCGAGCTGTTCAACGAGACCGTCAAGGGTAGCCAGTTCAAGCAGCCCCTCTTGGAGTTCTCCGGCTCCTGCGCGGGCTGTGCCGAGACCTCTTATGCACGTCTGATCACCCAGCTGTTCGGTGAGAGAATGTACATCTCCAACGCAACCGGTTGCTCCTCCATCTGGGGTGGCTCCGCTCCCGCAACGCCTTACACCGTCAATAAAGAAAGCGGCCGCGGTCCCGCATGGGCAAACTCCCTGTTCGAGGACAACGCCGAGCACGGTATGGGTATGGCCGTCGGCCAGAAGGCTATCCGCGATCGTCTGATCGGCAAAATCGTGGATATGATGGCATCCGATAAGGCATCCGACGAGTTCAAGGCCGCCGCACAGGCGTTCTTGGACACCAAGGATAACGGCAAGCTGAACGGCGCCGCTACCAAGGCTCTCGTTGCAGAGCTGGAGAAGGCCGCTGCCGCAGGCTGTCCCACCGCTCCCGCTATTCTCGCCGAGAAGGATTACCTCGCGAAGAAGTCCGTTTGGATCTTCGGTGGTGACGGTTGGGCATACGACATTGGCTTCGGCGGTCTTGACCACGTGATCGCATCTGGCGAGGACGTAAACATCATGGTATTCGATACCGAGGTTTACTCCAACACCGGCGGTCAGGCTTCCAAGGCCTCCAACGTCGGCCAGGTCGCACAGTTCGCCGCAGCCGGTAAGGCCATCGGCAAGAAGGACCTCGCCGCCATCGCCATGTCCTACGGCTACGTATATGTGGCACAGATCGCCATGGGTGCTGACGCTAACCAGACCATGAAGGCACTCTCCGAGGCTGAGGCTTACCCGGGCCCCTCGATCGTCATCGCTTACGCACCCTGCGAGATGCACGGTGTCAAGGGCGGTATGGCCAACAGCCAGGTCGAGATGAAGCGCGCGGTTGAGGCCGGCTACTGGCAGATGTTCCGTTACAACCCTGCTCTGAAGGTAGAGGGTAAGAACCCCTTCATCCTGGACAGCAAGGAGCCCACGGGCGACTACCAGGCATTCCTGGCAAGCGAGGTGCGTTACGCACGTCTGGCACAGGCATTCCCGGAAAGAGCGAAGGAGCTCTTCGCAAAGTCCGAGGAGAACGCCAAGGCCAAGTACGCAAGACTTGCCGAAATGGCGAAGTAATGTTCCAAAACAAAACCGTCCCCCTCGGGGGACGGTTTTTTGTTGTCTTAAGCCCCCTCTCGAGGGGGGCTTAAGAGGCTTATCAAGGAGTGTTTAATGCACATATCTTGACATCATTCGCGCATAGTGCTATAATAAGGAGGTAAACGATCTGTCTGTGCCTCGGCGTGCCTGTTGCGCCGTATATAAAATAAAGGATGAAAAGAGATGCAATATTTTCTCGAAACCTCGGACACCATTCCGAAGGGGCTTGGTTTTTCGCATTATGATGCGACCCATCTGGCGTGGCTGGCGGTGTTTTTGTTGTTTACCGCGGGCTCCTGCTTGCTCTACCGTCGCTATGCGGAGAAGGGAAGGCGGAATTACCGCCGCATCTTTGCTGGGCTGATCCTATTGGATGAGGCGTGGAAATGGTTTTGGCTCATCGTGGGCGGCAACTGGACGGTGGACTATCTCCCTCTGCACCTGTGTAGCATCAACATCATTTTAATTGCCATTCATGCGTGGAAGCCGAGCAGGCTGCTCGACAATTTCCTGTATATGATCTGCATTCCGGGGGCTCTCGCGGCACTTCTGTTCCCAACCTGGACTAAGCTCCCCATGGCCAATTTTATGTACTGGCACAGCTTTACCGTGCATGTGCTGCTCGCCGCCTACCCGATCACGTTGCTTGCGGGCAAGGATATCCGCCCAAATCCCCACTACATCCTGCCCTGCCTCGGTTTGCTTGGCGGCATGGCGATCCCGATCTATTTCTTCAACCTCGCGTTTGACACCAACTATATGTTCCTTATGTACGCGAGCAAGGGTAACCCCTTAAAGGCGTTTGAGGATCTGCTTGGTAACCACCTTTACGGTTTCCCAATCATCTTCGTGGCGGTTATTGCGGTCATGTACGGCATTCCGTGGCTTGTCGTAAGAATTTGCAAGAAAAAGCCCTGCGCGAAGGCAGAGCAGATATAAAACGGGCGCGACCGAGGTCGCGCCTGTTTTAGCCCCCTTTGGGGGATGGTAGGACGGGAGCCCCCCGCCCTACGGTAGATTGTGCATATTGGTTTTTGCAAAGCGATAGTATGTTACAGCACCACCCGCTCCACCTTCGTACAGCGGCGGGCGGACTCGTCGAGCGTGAAGACGACGCCCTCTATGCGGATCTCCCCCTCTGCGGGCACAAATCGCTCGGGCAGGTGGGTGAGGTAGCGGTGGAGCACCACCTCGGTCGAGATGCCGAGGATGCTGTCCCGCGGGCCGCAGTAGCCGATATCCGTGATATAGCCCGTGCCGTGCGGCAAAATCTGCTCGTCTGCGGTGGGCACGTGGGTGTGCGTGCCGTACACGGCCTGTACGCGGCCGTCAAGATAGTAGCCCATCGCCATCTTCTCGCCGCTTGCCTCCGCGTGGAAGTCGAGCATAGCGAGGTCGTAGTTGCCTTCCTCGCGGTCGAGGATCTTATCTACCGCGCGGAAGGGACAGTCGGACGGCTCCATTTCCACGCGCCCAACGGCATTCATCACAAGCAGACGGTAGCCCTTTGCGTCAAGGATCGCGTAGCCCGCTCCGGGAACCTCTGGCGGGTAGTTGGCAGGGCGGAGCACGCGCCGATCGCCGTCAAGCAACGAAAACAGTCCCTTCTTTTGCAGGGTGTGGTTGCCGCCGGTCAACACGTCCACACCGCCGTCCAGCAGGGTTTGTGCGACCTCGGGATCCGGGCCGACGATAAAGCCCGCGTTCTCCGCGTTCACGGCAACGAAGTCAAGGGACAGCGACCGTCGGATCTCCCACAAGCGCGAGGCAAGCTCAGACGCCGCGCGCGGATCGGTCACGTCGCCAATGGCTAAAATTCTCATAAGATCTCTTTTCTATCCGACCTTTGTCTTGGTGACTACCCGTCGGCGGCACTTGGTTTTTGTGTCATCCTGAGCGAAGTTCGCCCGGATTCCGATGCTACGCATCGCCCTACGGGTTCGGCTTCGCTCCGCTCAGAATGATACCTTCGGTGTCGGGCGGACGAAGTCGAACCGCGAAGCGGCGGCACGCGAAGCGTGGCGGGATCTTGGTTAAAAGCTGCGAGGCTTTGATAAAATCGCCGTTGCCATGTGGCAACGGCGATTCCTGTTATTTTGCGTAGTCTACGATGCGGCTTTCGCGGATGAGGTTTACCTTGATCTGACCGGGATACTGTAATTCGCCCTCGATCTTCTTGGCAATATCACGCGCAAGCAGCGCCATCTGATCGTCTCCGATCACCTCGGGCTTGATCATCACGCGGATCTCGCGCCCTGCCTGGATGGCAAAAGACTTATCCACGCCGTTAAATTCGTTGGCGATTTCCTCTAGCTTTTGCAGACGCTTGATGTAGTTCTCCACGTTCTCACGGCGTGCGCCGGGACGGGCAGCCGAGATGGCATCCGCCGCCTGCACGATGAAGGCCACCACGCTGCGCGGCTCCACATCGCCGTGGTGCGCCTCGATCGCGTGAATGACGTCCTTGTTCTCGTGGTACTTGTTGGCAACCTCCACGCCAAGCTGAACATGCGAGCCCTCTGCCTCCTGCGTCAGAGCCTTACCGATGTCATGGAGAAGACCCGCGCGCTTTGCCAGCGTGCTGTCAACCCCCAGCTCCTCCGCGATCATGCCGGAGAGCAGGGACACCTCAATGGAGTGACGGAGCACGTTCTGGCCGTAGCTGGTACGGTATTTCAAGCGACCGAGTAAGCGGGACAGCTCGGGATTGATGCCGTGCACGCCGGTTTCAAAGATGGCCTTTTCGCCTGCCTGCTTGATGGAGTTGTCCACGTCACGCTGTGCCTTTTCTACCATCTCCTCGATTCTCGCAGGATGGATACGGCCGTCGGATATCAGCTTTTCAAGGGCCAAGCGAGCAACCTCGCGGCGGATCGGGTCAAAGCCCGAAATGGTGATGACCTCGGGCGTGTCGTCGATGATCAACTCGACGCCCGTCATGGTTTCAATGGTACGGATATTCCGTCCCTCACGGCCGATGATGCGGCCCTTCATTTCCTCGTTCGGCAACGGTACGACTGAAATGGCGATCTCGCTGACGTGGTCGGCGGCACAACGCTGAATGGCAAGGGACAGAATATCCTTAGCCTTCGAGTCGGCCTCCTCCTTAAAGCGCGCCTCGTATTCGGCGATCTTTAGAGCCGTTTCGTGCGCGATCTCGCTTTCCGCACGGGAAAGCAGCATGTCCTTTGCCTCCTCCGAGGTAAGGCCGGAGATCTTTTCCAGTACAACCGTCTGGCGGCGAAGTGCTTCCTCCGCTTCCTCCTTCAGGTCGTCCAGCTTCTTTTGTTTTTCGCCCAGTGCGTTTTCCTTTTGCTCCAGGTTTGCCATCTTCGCGTCGATGCTTTCTTCCTTCTGCGCGATGCGGCGTTCCTGGCGGGAAACTTCCTTGCGGCGTTCCTTGAGTTCGTTTTCTGCGTCGTTTTTCTGGGTCAGAATTTCTTCCTTTGCTTCCAGCAACGCTTCCTTTTTCTTGGCCTCCGCCTCGTGCAGTGCGTCGCCGACGATCTTCTTCGCCTGCTCCTCTGCCGAGCCGATTGCCTTCTCGGCGGCTGCCTTGCGAAGCAGAATGCCAACGATGATACCGACGACAATGCCAATGGCAGCGCCAATTCCGAGATTCAGGAAATCCATTGCACACCTCCTTGTTCATTTTTTTCGTTAGTTTTTGGGTTTTGGGGAATTATACAAATATAAAGATAGAAACCGCACGGCCTCTCACCCCGAAACGGTAAGAATCTAATACCTATACAGTATATATTATATAACAAGATTTGCCATCTGTCAAGGGTCTTTTTGGGCAGTTTGCTTTCATCTTGGCACTCTCGTCCCGCAATTCACAAAAAATTCAAAAGTTTTTTTGCATTCCCCCTTGACTTTTGCCCTGTTAGGTGGTAAAGTATTATCAGAAATTAGCACTCGAACGACGAAAGTGCTAATTCTTGACCAAATCGGAAGAAAACAAAAAAGAGGAGGGAAACGGACGGCATGGAACGGTTTTTAAGCGACCGCAAAAAGAAAATCCTGCAAGCGATCATCGAAGCGCACATCGCCGAGGGTGCGCCCGTCGGCTCCAAATTTCTCTCTCAGGATAAGCAGTTGTCCTGCTCCTCTGCTACCATTCGCAACGAAATGGCGGAGCTCGAGGCTCTCGGTTACCTCGAGCAACCGCACACCTCGGCGGGGCGCGTGCCCTCCGAACGCGGCTACCGCTTCTATGTGGACGCGTTGCTCGAACGCTACCGCATGACCAGTGACGAGATCGAGGATATCCGAAGATCGCTCAACGACAAGCTGCATGAGCTGGATGACATCCTGTCGGATGCCTCCCGCCTGGCCTCCTCGCTGACCAACTACACCTCGATCGCGGTGCGTCCCCGCCCCGCCTCTGTGCGTGTGGAGCGGTACGAGGCCATGTACGTGGATCCGCGCAACTTCGTTTTGGTGATGTTGTTTCACGGCGGTAAGGTCAAAACCAAGTATGTGCGAGTGGAATTCGACATCGAGGCCTATGATCTGCAAACGATCTGCCGCCTACTCAACGCGCGGCTCATCAACCTGACCTCCGAGGCGATCACCATCTCGCTGATCTGCTCGCTTGAGCGCGAGGCAGGACATGCGTCTCCCCTCGTTTCCCCCATCGTCAAGACGGTGTACGAGGCGATGAGCGAACTGGACGGAGGCGATGTGCGGGTACAGGGCGTGAACCGCCTGCTCGAATACCCCGAATATGCGGACGTGGACAGCATGAAGAGTATGTTGGGCATGTTTGAAAAAAAGGACGCATTGCTTGACCTGGTTGCCGCGGATGCGGACAGCGATGATGTGCATATTTATATTGGTAGCGAGAACACCGTGGACGTGATGAACAACTCCACGCTCGTCTACCGAAAGATCAAGCGCGGCGGTCGCGTGGTGGGGGCTATCGGCATCATTGGCCCGCGCCGCATGAACTACTCCAAGGTGATTGAAACGATTAACCAGTTGGCCGAGGGAATCGACTATGCTATCGGCGACGCAAGCGACAGAAAGTAGAGGATAGGGAATGGAAGAGAACAAGAAGAAAAAGACTGCGGGGGAAGCTCCTGAGGAAGCAAAGACCGAGGAAAAGGCAAAGACCGAGGAAAAGGCAAAGACCGAGGAAAAGACAAAGGCCGAGAAAAAGGCAAAGCCGAGCGCGGCCGAAAAGGCCCTGGCTACGGCTCTTGCAGACCTGGACACGAAGGAAAAGGAGCTTGCCGAGGCGAAGGACAAATACCTTCGCATGCTGGCCGAGTACGATAACTACCGCAAGCGCACCCAAAAAGAGCGCGAGGGGGCGTATGCGGACGGTCTGTGTGACGCGATTAAGGAGATTTTGCCGATCATCGACAATCTCGAGCGCGCCGCGGCCGTCAAGGACGCGACCAAGATCGCCGAGGGCCTTGCCCTGACGCTGAAGCAGGCAAATGCGGCCCTGTCCGCCATGAAGGTGGAGGGAACGGCGGAGATCGGACAGACCTTTGACCCTAATATGCACAATGCCGTCATGCACGAGGAGGACGACTCCCGTGGTGAGGGCGAGATCACCGAGGTATTTATGCGCGGCTACCGTCGCGGGGATAAGATCATCCGCGATGCTATGGTAAAGGTCGCCAACTGATACACAAAAAGAAACAAGAAAAGAGGATAGAATCATGGGAAAAATTATTGGTATTGACTTGGGTACAACTAACTCCTGCGTGGCGGTTTTCGAGGGCGGTGAGCCCATCGTGATCCCTAACCCCGAGGGGGCGCGTACCACGGCATCCGTGGTCGGCTTCTCCAAGACGGGTGAGCGTATGGTGGGCGCGGTGGCAAAGCGTCAGGCGATCACCAACCCCGACAAAACGATCATGAGCATCAAGCGTCACATGGGTAGCGAATACCGTGTAGACATCGACGGCAAGAAGTACACCCCCCAGGAGATCTCCGCGATGATCCTGCAAAAGCTGAAGGCAGATGCAGAGGCATACCTTGGCTCTCCTGTTACCGAGGCGGTCATCACCGTTCCCGCGTACTTCTCGGATGCACAGCGTCAGGCAACCAAGGACGCGGGCAAGATCGCGGGTCTTGAGGTCAAGAGAATCATCAATGAGCCGACGGCCGCTGCCCTTGCTTACGGCGTAGACAAGGACGAGAAGGAGCAGAAGATCATGGTGTTCGACCTCGGCGGCGGTACGTTCGACGTATCTCTGCTTGAAATTTCGGACGGTGTGTTCGAGGTTCTGGCCACCAATGGCGACACTCAGCTGGGCGGCGACGACTTTGATCAGCGTCTGATCGACTGGATGGCAGGCAAGTTCCAGGCCGAGTACGGCATTGACCTGCGCAAGGACAAGATGGTGCTCCAGCGTCTGAAGGACGCCGCCGAGAAGGCCAAGATCGAGCTGTCCGGCGTGACCAGCACCAACATCAACCTGCCCTTTATCACCGCCACGGCCGAGGGCCCGCTTCACTTTGACGCGACCCTGACCCGTGTGGAATTTGACAAGCTGACGGCCGACCTCGTGGAGCGCGCGATGGTTCCCACCAAGAAGGCGCTCTCGGACGCAGGTCTTTCGATCGGCGAGATCGACAAGGTCCTGCTTGTCGGCGGCTCGACCCGTATCCCCGCGGTACAGGAGGCCGTGAAGAAGTTCATCGGCAAGGAGCCCTTCAAGGGCATCAACCCCGATGAGTGCGTAGCCCTCGGCGCGGCCATTCAGGGCGGCGTTCTGGGCGGCGACGTGAAGGACCTGCTTCTTCTCGATGTTACCCCCCTGTCCCTCGGTATCGAGACGCTGGGCGGCGTGTTCAACCGCATCATCGACCGCAACACCACCATCCCCGTGAAAAAGAGCCAGGTGTACTCCACCGCTGCAGACGGCCAGACCTCGGTAGAGATCCACGTTCTGCAGGGCGAGCGTGAGATGGCCGCCGGCAACACCACCCTCGGCCGCTTCTCGCTTGACGGTATCCCCGCCGCACCCCGTGGCGTGCCGCAGATCGAGGTCACCTTTGACATTGATGCCAACGGTATCGTCAACGTGACCGCCACCGATAAGGGCACGGGCAAGGAACAGCACATCACCATCACCTCCTCTACCAACATGAGCCAGGAGGATATCGACCGTGCCGTGAAGGAAGCCGAGAAGTTCGCCGAAGAGGATAAGAAGCAGAAGGAAGCCGTGGATGTGAAGAACCACGCCGAGACCCTGATTTTCCAGTCCGAAAAGACGCTTACCGAGCTTGGTGACAAGGTAAGCGAGGCCGACAAGGCTCCCGTGACCGCCGCCATCGAGAAGTTGAAGGAGACCGTTAAGGGCGGCGACACCGAGGCCATCAAGGCAGACACCGAGGCACTCGAGAAGGCCTTCTACGCCATCTCCGAGCAGCTCTACAAGCAGGCGCAGGCCGAGCAGGCCGCACAGGGTGGCGCGCAGGCAGGCCCCGATATGGGCGGCCAGGGGGCTGACGGCACCTACTATAACGCAGACTATGAGGATAAGACCGACAAGTAAGGCATCCTCTTCAAACGACAGGGTCACCCACGGGCATGCCCGTGGGTGATGTCTTGTGAGCAAGGGAGTTACTATGGCAGATAAACGAGATTATTATGAAGTCCTTGGTGTTGCGAAGGGGGCAAGTGAGGCGGAGCTGAAAAAGGCCTACCGTTCTCTTGCCAAGAAGTATCACCCCGATATGAACCCGGGCGACAAGGAGGCGGAAAAGCATTTCAAGGAGGTCAACGAGGCCTACGACGTGCTCTCCGACCCCGAAAAGCGGCAGAAGTACGACCAGTTCGGCCACGCGGCCTTTGATCCCGAGTCGGGCGGCTTTGGCGGCGGATTCGGAGGCTTCGGTGGCGGCTTTGACTTCGGGGATATCTTCTCCTCGTTCTTTGGCGGTGGCGCGTCCTCCTCGACGCGGCGGCGCGGCCCGATGCGCGGCAGCGACGTGCTCACTCGCGTGACGGTGGATTTTGAGCAGGCGGTCTTCGGTTGCAAAAAGGACATTTCCTTTGACCACGTGGAAGCCTGTCCTGATTGTCATGGTTCGGGCGGCACGGGTGTGGAGAACTGCGCGGTCTGCCGTGGTACGGGCCAGGTGACCGTTCAGCAGAATTCGCCGCTTGGCATCTTCCAAACCTCGCGTCCCTGCGCGAACTGTCAGGGCAAGGGCAAGATTGTGAAAAACCCCTGTGGCAATTGTCGTGGCAAGGGCTACGTCAAGGTCAGCAAAAAGCTCTCGGTCACCATTCCCTCGGGCATTGACAACGACCAGCGCATCGCCCTGCGCGGGGAGGGCAATGCGGGCCGCGACGGCGGCTCCCCCGGTGATCTGATCATCGAGGTGCGCGTCCGTCCCCACGCGATTTTCGAGCGTGACGGAACCGACATCTACTGTGAGGTTCCGATCACCTTTGCGCAGGCGACCCTGGGTGCGGAGATTGAGATCCCCACGCTGGAGGGCAGGGAAAAATACACCGTGGGCGAGGGAACGCAGACCGGTACGACCTTCACCCTGCGCGGTAAGGGCGTGCCGAATATCAACCGTCCCTCCTCGCGCGGTAACCTGTACCTGACGGTCAACGTCGAGGTGCCGAGGAATCTGAATTCCAAGCAAAAGGAGCTGCTCCGTACCTTTGCCGCCGAATGTGGAGAGGGGAGCACCGAAAGGACCGGCAAGTTTTTCAAAAAGAAAAAATAAAAAAGAGCCCCGAACGGAAATTTCGTTCGGGGCTTGCTTTTTTATTCCTTATCGGGGATGACGGATGCGCCGTCTTTGGTTACGTCGGAGCCGAAGACATTCCGGTATCGGTCGCCGTGGACGTAATCGACGGGGCCGGGGATGTAGGGCGAGTAGGTGTTGCCCGACAGCTCGATGTCCACCACGCTGTTGAGGTAGATGGCGGTCGCGTACTTTTCAAGGCCGTCCTCACCCTCGGCGGTGCCGAAGTCGTTGTTCTTTACAACCATACCCACGGCAGAGCGCGCGAAGATGGCGTAGTTGTAGTTGTCAAGGCAACGGTTCACGAACTTGTTGCCCTCGATTACGATATTTTTGTAGAGCAGGTGATCGGCATCCATCGTTTTTCCGCCAATACCCATGATCGAGATGGGGGTGGTACGGTAACCGTCACCGGGATTGTCAAGGGCGGGCGCATCATTGGAGTAGCTGGTGTGGTCGATGAGGTTGTTCTTAAACAGGGTGTCCTCCGCAACGCTCGATTCACCCCACCAGATCTCAAACGCCATCAAGGCGGCACACTTGGCAATGTTGCGGAAGGTGCAGTTCGTGACCACACCGCCCGACGCCTTAATGCGCAAACCGTTGGAGCGGAGATTCTGGATCAGCGTGTTGTCGTAACGGAAGCCGTAAGAACCCTTCGACATATTGTCTACCATCACCTTTTCGTCGGGTAGGTAGCTGTCGTCGGTCAGGTCGTAGCCCTCCAGTGCCTTGAGATTCACGTAGTCAGAGTCTACCTCGACGGCGAACCGCTGGATCTCCTGCTGCTTGACACCCGGGCAATTTGATTGGATGGGTGCGTAGGAAACCGCATCGGTAAGAGCCGGCGTGTCGCAGACCAGCTGACCGCCCGAGGTGTACACGTATACGCGATCACCCTTGGCAAAACGGCCGCAGAAGAGGGTGAAGGTGGAGTTTTCCTTGCTCGAAGAGTAGCGGTGATTGGAGAGGTTGCCCTTGTACACGATCAGCGTTTTGCCGTTGCCAAGATCCTTGACTTCGGACAGACGCGCATGCATGGACTTCTGGTTGGTACCGTCGTCGCACATGTTCTCAAAGAGGGAGCTGATAACGGTCGAGCCCTCTACCGAGCTGTCGTTATGCACACCGTCGATCGAGCTGATGTGGGCGGGAGAGCCGCGATAACGGAGCCGGCCGTTCGGGAGCTCGTCGATCGAGATCTCCAGATCCACGCCGTAATCGGCCTGCCATACGGAATATTTGTCGTAGGTGGACTCGTCAATCTCCATGGCACCTTTTGTGGTATCGGTCACGCGGTAGTAGGTCACGGAGTTGTAGTTGCTGCCCTCGGTGTAGGCAAAGCCGCCCGAATAGCCGTATTGGGTCACATCTTTGTACAGAACGTTTTTGCTGGAAGAGGTGCTGAACACCGTTGCACCGTTCAGTCGGCAGGTGCCGATATCGCCCACCTTCACGATGTCGTAGGTTGGCTCGTTTGACAGCGTGATGACCATGGTGCCGTCCGACTTCTTCTCTACGGCGGTAAGGGCATATTCGCCATAGACGTAGTCGGTACCCGCGCGCTGGAAGCACACGGTGGTGGTGTTCATGAAGCCGGAGCCGGAATTACCGAACTCATTCCAAAATCCTGCGCCCGTGACGGCAAGGATCTGATTGTTACCCAGCTTTTTCAGGACGTAGACCTGACCGCAGGTCGGCTGGGCGTAGCTTGTGAAAATGCCCTTGATTGTTAGGTTTTCGATCCCGGATACACGGAAATGGCCGCGGTCGTAGCTCTTATTGCTATACTCAACACCCTCTGCCAGCACGCCGTAGGCGTAAACCACGGTATTGTTGTGCGCGGCATTCAGGGTGGCGGTGGCTTCGGTCGCATAGGCACCGGGGGCGATGACCACGATGTCATCGGTTTTCGCGTGCTCCATCAGATAATCATAAACCGAAAGAGCCTTCTCCGTGCCGTATTCCTTAACCGTCTGTTTCCGCTCCATGCCCACGAACTGATCCTTGTTGATGTGGGGAAGCAAATCCTCATCAGCACCCACCTCAAGACGGGCATTGACGTCGGTCAGGGTATCGCCGTTGGTATTCTCGTTGCCTGCGGTGACTGCACGGTGATCCTTGTTATCGGCGAGATAGGTGTTGCCGTCCGCGATGAAGTAGTTGTTGTTTTCCGAGAAAATGCGGCCGCCCATGGCATTGTCGCAGATGTAGATGTTGGTGTTACCGTTTGCGTGAACGGAAACCAGGCTGTTGCGTACCAGGACGGTGTTGTGAGAGCTCTCGGCCACCACCGACTTCTGTGCGCCCTCGATGATTGAGAGGGCTACAAGGGAGTTTTGAGTGCCGTAGGAGCCCTTGATCTCTACACCGATGCCGTCGGAGGAGGTCTTCAAGGTGCACAGGCGGACTTCCAGCTCCGCACCCGAGGAGGAGATGGCCGTACCGGTACC
>JAFTYE010000007.1 GCA_017464805.1 Clostridia bacterium | reverse complement strand
ACGCCGACCGACCCGGATACGCCGACCGACCCGGATACGCCGACTGACCCGGACACGCCAACCGACCCGGACACGCCGACCGACCCGGATACGCCGACCGACCCGGATACGCCGACTGACCCGGACACGCCAACCGACCCGGACACGCCGACCGACCCGGATACGCCGACTGACCCGGATACGCCGACTGACCCGGATACGCCAACCGACCCATCGGTATCGGATACGCCCCCCAAGGTCGATCCTCCTACCGTGACCATTACGACCGTTGGGGAGAAGGACGGATGCGGTGCCCACATGCACATGAGTACAACTGTTCTTGTTCTGTTCACGCTGTTGGCTTCGGCGTTCCTTCTGCGCCGAAAAGAGAAAGAAAAGAAATAATAAAAAAGGGCAACGACCATAGGTCGTTGCCCTTTTATGGATTAATCCTCTTGGAAGCTGGTTTCCTTGGTGTGCGAAAGGAACGCCTGAAGCTTTTCGTTCTTCGGATGCTCAAAGATCTCCTCGGGCGTGCCTTCCTCGGCGATCACGCCGTCCGCCATGAAGATCACGCGGTCGGATACGTGCCGCGCAAATTCCATTTCATGCGTGACGATAATCATGGTACGATCCTCGGATCGGAGCCCTCGGATCACGCGCAACACCTCGCCCGTCAGCTCGGGGTCAAGAGCCGAGGTCGGCTCGTCAAAGCATAGAATGTCGGGGGAGAGCATCAGGGCGCGCGCAATGGCGGCGCGTTGGCACTGTCCGCCGGAGAGCTGATACGGGTAGCTATCTGCCTTGTCGGAAAGACCTACCTGTGCCAGAACCTCGTTTGCGTGTTGATCGATCCGTTCCATGGCGGTATGGATGTCGGCGCGGCTCGCGTGCGCCTTCTTCAACCGCTCCTTTTCGATCAAAGAGGCCGCCAATGTCAGATTCTTGCGGATGCTGTGCTGAGGAAACAGATTGAAGGATTGAAAGACCATACCGAATTTCAACTGGTTCTCGCGCATTTCGCGCAGGCTCGGCTTGCTTGTTCTTTTGGCATCAAAGACGGTCTTTTCCCTTACCGTTACGGTGCCGCTGTCGGGTGTTTCCAGAAAATTCAAGCAACGGAGCAGGGTCGTTTTGCCGCTGCCCGACGATCCGATCAGAGATAGCACCTGTCCCTTTTCAAGAGAAAAGTCGATCCCCTTCAAAACGTTAAGCTCGCCAAAGCTCTTTGTGATATTGTTTACCTTCAAAAATGCCATAGCTTACACCTTGTAATAGGAAAGTTTCTTTTCCAGATAGTTGAAGAGCAACGTGAGTGCGCCCACAAAGATCAGGAAGAATACGCCGATGTAGAACAGCGGCCAAACGATACCCTTTGTTAGGATTTCGGTCTCGTTGATGAAGAAGATCTCCGCTACCATGATCGTGCGCGCCAAGGAAGTGTCCTTGACCAACGTGATGATCTCGTTGCTCATGGGCGGCAACAGTCGCTTCACGACCTGCATGAGAATGACGTGGCGGAAGGTCTCCCAGCGCGTCATGCCGAGCACCTGCGCCGCCTCGTACTGTCCGCGCGTGATGCTTCCGAAGCCGCCGCGGTAGATCTCCGAGAAATAGCAGGCGTAGTTGATCACAAAGGCAGTGAGTGCCGCCGCAAACCGTCCCTCGGGTCCCGAAGGAAACAGGTGCATGTGAAACAGCATGCCCGGTACGTAGAAAACGACAAAAAGCTGGAGCATGAGCGGCGTGCCGCGGATGATCCAGACGAAGGTGCGGGTCAGCCACCGCAGGGGGGTAAACTTGCAGGTCGACCCAAACATAATGATAAGCCCCAAAGGCAGGGATAGCACCAGCGTCAGCAAAAATAGCTGACAGCTGGTGCCAAAGCCTTCGAGGAGCATTGCATTGATGCGTGCAAAAGTCATGAAATGCTCCCTTGGTGATTAGTTCTCGCCGATGTTCTGGATAAGGGCGTCGGAGAGCTCGTATTTTGCGGCGATCTCTGCCAGCTTGCCGTTCTCAACGAGTTTAAGAATCGCCTCGTTGATCTTGGCGGTCATGTCGCTGCCCTTGCGGCAACCGATGGCGTAAACCTCGGGCTCGGGGGTGTAGGCGTTGTTGATAGCCAGATCGGTAAAGTCGCCCTGACCAACCATAGCCTCTGCCATCAGTACGTCGATGACGGCGAAATCAATGGTGCCTGCCTTCAATTCCATCAGAGCATTGGTCTGGGCGGCAACGGGCGTGTACGTACCGCTCTCGCCTGCCAGATCCTTGGCAACAGCCTCACCGGCGGAGCCGCCCTCGGCTGCACCGCGCAGACCTGCAAAGGCCTCCTTGGTGTTGAGGGTAGCGAGCTTGTTGCTTGCGGTAACGATGCACTGGGAGTTGTTCAGGTAAGCGTAGGTGAAGTCGACGTAGTTGGAGCGGGGCGTGCCGTCGGACTCGTCACCGAAGGTGTAGCCGTTCCAGATGAAGTCGATCGCGCCGCTGTTCAGTTCGAGGTACTTGCTACCCCAGGTGATCGTCACGAACTTCGCCTCTACGCCAAGCTCCTCGGCAACAGCCTGTGCAAACTCGGTGTCAAAGCCAACCAGAACATCCTCCTCGTTGTAGTAGTTCATGGGCGCATACAGGGTGATGCCGCAGTAGAAATAGCCGCGCTCCTGGATCTTAGCCCAGTCGCCGGTTTCGCCGCCTGCCTCGGGGGTGTTGCAGGAAGCGAGACCAAAGCACATGGTCGCTACCATCAAGGCAGCCAAAAGAAGGGATACGATTTTTTTCATGATGTTTTCCTCTTTTCTCTTTATCACTTTAACGTGGTAAAGTTTAGTTTGGTGAAGTGACACTATTGTACCACGCATTCCTTCATTTGTCAATCCCTTTTTCGAAAAAAGAAAAAAGAAAATCGCGGTTTTTTGCGTTTTTTTGCAAAAAGGTAAAAGAAGGCTTTGACAAACGCAAAGGATTGTAGTACAATGAAGAGGTAAAGAACACAAAAAGGATTCCGATATGACAAAAAAACAACCGCCGAAGGCTGCTATCGCGCGCCGCTCGGCTACCGTCACCCTTGTGGTGCTTCTTTTGATATTCGCGCTGGCTCTCGGCGCACTGGCTCTGTGGCACAGCGGCGCACTCCTTTCGAGCGTGTCGGTCTTGCGGAGCGCAAATGCCGAGGTGGACGGCGCGATCTATTCGGTCTGCTATGGAGATATCTACGCCGCGCTTGCCGAGGATGCCACGCAGGATGCCGACCTGCGTGACGAGGCGATCGAGCAAACCGAAGAAAAGCTCTCCCGTGCCCTCGTTTTCTATGGATTAGCCAAGGCAGAAGGGAAGCTTGACTCCTACGGTGATTACGTCCGCGAGGCGGGCGAGCGTGCGCTTGCCGCTCTTCGTGAGACCGCTTCCGTCAAGGGAAAAAGCGAGTCCGCCTACATCAAATCCCGTTACGGCCGCGGTGTCAGAGCGAAGGACGTCGCGCGCACGGCGGAATTTTTCGCCGTGGCCTCCTTGCGAGAGGCCGAGCTTACCGAAAAGATCTATACCGCCGAGGAGCGTGAGACCGCCTTTGAGGCGCACCGCGCCGAGCTTCTGCTTGCCGATTGTATCGTCTATTCGGTAAAGGCGCAGTATGCGCCAAGTGCCACGCCCGATGAAATGCGGGATGCCTACCTCGAA
This sequence comes from Clostridia bacterium, assembly GCA_017464805.1. Taxonomy (GTDB): domain Bacteria; phylum Bacillota; class Clostridia; order Oscillospirales; family CAG-272; genus UBA1740. The sequence continues at coordinate 75,760 of JAFTYE010000007.1, read as the reverse complement.
GCCGAATCCCGTGCACAGAAGATTGCCGCCTCTTCGGACAAGGCCGCTTTCCTTTCTGCGATACAGGCAGATTTCCGTGCCGTAAACGCCGCCACTACCTCAGACGCCGTGAACGCCATGACGAACGATGCCTATCGTTATCATATCTCTCCATCCGAGGATGACCTCGTTGCCCGTTGGGTGCGCGAGGCCGCACGCACGGCAGGGGATACCGCTGTCCTTGGCGCAAACGGGGACTACACCGTTGTCTATTGCCTGTCTCCTGCCGCAAAGCAAACGGCGAACACCGCTAATTTCTGGCAGATGCTTTATCCCGTTGCACAGGATGCCGATCGTGATGCCGCCTACATGGAGGCACTGGATATATTCGGTGCTATGAGCGGTATCGAGGACTACCGCGACCGCGCCGAGCAGGTGGGCGATGTGCGCTTTGTGCGTAACGCTTGGCGTGCAGAGCTTGCGCCTGAGGTCGCCGATTGGCTGGACCGTTCCCCAAGACGGGATGAATCCTCGCTGATCGAAACGGAGGATGGCTACGTTCTGGTCTGCTTTGATTCGCTTTCGGAGCTTGCCGTTTGGGAAAAGCAGGCGATCGCCATTTTACAAGAAGCCGAATTTGACAGCTTGCACGAGGCCGCCGAGGTGCGAAGCGTGAGCCTTGGCAGAATGTTTCTCTTACTTTGATCAACAATTTTATTTTACATAAAGAAAGGAAAACCACATGAAAGGACTTATCGCAGAGTTCAAAAAATTCATCAGCCGCGGCAACGTGGTGGACATGGCAGTCGGTGTCGCCGTTGCCGGTGCCTTCACCAAGATTGTGACCGCCTTCACCAACGGCTTCATCGGCCCGATCCTCGCGCTTCTGACCAATGATGCCAACCTCACGGAGTTTAAGTGGGTTGTCCGTGCCGCCGAGACCGAAATGGTAGACGGTGTGGAAACGATCATTACTCCCGAGGTCGCTATCCTGTGGGGCGCGTTCCTGCAAACCATCCTCGACTTCCTCATCATCGCGCTCTCACTCTTCATCGTGATGAAGGTCTTCAACAGCGCGACCGCCAAGGCAAAGGCTATGCAGGCTGAGATGCTGGATGAAATGAAGCCCAAGAAGCTGAAGAAGGCAGAGGCCGAGAAGGCCGCCGCTGAGGCCGCTGCCAAGGCTGCCGAGGAGGAGGCTGCCAAAGTCGCCGCTGAAGCTGCTGCCGCCAAGGCTGCCGAGGAAGAGCAGGCAAGACTTGCTTCCTACGCCGCCCAGGTCGCCGTTTCGGAGAACACCGAAAAGCTGCTCACCGAGATCCGTGATCTGCTCAAAAGCAAGAACGCGTAAACAACGAAAAAGGCTCCCGAGCGGGAGCCTTTTTCGTTGTTTGTTTTTTGTAGGGGAGGGCCTTGGTCCTCCCGCTTGTTTTACAACAGGATCAACTTCTTCTCACTTTTCGTGAGGTTCTCATAACCGTTCTCGGTCACCACGACCAGATCCTCGATGCGGACACCGAATTTTCCTTCGAGGTACACGCCCGGCTCGACGGTCATCAGCATGTGCGATTTCAGCGTCGTCTCACTGCGCGGTGAGCAGGCAGGGCTTTCGTGAATATCGATGCCCACGCTGTGCCCGAGTCCGTGGCCGAAGCAGCCCGTGTAGCCTGCCTCGTTAATAAGGTCACGAGCCGCCGCATCCACGTCGCGGCACTTCGCGCCCGCGCGGATGGCGGCAAGAGAGGCAGCCTGTGCGGCAAGCACGGTGTCGTACACGCGCCTCTGCTCCTCGCTGACCTCACTCACCGCGACCGTGCGCGTCATGTCCGAGCGGTAGCCCTTGTATACCGCGCCGAAGTCCATGGTGATGAAGTCGCCGCGTTTGATCCTCTTGTCGGTCGGCACGCCGTGCGGCAGGGAAGAGTTCGCACCCGACACCACGATGAAGTCAAAGGCAACCCCTTCGCTTCCCATGCGGCGCATGAAAAATTCCATATCCAGCATCACCTCGCGCTCGGTGCGTCCGACGGCGATGCGGTCCAGGATATAGGCGAAGGTTTCGTCGGTCATTCTTTGTGCCTCGCGGATACATTCAAGCTCCTCGGCACTTTTCACCGCACGTGCTTTCGCAAGGGCGCGGTCAATCTTATCGTCGTTTGCGAGAATAACGCCCGGCAGATTCTTTTTCAGCCGTGCAAAGGCAGAGAGGCTTGTGCTCTCGGTCTCCACGTATAGGACACTGGCGCCATCCGCTTGCATGCGCTCCGCGATCTGGACACAGGGGTTCTCCATTAGGATTACCTTGGCACTCGTCACGCACGCGCGCGCCTTTTCCTCGTAACGGAAATCCACGATAAAATACGCGCCCTTCCTCGTGACCAGCACATAGCCCGCCGAGGAAGAAAAGCCCGTCAGATAAAAGCGGTTCGCACCGCTCTCGATCAGCGCAGCCTCGCCGTCGGCAAGGACGGCGAGGATCTTTTCAACACGTTCGTTCATTTTCTCTCCTTTTGTGCCCGAATATGGGCAAAGGTTGCCGACTCGCCCTGCTCGGCCAGCATACGGAGCCAGCTTTCCAGCAGGTCGGCCGTGTCCGCGTGCATATGCAGCCGCGCGTTGCCGCGCAAAAAGTAGGCAAGCGGATGCTCGTCCTTATAATTCTTTCCTTGATAGATCTTACTGGCCGCTACGCGATCGCAGAACATCTCCTTCACGTAGCGCAGGGGCATGGGCACAGGCTCATACACCTTGGTCACGGGGTTGAGGTCGTTCCAATACTCAAAATGGTGGCGGTTGCGCCCCTTGTGGTGTAGCCACGCGGCGGAATAGCCGTACAGCTCGCGCTCCCGCTCGTTCGGACTGCGGGTGCCCTGAAAATACTTTGCACCTGTGAAAAACTCCACGGGGCTGTACTTGGACAGGTCGTGAAAAAGACCCTGGAAGCCAATGCCCGCACGAAAGCAATGCGCGATCACCTTATGGCGGTGGCGCGTGATGGTGGCAAAATGCCGAAACGGATGTGCCATGAGGCTTATTCCTCGCACAGTGTCATGCGCTTGATCACCTGTGGCACTCTCGGCTTGTCGCGCATATCGGTGGGAACGGCGGCGATCTCGTCGATCGCGTCCATGCCCTCGGTCACACGGCCGAACGCCGCATAAGCACCGTCCAGATGCGGTGCATCCGCGTGCATAATGAAGAACTGCGAGGAAGCAGAGTTCGGGTCAAAGGCGCGTGCCATCGAGATCACACCGCGCTCGTGGCGTAGGGGGTTCTTCACGCCGTTCTGGGCGAATTCACCCTTGATATTTTCTTCCGCACCGCCCATGCCGTTGCCAAGCGGGTCGCCCCCTTGGATCATAAAGCCGGGAATGACGCGGTGAAAGGTCAGACCGTCGTAAAAGCCGATCCCGACCAGCTTCTTAAAGTTTGCTACCGTCAGAGGGGCGGCACTTTCATCCAGCTCGATCTTGACGATCTTTCCGTTTTCCAGTTCCATGATGACCATAAGTTTTTCCTCTTTTCGTATTTTTTGACTTCTCCCGGACTATATTGATAAAAAAGCCGAGGAGCGATGTATGAATCTTGAAAAAATCCCGATAGAGCGATATGCCGCCTACGTGGTTGTGGTGGCGGGAGTCGCTTTTTTTGCATATTTTCTAGCCCTGCCGCTTTTCTTTGCGGTCCTGCCGTTCATTCTTGCGTTTGCGGCGGCCTATGCTTGTCGTCCGCTGGCGGTGCGTCTGCATCGTCTGACGCACGTTCCGATCGGCGGGCTTTGCGTGTTTCTCGTTTTTTTCTTCGTGTTCCTGTTGTCGCTTCTTTTATTTTTCGCCCTGCGCGCCGCTGCGACAGAGCTGCTCGCGCTCGGCAATCGGCTCGCGGGAGAGGGCGACCCTGCCGAAACGATTGCCCACGCCGTGTCGGCCTGGTGGTCCGGCGTGACCGAACGCCTGCCGTTCCTCTCCTCCTTCGCCCCGCGCGGGGATGAGGAATGGGAGATGCTCTTGCTCTCCCGTATCGGTGAGGTCGGCGGTCGGTTGGGGGAGCTTGCGCTCTCGGCAGCGGGAAAGCTCGCGCAGGCTATACCGCTTTGGTTCTTGTTTCTGGCGGTGTCCTTGATTGCCGCCTTCTATTTCGCACGGGATATGGCGGGAATACGGACGGCGATGCTCGCACATTTGCCGCAGGGGGTGGCCTCGGCCCTCATTCGACTCAAAAACGGCGCATGGTATGCCGCGCTCGGCTATCTGCGCGCCTACTTGCTCCTGATGCTGCTCACCTTCGTATTGCTGCTTGTCGGTTTTTTGCTCCTCGATATTTCCTACGCGGTTCTGCTTGCCGCCCTGTTTGCCCTGCTGGATTTCCTGCCCGTGCTGGGCGTGGGCCTTTTTCTCGTTCCGTGGGGGATATTTGACCTTGTGTGCGGCAACATCTTTCGCGGGGTGGGATTGCTCATCCTGTACGCCGCGATCGCCCTCGTCCGTCAGGTCATGGAACCGCGCATCATCGGCCGCCATTTCGGCCTGCATCCGCTCGTCACACTCGCGGCGATGTATGTCGGCTTCCGTTTGTTTGGCTTTGTGGGACTTGTCGTCTTGCCGCCGCTGTGCCTATTGCTCCGTTTTGCCGTTTCGCCGTCAGAAGCTGCGCAACCAGGTGATGGATAAGGGAAGCCAGGGGGCCACGTCGGGCTTGATCAGATCGGGATTGCCCACGCTGGTTTCCTCGGTGCACAGGGAAAGACCGTGTACGCCGCGCGGGAATACGTGCAGCTCGAAGGGGATCTTCTTCACGGCAAGCGCACTCGCCATAAGCAGGGAATTCTGTACGGGTACGACGGGATCTGCGGCCGTGTGCCAGAGGAAGCAGGGGGGCGTGTGCTCGTCCACGTTCAGCTCGGCCGAATATTTGGAAAGATCCTTGTCACTCGGATCGGTCTTGCCCGACAAACGGCAGAAGGTACCCTGATGGCGGTTCACACCACCGCTGATGACGGCGTAGGAAAGGATCGCGCCGGTCGGCTTGTTTTCTTCACCCGACACGCCTGCGGCCGCTTGGATCTCCTCGCGATGCCAACAGGTAGAGAGGGCAGAGGCAAGATGTCCACCCGCGGAAAAGCCGATCACAAACACGCGCGTGGGGTCGGTGTTGTCACTCTCGGCGTGGTCGCGGATGTATTTCATGGCGCGCGAGGCCTCGAGTAGCGGCTGGGGGAAGAGTGCCTTTTCTTCACAGCTGTACCGCAGGACGTAGGCATTCATGCCTGCCTGCATATAGGCCAGTGCGATCGGCTCTGCCTCGCGGTTCGAGCAGTAGGCATACCCGCCGCCGGGAAGCACCAGCATCGCCGGACGCGGCACATGAAGGCAATCCTCGGGATTGTCGTGAACGTAGGTTGTCAGGGTAGCGTTCGCAAAGATGCCTTCACCCAAGGCTAAGGTTTCGCATTTCATATCGGTTCCTCCCCAATATTATAATATTTATCGACTTAACTATAACAGGCAAAAGCCGTTTTGTCAACGGATTTCGGGAAAAAAGCAAAAACCCCACGCTTGACCTAGGTCAGCGCGGGGTTTTAATACTCAGGCGCGTTCAATCTTGCCGGAGCGCAGGCAACGGGAGCAGACGTAAACCGTCTTGGGGCTGCCGCTGACAATCGCTTTCACGCGGCGGATGTTAGGCTTCCAAGTACGGTTGGTCTTACGGTTGGAATGGGACACGTTATGACCAAACACAACGCCCTTGCCGCAAAGTTCACATTTTGCCATGGGTTGACACCTCCTGTTTCTCTCATCATCACAAATTGACAAGGTACATTATAACACAAGGTTTTCAAAAAAGCAATACCTTTTTGCGATTTTTCCTTGACTTTTTTTGTGCTGTTTGCTACAATAAAATTATATCAAAAAACAAAAGAACAGGAGGATAAAAAATGGGACCACTTGAGATCGTTGGCTGTGTTGCCGTCATCGCTGTCGGTGTTGCCGTGATTGCCTATATTCTTCTCCGCACCCCCAAAAAGCCTGCATCCTTTGGTGATGTGCCCTCTATCGAGCTGAACGAGCAGCCCGAGGCAGAGGATGAGGCTACCGAATCGGCCGAGGAGTCCGAAGAAGAAAATACTGAAAAAGCCGAGTAAGAGGGAAGAATGATGAAGAAATGGCTTGCCCTTTTTCTCATTGCCGCAACGTTGCTTGCCGTCGGTTGCACGTCCGCCGTGCCGCCCGCTGGCGGGGAAGAGCTATCCGGCGGTGATGACCCCCCCGGCGGGGAGACCCCGCCCGCGGACGACGGTCCGGATGCGCCTACGCCCTCGCTTTCCCTGGTCGCCGCATCCTATTCTGCCGTCGGCGAACGATTGACGGTCAAGGCGGTGGGTGTCGGTTGCGATCTTTCAAAGGTCGAATTTTTCCTCTCCGACGAGAGCCTTTGCTCTACCTTTTCAACAAGCGGGGTTTCCTGTATGATGCGTTTCAAAAAAGCGGGTGAGCTGACGGTCACCGCTACCTGTGAGGGGCTGGAGGCTTCCTGCAAGCTACTCGTTTTTCCCGAAAAAGGTGAATATGCACCAAACGAGCCGCTCATCACCTATCTCGGCCGAACTGCCGAGGAAGGCGGTACCCGTGTGTTCCAAAACACCGCCACAGGCTTTGAGATCGCCTTCTTTGGCAAAAAGCTCACGGCAGAGTGGAATGTAAACGGTGCCACCGCCGTCTCCGTTTTTCTTGACGGGGAGGAGGATCCCGAAGCGGACAAACGCATCATAGAAGCAGGCGGAGAATGTGTCCTTGCCGAATTCGATGAGGTTGGTCTGCACACTATCCGCGTGCAAAAGGTCAGCGAAGAAAGCATTTCGGTGCTCTATCTTGTATCGCTTGCCGTGGAAAAAGGAGGTCTTGTCGAGCAAGCGCCTGTTGACCGTATCAAGATCGAGGTGTACGGCGACTCCATCACCTGCGGCTATGGCAATATGCGTCCGGATGCCGCCAACGACGGCCTGCTCGCTATCACCCAGAACGGCTTGAAAACCTACGCCGCGATCGCGGCCGCGCGGCTGGATGCCGATTATCGCGTTTTTGCAAGGAGCGGCATCGGTCTGTACACCAATGCCAATTACATTCAAAAGGATATCGAGGACGTGTTCGGACGCGTCTCCCCGATGAGCGATGCCGATTCCGCATGGGATATGGCAGCGGATCCCCCCGACGTTGTGATTGTCAACCTCGGAACCAACGATGCAGGGGCGGGCGCATCCAACGCTGACCGCATTGCCGAGGGCAATTCGCTCTATTCGTCAGACGGCTTCCGTGATGCCACCGTTGCGTTCGTCAAGAATCTGCGTGCGGCCTATGGCCGAGAGGATATCTTGTTTGTGCTCTGCTCGGGCATGATGACCTCCGCCCTTGACGCTCCGACCGCCGAGGCGGCCGATGTCCTGCGGTCTGAGGACATCAATGCCCACGCACTCGTTCTGCCTGCCCGCGCGGGCTACGGCGGTCACCCGATGCTTGATGTGCATGAGACGGCGGCCGAGGTTCTCTATGAAAAGCTCGTGGAGCTGATCCTTTCTTGATACGAAAAAATAGGTGCGTTTTTCGCACCTATTTTTTCTTTTTTCTGCGAGATAAGCGCAACAGCAAAAGACTCACCGCCGCTAAAAACACGGCAAGACTGACCCATTGTGAGGTCGAAAGCATCCCAAATCGCCCCCTTTCTGTGTCCCCACGGAAGAATTCGAGAATAAATCGCAAAACGGAATAGGAAAGCGCATAGCATGTCGTCGGTATGCCGAGCCGTGCGCCGCGCAAAAGCAGGATCAGCAGGACGAGGAATAAAAGCAAAAGACAAAATGCCTCGATCAGTTGAATAGGCAAAAGCGGCACACCGAGCGGTGTATTGCCAACCGACTCGTGGTAGATGATATGCCCCACGCCGTCGTATTCCATACCGTAGCAGCACCCACCGAAAAAGCAACCGACACGCCCGATCGCGTGGCCGAGCGGCAGTACTGTCGCGTACACGTCAAGAAATGGAACGATGGACAGCTTGAATTGCTTCGTATAGATCAAAAGACCCAAAAGACCCCCAATCAGTCCACCGTAAAAAACGAAGCCGCCCTTGATAACGGCTAATATCGGAATGCTGTAACGGATGATATCCTTGATAGATACCAAAATAAACAGTAACTTCGAGCCTATCAGGGATCCCGTCATGGTATAAACGGCGGAGTAGGTGATCTCATAGCGAGGGAGCCCCCGTTTTTGGGAGAGCAGCATCGCCAATGTGGCTGCCAAGAATATTCCCGCGTAAAAGCAGATCCCGTATAGTGGGATCTGGCGATCGAATATGGTGATATAGTAAGACATGGTTTCCTCATAACAGAAGGCGGATGAATTCTGCAAAAGCTGCAGAAGCCATCCGCTTTTTTTGATGTGCATCAGACTAAGGATTCAAAAAATGCGCCGCTTCCTGCCGCGCAGATGATGCAAATGCCGCAGGTAAAGAAGGTGATAGCCGTGAACACCACGGCGATAATACCGAGAACCAGTCCGGCGGTCGCCATACCGGTCGGCATTCCATTTTGGCGCAGCTTCTTACCGCCAACGACCGCGAAGATCAAGCCCACGATCGCCACGGGAAGTCCGATGATGGAAAACCACCCGTTCAATACACCGAAAACGATGCCGACAATGCCGAGGACCAGTCCGGCGATGGATTGTCCTTTTCCCATAACAATGACTCCTTTCTGAAATTTGATCGAAAAGTAATCCTCATGGAGGATGCTTTTTCGGATGTAACAAACTGTTACATATGTATTGTAACAAATTGTTACAATAATGTCAAGAGGTTTTGAAAATTTTTTTAAGAGAGGAGAGGGCGTATGGGAATGGTCGGTTTGAAAGCTGTTCGCAAGGCCAAGGGATACAGTCAATTAAAGGTGGCGTTCGATCTCAATATCAGCAGAGAAGCGTTATCCTACTATGAAAATGGGAAGCGAAGCCCCGATATATCCATGCTGCTGAAAATGTCCGAGTATTTTGACGTTTCCATTCACTACCTCATCACGGGTGCTGATTTTCAACCGAAATATCCAAAATAAAAACAGGCAACCGCACGGCGGTTGCCTGTTTCTTATATTTATCGTACATTCGGATCATCGCTGATGCCGAGAATATAATCTACCGATACACCGTAAAAGGAAGACAACTTAATGAGGATATCCGTGGGAATGTCACGTTGCCCCAATTCATAATTGCTGTACACCTGCTGGGAGCAGGAGAGTGCGGCGGCCAACTGCTTCTGCGTTAAAGTGAATTTTCTTCGTAAAATGCGAATGCGCTCGTACATTTGATTTCTCCTTTCTCTGAAAAAATTATGCAAAACCGCAAAATGCGGTATTGACATTTACTGCAATTTGCGGTAAAATGGAACAAAAACCTGTTTTTGCAAAAAAGGAGAATGATGAGAAATGAAAAAACGATTGCTTTTGGGGATCATCTTTTTGATTATGTGCACGTTGCTTTTCGCGGCGTGTGATGAAGCTACATTTCCCACACCCGGTGGAGAAGGTGGCCCAAATTCACCATCATCTGAAGAAACGGTTCCTTGCGGCCACGAATTTGGTGATTGGACGACTCGCATAGAAGCAGCCTGCGGGAAAGAAGGAAAGATGATAAGAACCTGCACGCTTTGCTCATCAAAAGAAGAGAGCACCATTCCCAAAACAGGAAATCATACGCTTGTGGTTGATGGCCTTGTTTATGCTACATGCACTGAGAATGGTCTCACGCCGGGTATGCATTGCTCGGAGTGTGGTACCGTTACCATAGCCCAAGAGGTTGTACCCGCATTCGGACATACTGTTGTTGTTGATAATGGGGTGGCTTCCACTTGTACGCAGCATGGAAAAACCGAAGGCTCGCACTGTTCAACCTGCGGTATGGTCATGATACAGCAAACCGCCACTCCGCTCGCGGCACATATGTACGATCACGATTACGATGATTGTTGCAATGTATGTGACCGTTACCGCAATGTGCATTGTGCACACGAAGAAATTGAGGAATTTTTTGCGGTTACTCCTACGTGTACGTCAACGGGGTTGACGGCAGGGAAGAGATGTAAGCTTTGTGAAAAAATCTTACTGGCGCAAAGAGAACTTCCTGTCCTCGGCCACTCGGCCGCGACGGACAACGCCGTGGCCGCCACCTGCACCACTAAGGGCAAGACGGCCGGCTCGCATTGCTCGAGGTGTAACACCGTTTTGACCGCACAGAAGGATGTCGCCGCCCTCGGCCACTCGGCCGTGACCGATAATGCCGTGGCCGCCACCTGTACTACCAAGGGCAAGACGGCCGGCTCGCATTGCTCGAGATGCAACACCGTGCTGACGGCACAAAAAGAGGTCGCCGCCCTCGGCCACTCGGCCGTGACGGACAACGTCGTGGCCGCCACCTGTACTACCAAGGGCAAGACGGCCGGCTCGCATTGCTCGAGATGTAACACTGTGCTGACGGCACAAAAAGAGATCGCCGCCCTCGGCCACTCGGCCGGTCAGTGGATCGTTGATAAAGCAGCAACTACTATGCAAACGGGTAGCCGCCGTCAAGTCTGTGCTACCTGTGGTATCACGCTCAGAAGGGAAACTATTCCTGTTGTGACTGTTAGTTACGACACCAACTATGCTGCGTACAATCAACCGGAGTCAAACGATTTTGCCCGTTGGGATGGCAGTAAAGAGGTGAAGGGCTCGGGCACGGTTGCTGACGAGGTCAAATGGATACAGGCCGCCCTCAATTATTGTATTGCCTACAAGGGGTTGAACGCCACTCCTGTAACGGTTGATGGCACGTTTGATGCAAGCTGTAAGGCTGCGACGCTTGCGTTCCAAAAAGCAAACGGCCTGGATCAAGACGGCTCATTCGGCCCAAATACCATTGCCAAAATGAAGACGGTTGTTCCGAGCACATTTGAACAACAGAATATCATTCAATATAACACAAGTAAAACAGGCGATTTTTTAACTGGTTCTTGGGCTACCTACAGAGGAAGCGGAAAGTATGATGATACTATTAGCAGTTCCGGTTGTGGTATTGTTGCTTTGGTAAGTGCTGTTTATAATTTAGGCGATACTATCGAGAAAGATAAAGTTGGTACTGCTATAAAAGATGTGTTTGATTGGGCATACGGTAAATACTGGATTGACTATACAAAATGGACTCTATTTGCAGCTTCAGATGAAAAGTTTGGTGATAAATATGGGTTTAATGTTTTGGAAACTAACAATACATATGGTTGCTATGGGCAATATGGAAAGGTAGACACAGATCTATCACACCTTGTCTCTCATCTGAAAAATAACAAGGGAACCGCAGTAGTGCATGTTTATGGGCATTTTATGGCGGCGGTAGATTACAGAGTTTTTAACGAAAAAGAACAAATCCTTATATTTGACCCAGGTCCCGGTGATATGGGAAGTAGCAAAAGAGGTGGATTAACTAAAGCTGAAGGTAGTTGGATTGATTTGGATGTGCTTAAAAACGGAAAAACCGCTAGCAAACTAAATTGGAGCACCAGTAGCAGTCTGGAAAACATTGAAATAGACGGATATTGGCTCATTTCCAAAAAATAATTATATGTTTCAGAACCACATATGATTAAGCAACATAAAAGTAAGAGCCGTTCTTTTGAACGGCTCTTATTTTCGCACCTTGGGATCATCACTAATGCCGAGGATGTAATCCACTGACACATGGTAAAAAGAGGACAACTTAATTAAGATATCTGTGGGAATGTCACGTTGCCCCAATTCATAATTGCTGTACACCTGCTGGGAGCAGGAGAGTGCGGCGGCCAACTGCTTTTGTGTCAAATCACGGTCTTCTCGTAAATCACGAATGCATTTATACACTTCCTCGCTCCTTCCTTCGCAAAGAAATTATACCAAACTGCAATTTGCGGTATTGACATTTACTGCAAAATGCGGTATAATGTACGTAATGCGGTCATCTGCTTGACATTTTGACTGTAAAATATCATTTTTATGTACTTTGGAGGAAAGAACAAGATGAAAAAACTTTTTAGCACGCTTCTCGTTGCCGTGCTGCTTCTCGGCACACTCACTGCTTGTATGGGTGGTAATAAAATGGATGATCCGATTTTTTTGGCGCAGATTCTTGATGAAGATTATGACTTAGGGTTGATCGTGGATGATGAAGATGTCTCCATGCATGCAGATGACCTTGAAATAAGAGAAAAGGGAATATCATGGTTGCTTTGGGCTGAACCTTCCGATGACGGTGGTGAAAAATTGGGCTGTTTTATTTTCTGTGAAGATGTTGACACTGCCAAAAAAATGGCAGCAGACCTTGAGAAATATCTTGATAAAAATGATGAACTTCGGGAGTTTATGGTCAGATGCACGATTGAACGCTCCGGTGACATGGTCTTCTTTGGCTGCGAGGATGTTTGGGAGGACGCGCAGGAAGCATAAAACAAAAAAGCAGAGATGTTTCATCTCTGCTTTTTTTGTTGGCATTATATCAGAATTCGGTTTTCAGCGTCAGCGCGGTGGTCTTGACCATCTCGCGGCAAGCCTCGATAAAGGCGTCAAGCGGCACATCGTTGACACCTGCACCGCCGCGGATTTTGAGGGATACCGTGCCCTCGGCGGCTTCCTTGTCACCCACGATCACGGTATAGGGAACCTTGTCCTGGCGGTACTTCTTCACCTTGGTGCCCATCATCTCGTCCTCGTAATCCACCTCGGTGCGGATGCCGGCGGCGTTCAGTGCGTCTACTACCTTCTTGGCGTACTCGTTGTGCTCCACACGAACGGGAACCACGCCCACCTGTGTCGCGCTGATCCAGAAGGGAAGTGCGCCCGCGTACTTCTCGATAAGAAGTGCCAGCGTTCTCTGATAACAACCAAGCGAGGTGCGGTGGATGATATAGGGGCGCACCTTTTTGCCGTCGCGGTCGGTATAATCCATGCCGAATTTTTCGGCAAGCAGCATATCGATCTGAATGGTGATGATGGTGTCCTCTTTGCCGAAGACGTTCTTGCACTGGATGTCCAGCTTCGGGCCGTAGAAGGCGGCCTCGTCAATGCCGATCTCGTAGTCCAGGCCGATGTTGTCGAGGATCTCACCCATGATGCGCTGTGCCTCATCCCACTGCTCGGCCGTGCCCTCGTACTTGTCGGTACGGGCAGGATCCCACTGGGAGAAGCGGAAGGTGCAGTCCTCGCGCAGACCCACGGCGTCCAGCATATACATGGCCAGATCCAGGCAGCCGCGGAACTCCTCCTCTAACTGATCGGGGCGAAGCACCAGGTGTCCCTCGGAAATGGTGAACTGACGGACGCGGATCAAACCGTGCATCTCACCGGAGTCCTCGTTGCGGAACAGGGTTGAGGTCTCGCCGTAGCGCAGGGGCAGATCGCGGTAGGAGCGCGGACGGTTCAGGTAAACCTGATACTGGAAGGGGCAGGTCATCGGACGCAGGGCAAAGCACTCCTTCGTTTCGTCCTGCGGATCACCCAAAACGAACATGCCGTCGAGATAGTGATCCCAGTGGCCCGAAATGCGGTAAAGCTCTCGCTTTGCCATCAGGGGGGTCATGGTCAGCGTGTAGCCGCGGCGCGCCTCTTCATCCTCGACAAAGCGTTGCAGGGTCTGAATGACCTTGGCACCCTTCGGGAGCAGGATGGGAAGACCCTGGCCAATATAATCCACGGTGGTGAAATATTCCAGCTCGCGGCCCAGCTTGTTGTGGTCGCGCTTTCTCGCCTCTTCTACCTTGTTTACATATTCTTTCAGCTCCTGCTTGTTTGCAAAGGCGTAAACGTAAATACGCTGGAGCATCGGGCGAGTCGAATCGCCGCGCCAGTACGCACCCGTCGAGGATACGATCTTGAAGGCGTAGCTGCGAAGCTCGCGTGCGTTGCCTACGTGGGGGCCGCGGCACAGGTCCACGAAATCCTCACCCGTGTAGTACAGGGTGATCTTCTCGTCCGAAAGACCCTCGATCAGCTCCAGCTTGTAGGGCTGATTTGCAAAGATCTTTTTCGCCTCGTCCACGCTCACCTCACGGCAAACGAAGTCCTCGCCACGCTTGAGAATTTCCTGCATCTTGGCGGTGATAGCATCAAAATCGTCTGCGGTGATGGAACGGGGCAGATCGAAATCGTAATAAAAGCCGTTGTCGATGGCAGGGCCGATGGCAAGCTTCACATTATCGTAAAGCTCGGTGATCGCTTTTGCCAGAATGTGCGAAAGGGAATGGCGCGCAATGGTCAACATATCTTGATTTTCCATGTGTATAACCTCACTTTTTGTGATTAAAATAGACGAAAAAAGGAAAAATAAAAGGAAAAAATCGGTTGACAGAGCAGGGGCTTTGTGCTATAATAATACGGAATTGAATAATGGGGTGTCGCCAAATTGGTTAAGGCACAGGACTTTGACTCCTGCATTCGCTGGTTCGAATCCAGTCACCCCAGCCAGCAAAGAAGGGTAGCGCAGCTGCCCTTTTTTGCACGCAAAAACAAAAAACACCCAAAGCAACCACTGTTGCCAAGGGTGCGAATACTCTGCACGGTTCCACCTTGTCTTTCACTCAAGCTCAAAAAAAGCCTTATCCCTTAACGCGGGAGGACGGCAACGCTTATCGCGCGCGGCTCGGGAGTGGTTTTCGCCGCATCCGCCGTAGGGAATTCTCAGCCGCATCCCCTCTCTGTCCGGTTACAAACGGGTACTCTTTCCGTCATTGCCTTTTGATTGATTATAACACGGCATACCGCTTTTGTCAAGGGGCAAACCAAAAAAATGAAAAACGTCCTCTTTCCTTGACAAGAAAAGGGAAAGGTGCTATAATGCCATCATGAAGGAACGCAAACGGAGGCACCGCCATGAGTGAGAAAAACGAGCTTGCTCTTTATGAGGACGAGCTCCGCGAGAAAAAATCCTCGGACAACAAGGTCAACCAATATTCCAAATACGCCGACCAGATCTACTACGAATCCTCGGTCACTCCCGACATCAAGCTGGCCATGACCGTCTATAAGCCCGAAAAACCGGCCAATATCAGCGTCACAACCCACGGCTGGCACATGAGTATGGAAAAATACGAGCCGCGCGAGGATAAGCCCTATTCCTCGGGCCTCTCCATCCACGTCGATATGCGCGGCCGCGCTTTCTCCGAGGGCAAGCCCGACTGTAACGGCTACGAGCTCATGGACGTCATCGACGCTGTCGAATACGTCAAAAAGCATTATGCCGACTACATTCTTGATCCCGCCGTGGTCTTCCTTATCGGCGGATCGGGCGGCGGCGGTAACGTGTACGAGCTGCTCAACAAATTTCCCGATTACTTCGTGTCTGCCGCCGCCATGTTCGGCATCAGCGACTACGCGCGTTGGTACCAGGACGACTACGCTGTTGGCGAGTTTCGGGATGAAATGGACGTGTGGATCGGTTGCTCCCCTGACGAAAATCCCATGGCCTATCAGTCGCGTAGCGGCCTGCACGGCGTCAAAAACCTGCTCACCCCCCTCTTTATCGGCCACGGCGAGACCGACGAGCGTGTGCAGATCTGCCAGGCGCGCCTGTACGTGGATGCCGCAGAGAAGGCGGGCAAGGGCGACCTCATCTCCTACTATGAGATGAAGGGGGTCGGCACGCGTAATCACACGGGCAACATTACCGATGAGCAGAAGGCCACGATGGGCCGCATGCGAAACGAAAATTTCAAGTACACGACTCCCATCGAGATTCCCGAGAAGGGAAGCTTCTGGGTCCACGGCTACCTTGTCACCAAGCATTTTGAGGTGTGGCTTGACAGTATCGACAAGGTCGCGGATCTTACCTACGATCTCGCGTCGGGTAGCTTTGAGCTGACCTGTCCCGTCCCCGTTACCTACAAGATCATCTTGAAAAAGTAAAAAAACGCCCCATGGGGCGTTTTTTTACGTATGCCGTTTGAAATAGTGGCGCAAAACGAGCAGCACAGCCGTGCCGAGCAGCGGGAACAGCGCGGCCATGAGAATGCCCACGCGCATGCCGACCTGCTCGGAGGCAAGCCCCTCACCAAACAAAGCGGCAAACGGCGAGGGATTTTTCGCAACCGCGTCGGTCAGCGAACCGACCAGCTGGGGCGCGACCGACGCGCCCAGGTCCCCGCCCGCCGCCATCAGGGCGTAAAGTGCGACCCCCGCACTCGGATAATGCTCGGAGGATACGATCAGATTGCCCGGCCACAGCATCGCCGTACAAAGGCCAGTCAGCGCGCAGGCAATAAGGCCCACAACGGGAAGCGGCGAAAGCGCCGCCACCAGGTAGCAGACCGCAGCGGAAAACGAGCCGAGGATCAGAATGTTGAACGTGTTCTTTCCGTATTTCGCGTACAGTGTTCTGCCAAGCCCTAGGGCAAGGGCGAACATCGCCACCCCGAAAATGTCCCCCCACATTTTGGGAATGCCAAGTGCCATTTCCAGGTATCCCGATGCCCATTGGGACATGGTGCATTCCGCCGCGCCGCCCATGAAAATGGCCAGCACGCACAGCAGTACCCCCGCGTTGCGGAAAACACCGCCCGTGCCGCCCGCATTCTCGGCCGTTTCCAGCGGCGGGAGCTTGGCTCGCAAAAAGCAAACGGCCGAGGAGAGCGGGATCAGTGTCAACATCAGCACCAGCACCTGCCAAAGCGAGTTGTCAAAAAGCTCTAAAAAGAGCGTACCAATTACCACCACCGCGACCGTCCCCCATGCGTAGGAGGAATGATAGCGGCTCATCTCCGCCTCGGGATTCTCGGACGGGATAGCGGCGATCACGGGGCTGGTTAGCACCTCGCCTAGTCCTGCGGCGATTGAGAAGAGAAATGTGCCGACAAGCAGGCAGGCGTATTCCGCACCCGGGAACAGGGAAGGCGCAAGTGCAAACACGACAAGCCCCACCACGCTCAACACAGGTGTAGCACGTACGCAAATCCCAAGCGGCAAACGGTGCGAGAAGAAAGAAAAGATCAAATCCACACCGAGCTGGGTGCAGAAATTGACCAGAACCAAAAGCCCCAGCAGTGTGTAAGAGATCCCGTATAGCTCACGGAAGGTCAAGAACAACAGCGGGGAAATATTCGCGGCCACCGACATGGAAATGCAAGATAGGTAGCAGGCGATTTTGGCGGTGCGGTACTCCTTCATGGGGCTCTCCTTTCTCTTCCTGTGCGACATTATAGCACAAAAACGGCGCGCTTACAATGCCTCTTTTCAAAAAATGCGGCAAATCCGTCCATATTTGAATAACCTATTGACAAATAACAGATAATGTGTTAAAATAAAACTGTAAATATTAAGCAATGGAAGAAGGAATAGGGATGCAGCACGCAAAGCGATTATTGCTGGCAGGACTATGCCTTCTCCTTTTTTTTGCCCTCGTCGCATGCGACGGGGGTCAAAGCACGCCACCCGGCGGTGATCCCGGGGGACAGGAGGCCGAGCAGACTGCCACGGCGGCGGAGTTGATGCGGTCGGTCATGGCGTTGACCTGCACGCTTCAAAACAAGCAGGGCGGCACCGTTGCGACCTCGGACGGCAGTGCGGTAATCGTGCAGATCGAGGAGGACGGCACGGCTTATCTGCTCACCAACTTCCACGTCGTGCACAATTCCTACGCAGGAGAGGACGCGGTCTGCTCGCAGATCAAGGCGGCTCCCGCAGGTGCCGAACAGGGAGAGGGCATGGAGGCCGCCTGCCTGTGGTATGCAAAGGATTATGACCTCGCGCTTCTGCGCGTTTCGAATTTAACGGACAGCTTCCCCGGTGCCGCGGCAGTACGCATCGCCATTGATGAAGCAAACGTAGGCGACCGTATCTATGCCGTCGGCAACACGCGAGGCCTCGGCATTTCCGTACATGAGGGAGCGGTAAGCCGCGCTTACGACTACGTCGAATTGCCCGTTACGTATCAAAGCTCCTCCATCACGCTTCGGCTCGTTCGCTTTGACGGCTTCGTGGCGAAGGGGGATTCGGGCGGTGCACTTTTTTCCTCGGACGGCAGTCTGCTCGGCATCGTGAATGCCAGGCAGACCGACAACGGCGGCGGGTACGCCATTCCCGTGTCCACCGTGTGGCCGATCACCGAAAAGCTGCTTTCCTCGGCAGATACCGAGCCGACCGCCGATTGCCTGTATTTCGGTGCCACCCTGCGGGAGCGAGTGCTTTCCACCGAGTACGATGCCGAAACAGGTGCGCTCCGTAACATCTGTGAGGTCTATGTAGACAGCCTCGCACACGGAAGCGTTGCCTCTGCCTTCCTCTCGGAGGAGGATGTTTTGCTCTCGATTTCCGTGAATGGCGGAAGAGAGATCGGCATCCTTCGCATGCACCACGCCACCGACACGTGGCTTTGTGTGTCGGCAGACGATACATTGACGCTTCGATTCTTACGAAACGGGAAAGAAAAGATCTATACCTTCACCGTTGCATCATCCCATACACAGCCCATCAAATAAAGGAGAAAACCATGGCTTTTCAACTCTTGTTTTTGGAATTTCTGTTGGGCGGCGCGATCCTTGGCGGTCTTGTCGCTTACAGAAAGTCGGTCGGTGAGCGTATCGTTCTGTTTGCTACCGTGCCGATCGCTTATTTTGTCGCATACCTGCTGATGCGCGCGGGTGTCTTTGATTTCATCGGCACCTCCGTTCTGTCTGCTCTTTCGGGGATTGAGGGACTTTCTTCCTTCCTTGAAGGTTCGGCGGCTACTGCCAGCGGCATTGCGGCACTGATCAACTGCATCGTGCGCCCCTTACTTCTCGTTCCCGTGTTCTGGATCCTGCTCCTTGTTCTGCGTATTGTGTGGGCGATCGTGGCCAAGGCAACAAGCCTGCGGGAAAAGGTCGCCTTCTTTCGCCCCTGTGCCAAGAAATCGGTGTGGAAGAACCTCGGTATCAGCCTCATCGGTGCCTTCGGCGGCTTCGTGATCTGTATGCTTTCCTTGCTCCCCGTCACCTATTTTTCCAATCTGGTGACCCCCGCTCTCGAAAATATTCAAAAGGAGCAGTATAACGGCACCTATGTGCAGGCACAGTCGGAGGTCGTGAACACCACGCTCCTGCCGCTTGCAAAGCACACCGTCCCCGGTGCTCTGCAGACCTACACGGGCCTGCGCTTCGTCATGGACGCGAGCGCACACGGTCTCGGCGAGGTTTCTCTCTGCGACAACAACGGCAACGAGGTAACCTTCAACGGCACGGAATTCGTGCAAACGTTGGCAAAGGACGGCACCTGTGCTGCTGCCATCTATGAGTTCACCTGCCACCCCTCCCGCTACACCTTCGCGGACATGGCCCCGATCGCCGAGATCCTGTCCGATCTGGCACAAAGCAAGCCAATCACCGTGATCGGCAGTGAGATCCTTTCGGGCTCGGAGCTCTCGGGTGAGGGTGACGATTTGGGCGGTCAGCTGGTGTCCTCGCTTATCGGTGAATACACCTCGGGCGATGCCGCCGTGCTGGAAAACGACCTGCAGGCCGTTGCCGCTATGGTCGCTCTGTTGGCAGAGGATCTCGGTGAGGTCAGCCTGGAAAGCGAGGATCTTGCGACCGAGCTGCTCACCTACCTTGCCGATGAAGAAGCCGCTTACCGCGTGGTGGATATCCTTACGGACTTCCACGTATATGGTGAGGTGTTCGGCATGTTGGCCGAATACGGTGTCGATGCCCTGGCAGAGGCTCTTGACGTCAGCGAGGATCGCTCCGCCCATCACGATAAGTACGTGCTGGCTCTGCTGGAATCGCTCAACGACCGCACCACCGGTACCTACGATCGAGAGGGCGTGGATGCGTTCATCCGCTACGCCGCCGAAAACGATATCAAGGTCGGGGACTACGCGACCGAAAACGAAAACTCCCCTACGGTAACCGACATCGCTTACCGTAACTATCTGCGCTATATCGAGCACGCCAATGAGCTGGAAGCCATTCTCGCTTCCTATACCGGTGCGGCGCAGGGTAACAGCTACTATGTTGCTTCGGACGGAAGCGTCTACACATATGATAAAAAGACGGACAAATGGTCGCTTTGCGAGGACGAAACCGCCCTGTGCGGAACCTCTTATCTGGCCCAGCTGCTTCTCCATAAGACCGACGGGCTGCTGATCGAAAACGCGGAGCGTGTCTTTGTTGAGGCTGACCTCTCCGCCTTCGGAACCGAGATCGCAGCCACCCTCGCGGGCAAGACCGCGGGCTACGAGGTCGCAACGGTAGCCCTTGCCACTACGCTGACCGATGAAAACGCCGCTTCCTTTGCTCCGAATGTCGTCTATCGCACGGACATTCTCGAAAAGCTTCACGCCGATATCGCCTACGGTGAGGAAGAGAATCGTCAGTTTGCCGCGATCATCGCAACGGCCACCGATCTCTTCGGCAACATCATGGATGCTGCCGAAGGGGATGATCCCATCGCCGCCATCATGGATGAGTTTTCTTCCATCGGTCGCCTGCTTGACGGACTTTCCGCCTTCGCCATGACCGAGGATGTGCCGGAGCAGATGCTGAAGGCCATCATGCAGCATGACGAATACGGTAAATACTTCGATTCCGACAGCGTCACCGAGCTGATCGAAAAAGTCAAGAATGGCACTGCCACCTATGAAAGTCTGTTCGATTCCGTACAGGCCCTGTACGGCATTATCAACCAGGTCATTCCGCAGTAAATCTATTTTGAAAACACAGTGAGGAACATGCTATGAAAAAACTACTCATCGCACTCGTGGCAGTTGCACTGGTCGTGTGCACCGTCTTTACCGGTGCGGGTCTGGGGATCATCCTCGGTTCCATCGACTGGGAAGATATCGGCGACCACTTCAACAAGGATAAGAAGCTCTACACCCTGACCATTGAAACGGGAGAGGGCGGTAGTGTCAGCGGTGCCAAGACTGAATACGAGCAGGGAACACTCATCAACCTGTCCGCTATTCCGGACGCGGGTTACCTCTTTGCAGGCTGGTACGGCGCAGGTAACACCTACCTGTCCACGGCAAAGGACTACTCCTTCACCATCGAAAAGGATACGACTCTAAAGGCGAACTTCGCCATCGCCCCCGAGGATATGGAGGGCGAGCAGGTCTCTTACGACGAGCTCTTCAATTGTAGTGAAAACTTCTCCTTCACCATTTACTGTGATCGGGAGGATGCCGAAACCTACCTCATGAACAACCTCAAGATCGTGGATAGCGACCTCCTCGGTACAGAATGGGAAAATACGGAGGAGGCCCAAAATGCCTTCACCGTCGAGCGTGTAGAGGGCACCAACGAGTACCGTATCTCCCCCGTTGAGGGTACTACCTATACGCAGGGTGCTACCTACGTGGCGTCCCTTCCCGTTGAGGAAGAGGCCGAGGTTCCCGAGGGGGCCTTCGTGACCGAGGATAATACCTCCGAGACCTTGAACTTCACCATTGAGAAGGAAGAAACGGAGACGGTGGAGTATAACGAAGGGATCATCTACCTCATCGACTCCGAGGATGGCGCACTCGACCGTATCAAGGAGATCGTGGATGACGGCCTTGCCGAGGGTGATCCCGGGGATCAGCTTGACTACGTTGTGGTTTACGGCAGCCTCGCCATTGCCGAGGGCGCGATCTTCTGCGTCTATGACGGTACGACGGACGAGGAGGGTAACCCCGTTCTGAATGAAACTGCCTTCTTTGCCAAGGTCATCCGCACCGAAAAGCAGGGAAGCGATACCTGTGTGATCTACGGCCTGCCCGAGCTTGCCGAGATCTACACCGCGCTTGACGTGCACTTCGACGGTGAAGCCAACCTCGAAGATGCAGGTGTGGAGATCTCCGACGAAACAATCGAGCAGATCCGTTATCTGGTCATGACGGATGAGAAATTCCAAAATTATATTGCCGCCGCACAGCAGACGGCTGTAAACTACTATGAGGGTACCGAATACGAGGTCGAGATGCTTCGTAACCAGTCCTTTGCGGATATGCTGGACTTGAAGATCGTACCCACCATCTGGGGCAACAAGGCATCCATCAAGATCGATGCCAGCTTCAATATCTGGATCTACAAGAAGGGTACGAGCGAGAAGGTAGCCCAGCTCTCCTTCAAGATGAACTTCGATAAGACCATGGAGTTCACCAAGCGCGCCAGCGTTTCGCTGCGGTATTGGTGGTTCATTCCGACCGGCATCTCCTCCTACGATTTTAACGTCGGCGTGGTGGATAGCGAAAAGCTGACCTTCGGCGTTTCCTTCTCCTACGATACGGGTACAGACGGCTTTGCCACCCTGGATAAGGATATGACCGAGGAACGGTTTATCTCCGAGTTCAACAAGCTGATCAACGGCAACAAGCCCCTTTTCCAGAGCATCAAGGATACCTTTGAAGAAAACGGCTATAAGGCTGAATCCGACCTGCGCGTTAAGCTCTTCTCCTTGACCTTCCGCGCCGGCATCGTAACCTTCAACATTGACGTCAATATATTCCTGCGCTTTGATATTGCCGCCAACGTGCACTACACCGTTTCCTCCGTGGATAAGATGACGGTGGGTATCCGTTCCAGTGGCGGTAAGCCGACCCGTTATCAGGACGTGCATAACAGTGCTTCCTCTTCTGCCCTGATCTTCGCCGGCAAGGTGGATATCCGTGCAGGTGTGCGCGTGGACGCGTACATCAGCTTGGTTGGCCTTTCCAAGTATATGCGCGCAGGCATCGGCTTTGAGGTGGGTAACTACTTCACCATCGCCGGCTGCGTGAGCGTGTTCTCCGGTCAGTATGCGGGCTTCATTGAGATGGGGGCTTACTGGCAGGCAGACCTTAACTACAAGATCTTCTCCCTCAGCGGACAGTGGGTGCTTGCCGAGAAGTCCTACCCGATCTTCTCCTATGGCTACGAGGAAGCCCTGATGGCCTATAATAACAGAGAAAAGATCGAGGACGGTACGATCAAGATTCAGATGGTGGATCCGTCCATGAATCTGCTCTCTTCGGATGTGCTGTCTGTTTCGTTGCTCGATGCCGAGAGTGCAACCGTATCGGCTACCTACCTGAAACACAATTCGGATCAGTACACCGTAACCGTTAAGTTGCAGGACGGCTCTCGCCTTTCGTATAACAAGGACACGGGCGTTCTGTCCGTAAAGGCAGGCTCTCCCACCTTCTTTGAGGAGCGCATCACGATCTCCGTTGCCACCAAGGCAAAGTCCGCATGGACCTGGCTCTCGGACGGCAAGTGCAACTCCTTCCTGCCTACGATCACCGTGATCCTGTCTTACGGTGATGCAAAGGCTTACTACGACTCCATCGATAACGATATGCAGAAGGAATTCCGCCGTCTGTATCAGAGCTATCAGTCCGATACCGCCGACGTCCTGCGTGCAAACTTCGATCATCTGATCAACAACGCCATCGAGGTTCCTGAGGAGTTTCTTCCGATCGTGGACGGCATCATCGGCACCTATATGGATCGCCTGTTTGCCACCATTGCGGACTATCATGCTGCGGCAACCGTTACCACTGAGCAGCAATATGAGAACAAATTCGTGTACGGGGAAGCCGACGTCTTCGCGGAAATCATTGCCCTGATCCGTCAGATCATGAGCGAAAAGACCGTTGACACCGAGCAGCTTCACGCGTTGCTGATACGCGTTTGTGAGTCCGAGGTGCTTCACGGTACGCTGATCGAGATCGCTTATTCGGATGCGTGCGCTTCTATTGCCGAAAGCTTCGCCAAGACGAGCGAAGAGACCAAGCAAGAGGTTCTCTTGATTGTAGAGGAATATGAAGCCGAATTCGCCGGAAACGAAAAGGCTATGCAGCTTGCCGTGGCCTTCCGCGATATTCTCGGCCTTGGGGGGGCATAAGCCGTGCAGGGATCGAGAAAGGCTGTTCTCATTGTTTCGATCATCATGGCACTGATCGGGATACCCTTGATGATTCTGGGAATCATCAAGGGCCCCAGCCTCGTCATGATCGTGCTCGGCGTTGCCTTCATCTTTGCCGCATTTCTTGCGTACAAATCGGGCAAGACCTATCTGGATGAGCAGGAACAAGAGAAAAAGAACAAAAAATAAGTCAAACGAAAGCCCCGTCCTCGGACGGGGCTTTTTTATGAAATATGCAGAGCGTTTGAAGGTGGCTTCCGAATCCATCTTCCCCTCAAAAGAACCAACAAAAAGACGGTACCTTACGGTACCGTCTTTTTGTTGGTGGGGGAAGATGGATTCGGACCATCGAAGTCAGTGACAACAGATTTACAGTCTGCCCCCTTTGGCCACTCGGGAATTCCCCCATGTAAGCTGAGAGCCACGCCGTGACTCTCAATGGAGCTGGTGAACGGAGTCGAACCATCAACCTGCTGATTACAAATCAGCTGCTCTGCCATTGAGCCACACCAGCGTCTGCGGCTTTCAACGGACATCATTATATCATATAAAATCACTGTTGTCAAGCCTATTTCCAAAAAAACTTTCAGGAAAATAAAAGAAAAGATCCATCGCCTGCGCGATGGATCTTTTTCTTAAAGAAGCACGATATTCATCGGCATGCCACCCGCGAGGCGAGAGTCCTCCGCACGGTAAACGGTCATGTGGCCGCTCATGGAATCGTGGATTGAGGTGCAGGCAAGGCTGGGACGGCCGCCGCGCACGTATTCGACAAAATCCGCGATCAGACGGATGTCGCCGCCGCCGTGGCTGCCGAACGCGCCCGTCATGTCACCCGTGACGTTGAGGTCGACCTCTTCAATGCTGCATTCCTCGTTGTGTGCGCCGGGGGTCGGGTCGATCTTGATCACCTTAAATTTGGACTCCTCAAACGTGCCAACGATCTCTCCCTTCGTGCCGACGATATGCAGATGACGAAGCGGAGCCGCCGAGCCGCCGATCATATTCAGTGTACCCGTCGCACCCGAGGCGAAGTTGATCATGACCGATTGATGATCCACGACATTGTTGTCGCACTTGTAGATACAGCGCGCATAGGGAGAATCGCTCTTCATCAGGGCGATCTTGTCCTCGATCGTTGGGCTTTCAAGGTGTTCGAGGGCATCCCAAACATAGATCGCCCAACGGTCGGGATGATCGATGTACAGCCGCTTGGTGGAGTAGAGACAGGTGTCCACCAAAGGGCAGTCCTTCATGCAGATCGTGCCTGCCTCGGCAGGTGCGTTCTCGGGCTTGAACTGCATGGTATTGCCGAAGGAAGCCACCTGCGTCGGCTTGGTGTGACTCATCATCCATGCGATGATGTCCACGTCATGGCAGGATTTGGAAAGCAGCATCGGCGAGTGGCAGCGGTCGGAGTTTGCCCACTTGCCGCGCACGAAGGCAGTCGAGGTGTGATGATAGGTCACGTGCTCCACGGCCTGAATGCTCAGAATATCACCGATCTCGCCCGTCATCAACCGTTCCTTGATGGCGTAGTAGAAGGGGGCATAGCGCAGAACGTGACAGACCATGACCTTGACATTATTGCGAAGGGCGCATTCCTGGATTTTTCGCGCATCCTCCTCGCAGGTGGCAAAGGGTTTTTCCAGCAGCATGTCGTAGCCAAGGTTGAGAAGCGGAATGGAGGTCGGCAGGTGCATCTCGTCCATGGTGCCGTTGATGATGGTATCCGCGATCCTGCCGCGTGCGGCCAACTGCTCGGCACTTTCGAAGCACATGTCCTCCGAGAAGCCGAATTTCTCCTGTACCATCTTGCGGCGCACGGGATTGGGATCGGCCACGCCTACGATTTGGAACAGATCAGGACGAAGCTTGGCATATTCGGCATACATGAGGGAACGGTGGCCTGCGCCCACGATAATGGCAGTGGTTGGTTTTTGCTGCATGGTAAAAGCCTCCTTAAAAAGCTCGTTTCACCCCTATTGTAAGGCATTTCTCTTCTTTTGTCAAGCGCGTTTTTTTGAAGACAATTGGCTTTTTAAAAGCAAAAGGACGGAGAATTGCACTCCGCCCTTTGCTGTATGTTTTTTATAGGAGGACGATGTCCTGCGGAACGCCGCCTGCAAGACGGGAATCCTCTGCCTTGTAAACGGTCAGGTGGCCGCACATGGAATCGTCGATGCAGGTGCAGGCCAGGCTGGGCTGCTCGCCACGCACGTACTTCACGAAGTCGGCTACCAGACGCAGGTCGCCGCCGCCGTGAGAGCCGAACGCACCGGACATATCGCCCGTGACGTTGAGGTCGACCTCTTCGATCGTGCATTCCTCGTTATGAGACCCCGGAGTCGGATCGATCATGATGACCCGGAACTTGGACTCCTCGAAGTTACCCACGATCTCACCCTTCGTACCTACGATGTGGATGTGGCGCAGGGACTGGGCCGAGCCGCCGACCATGTTGTGCGTACCGGTGGCACCCGAGGCGAAGTTCACCAGCACCGACTGGTGGTCAACGATGTTGTTGTCACACTTGTAGATGCAGCGCGCATACTGGGACTCGCTCTTCATGAGGTTGATCTTGTCCTCAATGGTGGGGTTTTCGAGATGTTCAAGAGCATCCCACACATAAATGGCCCAACGGTCGGGATGGTCGATGTACAGCCGCTTGGTGGAGTACAGGCAGGTGTCCACCAAAGGACAGTCCTTCATGCAAATCGTGCCTGCCTCGGCAGGGGCATTCTCGGGCTTGAATTGGAACTTGCTGCCGAAGGAAGCTACCTGCGTAGGCTTGGTGTGGCTCATCATCCACATCATGATGTCGATATCGTGACAGCACTTTGCTAGCAGCATCGGGGTGTGGCAGCGGTTAGTGTTGGCCCATTTGCCGCGGATGTATGCGGAGGAGAGGTGGTGGTAGGATACGTGCTCACAGGTCTGAATGTTCAGAATATCACCGATCTGGCCGCTCATCAAACGCTCCTTGATGGCATAGTAGAAGGGAGCGTAACGCAGAACATGGCAGATCATGACCTTGACGTTGTTCTTGCGGGCGCACTCTTGCAGGGCGCGCGCCTCTGCTTCGCAGGTGGCGAAGGGCTTTTCCAGCAGCATATCGTAACCGAGGTTCAGCAGCGGAACAGAGGTTTCCAGGTGCATCTCGTCCATGGTGCCGTTGATGATGGTGTCCGCGATCTTGCCACGCGCGGCCAGTTGCTCGGCATTTTCAAAGCACATATCATCCGAGAAGCCATATTGATCCTGTACCATTTTGCGGCGAACGGGATTGGGGTCGGCGACACCTACGATCCGGAACAGGTCGGGACGCTGCTTGGCATATTCGGCGTACATCAGGGAACGGTGTCCTGCGCCAACGATAATGGCGGTAGTCGGTTTCTGGCTCATAATCAATCTCCTTTTTGCCCGTACCTCGGCACGGGCTTCGTTGTATCCATTATACAACACCAAAATGCCGAAAAGGTGGGGAATCTTCCGAAGAAAGTGTATTTTCTTCCACTTTTTCGACAAAGAAAAAACGGAGAAAGGTCATCTCCGTTCTTTTCTGCGTTAGTCAAGAGAATATCGTCGCTCGACCTCTGTACCAAGGGCCTCGCCAAGCGAGGAGGTCTGCACGATCCAGATCACGCACAATACAAACACTACCCATTGGAACCAACCGTATTGCGGTTGGACCGCCACATCGATCGAGCCATCGGCCGTGCCGATCTCGATACGCTCGGTGATACGGCGCAGGAACACGTCTGCCGCACCCGCGATGGCCGTCAGTATGCCAAGCGACAGGGTAAAGGTCGCCTTGCGGCGAAGCGCACGGTGCAGGGGAAGATGCGAGGAATAATTGTTGATGTTGTCGTAGCGGTAGCCCGTTTCTTTTTTGATAACGGCAAACAGGAGCACAAGGATCAAGACGCACAAAATAAGAAGGAGGGCCGCTTCGACAACACTCGATATGCACAACTTGCCATACAGCTCATCCGCACCGCGGGAACGGCCAAGCAGATAGTAGCCATACAGGTTGAAAAACTGCGCCTTCTGCACGTACGGAACGACGGACACGGGGATCATCACCCCCGACAGGGCGATCACTGTGATCGCGCGGCCGCGGCAGAACGGCAAAAGCATCACTGCCGCCAAAAGGAAGAACAGGTATCCAAGGGCATTCGGCAGATAATTGATGCCGTCAAAGTGTATGTTCAGCATGCAGGCCGTGCCAAGGGTAAGGAACAGGGCGGCTCGACGGATGCGGCGAATGCGCGCCTCACCGCGCAGAGGGTTGTGTACGTCCTCCCGCACGCGGTGCAACAGCGGCTCCAGAGCCTTATCCCTTGCAAGCGAGCGGCAGAAGGGCAGGAAGGCTGATAGAAAATAAATTCCGAAGCCAATGCCAACCAAAACCGACAGGACTACGAAATGCGGGCGGAAATAGGAAAGGGAAAGGCCGCTTGGCAGGATGTGATCCGAAGATTGCTCCGAAAACAGTAGGCTGATCTCCGGTAGAAAGGCCAAGATGGGCTTCGCTGTCAGCGCGATATAGCAGGCACGCCGGGCACGTGCAGCGCGGCGGTCGATCGGTGAGATCGCGCCAAACCGCTCTCCGATGTAATCCATGCCCGCAAAGAA
Source organism: Clostridia bacterium (assembly GCA_017464805.1). Classification (GTDB taxonomy): domain Bacteria; phylum Bacillota; class Clostridia; order Oscillospirales; family CAG-272; genus UBA1740. Next base: position 47,247 of record JAFTYE010000007.1, on the reverse strand, counting down.
TTCGCGGATAAAGGGGAAGAGCAAAATCAGCTCCACAATGCCGAAGCAAAGGGCGACCAGTGTGCGGAATTCGCCGTTCGTTCTCACCTGCCCCATCATCACGAAAAAGGCGGGCAGGCGCAGGGCCGTCATCCATAAAAGCCGCCGCAAGGCAACCGTCGCCTCTTCAAAGTGCGGAATGATATCCCGCAGACCCGATATGCCCCACAGGATCAACAGATAACCGATAAAGTCGGGCAACACGTCCAGGATCGTGATATTCGGATTGAAGAGAAAAAATGCCGCCGCAAACAGGCATCCTGTTCGCAGATTCTTGGCTTTCGCGTTCATTTTTTCTTTCCTTTCTTTTTGGTCGTTTGGCTTTTTGCTTGCTTTTCTCGGTACTTGGCCTCCCGCTCGCGGTAGATACGGGCAAGCTCCTCCTTCTTTTGCGCTGTGCGCTCCTCCTCTCGCCGATCCATCTTCTCGTTCATCTCATCAAGGAAAGCGATGCCGGTTTTCGACCGGGGCATGTCCACATCCTCGGGCAGGCAGATCTGCATGTAACAGGAATAGATCAGATAGGCGTTCATGGCCGTCACGATCAAGCGCAGTAGCAGCACGGGTGCAAAGGCGTGTGCCACGGCCGAGGTGTACCAATCAAAGGAGAGGGGCAGGGAACAGAAGAGATATGCGCCGTAGGCCACCGCAGAAAACAGACGGTCGCGCTTCGCAGCAAACTCCACCTTCGGCAGCTCCGTTTCCTTTGCAAGTGCGGCAAGACCGCACAAAAGACGGTCGGTAAAGACCGCAAGCAGAACCAGAAAAACGGGGGAAAGATAGGTGTTGACCGACAGATAGGTCGCCTCCGTCAACGCGCCGAAAAGACGCCCACCCTCTAAAAGGAAGGCGAGCACCGCACCAAGCACCGTGGGGTACAAAACCCACCTTGCCTCGCGCAGGGGGCGGTTGTAGACGGATAGCTTCGTCATTCCCACAAACATAAGAAGCAGGGCGGGGAGCATGGACAGATAATGATAGACGAAAAAATTTAGGGAAAGCAGATAACCGAGAGCGAGATACCCAAGTCCCATGTCAGTCCTCGTTCTTTCCCGCGCCGCAGCAACGCTTATACCGCTTGCCGCTGCCGCAGGGGCAGGGGGAATTGCGTCCGATCTTCACGCCACCCGCCGTGCGCGCCACCTTGCCGCGGACGGGAGCGTTGCCCTCCTCACCCGTCGTCAAGGGGTTGGCTGTCTGTACGCGCTCTACTTTTTCTCTCGGCATCACCGAAAGAAGACGGCGCGCCGTGGTGTCGCGGATATCGCTGACCATTTCCTCAAACATCTGCATGCCGCCGATGCGGTACTCGTTGACGGGATTTCTTTGTGCGTAGGAATTGAGCGAGATGGAATCGCGGAAATCATCCATGGCGTCGATGTGGTCCATCCACTTTTCATCCACCGTTCGGAGCAGGATCGCCCGCTCGACCTCGCGCATCTGCGCCTCGCCGAACAGCTCATCCTTGGAGCGGTACAGGGTCAGTGCGCGCTCAATCAGCTCCTCTCGCAGAGTCTTGACATCGGCGGCCGAAAGGGACGCGGCCTCTTCCTCGGTGTAGGCGTAGGAATCGGGCGTGCAGAGTGTGCCCATATAGCGGTTACGCAGCTCCTCGAAATTCCGCTCATGCTCATCAATAAAGGTGTCAAAGGTTGCGCCTACCGATTCCTCGATCATATCGGTCAAGGTGTCACGTAGGTCGGCGTCGTTCAGCACGTCGCCGCGCTGCTTGTAAATGATATTTCTCTGTTGGTTCATCACATCGTCGTAGGTCAGGACGTTTTTACGACGCGTGAAGTTGATGCCCTCGATCTTGCGCTGGGCTTCCTCGATGGCACGAGTTACCATACCCATCTCCAGTTGAAGATCGGCATTGGCCTCGGTATTGATCAAGGACAGAATGCGGGAGCTCGCAAACAGGCGCATGAGGTCATCCTCAAAGGAAATAAAGAACTTGGACTCACCAGGGTCGCCCTGCCGGCCTGCGCGGCCGCGGAGCTGGTTGTCGATACGGCGGCTCTCGTGCCGTTCCGTACCCAAAATGAACAGACCGCCCACCGCGCGAACGCGGTCGGCATCCGGCTTGATCTCCTCGCGGCACTCGGAAAGGACCTTGGCAAAGCGCGCGCGCGCCGACAGAATTTCTTCGTCGTCCGTTACGGCAGAGCTGATGGCGGCGGCGATCATCTCATCGCTGTATCCCTCCTCTGCCATGCGGTGCTTTGCCATATACTCGGCGTTGCCGCCCAGCATGATGTCCGTGCCTCGCCCCGCCATGTTGGTGGAGATGGTCACCGCACCCAGCTTGCCCGCCTGTGCGACGATCTCGGCCTCCTTCTCATGGAACTTGGCATTCAGCACGGTGTGGGGGATGCCCTCCTTTTTTAGAAGGTGGGAAAGCTCCTCGGATTTGTCAATGGCCACCGTGCCGACCAAAATCGGCTGCCCCTTTTCGTGACACATGCGGATCTGCTCCACGATCGCCTTTAACTTGGCCTCGCGCCGCAGGAATACCGCGTCGTTTCGGTCTGCGCGGATCATCGGGCGGTGTGTCGGCACCTCCACCACGTCCAGCGCGTAGATCTCGCGGAACTCCTCGTCCTCGGTCAAAGCCGTACCCGTCATGCCCGAGAGCTTTTTGTACATGCGGAAATAGTTCTGGAAGGTCACGGTCGCCAGCGTGCGCGTTTCCTGCTCGACCTTCACGCGCTCCTTGGCCTCAATGGCCTGGTGCAGACCGTCGGAGTAGCGGCGGCCGGGCATGAGTCGACCTGTAAAGGCGTCTACGATGATGACCTGGTTGTCCTTGACTACGTACTCCACATCCCGCTTCATCAGGCCGTAGGCACGGATGGCCAGGTTGATGTGATGCACGATGGTGGCGTTCTCGGGATCGGAGATGTTTTCGAGCCCGAAATGCTTTTCCACGCGGCGGATACCGTTCTGGGTCAAAAAGGCAGAATGCGCCTTCTCGTCCACCACGTAATCTTCTTCATAGGTGTCGTTTGCCTGCTTGTCGTCGGTCTCCTTGATCACGCGGCGGGTCATAGTACGCGCCAGCACGTCCGCCTTTTCGTAAAAGTCGGTGGACTTGGTGCTGTTACCCGAAATAATCAGCGGGGTGCGCGCCTCATCGATGAGGATGGAGTCCACCTCATCCACGATGGCAAAGGCATGGCCGCGCTGTACCATCTGCTCGCGGTAGATGACCATGTTGTCACGTAGGTAGTCAAAGCCGAACTCATTGTTGGTGCCGTAGGTGATGTCCGCACGGTAGGCGGCACGCTTTTCGTCCTGCGGCTGGCGCGGCACGACAAGACCCGTGCTCATGCCAAGGAAGGCGTACACGCGCCCCATCTCCTCACTGTCGCGACGGGCAAGATAATCGTTGACGGTGACGATATGCACGCCGTTTCCTGTCAGCGCGTTGAGGTAAGCGGGCAGGGTAGCCACCAGCGTCTTACCTTCACCCGTCTTCATCTCGGCAATGCGCCCCTGATGTAAGAGAATACCGCCAAGCAGCTGCACGTGAAAGGGACGCTTGCCGAGCACACGCCAGTCTGCCTCCCGCACCACGGCAAAGGCATCGGGTAGAATGTCGTCGGTCGTTTCGCCCGCCGAAAGACGTGCGCGCAGCGTGTCGGTCATGGCACGCAGCTCCGCATCGTTCATGGCGGCGTATTTGTCCGCAAGATTCTCGATCTCTTGTGCGATCGGCTCTATTTTCTTGATTTGGCGTTCGCTGTACGTTCCGAATAGCTTGTCAAACAGCTTCATGCTTTCAAAAGTACCCCGTGGGTACGCCTCCTGTTTTCGGTATGAGAATCGCTTTTTGAGAATATACATATCTATTATACATGATACACGTACCGAAAACCATAAAAAATTGTAAAATTTTTAAGATAAAGCCATTCTTTGTGCTTGATTTGCCCCACTTTGGGGTATACAATAGAGGTAAATATACCGTTTCATCGAAGGAATATGCTTATGACACATGTGAACATCGTTCTCTTTCAACCCGAAATTCCGCAAAATACGGGCAATATCGCCCGTACCTGCGCCGCCACGGGCGCATCGCTCCATCTCATCCGTCCCCTCGGTTTTGAAATCGACGATCGTAAGCTCAAGCGCGCGGGCCTTGATTATTGGGATAAGCTGGATATTACATACTACGAAAACGCCGAGGAATTTTTCCGCCTGCACGGCGACAAACCGATCTTTTGTTTCAGCACCAAGGCACCGCGTGCCTACACCGATGTGACCTATCCCGAGGAGGCCTGGCTGATGTTCGGCCCCGAAACTCGCGGCCTACCGGAGGAGGTCATCCGCGCCTATGGCGATACCGCTGTCCGCATCCCCATGCGGGACACGCTCCGCAGCCTCAACCTTTCCAATTCGGTAGCGGTCGCCGTCTACGAGGTTCTGCGCCAGGGCGACTTTGCCGATCTGCGTGAGGCGGGAAGTCCGACTACTTTTTCGTGGTAAGCCCGCATGCTTTTTTGGAAACGGGGTAAAGTATAGAAAACCGAAACCAAAGGAGGTCCGCCGTGCAAGACACCCTGATCCCCGTTCTGCTTGGTGCAGACCTCAACTGCTATGGCATGGCTCGTGCCTTTTACGAGGCCTACGGCATTCGCTCCGTCGCCTTCGGAAAGCAGGTGCTCGGTGCCACGCGATATTCCCGCTACCTCACCTTTCGCCACGTGCCGCAGCTCTCTGACTCCACTATCTGCCGTGAAGTATTGCTTGATTTTGCAAAAACAAACAAGGATAAGACCTGCCTTCTTCTCGCTTGCACCGACGAGTACGTTCGCTTTCTCATTGAGAACAAAGCAACGCTTGAACCGTATTTCGTCGTGCCCGTTCCGTCCGAGGACTCGTTGCCCTTGATGGAGAAGGATGCCTTCTACCGCCTGTGCGCGGAGCACAGCATCCCCTATCCCGAAACGGTCGTGTACCGTGAAATGCCTACCCTTTCCGAGATCCTTGCCACGGGCAAGCGCCTTGGGTATCCCCATATTATCAAGCCTGCACAAAGCGATCTCTATTGGAACCACCCCTTCCGCGGCATGGAAAAGGTCTACCTCGTCCACAACAAGCATGAGGAGGAATGTATCCTCTCGCTTATCTACGGGGCAGGGTATACCGGTGCCGTCCTTGCCCAACGCTATATCGGAGGCGACCGCTCCCGTGCCTTCGTCCTGACGCTGTACCTTGACCGCGAGGGAAAGGTAGCCCTGCGCGCCTGCGGGCGCGTGCTTCTGGAGGAGCAGACCCCATGCGGCAAGGGCAACTATGCCGCCCTTGTTACCGCCCCCATTCCGCGCGTGGCAGCCTCCCTTGCTGAGATGCTCTCGCGTCTCGGCTATCGCGGCTTTGCCAACTTCGATATCCGACGAGACGTGCGCGGGCACGACTACGTCTTGGAGGTCAATCTGCGGCAGGGAAGAAGCAACTACTTCCTCACCGCCGCGGGTACAAACCCTACCATTCTGCTTGCGCGAGACTGCATTCTGTGCGAAGCACTTGGGGAAACCGATGCCAAGAAAAGCGTCCTTTTCCGCACTGTGCCGCTTTCCGTTGTCTGCCGTTACACTGCGCGTGATCGGGACGCGATCCTTGCAAAGAGTCTGCACCGCAAGGGGTGTGACGTATCCCTTTTGCATGCCCCGTCCGACCTCTTCGCCAATCCCCTGCGTACCTTGTACGTGTGGGAGCACATGCGACGCGAAAAGCAGAAGTTTCGTCGCTATGCGGAACCGAAACGATAATCAAAAACAAGTCTGCCTCGTTTTTTTCTGTCGAAATTTGAAAAAACGAGGCGCTCTTTTTGAAAAAGAAAGGAAAGGCGATATGGTTCTCGGTATCCTCGGCGGCTGTGGGCCGGCGGCAGGGGCGCACTTCTATTCCCGCCTGGTGGCCTTGACCGAAGCAAAGCGGGACAGCGATCACGTCGATGTTCTTCTGTCCGGCCGCGCCTCTACTCCCGACCGTACACAAGCCATCCTTCACGGCGGCGAAAGCCCTGTCGACGCCCTGATACGGGATGCCGCCTTTCTTGCCGAGGGGGGTGCGGATCTCTTGGTCCTACTCTGTCACACCGCCCACGCCTATCTTTCTGAGCTGCGTGCTGCTTTGCACATCCCCATCCTCGACATGGTATCTGTGACGGTTGGGGAAGTATGGCGGCTTGGCGCGCGCCGCCTCGGTGTTCTATGTACCGCAGGAACGCGCCGCGCCCGCCTGTACGAGCGTGCGGCGGCAGACTACGGCATCACCATCCTGTACCCCTCGCTTCCCTCGCAGGAGGGACTCAATAATCTTATTTATGAAGTGTTAAAGCGTGGCAGAACGGATTTCGGCGCCGCCGTGCGCACTGCCGTTGCCGATCTTGCCGCGCTGGGGTGCGATGCCGTTTCGCTCTCCTGTACGGAGCTTTCCTTGCCCCAGGCAACGGGGGGCGCGGCTCATTTCTTCTGGCGCGATCCCCCGGGGGCAATCCTTCCCATGCCGATGATCGATCCGATCGAGTTGACCGCGCGCCGCGCGATTCTTGCCTGCGGAAAACGCCTTAAAAGAAAGGAGGAGCATCATGCGCCTGTCAAGGCTACTGTCATCTCTTGTCGCCGTTCGCCTGCCGGACGGGGAATGGGATGAGGAAATTAGCGAGCTGGTGACCGATTCCGCCAAGGCAGGGGGAGGTACGTTGTTTGTTTGTCAGCGTGGCCCGAAGCAGGACGGCCATACCTTTGCAAGAGAGGCCTACGCACGCGGCTGCCGCCATTTTTTGTGTGAATATCCGCCACCCGTTCCGCCCGACGCACACGTTGCCTATACACCTGATTGCCGCCGCGCACTCGCCTGCCTTTCGGGTGCGTGGTATGGATATCCCGAAAAGGAACTAACTCTCATCGGCATAACAGGCACCAAAGGAAAAACCACCACCGCCGTTATGATGTACCGACTTCTACGTGCCCTTGGGGTCGCCGTCGGCTATATCGGATCGGGCGGTGTGTGGTATGCCGACGTGCATCGGGAAAGCGAGAATACCACCCCCGATGCGCCCACCCTTCGTGCGGCCTTCTCGGATATGCGTCGCCGCGGCGTGCGGGTGGTGGTCATGGAGGTGTCCTCGCAGGCCATTTCCTGCGACCGCATCGCGGAGCTGACCTTCCCAATCTGCCTGTTCACCAACCTGGCAAACGACCATATCGGCGAAGGGGAGCATCCCGATTTTTACCATTACCGTGAGGCAAAGGCACGGCTGTTTTCAGATATGGGATGCCGCACCATGATTGCCAACCTCGACGATCCCACCGCCCCCTATATGATGGCGCAATCCCAGGCAACGCGCGTCCTAACCGTGTCCTGCCGCCGCTCGGATACCACCGTGTATGCCGAGCGCATCCGCGAAAACCGTCGGGATACCTACTTTGCCACATCCTTCCTCCTCGGTGTACAGGGCGAGGATCTTATCCCCGTCAGCATCCCCCTGCCGGGGGAGTGCAACGTGTCTAATGCCCTGCTCGCCCTGTGCGGCGTGCACGAATATCTCTCGGAATACGAGTCTGAGCGGGATGCGTCCTTTCGCTCGCTTGCCAGGTCGCTTTCCGATATCACCGTCCCCGGACGGTTTGAGCGGGTACAGACCCCCTTGCCCGATGTGGACTTTCTTATCGACTATGCCCATAACGGGTACAGCCTACGCGCCGCCCTTTCTGCCCTGCGAGCCTATTCACCTGCTCGCCTGTGTTGCCTGTTCGGATCGGTCGGGCAAAGAACGTACAGCCGCCGTACGGAGCTGGCGCAGGCCGCCTGTGCCGCAGATTTCTGCATTGTGACTGCCGATAATCCCGGCACCGAACCGCCCGAGGATACCATGCGTGAGATCTGCGCAGTCTTGGAAGAGAACGGCAAGGAATTTGTTGCCATTCCCGATAGAGAACAGGCTATCCGCTATGCTGTCCGTCACGCGCGCGCAGGGGATATTATCCTGCTGGCCGGTAAAGGGCACGAAACCTATCAACTTATTGACCGCCGCCGTATCCCCTTCTCGGAAAGGGATATCCTGCTTTCCGAGGCGATCGAAAGAACTTCGGTTGCCGTACCGTAACAAGAAAACGGGAACATAAATGCGTTCCCGTTTTTCACATTTTTTGGTTTATGCGGTGGCAGATGCGGCTTCGAGTGCCGCCTGCTCTTCTTCCATCACACGCTTTTGCTCGCGGTGTGCCGCCGAGATCACGAACTGTAAAAGGATCAGGATCGCAATCGTCAGGAAACCAACGATATAGAGCGCAGGCACGTAGCTGTCAAAAATATCAAAGCAAAGGTTCATCAGATACCCGCCGCAGGCATAGCCGGCCGTGTTCACCGATACGCAGATGCCCAGCACCTTGTTGTAGGACCTTTGGCCGAACAGATCGGCCGCGTAAATCGGGAGCATGATGGTCTCCAATGGCAAAGCGCACTGGTGAAGAATGACATAGATGATGGCCAGCACAAAGCCAAGATTGGTTGGTTGTACGGCGATCAGCACAAAGCAGGATATGATGGCAAGCAAGGTGCAGGAGGTAGCCGTGGTACGCAGGCCAAAGCGGTCGTACAGGAAGCCGGTGAGGAATTTGGATCCCGCCAGGATCAAGGATCCAAAGGAAAGGAGTGCCTTTACGCGGTCGTAATCCACCCCCACGTCCTTCATGTGCATGGCGGAAATGCCGCCCGTGCCCTGCAGGATCAAACCCGTGCAGAAGATGCACAGCATGGCCGCCCAGAAATAAGGCTTTTTCAGCAGAACGGAGAATTCAACACCTGCCCAATCTCTGCCGCGCTTTTTCTTCTTCTTTTCGGGGGCGGCGAGCACGGAAGGATCGGCATCCTTGGGCTTGTCGCGGAAGAAGATCAGCATGATGACTGCCATGACCGTCATCACCGCGGCGATCAGGAAATACGCCTTGCGGTAGCTGCCCGTCACCGTGGGATCAATGACAGAGCCAACCACCTGAATGGCGATCGCGCCACCAAGACCGTTGGAGGCCAACACCGCTCCCATGATGGTGCCCTTGTTTTCCTTGCACCACACGTTGATGATGTAGCCGACCATTGTGGTCGAGGTCCAGGAGAAGCCAATGCCAAGCAGGGCACCGCCTATGTAAATGAGGATCAGGTTTTCTGCCGTCGCGTAACAGAGCATGGAGGCAGTCAGACAGACGAAGCCTGCCAAGATCAGCTTTTTCGGACCGAGCTTGACGATCAGGCTGCCGAAAAACAGGTTGATGACCGCCGTGGCAACAAAACGGATGCTGTCGCCGATCGCGATCAGACTGCGCTGAACCTCCAGGTCCTTCGCGATCTCATCGGGAAACAGGGAACGGGTCGAGCTAGCAAAGCCAAGCGAGATCATCACCATCAGAAAGGATACGGCAACGATCACCCATTTATAGTCAAACTGTTTTTTCTTTTCCATCTTTTCCTCCGCACGGCACTGCATCGCTTGTCTTTTTTTCGCAAGACTCATTATAGCACCAAAAACGAAAAAAATCAATAGAAAACGAAAGGAAATGCAAATTTTCTCTATGAAAACGAGAAAAGCGGACGAAAGTCATGCTTTCATCCGCTTTTCTGTGACAGCATCGTATCAAAGTCCAAGGCAGGCTGCGCCGATGATGCCTGCGTCGTTGCCAAGCTCCGCAATGCGAAGCTCGGTCGCGGGAACACGGCCCCCGCCGTATGCTTCGCGCCGTACGATGGGGTAGAGGCGGTTCAAAAGATTTTCTTTTTCGTTGCAAACACCGCCGCCGATAACCAGCGCCTCAGGCTGGAAGATGTTGATCAGGTTGGAGATGCCACAGGCCAGGTAGGAAACGTACTCCGCCACCACCTCGGCTCCCGCCTCGTCGCCCGCACGCTCTGCGTCAAAGGCCGTGCGGCCGCTGACCTTGCCGTGACGTCGTACAAGCTCGTGCATGAGGGAATCGGGCCGTGCTTCCATTTTTTCCTGCGTCATGCGGACAAGGCCGGTTGCGGAGCTGTACGCCTCAAAGCAACCGCGCCGCCCGCAGGTGCAGGGACGGCCGTCCTTTTGGATGACCATATGGCCAAGCTCACCGCCCGCGCAGTTGAAGCCCATGTACACTTTCCCGTCGATGATGATACCGCCGCCCACGCCCGTGCCGAGCGTGATCATCACGGAGTTCTTCGTGCCGCGCGCACCGCCTGCCTTCGCCTCTCCAAGGGCGGCAGCATTGGCGTCGTTTTCCAGATAGACCGCTTTCAGCGGCATACGCTCACATAAAAGGTGCGCAAGCGGGAAATGATCAAAATTGATATTGTTGGCGTAAATGACCTCGCCGCTTGCGCGGTTCACGATGCCGGGGCAGGCAATGCCCGCATAGGCGACATCGTCGAAGGAAAGTCCCTCCTTCTTCAAAAGACGGCGGCAAAGCACTGCCATGGTGTCCGCGATCGCCACGGGATCGGTGGCGGGGGTGGGCAGGCTGTCCTTGCATACAAGGGCAAGCTCTTCATTTACAAGACCCACGGCAATGTTCGTGCCGCCGAGATCAATACCGAGATAATACATAAGATAACCCCTTACATTTCAGAATTTCTGCTTTTATTATATCGAATTGTTTTCCGCTTGTCAATTCATGTATGGCTATTTTGTCTGTTTTTCCAAAAAAAATGCCGTTTGTTATAACTCTTTTCCCGAAAATCCCTTCTTCCGCCAAACTTTCCGTATTTCAACGGTTTGCGGGGAAAAAACCGATAAATATGCATGTTTCGCCCCCACCGTCCGCCCAAATCGGACAAGCCCCCTCTGTTATGATGTTCATGATACGAAAAATATCAAAAAACAGGAGAAAACATGAAAAAAACGGATACCGCCCTTTCACAGTACCTCTTTCACCAAGGCACCAATTTTCACGCATACACCTACCTCGGCTGCCACGAAAGCCGCGAGGGGGAACAATACCACGTCACCTTTCGCACCTGGGCACCGAACGCCGCGTCCGTTTCGGTCGTGGGCGACCCCTTCGGCTGGGAGGAGGGGTTCCCTCTGTCCCGCGCGACCGACCGCGGAGTGTGGGAGGGGGTCTATGTCTGCCCCGCCTCGCTTGTGGGGACGCGCTATAAATTCCGCATCACCGCGGCGGATGGTCGCATCCTCCTTCGAGGCGATCCCTACGCCTTTTCCTCGGAGGGAGGGGCAGGCGGCGCGTCCTTTGTCACCAAGGAAAGCGACTACACCTTCCGTGATGGCGAATGGATGGAGCACCGCCGCCGCACGGTGTGTGAGAAGGAAGGGGAGTTCCTTTCCGCCCCCCTGCATATCTACGAGATGCACGCCCTGTCCTTTCTGCGTCACGAGGATGGCTCGCCCTACTCCTATCGGGAGCTTGCCGATTTCCTCGTCCCCTACCTCAAACGCATGGGCTATACGCACGTGGAGCTCTTGCCTCTCGCGGAGCACCCCTTTGAGGGCTCGTGGGGCTACCAGATCGGTGCCTACTACGCCCCCCACTCCCACCTCGGAAGCTCCGACGATCTCCGTTATTTTGTGGACACGCTTCACCGCGCAGGCATCGGGGTGCTGATGGATTGGGTCCCCGCGCATTTCCCGAAGGACGAATGGGGGCTTTACGAATTTGACGGAAAACCGCTTTACGAATATCAGGGATATGACCGCATGGAGTCGCGCGGTTGGGGAACGCGCTATTTCGACCTCGGTCGGGAGGAGGTGCAGTGCTTCCTTGTTTCCAACGCCCTGTACTGGCTGCGCGAGTTTCACCTCGACGGCCTGCGCGTGGATGCGGTGGCCGCCATGCTCTACCGCGACTATGACCGTGCCGAGGGCGAATGGACACCCAATTCCTATGGCGGCCGGGAAAATTTGGAGGCCATTTCCTTTTTCCACAAGCTGAACGCCGCCGTTTCGCAGGAGTTTCCCGATGCCCTCATGATTGCGGAGGAATCCACCGCCTTTCCCGCCGTCACCACCCCCGCCTCGGAGGGAGGGCTTGGCTTTTCGCTGAAATGGAACATGGGCTTTGCAAACGACTTCTTCTCCTACCTTGGCCGCGACCCGATCTTCCGCCGCTACCACCATACGGCCCTGACCTTTCCCATGATGTACGCATACAGCGAACGATATGTTTTGCCCATCTCGCACGATGAGGTTGTCTACGGTAAGCGATCGTTGTTTTCCAAGATCGCCGGCAATCGCGACGCGAAGTTTTCGACCTTCCGCGCCGCCATGACCTTTATCATGACCTTCCCGGGTAAAAAAATGACCTTCATGGGTACCGAATTCGGCCAGGAGAACGAATGGAACCACATGGCGGCGGTCGAGTTCTCGCTCCTTGACGATCCGCGTCACCGCGACCTTCTCGAATTTACCGCCGCGCTCAATCGCTTCTACCTCACCACCCCTGCACTGTGGGAGCGCGACTTCTCCCCCGAGGGATTTTCATGGATCGACGTGGACAACGCCGACCGTAACCTCGTTGCCTACCGCCGCCGCGACGCGCGCGGGGGAGAGATCATCGTCGTTATTTCTTTTAGCGGCAGTGACCTGTACGACTATCGCCTTTCGCTTGTCGAGGAAGGGGTCTATGACACTGTCTTTTTCTCGGGCGAATGGAGCGAGGGATACGAAAAAGAATTTCGCACACAGCGGGACGAGGGCGGTGTGTATCTGATGATGCGCGTGCCCGCTTGCTCCGCCGTTTTACTGCGCCGCCGTGAGGACGGTGTATGCTTCACCGTGCGAGGCGAGGCATGAGGGGAGATGCGTGATGAAGATTTCTTTTTGTGAAAAAGTTTGGCAAAATGAATCTGCCGAGCTTTATTTCTTTGAAAACGGACGGGAAACAGGTGCACGGCGCGTCTTTTCGCCGCATGCCCTTTTAGGGTTGACCCTTGTTCTGCCACGCTCGCTCGGCACGCGCGTCGCTTCTCTTGCGCTCCTGTCCGAGCAGGGCGAGCCGGTTTTGCACCTACCCCTTTCCTTCGTGGAATGGGAGGGGGAGCGTGAGGCCTATGCCGCGCTCGTGGACGATGTACCGTCCGCGGCCATGCCCCTTTCCTACCTGTCGCTTACGGTGGAATGTGCGTATGGCAAACTCTTTTGTGTTCCCGGAACTGACGGCAGGATCGGCTTTTCCGCCTATCCCTCGCCGCGTTCCCATATCCCGCTCTTATTCCTTGAAGAAACCGAGCAAAGCTCCCCCCTTGCAGGCGGCAGCCTATATTGCCTGCCCCTGGCTTATGCCTCCCTTTTGGATGCGACGGGGGCAGAGGAGCTCGTTTCGTCCCTATCCTCCCTTGGTGTACGCTGCGTGTATCTTTGCCCCTCATCGCGGGAGGGGGCGGACGGTGAGGGGGAAGATCCCTCCACCCCCTTGCCGTCCGCCTTTATGCGGGCGGCAAAGGAGAGGGAGATCTGCCTGCTCGGTGACTTCCTGCTTTTGTGCGGTGTGACCGAGCACCCCGACCTGCTGTTTGGTGGCTTTTGCTCACCCTCCTCGCAAAACGCACCCGTGGAACAGGAGCCGCGCCCTGCGTTCTGGAATGCACCCTTGGCCGCGTATAATGAAAAGCCACTATCGCTTGTCGAATGCTGTGGGGAGGAGGGGACAATCGCCGCCGCACTCCGTGTGGGCTATGACGGCATGGTTGTGCGTGCCGCCGATTGCTTCGGCGATGCCTTTCTCTCTGCCATGCAAAGATCTTTGCAAGGATCAAAGAACCCTGTTCTTCTCGGCGGAACGGAAACGGGCAGCGTGGCCATCGCCTTCGGCACGCGCCGCCGCTTTTTCTTCGGGAACGAGTTGGATGCCCCCCTCTCCTACACCCTACGAAATGCCCTGCTCGATTATTTTCTCGATGGGGATACGAGGTCGCTTGCCGCCTACGTTCATAATACGCTTGCGACCATGCCCCCCGCAACCCTCGTCTGCCTGCCGAATCTGCTCTCGGACGGAGCAGTCGGTTTGTTCTACGACGCGCTTTCGCCGCTTGGCGAGACGGCAGGAGACTTCGCCGCCATGGCCTACCTTGTGGCCGCCACCCTGCCCGGCGTTCCCGCCTACTACGCAGGGGAAGAGGAGAGCGCGTGGGAGAATGGCGCGGCCCTGTTGCGCCGTGTGGCCCTTCTTCGGAAAAAGGAGTCAACCTACGCACACGGCGATTTTTCGCTTTTGCATCTTTCCCCCACGCTCCTGGTCTTTTCGCGCAGGGGAGAGGGAGAAAGCCTGTTCACCGTCATCAATTCATGCGAGGAGCCATTAACCCTTTCCTCACCCGATGGCTTTTTTGTGGTCTTTGGTGGCCGCGGACGGAAGCAGAGCTTCACCGTGCGCCCCCGCACGGGCATCGTGGTCAAAATTCCCCTGTGGGAGAACGAGAGCTGCCGCCTGCATTTTTCGCATACATAATCCGCATAAAGAAAAGGCACCTGCCGTGGCAGGTGCCTTTTTTTTCGTGTTATGCAAAGATCTTTATGACCTTGCAGTCATCCGCGCCGAACATATAGAAATAGTCCTCGATATATACGCCACGTTGGGTGTCGTAGATGCCGCCGAGCGGCTCGTCTGCCAGCTCGTGTAGCTCGTAGCCGTCAAAGTGCAGCAGGATATAACGGTAGATACTGTCGGCCGTGTAAGAATAATCCGCTACGCCAAGGCCGATGAGGCCATTCTCGCGGTCGATATAATAGGCCTTGTAATCGGAGGAGAAGGAGCAGAATTCGATCTCATAGCTGCAAACCGATACCACGCGGTCGCCGTCCTCCTCGTACACCTCGATCTTCAGACTGCCGTTCTTCGCACCCACGCCGATTCCCAGCAAAAAGCCGTCGCCCATGCTGACAAGGGAGGAGGAATAGCCGTCGATCGTACCCGTGTCGGTGTAAGTGATGCTCGTCGGATCCGAAAGATCGAAGAAGAACACGGGATCCGTCAGTAGCACGACCATGGCTGTGCAAACGTAGGCAGCCTCTCCGTCAAAGCGTACCGACTCAACCGTTTCGCCCTGCGGTGCGAAGCCGATCACCTCGCCCACCGTTTCCCACGTGGAAATGTCAATACAGTACAGGTTGGCGCTTTCTCGGGCAACCGAGGAAGAGGTTATCACGCCGTGCAGATTGTAATCCCCTTGTCCCTTTTTGTCGTAGTTCATGGTGATCTGTGTGGTAGAGGTCACCACGCGCAGCATACCGTTGTATTCATCCATGCTGTATTGATCCTTGACTCGTCCCTTTACCGTTACCGAGCCACGGTATCCGAAGCCATCCGTACCGTAAGACAGACAGGAGATCTCGGTCATGTCCTCGTGAAGTGCCTTTTCGTTTTCGGTTGGCGTCACGGATGCAAAGGAGCGGGTCGCAAAGATGTGCTTGGCCGACACGTAAAGCTCATCGGAGTAGGAAAGGAAGGCCGCGCTTCCCTCGTAGGAGAGGGTCGCCTCGTCCAGCTGGCAGACCACCGTGTAACGGCGGGAGGTCAGCTCATCGGGGAAAAGGATCGAATCTATCGGAATGCTCTCACAACCATTTCCCATGTCGATCTGCGGAATAAAGGAGCTCTCGTCGTCAAAGTCTGTCTTGGCATAAAACTCGGTCATGAGCATCAGCTTGCCGTTCACCGAGCGGGAGGAAAGATAACCGCCTGTTACAGTAAAGCGGCTTGTCACGGAAATAGAGGCAGGATCGCTGACATCAAGGGAGATCACCTGCACGGCACTTTCGGTCTCTTTGGAGTAGTACGGTGCGACCAGGGTCACGGTGCGGCAGTCGGCAGACAGGTACATCTCCCACGCCCCGTTCCAAGTCTTGCTATATTCGTCATCGCCTGCATTGGGAATGTAGCGGCCGACCTGTTCGGTCTCCTCGCCCGCAATGCGGTAAACGGAAAGGGCGCTGTTGTGGAGATAGTAGATGTGCGTGGAGCTCCGCTTAATCAGATCTCCCTCGATCACGCCCGCGACCTGGTTGTCGGTCACCTCGACGTATTCGCCGACTCCATCGTTCGACATGTTGCCGCCGCCAGGCGAACTCGGCGCCTCACTCGGCGCATTGTTGGTGCCTTTGCCGCTACCGAAGAGATCGTCGATACCGTTCTCTACACGGTCTGTGAGCAGCTCGAAATAGTTCTGATAGGCAGGGCGAACGTAGGAATACTCGTTCAGCCGCTCGATGATCGGATAATACGGGCTGTTTTTGTAATCGGATACGTCGGGCGGGGTGGTGTCAAAGGGCGTAAAAAGGTACACCCCGCATGGAATCAGAAGTACAAGTGATAGACAGGCGGCAACAAGGGCCACAAAACGGCGCCTTCGCCTCACGCGCCCGCCGGGGGTCGCCTCCTCCACAAAGCGGTCGTCTATTTCGCCGAATCGGCGAAGGTCATCATGCTCTTTCATACGTGAAAACCGTCCTTTTTCAAAAAAATGCGAAGGGCATTTCGCGTGCGGTGCAGCAACACCTTTGCGTAGCTTTCTCCAATCCCCAGCCCCTCGGCGATCTCGCGCACGGGCAGTAGGTAGAAATACCGTCGAACGAATAGGATCCGCGTGCGGGCAGGTAGATGGGAGAGAAAACGGTTAAGCGACTCGCGCAGGGCAAGCCCCTCGCCCACATCGGGTGAAGTGAGGTCAGGCAGGCAAGCGGCCAGCTCGTCGGAGATTGCCACCAGCGTTCCGTTTCGCTTGTCGGTCACGCGGGCGGCGTAGCGGTCCAGCGCGAGATTGCGTGTGATCTTCCCAAGGAACGCGCGCAAAAAGCGCGGCCGCGCGGGGGGAATGGTACACCAGGTGTGCAGATAGGTGTCGTTTTCGCACTCCTCGGCCTCGCCCTCATCCGCCAGAATATTGCGCGCGATCGTGCGACAGTATCTGCCGTACTTCTTCTGCGTTTCGGCGATCGCCTGCTCGGAGCGGTCAAAATATAACGAAACGATCCTTTCGTCCTCCATGTCCTCACCTCCCTTTCTTGGCCCTTCACCCCAAAAGACGGTTTTTGTGGGTGGTTGGTTACAGTATATCACAAATTTTTCAAAAAGAAAAGAGGGCGCGTGCGCGCCCTCATAACAAGGATAGTAAAACGTCGGCAAACCGATCGACCTCGGATGCACGGTTGAAGTAGGAAAAGCTTACCCGCACCGTCCCCTCCTCGATCGTGCCGATGGCCGCGTGAGAAAGCGGCGCGCAGTGCAGACCGCTTCGCACGCAGATGCCCCGCCCGTCAAGGGCGGCGGTCAGTGCCTCGGGGGATATTCCTCGGCAGACGAAGGAAAGCAAGCCCGCTCCCTCGCCGCGATAGAGGCGGATGCGATTTTCTTTTGCAAGGCGCGTGCACAGGCGGTCGGCCAAGGCTGCCTCATGGGCGGCGATCGCCTCAAGACCAACCGATCGCACGAACCGTATCCCCTCGCCCAGTGCGGCGATCGCAGGAGTCGGTAAGGTTCCCGCCTCCATGCGCTCGGGCAGCTCGGTCGGCATGGTGGGCATGCGGGAGGCAGAGCCGCTTCCCCCCTCCAGAAAGGTGGATAGCCCCGCCCCGCTTCGTAGCCACGCAAAGCCGCAGCCCTGGATCCCGAAAAGCCCCTTGTGCGCGGGCGCACACAGGGCGTCGGGTAGGGTGTCTTGGGTGAAGGTAAGCGGCAGGTGTCCCGCGGATTGCGAGAGGTCGAGGATGCAGTAAATGCCTCGCGCCCGACAAAGCGCGGCGATCTCACCGATGGGGGCGGTCGCGCCGTCCACGTTGGAAATGTGGTTGCAAATCAGCATCCCTGTTTCGGGACGTAGAAGGGACAGAATGTTTTCCGCTACGTTACCGTCGGTGGAGAACACGTCAAATTCCGCGACCCCATCCTGCACAAGACGGCACACGGGCCTGTAAACCGCATTATGCTCGCGGTTGCTGATCAGAATGTGCATGCCCTGCCGCACGCGGGTGCGGATGGCCAGGTTCAGGGCGTAGGTCGCGTTTTGGGTAAATACGATGTGATCCGGATAGGGAAGTGCGAACAGGGCGGCCACGAGGTGTCGGACCTCGTCGATCTTCTCCGCTGCGCGCAAGGATAGCGCATGGGAGGAGCGGCCGGGGTTTCCGCCGTATAGCTCCACCGCCCGTCTTGCCTCACCGAGAACCGAGGGTGGCTTTGGCCAGGTGGTGGCAGCATTGTCAAAATATATCATGGCCCGTCACCTGCCCTCACCGCGCGACCATTCAAAAGAGATCTTATTGTCCCCGAGAATTTCCACCGCCTTCGGCATATCCGCCGCCGCGACCACCAGCGCGTAGGCGCATCCGCCGACTTTTGAGCCGGCGGTCTTGACCATACGGGCGGGAATGCGGGCGGCAGAAAGGAGACGGCGCGCGGCAAGTGCCCGGGTAACGGTGCCAACAGTCAAAGTGCATGGCTCCATGAAAGGCGCTCCTTTCACATACAGAGACGTATGCAATAACAGGGTATGGTTGCGGACGGAAAAATGTTCACATATCCGTGCTTGACAAACCGCCCTGCATGTTATACAATAAAAGAAGTGAAAACTTTGGAGGAACGTATGAAACTTACGAAAAGAATCCTTGCCCTCTGCTTGCTCATCGTAACAGTGGCCCTTTCCCTTGCGGCATGCAGCGGTAAATTCGATTATCGCACCGAGGATATGACCAAATACGTCAGCTTTGCGTCCGATCCCCTGGATATCAAATTCTCGGTCAAAAACAGCATCTCCGACCAGGACGTGTACGATAATTTTAATGCCTTTTTTGAGGATGCGGATAATCCGTTCTATAAGCCCCTCGCCGACACAACCAAGGCCATCGCCAACGGCGACGAGCTCTACCTCGTTTATTGCGGCGTGACCATGTCTGCCCTGAACGATGCCGTTACCGCCGGCAGGCTCACCGATGTGGAGGCCACAGGCCTTTCCTATACCGAGATCGTGGACCTCGGCCTCGGCTTCTCGGGCGGCACCGCCACCTCGCTCACCCGTCTGAAGATCGGCTCGAACACCTATATTCCCGGTTTTGAATCCGGTCTTATCGGCTACGTCCCTGCCGAGCATGGCGAGGATGCCCCCGTTCGCCTGCGCGTGACCTTCCCGACAAGCTACGGCAGTACCGAGCTTGCGGGCAAGGAGGTCATCTTCTTCTGTAAGCTCTACCACATCGGTGATACCTCGGGCTACTATACACACGAGAATATCGACGTCGATATGCTCAACCTTATCCTCGGCAAAACGGGGGATAGCTGCTACGCCGCCCTCGAATCCTGCTTCACCGAGATCCGTAAGTACCTCGAGGACGATATGGAGGAGAACGGAAAGACCTACAAGCTCTATGCCCTCTATGATGCTCTCTGTAAGGAGGCCACCTTCGAAAACATTCCCGACAGGCTGGTTGACCAATATATCGACGAGTGGTTTGAGAGCCGCATCGAGTATATCGAAGGCATCAAGGAATCCAATCCCTCGTATTATGAATACTATTTCGGAACGGGTGAGCTCACCCGTGATATGGTTGCCTCTGCCTACGGCTACGGCTCGGATTATATGACCGTCCTTGCCGCCGAGGCCGATGAGTATATCCGTCAGGAAATGGTCTTCCGCTACATCGTGCAGAGCAAGGGTATCACCCTCACCGACGAGGATTACGAGTATTGGGATGCGGAGTTTATCGAGCTCTACGGTGAGGATTATGCCGACGGCGTGGAGGAAGAGGAGGTCCGCGACCAGTTCCTTCGTGAAAAAACCAACAAATATCTTCTTGATGAAGCCGAAAAACGCGGCAACATCACCTATACCTGATACTGCAATAGCCCCCATGGGGGCTATTGTTTTAGGAGAATTCTATGACAGAATTACTTTCGCGCCTGTTCGTGCGCGACCGTCACAATATCGCCGACCCCGCCGTGCGTTTGCGTTACGGCACCATGGTCAGCATCGTATCCATGCTGTGCAACTTCCTGCTTGCCGTTATGAAATTCCTCATCGGCACGCTCGTCGGCTCTATCGTCATCACGGCAGACGCCGTCAACAACCTATCGGATTCCGGCTCCTCACTCGTCTCCTTTGTCAGCTTTCGCATCGCCGCCAAGCCGGCCGACCGTGACCACCCCTTTGGGCATGCGCGTATCGAATATGTGGCCTCCATGATCGTGTCCTTTCTCATTCTGCTTGTCGGTGCGGAACTGCTTCTTTCCTCGGGGAAAAAGATCTTCGATCCCTCCCGACCCGATGATACCTATATGGTCGCCTCGATCGTCATTTTGACGATCTCCATCGCCGTGAAGCTTTGGCTCGGTCTGTTCAACTATCGCATCGGGAAAAGGATCGACTCCTCGGTCATGCGTGCCGCAGCGACCGACAGTCTCATGGACTGTGTCTCCACCGCCGCCGCTCTCCTCTCGACCGTGCTGACGCTCACGCTTGACTGGTACTTCCTTGACGGTTATTTCGGTGTTTTTGTCGCTGTGCTGATCATCGTCGCAGGCTGCAAGATCCTGAACGAAACCAAAAACTCCATCCTCGGCGAGCGTCCCGTTGCCGAAACAGTGTCTGCCATTCGCAGGATCGTTTCCGAATATCCCGAGGCACTCGGCATTCACGATCTGATCGTTCACAGCTACGGCCCGGGGCATTCCATGGCCTCCCTCCACGTAGAGGTGGACGGCGCACGCGACGTCTACGAAACGCACGATATGATCGACAACATCGAACGTCGTCTCGGTGAGGAGCTGGGCATTTTGTGTACCATCCACGCCGATCCCATCGTTGTGGGCGATTCCGAGGTTGACCGCCTGCATGAGCTGGTGCAGGGAATCGTGAATACCATCTCCCCCGAGCTGCACATGCACGACTTTCGCTTCGTGCGCGGCACTACCCACCACAATCTTATTTTTGATATTGCCACACCCTTTGAATTCCCCTTGCGGGATGATGAGCTGCGCGAGCGCATCGCTGCCGCCGTCGTAAGAGAAAATCCCCTGTTCCGTACCGTTGTCACCGTAGACAGGGAATAAAACAAGCCGCCCCCTTGTCAGGGGGCGGCTCTTTGTTCTTGCCTTTTATACGGTGGGTGTTACGTTGGTCGGGGCCGTGATGGTCACGGCCGTGTCCGAGATCTCGGATACCGTCATGGCGGCCGCAACCTTGATGGTCGTAAGCACGCTGTCCACCTCTTCCGTGCCTTCCGCGGTAGCGGGGTTGAGTTCGGTCACCTCGTCATCGCCCTCATCGGGAGCCGGTCCTGCGATGCCGAAGTAGTTGCCGCTCATTTCCAGATTGAGCGTAAGGGTCATGGACTTCAATTTGTAAATGTTGTCAAAGTCCAGATCCATTTTGGCATTCAGCTCCTTCACCTCGGTGCCGTCTGCGATCATCTGCGCGCTTTCCACCAATGTGGTTGTCGGGAGGCCGAAGAGCATTTCAAGATCTGCAAGGGTCGAGTCAAGGAGCATGTTCAGCTGTGCGATCGTCTCCTCCAACGTGATATAATCGGGCTCCGCAAGCTCCTCGTCGGACATCATCTCGACACCGCCATCCTCAAAGCTGTCGTCGGGTGTATCGTACTTCGGCGCGAAGAAGAGGGCAAAAAGGTCGTAAACCGTCATGGCCTTCATCTCTTCGGGGATCAGATCGGCGATCTTTTGTGCTTGCAGACTCCCGTACCAAGCATCAAACTGTGCCTGTTCCTCAGGGGTTGCATCCGCGACCAGAACAAGCGAGGCGATAAGCACCTTCGCGTTCTCGTTTGCAAGCAGCTCATCGTAAAGTCCCTGCAAGGTCTTGCCGTACTCGTCGGTCAGATAGATGTCGATTGCGGAAAGAGCCTCGGCAACATTCATCGCACCCACGTCCTCGATCGTGTCTACGATCTGTTCAACGGTCAGCGAAGGATCGGCAAGTGCCAAAATGTCGTTGAAGAGAGAACGAACGGTTTTCGTCTCGGGATCAAGCTCCATGATGTAGGCTTTGAGAGAATCAAAATGGGGTTTCAGATCAACAGAAAGGCTGCCCTTGCCGTTGACGATGCTAAAGGCAGTCACCAGCGCAGATCCAACCTCTTCCAGCTCCTCCTCGGACATCGCGTAGTCGTTGAGCAGGCCAACAAGCGCAGCCTCCAAACGCTCCAATTGCAGGGTAACATCTACGGCCGTGCCATCCTGCGATGTGCTCGTGTCGTAGCTCCAATAGGTGTCCTCCTGCGCGTCGTACATATACACCACGCTGCCGATTTTGTACTGGGTCACGGCATCAAGCTCCGTGACATACGCGCCGGTCTCGGCGTTGAGGATTTTGGAAAGGGTGTGCACCTTGTAATCCACGCCCTCTTCGGTACGGTTGAGGTAGATGGTGTAGGTGTACACACCGCCGTCGTTCTCGACCGCTTCTCCATTTTTGGTGTAGATAACGCTTGCCTGTACGTCAAAGGTGATCTTGACCGATTTGGCAGTGTCGATCTGATCCTTGGCGACCTTGACGATCTTGATGCCAAGCAGCTTGGTCAGATCGTTTGTCAGGGTAGCCCCGCACTTGTCGCAAATGTTGTTGAGATCCTCGTCCGTGTGCTTGTCGCAGGGAATGGGAACCTCAGCCTCGCAGACATCGCACACGCCGTTTTTATCGGCGTCCACGTGCTCCTTGCAGGTGGAGCTGCTGCAAGCGGCGAGAACGCCCGTCAGCATGGCGAGCACAAGCAGAAGAGAAAGCAGTTTTTTCATAATCGTCTCCTTTTTTGAAAATATTTGTCATAGCTATTATGGTGTTTTTTTGGTTGATAAGTCAATTCTTTCTTAAAAAACGGCAATCGCACGCAAAAAGAAAATTACAAGGAACAGGGAAAGTGCCGAGAAGATCGTTGTCCAAATGACGAGCTGCCCCGCCAGATCTCCGTCGCCGCCCATCTCCTGCGCCATGGGGGCAGAGGAAACCGCCACAGGGGTAACAAACAGGGCAACCAGTGCCGCGTACTGCGCCGCCGTAAATTCGAAGCAGAGCAGGGCAACACCCATGCCGAGGACGGGAACGATCAGATTGCGGAGCAGTACCCCAGCCGTGATCTCGCGGCGCAGCCCCGAGATGGCGGAAAATTCGAACTGCGCGCCAAGCGATAGCAGTGCCAGCGGCGTTGCCGCATCTGCAAGGTAGTTCAGCACGCGGAAAAGCGGCGTGATGTCCGACAGACGGAAGGAAATGTCCTGCCACACGAAAATGGTGCGTATCCCCATCACAAGGAAGCCCGCCGCCACCGCCTGGATCAGCGGGTTTTTGCAGATCCCCAGCAGGATGCTTCCCACGGACGGACGCTTTTTACCGCCGCCGAAATAGGAAAGCACAAATACAGCCAAAATGTTGTAAAGCGGTGTGGCAAAGGTCAGCATCAGCGTGGCAGCGGGGATTCCACTCTCCCCGCAGACCGACAGCACAAGCGGTAACCCGACAAGCGAATAGTTGGAGCGGAACGCCCCCTGCGACAGAACGCCGCGGCGGTTACGCTCCTTTGTGAGCAGACCCGTGAGCGGGAGCATGACGAAAAAGATCAGCATGGTCATGCCAAGCCCGTAGAGCACGTAAGTGAAGTTTAACTCGCCGACGTCCTCCATATTGTAGATGTTCACGAACATCATCGCAGGAATCAGCACGTGAAAGACCAGCTTGTTCATCGCCTTTCCCGTCGCGGGGGATAGCAGACCGATGCGTTTGAGAAAATAGCCGATGGCCACCATCGCCACGATGGGGGACACCGATGTCAGTGCAAAAAGAAAGGAATCCATATGCAACACCGTCCGTCTCGAAGTAACGGAATGTATTATAACACAAAGCCGCTGCCCCGTCAAGGCATTCGCATTGACAAAAAGAGCATATTGTTGTATAATATTGATAAGTAATTGTATGATACTGTCATTTTCGAAAGGAACAGCTTATGAAAAAGAGTTTTTGCCTTCTTTTGGTGCTCGCCGTTCTCCTCCCCTGCTTCGTTGCCTGTAACCCGACCGAGGGACCTGCATCGCATGAGCACGTTTTCGTCCATTGGCGGACCACCACCCCCGCTACCTGTGAGGCAGACGGTGAGGAAACGGCTACCTGCTCCTGCGGGAAAACGAAGACCCGCCCTGTCGCAGGCGGTCACGACTATACACTGACCGAGCTGGATATCTCTGAAAATCCCACTGTGGAAAGAGCAGGGACCTTTTACTGCGCGAATTGTAAGACCACTTTGGTGCGTAGCATTACACCGCAGGACATCGGCATGCCTATCGTGACCTTGACGGGTTCGCTTGAGGGGATCTCCAAGGAGAACAAGGTCAAGGTGAGCTTTGACTATCAAGCTGAGGATCAGAGCTTTACCTGCGAGGCGACCCTGAAGTGGCAGGGGGCCACCTCCATCGACTACCCCAAAAAGAACTATAACGTCCAGTTCTTTGAGGAGGACGGCTCCAAAAAGAAGGTGGAGCTGGTCGACGGCTGGGGCAAGGAAAGCAAGTATTGCATGAAGGCCAATTGGACCGACTTCTCACAGGCACGCAATGTCGTGTCCGCCAAGCTGTACGGCGATGTGGCTCGATCCGCCCGTCGAACCGATGAGTTTTCCTCGCTCATCAACGGTGGTGCGATCGATGGCTATCCAATCGTTGTCTACCTCAACGGGCAATTCCTCGGTCTCTATACCATGAACACCCCCAAGGATAAATGGCTCTTTGGGATGGAGGACGATCCCACCCTCCGCCAGGCGATCTTTATGGCGGAGCAGTGGCATGATTCGGTCTCCCTGCGTGTGCCCGTATCCTACGACTTTGTGTCCACTAACTGGGAACTGGAGCATTGCTCCACCGAAGAGGATCCGACCATCGGAACGAATTGGTCGGTCGACAGCTTCAACCGCATGATGAACTTCGTTCAATGGCAGGGGGGCGACTATTTCAAGGAAAACCTGTCGAGCTATATCAATGTGGATCGCGCCATCGACGTGCTCATCTTCACGTGGGTGATGTGCGGCATCGATAACACCTCCAAAAACATCCTCTGGATCACCTACGACGGCACCGTCTGGGCACCCTGCGTTTACGACATGGACTCCACCTGGGGCATGTGGTGGGATGCCAGCCACCTCAATACCGCCGGTGAGGTTAAAAGTTGGAGCAACAGCAGCGTCAATGTCCTTTTTCAAAAATTGCGTATGTACTATGCCGACGAGATCCTTGCACGCTACGCCGAGCTGCGTGAAGGGCCGCTTTCGGACAAGAGCATTGAAAAGAAGTTCACCGATTTTTTTGAAAGCATTCCCGACCCCATCTATCTTGCCGAGGAGCAGCGTTGGGCCGATCGTCCTGGGCTCTGGATGAACCACGAGCAGCAGATCCTCTCCTTCGCCAAGGAACACCTCGATATTCTGGACGACAAATTCGTCAAGGGTACGTGGTAAAGCAAAGCGATCCCCTCCGCCATGGCGGAGGGGATCGCTTTGCTTTACCCGAGAAAATAGTCAAACGCCATCATCACCGCAAAGCCGACGAGTAGGGAATAGGTCGCCTCGCGCTCGTTGCCGTGCGCGTGGGTCTCGGGGATCATCTCGTCGCTGATGACGTACAGCATCGTACCTCCCGCAAAAGCAAGCGCAAAGGGAAGGATTACAGTGGAAATACTGACGGCAAAATAGCCGATCAGCGTACCGATCACCTCCACTACGCCCGTCATCAAGGCAATGAGAAACGTACGGCGGCGGCTGATACCGCCCGCGATCATCGGTGCGATGATCACCATACCCTCGGGAATGTTTTGTAGGGCAATACCGCCCGCAACGGTCAGTGCCTGGCCCAGATCTCCCGTGCCGAAGCTCACGCCCGCAGCAATACCCTCGGGCAGATTGTGAATGGCGATGGCGATCACGAACAGAAGCACCTTGTTCAGCTTCGCGGTCGCCTCGGGATGTGCCTCTTCACCCACGCCCGTCATCTTGTGTAGGTGCGGCACCAGACGGTCGATGAGGTTCAGACAAACGGCACCGCAAAACAGGCCCCCTATGGTGATAAGGACGGCAAAGCTCCCGCCAAACTCCAGAGATGGCATGATCAACCCAAACACCGCCGCTGCCAGCATCACCCCTGCGGCAAAGGATAAAATGACGTCCTGAAATTTATGGGACGGTTTTTTGAACAAAAAGCCAAGTAGCGCACCGATCACGGTGGCGCCGCCTACGCCAAGCGCGGTAAGCAAAACGGGCATGTCGCACCTCCAACTTTCTTTGCTTGCATTATAGCACAAAGTCCCTTCGATTGCAAGCCGCAAATGAAAAACGGGCGCGAAGCACCCGTTTCTCTTTTGTTATTTCTCATCCTTCTTCTTTTTGCGAAGCAGGATGGTCGCCCCTGTTGCCAAGGAAAGCACCGCGCCGCCCTGCAAGCTGCCGCCGCATCCCTTTTCAGGGGTCGGTTCATTTGGACGATCGGGCCTATCGGGCTCATCGGGCTCGTCGGGTTCATTCGGTTCGTCGGGTTCATTCGGTTCGTCGGGTTCATTCGGTTCGTTGGGTTCATTCGGTTCGCTCGGATCAACGGGCTCTACCCATTCCACCAGCCAATGCTCGGGAATGACGGACTCATCCGCTCCCCAATCTCCTGCGGCCACCTGCCCCCATGTCAGGGTTGGCGGATTGTGGCGAGTGCCGCTGATGCCCATGGCCGCCATGCCACACACATCCAGCACGTGAGTGTTGGTTGCCCCCGTGCAGACCGAATAGCGCAGGCGCATGCCGGTGGCATAGCAGTCAATCGCCCATCCCTGCGCCGTGGCACCGATGCCGAAGGCGTGCGCGTGAGAGGGAGAGTAGAGTATGTCGTATATTTCAATGCCCACGTTCAGTGTCATAGTGGCACCCGTGTCACCCACGTGATGTCCCTGGCTGTTGAAATAACGACCGCCCACGCGCAGCATGTACATGGCATCATGTGCGGTGCTGGAATTGTTGGAATTGGCACTGTTATCGACAGGATGACTTTCACTGTAAATACGGTTGAAGTCACCGTTCATGTAGGAAATGCAGTTGACCTCGATCGCGCGGGAGGATTCGGTGCCGCTATAATCGGAATGATAGTTATAATTGTCGCGGAAGCCATAGGCCGCCACACAATCGTTCAGGTAAGCTGTATATTTTCCGACAAGGCCCAGCGTGTTTGCCGCGCTTCCTGAGAATTTGCAGCCCATAAAACCAAACACGGCCTTCTCGTAGTCGCCGCCGCCGAACTGGTTGTTGATGTGATCGGTCACGCGCGGCATAAAGCCGATGTTTTCAAAGATAATCGTTTGCATGCTGCAGGCTGTGTTGTGACGGATGCCGCTTAAAAAGGAGTCGCGCCAGTTGAGAGCGATATCCTCCACCTGCTCGCCCGAACGGGGATGGCAGTAGATCGTCTTGCCGTCCGCCGACTGGAAGAAGGTTCCCTCGGTATCCGCGCAGGCGGCAAGGGAGGCCGCCTCGTCAAGGACCGTGCAGGCAGGGTCCTTGTACAGATCGCAGATGATGTAGGGGCGCGGAATGCCGTACTCATCGCGCGCCGCAAAGTTGAAAAGTGTTACGATGCGGTCATTTGTGTTCTGTTTTGTTTCATAAACGCCTTCATAACCGTCCACAGGGGTCCATTTTTGTGCGATATCAGGGTCATCTTGGTTTTTCAACGAGCCCATCCAGGTAAAGCCGGACGGCGAGCCGGAGCGGATCAGGGCATTGATTGCCACTCCCTCGCCCAACTTGTTGTTATAGGAAAAGTTGTTCAGCGGGATGGTATGGACGTTCGAGCCGGTGGCCCCCACGCTGCCGCCGTAAAAATCGTCCACCAGGGTGAAGATGAAGTTGGTTTGCAGCTCACCGTCCTCGGTCAGGTAGACCCAGGCCTTATAGTTGTCCGCGAAGTTGCGTCCCGTGATCGGCTTGTCCTTTTCGAGTCCCGTGCGCCTTTTTACGTCGGAGGAAGCGTAGTCTTCCTTTGTGGTGAGGAAGATCTCGGTGGCATCCGACCAGTCAAAAAGGGTATAGGACGACATGGTGGTCGAGTACTGTCGTAGTCCCTCTTCCTTGGATATGGTGAACTTACCGCTCATCAAGGAGGAAAAGGGCTGGGGGAAAAGGATCTTGCCCACATACCCGTCCGAGGTCGGCTCGGGATCGTAGTAGGCGATGCCGCGCTCCTCTCCGCCAAGGCTCAGATAACGCGCCTGTGCCGAAACGGCCGTTTTTGGAAGATCCATCGCGTTTCCCTCGTACACCGTACGGGTGACGGCAAAGACGGTCTCGGTATGCAGAACGGTAGAATTCGAGGCATTAAAGGTCTGCGTGGCGACTACGTTTCCCTCGGCATCCAGGGCCTCTACGATCAGCTTGCCATAAAAGCCGGTGCCGTCCTCGGGCTTCACAAGGACCACGCGCGGTACCATGCCCGTGCGGCCAAGGGCATCAAGCTGTACAAGCCCGCTTTCATCCGTAAAGTATAACGCCTCTACGGTCGGATCGTTATATGTCGCCGCTGCAAGCGGCAGGGAAACTGCCATGGTCGGCAACAGCAAAAGGGTGGATAGCAAAAGAGCCAGGGTTTTCTTTTTCATGGAGTGCTCCTTTCGGTGTGCTATTTTCTTTATTGTAGCATAAGAGCTTCAAAAATCAAAGCGCACAATGTGCCTCGTACATGTCATAATGTAACTTTCCAATCCCGAATAAAAAAGGAATGCCCGTAAGGTTGCCTTTTTCCTCTTATTTTGCCAGCTTCCTGTTCATTTTGTTACCTATCGCGCGGAGCGAAAGGTAAACCGAAAGCCAGATGACGAGATAGACGATGGCAAAAAGGGCAGTAAAGATCCCCACCGCCACCCAGCTAAACGGGAGCCAGGCGTTTATCAGATAGGTTCCCACGTAGGTCACGTAAATCGTCAAAAAGTGGAAAAACACACACTTCGGAATCGGCCAATCCTCAATCTGGTTGAAAACCGATGCCCCCGCCTGCAAAAAGGCAAGCGCATAGGTTGACAGGATGGCAAGGAAGACCTCCGTCCCCATCAGATAAAAATCGGGCAGGGAAGCATCAAGGGAAAGGAATACGATCCCTGCAACGACGGGACCGAAGCCGCCGAATGCCATGCCGCGCAAAAGAAATTGCTTTGCGTACTTGTTCATATTACAACCCAAACCTTTCCTTCACCGAGCGCAGATTGCGTCGTGAAACGTAATCGCGGTACCCGCCGCGAAAGTGTACCTGCATCGTCCCCGAAAAGGATACGTTAAACCGTTCGATCTTTCGCATGTTCGCCAAGCAGGATTGGTTGATGCGGATAAAATTCGCGGACAAAAGCTCCTCGATTCGGTACAGGCGCAGGCGTATTGTGTAGCATCGCCGCTCGTCCCATGCGTACACCCGACTGCCCGAGCTTGTGAAGCAGACGATCTCCTCCGCCCGTAGGCGAACGGCCTCCTCCCCCGTGTAGCCGATCAGCTCGCATGCCTGATCCGCGATCAGATGTTCAATCGCCTCACCAAGAGGGTTTCCCTCACACAAATACAGCGCAACGCGCTCGTCTGCCGTATCCTTTACGGTGTTTTTCTCCAGTATCATGATCGGCATGCCTCCTTTTGCTTCTATTGTAAACACCCGCCTCGCTCCTGTCAAGGGATAAAAAACATTCGGTCGTTTCCACGCGATAAGCGGTAAAACGACCGAATGTCTTTTAATTTTTGGATTTGTAGTAGAGCATACAGTGGCAGTATCCCTCAAAGTCGGGGTCGGCCATCTGCTCGCGGAATTCGCGGCAGATGCATTTGTTTTCCTCGGTCTTCTGGATACGACAGGGGCAGTAGCCGCCCTTCTGCTTCAACCCTTCCTTGATGCGGGACACCAGCTCTCTGTCCTCATTCAGACGGATAGGCATATGCTTACTCCTTATAGGTGATCTTGTAAAGGGTTACCGTCTCGATGACATCCCCTGCCGCGATCTTCTCGCCTGCATGGTAGGAGAAATACATCTTGTTGTAGTTATTGCCGCCATTGTCCGAGATCATAAAGGAATTTTCACCGCCGTTGTACTTTTCCACGGTCATTCGGAAGAGGAAGCCTTCCTCGCCCTCAAGCGTCACGGAATCAAGGCCCGCGGCCTTTTCGTACCGATAAATTCCCTTTTGGTTGGGAAGCTCCTTTCGTGTAGCGTCCAAATTGGTGTAATAGCAATCGGTAACTTCCTTTTGCGGCGGCATCATCGCAAAGTACACGCGCTTCGGCACTTCGTCGGTCTTGAACTCCACTCGTTGCTCCACGCGCACGCCGTCCGTGGTAAAGATCAGCTTTTTTGTGTGCGCCAGAACCTCCCTTTCCTCGTCGTTCGGGTCGTAGCCTACGGATTCCACCTCGACCGTCAGCGTGTCAAAGGGCACGAACTGCATCTCCTTTGCCGTGTACTCTTCGCCGTCTGACATCAGCTTCATGGAAGAGAAGATCTCGTCACCGTGGGCAAGACCGCCGATAAAGTCGACGCGTCCGTCCAGCTCGAACGCCATCTCCCATTCCGCGCCAGGGTTGGTGATCAGACGCTCGTTTTCAAAGGCATCGTCCACATGGGCCACGTAGCCGAGACGCCAGGTGTTGGATTTTCGTTCGGCGAGTACGGTATGGACCACCTGGTAGCGGATGTACCCCTCACTCGTGGGGATGTAGATGTACAGGGCCTCTGCTCCGCCTTCACGAGAGCAGTCGGTCGTGTATGTGCAGATCGGGCTTTTTTCTTGCATAATGGAACCTCCCTTTATTACTTGACCACATAGGGCACAAACGCCGTTTGTAACGGTATGCCCCGGGCTGCTGATAGCCTCTGTGTAAGAATCGTCACAAGCGGTGCAGGTGTAAAGCTTCGTACCGTCCTCACTGCAACTTGGCTGTATGGTGACCGATTCGCTGTAAACGTGTCCTTTCGCTTCTCCTTTCGTTTCCCCGCAAAGGCTGCAGGTTGTGGGCACTGTACAGGTGGCATCCTGCCACTTGTGCGTGCACTCGCAGGAGCAAAGGCCCCACAAAACAAAAAGAAGAAGTAGCATTCCCATCAAACATTTTAATCTTGTTTTCACCTTTTTCTCCTTAAAGAACTATTATTTGATAACATTATAATACGCTCCCGGTGCCTTTGTCAAGCACATGGCCACAAAAAGCGATAAAAAATGCCCCTCGAGGCTTGACCGCCCCGACGAATTGGTGTATAATATTGGCAGAAAGGAAGAAAAACGATGCTCAAACGCTTTATCTCGTACTACAAGCCACACAAGAAGCTGCTTGCGCTGGATATGCTGGCCGCGTTATTTATTTCGCTGATCGGTATGGTCTATCCCATCGTAACCAACGAAATGCTCAATGACTATATCCCGAACAAGCGGTACGCCGTCATCGTGATTGCGGGCGTGATCGTCCTTGCCCTGTACGTTTTACGGATGCTGTTGCGGTATTTTGTGCAGTACTACGGTCACATGATCGGTGTGCGGATGCAATCCGCCATGCGAAAGGATCTCTTTAACCACCTGCAAAGGCTCCCCTTCCGCTTTTACGACAACAACGAAACCGGCCGCATCATGACCCGTATCACCAGCGACCTGTTCGAGGTCTGCGAGCTGGCGCACCACGGCCCCGAAAATCTGCTCATATGCACGGTGATGATCGTCCTCTCCTTTATTTATCTTTTGAGCATCGACTGGATTCTGACCCTCATCATCTTCTGCTGCGTGCCCATTCTCGTGGTGGTCACCAAGCACTATCGCGGTGCCATGAAGCGTGCCTTTGATGATCGGCGCAAAAGCAACGCCGTCATCAACGCCGCCGTGGAAAGCAGCATCACGGGAATTCGCGTGACCAAGGCGTATACCAACTCCGCGCGTGAGGTGGAAAAGTTCGCCGAGGGGGACGAGTCCTTTGTGGACGCCTCCCGCCGCGCCTACCACGCCATGTCCCAGTTCCACGCCTCCACTTCCTTCGTCACTGACGTTTTCAACGTCTTTATTCTGATCGCGGGCGGTCTGTTCCTGTATGCGGGACGCATCTCCTTCGGCGATTACTCCACTTTCATTGTGTCGGTCAACCTCTTTATCAGCCCTGTTAACACGCTTATCTCCTTTATGGAGCAGTTCCAGAACGGCGTCAGCGGATTCCGCCGCTTCGTCGAGGTCATGGACGAAAACCCCGAGGTAGAGGATCCGAATGCCAAGGAACTGACAGACGTACAGGGCGTGATCGAATTTCGTGATGTCACCTACTCCTATGATGAAACAAAGGAGGTTTTGCACAACATCGATCTGCGTCTTGAGCAGGGGAGAAAGCTCGCCCTCGTCGGCCCTTCGGGTGGCGGCAAAACCACTCTTTGCCACCTGCTCCCGAACTTCTATCGATTGGAGGAGGGAAGCGGTAGTATCCTGATCGACGGTCAGGATATCCGTACCCTTACCATTGACTCCGTCCGTCGGAATATCGGTATCGTCCAGCAGGATGTGTTTCTGTTTGTCGGTTCTATCCGCGACAATATCCTCTACGGTCGCCCCGATGCAACCGAGGAGGAGATGATCGAAGCGGCTCGCCGCGCCAATATCCACGACTACATCATGACACTGGAAAACGGCTACGATACCGAGATCGGCGAGCGCGGTGTCAAGCTCTCGGGTGGTCAGAAGCAACGCCTCTCGATCGCGCGTGTGTTCCTCAAGGACCCTGCTATCCTGATCTTGGACGAGGCGACCTCCGCCCTGGATAACACCACCGAGGTGCTCATTCAGCAGGCTCTTGACGAGCTGTGTAAGGGACGCACCACGCTGGTGGTTGCCCACCGTCTGTCCACCATCCGCAATGCGGACGAGATTGCCGTGGTCATGGACGGCCGCATCGCCGAGCGCGGTACCCACGAGGAACTGATGGAAAAGGGCGGTACCTACCGCGAGCTCTATGCGCTCCAATTCCGCGACAACGACACCTTCGCATAAAGAGATGCCCCGATGCAATGCGTCGGGGCATCTCTTTATAATCCGTATTCCTTTGCAAGCTCGCGGAAGGCGGGAAGAGCCCGCTCTACCCGCGCGTGATCCACGCAGTAAGCGATGCGGACGAAGCCTGTCACGCCGAAATCATCGCAGGGAACGACCAGCAGCTCATGCGCCTTTGCTCGCTCGTAAAGCTCGTAGGCATCGCCGCTCGGAGACTTGACGAACAGATAGAACGCGCCGTCCGGCTTCACGCAGTCAAAGCCGCAGGCGGTGAGGCTGTTATACAGCAGATCACGGTTTTCGCGATATGCCTCCACGTTGACCTTTGCATCTAAACAGCGTGCGATCACCTGCTGCATCAGGCTGGGCGCGCACACGTAACCAAGCGATCGCCCCGCTCCGCAAACAGCAAGATAAACCTCGGCAGATGCCGCCATGTCGGGGCACACGGCAATATAGCCGATGCGCTCTCCCGGTAGGGAAAGCGACTTCGAGAAGGAGTAGCATACCAGCGTGTTTTGGTAGAGATTCATGAGGTAGGGAACGGTCACGTCCGTGTATACCAACTCGCGGTAAGGCTCGTCCGCGATCAGATAGATGGGGCGTCCATACTCGGCGGATTTTTTCGTCAGCACCTTGCACAGCGCACGGAGCGTATCCTCGGTGTAGACCTTGCCACTCGGGTTGTTCGGGGAATTGAGGATCACGGCCTTGGTGCGCTCGTTTATGCGGCTTTCAAGATCCCTCGGGTCGATCTCCAGCGTCTTGTCATTCGGTTGGCTGACGACCACGTGTCCGCCCGCGTTTTCAACAAAAACGCGGTACTCGGTAAAAAACGGCGCGAATACGATGCACTCCTCGTCCGCGCCCTCCTCGATCAAGGCGCGTAAGCAAATGGAAAGAGAAGCGGCCGCGCCGCAGGTCATATAAATGAGGTTCGGGGACATCTCTACGCCGAAGCGCATGCGAATGCTATTCGCGATCGCCTCGCGAACGCCCGCATCCCCCTGTGCCGAAGTGTAGCCGTGCAGGGAAACCGAATCCTTTTCGGCAAGCAGGTCGCGGATGGCCTCGTTCACTTCGGCAGGGGCGGGAACGCTGGGGTTGCCGAGGCTGAAATCAAAGACGTTCTCCATACCGATCTCGGCGGCGCGCATCTTGCTGTATTCAAAGATCTCGCGGATGATCGAGCGGCGACTGCCAAGTCCGTACATTTTTTGATTGTATCCCATAGCTCTCGCTTATCCTTTCAAAAGCCTTGCGGCATTTTTGTAAAAAATTTTTTCTTCGGTCTCGCGGCCAAGCGAATAGGAGCGAATGATGTTCACGCTCTCCTTTGCACTGCTCCACGGCGAATCGGTGGCAAACAGAATTTTGTCCTCTCCATGCAGATGAAGCAGCTTTCGAAAGAGCTCGGCATCCAAAAAGGGAAGCACATAGGCCGTGTCGAAATACACATCCTCACCACACAGCTCGGAGATAACCTCGTCTGCCATCCCACCGCCGCCCATGTGCGCCAGCACCAGCTTGGCGTGGGGTACGGCACGTATCAGCTCCTTGAACCGTCTCGGCGTGCAACGCACGGGACGATCCCGATAGGCGGGATCGGGACCCGCATGCGTTACCACGATCATATCGTTTCGCTTGGCGCTCTCCACAATGCGGAGATAACCCTCGTCGTCGATAAAGGTCTCTTGATAATCGGGATGAATCTTGACCCCAAGAAAGCCGCACTCGGCAAGGTAGTCCATCTTCCCCTCAATGTCCTCACAGGCGGGATGAATGCCGCCGAAGGAGAGGAGCCGCCGTTCTTTATCCGCAAAGGCGCGGTTGACCTCGGCGGCGAAGCGGTTCACGCTGTCGAATTGGTGGGGGCTTGTCAGAACGGGAAGGGTGACGGCAAGGTCTACCCCCGCTCGCTCCATCTCGCAAAGAAGCCCGTTTACCGTTCCGTCCGAATGGGCGGGATATCCCCCTTTTTCGGAAAGCAGAGAGATCGTTTTGGCGGCGATCCTTTCGGGAAAAATGTGTGCGTGGAAATCTATGATCATCGAATTTCCGATCCTTTTCTGAAATACGAGAAAATTATAGCACAACTTGCCCCCCCTGTCAATCTTTTTGCCTCGCGCATTTGGAAATTTTCTCCCAAAAAGCCCTTTGTTTCTTGACAAATACACCGCTTTGTAGTATGATGAAGCTGTCAAAAACTGATTGTAAGGAGAACAGCCATGAAAAGAGTATTTCTGATCGGCGATTCCATCTGCGGCGGTTACAACACCTATGTGCAAAAAGCTTACGAGGGCATCGCCGAGGTGCGTTGCACCCCCGAAAGCGGCCGCTTTGCCTCTTACCTTGTTCGCGTTGTACCCGATTGGGCAAGACAGCTCAAAGGGGATACCATCGACCTCGTTCACTGGAACGCGGGGCTTTGGGACGTGCTCCGCATGCCCGACGGCGAATGCTTTTCGGATATTGATACCTATAAACGGTATATGGAGCGCCTCTGCGTGACGCTCAAACGCTTCTTCCCGAACGCCAAATTTGTTTTTGCCACTTCGACCCACGTGCTGGAATGGAAGGAGATCCCCGATTATGCCTTCTTCTATCGCTTCAACCGCGATATCGAGGCCTACAACGCCGCCGCCGTGGAGATCGTGACCCGTCACGGTATGGCGGTCAACGACCTCTATACTCTCTCCAAATCTTTGCCCGATTCCGCCCACTCGGATGAAACACACTACTACACCAAGGAAGGAACGCAGGCCTTTACCGACCGCGTTCTTTCCGTGATCGCAGACGTGATCGGCGAAAAGGCAAATCCCCTTGACTACGATGCCCTCTTTACCGAGGTCAAGGAAGTTCACGGCGTCTGATAAGGCTGACAAAAAAGGAGACCGGCTGTGATTCTCGATTTTTCCGATAATTCGCTTTCGCTTGTGTTTGAGGTTGCCGAGGACGGCACCCTGCACCTGCGCCGCTTTGACCGCCGCGCAGATTTTTCCTTTGTGCCTGCCCCCCTTTCGCCCGCTTGCGAGCTGCAAATAACAGGAGAAAACCCCTATTGTAAGAGGGGAAGCATTCAGCACGGCCTGTGGGGCGGCAAGAATTTGCTTTATCGTTCCCATACCTGTACCGATCTGCCCGACGGCCGTTTGCTCACCTTCCTTCTCTCCGACGGCAGGGTAGAAGTAAAGGTATACTATCGGCTATTTTCCGCGATTTCCGTGCTTCGCTGTTGGGCGAAGGTAGAAAATATAAGCAAGGAAAGCATAGGACTCGAATACCTCTCCTCCTTTGCCTATGCGGGCTTTGACGGCGGTAGCCTTCCGATTGAGGAAAAAATGCGTATTCTCATCCCCCACAACGCGTGGGAGAGGGAATTGCAATGGACAGAGCATACCCTTGCACAGCTTGGTATGGTGCGCGCCAACGAAAGCGCGACCAATCGCATTCATGTAGCCAATAGCGGCAGCTGGTCGACCAAGGAATATCTGCCGATGGCCGCCATCACCAACTCCGAAGTCGAAAGCATCTATCTCTTTCAGATCGAGCATAACGGCTCCTGGCAATGGGAGATTGGGGATGCCTCGGGACGCTTGTATATGCATCTTTCCGGCCCCGCCGAGCAGGATAATCACTTCTGGCGGCAGCTTGCTCCCGGTGAGAGCTTTGAGAGCGTGAAAGTCGCCGTTGCCCTCGGCAAGGATCTGAACGGTGCGCTCGGCGCGCTGACGGACTACCGTCGTAAGATCGCCCGCCGCGACGGCCCCGATGCCGATCTGCCTATTATTTTCAACGATTATATGAACTGCCTCGGCGCGAATCCCACAGAGGAACGGGAGCTGCCCATCATCGACCGCGCTGCCGAGACGGGGGCTGAGATCTACGTGATGGATGCCGGCTGGTACGCCGAAGGCTCCTGGTGGGATACGATCGGCGAGTGGCAGGAGTGTGCCTCTCGCTTCCCACACGGCCTCAAATTCGTCTTTGACTATGTTCGCGAAAAAGGGATGATTCCCGGCATTTGGCTCGAACCGGAGGCCATGGGTGTGAATTGCCCCTTGGCAAAGGAATGGCCAAACGAATGCTTCTTTATGCGCCACGGCAGGCGTGTCATCGTGCGGAGTCGCTACCAGCTGGACTACCGCCATCCCACCGTTCGCGCCTATATCCACTCGGTCATTGACCGCCTTATTGCCGACTACGGTGTTGGATATTTCAAGCTCGATTATAATATCGACAGCGGAATCGGCACGGAAACGGGTGCCGACAGCTTCGGTGACGGCCTGTATCAGCATAACCTCGCCGTTCTCTCGCTGCTCGATGAGGTGCACGAGAAGCACCCGAACGTCATCCTCGAAAACTGCTCCTCGGGCGGCATGCGAATGGACTACGCCTCACTCGCGCACAGCCACCTGCAATCCACCAGCGACCAAACGAGCTATCTGCGCTATGCGCACATCGCCGCACTCGCCCCGACGGCCGTGCTGCCGGAGCAGGCGGCGGTCTGGTCCTATCCGAAGGCGACCGACTCGCTTGACGGCGTGGTTATGAACATGGTCAACTCCATGCCCTTGCGTGTACACTTGAGCGGCCAGATCGACCGCCTCTCCGACGAGCAGCTCGCACTGGTGCGAGAGGGAATTGCCGTGATGAAAACGATCCGCACGGACACCGCGGCCTCTCTCCCGTTCTATCCGTTGGGATTGCCGACCTATGAGAAGAAGCTCCTTTGCACCGCCTATACTTGCGGCGCGCGCACGCGCGTGGCCCTGTGGCGGCTGGATACCGAAGAGGATACCCTCACTTTGCCCATTTCCTGTAAAACCGCGCGGGTGCTCTATCCCACCGGCTTCGACGGCAAGCTTTCTGTCGAAAACAACATCCCGTCTGTCAGATTGCCGAGGAAAAACACGGCGGTGTTTATTGAGGTGGAGTGAATTTCGATTTGAACTCTGCTCTCTGCGAGGTGTACCTTTCACAAGGCGGCACCTCGTGCCTCGCTACGGTTTTACCGTAGCCCTCGCGGGAGCAACCTTCGCTCGCGTGCTTGCAAGCAAGCTTGCAGACACCGCTTCGCTCGGTCATCTGCGCCGCCGCTTGCGGCGGTGCAGGAGTTCAAATCTCTCCCCGAGAACGAAAAAAGGACGCCGAAGGGACACCTACCATAAAGCAGGTAGGTGTCCCTTGGCATTTTTTGTTGATTGGTTTGGATGCGAGGATGAATTGTAGTAAAATCAAAATCTAATTTTGGAGGATACTACAATGAAAAAGAACTTTGGAAACCTTTATGAAACTCTCGGTGGAACTTACCACGAGGAAAACGGACACCTTATTCCCGATATTGCGCTTCCCCCGCACACCGACTATCAGATCGGCAAATACGGACAGATGCACCTTGATTACATCAAGCAACACCGTCGCGGAAGGTACACAACGTTGCTGACCGAAGGCAAGTTGAACACTCGGTTGCACGAAATCGCCCTTGAGGCGAATCAAATGCTTGAAACCATCATCCCCCGCCTCGCTGCTGAAAGAGGTATTGACGAAAACTTGAAAGCTCACGATATGCTCCGTTGGGTTGCTGAGATGAACAATATCAAGGCAAGCGCGGAAGAAATCGTTTTGCGGGAGGTGATCTACGTATGAAGTCAATCCTGCAAGAACTGTGGCACGGAAACGTCTGCCCTCAAACTGATAGTCGCAACAACTCTCCCGAAATGAAGCAACTGATGGAATATATGGCTCGGCATCACGATGATCTGCTCAAAACAATGAACGACGAACAAAAGGAAATCTTTGAGAAGTTCGACGATTGTTGGAGTGAATATGCGAGCTATGCCGAAGAAGCAATCTTTACATATGCTTTCAAGCTTGGTATGCAAATTGCTATTGAAACACTAACCGAATAACCTACGGCGGCGGGGCTTGTCCTCGCCGCCTTATCTAT
This sequence comes from Clostridia bacterium, assembly GCA_017464805.1. Classification (GTDB taxonomy): domain Bacteria; phylum Bacillota; class Clostridia; order Oscillospirales; family CAG-272; genus UBA1740. The sequence continues at coordinate 8,266 of JAFTYE010000007.1, read as the reverse complement.
ACGCTTTTATAAATTACCATTATCTCAACTCAAAACATGAATAATCCGACACAAATCGGCAATCGCATCTTGAAAATTTTGTAGTAATATGGTATAATGTACTTTGTAAAAGTCTATTTTCAAGGAGATATGAAAACATGTCTGTGAGAATTGATATGCCCGATCGTTGGTATTCCACAAAAGAAATCTGTGCTTATCTTGGCATAAGCCGGGATACTATGCTTGTATGGATTGCCAAAAAGAATATGCCTGCTCACAAGGTTGGACGCAATTGGATGTTCAAGACAAGCGAAATCGATGAGTGGGTTCGTAAAGGTCAAGCGGCTGATAATTCCAACGATTGAAAGGATAACGTAAATGAAAGCAAAAAAATGGGTAACTTTTATCACAGCAGGCATTTCTGCTGTTTCGTTAATCTGTGCTATAATTGCAAATTGTTTTTGTATTGAGCTTATGTATGATATTTCAATGGCAATCTTCGGTAGTGCATTGCTCGGATTTATTATGTCATTAATAGAGTATTTTGCTGAGCGAAGAAAAGCAATGGAATCCTTTTTAAGCGCTGCATATAAGGTTTATGTACAGCTTAGGAAAATCAAGTTGTTGAAATTGGATCAGCCTCAAGATTTGATATTGGATTGCATAGCGGAAGAACAACATAACAAGCAGTGGGGCAAGTGTGACGACGAAACTGCCAAAACATTAGGACTTGGCGCAGTTCATAAAAAACGTGATGCCTACATTGCTTGGATGCAAGAAAATGAGCCAATGTCCTTCTCCGAGAGCGATGACATCGAATCAATATTGATTCAAATTTATAATGAACGTATTGAAGATTATAGCAATATGTTTATGAAGTATATGGATATGTATATTGTCGCATCAAAAATCGATTTAGAGGATTTATCAAATGCATATGGCAACTTGGATTTCCTTTTCGGCAATAGAAAAATCCGTCTTGCTGCCTTTGAATCGATTTATTCCAAACTTCAAGACTATCGGAACAAGATCAAATTAGAAGTGTTTCATTTCAATATGATCAAGGATGGAAAAGGCAGTTTTGCTGTATGTTGCAAAAAAATTATGGAACTCAATGATCTATTTTTTGTAACAGAGATAACACAGGATAATGGAAGAGAGTTGACTACAATACATCAAAAGAATCTTGATGATATATCCGACAGAATGGAAGAGTTTCGTTCTAAAATTTATTTTAGCAAAGATGTTAAATATCAGAAAAAATCTCCTGTCTTTTCTCAATACAAGCGCATCAATGGCTCTATAGAAGAGGAAAGCGCATTTTAAATTTATAAAAAAGTGATTATAATTAGAGCAATGGCGAAATCCCTTACTTAGTGTTTTGAATACTCAAATGACAAACTAAGCAAAATTTGATTAGGCGGTTTTAGTATTTATTAATGCGGACGAATTGAATTTGAAAGTTGCATAATATTATGAAAGAAAAGAAATACATAATTGATAATGCCGAACTGATGGCGGAATGGGATTGGGAAAAGAATAACGAATTAGGCATTGATCCTCACAAAGTCACTCTTGGTTCCGATAAACGCGTGTTTTGGAAATGCAAAAACGGACATAGTTGGCAAACCAGCGTTAGACCGAGAGTTATCGAAGGCACAAAATGTCCCTATTGTTCTGGCAGGAAACCCATTGCGGGAGTTAATGATTTATCTACGACTCACCCGGAACTTTGTTTAGAGTGGCATTATGAGAAAAATATAGAGATTTCTCCTGCTGAAGTATCTAAAGCATCTACCAAAAAAGTTTGGTGGAAAGGCAAATGTGGTCACGAATGGCAAGCTACTATTGGTAGTAGAACTGCCGGAAATGGTTGTCCTTATTGTAGTAATGTTAAAGTTTTGGTTGGTTATAATGATTTGCTTACCATCAATCCACAAATTGCGAGCGAATGGCATCCAACAAAAAATGGCGAATGCCGACCTCAAGACTTCATAATCGGTTCCGGCAAAAAGGCTTGGTGGAAATGTAGCAGTTGCGGATACGAGTGGCAAACAAGCATTGCTAACAGAACGAAGAACAATGGCACAGGATGTCCTAAGTGCAAAAATGAACTTACAGCAATCAAAAACTCCACACCAAATCCAGGAGAAAGCCTTTTTGATATAAACCCTGAATTAGCAAAAGAATGGCATCCTACAAAAAACGGAGAATTGACACCCAAAGATGTCTTTCCAAGCTCAGATAAAATTGTTTGGTGGAAGTGTATTGTAGGTCACGAGTGGGAATCCACAATTAATATTAGGAACAGAGGAATCGGTTGCGTTCAGTGCAGCAAAGAAAAACGTACTTCTTATCCTGAACAAGCGGTCTGTTATTATATTCAAAAGGTGTTTCCCGATACAATCAATCGTTACATTGAAAATGGCAAAGAACTTGATATTTATGTCCCTTCATTGAAAATAGGCATTGAATATGACGGTATGTTTTATCATACTGCTGACAAAGCAGATAAAGAACACAGCAAAGATTTCTATTTTTCTCAACAAGGAATTCGAGTCATACGTATAAAAGAGAAACAATCTGAGACTTCCAACATGTCTATCAAGAACGACACCATTTTTTATTCGCCTAACAGACACTATAATAGTTTATCTGCTGTCATTGTAACGATAATTAAAATGCTATATGCAGCTAAAAATGAAGTCGCCCAGGAACTCAGCATTTCAATAGAACGCGATAATACACAAATTTTGCAAGCTTATTTATCGTTGTTAAAGGAAAACTCGATTTCCACAAACGAAATCTTAGCAAAAGAGTGGAATTACGAGAAGAACGGACTCCTTAACCCACAATATATACCTCAAAACTCTGGTCACAAAGTATGGTGGAAATGTGAAAAAGGTCACGAGTGGCAAGCCGTTATTGCCAGCAGAAACCAAGGCGTAGGTTGTCCATATTGTAGCAATAAAAAAGTTTTGTTTGGTTATAATGACTTGCTCACGCTTAATCCTCAGATTGCAAGCGAATGGCATCCAATTAAAAATGGAACTTTGCGTCCGCAAGATTTTATAATTGGTTCAAGTAAAAAGGTTTGGTGGAAATGTAAAGATTGTGGCTACGAATGGGAAACTTCAATCGTAAATCGAACCAAGGAGAATGGCACAGGATGTCCGTGCTGTGCGAATAAAACTATTGTTGTTGGAAAAAATGACTTAGCAACTGCGTACCCATTATTAGCCGAACAATGGCATTATCAAAAAAATGGCTTTCTTACCCCTTTTATGGTTTCGAGTGGATCTTCTCAAGCAGTTTGGTGGAAATGTAAAAATGGGCATGAGTGGAAAACTGCTATATGCAATAGAGCAAAAAGCAATGGCACCGGTTGTCCATATTGTTCCAACAAAAAAATAATATCTGGGCAAAACGACTTGGCTACTATTAACCCTGCTTTGGCAAGTGAATGGCATCCTACAATGAATGGGAACATCACACCATATATGGTTTCTTGCGCTTCTCCCAAAAAGGTATGGTGGAAAGGCAAATGCGGTCACGAATGGGAAGCAGCAATTAGCAACAGAAACAAAGGCAGAGGTTGCCCTTATTGTGCAGGACAAAAGGTTTTATCCGGCATCAATGATCTTTTATCTGTTAAACCCGAAATTGCAAAAGAGTGGGATTACGAATTGAATGATTGTTTACCAAGTGACGTTCACTATAACAATCAATCCAAAAAGGTTCATTGGATATGTTCTAAATGCGGACACAAATGGACATATAAAATAGCCAAAAGGATTCGTTGTCCCGAATGTAGAAAAATGGAAAAAAAGATCAATGTGTATGATGCCGAAACTTTAGACTTTCTGTTTTCGTTTGAAGATGGAAAATCGTTGTGCGAATACTTAAATTTGGATTACAAAAAACAGCACGGCAATATCGCATCTGTATGTAGTAGAAAGCAAAAAACACTAATGGGGAAATATGTTTTGAGACATGCAAACGATGATGAATTTAACATTAACTAACGACCTGATCCTATATGTTAAAGTGTCTGAATACATGGTTGAAACTTAACAAGTTTTTCGAAGGAGATTTAATGTCACAGCAGTGGAATGTATTATTGAGAGAAAAGGTAAACGAAACTAATTTTATCCTTGCAAAATATCAAAATTACAATTCAAAAGATCAATGGAATTGTATATGCTCTTCTATGGACTGGATTGATGTGGGCATGACAAATATCGGCAAAGCATTGGATGAATTGAAAAGCTCCGACGGATTGGAAACATGCATGAAGTTTTATCAGTATATTTGTTGTATTGATATGGTGTGGGGCGGAATATGCCAACTACATAGAGTATTTATAAATCGCGACACTATACCCTTCGAGAATGATTCCGGTGCTTTCCAAATGAAATATTTTGATGAGGACGACAATCGCTATTTTGAAGAAATTCGTTCTTGTTTTGGTGCTCACCCAGTTGAATTAAAAACAAAGAAAAAGAATAAAAAGCAAGAGGTAATAAGGAAATTCGCCAGTTGGTCATGCCATTACGGAACTTCCCATGAAATGTCTGTTCTCTTATACAATAATATTCCTAATTCTGGATTTGAAAAAGTAACGGTAACTGTTGACGAGCTAAAAAACTTCTACAAAACACGATGCCAATATATACAACAAATCATAGATGCTATTGACAATATCGCTTTTGATTACAAAAAGGAAATGCAAAATAGCGTTATCCCAAAATCAAACGATTTGATAGAGCAAATTACGATATTAAAAAAAGCTTCGCAACAACGATTTGGCAGTGGAATTCTTGTTGAAGAATTGGAACAAATTGAACGGTTTCTCACAACAAATTTTAGTTGCAAGAAAAACAAAGATGCTATTGAAGCATTTAGGCAAAAAGTTGTCTTGGGGATAGACGAAATTTACGATTGCTTTCAAAATATGAATGATGACTGTAATCTCGAAATCGAAACGCTATTGTTGCCACAATATCTGCCACATGACAACCATTTTGGATATGAATTTGCAAATCTATATTCAAAAGCTATCCTTAAAACATGGAAGGCTTACGATGCAAATTCAGTCAAAAAGCCATTAGAAAAGTATATTTGTTTTGAATACAGAACCGAGGAAGAATTGTATTGGCTGACTGTGATTGCACTAAATTTGGCACAGAAAGACTTAAAAACATTAAACAATTAAGAAGCACAAGGATATATAAACTTTAAAGAATTAAGAGGGTTAGGTTATGTTAGAACTGCTTGATGTTGTGCGAGTAAAAAAAGAATATCCGGAGCTTTCATTAACTCCCAAGAATAGAGGAACTATTGTTGACGTTCATAACGATGGCGAGGCTTACACTGTTGAGTTTATTGATGAAAAAGGCGAAACGATAGAAAAAGCTCTTTACAAGGAGTTTACAGAGAGTGAGTTAGAATATGTAGTAACTAAACTTTACAGTGAGGATGCGAGTTTAGAACTACAAATAAAAGAAGCAAAAAAATTCTTCGGATTAAGACCCGATCAATCTTTTCAAGACTTGGATGTAGAGGTAGATGATGAAGAAGAAATAATACACGGTCTGGATTTGCCTAATGAAGTAGCGGAAAAGAATATGCGTATTATTATGAAACGTTTAGGGATTACCGAAGAAGAGATAGAAAATTGCGTGATAGATGATGAAGATTACATTTGCGATGATAGAGAAAAAGAGATGTGCGACGAAGTAAAGAACATGTCAAAAGAAGAATGTGAAGAAGAATTTCAAAGGCGATTTGGAGAGTATATTGAAAAAGATGACAATTTTGAAGAAATGAAAAAACAATATGAAACAAAAACACCTTCCGAATGGGAAGAAGAATTTGAGAAAGAGAAAGAAAGACTTCAAAAATTAAAAGGCATGGCCGAATTAGATGATGTTGCTGACAAGGCAGGAGGATACGTTGTTCCATCAGAAACGCACCTGTTTGATGGATATGTGATTTTAAGATTCAGAAAATACTGTGATTCGCTTGGAAAAATGCCCAGTCAACTCACGAGCGAAGAGCTTCAAAAGTTTCGCAAATTATGCGATCAGTTTAAAAAAGTCAAATATATCGGCGAAAGTGACTCTGTTTGCTTGATTTACGGAAAGATCTACGGTTGCATAGGTGAGAAACACGGCGAATACAGAATAATTGATGAAGAAGGATATGACGAGGATGAAGAAATACAAGGGGACTTATATCCCAAGCACTTCTTTGTAGAGGTAAATGATGATTAATTTATGGGACTATCAGGAAGCAAGAAAGATTAGGTTGGTCGATGTTGATGACGAAGTATTTATTGGATATGTAATCGATATTACAGACGCGGAAGAATACATGTATGATGAAACAGACGATATAGAAAACTTTGAAGATGGAATCACGTTGAAAATTGGCGAAAAACATATAGAGTTTATGCAAAGTGAAATAAAGCTTATCGAAGTGCTCGAATGGGAGAAATGGGAGAACTAAAACGAATATGAGGAGTCAAAATGGCAAAAGTAATCGATAATTTTAAGGTCGGAAAACATTTAATTATTGTATTAGACAATATTGAAAAAGACTTTAACAAAATAGAAATTGAAGGAACACTGTATGATGTAACCATAGCTTATGATATTCCCAATGCTATTTCTATCGAGAGCGTAAATGATTTTATAGGAAAAACGGTAAAATTCTATGACTAACCCAAATAATATTTTTAATGAACAAATGGCAAGCGATGAGGCAAGAACGGTGTTTTTTAAGGCGGTCGAAGGGAAAACAAAAGAAGAAATCGAACAAATTAAACTTGAGTATTTCGAGGCTTTACCTAAAATCATAGAAAGAGAACTCGAACTTGCAAAAGATAGTTGGTTAATTTGATGATAACATTTATTTGAATGGAGGATAACTAATATGGTAAGAAGGCTTACAGAAGAAGAAAAAAGATTGGCTGCCATTTATGAACCATATTTTGATTATAAGACTTGTGAATTGGTAGAAGATGCTCCTGTTGAAGCGGTAGAGGCATTAAAAAAGCTTAGAGAAATGAGCGAATGGGAAAGAGACCCCAATATTATATAAAAGACACATATGTTTTCATGCATTTCATTTAGGAGGAAATGAAATGGTTAAACTAAAGAACATTATTATTTATGGAAACATTGCAAAATGCGACATATATCCTGAAGATAGTAAGGAAAATGGTTCTCTTGAAGTGAATTTGCAAACTAAAGAAATAATAACTTATACATTACCTGTGGGATATGAATGGTGCGAAAATCATATTACACACGCAAAGAATTATTTAGTTGATATTAGTAAATCGAACAACGGGATCTCAACAGAAAAGCTTATAATGTGGTATTAAACAATATAAGATATATAAAAACGCCGCTATCAAAACGTGAATTACGTTGTGATAGCGGCGTTTTTGATTTTTTGCAAAAACTTTTGCAAAATCTATTGACAAATCCGTTCGTTTGTGATATAATATAATACTCAATTTTGATATGGCATACTTTCCCATTATTAGTATTGCCATCAAAGTTGATACATATACAACTGAATAAGATATATTTTGCGTGAATACTTGCGGTGGAGAACGAACCTCGTGCCGTTTGAAAAACAAGACAGAACGCTCGGCTCATTTGCCGATGATCAGTAATCTATTTCACAAGAAATCCGTCGCCATCAGCCACTAAACCGGCATTGAATGCGATTGCATTCTCTTATCGAAACGAGCTTTTAGACTCGTACTTATACATAGGCGCGGGACATTTTTAAGCGAACGTGCGCCGTTCGCTTTTTGGTGTTTCCCGTGATCCGTGTGTGTAAGTACGGGTCTTTTTTGTTTTCTCCCCGCGCTTCGTGCCATCTTGGCGCGAGGTTGACCTCGGCTCAGAGTGAGCCGAAGTGAGAAGTTACCACCCGAAAAACACGGCGGCAGTATTGTTGGAAATATATGATAACTGCCCCCACAAATACATAACCGCCGACGAGAGAAAGGAGGTCGCGGAGGCGGCAGCAACGGATACACTCGTCCGTTGCGGAGGGAAACATTCGAGCCAAAGGTGAGAATGTTGTCTACTTCAACACGGCAAATAAGGGACAAGCTGCGGGTGTGCTTGTACCGAAATGAGCCGTAAGGTTGCAAGGATGCAGAGGCAATGGGGTTGGGATTGCTTCTGCTCCGCCGCAGCCTTTTAGGGAGTCCAGAGGGAACGGATGGCACACTCCTTGCATCGCAAGGTATAGTGTGTTACAC
>JAFTYE010000017.1 GCA_017464805.1 Clostridia bacterium | reverse complement strand
TGTTCAGCTTTTGCAAGGGACACCCAAAGGCGACGCCACGTGCTATAGCGGGTGTCACTTGAAAACAGGCTCAGCATATATTCAGATGCGTAACGCGAGGATAAGGGGGATTCGTATTTGCTTGTCATATTCATTCTCCTTTTGTAGTGAGTTCTTTGTGGATCGCCATAGCCGCTGTTTTTCCTGCGCCCATAGCAAGAATGACCGTTGCGGCACCTGTCACAACGTCACCACCCGCATATACAAACGCCTTTGATGTTGCGCCATTTTCATCGGCAACGATACAGCCGCGCTTGTTCGTTTCAAGGCCCTTGGTCGTTTTCTTGATCAGTGGGTTAGGCGTTTGCCCAATGGAAACCACCGCAGTATCAATCTCTATGATATGTTCGGAGCCTTCGATGGTAACGGGACGTCTTCTGCCGCTTGCATCCGGCTCGCCAAGCTCCATGCTGATGACCTCGACACCCGTAAGCCATCCATTTTCATCTCCGATAAATTTCGTCGGATTTTGAAGAAGCAGGAACTCTACACCTTCTTCCTCCGCATGAAAGACCTCCTCCACTCTTGCAGGAAGCTCCTCTTTGCCTCGGCGGTAAATAATATATACGTTTTCTGCGCCGAGCCTTTTTGCGCTTCTCGCCGCATCCATCGCCACGTTACCGCCTCCGAACACAGCAACATTCTTACCAACGTACACCGGAGTATCGTATTCGGGGAAACGATAGCCCTTCATCAAATTGATTCTGGTGAGGAACTCGTTTGCAGAATAAACGCCGTTGAGGCTCTCACCTTCGATACCGAGGAAAGACGGAAGTCCTGCTCCCGAACCAATATACACCGCATCAAAGCCCATATTTTCCAAAAGCTCATCAATCAAAATTGTTTTTCCTATGATAGTATTTGTTTCGATCTTAACGCCGATGCTTTTCAGCTTATCAATCTCGGTCTGCACGATAGTTTTAGGAAGTCTGAATTCAGGTATTCCGTACATCAGAACACCGCCCGCCGTATGGAAAGCCTCGTAAACCGTAACGTCATAACCGAGCTTAGCAAGATCTCCCGCGGCAGTAAGTCCGGAAGGACCCGAGCCGACAACGGCAACCTTTTTGCCATTCTTTTGCGGCTCTGTAAGCTTATCCTCCCCGTTTGCCATATGCCAATCGGCAACAAAGCGTTCCAGTCTTCCAATGGCAACGGGCTCACCCTTGATGCCTCGAACACACTTGGATTCGCACTGTTTCTCCTGCGGACACACTCTTCCGCAGACGGCGGGCAGTGCGTTGGTCTCGGTGATTTTCTCATAAGCCGCTTCAAATTCACCCTTAGCAACAAGAGAAATAAACTCGGGGATCTTAACGGCTACAGGGCATCCCGTCATACATGGCTTATTTTTGCAATTCAAGCAACGCTGTGCTTCGTCGATCGCCATTTCTGCGGTATAGCCCGTCGTTACCTCGAAAAAATTCTTATTTCTAACACCGGGGGCCTGCTCCGGCATCGGATTCTTTTTCAGTGACATATTAGCCATTACGCTGCTCCTTTCCGTATATTCTGCAACGTCCATCGGTACAGGAACGCTTTTCCTGTTCCTTGAACATCTGTCCACGCTTCATAGCGGCATCCCAATCTATGAGATGACCATCGAAGTCGGGACCGTCAACGCAGGCGAATTTCACTTCTCCGCCAACGATGACACGGCAGCCGCCGCACATTCCCGTGCCGTCGATCATAACGGGATTCATTGAAACGGTGGTGGGAACACCATATTCCTTGGTCAATCGACAAACCGCTCTCATCATCACAAGAGGTCCGATTGCAATGACTTCATCAAATCGTTCTCCTGCGTCAAGTTCTTCCTTCAAGTGATCCGTTACAAATCCTTTTGTTCCGTTGGAGCCGTCGTCGGTCGTAATGATCAGCTTATCCGCCACAGCCTGCATCTCATCCTTGAGAATGATAAAATCCTCGCTGCGAAAACCCGTGATCACTGTAACAGACGCACCGAGCGCTTTCAGCTTTTTCGCCTGCGGATAAGCGATCGCTGTTCCCAGTCCGCCGCCAATCACGGCGACCTTTTTCTTTCCCTCTAAGGGTGTAGGCATTCCCAAGGGGCCCGCAAAATCGAGGATACTGTCTCCCGTGCGGAGCTTTTGCATATCTCTCGTGGTTTTACCAACTGCTTGAACAATAATTGTGACCGTTCCCTTTTCTCTGTCAAAATCCGCAATTGTAAACGGTACACGCTCACCGTACTCATCAATGCGCAATATGATAAACTGTCCCGGTTCAGCCTTTCTCGCTACTGCAGGAGCATCGATCTCCATCAGAAAAACCTGTGTATTCAAATCCTTCTTATTGAGTATTTTATATGCCATTCGCGCCTCCACTTATCGAATCACAATGCTGTCGCGCTCGGGACCTACCGAAACGTATTTGATCGTACATCCAATCTCTTTTTCAATGAACATCACGTAATCCTGTGCCTCTTTGGGAAGATCCTCCCATTTGTGCGCTCCGCTGATGTCACATTTCCAGCCATCAAAATATTGTATAACTGGTTTTGCGTTTTTCAGTGCCGACGGGAACGGAAAACGATCTGTTTCCTTTCCGTCCACAATGTATCTGGTACAAACGGGGATCTTATCCATATACGAAAGCACGTCGAGCTTGGTGAGCGCTATTGCCGTTGCCGCTTGAACCTCAACGCCGTAACGGGTTGCCACGATATCAATGGGACCGACACGGCGAGGTCTCCCAGTTTTGGCTCCATACTCAAATCCTGCTTTGCGAAGCTCATCTGCTTCGTCACCGAACATCTCACAAACAAACGGTCCCTCTCCCACGCAGGTGGAATATGCCTTG
>JAFTYE010000006.1 GCA_017464805.1 Clostridia bacterium | reverse complement strand
GATGATGTATTCCTCGCCGAGCTTTTCTGCTACGTATTTCTTCGCCTCATACTTATCCACCATGGTGGTGTATTCCGGCTTACGATTATACAGCTTCAGCCATTGCAGCTTCTCGTTGAAGGTTTTCGGATCCTTCAAATTCGGGAAACGGTGGAACCGTCTAAAAAAAGCCAACCGGGTGTATGTCTTATCCGACAGGATGCGCGTACAACGCTTCGCAATAGATTTCAGCGACATACTTCTTCTTCTCCTTCGATAACCTTTCGCCATTCGGCGATGACGTTTTCTACACGGTAACGATCGGCACTTTCTTTAGCGGCACGGCCTATTGCGGTGCGGCGGTCGGGATCCTCGACCAGCTCGCGCAAAACGCGTGCAAGCGCATCGGTGTCTCCCACGGAGATCAGACGGCCGTTTTCACCGTCGACGATTGCCTCGTCCGAGCCGGCGCAGTTGGTGGAGATGCAGGGCAATCCCATCATCATGGCCTCGAGCAATGCATTGGAAAGCCCCTCGGAATTGGATGGAAGCACAAAAAGTGAGGCATCCCGGATCTCCTCGTGCAAGGTGGGAGAAACACCGGGCAAGCCCACGCAGCTCGTGAGATGGAGCTCGTCAATCAAGCCTTGCAGCTCCTCTCGCAACCGCCCCTCTCCGTAAATATCCAACCGCCAGTCAGGGTGATCGCGGTGAACGTCCGCAAAGGCGCGGATCAGCATTTTCTGATTTTTCTCCGGCTCCAGACGGCCGGCGGTCACGATGCGCTTGGCGGAGCCGTCCGCCTCTGCCAGAACGCGCACGGGGTTGGGAATGATCACGCTCTTTTTTTGCACTCGGTTGGGAAAATAGCGAAGGGCGCGCTCGGTCTGCTGGACCGTGACGGTCGAGCCGGCGTAAGCGGCGTTGATCGCGGCACGGAGAAGCGAGCCGCGCTTGGTGGAGGAGGGATCGATCCGCTCGGACGCGACGAAGCGCGTTTTCAGTCCCATACGGGCAAGCCAAGTCACCACGCTGTTATGCGCCACGAAGGATACCACCGCCACCGGGCGAAGCTCCTTGATCAGCTTACGCAACGCGCCCACCAGGCGAAGCATGTTCATCGGCAGGGATTTCTTCTCGCAGGAGAGATCCACGACGTGTACGTTCGGATTCAATTCATATTCCACGATGTTGTGCCACAACATCACAATATGCACACGGAAGCCGCGTTTTGCGTAATCATCTGACAGGATCGAAATCACGCGTTCGGCGCCCCCGCGCCCCATAGCCGTCACCACAAAAACAATATCCTTCATGAAAACCCCTCATGCCGATCAAGGTCGGCGTGTGTTATCTTTTCTTCTTTTTTCCAATGAGAGCAAGCATTTTCGGTGTATCCTCACCGAAAAGCGGCTCCCCATTGACCATTTGCGGGAACCACGAGCTTTGTCCGATCGTGTTGACCTCAATCAGCACGACACATCCGTCTTCGCCAACCGACACGTCCCAGGAAGCGATCTTCAGCCATGGCATCTGCTCGTGCAAGCGGCGCGTTTGCTCTTTCAGATTTTCGTAAAACTCCAAAATGACCTGTGAGAACACGATCCCTGTGTCGGGATGTTTTTCAAAGCTCTCGCCATACTCCGAAAACGCCTTTTCCCGTAAACATCCGTTTCCATCCACGCCCACGACGATGCCGCCGTAGTGAATATTATCACGGTCAGCGGAATTTCGTCCAAGACGCAGGGCGATCGGGCAATGTGAGATCTTACCGTCACAGATATAGGTCATCACACGGAAGGTGTTAAGTGAATTCGGATACAAGTTTGCCAAGGTTGCATGCTGTTTGATCGGCTCCTGCACCACAAAATTGTCACCAAACGCACGAACGATTTCGGCCGCACTTGCACCAGTTTTTTCGTCCACGCCATCATGAAAATGGCACAGTTGCACATCTTTGCCACTGGAAGACCCGATGGTCTTTTTGATAACCGTGTACAAATTCGCACAGCCCTCGATCACCTCATCAAGCGAAACGAGGCTGTTTTCTCCGTCACGGAAAACACCATTGACACAGGAAAAGTAGGTGGTGGGAATTTTTACATCTGACACCCGTGCGAAGAAGGGAACAAGCAAATTTTTGTCACCAAACTGCTCAGCAATGATATAGCGAGGATTGAGCGCGGGTTCCAGCTTGGTAGAAAACAGCTTTTCCGGGAAATAATCGTGTCGAACCGTTCCCGTGTAGCTTGCATAAAGCCGATGCCAATGATAGGGTATCTTTTTGCCGTAGTGGCGAAGGAAAAACTCATCGATCTGCTTTTTCTGTACCTTTGTCAAGGACACCTTGCCAATCAGGCTTTTCTTTTTTGTGACATTCATATCCTCTGCAACGGAGATCAACATTCTGCGATTGAGGTCATAGACACCGAGCACGGCGTTTTGAAGTCCCGAAAACGCCTTTTTCAGAAAACCCATACAGGCACCCCCTTATATTTCACACTCAAAATCCTCTCCGAACACGAAGTCGTATTCGTCGGGGTCAAAGTTGACGTACCCGCTCCACGGGTAGAAGGTCAGCTCGCCAAAATAGATCTTCCCTTCCACGTTGTAAAGATCCACACGCACATAGGGAAAACCCTCGGAGAGCTTTTCGGCAATCTCCATCATCCGCTCGAAGTTTTGCGGTTGCTCGATCTCACGGTCCGCGGCGGGGCAATCGCTTGAAAGCGGAAGGCGGTTCCACTCGCGGTCATAAAAGTTGCGTTTATGTCCGATATACCGATCCACGTCCACGATGATGTATTTCGCCTTGCCATTATAACAGAAGATCTTATAGTCGCTGACGCCCGCCTCAGGGTTTTCGCGGTTGACGAGCAGCTCCTCGGCAACGATGCCGGGCTTCAGGCCGTAGTACGCCCATTCGCGACCGCCTGTGCGGCTCTTAACGGTTGAGCAGGCCAGCTTACTTTGCACGTCCGCCTTGTCCAGCGCGTCTTTATCGTGGCAAATAACCACGTTCAGTCCGCCGCCACCGTTGGTCGTTTTGAGAACGAAGCTGTCAGGGAGCTTATCCCAATCGATATCGGCGGGATTGTCGTATTTTCCGTAAAGGCCGACCAGAATGTCCGAAAGGCCCTTGCTTTTGACGTACTCCCGCACGGCGTATTTATCCACGCATTGGTGCATGATGGGGTTTTTATAGTTGAGCTTGTACCATTGTAGCTTTTCCGTATATCTTTTCGGATCTTCCAGATTTAATGCCCGACCTGTTTTCATTTTGTACTGGAGCTTGAGCATAGCCTTGTCCGGCACAAAGCGCAAGCAATTCAAAATAGCAAATCTTACTGCGCGAGAGCGAAAAATTTTTTTATAATCCACGGGAAGCCCCCTTATTTTTTGGCGGGAATTTGCCCAACAGAGACCATCTCCGCCATGTATTTCTCCACCACGATACGGCGGTCGAATTCCTTTTCCACTTTGGCGCGGCCGCAAAGACCCATATCACGCCGCTCCTCCCAGGAGAGGGCAAGGAATCGCTCGATTTTCTCGATCAGGTCGGCGGCGTCCTTCTGCTTCACGACGAAGCCGTTTACCCCGTCCTCCACAACCTCGCGGCAACCGGCTCGATCGGTAGTGATGATGGGACGCGCACAAGCGCAGCTCTCCAAGAGAACGTTGGAAACCCCTTCGGGATAGTAGGTCGGATGCACGGTACAAGAGGAGGTGCGGTGAACACCCGCAATATCCTTGACCAAGCCGTGATAGATGACCGTGTCGTTCGCCTCCAGAGCAGCAAGACGCTCGCGGTAATCCTGCTCACATGCACCACAGATATGAAAGCGGGTGTTCGGATACTTTTTGCGGATAAATTCCGCTGCTTCGAGATACTGATCGGTTCCCTTTTCCTTCATCAGGCGGGCAATGAACACAAAATCCACGGTTTCCCCCTGCGGATAATCCATTGCCTCATAACGCATGAGATTAACGCCCGAGCCGGGCAACAGATCGTTGGCCCCTTTCACGACCTCGTGCGAGAGCATAAAATCGCGGTTTTCGGCGTTCTGGAAGAAGACCTTTTGCGCGCGGCGCAGGCCATAACGATACAGCGTCATGGTGATCTTCTGCATCAAGCCGCCGTTCTCGACTGCCGTGCCAAGTCCGGTAACGTTGGCAACGTAAGGCACACCAAGCGAAGCGCAGGCCATACCGCCGTACACGTTCGGCTTGATGGTGTACGTGAATACGATATCGGGCTTCACGCGCTTGATCAGCTTTTTGTAGTAAGAAATCAGCTTCAACTCCTTGACGGGGTTGGTCCCGTGGCGGTCAAATTCACAGGGATCGAATATACAGCCCATCGCCTCCATCTCCGGGACCAAATCACCCTGTGGCAGGCTGATATGTACCTCGTGCTGTGCGGCAAGCAATGCCTCAAGTAACTCGCGGCGGAATTTGTAAAGGCCAACGTCGTTATTGGCGAGAATCAGGATCCGCATGAAGCCTCCTTGCAGGAACGCCGACGTACGTACCGCGCTCCGAAATATTCTTAACGACAACGGCTCCCGCACCGATGATGCTGTCTGCGGGAATGTTCACGTTATTGACGATCATAGCCCCTGCACCGACAACGGTTCTTTCGCCGACCGTTACCGTACCGGCAAGATGTGCGCCAACCGCAACGTGACAAAAATCGGCAAGGCGGCAATCATGATCCACGGTTGCGCCGGTATTTACAATGATGCCTCGACCGAGCGTAGCACCCGATTGAATCACCGCACCTGCCATAACGATTGAGCCACCCCCAAGAGTGGCATGTGGACTAACGCAGGCAAAGGGATGGACAAGCGTGGCGATGGAAGCACCCAGTGCGTCGAGCTCCGCAAAGAGCCGTTCACGCGTAGCGTTATCACCGATGGCGATGAAAAAATCCGAATCCGCAAGGTAGGTCTTGCAGGCCGACACACCACCAACGACGTTGCCGCCGATCGGTCCGCCGTCGTCGAGGAACAAAATACTGCCGTAGCAGCCAAGTCGCTCGGCAAGATCGGCTACCACGCGGCCGTGGCCGCCGGCTCCCACGATGATGAGCTTCTGCTTCATACCGCGACCTCCTCTTCCGTACGCGGTGTACCGCCTGTGAACTCCTCCATGGTAACGGAAGATTCGGAAGAAATACCGTCACGCTTCAAAACTGCCATGACCGTGGCGAAAAGGATCTTTATGTCACCCAAGAGGGTGATGTGCTGTACGTACTTTACATCCATATCGAAACGCTCCTCCCAGGAAAGGGCATTTCTGCCGTGTGCCTGTGCATAGCCGGTCAGGCCGGGGCGAACGAGATGGCGTTTGCGCTGCTCCTCGGTATACAGAGGCAGGTATTTGACAAGCAAGGGTCGCGGGCCGACGATGGACATATCGCCGACAAGGATATTGAGCAGCTCGGGCAGCTCGTCAAGCGAGGTGGAGCGCAGAAATTTGCCGTAGCCGTTGAGGCGGACCTCGTCGGGCAGCAGGTTGCCGTCCTTGTCCTTTTTATTGGACATGGTGCGGAATTTGAGCAGCTTGAAGATTTTCTCCTTGCCGGTCCTGCGGTTGATCTTGCCGGGACGCGACTGAACGAAAAACGGGTTGCCGCGCATGGCGATCGCGCCGATCAGCATCAATATGAGCAGAATCGGCGACAGAACCAGGAGTGCGATCAGGGACAGTAAAAAATCGAACAGCCGTTTGAAAAATTTTGCGTACATACGATCCCCCTTATGATTTTTGCGGGCAAAACACCCGCGACATTCATATATGCTATGTGATATAAATAGAATTCATTCTATCTTATACTATAGCACAGCACGGGGATAATGTCAAGAACATTCGCTCTTTTCGGACAAAATTGGTTCACAAATTCCGCGCTTCTTTTTCGGTTTTTCCTGCGTCGACCACAAAAATTTCCAAAAACGGTCGGGGTGACCGGGAAGCCGACGGTCTCTCCTACAAAAAGCATGTCCCAACCATCCCGCAGGGCGGGGGAGTAAGTAAAAACGGCAAAGGCGTTTTTGCGTCTCGAGTAACGCCGCAAGGGAGCGCGCCGAGCCGAGCAGGCGCAGGCGACGGCAGTCAACCATTAAGGAGGAAGGGTACGAACCCTCACGAGCACATTTACCGTGTAAGTGCGGCTTAGTGCCCCTGCGGGGCACTATTCGGATTCCGTCATCCGCTTCGTGTCGGCGGGGTTGCGAACCGGGGCATGCGTACGCATGCCCCGGTCAAACGGAAGGAGTGGCTCCAACACAAAAAACCACCCCAATCGGGGTGGTTTTTTGTGTTGGAGCTGCTATCCGGATTCGGACCGGAGACCTCATGCTTACCAAGCATGTGCTCTACCAGCTGAGCTATAGCAGCTTGTCGTCAACGGCAGTATTATACCAAACATTTTTTCGTTTGTCAAGTCCGTTTTCAAAAATTCTTGTTTTTCTTTTGTTTTCTGCCGGGCAAGCTGCATATTTCGCGGCGGCCGAGGTGAAAATATCCAAAAAACGGTCCGCGCGGGCCGAAAAGGAGGATGTGTTATGTTGGTCAAGGGGTGTCAAGGCAAGGTCATCCGCGTAAAGAGCGCAGGAAGCCGCCTGTTTGACGAAGCCTTTTTTGTGTTGCGCGGGGATGCGGCCGACGCGGGCGAGGGGGACATGCTGGCCGAGGCAAATCGTATATTAGAGGAAAACATGCTGCCACCGAGGCGGCGTGCCTCCTCCCCGTCCGCGCGGCTTTTGTTCTTTGCGCTGGGCTTCGCAGCGGCAAGCGTGGCGTGGCTTTTGCTGCTTCTTGTGCTGTTTGTCTGATTTTCTCAAAAAAATGTCCTATTATCCCTTGCATTTCCCTGCCCGTTTGTTTTATAATGAAAAAAAACAATTCCGGAGGTTTTTCTCATATGAAGCTGATTGTATGCAAGGATTATGACGAGGTGTCTCAGGAGGCGGCCAAGATTTTCGAGGAACAGATCGAGCGCAAGCCCGATTCCGTGCTTTGTCTGGCAACCGGCTCCACGCCGCTGGGACTGTACCGCGAGCTTTCGCGCGCGAACCAAGCGGGGGGCGTTGACTTTTCCGAAGTCAAGACCGTGAACCTGGACGAATACGTGGGTCTTGAGCCCACGCATCCGCAGAGCTATCGCTATTTCATGAACGAAAATTTCTTCAACCATATCAACATCAAAAAAGAAAACACCCACGTGCCGAACGGCCTCGGCTGGGCCCCCAACGAGTGTGCGGCCTACGATGACCTAATCGAGAAGCTGGGCGGCATTGACCTGGCCCTGCTCGGCTCGGGCCTGAACGGCCACATCGGCTTCAACGAGCCGGCCGACACGCTGTGCGCGCGCACCCACGTGACCGACCTGACCGAGAGCACCATCGAGGCCAATTCCCGCTTCTTCGAGAAGAAGGGGGATGTTCCCACCAAGGCCGTGACCATGGGCATGGGCAATATCCTGTGCGCGAAGAAGATCGTGATCCTGATCACGGGTGAGGAAAAGCGTCCGATCGTACAGGCGATGATCGACAAGCAGTTCTCCGTGACCACGCAAATCCCCGCGACCCTCTTAAAGCTGCATCCCGACGTGACGCTGATCTGCGATCGCGCGGCCTTCCAGAAGGGATGAGCACGGTCATCCGCCGCGCCCGCCTGGGCGACGGCCTGTTTGCCGTCACGGTAGCGGATAATAAGATCACCAAAATCGAGTCCGAGGCAGACTTTGCGACACACGCCCCCGCCGAAAACGAGATCGACGCGGGCGGTGCACGGCTTGTTCCGGGCCTCATCGACATTCATACCCACGGCATGCGCGGCATGGACACAATGGATGGTGACAACCTGGCTGCGTTGGCCGCGGCCTATCTATCGGTCGGCACGACCACCGTGTACCCGACCACCGTGACCGCGTCGGCCGAGGATATTTTGGCGGTTTTGTCGCAAAAGACCCCCGAGAGTGGGGGAGCGTGTGTTCCGGGCTTTCACGTCGAGGGCCCCTATGTCAACCCGCGTGCCGCAGGCGCACAGGATCCGGACTACATAAAAAATCCCGATATTGCGGAGTTCGAGCGTTTTCCGAACGCGGCAATCGTGACGGTTGCGCCCGAGCTGCCGGATGCCATGGATTTTATTAAAAGGACGGGGGCATCTGTTGCGATCGGGCACACCGAATGCGACGAGGCGACCGCCGTGGCGGCCTTCCGCGCGGGAGCAAAGTGCCTCACGCACACCTGCAACCGCATGCCGCCCCTCTTACACCGCGACGGCGGGCCAATCGGCGCGGCCATTCTCGAGGACGCATATGCGCAGGTCATTTCAGACGGGCTGCACCTTGGTAAGAGCATGGTGCTGGCTCTTTACCGCACGTTCGGTGTACGCCGCATGATCTTGATCAGCGATTCGATGCGCGCCACAGGCATGCCCGATGGGCAGTACATGCTGGGCGGCTTGGAAATCACCGTAAAGGACGGCGTGGCCCGCACCGCGGGCGGCGCGCTGGCGGGCAGCACCGCAACCCTGTACGACTGCGTGCAGAAGGCGATTTCCTTCGGTATTCCGCCCGAGGATGCCTACGCGATGGCATCGACCACCCCCGCCGAGATGTTGGGGCTGCCAAAGGGCAAGGTTGAGGTCGGCTACGACGCGGAATTCCTTTTGCTCGACGAGGATTGGCGCCTCATTCGCCCGTTGGTTTTGTAAGAGCGACGAGGGAGGGGAGAGGTGGGTCGCTTCCCCGCAAGCTCCGCAAAGCTTTTCATGAAAGTCGATCCTGCAGCGCGCGCATGAAGGTTTTTTGCCAAACTTTTTTCAAAAAACGTCAAATCCCGCATCCCCGTACCATACCCTCATTTCAGAAACTTTTTGAAAGGAAAAAATCATGAAACGCCATACTCCCCCCTATCTCGGCGCAGCCTACTACCCCGAAGCCTGGCCGCGCGAGGACATCGACACCGATCTCAATCGCATGCAAAGGCAGGGCCTCGACACCGTGCGCGTGGCGGAGTTCGCTTGGGCGACCATGGAGCCGCGCGAGGGCGAATACGACTTTTCCCTCTTCCGCGAGGTGGTAGACAAGTGCAAAAAGCGCGGCATGGCGGTCATCATGTGTACGCCGTCTGCGACACCGCCAAAATGGATGGTACGGAAATATCCCACAATCATGGCAACGGTAAACGGCACCCGTGTGTCGCACGGCGGCCGCCGCGATACCTGCCCGACCGACCCTACCTACCGTGAGCTGTGCCGCAAGATCAACCGCGAAATGGCACGCGAGTTCGGCGCGGACGAGAACGTGATCGGCTGGCAGCTTGACAACGAGCTGATCCCGCAAAAGGACGGCTTTGGCTGTACCTGCCCGACCTGCACCGCGGATTTTCGACGCTACCTCCGAAGCCGCTACGACACAATCGAGGCTCTCAACGACGCTTGGGGCAATTTCACCTGGAGCCTCGCCTACTCGGACTTTGAGGAGATCGACCCGCCCGACAAGACCACGGGCTACTGCGCCTCGCTGTACATTGTCTGGTCGGCGTACAAAAATGAAGTGTACGCAGAGCTTTGCCGCGAATGGGCAGACACCCTGCGCGAGTTCGTCACTGCGCCGATCGGCACGGACACCATGCCCATCGGCTGGCTGGATGTGGAAAAGACGGCCGCGTCCCTGGACGTGATGCAGCTCAATCATTACAGCGGGCCGCGCAAGGCGTCCTTCTGGTTCGACTTCTACCGTGCGATGAAGGACCGCCCGTTTTGGGTGACCGAGACCTCAGCCAACCACAACGACAGCCAATTCCCGAACGGCCCGCGCCTGCCCGGCTTCTGCCGTGCCAACACCCTTCTGGGCTTTGCACGGGGGGCAGAGGCGACCCTGTATTGGCTCTTCCGCGCGCACCGCGCGGGGCACGAGCAGGCGCACGGCTCACTGGTGGACGCGTGGGGCCGCGAGATGCAGACCGCCGACGAGGTGCGGAGCATTTCCTCGGCACTGACGGTGCTGTCCCCCGCCCTGCGGGGCACCCGTGTGTCGCACGGCGGGCTTGCCACCGTGATGGGCGGCATTCCCTACTACATCCGCAAATATTTGCCGATGGCATCCCGCCTGCCCGAATATCATGAGGCACAGATCCATCGTCTGCTCTCGGACGCGCACTTCTCGGCCGACGTAGTCGGCACGCGCGCGGATCTTTCCCGCTACAAGATGCTGGTATCGATCGGGCAATACACGCTGGACGAGGACGGCTTTGCCGAGCGCGTGTACGAGTGGGTAAAGGCGGGCGGCACGTGGGTAGTCGGTCCGCTTTCAGACATCGCGACCCCCGACGGCACGAAATACAAGCACGCCCCATTCGGGCATCTGGAGGACTGGTGCAAGGTTTACCGTGTGTACTCCGTCCCCGCGCCGCACAAAGAGGATCGGTACGCGGCGTTTGCGCCCGTTGGCGAGCGGACGAGAATCCGCCTGTTAAACGGCAAGGTGGTAGAAACCGCCGCCGTGGCCTACGATGCCTTCCGTGCGGATGACGGCTCCCGCGTGCTCGGTAAATACGAGAAGGGCGGCAACGAATATATCGCAAACTACCCCGCCATCGTGGAAACGAAGGTCGGGCGCGGCCGCATTATTCTGAT
The DNA here is from genome assembly GCA_017464805.1 of Clostridia bacterium. GTDB lineage: Bacteria > Bacillota > Clostridia > Oscillospirales > CAG-272 > UBA1740. The sequence goes on along the minus strand of JAFTYE010000006.1, from coordinate 33,902 downwards.
GGGCGCACAGCTTGAGAACGCGGCCCTTACCGAATTTCTTGCCGAGGTGGCCGAGGAATGCGGCATCACTCCTGTGGCCGAGGCGGACGCGAGCGTGGAAACGGTGCTCCGCGAGGGCGAATACGGCAGGGTGCTTTGCCTGGTGGAAACGGCAGGTGCACCGGGTGAGGCGACCGCTCCCTTTACGGCCACAGATATCCTGACCGGCAAGCGCGTTCAAGCAGGCGAAAAGATCGCCCTCTCTGCCTACGAGTGCCTGTTCTTAAAGGAAGAGGCTTGACAAAGGTCTTTTCGCAGGGACAACCAACGGTCGACCGTCCATTCAAAGCCCCCTTAAGCGGGAGGCTTAAGAAAGACCCCCGTGTGTCGCTTTGCAACACACGGGGCAATTTTTATTTCTCCGAAAGGCATCTCTCTTCGAGGCGAACACCGAAGAAAAAGGCGTATTCATCAAAAAGCACCTCGTTCGAAAAATCATGCAACTCCGACACGTTTTCGTCGTGTCACTCCAACATCATGCACCCCTCGCCGTGCTTTTTTCAAAAACTTCTTGCACTTTCCTGTGTGTTATGATAAAATAGGAAAAAAGCAACGAAATCGAGGTCTGTTTATGAGAATCGTCGTGAAGGTCGGTACTTCCACGCTGGCACACGCTACGGGGCGGCTGAACATTCGCCGCACCGAGCAGCTCTGTCGTGTGCTTTCGGATATCCAAAACGCAGGCAACGAGGTCATCCTCGTGTCCTCGGGTGCCATCGGCATGGGGGTCGGCAAGCTCGGCCTCTCGGAAAAGCCGAAGGACATCGCCACCAAGCAGGCCGCCGCGGCAGTCGGTCAGTGTGATCTGATGTACACCTACGACAAAATGTTCGGCGAGTACGGTCAGACCATCGCCCAACTCTTGCTGACGGGTGCGGACTTCAAAAGCGAGGAACGTCACCACAACCTACACAGCACCCTGCACCGCCTACTCGCGCTCGGTGTGCTCCCCATCATTAACGAAAACGATACCGTCGCCACCGAGGAGATCAAGGTCGGGGACAACGACACGCTCTCGGCCTTGGTCGCCTGCTCGGCCGAGGCGGACGTGCTGATTTTGCTCTCGGACATCGACGGCCTGTTTACGGGTGACCCCCGCAAGGACGAAACCGCCACCCTCATCCGCGAGGTCACGGAGCTTGACGAACACATCCTCTCGCTTGGCGGGGATGCCGGCTCCTCGCTCGGCACGGGCGGCATGGCCACCAAGCTCCACGCGGCGAGGATCGTCACTGCGGCAGGCTGTGAAATGGTCATTGCAAATGGTGAAAATCCCGCCATCCTGTACGACATTCTTTCGGGCGAGGATGTTCCCTGCACCCGATTTTTGGTGAAATAAGCTATGAGAAAAACGATAGATATTCTCCGCGCGGCCAAGGCCGCCGCTCCGACCCTTGCCCTGCTCTCGGAGGCGGAGCGCAACGAAGGCCTGCGCCGCATGGCGGCAGCGCTTTTGTCCCACGCGGACGAAATTTTAACCGCAAACGCCGCCGAGGTCGAAGCGGCGCGCACCTCGCTCGGCGAGGTGATGATCGACCGTCTGACCCTGACCGAGGAGCGCATCCGCGGCATGGCCGAGGGCATTTTACAGGTCGCCGACCTGCCCGACCCGTTGGGTATTACGCTGGACGAATTCGACCGCCCGAACGGCCTGCATCTACAAAAGGTCAGCGTGCCGCTCGGCGTGGTGGGCATGATCTACGAAAGCCGCCCGAACGTTACCGCCGACGCGATCGCGCTCTGCTTCAAAAGCGGCAACGCCTGCGTTCTGAAGGCAGGCAAGGAAGCCCATGCCACCGCGCTTGCCATCGCGCGCGTGATGCGAGAGGCAGTCGCCAACCTCTCGGTCGGAGATGGTATCGCGGTGCTGGAGGACAATTCCCGTGACGCGGCGCGCGAGCTGATGGAGGCCGTCGGATACTTGGACGTGCTGATCCCGCGCGGCGGCGCAGGATTGATCCGTGCCTGCGTGGAGCAGGCAAAGATCCCCTGCATCGAAACGGGCACAGGGATCTGCCATATCTACGTGGATCGCGACGCGGAGCTTGACCGCGCCCTCGCCATCGTCGAGAACGCGAAGACCTCCCGTCCCTCAGTCTGCAACGCGGCCGAGGTGTGCCTCGTTCACCGTGAGGTGGCGGCGACGTTCTTGCCCCGCCTTGCCAAGCGGCTGGTCGCGGACAGAGAAGCCGCGGGGCAAATACCCGTCGAGCTTCGCCTTTGCCCTCGCGCGGCCGCCGTCATCGACGGGAAGGACGCGACCGAGACGGATTTTGATACCGAATTTCTCGCCTATATTCTCGCTGTGCGTGTGGTGGATGACGTAGCCGAGGCCATTTCGCACATCGCGGCACATTCCACCCACCACAGCGATGCCATCGTCACCGAAAATGCGGAGACTGCCGAACGCTTTATCCGCACGGTGGACAGCGCGGCCGTGTACGTCAACGCTTCGACCCGCTTTACCGACGGTGGGGAGTTCGGACTCGGATGTGAGATCGGCATCTCGACCCAAAAGCTCCACGCGCGCGGCCCGATGGGCCTCTCTGCGCTTACCTCGTATAAGTATATCGTCCGTGGAAATGGGCAGGTAAGGTAAGGGGAGCGAGGATATGCCGCTTTTTGCAAAAAGCGGCGCATGTAAGGTTTACCCCTGCACAGCGCAATTAAATGAAAACCACGGCGAGCTTGCGAGCCGTTACACCAAAGTTTTGCGGAGCTTTTTCAAAAGCGACCCGTTCTCTTAATACCACATTACAAGGAAAAATTATGAACACAACCGTTTCATTTATCGGATGCGGCAACATGGGTAGCGCGCTTGCGCGCGCCGTGGCCGCCTCGGGCGTGGCAGAACGCCTGTTCCTGTGCGATCCGGACACCGAAAAAGCCAAGACCCTTGCCGCCGCCTGCGGCGACCTCGCCACCGTCGCGGACGGAAAATCCGCCGCGGCCGCGGCGGATTTCCTCTTCCTCGCCGTCAAGCCGCAGATCATGAACGAAGCCCTTTCCGAGCTCGCTCCCACCCTCGCCGCGCGCGAGGCAGGTAGCTTCACCCTCGTCAGTATGGCTGCGGGAGTGAGCATTTCGGGCATCGAAGGCATGCTCGGCTTTTCCGCCCCCATCATCCGCATCATGCCCAACACGCCCTGCTCGCTCGGCGCGGGCGTGACCGTGTACGCGAAAAACGGAGCCGTCACCGCCGAAAACGAGGCGACCTTCGCCGCCATGATGCAAAAAAGCGGCATGCTCGATCCCCTTGACGAGAGCTTGATCGACGCCGCCTGCGCCCTGTCGGGCAGCGGCCCCGCTTTCGTCTATTTGTTTGCCAAATCGCTTGCCGCCGCCGCGACCGCATGCGGTCTTCCGCCCGAGAAGGCAGCCACCTACGCGGCCGGCACGCTTCGCGGTGCGGCCGACATGCTGCTCGCACACGGCGACCCCGACGCGCTCATTCGCGCGGTGTGCAGCCCCGGCGGCACCACCCTTGCGGGCATCGGCGCGCTTCGGGACGCGAATTTCGAGGCGGTCGCGGGCAGTGCCGTCACCGCCGCCTACCGCCGCGCCCGGGAGATGAAGAAATAAAACAAAGGGGGAAAACCCATGGGATACAGTACCGAAACCTACCGCACCGTGAAGGACATTCTGGAAAAACGTCGCCAAAATGCCATCGCGGAAAGTGACCGCCGCCGCACGGAGGTTCACGAAAAAAGTGCCGAGATTGCCGAGATCGACCGCGCCCTGCGCAAGACAGGCCTTGCCCTGTTCCGCGCCGCCTGCGATGGGGGCAAAAGCTCGGACGCCTTCATCGAGGTGATGGCGAAAAACCAAGCCCTGCAAGAAGAAAGAAAGAAAATTCTCGTGTCGCTTGGCCTCCCGGAGGATTACACCGAGGTACATTACAGCTGCCCCGTGTGTCGTGACTCGGGGTACACCGACATCCACATGTGTGGCTGTATGCGCGCCGAGCTGACCAAGGCCGCGTTGCGCCAGTCGGGCCTCGGTACGCTCATCGACCGCCAGAGCTTTGAGAACTTTTCGCTCGATTATTACCGCGAAAATAAGGACAACCTGCGCCGCATGGAGCGCACACTCGCCATCTGCCGCGAGTATGCGGAGGCCTTTTCGCTTGCCTCAGGCAATCTGATCTTCTTTGGTCGAACGGGGCTGGGCAAGACCCACCTGTGCACCGCGATCGCGCGATTGGTGATCGAGCGCGGCTTTGACGTGCGCTACGAAAGCGCGCCCAATCTGTTCGGGGAATTTGAGTACGACCGCTTCAAGAGCGGACACGGCGAGGATGCCCGCGCGGATAAGTACATGGAGGCCGACCTCCTCATCATCGACGACCTCGGCACCGAAACCACCACGCAGTTTACCGTTTCCTGCCTCTACAACCTCATCAACACGCGCGAAAACAATGGTCGCCCCACCATCATCAACACCAACCTTGGGGAAGGAGAGCTGGAATCGCGCTACGGCGACCGCATCACATCCCGTCTGTTCGGCGGCTACCGCGCCCTTGTCTTCGTCGGTGAGGACGTTCGCAAGCAGAAGCTGAAATAACCTGAAAAGAGTAACCCCGTGTGTTGCGAAGTGACACACGGGGCTTTTTGGTTGATCCGCAACAGGAACCGGCATCTCCGACGATCCGCCCTCACCGCGCGAAGCACTCTTGCTCCGAGCCCTCTCGCCAGACGCCCGCAGGGCATAAACAGGAGAGGGGCTCCCCTGCTCTGCTCGGCTTTTTTCTTCACGTGCGACTTCTTTTTCGGTTGGGCTTGCATTTTTCTCTGATTTTGTGTATAATATAAAGGAAATGCAACGGATCCATCCCCGTTGCGAGTGTACGTTACGCGGGCGCGTGTGCGACAAAAGGACGTTTTGTTTGTCGCAAAATCACGCCCCGCCCATAGCCCCCATCGGGCGAATGCCCGAAACCGATGGGGGAGGTCTGCTTTTTTTCGGGTGCAAGAAAGACATGAACAATACAGAAAAGAAAACCAAAGTCAAAAAATCTCCGCCCCGCCCCGTGCGGCAGGCATGGGAGCCCGTCGAACGTCCGAGCACGACACACGGGTATCCCCAAACACACAAAAAGAGCTCGGAAAAGCCCGCCTCGCGTGCCACGGCAAAAACCGAAAGGGACACGGAGAAAAAACGGGGCGCCCCGCATGCGCCGCAGACCGAGAAGCCGACGCGCGCGCAAAAATCGGCCGACAAGCCGACCCGTGTGTCGCGCACAGTCGGAAAACCGAGCGGCACCACCCCGCAACCGCGCGGCGCGTCCCCTGCCCCCCTGCACAAGCCTGCCGAAGCAAAAAGCCCCCGCGCTGCCGCACACACAAGGAAAAAGCCACTCGGCAAGCTGCGCGTGATGTCACTCGGCGGTCTTGGCGAGATCGGCAAGAACATGACGGTGATCGAGCACGAGAATGACATCATCGTGGTGGACTGCGGCTTCGGCTTCCCAGACGAGGATATGCTGGGCGTGGATTACGTCATTCCCGATATCTCCTATCTCGAAAAGAATGCCGACCGTGTACGCGGCATCCTCATCACCCACGGGCACGAGGATCACATCGGCGCGATTCCCTATATACTCCGCGCGATCAATCCGCCGATCTACGGCACCCGCCTGGCCCTTGGCATCATCAAGAACAAATTGAGCGAGCACAAGCTGCCGCACAAGCCGCGCCTTCTGACCGTGGAGGCAGGAGACGTGGTACAGCTTGGGGTTCTCTTGGCCGAATTTATCCACGTCAACCACTCGATCGCGGACGCCTGCGCCTTGGCGATCCGCACGCCGCTTGGCACCGTATTCCATTCGGGCGACTTCAAGCTGGACGTGACCCCCATCGACGGCAACATGATGGATCTGACCCGCATCGGCCAGATCGGAAACGAGGGCGTTCTCCTAATGCTCGCCGAGTCCACGAACGCGGAGCGTGCGGGCTTTTCCCCGTCGGAGCGGTCGGTCGGCGGCTCGCTTGACCGCATTTTCACCGAGAACGCCGACAGTCGCCTGGTCATCGCAACCTTTTCCTCAAACGTCCACCGTGTGCAACAGATCATCGACTGCTCGGTGAAGCACGGCCGACATGTGGCGGTGCTCGGTCGGAGCATGGAAAACGTCATCGGCGCGGCGGTGGAGCTGGGCTATATGAACGTGCCAGAGGGAACGCTGGTCAGCGTAGGCGACCTTCGCCGCTTCCGCCCGAACGAGATCACACTGGTCACCACGGGCAGCCAGGGCGAGCCGATGAGCGCGCTTTACCGCATGGCGTTCGGCTCGCACGAGCGGGTCAAGCTCACGCCACAGGACACGGTCATCCTGTCCTCCAGTGCCATTCCGGGCAACGAGCTGCTGGTTGACCGCATCATCAACGCCCTGATCACGGGCGGCATCAAGGTGGTCAGCGACGCGACCACGGCGGGCGTACACGCATCGGGGCACGCCTGCTCCGAGGAGCTGAAGCTGCTCCACGCGCTGGTCAGACCGCAATATTTCATGCCGATACACGGCGAGGCACGGCATCTACACGCGCACAAAAAGATCGCGGAGTACATGGGCATGTCGCCCGATCGCATTTTCGTGTCCGAGATCGGTGAGGTGCTGGAAATTGACGAAAAGGGCGCGCGCAAGAACGGCACCGTACCCGCCGGGCGAGTGCTGGTGGACGGCGCGGGCGTCGGGGATGTCGGTTCAATCGTGCTCCGCGACCGCCGTCTGCTCTCGCAGGACGGCCTGATTGTGGTGGTGGCCACGGTCGCGCTCCGCGAGCGCGCGATCCTTTCGGGGCCGGAGATCGTTTCGCGCGGCTTCGTGTACGTGCGCGAATCCGAGGAAATGATGGACAGCGCGCGCAAGATCGCCACAAACGCGCTGCGCCGTGCCTTGGAGTCACGCGGGGATTTCACCATGCTGAAAAATTCCCTGCGCGATGAGCTTTCGCGTTTCTTCTTCACGCAGACCAAGCGTAGCCCTATGATCCTGCCGATTGTGATGGAAGCGTAAGTGGCGGCACGCACAAGTATTCGTAGGCATCGGCGGTTAGCCTAAGTGGTCGAACCTTGCGGCGTTACACGCTTCATAAAAACGCCTCCCCCGCTTTTATTCGCTTATCCGACGGTCCGCACGGGGCTTCTCTATCATTGACGGACCGTCCGAAGGCCGGTCCTACCACAACAAAAGGAGACCATAAAAGCCACCCCGTGTGTCGCAAAACGACACACGGGGTACCATTTTGTTTCTCCGAAAGGCATTCCGCCGCAAGGCGAGCAGCGAGGCGTAAGGCATGGACGAATACATCCGCTTCCCACAACGTACAGAGCTCGAACATGTTATCGTCATGCCGACCAAGGCGGTCAAGGCCTTCCGCATTCAGCTTCCCTTCCAATTTCTCGTGGTTTTGTTGGAACAACGCGCAAATTTGCAATTTCCTCCCCGCGTTCTCCCCTCGCCTGCCGTGGCAGGATGTTTCCGTACAAAGCTCTTTCAAAATGTCGTTCATGGCGTTTTCCTTTTTTATTTTTCAGAACCAAACGGCTCTTACCTATGTTTTAGCACCGTTTGGCTATAAAGTCGATAGTACCAAACGGTTTTGTGCTAAAATATGAAAAAAGAAAAAGGAGCCTGTCATGCACCTTTACAGACGACTGCGCGATCTGCGAGAGGATTGCGACAAAACGCAAGAAGAAATTGCCGCCCAGCTGCAAATCCAACAAACACAATACAGCCGTTACGAAAGAGGGGATCGCGAGCTCCCCATGCACCATTTTATCACCCTGGCACGATATTATGGCATAAGCCTGGATTATCTCGCGGGTCTGATCGACACCCCGCGCAAATTGGAGCCGTAAACATTTATTCGTGGTGTCGTAGAATTCCAGCGCAAGGCTTCCCCCTTGAGGGAAGGCTTTATATGGTTACCCTGCGAAGGCGATTGGCAATATTTGGAAGCAAAATCTTTCTCTTGTTTTGACAAAATTCGACGGTTTTCTTCCTAATATATTATGTGTAGTGCCGCGGTCGCGATCCCTGCCATGCTCTTCCCTACCCTTCGCGCTTCCCTATCTCACCAACAGAAAGGACAAGCCATGCTATACTATGAAACCTTTTCGGTTTATCCGTTGATGCACTTCAACCAGATCCACACCACCGTTGCCCTTCTCCCCCCCCAGCTTTCACGGCGTATCCTTCGAACCGCCGACATCGAGGAGCGGTCCCGTCGCGCGGGTGCCTATATATTACTGGAAAAGATGCTCCGCAAGCACACGGATGACTTTGTTCGGAGCGTACAGGACATCGTGAAGCCCGAATACAACAGCTTTTTTGAAAAAAGGGGCGCTCTTGAATGCGTTCGATACGATTCCTATGGCAAACCCTACTTTGAGGGACATGAAAATGCCGCCTTTAACCTCACTCATTCGGGATATATGGTAGGCTGTGCCCTGATCACCGCGCCCGAGGGCGAGATCTCCGCACAGGTCGGCATCGACATGGAGCGTGTCCGTATTGATACCGCCCGTGCGGAGCGCGTAGCAGAACGCTACTTCAACGACGAGGAAAAGGCTCTTTTGGCCCCTGTCGCAGCCGATCCCGAGGCGTATTGCCGCCTCTTCACCCGTATTTGGACACGAAAAGAGTCCATTTTGAAGTATTTAGGCGTGGGTTTGACGCGAATCAGCGTAGCCGATAGCACGAGACCCGAAGAGCACGGCTGTTTTTTTATCGAAGAAGAAAAAGTCCATACCTACACCGATTTTGTGGACGGGAAGCCCAAGGAGGAGCTATATTGCCTCACAGTATGCGCCAAAATCGGCGAAAAGGTGTATTCCGAGGCTGCCGAGGCCGAAGAACCCGCCGAAATTGAGGAAAACACTGTCGAAACCGTATAACCGCTGTAAAAACAGAAAAGGCCGTCCCGTGTAAACGCACGGGGCGGCCTTTGTTTCACGTGAAACATTTGTTGGGCGCGCTTGTTCCATTGATTGGATTGTTTCACGTGAAACAATTGGCTTTTGAAAACAGCGGGACGGTCGCACTGTCCCATGTGTTTCACGTGAAACATTTTGTGAATTTATACGGTGTTTACATTCTTTTCATTGACATAGCGCGATTTGAATGATATAATAAAGAAAAGTTGGTTTTTTGCGTCCCAACCATCTTCTTGTAGGCAAACATGGCTACTTTGGCGATTTTTTGCCCTCCTTTCGGACGCAAAAACCGAATCCTGACACAAATTAGGGAGGCAACCATGGGAAAGATATTGGCTTTCGCCAACCAGAAGGGCGGCGTTGGAAAGACCACGTCTGCCGTGAATACAGCCGCCGCACTCGGAAAACGCGGCAAAAGGGTGCTGATGGTGGACATGGACCCGCAGGGCAACACAACCAGCGGCGTCGGAATCCCCAAAAAGAGTATCAAAAGCTCTACCTACGAGGTTCTGATCGGTCAAGCGGACATCAAAGCCGCCATTATGCCCACGGAATTTAAGAATTTGTCGGTTTTGCCGTCTACGATGGCCCTGGCAGGCGCGGAATTCGAGCTTGGAGAGATCGAGCACCGCGAAAACTGCCTCAAAAATGCTCTTGCGCAGGTAGCCGAAGAGTACGATTACATCATCATCGACTGCCCGCCCTCGCTTTCGCAGCTGACGGTCAATGCGCTCACCGCCGCCAACGGCGTGGTGATCCCCATGCAATGCGAGTTTTTCGCCCTGGAGGGCCTTTCCCAGCTGATGATGACGGTCAAGCGCGTTCGCTCGCTCTACAATCCGACCCTGGAGATCACGGGCATTCTGCTCACCATGTACAATGGTCGCCTGATCCTATCGGGGCAGGTGGTGGCAGAGTTGAAGAAATACTATGCCGAAAAGCTGTTTAAGACCCCCATTTCGCGTAGCGTGAAATTGAGTGAGGCCCCCGGCTTCGGCAAGCCGATTTGCTACTACGACCCGCTCGGGAAGGGAACACAGGAATATAACGACGTGGCCAAGGAGCTGGTTCTGCGCATCTGATCCCGCCGTTACGAAGCAAAAATCGACGGGTTTCACCAAAATCCGATCAAAAACCGTGCAACAATCAAGAGAAAATCCACAAAATTGGTAAAATATGGAAATTATGATCGACACGGGTATCGCACGAAAAGAGGAAAACCTTGCTTCCGCAACCCCGAAACGACCCAACCAAAAAAGGAGAACATCATCATGGCAAAGAAATTATCCGGCCTTGGCCGAGGCATTGACGCGATCTTTCTGGAAAACACCATGGAGGAGAGCGCGCCCGCCGGTGGCAAGACCATGCTGCGCCTGTCGCAGATGGAGCCGAAGGGAAATCAGCCGCGCAAGTATTTCGACACCGAGGCACTGGCCCAGTTAGCCGAGTCCATTTCCGCACACGGCGTGCTACAGCCGATCCTTGTCCGCCGGGTAGGGGACGACCGCTATCAGATCATCGCGGGCGAGCGTCGTTTCCGCGCATCCAAGATGGCGGGGCTGTCCGAGGTGCCGGTCATCATCCTCGACACCACCGAGGAGGAGACCGCCCAGATCGCTCTAATCGAGAACATTCAGCGAGAGGACCTCAACCCCATTGAGGAAGCGGCGGCTTACCGCTCGCTTGCCGAGGAGTTCCACCTCACGCAGGAGGAAATTTCCACCCGCATCGGCAAAAGCCGCTCGGCAATTGCCAATGCCGTGCGCCTTTTGGAGCTGCCCGAAGGCGTTCGCGCGCTGGTCGTGTCGGGTGAGTTGAGCGCGGGCCACGCGCGCGCGTTACTTGGCCTGCGCGACCGTGACGGTATGGTCGCGCTGGCGGCCTTTGTGGCCCAGCGTGGGCTTTCGGTGCGCATGACCGAGGCAGAGGTTCGCCGCCGCAACAAAAAGGGAAGCGAGATCACCCCGATCGAGCCGCAACCGCAGGTCGTGGACTACTCCCGCGAGCTGGAGCGACGCGTGATGACGGCACTCGGCCGTCGCGTGAAGCTGGACAATAAGAAGGGCAAGGGCTGCATCACCTTCTACTACGAGGACAACGAGGATCTGGAAGCCTTTTTACGCGGCGTTTGCGGCAACGATTTCTTTGAGGAATACTGATATTCACTCGTAATAGGTAGAAAATATGGCAGAAATTTATAATTTTTTCGGTGATATTTGGGATTATTTGCGGGAGACCTATTTTGAAGTAGACTTCGGTTCTTACCGCAACTTCTCGCTGGACGGCTTCGGCGCGACCCTGTCGCAGATCGTCTTTGCCGTGATGATTGGCTGTATTCTGGCCTCGGCCGTCGCAGTCTACGAGCGGCGTTATCTCGGCGGCTTTGTGCGCGCCCTGATCGCGCGCGGTGCGCAGGACGAGCAGAACGCCCTGACCATGGCCGACCTCGGCTACACCAAGGGCTTTATGCTGAAAAACACGCTGTCCCGTCGGGATTCGGGGCTTCGCCGCGTGCTTCGCTTTGTAGGCGAGGAACGCGAGGATGTGATCCCCGAGGAGCTTGGCGGTTCAGCCAAAGATAAGCTGGTCATGCGGGACGAAATCGACCCGCAAAAGACGCGCTTTTACGTGCCCGCGGAGCTTTTGCCGCGCGCCCAGACCCGCTACGACGCAAAGGGAAGCGGCATCGGTTCATTTCTTCTGATCGTTGTCGTGTGTCTTGTCGGCGGCGCGGTGGTGCTACGACTGTTGCCCGTCTTCTTCCGCCTCATCGACAATACGATCACGTGGATAGGATAACGGCATGAAGCAGGTACAGATCTACACCGACGGTGCCTGCCGCGGCAACCCCGGGCGGGGCGGCTGGGCAGCGATCCTGGTCTACGGAAAGCATGAGAAAACGACCTCGGGCGGCGAGCGCGAAACAACCAACAACCGCATGGAGCTTTCGGCGGCGATCTACGGTCTGCGCGCGCTGCGCGAGAAATGCGAGGTGACCCTGTATTCGGATAGCCGATACATCGTAGACGCCATCAACCAAGGATGGCTGGAGGGCTGGCGCAAGGCCGGCTGGCGGCGCGGCAGGGAAGAGCTGAAAAACGTCGATCTGTGGCAGGAGCTTTACGAGCTTCTCGGAAAGCACGAGGTGACGTTCGAATGGGTCAAGGGACACGACGGCAACCCCTACAACGAGCGTTGCGACAAGATCGCCACCTCCAATGCAGACAGGTTTTTGGAAAAATTTGAAGAATAAGTACACCCCCGTGTGTTGTGAAACGACACACGGGGGTGGTTTTATTTATGATACCGCTTTCCGGCGAGGATGTTCATCGAACGGTAGAGGGCTTCCAAGAGGAGCACGCGCGCAAGACCGTGCGGGAAGGTCAGGCGCGAGAGCGAGATGCGTGCATTCGCGGCCGCCTTGACGGCGGGGGAGAGTCCGTGCGAGGAGCCGATGAAAAAGCAAAGCTTGCCGCATCGGTCGAGTGCCTCGCCCAGCTCCCGCGCAAGGGCGGGGGAGTCCGGCTCCTTGCCTTCTACGCAAAGCGCGACGGTGTACGCACCCTGCGGCACGCGGGCGAGCATGCGCTCTCCCTCGGCGGCGAGGGAGGCCGCCACCTCGGCGGCGTTGTTCTCGTTTGCGATGCGCTCTTCCTTCAAATGGATATTTTCGACGCGGCAAAAGGCCGAGAGTCGTTTTTCATATTCCGCCGCCGCATCTCGCAGAAATTTCTCCTTCAGCGTTCCCACGCTGATGATCGTGGCCTGCTTCATCTTAATAGGTCGGGGAATCGATGTGCCAGCCGTCCTCGTATACGAAGCGCACCGTCATAGGGGCGGTTTCCTCATATCCGTCGGGGTGATCCTCGTCGGGTGGGAATACGGTGTGCACCGACAGGGTCACCTCGGCGTACTTTTTACTTACCTTGCCGAGCGCAAGGGTGGTATAATCGTAGGTGCATTTTCCGATGTCGTAGGGATTTTGGTTGCCTTCCCCCACAAAGACCAGGATGGTTTCGTTCTCATCGCGCAGAGCCTCGGGCTGACTGGACGTGTAGCGCGCGTAGGTGTAGCCGCTACCCTCGACCGCAAAGCCGGACAGGTTGGTTTCAAAAATGATCGCGCTGTACTCGGCCGAGAAGACCTCCTGCGTCATCGCTTTCAGCTCGTCCACGGTCGAAAAGCCCGCCTCGGCGAGGTAGTCCTTGTCCGCCTCATAGTAGTTTCCGACGGGGGTCACGCCCTTGTTATAGGGGATGCCCTCGCCGAAAAAGACCTCGTTAAGTGTGGCGGAGCGCGCGATCAGGTCGGGAGCGGCCTCGAGCAGGCCCGTCGTATCCAGCTTCGCGCAGGACGAAAGGCCGAAGAGGGAAGCGACCGTCATGGCCGCAAGGACGAGCAACGATAGCGTTTTTTTCATGGTTTCTCCTTGTTTTGAAAGGGAAGTTTGGGGACAGATAGAAAAGCCCAATGGGTATACCTTTCCCCGTCCTTCACGGATTGTTCTTGATGTAATCGAGGATAGCGGCGGCACCGGCCTTACCCGCACCCATGGCGAGAATAACGGTCGCGGCACCCGTGACGGCATCTCCGCCCGCGAACACACCATCCTTTTCGGTGGTCACGCCGTCCTCGCCGACCACAATACATCCCCAACGGTTGGCCGTGAGGCCCTCGGTGGTCATGCGGAGCAGGGGATTAGGACGCGTGCCGACGGCCTCGATGACCGCCTCGACCGCGATATCCTCCTCCGAGCCGGGAATGGCTACGGGGCGGCGACGGCCACCTGCATCCGGCTCGCCAAGCTCCATTTTTTGGACAGTGATGCCCGCCACGTTGCCGCGTCCGTCATCCAGAATGGCGGTCGGATTGGTGAGCAGGCGGAAGATGATGCCCTCCTCCTTGGCGTGGTGGATCTCCTCGCGACGCGCGGGCATTTCCTCCTCGCCGCGGCGGTAGACGATGTAGACCTCCTCCGCGCCCATGCGCTTCGCGCAACGGGCGGCGTCCATGGCCACGTTGCCGCCGCCGATCACGGCGACGCGACGGGCACGCTTGATGGGGGTCAAGGCGTTTTCCTCATATGCCTTCATCAAGTTCACGCGGGTCAGGTATTCGTTCGCGCTGTACACGCCGCAAAGACCCTCACCCGGGATGTTCATGAACTGCGGCAATCCGGCGCCCGAGCCGATAAAGACCGCGCGGTAGCCATCCGCAAACAGCTCGTCCACGGTCATGGAACGGCCGATGACGGTGTCACAGGAAAATTCCACGCCCGCGCGGCGAAGGTTGTCCACTTCGTGTGCGACGATGGATTTGGGAAGACGGAACTCGGGAATACCGTAGACCAGCACGCCGCCCGCGGCGTGCAGGGCCTCAAAGACCGTCACGCGACAGCCTGCTGCGGCCAAGTCACCGGCACAGGCAAGGCCTGCGGGACCCGATCCGATCACCGCCACACGGGGGCCTTCCTGTTTGGTTTCAAGGGACCCGTGTGTCGCATTGGCGCGCGCAAAGTCCGCGCAGAAGCGTTCCAGACGCCCGATTGCGACCGGCTCGCCCTTGATGCCGCGTACACATTTGCCCTCGCACTGCGTTTCCTGCGGACAGACGCGGCCGCAGACAGCGGGCAGAGAGTTGGTAGAACGGATGACCGCATACGCTTCGGCAAATTTGCCCTCTGCGACAAGACAAAGAAATTCGGGGATGCGGACGGATACGGGGCATCCATCGGTACAGGGGTGATTTTTGCAGCCGAGGCATCGCGCGGCCTCGGTCATGGCTTCCTCTGCCGTGTAGCCGAGCGCGACCTCGGAAAAGTTTTTGTTTCGGATATCGGGCGCCGCCTCTTTCATGGGCGTGCGTGTTGGGGACATATTTTTCATGATTTCTCCTTTTGTTTGAAGGGAATGGGACGGGTCGCTTTTGAAAAAGCTCCGCAAAACTTTTCATAAGTGGCTCGCCACAAAAAACGATTATCACGGCTTACGCCGTATAGGGGTAAATTTCACAGACGCTGTCTGCGGATTGTCACGTTTATAGAAAATCGGTAGGGGACGGCGCCCGTCGGTTTTACCCCTGCACCAAGCTTGCGCGGCGCGCCTGAAAGCTTTTGCCAAGCTTTTCTCGAAAAGCATTCTGTTTCCTCTTTACCCCTGTTTGAGCAAATTACAGGTCTCCTCGCGGTGATGATTTTCCTGCTCCGCGTACATGCGGTTACGCAGAATCAGCTCGTCGAAATCCACGGCATGGCCGTCAAAATCCGGGCCGTCCACGCAAGCGAACTTATACTCGCCGCCCACGCGAACGCGGCAACCGCCGCACATGCCTGTTCCGTCAATCATAATGGGATTCATGCTGACGGTGGTCGGAATACCGTACTCCTTAGTCAGCGCGGCCACGAATTTCATCATCACAGGCGGGCCGATGGCAATCACGCGGCTGTATTTCGCGCCGCCCTCTATCAGCTTTTTCAGCCCCTGGGTCACAAGCCCCTTTTCGCCGTAGGAGCCGTCGTCGGTCATGAGAACGAGATTTTGGCAGGAATTTTTCATTTCCTCTTCCAAAATGACGGCATCCTTGTTTCGGAAGCCGCAGATCATATCAACCTCGACCCCCGACTCATGCAAAAATTTTGCCTGCGGCCAGGCGATCGCACAGCCAAGGCCGCCACCGATTACCGCCACGCGAGTTTCGTTTTCAAACTCACTTGCCTGTCCCAGCGGGCCGACGAAGTCGAGAATGCTCTCTCCCTCTTGCTTTGCACCGAGAATGGAGGTAGATGCCCCGACGGTCTGGAAAATGAGCGTCACCTCACCGCTTTCACGGTCATAGGAAGCGATGGTCAACGGAATGCGTTCCCCGCCCTCGTGGGTACGGAAAATGATGAACTGCCCCGGCAGGGCGCGCCGCGCCACGTGTGGTGCCTTTATGGTCATTTGAACGGTGTTTTCGTTCAACTGCTTTTTTTTCGTAATCAGAAACATGTCTTTACCTCCTGAATTTCTTTTATTGTAGCACACCCATCCTGTTTTTGCAAGGTTTTTTCTCAACAGTGGTTGAAATTTATAAAGGTATATGTTATAATATAGTATATTATATTAGTATTATAGGAGTTTTCGTATGCAAGAGCTGGAATCCGTCTGTGCGGCAACCCTGGAACGTGTCCGCACCCACTATTCCCCCACGGTGTTTGACTTGTGGTTTGGGGATCTGGTTCTTCTTTCGCTGGATGAGGGCCGCGCGGTCTTTAAGATCAACAGCGATTTCAAGCAGAGCATCATACAGAATAAATATACGGGCGTTCTTTCGGACGCACTGCGCGAGGTAATCGGCTTTGAGGTGGAGGTGGATATCATTTCCACCGAGAAAAACGAGGGCATTTCCGTTCCCACCTTTACGCGCGAGCCGCAGTCGCTGGTTTCCAAGGAAAAGCGTACAGAGCTACTTGAGGAGGAGCCGAACATCGGCGCGGATATCGAGAGCAAAAAGATATTCTCTCAATACACCTTTGATAACTTTGTGGTCGGCGATTCCAACAAGTTCGCCCATGCCGCCTGTATTGCGGTGGCACGCAACCCCGCGACCAGCTACAACCCGCTTTTTATTTACGGTCAGAGCGGGCTTGGCAAGACCCACCTGCTTTATGCAATCACAAACGAGATCAAAAACACCATGCCCGACGTACATATCATTTACAAGGGCGGTGCGGATTTCACAAACGAGCTGATCCAGGCCATTCAAACGGGACGTACCAAGCAGTTCCGCGACTATTACCGCCGCGCAGACGTGCTGCTGATTGACGATATTCAGTTTATCGCGGGTAAGGAGTCCACGCAGGAGGAATTCTTCCACACCTTTAATGCCCTGCATGATGCGGATAAGCAGATCATTCTGACCTCCGATCGACCGCCGCGGGACATCCGCACGCTGGAGGAGCGTTTACGTACCCGATTTGAGTGGGGTCTGATCGCGGACGTGCAGCCGCCGAGCATCGAGCTGCGGACGGCCATTATTCTGAAAAAGGCAGAGGAGCTTGGCATTGTCATTCCCGAGGATGCAGTGACCTTCCTTTCCCAAAAGCTCAAAAACAGCATTCGAACCATCGAGGGTGCGATCAAAAAGATCAGCGCAGTGAGCATGCTGACCTCCACGCCCATCACCCTGGAGCTGTGCAAAGAGGCGATTTCGCCGATCCTTTCCAGCTCGAAGTCGGAGAACGATACCATCGACAAAATATTTGAGTTGATCTCCGAGCGGTACGGGGTGAGCGAGGAGGATATCCGCAGCAAAAAGAGAAACGACAATATCGCCAAGGCGCGGCATTTGTGTATCTACCTGATACGGCACCTGACGGAGCTTTCCCTGTCCGATATCGGTAAGCTTTTCTCGCGTGACCACGCAACAGTCATTGCCTCGACCAAGTACGTCAAGGGACAGATTGAAAGCGTACCCGGTATGGAGAGCGAGGTTAACGAGCTGATCTCTACCTTGCAGATGTGATAGGACGAGAAGAGAAGGGTCTCTTTTCGAGAAAAGCTCCGCAAAAGCTTTCAGGGCGCGGCCCGCAGGATCGCCGCAAAAGTGGTTATCACGGTTTGCGCCGTGTGGGGGGAAACTTCACAGACACCGTTTCCCTTTTAGTGTAATGATCGCATAACGGCGTCCGTCGGCTTTCCCCCTGCGCGACTGCCGCGCAGTCGCGATAAATTTTCCTGTGCCGAACCTGTGAGGCACGCATGAAAAGTTTTTGATCCACTTTTTTCAAAAAGTGGCATCTTCCCCTACCCCTGTTGAAAAGTGTCTGTTTTTCAACACACACCACACACCTTCCTAACCCCTTTCCAACATTTAGAAAAGCTGAAATTGCTTGTCCTTATATGGCAATTTTGAATTCCCAACAGTTTCAACAGCCCCTACTACGGTTACTACTGGATACAGAATAAAAGAAAACACACAAAAGGAGAGCCGTCCCTTCGGGACGACGACGTGCAACATGAAGATCGTTTTCAAAAAATCCAAGCTGCTGGAGAAGCTCTACCCCTGCATGGGAACCGTATCCACCAAAAACTCCATTCCATCTATTGAGGGTGTCCTCATCGAAACGATGGGGGGCAACACGGTTCGCCTGTCCACCTACGACATGAACAAGGGTGTCCGTGCAACGCTGGAGGCAGAGTCGGTGATCGAGCCCGGCAGCTATATCATTTCGGCCGGTCGTCTTCTTCAGATCATCAAGGTGCTGTCCGAGGACGAGCTGACCATCGCGGTGGACGAAAACCTCAACACCACCGTCACCTCGGGTAAGGCATCCTTCTCCTTGTCCGCACTTCCCGGTAAGGATTTTCCCACCATGCCGGAGCTGACCGGCCCGCGCGGCTTTGAGGTAGAGAGTGAGATTCTTAAGGACATGATCTCCAAGGTCCTGCACTCGGTCGCAGAGCAGGATTCTCGTCCCATGCTCTGCGGTGCTTTCTTCCGTATTATGGAAAATCGCATGGAGCTGATCTCCTGCGACTCCTATACTCTTTCCCGCCGCGCGGTATCCTGCGACCTGCGGGATGTGGGTGAGGTCAGCGTGCTGGACTTTTCCTTTCTCGTACCCGGCCACGCGCTGAACGAGCTTGTCCGGATCCTTGGTGACGGGGACGAGATCACCTGCGTCAAAATTGCGCGCAAGCATGCCATTTTCTTCTTTGACGATATTATCTTCTTTACGCGCATGATCGATTCCGAATACATCGACTACGAACGCATCATTCCAAAGGATCAAACCATCCACATCACTGTTGAGCGCGACCGTCTGCTCGCAGCACTGGAAAGAGCGACTCTGATCGCCGAGGAACGCATCGTAGGCTCCGGCCGCAGCTACGTCAAGCTTATTTTGGATGGCAACGTCATGAGCATCACCTCGACCTCGGTCAACGGCAAGGTGTACGATGAAATGCCGGTTACCCACGAGGGGGAGAATCTGGAGATAGGCTTTAACTGCCGCTACCTTATAAACAGCATCCGCGCAAGTGAGGGAGAGCTACTGGATTTGTCCTTCCAGTCGCCCACGCAGAGTGTGACCATTCGTCCGCATGAGAAGAGCGAGGAAAAGAGCTTCTTCTACATGGTTCTGCCCGTTCGCATGAACGGATAAGAGATGAAGATCTCTTCCTTTGAGGCGGAGAACTACCGCAACATGGAAAAGGTACGGTTGGATTTTTCCCCCGGCGTGAACCTGCTGTACGGCAAAAACGCACAAGGAAAGACCAACCTCATTGAGGGTATTTACACCTTTGCGCGCGGAAAAAGCTTCCGCGGCGCGACCGACGCGGATCAGGTGCGCTTTGGGGAGAGGGGCTTTTCCTTGTCCCTTACCTTTGAAGAAAAGGAATACGGCGAGCAAAGGCTGACTTACCGTTACTACGATGGCGAGAGAAAGCGTCTTCGCGGTGCGGCTCCCATTTCACTTTCGGAGATGATGGGCAAGTTCCGTGCGGTGCTCTTTTATCCCGAGCATCTGGATCTGGTCAAGGGAGGGCCCGCCGAGCGGCGTCTGTTTCTCAATATTGCAATTTCTCAATTAGATAAGGGATATTTGCGTGCGCTGTCGCGCTACGAAAAGCTGCGCGAGCACCGCAACGCGGTGCTAAAGGAAGCGGCTAAATTCGGATACATCGACCGCGACCTGCTTGCCTCATACAGCGAGGGCATGGCCGAGGCCTGTGCCACGGTGGCTGTGGCGAGGCGGGAATATATCGACCGCCTGTCGGGATACGCGAAGGACGCGCAAGCCTCGCTTTCCGGTGAGAGGGAGAGGCTATCTCTTCGCTTTTCCTCGGATGCGGGAGAAATTACCGATAAAGAAAGTGTTCGGGAGAAATATATCGAGTTGTATAACACGGATATTTCCCGCGAAATGGCGACGGGGTGCAGTCTGTTTGGCGTGCACCGAGACGACCTTGAGATTTTTATAAACGATAAAGAAGCCAAAACCTTTGCCTCGCAGGGGCAGCAGCGCACGGCGGTGCTGTCGCTGAAAATGGCAGAGGGAGAGGTGTGCCGCGAGCGGACGGGAGAATACCCCGTGTTTCTCTTTGACGACGTGCTCTCGGAGCTGGATGAGGGGCGGCGCGCGGTGCTGCTCGGCGGTGACGGTGAAAAGCAGATCATCTTGACCTCCTGTGAGGGGGGAGAGAGGCTTGGTCTTGCGGCCAATGAGATATACGTGGAGGGCGGCTGCTATGATCCTGCACATCGGTAACGGCAAGACCGTTCGCAAAAAGGATATCATCGGTATTTTTGATTTTGATAACGTGACCGTCACGGCAGGGGGAAGGGCGTTTCTATCCCGTGCACAGAAGGAAAGCCGCGTGAGCGTCGCGGACGCGGATATTCCAAGATCCTTTCTCCTCTTGGATGGGGAAAAGAAAAAGGAAAGCCGCGTGATCCTTTCTCATATCTCCTCTCTGTCGCTCGGCGCAAGAGGCGAAGAGCCTGCGTGGGGAGAGGAATAATAATTTTTCTTACGGCGAGCTTGCGAGCCGTTATATAAAGGTTTTTGCGCCGCTTTTTGCAAAAAGCGGCAACACCCCCGTATCCCTTAAAAAATTTTCACCGTGTCCGAAATTTCCGATTTTCGCGTGATAGGATATCACACGGACGGAACGGACGACATCAAATTTTGGGTAGGAAAGAAGAATGGAAGAATTGAAGCAAACGACACAGGAACAGATCGGGGCCGAGAGCTACGGCGACAGTCAGATCCAGGTACTGGAAGGTCTGGAAGCGGTTCGCAAGCGTCCCGGCATGTACATCGGTACGACATCCTTGCGCGGTCTGCATCACCTTGTGTACGAGATCGTGGACAACTCCATCGACGAGGCACTGGCAGGTGAATGCGACGCGATCGTCATTACCCTGTACGACGACGGCAGCGTATCCGTCAAGGACGACGGACGCGGCATCCCGGCGGGCATGAATGAAAAGCTGGGCAAGCCGACCCTGGAGGTTGTGTACACCGTTCTGCACGCGGGCGGCAAGTTCGGCGGTGGTGGGTACAAGATAGCCGGCGGTCTGCACGGCGTAGGTGCTTCGGTCGTCAACGCCCTCTCCGAATGGGTCGAGGTCGAGAACTGCCGCGACGGCAAGATCTACACGGAACGCTTTGAGCGCGGCGGCGTGGCACGTCCCTTCGCGTGCGTGGGGGACACCGACCGTCACGGTCTGTATGTGCGCTTCAAGCCCGATCCCGAGATCTTTGAGGAAACGGTCTTTGACTACGACACGATCCTGACCCGTATGCGGGAGCAGTCCTTTCTCAACGCGGGCGTTCGCATCATCATGCGGGATGAGCGCGAGGGCCGCGAGAAGGAAGAGGAGCTTTGCTACGAGGGTGGTATCGTCAGCTTCGTCGAGTACCTCACGGGTGTCAAGAGCGTGACCCCTATCCACAACGAGGTCATTTATATGAAGGGCGAGAAAAACGGCTCGATCGCCGAGGTCGCCATGCAGTATAACGACAGCTACAACGAAACCCTCATCTCCTTTGCCAACAACATGACCACCATTGAGGGCGGTACCCACGAGGTGGGCTTTAAGGCGGCCCTGACCCGCGTGCTCAACGACTACGCGCGCAAAAAGGGCATTCTGAAGGATGCTGATAAGAACCTCTCGGGCGAGGACGTGCGCGAGGGTCTTTGCGCCATTATCTCGGTCAAGTTAGAGGACGCGCAGTTCGAGAGCCAGACAAAGGCCAAGCTCGGTAACTCCGAGATCCGCACGCTGGTGGACTCGGTGGTGAGTGCGAAGCTCTCCGAATTTCTGGAAGAAAACCCGAACTCCGCCAAGCAGATCATTGAAAAATCCCTCTCCGCCTCCCGCGCCCGTGAGGCCGCTCGCAAGGCAAGAGAAATGACGCGACGCAAGAGCGTTTTGGAAGGCTCGACCCTGCCGGGTAAGTTGGCGGATTGCCAGGAAAAGCGCACCGAGCTGACCGAGCTTTACCTGGTGGAGGGTGACTCGGCAGGCGGCTCGGCCAAGGACGGCCGCGACAGCCGCTACCAGGCGATCCTTCCCCTGCGCGGTAAGGTGCTTAACGTGGAAAAGAGTCGCCTCGACAAGGTCTATTCCAACCTCTCGCTCATCCCGATCATCCAGGCACTCGGATGCGGCATCGGCGAGGAGTTTGACATGGAAAAGCTCCGCTATGGCAAGATCATCATTATGGCGGATGCCGACGTGGACGGCGCGCATATCGCCATTCTGCTGCTGACCTTCTTCTTCCGTCACATGCGCCCCTTGATTGAGGGCGGACACATCTACCTGGCCAAGCCGCCGCTGTACAAGATCCGCCGTGGCAAGGTGGAGCGATACGCGTTCTCGGACGCGGAGCGTGACCGCATCATCGAGGAGATGGGCGGCAACATCGAGGCCGAGCGGTATAAGGGTCTTGGTGAGATGGACCCCGAGCAGCTGTGGGAGACCACCATGGACCCCGAAACGCGCACCATTTTGCGCGTGGAGATCGGGGACGCGCTGGCGGCTGACGAGACCTTCTCGGTGCTCATGGGCGACGATGTGGAGCCCCGCCGTAGGTTTATCGAAGAGAACGCGAAGTTTGTAGAGAACCTCGATGTGTAAATGCTTTTACAAGTTCCCAAATGCGAGAGTCGCGTTTGATCCTCCCTGCGGTCGGATTTCGACTCCGCACCGCCGGACACCGCAGGTGTCATTCTGAGCGGAGCGAAGCGTAGTCGAACCCGCAGGGCGATGCGAAGCATCGGAATCTCGGCGGTGCTGCGCTCAGGATGACACGAAAAAACACCCTCCTTACGGGAAAGGCACAGAAAGAAAAACCGCCGAAGATCCATTCGGCTAATAAGAGGAAGCCATGATAAAGAGAAAAGTACATCTCAGCGAGGGAATTGAGTTTCCGAATCAGAAGATCGTCCCTCAAAATATGGAAAAAAAGGTCAAGACCTCTTTTCTGGAATATTCGATGAGCGTCATCACCGCGCGCGCCCTGCCCGACGTGCGCGACGGCATGAAGCCGGGTCAGCGACGCATCATGTACGCCATGTACGAGGATCACCTGACAAGCGATAAGCCCTTTCGTAAATCCGCGACCACGGTCGGTAACGTGCTGGGTCGTTACCATCCCCACGGCGACGCTGCCGTGTACCAGACGATGGTGCGCCTGGCGCAGGATTTCTCTCTCCGCTATCCCCTTGTCGAGGGGCACGGTAACTTCGGTAATGTGGACGGTGACGGCGCGGCCGCCTACCGTTATACCGAGGCGAGAATGGCCAAGATCGCGAACGAGCTGATGGACGGCATCGAAAAGAATGTCGTGGATATGGTCCCGAACTTCGATTCCAGCCGTAAAGAGCCGACCGTGCTCCCCTCGCGCTTCCCCAACGCCCTGGTAAACGGCGCGGTGGGTATTGCGGTCGGTATGGCCACCAACATTCCCCCACACAACCTCACCGAGGTCATCGACGGCGCGATCTACCGCATCGACCACCCCGACTGCACCGTCGAGGAGCTGATGCAGTTCATCAAGGGTCCCGACTTCCCGACCTACGGCGTGATCTACGGCACGCGCGGCATCCGTGAGGCATACGAGACGGGTCACGGCCGCGTTTCGGTGCGCGCACGCTGCACCGTTGAAGCCGAGCAGCATCGCATCATCGTGTCCGAGATCCCCTACATGGTCAACAAGAGCATGCTGGTGCAGAACATTGCGAACCTCGTCAAGGACAAGAAGATCGAGGGCATCACCGACCTGCGCGACGAATCGGGTCGTGCGGGCATGCGGATCGTGATCGAATACCGCCGCGATGCGAACGGCGAGGTCATCCTCAATCAGCTGTACAAGTATACCCAGCTCCAGGACACCTGCGCGGTGAACATGCTGGTGCTGGTGAACGGTGAGCCGAAGGTGCTGCCGCTTGCGGCCATGCTGGACAATTACCTCGTTTTCCAGGAAGAGATCATCACCCGCCGCACGCGCTTTGAGCTGGAAAAGTCCCTGCGCGAAATGCACATTTTAGAGGGCTACATGATCGCCATTGGCAACATCGACGAGGTCATTGCCATCATCAAGGCGAGCAAGTCCATTCCCGACGCCAAGACCGCGCTGATCGACCGCTTTGCCCTGTCGGACGCACAGGCACAGGCGATCGTGGAGATGACGCTTGGTAAGCTGTCGGGCCTGGAACGCCAGAAGATCGAGGAGCGCCTTTCCAAATTGACCGAGATCGTGGCCGACCTGCGCGATATTCTCGCGCGCCCCGAGCGCGTGAAGGGCATCGTCAAGGACGAGATGGCCGCGCTGCGGGACAAGTACGGCGACGCGCGCCGCACCGAGATCACCGAGGCAAGCGACGACATCGACCTCGAGGATCTGATTGAGCGACACACCTGCGTCATTACCCTGACGCGTGAGGGATACATCAAGCGTCTGCCCGCTGATACCTATTCCGCCCAGAACCGCGGCGGCAAGGGGATGATCGGCATGACAACCAAGGAAGAGGACTTCGTGGACAACCTGCTGGTCGCGAACAGCCATTCCTATGTTCTGCTCTTTACCAACCTCGGTCGCGTACATACGGTCAAGGCTTACCGCATTCCCGAGTCCTCGCGTACCGCGAAGGGCACGAACGTGGTCAACATTCTCGACCTCGCCGAGGGGGAGAAGGTCACCACGATGGTCACGGTGGACGAGTTCCGTGGCGATGAGTATCTGACCATGGTCACCCGTATGGGTACGGTCAAGCGCACAGCACTTTCCGAGTTCTCCTATCACCGCCGCGGCGGCAAGATCGCCATCGCATTGGATGAGGGGGATGAATTGTGGTTCGTCCGCCGCACCGACGGCGGCGAGGAGATCGTGATCGCCACCGAGATGGGTCAGGCCATTCGAATCCGTGAGGATACCATCCGTTCCATGGGTCGCGGCGCGCGCGGTGTGCGCGGCATCCGCCTCGCGGGTGACGATTACGTGGTCGGTGTGGCGCTGGTGGACGAGTCCAAGACCCTGCTCACCGTCACCAAGGGCGGCTTTGGCAAGCGCACGCCCTTTGATGCCTTCCGCCAGATGAAGAACCGCGGCGGTAAGGGCGTTACCTGTCAGAAGATCACGAGCAAGACGGGGCGTCTTGCATCCATCGCCACGGTGGACGAGTCGGACGACGTGATGATGATTACCTCGGGCGGTACGATGATCCGCATGCCCGTTTCGGGCATTCCCGCATATTCCCGTGCCGCAGGTGGCGTGATCGTGATGCGCCTGGACGAGGGGGCCGAGATCATTTCCTTTGCCCGCGTGGAAAAGGAAGAGGAGCTTGCCCGCGATCTCGCGGCTGAGGAAGAGAACCTTGCAAATGCCCCCACGCCCGCCGTGGATGAGGAGGACGTGCCGGTCGAGAAGGCCGACGTACACCTTGAGATCCAGGAGGAGTAAGACACAGCAAAGGAAAACATAATACAAGCCCCCCTCCGGGAGGGGGCTTCGAAACACCTTCCCTATACCCATACCATACCGAAAGGAGATGCCATGGAAAGGCTGCATACCACGCTCGTCATTCCCATGTACAATGAGAGTGACATCCTACCTCAAATCCTGCCGCGCGTGTGCGCCTACATGAAAGAGGCGTTTCCCGACGGATACGAGATCCTTTTCTCGGACGACGGTTCGACCGACAATTCGGTCGAGATCGTCGAAAAATATGGCGATCCCGCCACCCGTGTGTTGCGAAGCGATAAAAATCACGGTAAAGGACACGCCGTGCGGCGGGGAATCCTTGCCGCGCGCGGCAAGTACATCGTCTTCACCGATTGCGACCTGGCCTACGGCACGGCGGTCATCGGGCGGACGGTGGCCTTCCTCTCCGCCTACCCGCGCTACGGCGCGGTGATCGGGTCGCGCGACCTACATCCGCAGGGATATGAGGGATATTCGCTACTTCGCCGCGCGGTGTCCCGCGCGTATCGACTTCTGCTTCGCCTGTTTTTCGGTCTGCACCTGTCCGATTCGCAAAGCGGCATCAAGGGCTTTACCGCCGAGGCGGCGGAGAAGATCTTCCCGCTTTGCCGCATCGACCGCTATGCCTTTGATTTCGAAGCGATCGCCGTTGGCGAGCGGCGCGGCGTGCATTTTGGCGAAATGCCCGTCCGCGTGATCGAGAACCGCCCCGGCCGCATCCGCCTTGTGCGCGACAGCGTCCGCATGCTCCGCGACCTTGGCCGCGTGAGGCAGCACCTCAAACGCATTCCGAAAGAAAAACCATAACGAAAATTCTTGAAATTTACGAAAACACCCCCACCCGCGACACACGGGTGGGGGTGTTTTCGTAAGGAAGGCGATCATAAGCCCCCTTGGGAGGGGGCAGTGTTCGACCCTGCGGTGCTCCATGGGAGGTAATATTCCAGCTTTCGCGGGGTGTCGATCAAGCCGGCAAGATCGTCGAGCGTGACAGTATAATCCCTTGCCAAAATTGCAAACAGATGCAGGGGCATCTTGCGTTTTCCGCTTTCATACAACTGGTATTGTTGTCCGGAAATTGTCAAAATGGCAGCGATATCCTCTTGGTTTTTATCAAAATCTTCTCTTAAATCGCGCAATCTTACATGTAAAAACATAAGAACGTCTCCTATTTGAATGCTCATGGCAAGCATTCAAATAAATGCTAAAGCATATGCACCAATCAAATGTATAACGGCAATATCAACCCGCGCGAGCATGTTTGCTCAAACACGCCGGAGATGCAGGAGCTAGCGAAGCTGATCAACCGGGAGCGAAAAAGGCTGAAGGAGTAGCTGTCGGAGGAGGGGGGCATGATGTCGGAGCGATACGATGAAGACGTGTGAGAGCTGCACGATCTCTCGAATGTGGCACCTTTTGAATATGCCTTTTCCCTTGGCGTTCGTCTTGGGGCGGAATGCCTTGTAGAGAAACAAGGTCACGGGCGTGGGTAGTATATCATTATGCCGTAGAGGAGGTGTTTCCCCTCCCGCACGGGGCTTGTCTGTCATTGGCGGACCGTCGAGGATGCCGGTCCCTACAACGGCTTACCTCTCCCCCACGGAAGGATGAACGCAGACGGCCGATGGCCACCCTTACGAAAAAACATCCCCGCGTGCCGTTTCACGACACACGGGGGGTCGTTTTATATGTAGATTCCTCTCACTTCCGGCTCTTGTTCAGTGCGGTGATGAGCGAGGGTAGCAGGACATCCAGTGCGTCCTCCGGCTCGCCGAGCACCGTGCATCCTGCGGCATGCAGATGTCCGCCGCCGCCGAAGGACTGTGCGACGGCTGCGACGTTCGCATCGGTGGAGCGCAGGGAAACCTTGCAAACGCCGCCCTCCAGCTCGCGGATGGCGAGGGCAATCTCGACGCCCGCCATGGAGCGCGCGATGTCCACCGCCGTTTCAAAATCCTCCTCCGATAGGCCCTCGCGGTCGACGCGCGTCAGGCAGACGGCGGCGATCTTGCCGCCGTGGCGGGTGGTCAGACGGGAAAGGGCGATCTTTTCTGCGGCAAGCTGTGAGGGAGAACGGCTGTCGTACAAGAGGTGGTTGATCTTGTCCGCGCCGATGTCAAGCGAAAGGAGTGCCGCCGCCGCGCGGTGGGTGGTGGGGGTGACGTTGGCATACTTAAAGCAGCCCGTGTCCGAGGAGATGGCGGCGTAGATGGCCGCCGCCGCGCGTTGCGACAGGGACGGCAACGCGCCGCGCTCGATCAGACGCTCGGCTACGGCGAACAGGACCTCACCCGTGGCGGCCGCGTCAGGGCAAACCAGCGAGGGGGCGAACAACTCGCCCGTTCCGTGGTGGTCGATGGACAGGGCAACGGACGGATATTTTTCTCGAAGCGAGCCAAGCTGGGCGGGAGACGCCGCGTCCACCGCGATCACCGTGCCGCCTGCGTTTTCCTCGGGCGTAGCGAGGTCGGTGCCCTCAAACAGGAAGGCAAGCCGACGCGGCAGGGGGTCGGCGCAATCCCACGCGGCGCGCTTGCCCAGCGCGGCGAAGATAAACGAAAGGGCCGCCGCCGTGCCGACGGTGTCCCCGTCGGGGCGCACGTGGGAGAGGATGATCGGCCGTTCGGCTGCGAGGAGCGCATCGCACACCTCGTCAAGCGAGAGGCATGCGAAGTCAGTCATGGTTCTCCTCCTCGCCGCCCTCGGCATCGCGCTCGGCTTCCTCGGCCTTGATGTCCGAGAGCAGCTTGGCGATGCGCGCGCCGTGCTCGATCGAGCCGTCCTCATAGAAGAGCAGCTCGGGGGTGATACGCAGGTTCAGGGTAATGGCCAGGTGGTGGCGAAGCTTGCCCTCTGCCCCCTCCAAAGCCTTTTTGGCGGCGGAAGCGTCGCCCATGACCGAGAAGTAGACCCGCGCGACCTTTAGGTCGGCGGACACCTCCGCACGGGTGATGCTGACGAAGTTGTCGGACAGGCGCGGGTCGCGCAGCTCGCGCAGGATAACGGCCAGCTCCCGGGATACGGCATCGTTGATGCGCCCTCTTCTGTATTTTGCCATGTTGTTTTTCCTTTTCTTTGTGTTTTTGATAGTATGCCCTGTTAGGGCATGGGGAAGACAATAGAGTGCCGTTTTTTCGTAGGGCGAGCGCAGCCCCCGCCCTACGACCAAGGGGGCCTATCCTGTCTGTTCGTCAAACAACGGACAAAGAGGTCTCTTTTTCGGTGACTTGTTCGATTTCGGTGGTCTTTTGTGCCTTTTTCTTCTTGTAGAGGTACACGGGTAAAAAAACGATAAAAGCGCCGAGGCAGACCACGGGAATGTACAGTGCGGTGCTGACGAACCAGCCCGCTGCGCGGGAAATCTGCTTGAAGACGATGAGAGAGGATTCGCCCGGGCCGACGAAAAACATGTTGATATGCTCCCCGACAAAGGTCTGCACCACGAAATTGATGCAAAAGGCGAGGGCACACAGGGCAAGGAAGGAGATCGCGCCGCCGCGATAGTCCTGCATCGTGGTGGCACCGCGTCCCGACGCGATGAGGTAGAAGCCGACAAAGACCAGCATCATGTGCCACACGAAGGCGTGTAGAGTTAACGTCCAGTATTCATGCACGATGCCCGACGGCTCAATGAACGCCATAAAACCGCCCAGCAGATTAAAGGTGGTCATAAAGGCATACATGCCACGCTTGACTTTTTCGTTTTTTAACCACGGTGCGATCACGCACAGGTACATCGGCACCGAGCAAAGCTGAAAGGGGAAGATCCACCACTGGTAGCTTCCGCCCCCTATGTAGTAGGTGTAAAAGAGCTGCTTGTAAACCTCAGTGAGCATCAAAAAGACGCCAACGCCCGTGAGCAGGCGGCGGTTGCCGCGCTCCCCGAGGTTGCGGAGCAGATAGGCAAGCAGCAGGCAAACGGCAAACCCCACAAACGTAAAGGTGAGGTGAAAGACACCGTAGGCCTTCGGCTTGACCATTTCCCAGGCCGTGAGCTTTATGAGCGAGTCAAGAAAGGTGTGAATTTGGTTCATTTTGTTATCCTTCTTTTTATGGATTTTACCACGATGCGGTGGAACTACATGTCAAAACGCAGGGCTCGGTCGCCACTGGTGGTCAGGGTGGTTTGCCCTGTCCCCACAAGGGCCGCGGCAGGCAGAGAGGCAAGCGCGGCGCGCGCGCCCTCGTTCGCCCCATCGACGATTGCGGCGCGCGGGAATAGCGAGCCGATTTCGCGGGCAAGGCAGGAAAAATGCGTGCACCCCAGTGCGATTGCGCCGATCTTCTTTCCCAAAAAGGGGGCAAGGGTGGCCGAAACACGGCGAAGGATCTCGCCCTCGGACAGAGCGGTTTTCTCCTCGGCCAGCATCACAAAATCCGGGCATGGATGCGTAAGCAGGGGGGCGTGTGTTGCAAAGTCGCGAATTTTTGCCTCCAAAGCACCGCGCTCGACCGTGGCTCGCGTGCCAAGGACCAGGATTGCCCCTCCTTTTTCGGCACTCGCACAGGCGGTGGCCTCGGCCAAGGGATCCAGGATACCGTAGAGTGGCACGGGACATTCCCGCACAAGGGTTGGCAGAGCGGTAGAGCTGACCGTGCCACAGGCACAAAGGATCGCGTCCGCCCCTGCCGAAAGCAGGCGGGATACGGCCGCGCGGGAAAGCGAAAGCAGCTCATCCTCGGTCTTTTCGCCGTAGGGCAGGTTGGCTTCGTCCGCGAAGTAAAAGAGGTCGGCTTGCGGCGCGGCCGCACGAATCGTGCGCAGGGCGGAAAGTCCGCCAACACCGCTGTCAAAGACCCCGATCATCGGGAAAAGGCCCCCGTGACAAGGCGGTCAAGCAAGGAGGAAAGAGAGCCGCCCTGCGCGGCCAGGCGCGGGTACATGCTGATATCGGTAAATCCCGGCAGGGTGTTGATCTCGTTGAAGTACAGCCTCCCGTCCGCGCGCGAGAGGAAAAAGTCCACTCGAACGCCGCCGCGGCAGTCAAGAAGTCGGTAAATCTGTTCCGCGTAGGCGCGCGCGGCGCGCTCGACACGCGGGGATACGGGCGCGGGAATGACGAGGCGCGCACCCAGCTTTTCGTATTTTGTCTGGTAATCGTAGAAGTCCGCGCCGCCCGTGTCGATCTCACCGACACCGTCGGCGTGGCTGTCCGTGACCGCGACCTCCAGCTCTCGCGCGGGGGTGAAGGGCTCGATCATGACGGGACCGTAGGGAAGGGCGATGGAAATGGCGCGACAAAGCTCCGCGCGGTCGCGCGCAAGCCCTGTTCCGACCGACGAGCCGCCCGTGACGGGCTTGACAAACAGGGGGTAAGAGAGCCGCTCCTCCGCCTCGCCGATCGCGGCGGTGGTGGGGGTGTCGGGGCGCATCAAGACAAAGGGGAGCGTGGGGATCGCGTGCGAGGCGCACAGGGTCTTGGTCAGTGCTTTGTCCATGCCGACGGCCGAGGCGCGTACGCCGCACCCGACGTGTGGGATGCCCGAGAGCGCGAAAAGGCCTTGCAGACAGCCGTCCTCACCATAGGTGCCGTGTGTCACGGGCAGGAGTAGGTCGATGGGCTGACGACATGCGCCGCCGTCTTCAAAAATCCACAGGCCGCGTTCCTCGCGGTCGGGGGAGAGCAGGCAGGGGGTGGCGTTTTGTTGCCACGCGTCGGCCTCGATCTCATCGGGGGTCGCGCGCGTGAGGTGCCATGCGCCTGCGCGGGTGATGCCCACGGGGAAGATGTCGTATTTTTGTGAGGAAAGGGCGCGCAAGACCGCTGCGGCCGAGCGCAGGGATACGGCGTATTCCGCCGACCGGCCGCCAAAAAAGACGGCGATCCGTTTTTTCATAAGGCCACCTCGCAATCGGATTTGTTCCTTATATCCTATGCAAGGGGTGGCAAAGGGGTGTATGTGCGAATATTGCCACTTTTTGAAAAAAGTGGCTCAAAAGCTTTTATGGCGTGGCTGCAGGCCCGCCACAAAAAGGTTAATACGGCTGACGCCGAACAGGGGAAACTTCACAGACGCCGTTGTGCAGATCAATACGCTTATAAGGTAATGGTAGCGACCATCGGTCATCTGTACAAGAAAAAGGCGCGAACGTGCAATGCACGCTCCTACGGAGATCCAAAATCCCCCTACACCAAGCTTGCGCGGCGAGCCTGAAAGCGCTTTTGCCAAGCCTTTCTCGAAAAGCACCAGCTCCGTTCCTCTCAAACCCTTACCTCTGCCACGCGGTCAAGGCCGGCGTAATCGGGCGTGACGGTGCAATCGTAGCCGAGCGACTCGGCTGCCGCACGGATCTGCTCTCCCTCGGCCGCGCCGATCTCAAACAAAAAGACGCCACCCGGGGCAAGCAGGTTACGATAATGCGAAAGAAAATATCGGTAAAAGGTCATGCCGTCCTCGCCGCCGAAAAGTGCCATCCTCGGCTCGCTTGTGATCTCGGGCTGGGCCTCTTTCATGTCACGGGCGGTCAGATACGGGGGATTGGATAGGATCGCGTCATACCGCGTGCGCGGAAACGGCGCGCCCGCATCCAGTAGGTCGCGCTCGTAAAAAAACACGCGCTCAGCCACCCCGTGTGTCGCGGCGTTCGCTTTTGCGACCGTCAGCGCGTCGCGCGAGAGGTCAAAGGCATCGGCCCAAAGATCCGGGCGCGAAAGCGCAAGAGCCACGGCGATGCAGCCGCTTCCCGTACAAAAATCGGCAAAAACCGCGCCGTGCGGCAAAATTTGACACGCGCGATCTACCAGCAATTCGGTTTCTTGACGCGGGATCAAACACGCGGGCGAAACGGCAAACCGCTTTCCGTAAAAATAGGCCTCCCCCAGAATGTAGGCAAGCGGCTCGCGCACCTCTCGACGTGCGAGCGCGGCGGCGAGCGCAGGGTCGGTACAGTCGGCCTCGCGGTCCGCCATCGCGGCGGCAAGCGAAAGCCCTGAAAAGTGACAGAACAGAATATTCGCCTCGGCACGGAAATCTTCGATCCCCGCCGCCGAAAGGCGTGCCTCAAGCTCCCTGCGTGTCATCGGTTTTTTCGGCTCCGGGGGTGTTTTCCTCGCCCTCGCAACACATGGGGGTGGTGTTTTCTTCCTTTTCCATAATGCGGCGCGCGTTTTCCTCGTACTCCGCGGTGTCAAAATCGGGGAACTCCTCGGCAAGTGCGGCCTTGAGCGAGGTGATCGCCACCTCCAGCATGGCCTCGTCCGGCTCACGGGTGGTCAGGTTTTGCATCCACAGGCCGGGGGCGGATAGGATGCGAGTCAGGGCATTCTGGTGCTTGCCCGCGTACAGGATAAATTCAAAGCCGATGCCCACCACGAAGGGGAGCAAGAGCAGTCGGATGGCGGTGTACAGCCAGCTGTTTGACACGATCGCGGCAGGCAGGATGTAGCGCAGGGCAATGCCGATCACCACACCCAAGAGGATCATCACAAACATAAAGCTCGTGCCGCAGCGGGGATGGAAGCGGGTGTATTTCTTTGCCTCGGCGGGGGTCAGCTCCGCACCCGCCTCGTAGCAGGCGATGGATTTGTGCTCCGCGCCGTGGTACATAAAGGTGCGGCGGATGTCCTTCATCAAGGATACAAGCCAAATGTACGCCACGAAGATGGCGACCTTCATGCCGCCCTCGATCAGGCCCTCGGCCCACAGGGGCAGGAGGCCTCCCGTCAGGAAATCAATGCCCGAGGTGGCCAGCTTCGGCAGGTAGAGGAACAGCCCGATCGACAGTAACACGCCGAGCACGGTCGCAAACACCATCAGAATGTCGAACAGGCCGACACCCAGGTGCTTCTTCATCCACTTTTCGGCGCGCGTTTCCTCTTCCTCGCCGCCGTACATCTCGGCACTGACGTTCAGCGTCTTGACCGAGAGCGCCATCGACTCGATAAAGTTCACCACGCCGCGCAGAATGGGCAGGTTGAAGATCTTGTATTTTTTGCGCAGAGAGGTGTGCTTCGACTTGATCACGCACAGACTGCCGTCCTCGCGGCGGCAGGTGGTGGCAATGTTCTCGCCCGCGCGCATCATCACGCCCTCCAGCAGAGCCGAGCCGCCCACGCGGCCGAGTCGGCAGGACGCCTCGCTCTTGTTGTCCTTTTTCATGTTTTCATCCTTTCTATTATATAAGGGTCAAATAGACGCAATATCGACACAACACGGACGATTTTGTCCGTATTACGATATTATAGCATAAAACGAGGAAAAAATAAAGATGCCGTGTAAACTTTATGCCCTCGCGCCCCCTGTTTTTGAAAAAAATCCGAAAAAATACAAAAAAACGCTTGACAAATTCGAAAAGTGATGATATACTATGCAAGCCTCTGCCCGAGAGGGAAGGCTGCCACAGCAAAATCCCGAAAAAACCTTCAAGAAAAATGAAAAAAGTTTCAAAAAAGGGTTGACAAGCGGGGAAGGATGTGGTAGAATAAGAGGGTCGCGGCCGAGAGGATTGCTC
>JAFTYE010000005.1 GCA_017464805.1 Clostridia bacterium | reverse complement strand
GATGTAGTCCTCGCCCTCGATCTCTTCAAGATACAGGGGCGACAGGATCGTGGCCTTGCTTGTGTCGGTGTAGTCGCTCTGCGGCTCGGTCCATACGTACAGGCGCACGTCATCCTCGGTGACGTTCTTGGCCGATACGGCATATTTGAGGTATACCGAATCGTTAAACGAGAGGTTTGCATAGGTGAGGTCGAGTGCGGGGGTGTCATCCTCGGCCGACACGCCAACGGCGAGCAGACACACAAGGCACAGGACGACGGTGGCCAAAAGTAACAGCTTTTTCTTCATTGTCTTTTCTCCTTATCCGTTTTGGATGGCACTGCCCGTGCCCTTCATCAGCAGCTCCCATGAGCCTTGGTTGGGGTCGGTATCATACGAGAGCATGATCGGCTCCTTTTGCGGCAAACTATACAACTGCACGGCAGGTGGTGTATAGTCTTTTTTCAATTCTTCCATGGCTTGTCCTTTCCGTTTTGTCATAGCCCTGCGGCATATTGTCATCATTATATCACTTATTTTTTCATTTGTTAACACAATTTGTGTTCTATTTAATCATGCGTATTGTATTCTTTTTTTCCGAACGCGGGAAGGATATAATAGATATGAGAGGTGAACACCATGGAAAACAAAACGAAAAGGTTTATCATCACGCCCAAGGTAGAAAGGTCCGTGACCCTCACCGTTCGTCTGGAGACCGAGCTGAACAGCTACATCGAACAGATCGCGCGCAAAAGTGGGAGGTCGCGTAATGAGCTGATCAATAAAG
Organism: Clostridia bacterium; assembly: GCA_017464805.1. GTDB lineage: Bacteria > Bacillota > Clostridia > Oscillospirales > CAG-272 > UBA1740. Next base: position 161,126 of record JAFTYE010000005.1, on the reverse strand, counting down.
CATTGCGTTTCGCCTTTGACAATCTCGAATTCATCGATCCAGAGGAAAAAACGGAAAAATAAAAGGAGATGTACCACGTACATCTCCTTTTATTTTTGGTTTATTCGGCGGCAGGATCGGCCTCTGCTTCCTCGGCAGGAGCATCGGTCTCCTCTTCCTCCTCGCGGAAGTAGGGGGATGCCGGCTCGGCCGCGCGGCGGATGTCCTCCACCTTCTTTTTGATCTTGCGGACGGGCTCGCTGTTCTCGACCTTGTCACGGGCCTCGGCGGCCTTTTCCTTGACGGTGTTGTAGCCATCGGCCATCTTTTCCTTGGCGGTATTGTAGCCTTCGGTTGCCTTCTCCTTGGCGATGGCATAGCCCTCGGCAACCTTGCCACGTACGGCGGCACATCCCTGGCCGACCTTTGTGCAGATCTTGCGATAGCCGTTATTCAGCTTTTCCTTAACGGCGGCGGACTTTTCGGGATCGTCCATGATTTCCTTTGCCGCGAGGGTCGCGCCCACAACGGCGGCACCAACGATCACACCAAGAAGCGTACTGTACTGACTCATATCATTTCTCCTTTTCGATTGATTTGTCTGAACGGTTCCTCATTATATTGTATCCGCGCGCGCGGATTTTAGCACGGATTTTCAAGTTTTTGCCACGATGATCCGACGATAGGCGGCAAACGCGGTGGGTAGGGCGTATTGCGTTCGAAGCTCCTCGGGGGAAACGAACAGCAGCTCCCTGCTTGTATGTTCGGTTTGGGTGACGTTTATGTAACATCCCTGCATCTGCCAGGTCAGGTGCGTGAAGATATGCTTTGACGGCGGCAGGGTGGTGCTTTCCGCTGCGAGAAGGCCATTTTCGCGGCAAAATTCCCGTGCAAGGCGGTCGAGTGCGTCACCGTCCTCGGTGGATGGGGTGGGCAGGTCAATGTGCGGCAGCTCCCAAAGCCCCCCGAGCAGGCCGTCCTCGGGGCGGCGGCGGATGGCGTAGCGGCCCTTGTCGTCGCGCAGAAGAAGCACCAGCTTGTGGCTTTCCTTACGCGCCTTTTTGGGGGATCGGAACGGAATTTCGGTCTGACACTTTTCCTCCCTTGCACGGCAAAGCGGCGCGAGCGGACAAGCATCGCAAAGCGGGGCGCGGTTCGGCAGGCAGAGCACCTCGCCAAGCTCCATCAGTGCTTGGGTGAGGGTGGCGGCATCCCCTGCCTGTCTGCAACATTTCTCGTACAGGGCAAAGAGGCGGGCGGTGATGCGTTTTTTGGTCGCGGGGGCGAGCACATCGGAGCGGTCGGCCGTCAGGCGGCAGACCACACGCAGGACATTGCCGTCCACGGCAGGGGTAGGTAGGTCAAAGGCGATTGAGGCAATCGCGCCTGCTGTGTATTCTCCGATACCGGGCAGGGCACGCAGAGCGGCGTAGTCGCGCGGCATTTGGGCACCATACTGCTCGCACAGAACGATCGCAGTGCGCCCCAGGTTGCGGGCGCGGCTGTAATAGCCGAGTCCCTCCCACAGCTTCATCAGCCGATCGTCGGACAGAGCCGCAAGCGCAGGGATGTCGGGCGCGGCCGCGAGGAAGCGCGCGTAGTAGGGGCGCACGGCCTCGATGCGGGTCTGTTGGAGCATGACCTCGGAGAGCCAGACATGGTAGGGGGTAGCGTTTTCACGCCACGGCAAGGGTCGTGCGTTCTCGCGGTACCACGATGACAGGGGGACAAAAAGCTCCTCAAGTGGCAGGCCACGCGAAAGAGTCAAGGCATCCTTCATACGGAACAGGCACCCGTTTCGTCAAGCGAAAGGGGGAGAACCCACCAATTGTGCGGCAATTTTTCCACAGCGGAACGAACGCGGTCGGCGAAGCCGTCCTCGGTGTAGATAGCCATGCAGGTCGAGCCGCTTCCGCTGATGAAGAAGGCGTGCGCGCCTGCGGCCAGTGCTGCCTCACGGACGGTATCGTATCCATCAATGAGCGAGGTGCGATAAGGCTGGTGCAGGCGGTCCTGCAGGGAGAGCGACAGCAAGTCGGTGTCCCCCTTTGCCATGGCGGAAAGCAAAACGGCAACGTGCGAGATATTATGTACCGCATCCGCGAAGGGCACGCTTTTCGGCAGAACGGCGCGCGCGTCGTGGGTGCTGGTCTTAAAATCCGGGATAAAGGCGCAGAAGCGCAGGGACGGATGCACGGGACAGGCGACCGCGATAGGCTTGCCGTCCTGCATCAACGAGGCGGTGAAGCCACCGTAAACGGCAGGGGCGATGTTATCGGGGTGTCCCTCAATCTCGGTCGCAACGGCAAGGATATCCTCACGCGAAAGTCCCAGCGAGAGCAGAAGATTTGCCCCCAGTGCGCCGCCGACGAGCAATGTGGCAGAGGAACCGAGACCGCGTGAAACGGGTACGTCCCCCCCGATGTCGATATGAACGGCGGGTGCTTCCCTGCCTGCGCGGCGGCAGGCGGCACGAAAGGCCACGAGCGCGAGGTTGTCCTCTCCCGCGTAGGCGGCAGGACAGCCTGTGATCACCGTCTTTTCGGCGGGTTCAAAGGCAAAGGTATTGTAGAACGCGAAGGCAAGCCCCAGCGAGTCAAAGCCCGGGCCGATGTTGGCCGAGGTGGCAGGGACGCGGACGGTTATACGTTCCATTCTTTCTCCTCCGTTTTTCCGCGAACGTAAGCAGGCATTTCATCGATGTCCACGATGGCGGTATGGCAGACCTTCTTATCCACAAGCGAGGCAAGGGGTGCGGGAATCTTCATGCCGCTGATCTCGGAAAGCTTCTCCATGTCGGCAAACTCATCCTCACCTGCGGCGACGCCAAGGGCGGCCAGCACGTGGCGGGAGAATTTATAGGGCGAGGCAGTAGAGAGGATGACGGTTTCGTGATCGTTCGCTTCCTCGGATGCCTTCCATTTTTCGTAAGCACAGATGCCGACGGCGGTGTGCGGATCGGCCAGGTAGCCGTATTTTTCAAAATAACTGCGAATGGCAGCGGCGGTTTCGGCCTCGTCCGCCCAGGCGGCGGAAAATTCGGCACGCAGGGCGGCAAGGGTATCCCCCTCCAGCTGATACATACCCTTTTCCTTTAGATCCTGCATCAGGGCGGCGGTCTTGTCCGTACCCACAAACATGCAAAGCAGACGTTCCAGATTGCTGGAGATCAGAATATCCATAGAAGGGGAGGACGTGAGATGGAACTCACGGCGGCGGTCATACAGGCCGCTTTCAAAGAAATCGGCCAGCACGCGGTTGCGGTTGGACGCGCAGACAAAGCGCGCAACGGGCAGACCCATTTTCTTGGCGAAATAGCCCGCGAGGATGTCACCGAAGTTGCCCGTGGGAACAACGAAGTTCACGGACTCACCCATCTTGATGCGCCCCTTTGCAAGCAGGTCGCGGTAGGCCTTGAAGTAGTAGGCGATCTGGGGGGCAAGGCGTCCGATGTTGATAGAGTTGGCGGAGGAGAAGCGCATGCCTGCGGCAGGGGCCTCACCTGTAAAGATGGCCTTGACGCCGCTTTGCGCGTCGTCAAAGTTGCCGCGCACGGCACAAACAGCGGTATTTTTACCGGGGCAGGTCACCATTTGCTTCTTCTGCGCGGGGCTGACGCCGCCGTCCGGGAAAAAGACGATGATGCGCGTGCCGGGCACGTCGGAAAATCCCGACAGGGCCGCACTGCCCGTGTCACCGCTGGTGGCGGTGAGGATGCAGATCTCGTCGGTGATGCCGCACTTTTTTGCGGAGGCGGTCAAGAGATGCGGGAGGAGGGAGAGTGCCACGTCCTTGAAGGCACAGGTCGGGCCGTGCCACAGCTCCATGATATGCGCGTCCCCTGCCTCAGCAAGCGGCGCGATGTCGCCGTTCTCAAAGCTCTCGTCATAGGCGGCCGTGACCGCGCGGCGAAGCTCGTTCTCGGTGAAGTCGTCAAAGAGGCGAGACAGGACGGCTACCGATATATCATCACCCGACATGGAGGAAAGGGCCTCCATTGGGAAAACGGGAAAGCTTTCGGGAAGGTAAAGTCCGCCGTCGGGTGCGATGCCCTCGGCAATCGCCTCGGACGGGGTACGGCAGATTTTGGGGTTTCTGGTGCTAAAAAATTTCATTTTCTTCAATTCCCTCTTGATTTTTTGCAAGTTTCGTGATAAAATGGCTCTATTATGTATAATATACACTATTTTTCGCAGGATTTCAAGAGGTTTTGCGCAAAAGAAAAGGATTGGAGAATAAAATAATGAAGGTAGCGATTCTCGGCATCGGCACCGTCGGCTCCGGCGCGTACGATATTATACGGGAAAGCGACTGCGGCCTCACGGTCGCGCGTGTGCTTGACCGTTATGTCCCCGAAGGGCTCGAGGGGCTGGTCACGACCAACTATGACGAGATCCTTGGCGACCCCGAGATCAAGATCGTGGCAGAGGCCATCGGCGGCCTGCATCCCGCCTACGAATTTGTGACGGCGGCACTTCGCGCGGGCAAGCACGTGGTCAGTGCCAACAAGCACCTCATCTGCCATTATTACCGTGAGTTGCACGAGCTGGCAAGGGAAAACGGTGTGAAGCTACGCTTTACCCCCTCGGCCGGCGGCGGTATTCCCTGGCTCTTTAATCTGCGTCGTGCGCGCCGCTGTGATGAGATCGAATCGCTTCGCGGCATCATGAACGGCACGACCAACTACATTCTGGATTCCATGCAGAATCTCGGTAGTGATTTTGCCGAGGTGCTGGCAGTCGCGCAGTCGCTCGGTTATGCCGAGGCAGATCCCTCCGCCGATATCGACGGCTGGGACGTGCGCCGCAAATGCGCCATCTCCGCGTCCATCGCCTACGACACGGTGCTTGGAGAAGATGATGTGCCCACCTTCGGCATCCGCACCGTCACGGCGGCGGACATTGCCTACTTCAAGTCGATGGGCCTTTGCTGCAAGCTTCTTGCCTTCGCCAAGAAGAACGGAAACGAGGTCACCGCGTACGTGGAGCCTACCCTGCTCCCCGCCGACGCGACCGAGGCCTCGGTCGGCTCCAACTTCAACTGCATTTCCCTGTGGGGCAAGTATGTCGGCCGCCTTTCCTTTATCGGACAGGGTGCGGGCAAGTACCCGACCGGCCACGCGCTGGTCGAGGATATGCTGGACATCCGCGACGACGTTGCCATGAAAAAGCAGACTGCTGGCGGAGATATCACGGTCAATGCAGACCGCTTCCCCCACCGTTATTATATCCGTACAACCGCCAAGATTGCAGACGGTCTGGTGGAGCGGCGGGACGGCGACGTGGTCATCACGCGTCCCTTGTCCCCTGCCGCCATGCATAAAGCGGCCGCCGCGGCGGCTGACATTGACCCGCTTCTTTTCATCGCGGGATTGGAGGACAGTGTTGAATGAAAGTAGTAAAATTTGGTGGATCTTCCCTGGCATCGGGCGAAACCTTTCGCCGCGTGAAGGAGATCGTAACGAGTGACCCCGAGCGCAAGGTCGTGGTGGTATCCGCCCCCGGCAAGCGCTCTTCTTCCGACAAAAAGGTAACCGACCTGCTCTACGTTTGCCACGCGCATCTGCGTTACAAGGTTGAGTTTGACGACATCTGGGAAAACATCGCGGGCCGTTACCGCGAGATCGCAGCGACCTGCGGCCTCTCGGATGCGATTGAGGGCGCGCTTTCCGAGGTGCGTGAGGGCATGACCCGCCGTGCAACCGTGGACGATATCGTTTCCCGCGGTGAATACCTCAATGCCCGTCTGATGGCCGAATACCTCGGCTACGACTTTGTGGACGCAACCGAGTGGCTTGCTTTCCGCTATGACGGAACGGTGGATTACGAAAAAACCTACGCCCAGCTCCGTGAGATCGCCAAGGTACACCCCAAAATGGTGCTGCCCGGCTTCTACGGTGCCCTGCCGAACGGCACGGTGCACACCTTCTCGCGCGGTGGCTCGGACGTGACGGGTGCCTTGGCTGCGGCGGCTCTTTCCGCCGAGTGCTACGAGAACTGGACGGACGTATCGGGTATTCTGATGGCCGATCCCAAAATCGTGGAGAACCCCAAGACCATCGAGCGCATCACCTTCAGCGAGCTTCGTGAGCTTTCCTACATGGGCGCAGAGGTGCTGCACGAGGAGACGGTGTTCCCCGTCCGCCAGGCGAACATCCCCCTGTACATCAAGAACACCAAGGCTCCCGAAGCACAGGGTACGCTGGTTATGGAGAGCTTTGCCGAGGAGAGCGAGGAGGAGCGTTCCCGCTTCATCACGGGCATCACGGGTAAGAAGCACTACTCCATCATCACCATCAGCAAAAACCGCATGGCAGAGGACATTTCCTTCGTCCGCCGCGTGCTGGAGATCACCGAAAAGCATCGTCTGACCGTGGAGCATATCCCGAGCAGCGTGGACAGCATCTCGCTTGTCATCGCGACGGCGGACCTGGAATACTGCCTACACAAGCTGATCGCGGACATCCGTGAAGAATGCGCACCCGACAGCGTGAAGGTCTGCGACGGTGTCAGCCTGGTTGCCGTGGTCGGCCGCCGTATGGCCGCCGCGACCGGTACCTCCGGCAAGGTGTTTGCCGCACTGGGTGCCAAGGGCATCAACATCCGTATGATCGAGCAGGGCTCGGATGAGATCAACATCATCGTCGGTGTCATGGATGCTGACTTCGCCACAACCATCCGCACCCTTTACAATAGCTTTACCTGATAGAAAGGAATAGATGATATGAAACTTTACCGTGTAGCCATTCTCGGCGCGACAGGAGAGGTCGGCCGTGAAATGATGAAGGTGCTCCGCGAGCGCAACTTCCCTCTTGCAGAGCTTCGCCTGCTTGCCTCCGCGCGCTCGGCCGGCAAGAAGATCGCCTTCGGCGACGAGGAACTGACCGTGATGGAAGCCACCGAGGCTTCCTTTGAGGGTATGGACATCGTGCTGGGTGCGGCATCCGCCGACCTTGCCCGTCAGTTCGCCCCCGCCATCCGTGCTGCAGGTGCCGTATTCGTCGACAACTCCAGTGCCTTCCGTATGCAGGACAACGTGCCGCTGGTCGTTCCCGAGGTCAACGGCGAGGACGTGAAGAAGCACAACGGCATCATCTCCAACCCCAACTGCTCCACCATCATCACCCTGATGGCTGTGAAGGGCATCAACCGTCTTTCCCCCATCCGCGCGATGGTCGCCTCTACCTATCAGGCGGTCAGCGGTGCCGGTGCCGGCGGTCCGATCGAGCTGGCCGCGCAGACCAAGGCTCTTGCCGAGGGTACACCCATTGAGTGCAAGACCTTCCCCTACCAGATCGCCGAGAACCTAATCCCCCAGATCGGATCCTTCAACCTCGACGGCTACACCACCGAGGAAATGAAGATGCAGAACGAGGGTCGCAAGATTCTGCATCTGCCCGAGCTGAAGGTCACCTGCACCTGCGTGCGCGTGCCCGTTGTTCGTTCGCATTCCATTTCCGTGACCGTATACACCGAAAAGAAGCTGACCGTGGACGAGGTCCGCGCGGCTCTTGCCACCGAGGACGGCTGCCGTCTGGTGGACGATCCCGCAAGCAAGGCATATCCGATGCCGCTGGACACCAGCGACCAGGATCTGGTCTTCATCGGCCGTATTCGCCCCGACCTGATTGGCGAGAACGGCATCGCCCTGTGGTGCTGTGGCGACCAGGTGCGTAAGGGTGCGGCAACCAACGCCGTGCAGATCGCACAGCTACTCACGCAGGAATAATACAAAGCTCCGCGCGGTCCTGCCGCGCGGAGCTTTGTATTTACAGACTTTTTCGTTCCGATCGAAATTCCGTAGGCGTTTTGCCGTAGGTCTGACGGAACAGAGTGTTGAAGTGGTTCTGGTTAGCAAAGCCCACCGCCGCAGCGATATCCCCCACTCGACGGTCGGTTGTAAGAAGCAGTCGTTTTGCCTCGTTAAGGCGTTTGCCGTTGATAAACTCCACCACCGTCATGCCCGTGATCCTCTTAAATATATGACAAAAGTAAAATTTATCAACAAAAACAAGGTCAGAAAGCGATGATAGTGAAACCTTCTCTCCATAGTGCGTATTGATATACGCAATCACCTCGGCGACGCGCACGGCATTTTCCCCGCCCTCTGCCTTGCTTGGGAGTAGGGCGGGCGAGGCGATATAGCGCGCAATGGTGAGCAGCAGCTCGGCAAACAAGAGCACGGTCATCATTCCCTCGCCACGCTCGTATTCCTCAATCAGGCGCAAGGTCAGTTCCTCGATGCGTGCGGTCGCCCCCGCGTCAAAGTTCAGCATCACGTTCTCGGACAGGGCCGCGAGGGCCGCCAGAATGGGAGCTTTGTCGGAAAAGGCATCAAACAATTCGTCTCGAAAGAACAAAACCACCCGTTCCTTGTTTGCCTCGCGGTAGGTGGTACGGTGGTAGGTAAATTTATCCACAAACACCAGTCCACCCCGCCGCACGTCGTAGGCGGTACCGCTGACAAAGTAGCGCATGCGGTCACCGAGGAAAAAATAGAGCTCATAGAAATCGTGATAATGCTCGCGCATCATGGATCGCTCCGGCTCGTTTTCTTTTTTCTCTATCACGATATTGTTATATAAAATCTCGGTTTTATCGGTATTTTTCATAAAACTCCCCGTTTTTTGCACAATATTCTTATAACAATGATATGATAGCACACAACATTCTTCCTGTCAAGAAATTTGTTTATATGATATAATGAACCTACCAAAACAATTCGGAGGAATCAAATATGGAAATCAGAATTTGCAAAAACCCCGACGAGCTTGGTAAAAGCGCGGCAACATACGTGGCCGAGATCCTGCGTGGCTGCATCGCCGAAAAAGGGGAGGCACGTATCGCCCTCTCCACAGGTGCATCCCAGTTTGACACCATCGCAGCCCTGATCAAAGAGGATGTGGACTGGTCGCGCGTGGAGATGTTCCACCTGGACGAGTACGTAGGGCTTGACGAAAGGCACAAGGCAAGCTTTCGCAAATACTTAAAGGAGCGCTTCATCTCAAAGGTAAATCTAAAAGCGGCGCATCTGGTCGAAGCAGATCCCGCCTGTATCCCCGAGCTGACCGAAGAGATCCGCCGCTCGCCCATCGACGTTGGTCTGATCGGCATCGGCGAGAACGCACACATCGCCTTCAACGATCCACCCGCCGATTTTGATACCGAGGACGCCTACATCGTGGTAAACCTCAACGACACCTGCAAAAGACAGCAGGTGGGCGAGGGCTGGTTTGCGACTGTGGATGATGTGCCGAAGCAGGCGATCTCCATGTCTGTACGGCAGATCCTTTCCTGCCGCCACATCGTCTCCTGTGTGCCCTACGCCGTCAAGGCTAAGGCCGTGCACGCCACCATGACCAACAAAACCACAAACACCGTTCCCGCCACCATCCTAAAGGGGCATGACCGTTTCGTCCTGTATGTGGACAAGGACTCCGCAAAGGATATTCTGACAGGCGACGTAGCCCTGTAAAGAGGTGGGGACATGCTGACCATCATACCCAAGCCGCAAAGGATGGGGAAGGGAAAGGGGGCGCTTTCCCTTTGCTTTGCGAATTTGCATTTGTTTGCGCCCAAGACCGAGAGCGGTCGACTGACAAAAAAGCTCCGTCGGGAGTTTCCCGATGCCGCGCTGACCCTGCACGAATGCGAAGAATACTACCTTTCCCTTTCTGCGGAAAACCCTTTAGCGGCAGGCCTCGATAAGAATGCCGTAAAGGACAAATATGACGGCTATCTGCTTTCGGCAAAGGGCGGTGATCTTACGGTTTACGCCCCTACGGCGCGCGGTCTGTTTTATGGCATCGTCACACTTTGCCGGATCAAGAACGAGGCACGCACAGAGCTTTACATTGAGGACTATGCCGATGTCAAAAACCGCTTTGGTTATTTTGACCTGCGAATGCTTCACCCAAAACACGAGTGCCTTTTGTCTTATATTGAGGAAATGGCAAGCTATAAAGCGAACGGCCTAATCATAGAGTACGAGGACAAGCTTCCCTTTACCCGTTACCCGTTCCTGTCGCACAAGGATTTTGCCATGACCGCCGAGCAGCATGCGGAGCTTTTGAGCGTGGCGGCGGACAACTACGTGGAGATCATACCCCTGCAACAGTGCTTCGGACATCTCGAATACGTGCTCAAGCACCCCGTCTTCCGCCAGCTGCGTGAGTGTGAAGACTCGCTTGGCGAGCTTTGCCCGTCAAAGGAAGAGTCCTTTGCGCTTGTATGCAACCTACTGGAAGAGATGATGGAGAAGCATCCCGAAAGCCGCTATATTCACGTGGGCTGCGACGAGGTGTGGACGCTCTGCTCCTGCGAGGTCTGCCACGCCGCCTACGGCGAAGACAAAGAAGGCTGCTTTATCGACTTCGTCAACCGCATCGTGGATTTCGTCTGCGCGCACGGCAAGATCCCCATTGTCTGGCACGACATGCTGGAGCATTGCTCCGAGGAGAATTCTGCCCGCATGGATAAGCGCGCTGCCGTGATGCTTTGGCTGTATGCGGCTAAGCTCTCCGAGGAGCAAGTGACCTCGCTATATAAAAAATTCAGTACCTACGGCATGACCGTGATGGGGGCGTGCGCCGTTTGCAACAACGGCGGCCGGGATGACCAAAACTACCCCTTGGCGGACAATCGCTTAAACAACGTAGATGCATGGGTCGCACCGCTTGCACACACCAGCATTGACACGATCGTGTCCACCAACTGGTCGGCTTCTTTCGGCATGGCCTGCCCCTACGGTATTTACGAGACCTCTTTGTACACGCTGTACTATTCATTTGAAAAATATTGGAACAAAACTGCCGATAGAGAAACCTATCTCACCCGCTTTCTCACAGATTTTCACGGCATAGACACGTCCCTTCCCGAGATGGCAGAGCTTCTGCGCGGTAGACGCGCTCCCGATTACTACTACGCGATCGGGTCGCTTTCGGAGTATTGCACAAAGCACAAGAGCATCGCACAATGGATCGGCGTATCCCGCCGATACGAACAGGTAAAGTGCCACTTTCCGCCACACCTGTATGCTTACCGCTACCGTTTCTATGGCAACGAAGAGGGGGAGGTGGCTTCCCTGCGTTCAAAAATCCTTGCCTTCCGTGAACAGCTCGCTCCCATCCGTGCACAAATGGAATCTCTCCTTTCGGAATTCATGTCCGAGGGGATGGCAGAGCTGTTCCTTGCCTCACGCTTTTTCTTCCACGATTTTCTCGAGGAGCATTTATACGGTGAGGTCGTTGCGAAGCAATTTCCCGAACAATCCGAATGAAATGAAAAGAAAAGAGGCTCACGCCTCTTTTTCTTTTCATTTCTCTCCCTTCGCAGCGCGGATGCGTGCCTCGGCGGCAGTTTTTCTTTCGTTTGCCTCGGCAATCTGCTTATCGCGCTCTGCCTGCATCATGGCTTTGCGGGTCTCGGGCTTACCCATGGCCTTGGCCTCCTCCCACTGGGCCTTGGATTCGGCCTTGACGGCGGCGAGGTTGGCCTTGTCCACCTCGTGCTGTGCCCTTGCACTTTCCTTCATGTCGTTGAATGCGTTCTTAAAAAAGTTTCCCATTTTTCGTATACTCCCTTTCATAAAATTCATGCTTATTCTCCCATGATCCTTTCGCTGATGGCAAGGATCTCGGCAGCGTATTTCCTTTTGCGACCGTTCAGGATATTCTTGTGGACCGGATAATTGATAAGAGCCATGACAAGACCGACCACACCGACGGTCACACCGAGCGGCAGGGTGTTGGCGATGGCCAGAGTCGAACCGATGTCAGTCATGACCAGGCTCATGCCCGTGCCCATGACAATGGCACCGATGCTGCCGAATACGTAGGCAAAGATATTGGCGGGTCGTTTGACCTTTTCGTCAAGGACGCGCAGAGCGTCCAGTTCTGTGCTCTCCTTCTCCATATACTGCGTGCGGATCTTCTGCGCGATAAATTGCTGATCGTTCTTGTTCATCATAAGTACCTCGTTTCGTTTTCTTTTTACGAGTTTATTATACCGTCCGCTTGTTGTTGATTTTTTGGCAAAATGTTTTTGTTTCGTTAATCCGAAAAATTTTCCCTCATGAGCGCATAATCTCCTCGGACAATTGCAAGATGCGCGGGGTAAGCTCCGTTTTTGTTTTCCTGGCAATATGTCTCGACACGGGATAAGCGGGAATCATGACGGCGATACCGATGATCCCGAAGGGGATCGAAAGCCAGGTCACTCCCGCAAACACGCCAAGACCGAAGCACATACCGATGCCGAACAAAAGGCAACCCAGAATGCCGAGTGTCAGCCCCTGCAGCTGGCCTGCCGACTGCACACGTCGATCCAAAGCCCGCAGGGTATCCAGCTTGTTTTCCTCCTTTGGCATATACTTTTTCCGAATATTCTCGACCTCGCGGTTTCGCTTGGCCGAGTATTGATACGTAAAGGTGTCTCGATTCTCCATACTTCTCTCTTTTCCTGAATATTATCCGAAGCGATCGTCCACGGCGGCCACCTTGTCGTAAAAGCAGACAAGCCAGCCTGCCTTGGTTTTCGGGGGGACGGGTGTCACGGGGAACATGTGTCGCCGTATCATGTCCTGTTGGGCATCGGTAAGCGGGTATCGGCTCTTGGCATTTTCAAGAGCCGTGCGCGGATGTCGAAGCCAATGAAATCGGTGCTTTTCGTCCTTTCGTTGCCGATCGTACAGGTAAAAATCGTGTAGCAATGCCCCCGTCACCAGCTCACGGGCATCCATTTTCATGTGGAAAAGCTTGTGATGCCGATAGCACAGATAGGCAACCTTGAGCGAATGTCCGTACACCGTTCCCCGCACGTGATGTCGCTGGTTTTTCGTTTTTTGAAAGTCCTCGGAACGGATGATATCCCTTGCGAGGAGAATAAATTCCTTTTCCATCACAGCATCGGTGCGAAGATTCTCACCACCGCACGCACGACGCGGGAAAGAAGATTGGTTTTCAGCATATCGGAGGTAACGAGGATGGACTTTTCCATCGTTTTCTCGATGTCCGAGCGAAGATCCCCAATCGAGGAGCTACCGTACATCCACACACCGTTTTCAAAGTGGTGTACCAGACTACGATAGTCCAGATTGATGGTGCCGATCATGGCATACTTGTCATCAGCGATATAGCTTTTGGCATGGATAAAGCCGGGCTCGTACTCATACACACGAACGCCCGCGTCCATGAGCCGACGGTAAAAGCTACGGGTGATGCCAAACACGAGCTTTTTGTCGGGAATGTGCGGTACGATGATACGCACATCCACACCGCGCAGGGCCGCACCCTCGATGCAGGAGCAAAGATCGTTGTCGATGATGAGATAGGGCGTGGTCATGTACACATAGCGCGTGGCACTGTTCAGCATGTTCATGATCACGCTCTTGCCGACGCGCCGCTCGTAGAGCGGACGAGGGCCGTCTCCAAAGGGAATGACGTAACCGCCCTCACGGATGTCGGACTGTGTGGGGTAGAAGTTATGTGGCATGGTAGGTAGATTTTTGACGTTGATGCCGTAGTCGGTCAAAAACAGGCGGGTCAGCTCCCACACGGCCTCTCCCTCCAGGCGAATGGCCGTATCCTTCCAGTGACCGAATCGAACGACCTCGTTGATATACTCGTCGGCGATGTTGACACCGCCCGTGTACCCGACCTTACCGTCAATGACCGTGATCTTGCGGTGACTGCGGTTGTTGAACTCGCTGTCGGCATTGCCGCGCAGACGGGAAAAGGGAGTCGCCTCGATGCCCTGCTTTTTCAAAATCCCCGCGTAGTCGCCCGGCAAGGTGCTCATACAGCCGATATCGTCGTACACCACGCGCACCGTTATCCCTGCGGCGGCCTTTTCCCGCAGAATATCGAGAATTGAGTTCCAAAACTTCCCTTCCTCGATGATGAAGTATTCCATAAAAATGAACTTTTCTGCTTTTTTGAGATCCTCGAGCAGGGCGGTGTGCATATCCTCCCCGAGAGGATAGTAGGTCTGTTTTGTGTTCGTGAAGACATGCGTGTCTGCGATCTCGGTCAGCATTCTTGCCTGCGATGCCGCCACGGCATCCTCTTTTGCAAGGGCTTGCAGAAGCTCCCCGTCTTGTTTGAGATAGCCATGCTTCTTCAGCTCGTCAAGACGTCGAATGAACCGTTTTTGCAGCTTGCGGGAATAGAACAGGAAATAGAGCATAAAACCCGCGATCGGCAAAATGAGAACGAACAGCAGCCACGGCACCTTATAATCGGGATTGTCATCCGAGGAGATGATCTTGATCACACAGGCGATCTCAGTCACCCACGCGGCGAGATAGAAATACGGCACGTAGTAGCAAAGCGCGACCACAATGCCGATGACCGCCACGACCTCGAGTGCCGTGATCAAAACGGCGATGATGTAACGGACGGGAATATAGTTGATCTCCCTCTCCACCTTCTTATCGTTAACCTGGTATTCGATCGTTCTTTTCATGTCAAGCCTCCGCGTTTGATTTCACGCACGTTCCTATCTTACCCTCTCCTTGTTTTGGAAAGTTTGATGAAATGTTTGTGTTTTGTTAAAACAAAAAAAAGATTCCAATGTCCAAGGAAAATGAAAATACAAACAAATTTTTAACATTTGTGTGATACAATAGACGTAGCAAGTTGAAGAAGGAGGCGCGCGTATGTTTAAGATTTTGGTGGTAGAGGACGATCGGGAGCTGAACCGTTCGGTATGCTCCTATCTGGAGCTGGGCGGCTACGAGGCCACAGGTTGCCTTGACGCGGAGGCAGCCTACGATGAAATGTACAAAACGACCTTCGATCTGATTATTTCGGACATTATGATGCCACGCATCGACGGCTTTGAATTCGCGCGCACGGTGCGCTCGCTGAACGAGGAAATTCCAATCCTGTTCATGACCGCACGGGACGACCTTGCCTCCAAACAGCGGGGCTTCCGCATGGGCATTGACGACTACATGGTCAAGCCCATCGACCTTGACGAGCTGCTTCTGCGTATCGGGGCGATCTTGCGCCGTGCCAAAATTGCATCCAGCCATCGACTGGAGATCGGAAATTTCCTGATGGATGCGGACGAGCGCACAGTGTATCTCGATGGTGAGGAGATCCCGCTGACCGCGCGGGAATTCAACCTGCTGTACAAGCTGCTCTCCTACCCGAAAAAGACCTTTACCCGCACCCAGCTGATGGACGAATTCTGGGATGCAGACACGCAAGCAAGCACCCGCACGGTAGACGTGTACATGACCAAGCTCCGCAGCAAGCTGGCCGCATGCGAGAATTTTGAGATCGTGACGGTACACGGGCTTGGCTACAAGGCGGTGATCAAATGAGGGGCGAGGGGCACTTCAAGAGAGTCTTGCAAGCGGTCAATCGGTATTTCACCTTTTTTCTGCTCGTCGCGTTTGTCATTACCTGCTGCACCATGCTGTTCGTGTCGGTTTTGTCGGGCACGCTGGATATTCCTCTGACAGACGAAAATCTGAACGCCGCCGCTAAGCTAACCTTTCTGAACGTAGTGCTGATCAGCCTGCTGTTCACGGTCGTCGACGCCGTGCGCCGCCGCCTAACGGTAGAGCTGCCCGTTCGCCACATCACACAAGCGACCGAAAAAATGATGCAGGGGGATTTTTCCGTCCGCATTCCTGCGGTCACGAAATTCGCCACCGACGGCAAGTTCAACGAAATCATCGACTGCATCAACCACATGGCAGAGGAACTGTCGGGTGTAGAAACGCTCCGCACCGACTTCATCACCAACGTATCGCACGAGATGAAAACGCCTCTTGCCGTGATGCAGAACTACGGCACGCTTCTGCAAACCCCCGATCTGCCCGAGGAAAAAAGGATCGAATACGCCAAGGCGATTACCGAGGCCTCCCGGCGACTCTCGGACATGATGACGAACATCCTCAAGCTGAATCGCCTGGAAAATCAGCAGATCTATCCGAAAGCGAAGACCTACGATCTGGGCGAGCAGCTTTGCGAGTGCCTTTTGCAGTATGAAAGCGTGTGGGAAAGCCGCGGCATCGACATCCAAACGGATATCGCCGAGGACGTGACAGTCTCGGCCGATGCGGAGCTGCTTTCGCTGGTCTGGAACAATCTGCTTTCCAACGCCTTCAAATTCACCGAAGCGGGGGGGCGTGTGTCGCTTACCTTGACGGCAACCGAGCATCACGCGGTAGTGAAGGTCATGGACACGGGCTGTGGCATGTCACCCGAGGTTGGCGCGCATATCTTTGAAAAATTCTATCAGGGGGACTCCTCCCACGCTACGCAGGGCAATGGTCTTGGGCTGGCACTGGTCAAGCGCGTGGTGGACATCCTGCAGGGGGAGATCGGTGTGGAAAGCACACCGGGCATTGGTTCGGTTTTCACCGTCAGAATCAAGAGGGCAATCCATGAAGCTGAAGAAAATCTGTAAATCGTTTTTATATCCGCCCACAGCTCTTCTGCTTGTGTTCGTGCCCGTTGCGACGGTTTTCCTCATCTACTCGATGGTCTTCCTCGGTTCGGAGGCGACCACATCTTATATTTCCTATGCCTTTGCCGCCTACACGCTGACCATTTTGTGCTTACGCACACCCGCTATCATTGCGTTTTTTCGGCAATTCAAAGGGAACAACCGCTACATTCGCGTGTGGCTGGAGAACGCGCATCTTCGGACGAAGGCATCCCTGTATGCCGCCCTGCTCTTCAATACGGCGTATGCGGTATTACAGCTGGGACTTGGCTTTTACCACGCCTCCTTCTGGTTTTATTCGCTTTCCGCCTACTATTTGTTGCTCGCCGTGGTACGGTTTTTCCTGTTACGGCGAATGGCGGAAAACGGCGGGAGCCGGGAGGCCGAGCTACGTGCCTTTCGCGCGACGGGACAGTTTCTGTTATGGATGAACCTTGCCCTGTCACTGATTATCTTTTTTATGATCTACTGGGGACGCACTTTTCATCATCACGAGATCACGACCATTGCCATGGCGGCCTACACCTTCACCTCCTTTACCGTGGCCATCGTCAACCTGGTACGCTATCGCCGATACAAGAGTCCCGTTTTCTCGGCATCAAAGGTCATCGGCCTCGCCGCCGCCTGCGTTTCGATGCTAACGCTGGAGTCCACGATGCTGACCACCTTCGGCGAGGAACAGGACGCTACCTTCCGCCTGATCATGCTGGGAACAACGGGAGCCGCCGTGTCGTTATTTCTGATCATCATGGCGATCTTTATGATTCTACGCGGTACAAGAGAACTACGACTGTTACAAAAGGAGAGCTCACATGGAGAACAAACAAGGTAGCGAAGGCTTTCACTACACCTACTCCGCGGGGGAGCAGGCGGAGCTGAAACGCATCCGCGAAAAATACGCCCCCGCCAAGCAAATGGAAGAGGATAAGATGGCGCGGCTTCGCCGCCTTGACCGCCGTGTCACACAAAAGGCAGAGATCTTTTCGCTGATATTCGGCATTCTCGGCTCGCTGATCCTTGGCCTCGGCATGAGCCTTATCATGTCCGAGCTGGGTCTTGCTCTGGGAGTCCTGGCCCTGCCTGTGGGGATCCTTACGGGGCTTGTGGGCGGGGTGCTCATCTGCCTTGCCTATCCGATCTACGAATGCATACTGAAAAAGGAACAGGAGCGGGTCGCGCCCGAGATCCTTCGCCTCACCGAGGAGCTGATGCAATAAGAAAAGGGATGGCCGTGAGGTCATCCCTTTTCTTTTTTCTTCTTTTTTAGGGGTAAGAGGAGCGCGGGGTGCGACTCCTCCTCCATCAACACGAAGAACACCGTGGCCACAATAGCGTAAGGGGATACGAGGCCCGGGTCGATCTGCGAATAGATCAGAATGCCGAGATAGGCGAGGGTCAAGGCACCCATATATGGGTTGCGCGGCGCAGCAACCATCAGACGCAGACGAATGATGAACTGATAAGCGTAGGCAAGGATACCCACGATCCCCATGCCGCCGATGATCTGCGGCAAGAGTGAATGATACCAGTTCACGTTCAGCACGTGGATATCGTAGTTCCCTACGTATCCGAAGCCAACGCCGAATAGCGGATTTTTGAGAAAATCTTCAAAAGAACGGATAACAAAAAGAACACGATCCTCCTTTAAAAGCAGATCAAGATCCAGCGTCAGGCGGAACAGATGCTGGCAGGTCTCCCAGAACTGACGGTGAAATACCAGCACAAGGACCGCGCAAACGGCAAGCACCAGCCAGATGATACGACTGCGCTTTTTCTGATAATACCCGAAATAGATCAGACAAAGAAAGATCTCGATCGCACCGCAGAACAGGCCGCCGCGCGAGCCGCTTAACACCGTTGCTCCATACACCAGGATCACCGAAAACAAATGAATCGGATGATGATGCACGGCATAGTAAAAGATAAAGGGCAAAACCATCACTGTCAGCGTGGCAGCACCGTTTCGCCACCAGGCAAGCGAGGAGAGAGCAAAGCCCACATTCTCGGCATCCCACAGCTCGGGATGCACGATAAACAAGCGCAGGATCATGAACGCAAGAAAAACACCAAGCATATACAGAATCCCCGACACCCGATCGGCTACGTTGTAGGAGCGGGGGCAGACCATACCTCCCTTGAAGAACAGGTAGATCGGGATCATCAGAACCCCAAGGCAGAGCACGGTCACAAAGGGGATGGGACGAAAGTATTCCTCCGGCGTGATCACCAGCAGACCTGCTACCGTCACCGCGACCGCGACCGCGATCAGACCCGGGAGCGAGTAAAGGTTCTTTGCCTGTCGCGAAAGGCGCAGATTACGGACAAAGCGATAGAAAAGCGTACCGATCAGCGGGATCAAAAGCCAAAGCAAAAACAACTGCTCCGTGCACAAAAAGGCAAGGCAGCACAAAAAAAGCAAGGGTGTGATGGTCAGAAGGATATCGTCCGAGATCACAAAAAGCAGGCACAGCACCGCCGCCATCAGACAGATACCGACGGCAGGGATCTCAAACACAACGCATCCGTACGCCACCATAAAGCAAAGAAGCATAAAGGCCTCGGTGGCCGCAAAGCTTCGAATACGGTCTAACAGTTTCATTCTTCCCTTTCCTTTATCGGTATTCGCCAAGACCTGCACGAGCCATCACGGCAGAAAGCTGCTCGCGCAGGGCGGCATCCGCCTTGCCCGAGGCCTTGACCTCATTTGCCATGTAGCGTTCCCCGCCGAAGGCGGCACGGAAAATGCGTCCGATCCAATAAAAGGGGAGCGCGGGCGGAAAACGGCGAAGAGAGGGATACTTTTCCGCCATATAGCGGTAGGGCGGAAAGGCGCGGCGAATATAAAAGCCGAGGCGGCCGCCCGAGCCGGAGGACAGATTGGTCACCGTGTGCAGGGTCTTGCCGTAGGTACCGCTGTCCAGCACATACGCCGACACACCCGCAAGATCGGCGGGCATTTCCATGCCGCCGAACCAGACCTCGGCAAGCTCCGCAAGGGTCAGGTGGAAGTCCCACAGGGCGAGCTTTTCCAGCTCCGCGCGCAGATAGGCCATATCCATGTCGGTCTTTTTGTGCAGATAAACATAGGTATCCAGGACCGAACGGATACCCGTACCGCCGTGGGCAAAGTGCTTCATCGTATGCACGAGGTGATATATGTAAAAATCCTCGTCCCGCATGCGGAAGGCGAATTCGCCGTCGGGGATCAGACGATCCCACACGTTTCGGTAGTAGCGGTCGATATTGTCAAAATCTGTGAGGAGATTATGGTGCATTTCCATGGAAACAAAGCCCTTTTTGTAGGCGGTGTGGTTGGGGTCGGACTCCTCTTTTTCGTAGCCGAGAGCGGCAAACAGCTCGTCCATGCGCGAACGCGCGGCCTTGTCGTAGTAGATATCCACGTCGCAGGAAATACGCATCTCGGGCGCAGGATACAGGGAACGGATGCCCTCCCCCTTCATGGGGAGATGCCGGATCCCCTCGCGCGTCAGCATGGCAAACACGCGCTTCGCCTCCACCTCCTGCGATGCTTGCTGATGGGCGGTGGAAAAGAGCTGCCGCTCCAGCACCGTGCGACATTCGGGCGGCAAACACGGGTCGTCCTTTAAGGCGAAGTAGAGAATATTGAGAACGCTATGCTGCTTGGCAAGCAGGATCAGGGTCTTGTAATCCGACACGGCGACGGGCGTTTTCACGCCGCCGACCTGCGCCCCGATCAGCGAAAGGAGCTGGCTATATTCGGTTTCGTACATAAGGCCTCCTGTATATGTGAAGGGGTCATGAGATGTTCCCCTCCCGGATATCGCGGCGGGAAAAGACCGCGAGGCAAGTAGACAAAAATAGTCGCACGTCCCTAAGAAAGGACATCTGTTGCACGTATTCGGAATCCAGACGCGCCTTTTCCTCGGGGGAAAGCAGATCCCTGCCCGAAATTTGGGCTAGGCCCGAAATACCGGGGCGCACTGTATACACACCGCGCGCCGCACGCGAGGCGATCAGCTCGACCTCCGAGAGCACCACGGGGCGCGGTCCGAGCAGACTCATGTCCCCCCGCAGGACGTTGATGAGTTGGGGAAGCTCGTCCAAGCTGGTTTTTCGCAAAAAGCGACCGAAGCGCGTGATATACCGCGCGGGCATGTCGGCCGTGGCCACATCGTGCGGCGCGCGGCAGGACATGGTGCGGAATTTGTACAAGAGAAAGGGCTCCAGTCGCCGTCCGACGCGCACCTGACGAAACAGGACAGGCCCGCATGAGGTCACGCGAATACCGAAAGCCACGAAAAAAAACATCGGTGTAGCGGCGAGGAGCAAAAAGGCGGCAAGCACAAAATCAAGGCAACGCTTGCCAAGAGGATACAGCCGCACGCGAAGCGATCGGCGCACACCATCGCCGAGAGGAATTTTTCTACCCTTTAATTTTACCACAAAAGCACCGCCTTGTCAATCCATTCTTGACTCAATCATCCCCCACCAAGCGAGTCAAGATGCAAAAAGAAGACAGGAATGTCCTTCCATCGCAGTTTTTTGACACCCGGTTCAAGAAAAACGAAACTTTTTCAAAAAAACTCTTGACAAGACCGAAACAAAATGCTATAATAACACCGTTCTGCAAAGGGCATGCGGGTTTGGCGGAATTGGCAGACGCGTAAGATTCAGGTTCTTATGGGGGCAACTCTGTGAAGGTTCAAGTCCTTTAACCCGCACCAAAAAATAAGGGGTAGCATGTGCTACCCCTTATTTTTTGGTGCGGGTATTATGCTAAGGATTTGAATGGGCGCGGGAGTGAATGACCGAAGGGCGGAGCAAAGGCGCATGGTACAGCGGCTTTGCGTCGTCGCCCCGAGCCAAGTCCTTTAACCCGACATCATATGGCGAGGAGAGAAACATGATCACATTCGATAAGCTATGGCTTCTTATGAAGGAAAAGGGCATCAGCACCTATACTCTGCGCGAAAAATGCGGCATTGACAGCAAAACCGTGCGTCGTTTGCGCGCCAATGAGAATATGGAAACCAAAACGCTAGACAAGCTTTGTGCGATACTCGACTGCCGCGTCGAGGATATTATGGAATACAAGAAATGAGCGAGAGAATTTCTCTCGCTTTTTTCTTATATATATTGACATTTTTTTTGCTTTGTGCTATACTTTGTAAGTCCTACAAGTTGGAAAAGTATAACTTTTTGGAGGAGACATGCCGAACAGTAAGCATATACTGGGCGTGCCGGGCGGAAAGCACATTTTCGGCACAGTGCGCGTGGGGGAAAAGGGACAGATCGTCATCCCCAAGGAAGCGCGTGAGTTATTCGGAATACAGCCGGGTGACACGCTTCTCATCCTCGGCGATGACAAAAGCGGCATTATCGTCACGCCCCCGACCCTTGTCAAGGATGCCGCGATGCGCGTTTTCAAAAAAATGGATCAATCGGAGGAGAGGAAGGACAAAGAGGAATGAATACCGAGCACATGTACAACACTGTTGGCATCTCCCATGAGGTGTATGCCTTCGGTGAGAAAATTTTAGAGGGGCTGCGCGACCGATTTGACACCATCGACCGCGTATCCGAATACAACCAGACCAAGGTGATCGACGCGATGCAGAAGAACCGCGTCAGTGCCGCCTGCTTTGCCGCCACCACAGGCTACGGCTACGACGACGTGGGACGCACGACGCTGGAAAAGGTGTACGCCGACTGCTTCCATACCGAGGCGGCACTCGTCCGTCCGCAGATCACCTGCGGCACACACGCGCTGACCGTCGCGCTTTCGGCAAACCTGCTTCCCGGAGACGAGCTTCTCTCCCCTGTCGGTCGCCCCTACGATACCCTCGAAGAGGTCATCGGCATCCGCCCCTCGACCTGCTCGCTTGCCGAGTACGGCGTGAGCTACCGTCAGGTCGACCTGCTCGACGACGGAACGTTCGACTGGGACGGCATCCGTACGGCCATTAACGAAAAGACCAAGCTGGTGACCATCCAGCGATCCAAGGGCTATCAGACCCGCCCGTCCTTCTCAGTCGCGCAGATCGGGGAGCTGATCGCCTTCGTCAAGAGCATCAAGCCCTCGCTCATTTGCATGGTGGACAACTGCTACGGCGAGTTTGTTGAGGAAGAAGAGCCTTCCGATGTCGGCGCGGACATGATCGTTGGCTCACTGATCAAAAATCCCGGCGGCGGCCTTGCCCCGATCGGCGGCTACATCTGCGGCACCGAGGCCTGTGTGACCCGTTGTGCCTATCGCCTTTCGGCTCCCGGCCTTGGCCAGGAGGTGGGCGCGAACCTCGGCATCATGCCTGCCTTTTATCAGGGATTTTTCTTCGCCCCGACGGTAGTTGCCTCCGCGCTCAAGGGCGCGATCTTCGCCGCCAATATTTATGAGCGGCTGGGCTACCACGTGATCCCCACGGGCAGCGAGGATCGCCACGACATCATTCAGGCAGTGGAGCTTGGCTCACGGGAGGGCATGATGGCCTTTTGTGCGGGCATTCAGGCGGCCGCACCCGTGGACAGCTACGTGCGTCCCGAACCGTGGGCGATGCCGGGCTACGATGACGAAGTCATCATGGCGGCAGGCGCGTTCGTACAGGGCTCGTCCATCGAGCTGAGCGCCGACGGACCGATCCGCCCGCCCTACGCGGTCTACTTCCAGGGGGGACTGACCTGGTATCACGCGAAGCTGGGCATTCTGATGTCCCTGCAAAAAATGCTCGATGCGGGTCTTGTCGACCCGTCGAAATTGCAATAAAACAGTAAAAGGAGAACAATTTTATGTGGCTTACATCCGTACTCGCCATGCTCTGCTGGAGCGGCTCGGACATTTTCAGCAAGGCAGGCACCAAGCTCAACGACAAGCGCAGTCATTATAAGGTCGGCATCGCGGTCGGCCTGATCATGGGTCTGCACGCCATCTACATGATCACCCTGGGTGGCACGCCGTTTGCCTTCTCGGACATTCTCGTGTACCTGCCCGCCTCGATCTTCTACATCGCTTCCATGCTGATCGGCTACATCGGCCTGCGGTATATCGAGCTATCCATTTCCTCGCCAATCTGCAACACCTCGGGAGCACTTGCGCTGATCTTCAGCCTGCTCTACTTCGGGGTAAAGTGGGTAGACGACGACTCCGACGCGATCTTTCTCAACGCGCCCATCATCATCGGCGTGGTGCTGATCGTTCTCGGCGTTGTATCTCTTGGCTTTGTGGATTATCACGAAAATGAGGAGGCACGCGAGGCACGCCAATCATCGGGCGGCCGTAAGTATACCAAGAGCCTGCTTGCCATCCTGCTCCCCGTGATCTACTGTCTCTTGGATGCCTGCGGCACCTTCGTGGATACCCTGATCGCGGACAACTACACGGCAAAGCTGCTGGAAAAAGATCCCACCCTCTCGGAGGAGGCAGCAGACCTGCTCTGCGGCGACATTCTGAATACCGCCTATGAGTTCACCTGGATGTTCATGGCGATCATCTTCCTCATTTACGTGTTCGCCATTCGCCGTGAAAAGCCCGATCTGCGTTACGACGGCACCAAGCTTCTGGGCGGCGTGTGCGAAACGGTCGGTCAGGTCTTCTACATGATGGTGGTGGTATCCGACTACAAGGTCGGCCTTGTCATCATCTCCGCCTACTGCCTGCTTTCGATGGTCTGGAGCCGCATTTTCCTGAAGGAAAAGCTCTCCGTCAAGCACTATCTGGCACTCGCGGCGGCCCTTATCGGTATCGTGATCCTGGGCATTTACGACGTATAACAAAAGGATTCTCGCGGGAATGTTACGCAAAAATCGGCAGAGATATTGTTTCTCTGCCGATTTTCTGTTATAATGATATGGGTGATGAAAAATGAATGGGCTAAAAAAATATATTTATCCCTTCGCATTTTCGCTTTCCTGCGTTTTGAGTTATTATATGGTTTCCCTCATAGTGCTTGAAGTCACGGATATCTTTGGGGCGGTTATCGGATTTCTTGCCGGGATAGTGATGGAATTTGGATTTGTTTTGTACCTGTTTTTGGTTGCTGTACCGTGTTATTGCCTTCTATACGGCAAAAGAATATTACGAAACGAGAAAAGAAAATATCTGTTCGCCTTTTATAATTCCTTTGTGTTGACCTTGTTCTGTTTTTTTTCGTTTTGCAAGGAAGAGGAAACGCTGACTTACAGTACCCTTCTCTTTTTTGGGGCCGTGCTGTGGAGTGTACTCCCGCTGTTGTTACCCAGAAAAACAGATAAAACCTCGAAGGAATAAACCGTCTGGCACTATATCCCGACAAAAAGCATCGCTTTGCCAAGCGGTGCTTTTCTTATTTGCTTTTATCGCAAAGAGCAAAGATCTGCTCGATGACCCCCGAAAGGATTGCCGCCACGGGCCACACGACCCAGCTGCGTCCCCAATCGTGCGTAGTGAAGCTGTAAGCGAGATACCCCGCCGTGACCGCAAGCCAGAAAATGCTCTGTATAGCCTCGCTCCTTTTCTTGGCACGCTTGTTGTCGGGGGCATACTCCCCCTCCTCGAGAAGAACGCCGAAGCCACCGAATCGCACCCCCACCAATACAATGGAGAACACACCGCAAGCCACAACCACCAGCATGGCGGATACGCTACCCAGCACATGCAGAGCATGAGAGGGGTCCCGCTCATCGGACAGCGCAAGGGCTATAAAAAGCGGTGCAAGTGACAGGATGCAAAGTGACACCCCGATAATGATGCCGCGTACGAAGCGCGGTCGGTATGCCTCTCTTGCTCTGCATAGGTCACCGCGGACCTCCCCGGTCATCACAAGCGCCTCCGTCCCCATATAAGAATAGGGAGAATACCGCATAGCCGATGCAATAAACAAAAGGACCGCGATACATACAAGCAGGATCAGGATCCCAAGACCGATATACACGCCCGTGTCCATCGGCAAAACACCCGTATCGGCCATACCGACAGACAGGATCAACACTGCCGCGCCGAGGATACAAAGAAGCACTCCCGTCGCAATACGCGGCGCGGCATATTTTCCGGCGGAAAGATAGCCCTCCGTTTCCTCGCTCGTCACAGGGCGTTTACCCATTCTCTCGGCGGTGCTTGTCTCCCCTTTCTCCTCGGAGACGGCATCCCCCGCCCGTATAGGCCTTCCCGCGTCCTCACGCAACAGATAGTCACAGCTGACGCCGAACAGCTCGGCAAGCACCACGATTTTATCCAGATCGGGCACGGACAAGCTACTTTCCCATTTGGAGACCGACTGGCGGGTGACGTTTACCCGCTCCGCCAGCTCCTCCTGTGACCAGCCTTGTTTTTTACGAAGCGTTATAATCTTATCGGCAAGTGTCATGAACATTCCCCTTTCTTTTTCTGTGAGGATATTCTATCATGCGAAGCACAAAGCGACAACCAACCGAAGCCGACAATTTGTCAACCGTCGGTTGCTTTTTCTGTTTTTTGCAAAAAACGGCACCCGTGTGTTGCAAGGACCCGCAGATCAGGGGAAAATTTTTCGAAAAGGGAGCGTCTCTATCGGCGTGATGCCAAGGGAGTGGAGGTAGGTGAGTGCCTTTTCCTCCACCTCATGCTGCAAAAAGGCTGTGGGGCGATGGGCATCCCAGCCGAGGATGACAGCATTCCCCTCCTCTGCCGCGATCGGCCAGAAGTCGGGGCTTGGATAATTACGCCCCTCGGACAGGCCGAGGAGATTGTATTCAAGCGGCAACCCGCATTCCTTTGCCGCGCGGCAAAGCCGGCGCATCTCGCGGCGAAAGGCGATCGTGTCCCCCGTATAAAAGACCACGTCGGGGTGCGCAAGACAGGAGAAGACGCCGGTATTCATTCCCTCGATAACCTGATCGACGTAATCAACGAGGATGCGCTCCTCCTTGGTTTCCTTCATCACGTGCGCGCCGCCCATCTCGTTGCCGAGAAAATGCTGGCCGAGGATGAGGTAGTCGATCGGGTAGGGGCGGATCATCTCAAGAAATGAGGCAAACAGATCGGGATAGTACTCGACCTCAAATCCAAGGGGCATTTTCAGTACGCCGCGGTATTGTTCCCGCAAGGAAAGAATTGTTTCGACGTAATCGGGCAAAAGCGAGGGCTTCATGCGGTAGTAGGCATCGTGCTCGGGCGGAAAAAGCATGGGCGCGTGGTCCGAAAAGCCCAGAACCTCGATGCCTGCCGCGATGGCGCGGCGGATATAGGCATATTCGTTGCCCATCGCGTGGTAGCAACGAAAGGTATGGGTGTGGTAGTTGGCTTTCATATTATACTCCGCAATCCTTCATAAAGCGCAACACGCCCGCGCTCCAGCCGTGGCAGAGCGAGTGACGGAAGCCGAGGTAGCAGTAGGCACCGAAGTCGCCGTGCAGGTCACGCTCCCCCTCGGTGGGAAGCTCATCAATGCGGGAGGAGCCATCCAGCCACGCCAGGTCAAAATCCTCAAAGAAGGTGGTCGCACCGCGCGAAAGCATCCCGCCGTAGTATTCCTTCATCATGGCAAGAGCCGAATCTTTGCCGAGATAGCGGGCATAGGCGGTGAGGATATAGTAGCTCATAAACGTAGACATACCGCGCGCACCACGTTCGCGGAGAATGGCAACATCCGAGGGATCCAGTGCACCCGTCGCCATATATTTCAGCCCCACCACCTGCATAGAGGACTTAACAATAAGCGGCTTTTTCTGCAAGCGAGCGATCAGCTGTACGGCATCGTTTGTCGGGTAAGCCAAGGACGAAAAGAGCGCGGCGGTCTTTTTGGCGGCAAGCAGCAAAATCGCCCGTGCACCGATTTCCTCATCTTCCTTTCCCTTGGTGGGCCAGTCGACGAACAGGCGTCCGTCCGTGTCAAATTCCCCGTCCGCATTCAAGGCCGAGAGCAGGTGCCGCACGGTCCTTTGGGCGTAGGGGAGCAGAGGGGCAGCGAAGTCGGTCGCCCCCGTGATCTCACAGTAATCAGCAAGGGTGGTCAGCCACCAGGCGGAATAGGTCACGATGTTACACATCCAGGTATCGGGGGGCGTGGTATCCTTCATAAACAGAATGGAATTTTCAAGGGACGGCAAACGGCCGTAGAGGGTGGTGAGTGCCAGCATCTCGGGGTGCATGTCCCCGATCCAGACCAGGCGGTCGCGTTTAATGCCATCCCAGACGTAATCGCCTGCCGCGCACAGGTCCACGGTACGCTTGGCAACCTTGTAAATTCCGGACAAGCTCGGATCCTTGCCCGAATAGGTATATTGCACGGGCAGAGAGAGGATCTCCCCCTCCGCCGCAACGGCCAGCAAGTTCAGGCACGCACCCGCAGGCAGATCCATATCCAGGCGTGCAAAGCGGAAGCCCGTTTCCCCGTAGCGAACGGAGGACATGCCCGCAAGTGACAGAGAAAAATCGCGGGGCGCGTGGTCATTGGAGGCACCGCGCTCACCAAGCTCCGCGCAGCATTCGGCGGCGGATTCCCCGAAGCGCAGACGCGCTTGTACCGAGCTTTTCTCCACACCCGTGAGCCAGTGGCACACGATCCGCACCCCGCCGCGCATTTCGCGTCCAAAATCAAACAGGAGCGCGCATTTTCCGCGCAGCTCTGCCCACGGACGGGCGGGATACTTCCCCGTCGGGTTTTGCAGGGGGATCGGCTTCGTGAGGTTTTCTGCACCGCGCACATCTCCCTTGCAAAGCAGCATGCGGGTAGGAAACTGAATTTCCTTTTGCGTCATAAGATCATCCTCCTTGCAGTTTTTCTTCTGTTCATTATAGCATGAAGGTCAAGAAATGTCAACAACGGCGGTCGGTTTTTGAGACGGTGGATAGGGGTTGACTTTTCACCCCACATATGCTATAATGTCGTTGTGTGTGTCGAAATATGACATTTTGAATTCTCTTTACAACAGAGGTGATTATGATGGATTTTTGGATACATATTCTTAATTTTTTTGATCTTCAAATGGAAAAGCCCGAGCCTTACGGGTGGTTTCATCTTTCTTTTTTCGCCTTCTTCATCGCATTAACCGTACTCTTTGCCGTACTGCATCGCGGCAAGCAAAAGCATGTACGTTTTATGCTGCTGTTCGTTTCGATCCTTGTCATTCTGCTTGAAGTATACAAGCAGATCAACTACAGCTTTACCGTATCGGACGGTGTAATCGAGTTCGATTATCAGTGGTACGCCTTCCCCTTCCAGTTCTGCTCCACCCCGATGTACGTGGGATTGCTTGCGGGCATACTCGGAAAGGGCAAGCTGCACGACTGCCTGTGTGCCTATCTTGCCACCTACGCGATCTTCGCGGGTGCGGCGGTGATGTTCTACCCCACGACCATCTTTATCGGCACCATCGGCATCAACATCCAGTCGCTTATCTGCCACGACTCCATGATCTTCCTTGGGGTGTATTTGTATGCGACAGGACATGTAAAGCTGCGGCACAAAACGATTTTGCGTGCGCTTCCCATCTTCATCGTGATGGTGCTGATCGCCGCCACAGGCAACGAGATCGCGCATCTTTCGGGTTTGCTGGAAACGGAAGATCTGAACCTCTTCTTTATCAGCCCGTACTGCGAGCCGCACTTACCCGTATATTCCTCGGTACAGGCACTCGTTCCCTTCCCCTTCTGCCTGATCATCTACATCCTTGGCTTTACGGGGGCAGCATACGTCATTTTGCTGATGGCTATGCTGATAGGATGGCTTGTAACACGAAAAAAGAAAAAAGCAGAGCTCGTATGAGCTCTGCTTCTTTTATTCGGTGATCGTGATATCGAAGCAGCCCGTGTAGGTTTCCCCCTTGGCGAGGTGCATCATGTCTGCCTTGGTGGCAAAGTCATCAACTTTTCCGTCAAAGGACGGATAGCCGTTCCAGGGCTCGATGCAGACGTAGCCCGCATCGCTGTGCGGCTTCTGCCACAGGCCGAGGTAGGGGATATCGTAGTAGGAAACGGTCACGGCACGGTCATTTTTGCGTGAGCAGAGGGAAACCTTTTTGCAGGCATCCTGCAAAAATACGGCATCGTTGTCAAAGAGATCCCGGCGCAGATCGAGATATTTGCCCTCACGCAAAGCAAACGGCTTGGTCTCTCCGGTAAAGAAGCAGGTAGCGGAGTTGATGCGCTGGCGGGCAGGCTTCTCACAAGCAAAGGCGAGATAGTAGTCCTCAAACGCCTCTCCTTCTACAAAGGGGACGTTAAAGCCGGGGTGGCCGCCGATCGAGAAGGGCAGATCCTCTTCAGTCACATTTTCTACGTAAAAGCCGGTGCGAACGGTCGCGCCGTCAAGCGAGTAAGTAAGGCGCAGAATAAACTCAAAGGGATAGCATTTGCGCGTTTCCTCGTTGGCCGTCAACTCAAAGGTGATGCTGTCCGGCTTCTGCTCTACGACACGGTAGGTTTGGAGCTTGGCGAAGCCGTGCAGGATCATCTCATACTCCTGACCACGCCAGGTGTATTTCCCCTCAAACACACGACCGCAAATCGGAAAAGGCACGGTCGCACGGTTCTTCCAGTACTCGGGGTTTCCCTGCCACAGGTACTCAAAGCCCGTCTTTTTGCCGACGACCGACATCAGCTCCGCGCCGAGATCGGCGATCTCTACCTTCAAATGCTCATTCTCAATGGTGTATCTCATAAACTTGTCCTCCCCAAAAATATAATTATTCACCGAGCAGGCGCAAAAACGCCTCTTCGTCTATTACCGTTATTCCAAGCTCCTTGGCCTTGGTAAGCTTAGAGCCTGCCTCCTCGCCCGCAAGGACAAAGTCGGTCTTTTTGGACACAGAGCCGGACACCTTGCCGCCTGCGGCCTTGATCTTCTTCGTGGCCTCATCCCGTGCCATGGTGGGCAGCGTACCCGTAAGAACCACGGTCTTACCCGCCAGCACGTTTGAGGTGGGAGCGGCGGTTTTGGCAGTCATCGACACACCCGCATCAGCGAGGCGGCGGAGCAGCTCGCGCACGTCGGGTCGCGCAAAATAGGACACGAGATTGGCGGCGGTGATGGCACCGATATCGGGAACGGCGGCAAAATCCTCCTCGGTGGCGGCAAGGCAGGCTTCGATATTTCCGAAGCGGGCGGCAAGTGCCTCACCTGCCACCGCGCCCACCTGTCGAATGCCGAGCGCGAAGAGCAGGCGTTCAAGTCCTGCTTCCTTTGAGCGTTCGATGGCGGCAATCAGGTTGGCGGCGGATTTTTCGCCCATGCGTTCGAGGGGCGAGATCTGTTCCGCTGTGAGGGTGTAGAGATCAGACACATCCGCGATCAGCCCTTCCGAAACGAGCAGCTCCACGATCTGCGGACCGAGGCCGTCGATATCCATGGCATCCTTCGAGGCAAAATGGATGATGGCGCGCACACGCTGTGCGGGGCAAGCGGGGTTCTCACACCGCACGGCCGCTCCCTCGCCGTCCGCATCGCGCGACACGGGATGGCCGCAGGAGGGACAGACGGTGGGCATGTCATATTCCTTTTCCTCGCCCGTGCGCTTATCGCGGCAAACCGACACGATCTCGGGAATGATGTCGCCGGCCTTCTGGACGGTGACGAGGTCGCCGATGCGAACGTCCTTTTCACGGATGAAGTCGATATTATGCAACGTCGCGCGGGAAACGGTCGAGCCTGCAAGGCGCACGGGTTCAAGGCAAGCGGTGGGGGTCAGGACACCCGTGCGGCCGACGGCGATCTCGATGTCGAGGAGTCGCGTGGTCTGCTGCTCGGGTGGATATTTGTAGGCCACCGCCCATTTCGGGGTGCTCGTGCCCTCGCCCATCTCACGGCGCAGGGCAAGATCGTCGATCTTGATAACCGCACCGTCCATATCAAAGGAGAAGGTAGGACGCTTTTCGCCAAGCTCAGTCACGTAGGCCAGCACGGCCTCGGCCGAGGCAAGCGTTTTGCGGTGCGGCAGGACGGTGAAGCCCAGCTCGCGCAGGCGATCAAGCGTTTTGCCGTGCGTTTTCGGAGCGCGGCCGTCCATATAGAGGTCGCCCTCCTGATAGTTAAAGACAAAGATATCCAGCGAGCGCGAGGCGGTGATGCGGGAATCCAGCTGACGCAGCGAGCCTGCCGCGGCGTTGCGCGGATTGGCAAAGAGCGGCTCGCCCAGCTCCTCTCGCTCGAAGTTGAGGCGCGCAAAGACCTCTTTTGACATATAGACCTCGCCGCGCACGCACAGGTAGGGCACGGGCTCGGTAAGGGTCAGGGGGATCGAGCGCACGGTACGCAGGTTTTCGGTCACGTCCTCGCCCGTTGTGCCATCGCCGCGGGTAGCACCGCGCACGAACGCGCCGTTTTCGTAGGTCAGGGCGACCGAAAGACCGTCGATCTTCGGCTCGACCGAGTAGGCGGGAAAGAATCCAAGCTGCTCCTCGGTCGCGGTGAGAAAATCGGCAAGCTCCCCGTGGGAGAAGACGTCCGCAAGACTGCCGAGTCTGACACGGTGGGTGAACTTTTCGAATTTATCCAGCACCGCGCCGCCGACGCGGCGGGTGGGGGAATTCTCACTTTGAAATTGAGGATAAGCGGCTTCGAGGTCCCCCAGCTCGCGGAAGAGCATATCGTACTCGCGGTCGGAGATGGTGGGGGCATCGTAGACGTAATACAGCCGTGCGTGATGCGTCAGCGTTTCGCGCAGCTCGTCTATGCGTTTTTTTGCTTCGTTTGCGTTCATGGCAAAAACCCTCTCTTTCCCTGATATTATTGTACCCTTTTTCATCTTTTTTGTCAAGGGAGAGTTCTTGACAAGTCGCTTTTTTCGTGCTATAATGCAAAAAAAATCTTGGGGGATGCCATGGATTGGAATACTCTTTTTTACGATGAACATGAAAAGCCGCTTGACCGCTTGGTTTCGGGATACAGCCGTACTGCCATCTTCCGCAAGATCGCCTTTGTTGGCGACAGCCTTTCCTCGGGCGAATTTGAAACGCGCGATGCAACGGGTAAGGCGGGATACTACGACATGTACGACTACTCGTGGGGGCAGTATATTGCGCGCAAAAACGGCATTACCGCCTACAATTTTTCACGTGGCGGCATGACCGCAAAGTGGTACATGGAAAGCTTTGCGGACGAGAATGGCTTCTTTGATCGGGACAAGGCCGCACAGGCATACGTTCTGGCACTTGGCATCAACGACATCGCCAAAATGGAGATCGGCGAGATCGCGGATGCCGAGCTGAATTGTAAAAAAGAGAGCTTTATTCGCTATTATGCCGAGATCGTTCGACGGTATAAGGAGATCAGCCCCGAGGCGAAGTTCTTCTTTCTGACGCTTGCCAAGCACGACGACAAAAACAGGCCGAAGCACGGCAAGGAGCTATCCGAAGCGATCCGTGCGCTTGCCGATTATTTCGGTGCTTACCTCATCGATCTGGAAACCTACGGCCCGTGCTACGACGATGCGTTCAAAAAACGCTTTTATCTGCATTGGCATTTGAACGCAGACGGCTATATACTGACAGCAGAGCTGGTGGATTCCTACATCGACTATATCGTCCGCCATCATCCCGGGGATTTCCAAAGCGTACCCTTTATCGGAACAGATATTCCCCATTAAAAGAAGCCCGACAGACAATCTGTCGGGCTTCTTTTATACAAATTGCGCGTAGGTTTCTTCCAGCGTTGCGCGAAGCTTGGCGGCACTTTCGCAGAAGGCGCGGCTCTCCTCTTCGTTAAGCGGCAGGTCGAGCACGCGCTCCACGCCGTTTTCACCGACCACGCTCGGCACGCCGAGGCAGATGTCCGTGGTGCAGTAGTGTCCCTCGACGAGGGTGGAAACGGGGAGCACCGAATGCTCGTTCCGCATGATGCTGCGCGTGATCCGCATGACCGCCTGTGCGATCGCGTAGTAGGTCGCGCCCTTGCCCTCGATGATCTTGTAGGCACTGTCGCGCACCTCGCGGAACATGGCGTACAGGGTTTCTTCCCAGTTTTCCATACCCGCAAGACGGCAGTAGTCGGGCAGATCGATACCCGAGACGTTGGCAGAGCTGAATACAGGCAGCTCACTGTCCCCGTGCTCCCCGATGATAAAGGCGTGTACGTTGCGCGGATCGACGTGCATCTTCTCACCCATGAGGTATTTCAGACGTGCGCTATCCAACACCGTGCCCGAGCCGATAACACGGGAGGCGGGATAACCGGAGCGACGCAGGGTGTGATAAGTGAGCAGATCGACGGGGTTGGTCACGACAAGCAAAATCGCCTCGCGGTTATAGGCGACGATGCTGTCGATGATGCTATCGAAAATTTTAAGATTGCGGGCAAGCAGGTCAAGACGCGTCTCTCCCGGCTTCTGTCCCGCGCCTGCGGCGATGACGATCAGACGCGCGTCCGCGAGGTCGGGATAGTCGCCCGCGTAGAGCTTCATGGGTGCGAGAAAGGGCAGGCCGTGGGCGATATCGAGAGCCTCGCCCTCGGCTTTTTTGCGGTTGGCGTCGATGAGCACCATCTCGGAAAACAGACCGCTTTCGGCGTAGGTGTAGGCGATGCTCGCCCCTACGAAGCCGCATCCGATGACGGCGCATTTTTGTTCGTTTATCATAATATTCTCCTCGTTTTTAGCTATTGTTTGTTTTTATACGGTCGTTTATACAAAAAGCGGAAGGGTGCTTCCCCTTCCGCTTTGATTTATGCCATCAGCTTTTCCGCAGCGGCAAGGCGCACGGCGGCACAAAGCACCTCGGTGGCGGCACGCACCTCATCCACCGTGGCAAAGGTGGGGGCAAGGCGCAGATTGCTGTCGGCGGGATCCTTTCCGTAGGGGAAGGTCGCACCCACACCGGTCAGCGTAACGCCTGCTTCCTTGGCGAGCATGTAAACGCGACGCGCGCATCCGGGAAGAACGTCCAGGCTGATGAAGTAGCCGCCGCGCGGCTTGGTCCAGGCGGCGATGCCGAGGCCTGTCAGCTCGCTTTCCAGTACAGAGAGCATCGCCTCAAACTTCGGGCGGATACAATCGGCATGGCGGCGCATCAGGGCGGCGGTATTTTCTTTGTTTTTGAGGAACTTCACGTGACGGAGCTGATTGAGCTTGTCGTGGCCGATGGTCTGTGCACCGAGAATAGGCAAAATCTGTGCCAGGTTCTTCTCACTTGCCGCCATCATGGCAACGCCCGCACCGGGGAAAGTGACCTTGGAGGTCGAGGTGAAGTAGAGGATGCGGTTTTCGTTGCCGTATTCCTTCGTCAGCGTGAAAATGTCGGCAAGCGGATTGGTTTCGTTATAAAGGTCGTGGATGACGTAGGCATTATCCCAGAAGATGCGGAAATCGGGGGCGGCGGCTTTCATGGCCGCAAGACGGCGCACCGTTTCCTCCGAGTAGGTGATGCCTGTAGGGTTGCTGTACTTCGGCACGCACCACATACCCTTGACGGCGGGATCGGCTACGAGGCGTTCCACTTCGTCCATATCGGGGCCGTTTTCAGTCATCGGTACGGCGATCATCTCGATGCCAAGCGACTCACAGATGCGGAAGTGGCGGTCATAGCCGGGGGCGGGGCAAAGGAAGAGCACGCGCTCCTCGCGCGACCACGGACGAGCCGAATCGCAGGTGCCGTAAAGCATGGCGCGCGCGACGCTGTCGTACATAAGATTGAGGCTGGAATTGCCGCCCACGACAATATTCTCGGCAGGAATGCCCGTCAGCTCAGCAAACAGGGCACGCATTTCGGGGATGCCCTCCAAAATGCCGTAGTTACGGCAATCGGTGGTAGCGGTGCGGATATCCGCCTCGGACAGCATCGCCATGGATAAATCCAGCTGGTCAGCGGCGGGCTTGCCGCGCGACAGATCCAGGGAAAGGCCCTTTCCCGCGAGGGCGCGGTACGCCGCCTCGCATTTATCCTTTTCGGCCGCCAGAGCGGCCTGTGTCATTTTAGGGTACTGCATGAAGCTCCTCCAAGTTGTTTTTGCATTTTTTGAAGCTCGTTCATTCAAAAAATTCATATCGCATACGCTTAGTATAGCATATAGGGCGCATTTTTGCAATATGTTTGACAAAATTCTTCAAAAATTTCTTTTTTTCGCATTCTGTGACTTTTTTTGCATGCAATTTGCGCTCCAAAAAGCGTCAATCCGCTTGACAATCCGTAAAATCCAAGTTATAATATGGTATTGAACTGATTTTTTGACGCAGGACAGGAGAATATTATGGCTGACAACAAAATGGTGAAGCAAATCACGTCCATGGACGAGGATTTTGCACAGTGGTACACCGACATCGTAAAAAAGGCTGACCTTGCCGATTATTCCAGCGTAAAGGGCTGCATGATCATCCGCCCCTACGCCTATGCGATCTGGGAGAATATTCAAAAAATCCTTGACACCCGTTTCAAGGAGCTGGGGCATGAGAATGTCTATATGCCCATGTTCATTTCCGAGTCGCTTTTGCAGAAGGAAAAGGACCACGTGGCGGGATTTGCGCCCGAGGTAGCCTGGGTCACCCACGGCGGCAGCGAAAAGCTGACCGAACGTCTGTGCGTGCGCCCGACGTCCGAGACACTGTTCTGCGAGCATTATGCGAACATCATCAGCTCCTGGCGCGACCTGCCGAAGCTGTATAACCAGTGGTGTAGCGTGGTTCGCTGGGAAAAGACGACCCGCCCCTTCCTGCGTACCCGTGAGTTTTTGTGGCAGGAGGGTCACACCATGCACGCCACCGCCGAGGAGGCGCGTGCCGAGACCGTGCAGATGCTCAACGTCTATGCGGATTTCCATGAAAACGATCTGGCCATTCCCGTCATCCGCGGTGTCAAGACCCCGAGTGACAAATTCGCGGGGGCGGAGGACACCTACGCCATCGAGGCACTGATGCACGACGGCAAGGCCCTACAGGCAGGCACCTCGCACTATTTCGGTGACGGCTTTGCCCGCGCGTTCGACATCACCTACACCGACAAGGAAAACAAGCGTCAGTATCCGCACCAGACGTCCTGGGGCGTTACCACCCGCATGATTGGCGGCATCATCATGACGCACGGCGATGACAACGGTCTGGTCCTGCCGCCTGCGGTCGCTCCCATTCAAGTGGTGATCGTTCCCGTGCAGCAGCACAAGGAGGGCGTGCTCGAAAAGGCCGCCGAGGTTGCCGCTACCCTGCGTGCGGCAGGCGTGCGCGTGAAGCTGGATGACAGCGATAACTCCCCCGGATGGAAGTTTGCCGAGTACGAGATGAAAGGCGTTCCGTTGCGCCTGGAGCTCGGCCCGCGCGACATCGAGGGTAACCAGTGTGTGTTGGTCACCCGTACCGGCCGTGAAAAGTCCTTTCACTCGCTGGATGGCATCGGCGAAACCGTAATCGCCAAGCTGGAAGAGGTTCGCGTGGCGATGTATAACAAGGCTCTTGCCAACCGCGAAAAGCACACCTACGACTGCGAAACAATTGACCAGATCAATGCGGCTCTTGCCGAAAACGGCGACGGCTTTGTACGCGCCCTGTGGTGCGGCGAGGAAGCCTGCGAGGACGAGGTCAAGGCTAAGACCGGCGTTGGCAGCCGTTGCATTCCCCTAAACGAAAAGAAACATGAGGGCGTGTGCGTTTGTTGCGGCAAGCCCGCCCATCAGCTTGTTGTCTGGGGCAAGGCATATTAAAGACATTTCAATTCGGGAAACGGCTGCGGCCGTTTCCCGAATGGTATCTTACCTCCATTTTACAAATTTCACGAAAGGAAAGGCCCATGGGAGCAGAGATCTCTTCCGAAAAGACCATTTTATCCTGTGAAAGCGGGCGCATGGTCATCATCGAACAGACCGAGCGCGAGCGCGCGGATAATGCCCGTGTGCTGGAGCTGGCACAGGCGGGCAAGGAGGAGGGCTACGTCCTGTATTCCGAGACATCCGAGAACGGGGTTCTGGAGCCGAACGCGCCCGGGCTGTTCCTTTCCATTCTCGTTCGTCCCGTTTTCCATGCAGAGCGTGCAGGTCTGCTCTCCGCCGCGACCGCAGTGGCTGTGGCGCGCGCCATGGAAAGGGTCGCCGACCTCCGAGTGAGTATCCGCTGGGTCAACGACCTGTTCTGCGGGGGTGACAAGCTGGCTGCTATGATGACCAGCGCGCGCGTGAGACCGAACGGTTATTTCGACTATGCAGTCATCGGCATCACCGTCAGCCTCTCGCCCATGCATTTCGGGCCGCGACTGGGAGACGTGGTGCGTCGCGTCTTTAACGGGGAGCTTCGCCCCCTGTCTACCCGCCTGACCGAGGCGATTGTTTACGAATTTTTCTCCATCTACGATAAGATGGGAGGCGACCGCAGTTTCCTTGCCGAATACCGCTCACGTTCCACGCTGATGGGCAAGCGCGTCAAGGTCCTCTTGGGGGACACCTATGTGCCCGCGCGTGTGTCGGGCATCGGAGAGGACGCTTCCCTGCACGTGCGCCTGAAAAACGGCAACGAGCTGGCGGTGGCCTCGCGCTCCGAGATCGTATTTTGACAGCACCCACGCATTGTGTGGGTGCTTTTTCTTTTCTTTCCTTGCCCTCTCATAAGGAGGGGCAAGCGGCGCATACAATAGGGGGAAAGGAGTCTTTACGATGGATATGGAATTTTCGGGCTTTGGTGAAGAAGCGAAACGAAACGACGGCGGATTGGTCGGGGTCGTGCTCCTTGCCCTACTGCTTTGCGGGGTGTTTTTCCTTTCCCTCGGGGCATACGGTGCCTTTGCCGAGGAGGGGGGCTTTACGGACGGTGAGCTACCCGGGGCGGTGCTGGCCCTTCGCAATCTGGTAGAGGAAAACGACTCTGTGGCCGTCTTTCTGGGGCTTTCCCAAGGGGAGGCGGATGCCGAAGCAGCCGAGCGCGAGGCACGCATCCTGGCAGCGGCCGAAGCGTACATCAAGGAGCGACAGGAATGACGAAACGCGGCCTGCCCCGCTATGCCTCAACGGCGGCGGGACTGTGGGTACTTTGCCTGGCCATGCCGATCCTTCTTCGGGAACCACGGGGCTACCTTTTGTTTCTTTTGGCCTCGGCGGCGTTACACGAGGCGGGGCATCTGTGCGCCTTCCTTGTGTGCGGTGAGCGCGTGCCGCGCTTTTCCTTTCGCGCGTTCGGCTTTCTGCTGACACCGCGCGGCACATCACTTTCCTACGGGCGGGAGCTGGTTGTGGCGGCGGCGGGGCCGCTTTTTAACCTGTTCGCCGCACTTTCGCTGATTCCTGCCCTGCGTGCAGGGAACGCAAGCGAGGCAAACTTCTGCTTTTTTGCCCTAAATCTACTCACCGCCACCCTGAATTTTTTGCCGATATACGGATTTGACGGGTGGCGTGTGTTGCGATGCGCCCTTTTGCTCTTCCTGCCACAACACATAGCGGAAGGGACGGCGGATGCGGTGTCTGCCATTTTTGCCGTTCTGTTTTACTTTTTTTCTCTGTTTTTATTCGGAGTAGCAGGGGGGAATATCTTGGCACTTTTGCTATCGGTATTTCTTCTGCTCGGCGAGGTGCGCCGGCGGCCGTTCCTTTTCGAGGATTTTGGCGGATTTGCGAGAAAACGGGAGATTTTTGCAAAAAAACGCAAAAATCCCCTGCCTCATCGCACCTAACTTAGTTTTTTGAAGAAATATTCAAAAATATTGCAAAAAATATTGCATTTTTCTTCGTTATTTGCTATAATGCACTCAATTGACCGAATGCGACGCTTTTCGGCAAAAGAAAGGAGCACGATAGCACAGAAGAAATGAACAAGCTGATCGAACTGAAAGGTATCACGAAATCCTATGACGGAGAAACTGTCCTGGACCACATTCATCTCGATATTCACGATCATGAATTTGTGACACTTCTCGGACCTTCCGGCTGCGGAAAAACCACCACCCTGCGTATCATCGGCGGCTTTGTAACGCCGGACGACGGGGAGGTTATTTTTGATGGTGTCAAGATCAACGATCTGCCCCCCTACAAGAGGCCGGTCAACACCGTATTCCAAAAATATGCGCTTTTTCCCCATCTTAACGTATATGAAAATATCGCTTTTGCCCTGCGACTTGCCAAGCTCCCCGAGGCGGAGATCTCCCGCCGCGTAAAGGAAATGTTGGAGCTGGTGGCTCTGTCGGGCTTTGAACGTAAAAACGTCAATCTGCTTTCCGGCGGTCAGCAGCAGCGCGTGGCCATTGCGCGCGCCTTGATCAACAAGCCGCGCGTGCTCCTGCTCGACGAGCCACTCGGTGCGCTTGACCTCAAGCTCCGCAAGGACATGCAGAATGAACTGAAAAAAATACAAACCCAGACAGGCATCACCTTTATCTACGTCACCCACGACCAGGAGGAGGCTCTTTCGATGTCGGACACCGTGGTGGTTATGCAGAACGGTGTGATCCAGCAAATTGGCTCTCCGACCGACATTTACAACGAGCCGTCCAACGCCTTCGTGGCCGACTTTATTGGGGAAAGTAACATCGTAGACGGCGTGATGCACTCGGACTATCGCGTATCCTTCTCGGGTCATACCTTTGAGTGTCTGGACACAGGCTTTGCGAAGAATCAGCCTGTGGACGTAGTCGTGCGCCCAGAGGACGTAGACGTCGTGGCACCCGAGAAGGGCATGCTACGCGGCACCGTGACCTCGGTTACCTTCAAGGGCGTGCATTATGAGATCATTGTAGACATCGACGGCTTCAAATGGATGATCCAGACCACCGATTACGTTGCGGAGAATGCCGAGATCGGCATCTATCTGGAGCCGGATGCGATCCACATCATGCACAAATCCGAATTTTCTGGTCAGTTCGGCGATTACAGCTCGTTCAGCGACGAAATGGACGAGATCTCCAATCCCGACGCGACCGAAGAGGAGTGAGCGCGAAGATGAATAAAAAACGCTCGTTTCTGCGTACCGCGGCGGCTTATCCCCACATGGTGTGGAGTGTGCTGTTTATCGTGGTACCCTTGCTGTTTGTTTTATACTATGCCTTGACAGTGGAGAACCCGGACGGAAGCTTTTCCTTCTCCTTCGCCAACATCACGGCCCTCGGGAGCGAGAGCTATTTCCCCGTCTTTATCCGTTCCATCTGCTTTGCGGTGGTGGCGACGGTGATCTGCCTGCTCCTTGCCTACCCCTTGGCCTACGCCCTGACCCAGTGCAAGGTTTCTTCCCAGCGTATGCTGATCATGCTGGTCATGTTGCCGATGTGGATGAACCTGCTTATCCGCACCTATTCCTGGATGAACATTCTGGAAACCAACGGTGTGATCAACAACTTCCTTGCCTCGATCGGTCTCCCCCGCGTGCAGCTGCTTGGCAATGCGGCGGCGGTGATCCTTGGCATGGTGTACAACTTTCTGCCCTATATGGTGCTGCCGATCTACACGGTCATGAGCAAGATCGACCGCCGCTACATCGAGGCGGCCGCCGACCTTGGCTGCAACGGCTGGCAGACCATGCTGCGCGTTATTCTGCCCCTGTCCGCCTCGGGCGTGATCTCGGGCATCACGATGGTCTTTGTGCCGTCGGTCAGTACCTTCTACATTTCCCAGAAGATGGGCAACGGCCGCTTTGAGATGATCGGTGACACGATCGAGCGGCAGTTCATGTCCAACTACGACTACCACATGGGCGCGACCCTGTCGCTCGTTCTGATGGTTCTGATCATCATTTGCCTCGCGGTCATGAACCGCTTTGGCGAGGAGGACGGAGGTGTGCTCGTATGAAGGCTGTTTCCCGCATCTATATGGTGCTGATCTTCATTTTCCTGTATGCGCCCCTCTTAACCATGGTACTGTTCTCCTTCAACGAGGCAAACAGTCTGTCGGTGTTCACGGGCTTTTCCCTGCAATGGTACCGCGACCTGTTTCAGAACGAGGAGGTGCTGGAAGTTCTCTCCAACACCCTGATCCTTGCCGCCCTTTCCTCGGTGATCGCGACCGTGATCGGCACGGCGGCGGCTGTCGGCATTGAAAAGATGCGCTCCCGCTGGCTCAAAAGTGCGGTGACCACGATCTCCAATATGCCGATGATGAACCCCGACATCGTGACGGGCATTTCGATGGCTTTGCTTTTCGTCTTTGCCATGAAGCTGTTCGGCATGGATAGCATTTTCGGCTTCCCGACGGTGCTGATCGCGCACGTGACCTTCAACCTGCCCTACGTGATCCTGTCGGTGACCCCGAAGATCCGTCAGATGGACCGTTATCTGCCCGAGGCCGCGCTGGATCTGGGCTGCACACCGCTCCAATCTTTTTTCAAGGTGGAGCTGCCCGCGATCATGCCGGGTGTGCTCAGCGGCCTGCTCATGGCGTTTACATTGTCGCTTGACGACTTCGTCATCAGCTATTTCACCACCGAGGGCGACTTCCAGACCCTGCCGATCTACATCTTCGGCATGACCAAGCGAACGGTCACCCCCGACATCTATTCGCTTTCTACCCTGCTGTTCGTTGCGGTGCTTCTGCTTCTGATCCTTTCCAATGTCATGCAGGGCCACGCCGAGCGTAAGGAGCAGCGTAAGATCGCCGCACAGGCGGGTGCGCGCCGCAAAAAGAAGGGGGTGCGGTGATGAAAAAGCGTGTTTTTTCTCTTCTCCTGCTTTGCTTTTTACTTCTTCCCCTGCTTTGCTCCTGCGCCGATTTTTCTCCCGTGAAAAAGCTGTACGTGTACAACTGGGGCGAATATATGTCGTTGGAGGGCGGGGACGATCTGCACGTCAACCACGAATTTGAGGCGTGGTACGAGGAAACCTACGGCGAGCGCATCGAGGTCGTGTATTCGGTCTTTTCCTCCAACGAGGAAATGTACGCGAAAATGCAAAACGGCTCGAGCAAGATCGACGTGATCGTACCGTCCGAGTACATGGTGGAGCGCCTGATCAAGGAGGACATGCTCATCAAGCTGGACTTTGACATCATCGCAGCCTACGAGAACACGATCGAGGAACGCTTTCAAGAGATGGCGACCGCGCCCTACTGCGTTCCCTACACCTACGGTTATCTCGGCCTGATCTATGATGCGTCCCTGGACAATTCCCTGTTTGACGAAAACAGCGAAGCCAGTTGGCGGGTGCTTTGGAACGAAATTCCCGACGGAACCGATCTTTCTGGTCAGATTTTGACCTTCAACAACAGCCGCGATGCGTTCGGCATCGCGCAGTTTATCCTCAACCACGAGTCGGGGGCCAAGGAAGACCTGTACGTCAATTCGACCGACCATGCCCGCTGGGACGAGGCATACGAGCTGCTCGGACAGCAAAAGGATTGCCTGCAAGCCTACGTCATGGATGAGATCTATAACAAAATGGAGGGCGGTGCAGCTCTGGTCGCGCCCTACTACGCAGGCGACTACTTCACGATGGTGAGCGTCAACGAGAACCTGCGCTTTGCCTATCCGAAGGAAGGCACCAACTTCTTCTACGATGCCATGTGCGTGCCGAAAACCTCGAAAAACCAGATTGAGGCACAACGGTATATTAACTTCCTTCTGGGCGGCACAGAGGGCGAGAGCCTGGACATTGCCATCGGCAACGCCGAGTGGATCGGCTACTCCTCCCCCAACGTCAAGGTCACGACCAACCTCGACTACCTAGCGGACATGACGGACGACGAGGAGGGCTATGGCGAGGAGGCTCTTTCTATCCTCTACCCAGAGGGGGATATCGACACCCTGCTTCCCATGGTCAATGCCTACGCCGATTGGCGCGCGGAGCAGGACGAGGACTACGACATCTCGGACTACGAGGGCGAGATACCGACCATCGACCTGTTTACAGCAGATGCAGACGACTTCACGACCTACATTTACCAGAATCTCGACAACGAAACGCTGGAATATGCCAACGGCAGATGGGAAGCACTGAAACTTTCCAGTGCCCCCGCCGGCGGCATTTACGCGCTGACGGGTGTGATCGTAGGTGTACTTCTGTTGATCCTTGTCGCGTATATCCTTGTTCGCCGTTATCGGCAGAAATTCTATTAAAGCGAAAAGCCCACGAGCAAGCTCGTGGGCTTTTTTTCATATATTCGGCTCAAAGCAGGGCATCAGCTCCAACTTGAAGAGGTTGCGCTCGTGTAGCATGTCAATGCGCGCTTTCTTTGCCTCGTCCTCGATCTCGCCCGTGCGGATGTAGCGGTCAAGCTCC
The DNA here is from genome assembly GCA_017464805.1 of Clostridia bacterium. Lineage (GTDB taxonomy): Bacteria > Bacillota > Clostridia > Oscillospirales > CAG-272 > UBA1740. The sequence goes on along the minus strand of JAFTYE010000005.1, from coordinate 117,665 downwards.
GTGTAGGTAAAGCCGAGATTGTCCTCGTCGGTTTTGCCGCACAGGCCGTCGATCGGTACCTTTTCCACCAGATCGACCGGCAGACCGAGGACGTGGCCGATCGCCTTTACCTCGGCAACCGTCAATCGGGACAGGGGGCTGAAATCGCCCGCAGCATCGCCGTAGCGGGTGGAATACCCAACCCAGTCTTCAGAGAGGTTGCAGGTATTGGCCACGCGGCCGTTACAGCTCTGCGAGATGGCGTAGACCGTCGCCATACGGATGCGGGGCGGCAGGTTATTTCTCGTTTGGGTGGAAAGCGGCAGGTCGGCGGGCATCGCACCGCACAGGCCCTCGACCGCGTCCCGGATATTGACAACGTAGTAGCGGATGCCGAGGTGATTCACCAGCGCGTAGGCGCAGTCGATGTCCCCCTGCTCGCCATTCGGCATCAGCACGCCAATCACACGGTCGCGTCCGAGTGCTTCCACGCATAAGGCCGCCACGACCGAGCTGTCCTTACCGCCCGAAATGCCCAGCACGGCATTGCAGTTCTTACCGTTCTTTTCAAAAAAGTCGCGTATCCACGCAACGCATTCTTCTTTCATCTTATAAGCGTCAAACATCATCTTCCTCCATCCTTTTGTGTGTTTATTATACTATGCCAAAACCGACAAGTCAAGCCGCTTTCGGGGATGTTTTCGGTTTTTTTTACTTTTTGGACATTTCGCGCAGAAAAAAATTCGTCTTTTTGTCTAATCTGCCCATGGGCTTTTTTCGGAAAAATGTGGTATACTATATATAAAGATCCTGTAAAAGGGAGGGGTAGCTATGCAACTGACCAAGGGTGAGCTGGTCATATACGGCACAAGCGGCGTCTGCCGCATCGAGGACATCAAGGAAGAGAGCTTTACGGGCGAGGCGCGTCCGTATTATATTTTGCGTCCTACCGCGGACACGGGCAACTCCAAAATCTTTGTCCCCGCGGATAATGAAACACTGGTTGGTAGCATGCAACGTCTGCTCTCTGCCGAGGAGCTTTTGGCGGCGATCCGCGAAACCCCCGCCATCCCGAGCGAGGAGTGGCCGCAGGACGGCCGCGCGCGCAACAAGCGTTGTAAGGAGCTGCTTGCCTCGGGAGATCGCACCTGCCTGATCTCACTGATCAAAACGGTGCGCGTCGGCGGACACACCCCCACGGCGGCGGAGGAAACCTCCTGCCTGCGCGCGGCGACGATGCTGCATCAGGAATTTTCCTTGGTGTTTGAGGTCACGCCAGCCGAGATGATCCCTCTGATCTTGGAACAAACCGAGCCAAAAATCAAGGAGTAAGAGGAAAAACCGCAAAAACACCGTTTTTTTTCAAAAAACCCTTGCATTTGTCACGCAGATGTGCTATACTATCTGCGTTGTACAGGGGTATAGTTCAGTCGGTAGAACATCAGTCTCCAAAACTGAGTGTCGTGGGTTCAAGTCCTTCTGCCCCTGCCAAAACAGAAAGGTCGCCATTCGGCGGCCTTTCTGTTTTGGTGGGGCTTTTGACAAGGACTTGAATAGGCGCGGAAGTGAATGACACCACGGTGTGGTGTCAGAGCCGCGCCGCGCCCGAGCAACGCGAGAAAGTCCTCTTTAGGAGGAACCAAAGGGCGGAGCAAAGGCGCATGGAACGGCGGCTTTGCGTGGCCGCCCTGCGACAAGTCCTTCTGCCAAAAATCTTCTATCCCATAAAACACTTTCCCTTGACACTCGTTTCCTTTTATGCTATAATTTCCCCATCAAAACCATCAAAACGAAAAGAGGAACGGACATGAAAGAGCTTCATCTGCTCGGAAAACTCGTAAAACTTGACAACTGCCCCGTCGTATTCTCCTATCAGCCCGACGCAAATTGGAAAGATCATTTTGACGTCAAGCTGGGAACGTGGTACGAGGAAAACGGTTACCTGATCGGACGCGAGCCGGGCAATTTCGGCGGCATTCTGTTCAGCAAGAAGAGCTTTGACCACGATATCATCTTCTCCTTTACCGCCAAAACGGTGCTCCCCGCAACGCGTGACGTCAACGGCGTTTTTTGCGCGCACTGGGATGAGGAGATCGACTACCTTGGCAACGCATACGTGTTTGGTCTGAACGGCTGGTATGAGGGCAAAAGCGGCATTGAGCGCAGTCCCGAAACGGGTCTTCGTTCTCTGACGGGTGCCTACCACTACACCCCCGGCAAAGAGGTCCACATCACCACGGGTATCATCGAGGGTCACTCCTTTTTGTACGTGGACGGTGAGCTGGTGTCCGAGCTGATCGACCCGCACTTCATCAGTGGCGGTCACGTGGGCTTTTCTCCCTACTCCACGATGCTGGCCATTAAGGACATTGAGGTGCGTCGCGCGGTATACGAGCCGTTTGAGCAGAGCTACAAGCCTGAATTTGAATAAGAAAAAACCGCGAAGGTGTTCCCTTCGCGGTTCTTTTTTATCCAAGCAGATCGTGCACCTGCGGCCAAACAGGGTCGGCATAGAAGCGATGATCGCCCTCACCTGTCACGAGGCGGCAACGGTCCGGCGCATCTGCGGCGCGGTAAAGCTCCTCGATGACGGCGTAGGTCTCGCGCACGCCCGCGTCGGGGAAAATGGGGTCAAGGCGTCCGTTGACCACGACCAAGGCACGGGGCGCGATCAGGCCACCGATGTCGCCCATATCGAAGTATTCCGCGATATGCGGCACGAAATTACACACGCAATGCTCCATCGCGGCAATCGAATGCTTGTAGGTGCAAACGGCGCAGGACGGAACGGCAACCGAGATGCGCTCATCCATCGCGGCGGCATAGAAGGTCGCCGTACCGCCACCCGAATTGCCCAACAGAATGATACGCTCCTCATCGACAAAGTCAAAGTGCGAGGTAACCACATCGATCGCGGCGGACACGTCGCATACGCGCTCGCCGATGGTGGTGCGCCCGCACAAAATGGCGCTCATCGAAGAAACGTGGCAATCGGGAGCGCCGTTTTCCTTTGCACCGCATTCACCGAAGTTTCTCTGCTCGATCGCAACGGCAACACAACCCTCGCGCAGAGCGCGGATGGCAAAATCGCGGTCGCCCTCGATGTCCATCGCGTCCTCGGAATGTCTTGCACGGCCGAGGGAAACGTGCATACCCGTAGAATGTCCCTGCAGGCAGAAGACCATGGGCATTTTGGGCGCGCGGTTACGCGGCACCAGCATCACACAGGGAAAGGAATAACCGACCTCACTCTCCACGCGGATGCGGTATTCCGTAAAGCCTTCCTGTTCCTTTTCGTATTCGATCTCGAAGGCAGGGACTTCTGGCTTTTTCAGCTTATCCATGCCGAGCAGCTCGGCAAGCTTGGCACGTGCGCGACTCTGCCAGGTCGCAAAGCCTTCGCTACCGTCATAGCGAAGCGCTGGCTTGATATTCTCGATAATGCTCAGGTTGTATTTCCAGGGCATAACTTGTTTATTCATAACGACCTCCGAAAGTTGTTTTGATGAGAATTTTAGCATCCTACCTCGAACTTGTCAATCTTTTTCGGCATTTTGGAGCAAAAATTAACTTTTGTTGAAAATAACGGTAAAATTGTATTTTTTCAAGGGATCTCGAGTTGATCATCTCGCCGAAAACAGACGAATGACCTGCTCCGCGGTGGCGGCGAGGTTTTCCTCGGCGCGAGCGGTGTCCATCGCTTCGGCAAGAGTACAGGGGGCGCGGAGAATGGAGAAAACTGCATCGATGCCGTAGTCGTGGCACCGTACGGCATCGGCCGTCACACCGCCCGCAAGGGCTACAACAGGCTTGCCGTATTTTTTCGCAAGGCCTGCCACGCCGACGGGTGCCTTGCCCATTGACGACTGACCGTCCATTCTTCCCTCTCCCGTGATGACGATATCGGCATCCTTCACGTGCTCCTCCGGGCCGATGGCTTCCATCACGATCGCAATTCCCGAGCGAAGCTCGGCGTTCAGGTAGGAAAGGAACGCAAAGCCCATGCCTCCTGCCGCACCACATCCCTTGCGCGTGTCGTCAGCCTCGGGGAATATCTCACGGGTAAGTGCGGCATAGCGCGCAAGGGCGGTATCCATATCCGCGACCATGTCGGGGGTAGCCCCCTTTTGCGGGCCGTAAACAGCACTGCATCCGCTTTCACCGCAAAGAGGATTTTTGACATCGCAGGCGACCGAGAAGCGACAGTCGCGGAGCGCGGGCAGCATGTCCGATACGTCGATTTTGGCAAGATCGAAAAGCCCCTGTGCGCCCTGTGCAACGGGGTTGCCGTTTCGGTCAAGAAAACGCACGCCGAGTGCCGAGAGCATGCCGACGCCACCGTCATTGGTGGCACTGCCGCCGATGCCGACGATAAAGTCGCGGCAACCATGCTCCACCGCATGGCGAATCAGCTCACCCACGCCGTAGGTGGTGGTACGTAGGGGATTGCGCTCGCTCTGGGAAAGCAGGGGCAGGCCTGCCGCGCATGCCATCTCGATCACGGCGGTCTTCTCACCATGAATGACACCGTAGAAAGCTTGAATCGGTCGGCCGAGGGGGTCGGATACGCGCACCCTTCGCATTTGTCCGCCTGCACCGAAAACGATAGCCTCGGCCGTTCCCTCTCCGCCGTCGGCAAGGGGGAAAACGCGGATATGTGCATCGGGGCAGGCGCGGCGGATGCCGCGCGCCGCGGCCTCTCCTGCCTGCAAGCTGGTAAGGCTGCCTTTGAAAGAATCTATGGCGATCACCGCATTCATAGACATGCTCCTTTATTTTTGTTCTTTTTTATTGTAACACGTTGCCGTATTTTCGTCAAGATGGACCAAAAAATAATCTCTCAAAAGAAAATTTCAAAAAGGGCTTGACAAAAGCCATCTTCCTTTGCTATAATACATGATGTTCGAATATTGCGGCATCGCCAAGCGGTAAGGCAACGGACTCTGACTCCGTCATTACCTAGGTTCGAATCCTAGTGCCGCAGCCAAGAACGAACCGACCCAACAGGGTCGGTTTTTTCATTCTTGGCTGCGGCACTCGCTTCGAACCTCGCTCCGCGAGCGAAGCGAAGTGGAGTTAGGTTCGATCACCCCGCCCGAAGGTCGGGGAGCTTGCTCCCGAGACGCAGGGCGAGGGTGACGCGCCGCAGGCGCGCATCCTACGCCGTACACAAATTTTCTTTACTTTCCGAATTTTTTATGCCATACTAATCCCAGAAAGGCGGTGACGGAATGGAAAAAGCTCTGAAAATGAAGATTGTTTTTTGGAGTTCAACGGCGTTTCTTTTCCTATTTAACATCGTCGGTGTCGTTATATTCCGAAGCAACGTCAGAATATCCACGAACACCTTAGTTGCTGCCTCGTTTTTTGCACTTACGCTTATCCGCGGCATTTTGGCGTGCGTGGCAAAGGATGAGGATCTTCTGTTCGTGTTCCGATCCTACGGCACCAAACACTATTGGCGATATAACAAACCTACCTTTAAGGCGTTATATGATTTTTATCTCAATGCCACCGTATATTTTGCGGTCATTCCTTTTTATCTGCCGCTCTCTGTGTTTTCTTCGAAAAATGTACACACCTTGTGGTGCGTTTTGCTGTTGATGGCCCCCCAGCTTTTATGGTAGGCATCGATATGCAAAAAATGAAGATCGAGAAGAAGGAAAGAAAAATCAAAGAGGAGCTTTTGGAAAAGAAAAAGCAAGAACAGGAAAAAAGAGAAGAGCTTGGACATTGGAAATAAGCAACAAACGAACCGACCCGGCAGGGTCGGTTTTTTCATTCGTTTGCGTGGCACTCGCAACATCATTGCCGCTTGCAGCACAAATGAGCGAGGTTGAGCCGTTGCCTCGGGGGGATTTGTTACAGCTCCGAAAAGACAAAAACAAGCCCTGCATTCTTTGCTTGCAGGGCTTGCCTTTTTCTTTCTGCTTTACTTTGTGACAACCGTTTTCCAAACGACCCTGTGCCCGATCAAGAATCTTTTCGGATTTTCCTGCTTTGGATGCGGCTTGACACGGGGCTTTATAGCGATTCCTCGACTTGATTTCAAAGGGGCACTGCATCATCACGTCCTATCAATTCCTCTATTTGTCGGTATAGCCGTATACGCTGTTCTTTGTTTTACGGACATCCTTTTCAATAGAAACGATTTGGAGCGCATATCCAAGCTTGGTAGGCATCCGTATATGCTCATATTATATATGGCTATTCTTGCGTCCTCAGCATTCATCAGCCGAGCACTGTGATTCCGTAAAAATGCCACGATCTCTCTTGACAAACCGACGCACGCGGTATATAATAAATTATCCTAAAAATAACAGGGAGAAGGACTATGACAAACCTTGAATCCAGACAAAAAACCGAAAAGCTGGTGCTGACGGCGGTACTGACTGCCCTTGTTGCAGTGCTGGCGTACCTTGGTGGCTTTATCAAGATTGGCGGCCTTGCCTCCATTTCTCTGACGCTGATCCCCGTCGTGCTTGGCTCTGCCCTGCTCGGTCCCGGTGCGGGCGCGTGGCTTGGCGGTGTGGCCGGTGCGGTCTTCTTTCTGACGGCGGACGCGGCCTTCTGGCTGGGGTTGAGTATCCCCGGCACGATCATCACGGTCATGGTGAAAGGCGTTCTTTCGGGCCTTTGCGCGGGACTGGTTTACCGCGCAGCCGAGAAAATCAACCGTTATCTCGCCGTCCTGCTTGCCGCGATCGTTTGCCCTGTGGTAAACACGGGCATTTTCCTGCTCGGTTGTCTTGTATTCTTCATGGATGCCGTTACGACCATGGCCGCCGGCGAGGGAATGGGTCTGTTCGCGTATCTGATCATCTTCTTCGTGGGACTGAACTTCATATTCGAGTTACTCTCCAATCTACTCCTGTCCCCTGCGCTTCTGCGGCTTTTGTCGCTTCGGCGCAACCGACTGGCATAAAAAATAAAAGAGGCAGACCGCATAAGCGGTCTGCCTCTTTATTTTTGGAATTCGGTGACGGTCTTGCGGGAAAAAAGAGTAAGTAGTTCAGAAAGTGGCTCTGCCCCCTCGTAGATGATGGCATGGACGGCGCGGCAAATCGGCAGATCCACGCCGTACCGCTCACCGAGAGTGCACATGGCACGCACAGTATACACGCCCTCCGCCAGCTTATCAAAGCTTCCACCGTGAAACAGCATTTCTCCAAACTTACGATTATGAGAATACGGAGAAAACAGAGTGGTTTCGTAATCTCCGAGGTGGCAAAGCCCATAGGCAGAAAGCTCTTTGCCGCCCATAGCGACGATCAGCCGCGCGACCTCACGTGCGCCGCGTGCCATCAAGGGGCCTTTGAGCGAGGAATAGCCGCCGCCGTCCAGAATCCCCGCGGCGATGCCCATGACGTTCTTGGCCGCCGCGCCCACCTCACTGCCCACGATATCCTCACCGTAGTAGAAGCGAATGAGGTTGCTTTTGAGCGTATCCACAAGCGAGTGAACGAGGGCGGGATCGTAGCCGTCAATGACCATGCAGTTTGGGTGGCCTGCGGTGAACTCCTGGATATGTCCGGGACCAACCCACACAGCAAGGCGCGCGGGGTCGTAGCCGCATTCCTGCATGATTTCGGTCAAACGCTTGCCGCTTTCCGCCTCCAGTCCCTTCATGCAAAGCACCACGGTGCAATCGGCCGCGCCGAGCGCACATGCGGCGGTAGCAAGCTCCCGCAATCCCTGCGAGGAGATAGAAATGAAGATGGTATCCGCCGCCGCGATCGCTTCACCGAGGTCGCTTGTCAGGCTTACAGCGTCGGACAGAGTGACGTATTCATTTTGTCTTTTGGACTGCAAGGCGGCAAGGGCGGCACTGCCCTCCCGGCCCCATTCGGTGACGGGAATATTTTGCCCCGCCAAATACCATGTTATAAAGGAGCCCCAACGCCCACATCCGAGTACGGTTGCTTTCATTTTTACGTAAAATTTCCTTTTTGCGTTTTGTTGCTATAATACACTATTATACCATATTATGAGCCATCTGTCAATAAAATGAAAAAGATGTTGACAAGTCAACATTTGTGTGTTATAATAGAGGACGGTCGCACAGCGATCACCGTTTTTCCCTTGTAAAAAATCAAAAACGAGGTTTTTATGAAGAATTATGCTTTGATCGAAATTCCCAAGTATGAAAACATGCGGGACATGGTGGATGGCGTTTGCACCCAATATGCCGAACGCAACGCCTATTCCTACCGCGAGGGCGCGGGCAACCCGCCCATGGTGACCGTTACCTATGCCAAGCTGCACGAAGATGTTCGCGCACTCGCGACCGAGATGCGCGCACGCGGCTATGCGGGCAAGCATTGCGTTTGCGTCGGCCGTCTGTCTTATCCCTGGATCGTAACCTATATGGCAACCATCGCCGCCGGTGCGGTATTCATTCCGCTGGACCGTGACTGGACGGCCGCTGACCTTGCCTCGACCGTAGAGCGCGCGGACACCGCTGTTGTCTTCTATGATGCCGACCTTGGTGAAGAGCGCGCCGAGGCTGTTCTTGCCGTTGGCAGCGTGGAGACAAGTTACCTCCTTTCTACCGCTACGGATGCCGAGAACACGGTATTCTCGCTCGTTGAGGCGGGCAAGGCGCGCCGCGAGGCGGGTGACCGCGCTTGGGAAGAATCCAAGATTGATCCCGACGCGACTGCTTCCATCGTCTTCACGTCCGGCACCACCGGCAAGGGCAAGGGCGTTATGCTCTCCTCTCGCAACATTCTTTCCAATGTGCATTCGGCACTCTCCTTCTTTACGATGAGCATGCGCTCGATGGCCGTGCTTCCCCCGCACCACACCTTCGGCTCCACCATCAATCTGTTGGGTCACCTCGGCGGTGGCAGTGAGCTGTATCTTTCCCGCGGCCTGCGCTATATTCAGAACGAGCTGAAGACCGAGCGTCCCGGTCACATGGTCATGGTACCGCTGTACCTGGAGACCTTCTACCGCAAGATCTGGGCCAACATCCGCGAGCAGGGCAAGGAAAAGCTGGTCAAGAACATGATGAAGCTGTGTAACGTCCTGCATCTGCCCACCCCGATCCGCCGCAAGATGTTCTCTTCCATTCTCGCGGCCTTCGGCGGCCGTATTGACTTCGTGGTCACGGGCGGCGCACCGATCAACAGCGAGATCGCCAACGCCTACGAGACCTGGGGCGTGAAGATCATCAACGGCTACGGCATCACCGAATGCGCTCCCCTTGTGGCGGCCAACCGCAACAAGATCCGTGTACAGGGCAGCGTCGGCTTCCCCGTACCCTGCAACGAGGTCTACATCGCCGAGCCGAACGAGGACGGCGAGGGTGAGATCCGCGTGAAGGGCGAAAACGTCATGCAGGGCTACTACAAGGATCCCGAAGCAACGGCAGAGGTATTTGACGATAAGGGCTACTTCTGCACGGGCGACTACGGCAAGCTGGATAAGGATGGCCTTTTGTACATCACGGGCCGCAAAAAGAACCTTATCATCCTGTCTAACGGCAAGAACGTTTACCCCGAGGAGATCGAGGCCGAGTTAAGCGGTGTTCCCGGTGTACTGGATATCATCGTATACGAGGGCGAGAGCCGCCGCGGTCCCGAGTACAACGCGATCGTGGCCGAGATCTTCCCCGATAAGGAATACTTTGAAAAGAACGCCAACGAGGACGTGAAGGCTTACTTCCAGGGCTTTGTGGATCAGTACAACCGTACCTGCACCCCTTACAAGAAGATCTCCATCCTGCGTGTCCGCGATACCGAATTCCCGAAGAACACCCTGCGTAAGATCCAGCGTTTCCGTCTGGATCGCAGCATCGACTGACTCCCGTCAAGGAGGCACCCATGAGGCCTGAACGCTTTGACCGATTTATCCTCTTGGTTGACGGTGCTCAAAAATGTATCAACAAGATCAAGGGTACCATCGCGTCCGCCCCCGAGGTCAAGGGAGTTCACGTTTTCTGGCTTTATAAGCTGCTGGTTCACCCCGAGGGGTTGACGGCAACCGAGCTTGCCGCCGAAAGCATGATCGACCGATCGCTCGTTTCCCGCGAGATCAACGAGCTTTGCCGCGGTGGCTACATCACCGTAGGCGAGGGGAGTGGCGGAAAACGCAAAAACTACAACGCGCGCATTCGCCTGACCGATAAGGGCAAGGCACTCGCATCCCGCATCCGCGAGGGTGCGATCGCCCTGCAAGAACGCGTGGACACGGGCATCTCCGAAGAAGAGCTTGCCGTATTCTACCGCGTTTTTGAAGCACTGTGCGCCAATCTGCACAAGATCACCGCCGAGCCAAAGGTGGCGACGGAATAAAAAAAGAGGAGCCTTGCTCCTCTTTTTTTATTGAATCTCCTGCCCTAAATCATCAAAAATGGGATCATCAAAAAACTGACGCAACGTAATGCCAAATCCATCACATAACATTTTAAGCGACACAATTCCCGGATTTTGACTTTTTTCATTCAAAATGCTATACAGCGTAGAGGGTGGTATGCCCGATTCATTAGCAATTGCATTGACAGAGGTGCTTCTTTCCTGACAAAACTGTAAAATGCGCGTTTCTATGGCTTGCTTTGTCTTCATATCGCCCCTCCCCTCTTCGGATATATGTTTATCATACCCGATTTTGGGATATATCGTGTGGGATATATCCCAAAGATTAAAATTTTGTGGTATAATTACGATATATCCCAAAAAAGAGAGGCGCTATGTCATGTATATTTTTGGTCATAAGGATACATCCGAAATGATTTTGCCCTTGCTCGAAAAACAAATTCTGCACATCATCTACTCGGAAGGCATCCGTCACTTTTATGTAGGGAATAACGGAAGATTTGATTCTTATGCTCAACACATCTTACGCGAATTATCCAAAACAGAGGACATTCAATACACCATTGTTCTCTCATTTTTAGGCGAGCAAGCCCTGAACGGTGATCAAAATGCTACTCTCCTTCCGTTTGGACAAGAGAATGCTCTCCCCCGCTTTGCCATATCCAAAAGAAATGAATGGTTGATCCGTCATGCCACTCATGCTATTGTGTATGCAAGATATAAGATTTCAAACTCCTATCGCTTAGCAGAAAAATGCAAGCAAAAAGGAATAAAAACAATTTATCTTTAACACGAAAAACCGACCGCAGCAAAGCTGCGGTCGGTTTTGGTTTTATGCTTTTCTTTTGGCAATGGCGCGCTGGATAGCCTTGACGATCTCGACAATCGGGATCATGCAGGCACCGAGGGCGATGGCGATAAGGTATTCGTGCCATTCCACCGAGGTGAAGCCGAAGGCGTTTGCAAGGAACGGAATCTCGCAAACCAGCGTGGTGGCGAGCAGAGAGCCGAGGCCTGCGAGCAGCAGGGCCTTGTTCTGCGAGCCGAGTGAGAAGATGCTCTTGCGCTGGGAACGCATATTGAAGCTGTGGAAGATCTCTGCCATGGACATGGTAAGGAACGCCATGGTGGTACCGTGCGAACTATCGGTGAGCGAGATGTTACCCGATTCAAGGAAGTGACCGATAAAGAAGGATGCCATGACCAGAAGGGTCACGATCACGCCCTGATATACCACGTCCACGCCCATGCCGCCTGCAAAGATGCCCGCCTTCGAATCGCGGGGCTTGCGGCGCATGATGTCCGGCTCTGCCTTTTCCATACCGAGGGCCAGTGCCGGGAAGCAGTCGGTCACGAGGTTGATCCACAAGAGGTGCACAGGCTGCAAGATCGAGAAGCCGAGCATGGTGGCACCGAAGATGGAGAGCACCTCGCTCATGTTCGAGCCGAGCAGGAACTGGATCGCCTTACGGATATTGTCGTAGATACGGCGGCCTTCCTCGACAGCACCGACGATGGTGGCAAAGTTATCGTCTGCCAGTACCATGTCTGCAACGTTCTTGGTCACGTCCGTACCCGTGATGCCCATGCCGATGCCGATATCGGCACTCTTGATGGACGGTGCATCGTTGACGCCGTCACCCGTCATGGCGGTGACATAGCCCGCCTTACGCCATGCGTTGACGATGCGGGTCTTATGCTCGGGCTGTACGCGTGCGTACACGCTAATGTTCTGGAATACGGCCTCAAACTCCTCGTCGCTCATTTCGTTGAGCTGTGCGCCGGTCATGGCGGCGGAGGCGTCTGAGAGGATGCCGAGCTCCTTGGCAATAGCAACGGCGGTATCCACGTGGTCACCCGTTATCATGATGGGGCGAACGCCTGCCTCGCCGCACTTGACGATGGCGTCCTTAACCTCGGGACGGACAGGGTCGATCATGCCGCACAGACCCGTAAAGCAGAGCTCCTGTTCGAGGACTGCGGCATCGTTTGCGGGAGCCTCGGTCCATACGCGCTCCGCACACGCGAGCACGCGCAGGGCGCGGTCTGCCATAGCCTTGTTGGCGGCAAGGATCTTTTCACGGTATTCCTCGGTCATGGAAACGGGCTTGCCGTCTGCGAGATAGTGGGTGCAACGACCGATGACCACATCGGGTGCGCCCTTGGTATATTGAATGAAGCCCTCGCCGTTTGCATGGACGGTGGACATCATTTTACGGCTCGAATCGAAGGGTGCTTCGCCCGTGCGGGGGAATTTGGCTTCCAGCTCGGGCTTGGGAAGACCCAGCTTATTGGCGTAGGCAACAAGTGCGGATTCGGTCGCCTCACCCGTTACGGTGCCGTCCTCGCCAAGCTCCGCATCGGTGCAGAGTGCCATGGCGGCGGCAAGGTGGCTTTCGTCGCTGCCGAAGTAGTCCACGACAGTCATCTTGTTCTGGGTCAGCGTACCCGTCTTATCCGAGCAGATAATCTGTGCACAGCCGAGCGTTTCGACGGCGGTGAGCTTACGGATGATGGCGTTACGCTTGGACATGTTGGTCACGCCGATGGAAAGCACGACAGTCACGACTGCGGCAAGACCCTCAGGAATGGCGGCAACGGCCAGCGACACCGCGACCATGAAGGAATCGAGCACGAAATCAAAGTGGAAGTTACCGCCTGCGCGGAGCAGTTGGACACCGAACACAACGACGCAGATACCAAGCACGAGCCAGGTCAGGGTCTTGGAGAGCTGACCGAGTTTCTTTTGCAGGGGGGTCTTCCCCTCCTCTGCCTGGGCAAGGGCATCGGCGATCTTACCCATCTCGGTTTCCATACCGACAGCAACGATCACAGCCAGGCCGCGGCCGTACACGACGGTACTGCCCATATACACCATGTTCTTGCGGTCGCCGAGGGGAACCTCTTTTCCGTCCTCGGTGGTGATGGCATCGGCATGCTTGGTAACGGGAACGGATTCACCCGTCAGGGCAGCCTCCTCCACCTGCAGGCTGGCACTTTCCAGAATGCGGGCATCGGCAGGAACGGCGTCGCCGGCTTCCAGCAGGATCACGTCACCAACGGTCAGATCCTCACTGTGGATGATCTGCACGTGACCGTCACGGAAGACCTTTGAGGTCGCGGCGGACATTTCCTGTAACGCCTCGATGGCTTTTTCTGCCTTGCTCTCCTGGTACACACCGAGGATGGCGTTGACCAGCACGACGGCAAGGATGATGATGACGTCGGTAAAGCCCTCATTCTCAAGCACGGCCAGCACGCCGCTGACGGCCGCCGCCACGAGCAGGATGATGATCATGGGATCGGCGAGCTGCTCAAAGAACCGACGGATGATGGATTTGCCCTTCGCGTCTGCCAGACGGTTCTTGCCGTGCTGCTCCAAACGCCGCGAGGCCTCCTCCGACGCAAGACCCTTCCCCGAAGAGTCAAGTGAGGAAAGGACTTCTTCTGTGGTTTCGCTGTAATATTTCATCATATACCTCCTATGATATATTCCGCAAAAAAACGCCAAGTATAACAGGGATGCTATACTTGGCGCTCTTACATGTATAGCTTCCTATACATGAGTCTTGCAATTTCAAGTAAGACAGGCATAAGCCATGATGTTGACCTTACTCCGCACGCGGTGCGCTTGCTACTCCCTCATGGGCGTATACGTCATTTTACCATATCGGGAAGAATTTGTCAAGGGAAAAGTGAAAAACACCGCCCGTAGGCGGTGTTTTTCTGCCGAAGTCTTATTCTTCAGCGGCGTGACGCTCGGCAAGCTCGGCCTGCATGGTGGCAAGCTTCTTCTTGTCAAGGTTGTAGATGAGGGCAAGGCCCACGAACTGCATAAGCGCAGCAACCAGGAACAGTGCGGCAACCAGCACACGCAGCTTGTAGCCAACCTCGAAGGAGAGCAGGTCCACGTCGATGTACGCCTCACCCATATCGTTGATGGCGTTGTTGACGTAGCCAAGAGGCTGCATGATCAAAAGAGCTGCGGCTGGGCCAAGGCCCTGTGCGAGCTTACGGAAGAAGGAGTGCAGGGAGTACACGGTACCTTCCTCGCGGGTGCCGGTCTTCCACTCGTTGTAGTCGATGGCGTCGCCCATCATAGCCCAGGAAACGGTGGAGTAGATACCGAGGCCGAGGCTATAAACGAGCTGGCAAAGAATGTAAATGACAAGGTCCAGACCCGTGTTGTTCGGGGTCACGATAAAAAGGCCGAGTGCGCCGATGATCGAGGCGATGGAGCCGACGATGGCAAGCTCCTTCTTACCGTACTTCACGACCATCTTACGGGCGAGAGGGGTGAAGACGACGATCGGAATCATGGCAAACAGCTGCACGATACCCATGATATCGGTGTTGCCAAAGTATACCTGGAACACGACCTGCACGGCAGCAGTAGCACCCTGCATACCCACGAACATACCCATGGCGGCAACGGTAGCACCGACGGCGGGACGGTTCTTTACAAAGTTCTTCATGGCCTTGAAGACGTTAAATTTGGGCTGATCCTCGTTGACCTTGATATCCTCATCCACGCGAACCTCGGTGTTGCGGATCATGAACTGGAAGCAGATGAAGCCCAGAATACCCATGATGAAGGCGGCAAGGAAGACACGCCAGCCAACAAGGTTCTCGTTTGCATCGTAGATGATCATCGGCAGAATGACCATGGGCAGCATATTACCGACCATGGAGCCGATGGAGCGCCAAGCGGACAGAGAGGCGCGGTCAGCGGGATCGTTGGAGACCAGGGAAAGCAGCGAGCCGTAAGGCACGTTGGCGATCGTGTAGAAGGCATCCCAGATCACGTAGCCGGCCACGAAGATGATCGCCTTGGCAAGCGGCGGGAAGCCGGCCACGGGAATAAAGCAGCAGGCACCACCCACGATCAGACCGATCGAGCCGATCCAGATGTAGGTAAGGAACTTATTTCTCTTGTACTTGCGGTGGTCGGCGTCGATCATGGAGCCGATCAGCGGGTCGTTGATCGCATCCCAGATCTGCACGATCACGAGCAACAGGGAGTACCAGGCACCCATGCCCATGACCTGCGTCCAGAACGCCATCATGTAGCCCTTGAGCGCAAAGCTCATGTTGCATCCCAGGTCACCGGCGGCGTAGGCAACGCTGTCACGGATTCCAAAGGGACGCTTCGCGGTTGTCGGTTTGTCCATATTTTCCTCCTAAACATACAAAAGGGGCATATCCGAATGAATGCCTCTGTCGTACGGTATTTGTACCTATATTATACAACATGCATTCTTTTCTGTCAATCCTTTTTAGATATTTTGATAAAAATTTGTTAATTTTTTCTCTTTTTTTGGACAGATTGCTTGAATTTGAAGATTAAAAAGCATTTTTTCCGGCATTTTTCTCGTCAAATTGCCAACTCGTCCTTGACACAGGCCGTCTTATCCCTTATAATAATAGTGTATGGAATTCCCTAAAACATTTTTGGAGGAAACGATGAGAGAAAAGCTTTTGTGGAACGAAAATTGGTCCTTTTTCAAGGACACAACCGACATCGGCGCACAGGGCGGCGAGGCGGTCAATCTGCCCCATTCCTGGAACGCAACCGACGGCCAGGATGGCGGAAACGACTATTTCCGCGGCACCTGTCTGTACAAGAAGGCACTGAAAAAGTCCGATTTGCCTGCAGCAGATCAGTATTATTTGGAGATCTGCGGTGCCAACTCCTCGGCCGACGTGTACGTGAACGGAAAGCAGCTGGCGCACCACGACGGCGGCTACTCCACCTGGCGCGTGAATCTGACCGATGCCCTTTCCGAGGAGAACGAGATTGCCATTGCCGTGGATAACTCCCCGAATGAGACCGTATACCCCCAGATGGCCGACTTTACCTTCTACGGCGGTCTGTACCGTAACGTGAGCCTGATCGCGGTGGCAGAGTCCCACTTTGATCTGGACTACTACGGCGGCCCCGGCCTGAAGATCACCCCTGCCGTGAACGGGAAGGACGCGACGATCGAGGTCGAGGTATTCGTTACGAATATGAAGGAAGACCAAAAGCTGGTCTACACCCTGTACGATAAGGACGAAAAGGAGATCGCCAAAATCGAGAGTGCCGAAAAGAAGGTGACCTTCGAGCTTCCCGACGTGCATCTGTGGCATGGCCGCCGCGACCCCTACCTGTACTGCTGCGAGGTAGAGCTGTGCGAGGGCGACGCCGTGATCGACAACATATGCAACCGCTTCGGCTGCCGCTCCTTTGCAATCGATCCCGACCGCGGCTTTATCCTCAATGGTGAGGAATATCCCCTGCGCGGCGTTTCCCGTCACCAGGACCGCCTCGGCATCGGCAACGCGCTGCTTCCCGAGCATCACGAGGAGGACATCGAGCTGATCATGGAGGTCGGTGCGACCACCATTCGTCTGGCGCACTACCAGCACGATCAGTATTTCTATGATCTGTGTGACGAGAAGGGTCTGGTCATCTGGGCGGAGATCCCTTACATCTCCAAGCACATGCCGGGCGGCCGCGAGAATACGATCTCCCAGATGAAGGAGCTGATCACCCAGAACTACAACCATCCGTGCATCGTGGTTTGGGGTCTGTCGAACGAGATCTCCATCGCGGGCTCGGATGAGGATCTGCTTGAAAACCACCGTATCCTCAACGATCTGGCACACGAGATGGATAAGACCCGCAAGACCACCATTGCGGCGGTTTCCATGTGTAAGATGGACGATCCTTATCTGCAGATTCCCGACGTTGTTTCCTACAACCACTACTTCGGCTGGTACGGCGGCGATACCTCGATGAACGGCCCATGGTTCGACAAGTTCCACGAAACCCACCCGACCATTCCGATCGGCTGCTCCGAGTACGGCTGTGAGGCACTCAACTGGCATACAAACGACCCGAAGCAGGGCGACTATACCGAGGAATATCAGGCCGTTTACCATGAGGAGCTGATCCGTCAGCTATTCTCCCGCGAGTATATGTGGGCGACCCACGTATGGAACATGTTCGACTTCGGTGCCGATGCACGAGCTGAGGGCGGCGAGAACGGCCAGAACCACAAGGGTCTGGTCACCATGGACAGAAAGTACAAGAAGGACGCCTTCTACGCTTACAAGGCATGGCTGTCCGATGAGCCCTTCGTGCATCTGTGCGGCAAGCGTTATATTGACCGAGTGGAGGACGTAACGAAGGTGACCGTGTACTCCAATCAACCCGAGGTCGAGCTGCTTGTGAACGGCAAGAGCCTTGGCGTGAAGCAGGCCGACGATCACTTCTTCTACTTTGACGTGCCGAACGTGGGTGAGAGCGTGATCGTGGCCCGCGCGGGTGAGCTGACCGACGAAGGCAAAATCCGCAAGGTAGCCGAGCGCAACATGGACTATGTCCTGCGCGAGGTCGGTGCGGTGCTGAACTGGTTCGACGTGGTAGAGATTCCCGGCCGCTACTCGCTCAACGACAAGATCTCCGACATCATGCAGTCCTTCCGCGGCAAGCTGTGGTTTGCCGGCATGGGCATGAAGATCAAGAAGAAGATGAACGAGAGCAAGAAGGGCGGCGAGAAGAAGTCCGGCGGCTTTGACGTCGATCTGAAGGCCGATGGCGGTCTGATGCAGATGATGGGCGGTTTTACCGTGCTTCGTCTTTCCTCGATGATGGGTATGATGAATGTGTCCTTCACCAAGGAGGAGCTGCTTGCACTGAACAAGAAGCTCAACCGCATCAAGAAGCCCAAGAATCTCCGATAATCCATGACAAAAAAGGCCGAGGGGCTTGCCCCTCGGCCTTTTTTGTGGTATAATAAGCGAAGAAAAAACAAAGGGAGAGGCAATCGTGAAGCAGAAAGCGCATTTTATCCGTTCCCAGTTGGCTTTATGGAAGCCTTTTCTGTCAAGCTGCTCACTTTCCACCGCGCGCCGCGGCCAGGACAAGATCGGCGAGCTAATGGCCGGCACACATAAGGGGGATGTGGTGTATCGGGACTTCCGCATCGGCTCGCTTCCCGCCTCCATGATCCTGCCAAGCGACGAGCTGAACGCGGGGGTAATCCTGTACCTGCACGGCGGTGGCTACACATGCGGCGGCCTTGCCTACGCCAAGGGCTTTGGCACCGTGATGGCGGCCGAGTGCGGCATGCGCGTGTTATGTGTGGCCTACCGCCTCGCGCCCGAGCATCCCTTTCCCGCCGCGCAGAACGATGCGTTGGATGCCTACGGCTACTTGCTGGCAAACGGCTACGACCCCTCGCAGATCCTGCTTTGTGGCGAGAGTGCGGGCGGCGGGCTTGTGTATTCCCTGTGCCTGCGGATCAAGGAAAAGGGCTGGGCTCTGCCTGCGGGCATGATCACGGTGTCCCCTTGGACCGATCTGACGGGGAGCGGCGTGTCTTACGAAAACAACAAAAAGGTCGATCCCTCTATGACGCGGGAACGTTTGCGCTACTTTGCGGACTGTTACGTGTACGGCGGTCGCACGGAGGGAAGGAGCATCTACCCGAACCGCAACGAGAATGAGGAGGAGGATCGCCGCCGAAAAAGCGAGGCGGGCATTTCCCCTCTCTTTGGCGATCTGTCCCGTATGCCGCCCTCTCTTACCTTTGTGGGGGGCGACGAGATCATGCTGGACGATGCGCGCGCCATGCACGAGCGTTTGCTTGCAGCGGGATGCGAGAGCCAATTGAGCATACGCGAGGGCATGTGGCACGGCTACCTGCTCTACAATTTGGCGGAAAACGAAAAGGATTTCGACCTCATCCGTCGCTTTGTGCGCGCGCACGTACCGCATCAGCGAAAGCTGCGCTGGATGACGCTGGATAACGCCGCCAAGATCTTCCCCGCAGCGCGCACACGACATTGGAGCAACGTGTTCCGCCTGTCTGCCACGCTGAACGAGGAAGTGGATCTTTCGGTTTTGCAAAGTGCCTTGGACGTAACGGTACGACGCTTTCCCTCTATCGCGGTACGGGTGCGGCGAGGCCTGTTCTGGTATTATCTCGAGCAGATCCCGAAGGCTCCCGTCATCGCACAGGAACAGCCCTTTCCGCTGGCACGCATGCCCTTTGACGACATTCGTCGCTGTGCCTTCCGCGTGGTGGCCTACGAGCGACGCGTGGCGGTAGAGTTTTTCCATGCGTTGACCGACGGCAACGGGGGGCTTGTGTTCCTCAAAACCCTGGTCGCGGAATATATTTATCAAAAATACGGCGAGAAGGTGCCGCTCGGAAACGGCGTACTTGACCGTCTGGAGGAGCCGAGCGAGGCGGAGATGGAGGACAGCTTCCTTCGCTATGCGGGCCCACATCAGGCCTCGCGTGCCGACACCGATTCCTTCCGCATCACGGGACCGCGCGAGCCGGACGGCTTTAAGACCAACACCACCTTTATTCTGGACGCAGAGGACATTCTTGCCCGCGCGAAGACAGAGGGCGTGACCGTCACGGCCTACCTTGCCTCTGCTCTTTTGCTGGCGGCCGACCGTCTGCAAAGAGAGCGTGTGAAAAACCCGAGGCAGCGGAAGCACGTAAAGGTACACGTACCCGTGAATTTGCGTAAGATCTTTCCGTCAAGGACCCTGCGGAACTTCATTCTATACGCCGTGCCCGGCATTGACCCGCGCCTCGGCGAGTACGAATTTTCCGAGGTATGCCACATCGTACAGCATCAGATGAAGCTGCAGATTACCGAAAAGAACATGGCCGCGATGATCGCCACGAACGTGGGAAGCGAGCGAATGCTTGCCGTGCGGGTGGTACCGCTGTTTCTTAAAAATATCATCATGAAATCCATCTTTAATGCCGTCGGGGAGCGAAAGTCCTGCTTCAGCTTCTCCAATCTCGGAGCGGTGAACATGCCGCCCGAATTCTGCCGACATGTGGAGCGGCTGGATTTCGTCTTGGGTGCTCAGGCAAGTGCCCCCTACAACACCTCTCTCATCACCTACGGCGGTAAAATGTATCTGAACATCATCCGCAACATGGCCGAGCCAGTATTCGAGCGCGTCCTGTACGACGTTCTCCGTGAGCTGGGCATTCGCGCCGTGATCGAGAGCAACGCAAGAGAAAAGGAGAACTAAATGTACTGTATCCGATGCGGTGCGGAGCTTTCCGCGGGGCAGACGCTTTGCCCCCTTTGCAACACACGGGTCTATCATCCCGACATTCCAAACGAAAAGATCCCCACCTATCCAAAAAAGGAATTCGTGTCCGAGCAGGTGAACCGCAAGAGCATTCTGTTCGTGCTTACCATCCTTTTCCTGATCCCTCTCGTACTGCCGCTGGTGTTTGAGCTTTCCTATCACAGTGAGGTCAGCTGGTCGGGCTACGTAGCGGGGGGTGTGGTTCTGTTTTATCTGTTCTTTATTCTGCCGTCCTGGTTCAAGCATCCCTTGCCGACGGTGTTTGTACCCTGTGATTTTGCGGCCATTCTGCTTTTTCTGCTTTACGTGGATCTGCAAACAGACGGCGGGTGGTTTCTGCCTTTTGCCCTCCCTGTGGCGGGCGTGCTGGGGCTGATCGTGACGGCACTTGCCACCCTGCTTTTCCATCTGCGGCACGGGTACCTGTACGTGTGGGGCGGCGGACTGATCGCCCTTGGTGCGTGGACGGTACTGATCGAGATGATGATCGGCGTAGCCTTTGACGTGGTATCGGTGGTGCGCTGGTCGCTCTTCTCACTCATTCCCCTGTTCATTCTGGGAATGCTGCTGATCGTGGTTGCCATCGTGCGTCCGTTCCGTGAATCACTTTACAAGATCTTCTTTATCGGAAAGGGCTGATTATGAAATTTGCCAATTTTTACGTTCCTGTCAGGGAAGAAAACAAGCCGCGCATCCTACCCGAGTCGGGCGGAGGGCGCACCTCCGAACGGCTATACTGCCGCGACCCCTTTATTTTGCCGTATGACGGCAAGTATTACCTGTACCACCGCTCGGCGGACGACGGACGGCACGGAATCCTTTGCTCGGTGAGCGCGGATCTGGAGCATTGGTCAAGGCCGATCACGGTCTTTGCGCCGCCCGAGGGCTTCCACGGGGTGAAGGATTGCTTCTGGGCACCCGAATGTCACTACTTTGAGGGTTGCTTTTACATCTTCACGTCGGTGTTCTCCTCGATCTACGGTCGCCGCGTGATCTCGGTCTATCGGGCGGATAATCCGCTGGGCCCCTTTGAGGATATTGCGGGCGGCTGTATCACACCGCCGGAATGGGATGCCATTGACGGCACCCTGTACGTCGATGACGAGGGACAGCCGTGGATGGTGTTCGTGCACGAATGGGTCTCGATGCCCGAGGGAAACGGCGGGATGTGCGCGGTGCGGCTTTCGCGCGACCTCACCCACTTTGAAGGGGAGATCACACAGCTGTTCCTTGCCCGCGACGTTTCGTGGGCGACGATGGGCGTCACCGACGGCCCCTTCCTGTACAGGACCAAGGGCGGTCCCCTTCTGATGCTGTGGTCGAACTTCAGCAAAAAGGGCTACGTGGTGGCACTGGCAAGGAGCGAAAGCGGCTCCCTGCTCGGCCCGTGGACGCACGCCGACCGACTGCTTTATCAAAAGGAGCTTCGCCCCGATTTCACGACCGACGGCGGACACGCGATGATCTTCCGCACCCACGAAGGACAGACCATGATCAGTCTGCACAGCCCGAACGCAGCGAGCGAGTCAAATTTCGAGCACCTTATGCTTTTCCCCCTCAAGGAGGAAAACGGCATGATCGAAATTGCGTGAAAAGATTTCTTTACGTTTTGTTGTGGAATTTTCTGCCAACCTATTGAAAAATTCCCTGCGATGTACTATAATGGACTTGTCAAAATATTTGGAAATGGAGAATACAAAAATGGATATCAATCAAAAGATCTCCGAGATCGGCGTTGTGCCGGTCATCAAGCTCAGCAATCCCGAGCGTGATGCCGCACCCCTCGCCAAGGCACTTTGTGCGGGCGGCGTACCGGTTGCGGAGGTAACCTTCCGTGCCGCAGGCGCGGACACCGCCATCCGTTTGATGAAGGAGACCTGCCCCGACATGCTGGTGGGTGCGGGCACCGTTCTAACGCGTGAGCATGTGGACAAGGCTCTTGCCGCAGGCGCAACCTTTATCGTGACCCCCGGCTTTGATCCCGAGCTGGTTGCCTACTGCCAAGAAAAAGGCATTGCCATCTATCCCGGCTGCACCACCCCGACCGACTACCACGCCGCACTGAAATTCGGCTTGAAGGTACTGAAATTCTTCCCTGCCGAACAGTCCGGGGGGCTATCCAAAATCAAGGCCATGAGCGCACCCTTCCCGATGTTCAAGGTGATGCCCACCGGCGGCATTTCCCTGAAAAACCTGAAAGAGTACATCTCCGCTCCCGTGATCTGTGCGTGCGGCGGCTCCTATATGGTAACCGCTGACCTGATTGAGAACGGCAAATGGGATGAGATCACCGACCTGTGCAAAAAATCCGTTGAGATCGTAAAGGAGGCCCGCAATGGCTAAAATCGTTACCTTTGGTGAGCTGATGCTCCGTCTTGCCCCGAACGGCTACTACCGTTTCTTCCAGAATGATCAGATGCAGGCTACCTTTGGCGGTGGCGAAGCCAACGTTGCCGTTTCGCTCGCCAACTACGGCATGGATAGCGTATACGTCACCAAGCTTCCGAAGCATGCCATCGGCCAGGCGGCCGTGAACTCCCTGCGCACCTTCGGCGTCGACACCTCGAAGATCGTCCGTGGCGGCGACCGCGTTGGTATCTACTACCTGGAAAAGGGTGCTTCCCAGCGTGGTTCGGTCTGCATATACGACCGTGCACACTCCGCTATCCAGGAGGCAAAGCCCGAGGACTTTGACTGGGATACCATCTTCGAGGGGGCCGATTGGTTCCACTTCACCGGTATCACCCCTGCTATCGGCGGTGATCTGGTTGAGATCTGCCGTCAAGCCTGCAAGGCTGCCAAGGCAAGAGGCGTGAAGATCTCCTGCGACCTCAACTACCGCGGCAAGCTGTGGACCCGTGAGGAAGCCCGTGCGGCTATGACCGATCTGTGTCAGTACGTAGACGTGTGCATCTCCAACGAGGAGGATGCCAAGGACGTGTTCGGCATCGAGGCCGAGGACACCGATATCTACGGCGGCAAGCTCAATCACGAGGGCTACAAGTCGGTTGCGAAACAGTTGGCTGACAAGTTCGGATTTGAGAAGGTTGCCATCACCCTGCGTACCTCTATCTCTGCCAGCGACAACGACTGGGCGGGCATGCTGTACGACGGTGAGAACTACTGCTTCTCCAAGACCTACCACCTGCGCATCGTTGACCGCGTTGGCGGCGGCGACTCCTTCGGCGGCGGTCTGATCTACGCTCTGCTTTCGGGCAAGGACACCCAGAGTGCCATTGAGTTTGCCGTGGCGGCTTCCGCCCTCAAGCACTCGGTCGAGGGTGACTACAACCGCATGTCGGTTGCCGAGGTGGAAAAGCTGGCAGGCGGCGACGCCTCCGGTCGCGTTCAGCGCTAAACCGAAATCAAGAAAAAGCAAAAGGACGAGGAAATTCCTCGTCCTTTTTTGTGTTTACACCTGTCTGAAGTGCGTGACATTTTCGAGAAGCACGGCGTCGCGCGCGTCCTCTTTCTCGGTCAGAAAATCCACGTTATAAAGCTTAAGGTTATCCACGTGACGAGCAAATATACCGTACACGGGTGCTTTCTTTCCGTAAGCCTCGACCATGGGGTACTGCTTTCTGTACTCCTTCATGCAAATCTGTCTGTCCTCTTCCGTTCCGCCGCCGGGGGCAACGTATTGGATGTTGGAAAGGCTGACATTTTTGATCGGGCTGTCCTCCTGACCGCCGATGATGATGGGCATGGAATCGGGCTTTCTTATCAGGTTGTTCGCATAGTACTCGGCAGAATTCTGCGCCATAGTAATACGTATAGATTCGGTATAGGGACCGGTCACGATCACGTTGGAAATGGAGATGTTTTTCATCTCTCCGATCTTGGTGCCCACGGGGCCGCGCGCGCGATCACCTACCATTAGGGCGATGGGGCAGGCCACGTTCCGCATGGTGATGTTGGAGATCGAAAAGCCCTCCACCCGTGCGCCATCAACGGTCATCAGGAAAACACCCTCCCTGACGGTGTCGTAGACCGTGCAGCCCGTGACGGTGGTATTGATGAAGGCAGAATTGGATTCCGTGCCGAATTTGATGGCAGATGCCGAGGAACGCACCACGCAGTTGGCGATGGTGAGATTTTCCATGCTCTTAAAGCGGCCGAGCGTGTAGGAGCACTTCGGCACGATGGCATCGTCGCCCGTATCCACGATGCAGTCGGAGATGGTAACGTTTTTGCAGGAATCGGGGCTGATGCCGTCCACGTGAGAGCAGATATTCAGGCCGGAGATCATCACGTTCTCGCACCCTGCCACGTATACAGCAAGGTCGGTGACACGGCGGATGACGAGATCGCGGATGACCACGTTGGTGCACTCCTTAAAGGCAACGGCCTTACACCCGCGACACCAAGGACCGCCGCCGTCAATATCCGCAAAATTCAAGTCTTCCCATGCAGACTGCATATCAATCTTGCCATAGCCCGTCAGGGCGATATCATTGGCATTGTCGGCGTGAAAGAGGCTGTGGTGGAAATAGCTGTGGCTTCTGTCCTGGAATTCGGTATTGGCGGGATCCGTTTCGTATTCATCGAAATCAAGACGGTTCTTGCTTCCGAGGATTGTGGCTCCCTTGTCGAGCCATACATGGATATTAGACTTGAAGTGTATCGTGCCCGAGAGATACGTTCCCTCGGGAATATAGACCGTTCCGCCGCCAACCTTTGCCGCGGCATCAATCGCCTTTTGAATAGCGTGAGAATCGAGTGACATGCCATCGCCCTTCGCGCCGTAATCCTTTACGTTAAACATCCTTATATTTCCTCACTTTCACAATCGGCATAATAATACGAAAGTTCTCTTTTGTGTGTTTGACTTCATCCTATCACATTCCCCTGTCTTTGTCAATAGAAAGTGTAAAAAAGCGCGGCCGAAATCGGTCGCGCTTTTTGGTTAAGGATCAGTTTGCCGCGAGAGCGATCGCAGTGAACTTCTCGGCGACAAGGGATGCGCCGCCGATCAGACCGCCGTCCACGTTCTCCTTGGCAAGGAGCTCTGCGGCGTTCTTTTCGTTCATGGAGCCGCCATACTGGATCGTGATGGCATCGGCTGCTGCCTGACTGTACAGACCTGCCACCACGGAGCGGATGATACCGCACGCCTCATCCGCCTGCTCGGGAGTAGCGGTCAGACCCGTGCCGATCGCCCAGACAGGCTCGTAGGCGATGATGATGTTTTGAAGATCCTCTTCGGGAATGCCCGCGAGGTCAAGCTTGGTCTGCATGGAAACGATCTCCTCGGTGATGCCTGCCTGACGGGCCTCCAGCAGCTCACCGAGACAAAGAATGATCTTCAGCCCGGCGGCAAGGGCCGCCTTGGTACGGAGGTTGACCGTTTCATCGGTCTCGCCGAAATACTGGCGGCGTTCGCTGTGGCCGACAATGACGTATTCCGCGCCTGCTTCCAGCAGCATGTCGGCGGCAACCTCACCGGTGTACGCGCCGCTTTCCTTGAAGTGCACGTTCTGTGCGCCGATCTTGATATTCGTGCCCTTGGCCGCCTCGGCGGCCACGGCAATGTCCACGAACGGAACGCAAAGAACGATATCACATCCGTCCTTGCCTGCTACCATGGGGGCAAGTTCGCCGATGAAGGCGCGGGTAGCGGCAGGGGTCTTGTTCATTTTCCAGTTACCTGCGATGACGTATCTTCTCATAGACACCTCTTACTTATCCTGCAAGCAGGCAATGCCGGGCAGAACCAGGCCCTCGAGGAATTCGAGCGATGCACCGCCGCCGGTGGAGATGTGGGTGATACGATCGGCAAAGCCGAGCTGCTCGCAGGCTGCGGCAGAGTCACCGCCACCGACGATGGTGGTAGCATCCGACTCGGCGAGTGCACGGGCAACGGCGATGGTACCCTGTGCGAGGGTGGGGTTCTCAAACACGCCCATCGGACCGTTCCATACAACAGTCTTGGCGTTCTTGACAGCATCCGCAAAGAGAGCCTTAGTCTTTTCACCGATATCCAGACCCATCTTACCCTCGGGCATGGCGTCAGCGGCAACGCTTTCCACGGCGATCTCGGCGTCGATGGGGTTCGGGAAGGCGTCGGCCACGACCGTGTCAACGGGGAGGAGCAGCTTCACACCCTTCTCATCTGCCTTCTTCATCATGTCACGGCAGTAGTCCAGCTTCTCGGAATCGAAGAGCGAGGTACCGATGCCGTAGCCCTTTGCGGCGAGGAAGGTATAAGCCATACCGCCGCCGATGATCAGGGTATCGACCTTGGTCAGCAGGTTGTTGATAACATTCAGCTTATCGGAAACCTTGGCACCGCCGAGGATGGCAACGAAGGGACGGGCGGGATTTTCAAGAGCCTTGCCCATCACGGAGATCTCCTTCCTGATCAGGTAGCCGCAGTAAGCGGGAAGGTAGTCGGCCACACCTGCGGTGGTAGCGTGTGCGCGGTGAGCAGTACCGAATGCGTCGTTGACATAGACCTCAGCAAGATCGGCAAGCTCCCTGGCAAAGGAGGGGTCGTTCTTCTCCTCGCGTGCGTCAAAGCGAACGTTCTGGAGCAGAACCGCAGTACCGTCCTTCATGGCGGCAATCTTTGCCTTCGCGTCAGCACCCGTGATGTCGGTAGCAAATACAACCGTACCCGCACCAAGCAGCTCGTTCAGCTTGTCTGCTACGGGTGCGAGGGAGAACTTCTTCTCGTCACCCAGTGCCTTTTTCAGGGCAGCTGCCTTTGCCTCTGCCTGCTCCTCGGCGGGAAGTGCCTCAATGGTCTTCTTTTCCTTTTTGGTCAAACCGAAGCCCTCGGTCAGGATGTTATGGGGCTTACCCATGTGGGAGCACAGAATGACGCGCGCGCCCTTACCAAGCAGATACTTGACGGTAGGCAGCGCCTCCACGATTCTCTTTTCGCTGGTGATGACACCGTCCTTGATCGGTACATTGAAATCGCAACGGACAAGAACGCGCTTGCCGGAAAGCTCGGCAATGTCTTCGATGGTCTTCTTATCGTACATAGACATAAGTGTTTACCTCTCTTATTTTTTCATCATCTGTTATGATACCACAAAACGCGCCGCTCGTCAAGATTTCCGTGTTAAATTTCTGACAAAAATACAATTTTTTAACAGGTTTACCACGCACGACCTTTTAACAGTTTGTTCACATTTGCACTTTGCGCTTTTGCTATAATGAAAAGAGAAAGAAAAAAGGGGGCTTGCTCAAGTGGGCTACACCATGTTTGCCATGGAAAAAACCGAATTTACACGCGAGCTTTGTCGCGTTTTCGCCCTGTGCGATATCCCCCGCCCGAGTGAGGAGCAGGCGGCACTCTTTTACCGCTTTGCCGAGCATCTGACAGCCGAAAACGAACGCTATAATCTGACCGCGATCACCGAGCCGCGCGCCGTGATCCTGCGGCACTTTGCAGACAGCGCGTGCCTCTGTCGCTTTATCCCCAACGGGGCAACGCTGCTTGACGTGGGATGCGGCGCGGGCTTTCCCACCCTGCCGCTTACCATCATGCGTCCCGATATCAAAATCACCGCCATGGACGCGACCAAAAAGCGCGTGGATTTTGTTTCAGGGGCAGCAGAGCTTTTGGGCCTTACGAACGTAACAGCGGTCTGCGGCCGCGCAGAGGATCTGGCCAAGACCGACCTGCGCGAGCATTTTGACTGTGTGACAGCGCGGGCGGTGGCGGAGTTGCGGGTGCTTTCCGAGCTTTGCATTCCGTTTCTGCGAGTGGGGGGACTCTTCCTTTCCATGAAGGCGAAAAACGCGAGCGAGGAGCTTGCCGCGGCACAGGCGGGCATCGGCACGCTGGGCGCGCGCCTGACAGGGCGAGAGGATTTTTCCCTCACCGACGGCACAGAGGAGCTTTCGCGCACCGCGCTTTTGTTCAAAAAGGGGAAAAGCACCCCCGACAGCTTTCCGCGTTCCTATGCGCGGATCCTAAAAAAGCCTTTATAATATCATGAGTTTTCGGCGCGCCCTTTATGCGCCGAGAAAGGAAATGCCATGCAAGGAACACGCATTTTGCCCGAGCTTCTTGCCCCTGCCGGGTCCCGCGAGGCACTCTACGCCGCCGTGGAAGCAGGGGCGGATGCCGTTTATCTTGGCGGCGTTGCCTTTAACGCGCGAATAAACGCGGTGAATTTTGATGCGGAGGCGATGGCCGAGGCCATCGCCTATTGCCATTTGCACGGCGTGCGTTCCTACGTGACCCTTAACACCCTACTTTATGACCGCGAGATCGAGGGATTTCTCGACTACGCCGCCTCACTTCACCGTATGGGGGCGGACGCGGTGATCGTGGCCGATCGGGGTGCGATCGACCTGCTCCACCAGCATCTACCAAGCCTCGAAATCCATGCCAGTACACAGGCGTCTGTCCATTCGACGGACGGTGCGCGGGCACTTGCGGCGGCGGGAGCTGCGCGCGTGGTGCTGGCGCGCGAGCTGCCGCTCTCGGACATCACCTCGGTGGTGAAGAACGCAGGGGTAGAAACCGAAATATTCTTGCACGGCGCGCTCTGCGTGTCACACTCGGGACAATGCTTGTTCTCCTCGCTGGTCGGGGGACGCAGCGGCAATCGCGGCGAATGCGCCCAGCCCTGCCGCCTGCCGTACAACGGAGGGTATCCGCTTTCCTTGCGCGATCTCTCGCTTGCCGACCACATTCCCGCGCTGATCGAGAGCGGCGTGTCCTCTCTCAAAATCGAGGGGCGCATGAAGAGTGCCGCCTACGTGTACGGCGTGACCACGATCTACCGCCGTCTGCTTGACGAGAGACGTGCGGCCGGTGCCGAGGAAAACCGTCGTCTGCGCGAGCTGTTCTCGCGCGGCGGCTTTACCGACGGGTATTTTTGCGGTCGCACCGAGGGAAACATGACGGGCATCCGCTCCGAGGGGGACAAGGAAGCCTCTCGTGCCCTTGACAACCGAACCTTCGAGCCAAAAAAGATCCGCGCCACGGCTGAGGCCGCCATTGTGGCTGACGAGCCGTCGCGCTTTACCCTGACTCTACCTGACGGCAGAAGCACCACCGTCAAGGGGGCGATCCCCGAGGTGGCGCGAAGCGCGCCGCTGACCGCCGCCGCGGTGGCAGACCGCCTTTCCCGCACGGGCGGCACGGCGATCGAGCTGTCCGCTTCGGATATTCGTGTGTCGCTTGACGTGGGGCTGAACCTTTCCCCCGGCGCGATCAATGCTCTGCGCCGCGAGGCTCTTGCCGCGTTGACCGCACCGCAGACTGTTGCAACAGACCTGCCCGCCTATAAGCCGCCCCGCGGAGACGGTTTAACGCTCCGAAAAAGTGCCTTATTCCTTGACCCGTGTGTTGCAAAGGCACTCGGGAAGGAGCGTTCCTTCTTTGACGTGATCTTCTTGCCGCTTGACAAATGGGAGGCGGCGGGCTTCACGCCTGACGGTGTTTATCTGCCCCCCGTGGTCTTTGACCGCGAGCGGGACGAGATCTTCTCCCTGCTCGCCCGTGCCAAGGAAGCAGGCGTGCGCTACGCGCTTTGCGGAAACGTGGGCATGATCGCACCGCTATCCAAGATGGGCTTTGCGGTCGTGGGAGATTTCCGCCTCAACGTCACCAACCGTGAAAGCGCACGCGCTTACCGCGCAGCGGGGGTGTCCGCCCTCATCCTGTCCCCCGAGCTGACCCTACCGCAGCTGCGCGACATGGGCGAAGGCAGCGCGATCGTGTATGGCCGCATCCCTCTGATGCTGACCGAGCGGTGCTTTATCAAGGAGAATTTCGGTTGCAAAGAGTGTGGCAAAGCCACCCTCTCAGACCGCCGCGGTGCGCGTTTTCCGCTTTTGCGGGAATACGGACACCGCAACCTAATCTTAAACAGTCTGCCCACCTATATGGGGGACAGACAGGATGCACTGTCCGCCTACCGCGTATGCGGCGAGCATTTTCTCTTCACCACCGAAGCGGAGAGAGAAGCCGAGGCCGTGATCCGCGCCTACCGCGTGGGCAAGCCTTTATCCGTTCCCTGCCGCCGAATTGCCAAATAAAGGAGTACCCCGATGGCCGATTACCGATTCCCTGCCCTGCAAAACGGGCTGACCCTGTATCTTGCCTCTGCCTCTCCTCGTCGCCGTGAGCTACTTGGCGACATGGGCATTGCCTTTACCCTCTCCCCCTGCGAGGTGGACGAGCATACCGACCCCGCCGTGCATCCTGCGGATGCGGTGGTTTTGCTGTCCGAGCGCAAGGCACGGGCGGCGCACGCCCTGCACACACACGAGGATACTATCATCCTGGCCTCCGACACGCTGGTGGAGCTTGACGGTGTACCGCTTGGCAAGCCCAAAAACGAGGCTCACGCCAAAGAGATGCTCCTTTCCCTGTCGGGGAAGACGCATCACGTACATACGGGCGTGGCGGTGATCTATCGTGGGCGCGTGCATGCCGCACGTGACACCACAGCCGTACACATGCGCGCCTTTAATGCCGTAGAAGCCGAGGACTATATTGCCACGGGCGAGCCGATGGACAAGGCAGGTGCCTACGGCATCCAGGGGCTTGGCGGACGGCTGGTAGAGGGCATCGGCGGCGAGTTTGACACCGTAGTGGGGCTGCCCACGAAGCTGGTGGACGAGCTGCTTTGTCGCGCGCTCCTTCACCCCGAGGAGGGGGATGCCCTATGAAAAGATTGACAAAGAAAGAAAAACGCGAGCGCATGGCGAGGATCGTTTCTCGTTTAGAGGAACGATATCCCGAGGTGATCTGCGCTCTCGAATACGAAGGCGACCCGTGGAAGCTGCTGGTGATGGGGCGGCTTTCCGCCCAATGCACCGACGCGCGTGTAAATATTGCCTGCCGTGACCTGTTTACCCACTTCCCAACGGCAGAGGCACTTGCCTACGCGCCACTCGAAGCAGTGGAGGGCGACGTACGCCAGTGCGGTCTGTATCATGTGAAAGCGCAGAACATCATCGACGCCTCGCGCATGCTGGTCGAGGAGTTCGGCGGCGTTTTGCCGCGCACAATGGAAGAGATGCTCCGTTTCCCGGGAGTGGGACGCAAGGTGGCCAATCTGGTGCTGGGCGACGTGTACCGCATCCCCGGTGTGGTGACCGACACCCACTGCATCCGCATCTGCGGACGGCTCGGGATGTATCCCGAAGCCGAGAAATCGCCGCCGAAAATTGAAAAAATTCTTGCCGAGCTGATCGAACCGGACAAGCAGACCGACTTCTGCCACCGTATCGTGTGGTTTGGTCGTGAGGTCTGCTCCGCGCGTGCGCCTGCTTGTGATACCTGTCCCCTCGGCGATCTTTGCCGCCACAAGGAGTCTGTCGATGGAAAAACTAAAAATTGACCGTCCCATTATCGTCGAGGGGCGGTATGACAAGATCGCCCTTTCTGCAGTGCTGGACGCGCACATTATTCCGACCGACGGCTTTTCGATCTTTAACCACAAGGAAAAACTGGTGCTCATCCGCCGTCTGGCGAGTGAGCGCGGCGTGATCGTGCTCACCGATGCGGACGGCGCGGGGCAGCTGATCCGCGCACATATCTCCTCGGCTTTGCCAAAGGATCGGGTCATTCACCTCTACACCCCTGCCATCGAGGGCAAGGAGCGGCGCAAGGCCGCCCCGTCCAAAGAGGGTCTTCTCGGGGTTGAGGGCATGGATGCCGAGCGGCTGCACGCCCTGTTTCTCCCCTTTGCAGACGGCGGCGAGCCGAAAAAGCGGGAGCGCGCGATCGAAAAGCGCGACCTGTATGCCGATGGACTCT
The DNA here is from genome assembly GCA_017464805.1 of Clostridia bacterium. Taxonomy (GTDB): domain Bacteria; phylum Bacillota; class Clostridia; order Oscillospirales; family CAG-272; genus UBA1740. Next base: position 85,519 of record JAFTYE010000005.1, on the reverse strand, counting down.
CCGGCAGAGAAAATTCCGCCGCGCGACGGGAAATTTTATGCGAGAGAATGAAGCTTCCGCGCGGCATGACCGCCCCCGCGCTTCTCGGCGCGCTCAATCTTTTGTACACCTACGACGAATACCAAGAAATCCTATCCGTATGTAAGGAGGATCCACGATGGAATGGCAAATGAACGTACTGCGCGCAATCGCCGAAATTCGTAACCCCGTGCTTGACGTCTTTTTCGGCGCGATCACCTATCTCGGCAGCGAGATAGGGCTGATCGTGGTGGCTCTGATCTTTTTCTGGTGCATCGACAAGCGGCAGGGCTACTACTTATTCACGGTCGGCTTTGTCGGCACGATCCTTAACCAGTTTTTGAAGCTCTCCTTCCGCGTTGACCGCCCGTGGGTATACGACCCAAGCTTTGAGGCGGTGGAATCCGCCAAGGCGGATGCGGGCGGATTTTCCTTTCCGAGCGGGCATACCCAGTCCTCGGTGGGGCTCTTCGGCGGCATCGCACGCACAAACGAAAAAAAGTGGGTGCGCTACGCCTGTCTCGCTCCCTGCATCCTCGTTCCCTTCTCGCGGATGTACCTCGGCGTACATACCCCCATGGACGTGGGCGTGTCGATTCTGATCGCCCTGATTTTGGTGTTTGCCCTGCACCCCTTGGTGATGCGGGCGTGGGAGAAGCCGAAGCACATGGCGATCCTGCTTGGCACTTGCACCCTGCTGTCCCTTGCGTTTCTGCTGTACGTTGAGCTATTTCCCTTCCCCAAAGGCATGGATACACACAATATGGCCTCTGGTAAAAAGAACGCCTACACCCTGTTCGGCACGTTGCTCGGCCTTTGTGTGGTCTATTTGCTGGACGCGCGTTACCTACACTTTGATACGCGTGCGACCGTCCTCGGACAGACAGTGAAGCTGGTGATCGGTGCGGCGATCGTATTCGCCATCAAGACCTTTGCAAAAGCCCCGCTGACCGCCCTGCTCGGTGCGGATATCGAGAGAAGCGTGCGCTACTTCCTGCTTGTGCTGTTTGCGGGGGGTATATGGCCGCTTGTGTTCCCGTATCTATCAAAGCTTGGGAAAAAAGAAGAAAAGGAGACCGTATAACATGAAAACCGTTCGCATTGTATCTGCCCTCTTGGCAATCCTTCTGATCCTTTCCCTTTTCGTTGGCTGTGACGAGCCAACAAACGATCCCGTGACTCCTCCCGGAGGCGAGACGCCCGGTGGCGACGAAACGCCAGGCGGCGACGAAACGCCGGGCGGTGACGAAACACCCGGCGGCGCACCAAGCCTCGGCGGCATGACGAGTGAGCAGCTGATGAATGAATATGGCATTGCCATTGGCGATAACGGCGACGGCACCTGCATGATCCGAAACAGCGTGAACATGCCGAAAACCGTAACCAGCGTCGTAATCCCTTCCAAGGTAGACGGGCTGACGGTCACAAGCATCGCCACCTGGGCCTTTGCAAGCCAATATCATCTTGAAAGCATCGTGATCCCGGATACCGTGACCTCGATCGGTCAAGCGGCATTTGTCAGTTGCTCGACACTCAAATCCATCAACCTACCCGATGCGATAACCACGATCGGCCCCGACGCCTTCGCCTCCTGCACCGCGTTGGAAGAGATCTCCCTGCCCGATTCGCTGACCGCGATCTCCATTGGCATGTTTTACTCCTGCACGGCTCTTTCCGGCCACATTGAGATCCCCGACGGCGTGACCGAGATCGGAGAAAAGGCCTTTTACGGATGTACCTCGCTGACCACCGTCAGCATTCCGGATAGCGTGAAGACGATCGGAAAGATGGCCTTTTGTGAGGCGGGCATCGTAACGGTGGAGGGCTGTGAGGGCGTGACCGTGGTGGACAAGAGTGCCTTCAACGACTGCCCCAACCTTTCTGCCATCTCCCTGCCGCAGGTAACGGAGATCGTGGAATACGCCTTCTACAAGTGCCCTTCCCTTGCGACCGTGACCCTGGGTGAGTCGCTGGTCACGCTGGAACGGTACGCCTTCTCGGGCTGCATCTCGCTTGGGAGCATCGTGATCCCCGCCGGCGTAACCTATATTGAGGAAGACGCCTTCTACAACTGCTCTTCCATGACGAGCGTTACCATGGGGGGCGACATCACCGATTTCGGTTGGCGCGCCTTCGCTGACTGTGCCGCCCTGACCGACATTTATTTCGGCGGCTCAAAGGCTGCATGGAACAGCATTGACAAATGCTCCGACTGGCATAACAGAACAGGCAATTATACCGTCCATTGCACGGACGGTGACCTGACGAAATAAAAAAGAGGCCCGTTGCCATCGGCAACGGGCCTCTTTATCAGAAATTGGGGAGTAGATACTTATCCGCGTACGCGGTATACTTTTCTTTGAAATAGGGGCTATCGGACTTCGCCACGCGAAGCGACTGGTGGATGTTCATGTTATACTCCGAAGCGTCAATGACACAGCCTGCCACATTTGAGCAGTGGTCGGAGGTGCGCTCCAGGTTGGTCAAGAGATCCGACCAAACAAAGCCTGCCTCGATGCTGCAACCGCCCTGCTGCAGACGGCGGATGTGACGGGTACGAAGCTCCTCCTTCATGCGGTCAATGACCTGTTCCAGGGGCTCGACATCGCGGGCAGCATTCAGGTCGTTGTCCACGAAGGAACGGCCGGCCAGCACGACGATCTCGTCCACAGCATTACACAGCACGTGGATCTCCTCCGAGGCGGCGGGGGTGAGAGACAGGCCCTTATCCCGTAGCTCCTCGGCCGATTCGAGCAGGTTGACAGCGTGGTCGGAGATGCGCTCGAAGTCACCGATGATCTTCAGAAGCTTGGTAGCCTCCGCACTGTCACGGTCGCTGATCTGGTGCGTACTTAACTTCACGAGATAAGTGCCGATGATGTCCTCGTAATGGTCGGTCTTGTCCTCGGCGGCCCGGATGCTTTCGGCCAGCTCGGGGGTCAGATCGGTGAGGGAGCGAATACCGTCACGAAGCGAGGCAACAGCGCAGGTGGCCATCTCGCCGGCTACAACGTGGCAACGCTCCAGGGCCACTGCAGGGGTGGCGAGCAGACGCTCGTCCAGCTCCACGACCTCCTCGGGAGTCTTGGCATCCGGAACGAGACGACAGGCCAGCCTTTCAAGCAAGCCCGACAGAGGAAGAAGCAGAAGCGTACAAAGCAGATTGAAAACCGAATGTGCGGTCGCAATGCCTGCCGAGGTGATCATCGTACCGTCCAGCCAGGCGGCAAGGGGTGCCCACAGAAGCTTGGCGACCGAGAACACCGTCAACCAGATGACCGTGCCGATCACGTTGAAGGAGAGGTGAACGAAGGCGGCACGCTTGGCGTTTTTCGTGGTGCCGACGGAGGAAAGAATGGCGGTGATACAGGTACCGATGTTCTGACCCATGATGATCGGCACGGCGGCACCGAAGGACACACGGCCGGTGGCCTGGGCAAGTGCCTGCAAAATACCAACGGAGGCAGAGCTGGACTGGATGATGGCGGTTAGGATCGCGCCTGCCAGCACGCCGAGGATGGGATTCTGGAACTTGATGAACAGCTCCGCAAAGGCGGGGACCTCCGCCAGCCCCGAAACGGCATCGGACATCGCGTCCATGCCGAACATGAGCGTCGCGAAGCCGAGAAGGATCACACCCGTGTCCTTCTTTTTGTTGCTTTTGCAGAACATATAGAAAACGATACCAATGAGCGCAAGAACGGGGGTAAAGGAGGTGGGCTTGAGCAGCTTCAGAAACAGGTTGTCACCGCTGATGCCGCCAAGGCTGAGGATCCAAGCGGTAACGGTGGTACCGATGTTGGCACCCATGATCACATTGATCGCCTGACGAAGGGACATCAGTCCCGAGTTTACGAAGCCGACCACCATAACCGTGGTGGCAGAGGAGGACTGGATCACGGCGGTCACGCCAAGACCCGTGAGCAGGCCTGCAATCTTACCCGTGGTAAGCTTGCTGAGCAGGGATTCGAGCTTGCCCCCTGCGCGGCGTTCGAGTGCCTGTCCCATCAAGTTCATTCCGAACAGGAAGAGAGCGAGGCCTCCGATCAGTGCGAGTACATCAAATAAGTCCATAGTTTTTTGTTTCCTTTCTTTTCACAACTTCACCGTGCAGGGTCCCACGCGCAACCCCCATGGCTACGCATGCCCCACAATTCGGCATCTAATCACAGTATACCACGAATGTCAAGAATTGTCAAGAAAATAACGATATACAGGCTGTACAAAAAAGCAAGCCGCGTGCGCGGCTTGCTTTGTATTATATGCCCGAAGCAACGGTACCGAGCAGGGCGGCATCCACAGCATCAAGGGACGAGAGGGCCGTGTTGAGCGCGGCGCGCTTATCCCTCGCGGGCGTGGTGGCAAGCAGGACACCGTCTGCATGGGGTGCGGCGGTGGCGGCCTCTGCCGCCTCACACACAGGGGCGGTACAAAGCAGAATCACGTCGTACTCTGCGCGCATGGCATCCAAAAAAGCGGCAAATTCGCGACTGCCGAGCAAGTCGGCATTCGCGCATTCGAGGATGCCGAATGGCAGGCAGTCGAGATTCTTGGTCGCAGAACGAATGGCCTCCCGCTTACCTGCCACGGCATCGGCAAGGCCGAGGGAAGCCCCCTCGTCGTCGCTCATACCGTTGATGAGCAGAACGCGTCTGCCGGTATCCGCAAAGGAGGTGGCAAGTGCCAGCGGAAGCATACGACAGGAGGTCTTACGGCTGACACCCGAGAGAAGCAGGACTGAGGAGTCCTTTCCCGCAATACGGGAAAGCAGGTTGGCACGCAGGGTGGAAATCGCATCATCGGCATTTTTCCGGCGCGAGGTGTACAGATGGCCAAGAAGCGCAACCCCCTCGTAGCAAGTAGTCATATCCGTCACCCGCACATGCGGATCGAAGAAGTAGAAGGCGAACAGCACGCAGAATGTGAGGAACGCACCCACGACGGCGGCCGTAACGGACAGAGAGGTTGGCGAGAATTCCGAGGTAACGTTGGCGATCGCGGTGCGCGCGACGGCGGTCGGCTCGATGCGGCAGTTACCGATCACGTCAATGACCGAAACCTCCAGCACCCCTGCCACGGCATTGGCCACGTGAACGGCCATGGAAGCAGTGGAGGCGGTAACGGTGATGTCTACATATTGCGAGTTACTGGCCACGGTACACGCAACCATATCGCGAAGGGTACTGTTCGAAACGGAGGAAAGATCCTCCCATGCGGGATCGTCCTTTCGCTGCTCAGCAAAATACGCCTTGACGTTCTGATAAACCGCTTCGTTTTTGATGGCATCCTTGCAGCTGAGTGCGAGCGCGCGACCGAGCGAGATCTGGTTGGCGGTAGGGCCAACCTCCATATCCACGTCAGCCGTCTGCACATACACGCCCGAGGTGGCCGTATAGGTGACGGTGGCCGTTTTCACGGCGTAGAGGTAGCCTGCCGCGCCAAAGAGCAACGCACAGGCAATGATGAGCAGGAAATAGCGGCGAAGCACCGTGACGATATCCGAGACGGTGATCAGTCTTTCCTTGATCTTCATAGGGGGCTTCCTTTCGTCTTAATCGTCTTAATAATAAATTCGCGCGGGATCAGGCGCGGCGTGCCGCGGCCTGTGCTTTGAGTCGGGTTGCGGTGTCCAGGATCTTTTTCCGCAGGCGAATGGATTTCGGGGTGACCTCGATCAGCTCGTCCTCTGCGATATAGTCGATGGCCTCCTCCAGCGAGAAGATGATGGGGGGCGTGAGGATCAGAGCCTCATCCGCACCCTTGGAACGGATGGCGGTTAGGTGCTTTTTCTTGCAAACGTTAACCGAGATGTCCTCCTGCTTAGGGCATTCACCCACGATCATGCCCTCGTACACGGGGGTCTGAACGCCGATAAACATATTGCCGCGATCCTGCGCGTTGAACAGGCCGTAAGAGGTAGCCTCGCCCGCCTCGGAGGCGATGAGTGAGCCGGTGTAACGGGTCACGACCTCACCCTTGAAGGGCTGATAGCCGTCAAAGAGCGTGTTCATGACGCCCTCGCCCTTGGTATCGGTCATAAATTCGCTGCGGTAGCCGAACAGGCAACGGGTGGGGATAACGTACTCGATCTTGGTGCGCGAGCCGACCTTGCCCATTTCGAGCAGCTCGCCCTTACGCGCGCCCAGCTTCTGCACCACAGCACCCACTGCCTCGTCGGGCACGTCGATGGACACGCGCTCCATCGGCTCGTGCAGCTTGCCGTCGATTTCCTTGAACAGCACACGCGGCATCGAGCAACAGAGCTCGTAGCCCTCGCGGCGCATGTTTTCAATGAGGATGGAGATGTGCATCTCGCCGCGACCCGCCACGCGGAAGCAATCAGCGGTGTCGCCGTCCGACACACGCAGGGACACGTCCTTCAAGGTTTCCTTATACAGGCGCTCGCGGATCTGACGGGTGGTGACGAACTTGCCTTCCTTCCCTGCAAAGGGGCTGTCGTTGACCGAGAAAGTCATTTCCATGGTCGGCTCGGACACCTTGACAAAAGGCAACGGCTCCACGCAATCCACGGCGGTCAGGGTGTCGCCGATGGTGATGTCGGTCGCACCCGAGAAGCAGACGATATCGCCCACGGTGGCACTCTCCACCTGTCGTCTACCGAGTCCCTCAAACTGGAAAAGGGAGACGATGCGAGTGCGCTTGGGGGTGCCATCCGCGTGGTAGTTGGCGACCATGACGTCCTGATTCTGGCGGATCGAACCGCGTTCCACGCGTCCGATGCCGATACGGCCGACATAATCGTTGTAGTCAATGGAGGAAACGAGCAGCTGAAGCGGCTCCTCAGCCGCTCCCTCGGGTGCGGGGATGTATTCAAGAATGGTGTCCAGCAGGGGGCGCAGGTCACTTCCCTGCTCGTAGGGAGAAAGGGATGCCGTGCCGGCACGGCCGCAGCAGAAGAGCATGGGGGAATCCAGCTGCTCGTCGGTGGCATCCAGATCCATCAGCAGCTCCAGAACCTCCTCCTCCACCTCCTCGATGCGGGCATCGGGACGGTCAATCTTGTTCACCACCACAATGATGCGATGCCCCATTTCCATGGCACGCTGGAGAACGAAGCGGGTCTGGGGCATGGGACCCTCTGCCGCGTCGACCAGCAGGATAACGCCGTTGACCATTTTGAGGATACGCTCGACCTCGCCGCTGAAGTCGGCGTGGCCGGGGGTGTCGATAACGTTGATCTTGACACCATTGTATTCGATGGCGGTATTTTTGGCAAGAATGGTGATGCCGCGCTCGCGTTCCAGGGCGCCCGAGTCCATAACGCGGTCGGCGGTCTCTTGATTTTCATGGTAGGCACCGCCCTGCTTGAGCATGCCGTCGACAAGGGTAGTCTTACCGTGGTCAACGTGGGCGATGATGGCAATATTACGCAGATCTTCTCTCTTCACGGGTGTTTCCTCTTTTTTGGATGTTTTAACTTATATATTATACCACAAAATCAACAAAATACAACCGTATTTCCCATTTTTTTCAAGTCAGAAGATATTCCAGCTCCGAAATGGCGGTCGCATACAGATTGCCACCGGCCGCTTCGATCTCCTTTCGGTCGCGGAAGCCCCACAGCACCGAGATGCAGGGGATGCCCGCGTTCTGCGCGGTGATCACATCCACCTCGGAATCCCCGATATAGACCGCGCCCTCGCGCGGCATGCCGAGACGATCGAGGGCATAGAAAATGCCGTCGGGCGCGGGCTTTTTGGCACGGTCGGGGGATTCACCGACAGCAATTTCCACAAGGTCACCGAAATAGCGGCGGGAAAGTGCCGCCACGGCGGCATCGAATTTATTGGACACGACCGCCACGCGCACGCCACGCTCTCGAAGGCGCGCAAGCAGGGGCAATATGCCCTCATAGGGGGCGGTCTTGTTTTGGCTGTTTTGCTCGTAGAAGGCACGGAAATTGGAAAGCACCTCGTCAAAATCGGGGGTCTTTTCCCCGTTCGGCAGAGATCGGCTCATGAGGTTGGCAATGCCGTTGCCGACGAAGCGGCGCACCTCGGCCACCGTGCGGGCGGGATAGCCGAATTTTTTGAGTGCGTAGTTGACGGCGTCCGCGAGGTCGTCAAGCGTGTTGAGCAGGGTGCCGTCGAGGTCGAATATAGCAGTTTGGTACATGGTGCATCTCCTTTTTTCAGGTTCTATTGTATCACATTCGCGGGGGAAATAAAAGAGGCGAAAGAAATTTTCCATCCCCCTCTTGACAAAAAAAGGAAGGCGTGCTACAATGAGGACAAGCCACAGAACTGAATAATCGAGTCAGGGGTGCTTCATGCTGAGATGGGAGATCTCCCAAACCCTTTAACCTGATACGGATAATACCGTCGTAGGAAGAACTTGCCGCAAGCGCGCTGCGGGATAGATTTGCCACACGGATTTCGTTCGTGTGGCAATTTTTTGTGAGGTGACTTTTATGAAACAATCCCGAATCCGCATTCTTACGGAATGCAGTATCCTGATCGCACTAGCCTCTGTGCTCTCCGTGATCAAGCTGGTGGACATGCCCTACGGCGGCTCGGTCACGCCGGCTGCCATGTTGCCCATCCTTCTTTTTGCCTATCGGCACGGCACGAAATGGGGCCTTGCCTGCGCCACGATCTACGGCGTGGTACAGCAGCTTCTGGGGCTTGAGAACCTCTCCTACTTCTCCACCTGGCAATCGGTGGTGGGCATCATTGTCCTGGACTACATCGTGGCCTACGCGGCTGTCGGCCTTGGCGGCATCTTCCGCCGCGCGGAAAAGAACCAAAGCCTGGCTCTCTTCTACGGCTCTATCCTCGTATGCCTGCTTCGCTATCTGTGCCACGTAATCTCGGGCGCGATCCTGTGGGCGGCTTATGATTTTGCCCTCCCGGAGGGCACAACCGTGCTCTACTCCATCAGCTACAACGCGACCTATATGCTCCCCGAGGCGATCATTTTGTGCGCGGCGGCCATGTATCTCGGCTCGGTGCTGGATTTCTCCCGCGATATCCCCGTGCGCGTGCGCATGGAAAGACCGGACACGGCGGTCACCGTTTGCCGTCTTGTGGGGGGTCTTTTGGCGGTGTTTTCCGCGGTCTTTGCCGTTATGACGGTGTTCCCCGCCCTGCAGGATCCCGAGAGTGGCGAGTTCACCTTTGCCCTGCTTGACGGGCTGAACTGGGCAGTGATCGCACCGATCTTCTGCGTCGCAGTGGTGGCATCGGCTGTGTTGTTTATCGTGTCGCACCTGCGTGAAAAAAATAATCTCGCACACGGGAATTGACTTTTTCCCCGTTTCGATGTATAATATCCGTGCAACCGGGCGGCGCAATCGCGCGATATCATGCCGAAAGGTCGTATCGTGAGGAAAGTCCGGGCTTCATAGGGCAGGATAACGGATAACGTCCGCCGGGGGTGACCCCAGGGAAAGTGCAACAGAAATAAACCGCCGCGCAAGCGGTAAGGATGGAAAGGCGAGGTAAGAGCTCACCGGCCGTGCAGGTAACTGCGGGGCAAATGTAAACCCTATCCGAAGCAACACCGTATGTGGGAATGCCGAAAGGCATGCGGCTGCCCGCCGTTTTCCCTCGGGTGGCAGGGGCGAGAGCCCTGAACTGTCGAGAGATCGGCAGTGAAGATAGATGATTGCGGCTCACGCGCACGCGTGTTCACAGAACCCGGCTTACAGGCGCGGTTGCAGGCGGCACTTCGGTGCCGCCTTTTCTCTTTTATGTAAACTTTTTTCGCGGGGGTTGCAAATCGGCGAATTTTCCCATATAATAGAGTAGTAAAGGTTTTGGGAGAAATACCGTGACCGATGACACTTCTTTTTTCGGAAAACGCGTTTGCCTACTTGGGCTTGGCGTTTCCAATCTTGCCCTGCTGGACTTTCTTGCCGCGCGTGGTGCGCGCCTTTCGGTGCGCGAGTGCCGCGCACCCGATACCCTACCCCTCTCGGTGGCGGAGCTGTGCGGGCGCGGGGTGCGCCTGATCTGCGGCGAGGGATATTTAGACAACATAGACGAGGACATTCTCTTCCGTTCCCCGGGCATGCGTCCCGATCTGCCCCCACTTGCGGCAGCAGTCGCGAAAGGTGCTGTGCTTTATGACGAGATACAGCTGTTTTGCGCGCGCTCACCCGCCACCCTGCTTGGCGTCACGGGAAGCGACGGCAAAACCACGACCACGGCCCTTGCAGCGCATCTGTTGCGCCATGCGCGGCGGGATCGCGACATACGGGTCGCCCTTGGCGGTAATATCGGCACGCCTCTGATCGGCGAGTTGCCGCATTTGCGGTCGGGAGATCTCGCAGTAGCGGAGCTGTCCAGCTTTCAGCTGATGACGCAAACAAAGCCTCCCGCGCGGGCGGTCATCACCAATATCACCGAAAATCACCTGAATTGGCATCGGGGCATGGCGGAGTATATCGAAGCCAAAAAGCGCATTTTGGGCGAAGCGACCCACGCGATCTTGAATGCCGAGAACGACATCACCGCCATGGTCGCGCGAGAGCGTGCAAATCTGACCCTGTTTTCATCCCGCCGCACGCGGGGAGAGCTGGTCGCGAACTTTGGCGCGTGTCACACCGTAACGCGTGAGCGCGGGATGCTTTGCTACGACGGAAAGGAACTTTTTCCCGCCCACGTCATTCCCCTGCCGGGAATACATAATCTTGAAAACGTCATGGCGGCGGTGGGACTTGTTTTCCCCTATGTTGATGCAAATCTGCTCCGCGAGGCGGTCGCCTCTTTCCTTGGTGTTTCGCACCGCTTACAGCTTATTGCCACGGTGGACGGCGTGCGCTATTTTGACAGCTCCATCGACTCCACCCCCACGCGCACGGCAGCGGCCCTTGCCGCCCTTGACACCTCACCCATTCTTTTATGCGGCGGGCGGGGCAAGGGGCTTTCCTTCTCTCCCCTAGCCCGTGCGGTTCGCGGGCGCGTGCGCGTGCTGCTGCTGTTCGGCGAGGCAAGAGAGGAGATCGGGCAAGCCATGTGTGAAGCGGACGTTCCGTATCTGTCTTTTCCCACCATGGGCGAGGCCGTTCTCGCAGCAAAAGCCATGGCACGAGAGGGGGATGTGGTGTTGCTGTCCCCTGCCTGCACCAGCTTTGACGAATTTCGCAATTTTGAGGACCGCGGCGACACGTTTCGCCGTCTGGTATTGGAATAGAAGGAATAGAAAAAAACAAGGAGAAACAACCATGAGCCTGTCCAAAAATCTGCGCGAGGCGGCACTTTGCCTTGCCCTGCTTCTGTGCCTGTCTCTTTTGCTTTCCGCCTGCTCGGGCGAAGCGGACGAGAACGGCGTATCCGTACCGAACGGTATGCAAAACGCCGCCTCGAGCGAAGCGAGCTACTACATGTTCGTGCCGACGGGTTGGATTGCCGAGCCGTTCGGTGAGAACACGATGGTGACGGTTTCTGCGTATTCCTCCGTCTCCTTGAGTCTGACCTCGTTTGAGAGTGAAAAGGAACCCGCTGTATACTGGGAGGAGTCGCGCGCGGATTTTGAGCGTGTTCTGACCGATTTTCGGTTGGAGGAAGCAGGCGAAAAGACGACCATGGACGGGCTGGGGGCTCTGCGCTATCGCTTCTTCGGCAAGTATGAGGGCGAGACCGAGTACGGCTTTATGCAATGCATGGCGAAAAAGGACGGACGCTTGTACGTCTTGACCTACACCGCGAGCGCAGAGGAATTTGCCGAATACGAAAAGAGCGTGGACGGCATTCTCTCCTACTTCAAATTCAAGTCCGGCGGCATGGCCGAGAGCCTGCCGATCGAGATCACCGAGGGCGCGCCCGAGGGGATGAAGCAAATTTCCAGAAACGACATTCACGAATACCGCTTCTTCGTTCCCGTGAGCTGGAAAACCGCGCGGCAGGACGGGCTGGTATCCGCCTATGTGTCCGAGCAGGACAAGACCTCGGTTTCCGTCACGGGCAATTATCCCCCCACGGGTGTGTCCAGCATTGCCGACTACTTTGCCTCGATGGAAAGTGATCGGACGAATATGCTGGCCGATTACCGTCTGATCTCGGGCAGCGAGACGACGGACGAGGTGGACGTGGCAGGCCTTCGCGGCGCGCGCTACGTATACGAGGGAAAAAACGGCGGCGTGGAATATCGCATCTGCCAGATCTTCTTTGTGCGCGGCTCGAACATCTACACCCTGACCTACACCGCAACGACGGCAGATTACGACACGCATTATGCCGCGTTTGAGAGCATTCTTTCCGCCCTCACTTTTGAGAGATAAGGAAATCGACATGAACGGAATTTATCTGGACAACAGTGCCACCACCCCTCTGTGTGAGGCAGCGCGGGCGCGCTTTCTCGCCGTGTCGCAGGATTGCTGGGGCAACCCCTCCTCCCTACACGGTTGGGGAAACGCTGCGGCGCGCGAGCTGAATACGGCACGCGAGGCGATCGCGCGCGCACTCGGCGCGCGCGATGGGCAAGTGGTCTTTACGGGCAGCGGCAGTGAGGCGAACAATCTGGCCATCCTCGGACGCGCCTACGCCAAGGAGCGTTACCGCCGCGGCGCGCGCATCGTCACCACACGCGGCGAGCATGCCTCGGTCACCATGCCGCTTGCCAAGCTGGCAGGCGAGGGCTACGAGGTGGTGGAAATCGACACGGTAGGCGGCGAAATCGACATGGCACAGCTTGAGGCCGCCTTGACGAAGAACACTGTCCTTGTGACCGTGATGGCGGTCAATAACGAAACGGGAGCACGGTACGATATTGCCGCGATAGCACGGGCGACCCACCGCCTGTGTCCCGATGCGATCGTTCATACCGATGCGACGCAAGCCTTTATGAAGGTTCCCGTATCCCCGAGGGACGGTGCAGACCTGATCACGGTTAGCGCGCACAAGATCGAGGGACCGAAGGGATGCGGCGCCTTGTGGATCAGCCCCGCGGTCATCAAGAACAAGGGGCTTACTCCCCAAATCCTGGGCGGAGGGCAGGAAAACGGCCTGCGCTCGGGCACCGAAAACGTAGCGGGATGTGCCGCCTTTGGCGCGGCCTGCGACTATGCCCGCGCAAATTTTGAAGAGCACACAAAAGCCATGCGCGCATGTCAGGAGTACCTGATCAAGGTCCTGCAAAGTGACACCCGCTTTGCCGAGGTAAAGATCAACCTGCCGAAAAATCGCGCGCCCCACATTGTCAGCCTGACGATGCCGTCGATCAAGAGCGAAACGATGTTGCACTTCCTTTCTGCCGAGGGAATCTATGTATCCAGCGGCTCGGCCTGCTCGTCACACGGGCGGCACGGTGCTCCCCCTCTGCTTGCCTTCGGGCTTTCGGAAAAGGAGGCGGACAACGTCATCCGCGTGAGCCTGTCCCACCGCAACACGAAGGAGGAGATGGATGCGTTCCTTTCCGCCCTTACCAAGGGGCTTTCCTCGCTTGTCCGTATCAAATAACGCAAAGCACCCCCGGTGGGGGTGCTTTTTTATAGAAACAGACGGCCTGCGGCGGCGATTAGCACACACAAAAGAGCGCCGAGGAGAGTTGGCAGGACAGCAGCCACGGCGGCGTACCGCCATTTCCCCGTTTCCCGCTTCACCGACAAGAGGGTGGTAGAGCAGGGCCAATGAAAGAGGAAAAAGACAGCCGTGCAAAGGGCAGTCGTGACCGTCCAGCCATTCGCCACGAGCAAAGCGTGCATCTCGCCCACGCTTTCCGGTTCCACGGGGCTCCCCGCCGCGGTATACAACATCACGGCAAGCGGCAAAACGATCTCATTCGCAGGCAAGCCGAGGATAAAGGCAAGCAGGATCACCCCATCCATGCCGAGGAGCGAGCCAAGGGGATCAAGGAAGGCGGCCAAATGGGCAAGAACCGACGCGCCCCCGAACGAGAGATTAGCAAGCAGCCAGATGAGAAGCCCCGCAGGGGCGGCCACCGCCACCGCGCGCCACAACACGGACAGCGTACGGTCAAGAAGCGAACGGACGAGCACCTGTCCGACCTGCGGACGGCGGTAGGGGGACATTTCCAGGGTAAAGGAGGATGGCTCACCGCGCAGGAGCGTGTGGGAGAGCAGGTAGGTGGCGAGAAAAGTGGCACCGATGCCAAGGAGCAGAAAAAGTGTAAGGATGACAGCGGAAAGCAAGGATGCCGTAAACCCCCCCGTCGCACCGATAAAGAACATGGCAATGAGTGAAAGCAGAGCGGGGAAACGACCGTTACAAGGAACAAGGCTATTGGTCAGGATCGCAAGCAACCGCTCGCGCGGCGAGTCGATGATGCGGCATCCGACCACCCCTGCCGCGTTGCATCCGAAGCCCATGCACATGGTAAGGGCCTGCTTACCGCAGGCGCGGCAGGCGCAGAAGGGGCGGTCGAGGTTGTAGGCGATGCGCGGCAGGTAACCGCTATCCTCAAGCAGCGTGAAAAGCGGAAAGAAGATGGCCATGGGCGGCAGCATGACCGCCACCACACGGAACAAAACGCAGAAAACACCGTCTATCAACGCGCCGTACAGCCACGGCGGCGCATGTAAGGAAATCAAGAGGGCGGCCATGCCGTCAAGCAGACGCGAAAGCCCCGCCGACAGCCAAGCCGAGGGATAGTTTGCCCCCACGATAGTCAGGAAAAGAATGGCAAGCAGGAGCAAAAGCATCACGGGATAGGCGGTTCGCCGCCCTGTGAAGAAGCGGTCAAGGCGGCGGTCACGATCAGCGCGCGCTTCGTTTTTCTGGGTCACAGTGGCAGCATACAGCTCCCCGCTTTTCTCTGCAAGGGCAAGGGCGATGGCCTCGTGACAGTCTTCCTCGTCATGCCCCGCAGCGGCCAGACGTGCCTTTGCCTCGGCAAGAGCGCGCAAGACGGTATCATCCCCCGCAAGCGCGGGGGGCATAGGGGCATCCCCCGAAAGCAGATAGGGGACCAACGCCTGTGCGCGGATGGAATCCAACACCCGTGCAAGGAGCGTGGCGAGGGTTGCCTGCTCGGCCGTGAGCCACGCGGGATAAGGGAGCGCGGGCAGTGCGGGGGCATCGCCTGCCGCCACCTTTTCCACCGCCTCCATCAAGGCGGCGAGCGTTTTTTTACGCCGCGCGACCGTACCCACCACGGGCACGCCGAGGCGGTGCGAAAGGGCATCAAGGTCGGGGGCGATGCCCCGACGCGCCGCCTCGTCCATGAGGTTGATGCAGACCACCGCACGCGGCGAAAAGGCAAGGATCTGCAAAACGAGATGTAAATTTCGCGCAAGACAGGTCGCGTCGCAAACCACTACCGTCACATTGGCATCCCCGTAGCAAAGGAAGTCGCGCGTGACCTCCTCCTCGGGGGAGCGTGCGGCAAGCGAATAGGTACCGGGGGTATCCACAAGACGATAGGTTTTCCCCCGATAGCGAAGTCGACCGTCCGCCGAGGCAACGGTTTTGCCGGGCCAATTACCCGTATGCTGATCAAGGCCCGTCAAAGCGTTAAAGAGCGTGCTTTTGCCGACGTTTGGGTTCCCCGCCAGAGTGACGGTGATCTCATCTGTTGGGGCACCGGCCTTTCCCTTCGTACCGCGCCGTCCGAGCGGCGTTCCCGTCATGCCCACGCTGCCACCCCCTTTTTTTGCACGGTAACGGCGCGGCCGTCACGGCGTCGGATAGCGATTACCGCCCCCAAAATACGAAAAGCAAGCGGATCGCCGAGGGGGGAGATACCCACGCATTCGACCACTGCATTTTCCACAAGCCCGATGTCCAGAAGTCGGCGGCGCATGCCCGTTTCCCCGACAAGAGAAATGACCGTTGCCCTCTCCCCCGGCTTCATATCCGAAAGTGTCATACCATTCATCACGCGTTCCTTTCCTGCGGTTTTATTCTTTATTATCCTATTCGGGTAAATGTCTTCTTGACATTGCGGGGGGCTTGTGCTACAATAAGAAAAGCCCCCTCTGCCATGGCAGAGGGGGGCATATTTGCAGACATCGTATCAAAAGATGCGGCAAACAGTTGCCAAAATTCTAAACGGAGCAGTTATGAAACGAAAAGATTTTTTGCGCGGCTTTGTGCACGGCATTCCCATCATGCTAGGATACCTGGCGGTCTCCTTTTCCTTCGGCATCTTCACGGTGGGCAGCGGCCTGTCAGTCGCGGAGGCAACGCTCATTTCCCTGACCAACCTGACCTCGGCGGGGCAGCTGGCGGGCGTTCCCATCATCGCGGCGGGCGGCAGTCTGATCGAGCTGGCATTGACCCAGCTGGTCATCAATATGCGCTACGCCTTGATGTCCGTATCCCTTTCCCAAAAGTTGGATCGCGGCGTCACCCGTGCAGAGCGTTTTCTCATCGCCTTTGGCAACACCGATGAGATCTTTGCCGTGTCCACGGCACAGCCGCATACCCTTACCTCGGCTTACATGTACGGCCTGATCACCTCGCCCGTCATCGGCTGGACCTCGGGCACACTGATCGGTGCCATTGCGGGCAACATCCTGCCGCCTGCGGTGATCTCTGCTCTCGGTGTGGCCATTTACGGCATGCTGATCGCGGTAGTAGTGCCTGCGATGCGCGAGCGTAAGGCAACTGCCCTTTGCGTAGCCCTCTCAGTGACGCTTTCCTGTCTGTTTTACTATTTACCACCCTTGCAGATCGTTCCCGACGGCTTTGTCATCATCATTTGCGCGGTGGTGGCCTCGGCTCTCTTTGCGTGGCTTGCTCCGCTGCCCCCCGCGCAAGAGGAAACGGAGGGGGGTGATGCACCGTGACCGTAAGACCCGAATTCTGGCTTTATTTGCTTGTGATGGCGGGAGTGACCTACCTCATCCGCATGATCCCCCTGGTGCTGGTGCGACACAAAATCGAAAACCGATTTGTTCTGTCCTTCCTCTACTACGTTCCCTACGCGGTGCTCTCCGCGATGGTGGTACCCGCCATTTTCTTCGCCGCAAGTTCGGTGATTGCAGCAGCAGTTGGCTTTGCCGTCGCCGTAGTGCTGGCCTACTTCCGCCGAAGCCTGGTTACGGTGGCCGCCTGTTCCTCGGTGGCGGTGTTCCTTTGTGAATGGATTCTTTCTCTCTTATAAAAACAAGAAGCCTCCCTGCACAGCAGGGGGCTTCTTGTTTATACGGTAGCGGGCACGCGGCGCGAGAGCTTATACAGCTCCTCGGCGGCCAGGCGCGCCTTGGCGACGATGTCGCCCTTCATGCGGGGGAAGCAATAATACTGCATTTTGGAGTTGCCGATGCAGATAACATCCGCGATCTCATACCAAAAGAAGTCCGAGTAAAGACTGTAAGAGCTTTTCGGCTTTTGGGTATAATCCAATTTTCCCTCGCATCCCGTGAGGTGAAAGCCCTCGCCGGTGTGAAGGAGGCGGCCGTCTCCCACACGATAAATACACTGTGTATCGACTAGTACCGAAATATCCACGGAAACATCCAGACGATAGGTACCGTTTTCCAGTTCTTCTCGGACGCACCGGCGCTCCCACGCGTACCAATCGGGAATATGGGAAAACTCGGTTTCTCCCTCCGTGGCACGAAGCTCGCCGTATTCGGTCAGCTCATAGCTCTTACCGCAGGCGTGGCAGGTGATATGAGTGCCCTTGCCCTCGGTTTTTCCCTCGGCAAAACAATGCGGGCATTTGTACAGCACGCGATTAAGACCGTCCGCACGGAAGGGCTCGGTGATGCGGATGCTGTTTTCCTTCTGCCAGCGGAAGTAGTCGAAGTCAAACTGTGCCGCAAGGATCGCGGTCAGCTCCTCGGCGGATTTTTCGGCAATATCCTCGGGCGAGAGCAGGTATTCCATCTCGGCGGACACATCTACCTTGCGTTGCTGCAAGCAGTTATAGAGTGGGTCGCGCGCGAACGCACCGTAGGTACGGATCATCACCACGGGTACGCCGAACATTTTCAAGCACTGGCCGATGCTGTCGGGCAGGGGGGTGGCCGTACCGTCAAAGCTGTAGCTTGCCTCGGGGTACATGAGCACGCTGGACTTCAGCGTTTTGAAGGCGTAGGCCATATCGCGCACCAGTCCCACGTCCGAGACAAATTTGGTGGTCGGGATACAGCCGAGGCGGCGCATCAGCCAATTTTTGCCGACAAATCCGTCGCTTGTACAGACGATGTTGAAGGGGCGATGAAACAGAAGCGTGGAGGCGATCTTCAAATCAATGAAACTGGAATGGTTCATCAGCACAAGGCAGGGCTCGCGCTTACCAAGCCGCTCCATGCCGATCTTCTTACAGGTGAAGCGAACCTTGCGCAGCTCGAACGCGGAAAGCACGCGAAGGAGCAGGCGAAAAAGCATGCTTTGCTTCATGGGCTTTTTGTGAGACTTGCGCGGCATGGCCAAGACTGCCTCGTAGTCCTTCTCTTTTACCTTGATCTTCATGGCAATCCTCCGAAATTTCATGCTTTGCCCCCATTATACCATACGGCGGGGTGTCTTGCAAGGAATTTTCGTTAACATTTTTTTCATATTTTGCATAATTCGCAAAATTTTGTTCGGATAATTGCAAAAGGCGCAAAAAAATGCTATACTGTACATAACGAATTTCCAAAAAAGGAGAGCCCTATGTACTGCACAAGAAAGATCAACGAGTCCCTGACCTGGGTGGGTGCAAACGACCGTCGCCTGGCCATGTTTGAGGGAGTCTACTCCGTTCCCCGCGGTGTTTCCTACAACTCTTACCTACTCCGTGACGAAAAGAATGTGTTGTTTGATACGGTAGACCGCGCCGTGGCAAGCGTATTTTTCGCCAATGTGGAGCACACACTCGGCGGTGAGCCGCTTGACTACGTGGTCGTGCTTCACATGGAGCCCGATCATTCGGCCACATTGGCCGACCTGCTTTCCCGCCATCCCGAGGCGAAGGTGGTCTGCAATCAGAAGATCCTTGCGATGATGGAGCGTTTCTTCGGCCCGCAGGACCGCTCCCGCGTGGTGCTGGTGAAGGAGGGCGACACCCTGTCGCTTGGCAAGCATACCCTGCACTTCGTGATGGCACCGATGGTACACTGGCCCGAGGTTATGGTGGCGTATGAGGAAAGCGAGCACATCCTCTTTTCGGCGGACGCATTCGGCACCTTCGGGGCCCTTAACGGTGCGCTGTTTGCCGATGAGGTGGATTTCATGCGTGACTATCTGGACGAGGCGCGCCGCTACTACTGCAACATCGTGGGCAAATACGGCGCACAGGTGCAGGCTCTCTTAAAAAAGGCCGCACCCCTTGCGATCGATCTGCTCTGTCCTCTCCACGGCTTTGTATGGCGCAAGGATATCGCGTCCTACGTGGAAAAGTATCAAAAGTGGAGCACCTATACGCCCGAGGTGCGCGGGGTGATGATCGCTTACGCATCGGTGTACGGCAACACTGCCGTAGCCGCCGAAATTCTTGCCACCCGACTTTCCGAGCAAGGTGTACCCGTGACGGTGTTTGACGTGTCGGTGACCCCCGCCTCCGAGATCGTGGCGGCCGCATTCCAATACAGTCATCTGGTCTTTGCCTCCACCACCTACAACGCAGGCGTGTTCATCTCGATGGAGGAGCTGCTGCGGGATCTGGCGGCGCACAACCTCTCCCGCCGCACCGTTTCGCTGATCGAAAACGGCTCCTGGGCACCTTCGGCTGGCAAGGGCATGCGCGAGATACTGGAAGGATGCCGTGACATCACCTTCCTTTCGGACACCGTGACCGTTCGTTCCGCCTTACAGGCAGGTGAGGAGCAAGAGATCTTTGCCCTGGCGGATACGATCGCGGCCGACATTTGCCCGACCTGCTCCCTTCCCACCAGTGGTGAGATAGAGTCCGCCGCCTTTAACAACATTTCCTACGGTCTGTTCCTTGCATTTGCACGCGAGGGAGAGAAGGACAACGCTTGCGTGATCAACACCGCCGCCCTGCTCACCGATACCCCCAAGACCGTGAACGTTTCCGTAAACAAGCAAAACCACACCCACGACATGATCCTGCGCACGGGTGTGTTCAACCTGTCCGTGTTGACCGAGGAAACGAGCTTTGACACGATCCGCGACTTCGGCTTTGTCAGCGGTCGCGAGGCCGACAAGTGCACGGGGCGTACGGATCTTTCCCGCGCCGAGAACGGCGTTCTGTACTACGCAGGCACGGCGAACACGGTCATTTGCTGTCGCGTGAAGGAGGCGGTGGACTGCGGCACACACACCCTGTTCATTGCCGAGGTGACCGAGGCTCGCGTGCTCTCCGAAAAGCCTTCCGCCACCTATGCCTACTACCACAAAAATATCAAAGAAAGTCCTGCCGATACGAAGAAAAAGGGCTACGTATGCACCATCTGCGGCTACGTGTATGAGGGCGAGGAGCTGCCCGCCGACTTTATCTGCCCGCTGTGCAAGCACGGGGCAGATGTGTTTGAGCCTCTTGGCTGATCCGACCGATCCCGAAGGGGAGCGCAGGCGCGCTCCCCCTTTTCTTTTCACAAAGAAGGGGGCTTGACAAAGGGAAAATTATATGGTATAATGTCCGCAATACCGTCAAAAGGAAGGAGATGGCCTGCAGAAATCATGGAAGGTGACAGTACCACGCGAAGTAGCGAAAAGCCTCCCTTATATACTCAAAAAGTTGTAAGACATAGCCTGCGTTTTCGTGAATGAACGACGGGTTGTGTCTTTTTGTGCTTTTTTACGACTTTTGAAATTGTAAAGACGACCGTCTTGGGAGGTTTATTTTGGATTACCTATGGATGCTGCTTTTGCAGCTGCTTCTGATTGCACTGAACGCCGTTTTTGCCTGCGCGGAAATTGCCGTGCTGGGCATCAGCGACACGAAATTAAACAAAATGGCAGACGAGGGGAACAAGCGTGCGAAGCGCCTTGCCCGTCTGACCAAGCAACCCGCACGCTTTCTATCCACCATTCAGGTGGCGATCACCCTGTCGGGCTTTCTCGGAAGTGCCTTTGCGGCCGAGAACTTTGCCGAGCCACTGGCAAAATGGGCGATCTCGCTGGGTGCGCCGGCTGCCTATCTGACAACATATGAGACGATCGCGCTGATTCTTGTCACGCTGATCCTATCTTATATCACGCTGATCTTCGGCGAGCTGGTGCCGAAGCGCGTTGCTCAACGCAAGGCCGAGGCGGTTGCGCTGGCACTCTCCGCCCCTATTTCCTTTATTGCGAAGCTCTTTGCACCGATCGTATGGCTACTAACCGTTTCGACCAACGGCATTCTGCGCCTCATCGGCATTGATCCGAACGCCAACGAGGAGGAGGCCTCCGAGGAGGACATTTTGATGATGGTGGACGTGGGAAACCAGAGCGGAGCCATCGACAACGAGGAAAAAGAGTTTATTCAGAACATCTTTGAGTTTGACGATCTGACGGCAGGGGAGCTTGCGACCCACCGCACCGACGTGGCCATGCTGTGGATGGACGAGGACATGGAGGAATGGGACAAGACGGTTCACGAAAACCGCCATACCATGTATCCCGTGTGTCACGAAACGGTCGATAACGTCGTGGGTGTGCTGAATGCCAAGGACTATTTCCGTCTGGACAATCATGACCGCGAAACGGTGATGCGCGAGGCGGTGCGCCCTGCCTACTTCGTACCCGAGGGAGTCAAGGCGGATCTTTTGTTCCGCAACATGAAAAAAACCCGCAACCGCATTGCCATCGTGCTGGATGAATACGGCGGCGTACTGGGCATCGTCACGGTCAACGACTTGGTCGAGCGCCTTGTCGGCAACGTAGACGACGAGGAGGCGGCGACCGAGGAAAAGGTCGAGCAGATCCTCGCCCTTGAGGACGGCACCTGGCAGATCCGCGGAACCGCGACCATCGGCGAGGTGGAGGAGACATTGGGCGTGGAGCTGTCGGATGACGATTTCGACACCTTCGGCGGTCTGGTATTCGCTGCGCTGGGTCAGATCCCCGAGGACGGCACGACCTGCGAGGTCACGACCGACAAGCTGCAGATCCGTGTCACAAACGTGGTCGATCACCAGATGGACACCGCCATCGTCACCGTCATCGCCCCCGATGAGGAGGATGAGGATGAAAATGAGGACGATGATGGTGAGGATTGATCCCACCTCTCTCCATATAACAAAACAGGCAACCCGCATGGGTTGCCTGTTTTGTTTATGATGCGCGGAAGATGAGCAGGATCGCGGCGAAAAGGACGAAGTCCAAAGCAAGCGCGACTGCCTGCGAGATTATAAGCACGCGCGCCGCCGTACGGCGGACGCGGCTCTCGGTTACGCGACAGGGAAAGAGGATCGGAATACCGATGTAGCCAAGTATCTGGTGTATCCCCCCGGATATCAAAAAGACGATAAAGAGGATCACGGCACCGAATGCGGTGCCGAAGCCCTCAAACGGTTCTTCGGATACACTTCCCTGCGCATAGGTGAAGATAGCGGTGATGCCGAAAAGCATGGCGGCAAGGAAAGCAACAAAAGCCAGAGAATGAACGACGGTGCCAACAACGAAGCGAGCACGGCTGTCCGCTCGGGGTTTCTGTTCTTCCATGTTTTCTCCTTACAAGTGGAGTACGCGCTCCTTGATCTCCTGTGTGCGGCCCTGGTTCCAGTACTGAGTACCGATATAGCCGCAAGTACGGCGAGCGACATTCATTTTACTTTGATCACGATTGTGGCACTCGGGGCACTCCCAAACCAGTTTGCCGTCCTCGTCGGTCTTGATGGCAATCTCGCCGTCAAAGCCGCACTCCTGACAGTAGTCGGATTTGGTGTTAAGCTCCGCGTACATGATGTGATCGTAGATGAACTTCATCACTTCCATGACCGCGGGTAGGTTGTCCTGCATATTGGGAACCTCGACGTAGCTAATCGCGCCGCCGGGGGACAGAGCCTGGAACTGTGCCTCAAAGGCCAGCTTGTCGAAGGCGTTGATGTCCTCGGTCACGTGGATGTGGTAGCTGTTGGTGATATAGTTCTTGTCGGTCACGCCCTCGACGATGCCGAAGCGCTTTTGCAGGCACTTGGCAAACTTGTAGGTGGTGGATTCCAGCGGCGTACCGTACAGACTGAAATCCATGTTCTCCTGTGCCTTCCAGCGACGGCAAGCGGCGTTCATATACTCCATGACCTCCAGCGCAAAGGGAGTAGCCGAGGGATCGGTGTGCGATTTGCCCGTCATATAGCGAACGCACTCGTAAAGACCGGCGTAGCCGAGCGAGATGGTCGAGTAGCCGCCAAAGAGCAGCTTATCGATCGTCTCTCCCTTCTGCAGTCTGGCCAACGCGCCGTGCTGCCACAGAATGGGTGCGGCATCGGAGAGCGTGCCCATGAGGCGATTGTGACGGCACATCAGGGCACGGTAGCAGAGATCCAGACGCTCGTCAAAGATCTTCCAGAACTTCTCGATATTGCCGCCCGAGGAAAGTGCCACATCTACCAGATTCAGGGTAACGACGCCCTGATTGAAACGGCCGTAGTACTTCGGCTGACCGTTTTCGTCAACGTAGGGGGTCAGGAAAGAGCGGCAGCCCATGCAGGTATAGCAATGGCCCTCGCCGTTCTTATCGACCTTGAGCTTGAGCATCATCTTCTCGGAGATGTAGTCGGGCACCATACGGCGCGCGGTACACTTGGCGGCCAGCTCGGTGAGGTAGTAGTAGGGGCTGTCGTCGTGGATGTTGTCCTCCTCCAAGACATAAATAAGCTTCGGGAAAGCGGGGGTCACCCACACGCCCTTTTCATTCTTCACGCCCTTGTAACGCTGAAGCAGAACCTCCTCGATGATGAGGGCAAGGTCACGCTTTTCCTGCTCGTTTCTTGCCTCGCCCAGATACATAAACACGGTCACAAAGGGAGCCTGTCCGTTGGTGGTCAAGAGGGTCACGACCTGATACTGAATAGTTTGTACACCGCGGCGGATTTCATCCAAAACGCGCTTTTCGGTGATGCTGTCGATCATGGCGGCATCCACACCCTCAATACCCATCATCTCCTCCTCGACCTCGCGACGCAGCTTTTCACGGCTGATCTGCACGAAGGGAGCGAGATGGGTCAGACTGATGCTCTGGCCGCCGTACTGATTGGAGGCGACCTGCGCGATGATCTGGGTGGCGATGTTGCAGGCGGTGGAGAAGGAATGCGGCTTCTCGATCATCGTTCCGCTGATGACCGTACCGTTTTGCAGCATATCCTCGAGGTTCACAAGGTCGCAGTTGTGCATGTGCTGGGCAAAATAGTCGGCATCGTGGAAGTGGATGATGCCGTTGTCGTGTGCCTCCACAATATCCTTGGGGAGCAGGATACGGCGGGTGATGTCCTTGCTGACCTCGCCTGCCATGTAGTCACGCTGCACCGAGTTGACGGTGGGGTTTTTGTTGGAGTTCTCCTGCTTGACCTCTTCGTTATTGCATTCGATAAGGGACAGGATCTGTTCGTCGGTGGTGTTGGCCTTACGGACAAGCGAACGGTTGTATCGGTAGGTGATGTACCGCTTGGCAACCTCGTACGCGCCGTGTGCCATGATGTGGGTCTCCACCAGCTCCTGGATCTCCTCCACGCTCAAGGCGCGGTTCATTTTCTGGCAGGAAAGCTCCACGCTCTCGGCGATGCGGCGAACCTGCAGGGGGGTCATTCTGTCCTCCTCTGCTACGGTTTCGTTGGCGCGGGTGATCGCGGAAATGATTTTGGTGATGTCAAACGGCACCTCGGCGCCGCTTCTCTTGATGATCTTCATACGTCTTCTCCTTCTTCGTCTTTATCGTCTCGCCCGACAGGGCGCAAAAATGGTCGCGTACCATTATTATACCATATATTGTGTGTTTGTCAAGGCGTTTTATCAAGATATTGTGTTTTCAAAATAGACAAAGTTTGTCCCGTTTTTTTGTTCAAAATGCCGACAGCGTCGTGCCAACCCCCTCTTTTGTCCGTCTGCCCTTGACATGATTTTGCCCCCATGCTATAATAAAAGCATCAAGAAAAAACAGGCGGCTTTTACGATGAAATTTGAACAGATCATGCCGAGGATCGAGGAGGTCATCGGCTATACCTTCCATGACAAGGCTCTTTTGCGGCAAGCCTTTACGCGCAAATCCTACTGCAATGAGGCGCGCCAGCGCGGCGATCGCGGCATCCAGAGCAACGAGGTGCTGGAGTTTTGCGGGGACAGTGTGCTCAGTACCGCGATCATTACGATTTTGATGGAAAAATGCTCCCGCCGGAACGAGTTCGGCATGATCACCAAGCTAGACGAGGGGGATTTCACGGTCATCAAAAGCAACCTGACCAACAAGTCCATGCTCAGCCGCAAAATGGAGGAAATCGGGCTCGCGCAGCATCTGCTTGTCGGGCGAGGAGATGCCAAGACCGAGATCCACCGTCAGCCCTCGGTGATGGAGGACCTGTTTGAAAGTATCGTCGGCGCGGTCTACTTTGACAGCGACCGAAACCTGCCCCTGATCATCGACATGATTGAGAAGCTGCTGGACACCGACGAGTACCTCGAAAAGCATGCCGTCCGACAGGCGGCCAGCCCCTACAACGCCCTGCAGGAATTTTGCCAGGCGAGAGGTCTCGCCTTCTCCTTTGAGAAGACGGGGCAAGTAGGTCCCGAGCATCAGCCGACCTACACATACACCTGTTTGGTAGACGGCAAGCCGATCGCGAGCGGCAAGGGTCAGAGCGGCGCAAAGGCAAAGGCGGCGGCAGCCACGGCGGCGTTGCCGATCCTTGAAAAGAAATACAAATAAATGAAATACAGCATTAAAAAAATTGAAAAGCAGCCGACCGAGGTGCCGAACAGCAAGCGGCGCAGGCTGTTATGGGGGCTTCCCACGATCGTCACGGCGATTGCGTTACTTTTTCTGTTCAGCTTTCTTGAAAAGCAATTTTCCTTTCACGAGCGGACACTTTTGCTGTGCGCGGTCGGCGCAGCAAGCACTGTGCTTGCTCTGCTCCTGTACCGTTTTCGCGAGGCGCACCGCATCCTGCCCCATCTGGCGCGCGAGGCGACCGTACCGGCGGTTATTTCCT
Organism: Clostridia bacterium; assembly: GCA_017464805.1. Taxonomy (GTDB): domain Bacteria; phylum Bacillota; class Clostridia; order Oscillospirales; family CAG-272; genus UBA1740. The sequence goes on along the minus strand of JAFTYE010000005.1, from coordinate 59,559 downwards.
TTCTTTACCTTATGGATGAGGGAAGAATGTATCTGTATCCGGGTGAAAGCTTCCCCTTCCTTGGGTGGACGCTTGCCTTTGCTTTCGCCATTGCCGCTGTGGTGACAACGGTTTACAAAAAGGACGAGGTCAAGCTCTTTCACACCGTTCTCTCCTTCCTTGGTGCGATTTTGTGCATTGTGATTCTATTCAATCCGATCCCTATGCATCTCAACTATTTGCTGGACACCGAGGAGCCCTCGACCTATGAGATCGTGATCGTAGAAAAGGATCGTATTAACCATATGAAAGGCATGGACGAATACCGCTTCATCTTCGAGCTGAACGGAGAGGAGCGAAGGATCAACGTGCCAAGCTACGTTTACCGGGAGCATAAGATCGGCGATACTTATGAGATTTATTCCTATAACGGCGCTTTTGGCAAGCCGTTTTATGTAGGTAAGCATTAAAAAAGAGGCGTTTTTCGCCTCTTTTTTATTGGTAAAATTCAAACGGCGCGCCGCACGGCTCTGCCGAGAAGGTCAGCTCTTCTCCCGTTTTGGGGTGCGAAAAGCTCAGCGAGCAGGCAAAGAGACCCAGTGCGCCGCGCGTTTTCGCGCCGTAGCGCGCGTCGCCGTAGAGGGGTAGGCGGCGCGAGGCGAATTGCGCGCGGATCTGGTGGGTGCGCCCTGTGTACAGTGTCACGCGGACAAGCGCCAGCTCCCTGCCGTCCTGCACTGTGCTTCCCTTCACCTCATAGGAAAGCCGCGCTTCCTTGACACCGCGGCGAGGGCGGTCGACCACATAGGTCTTATCCCTCGCGCGGTCAAAGAACAAGAGGTCGGTCAACTCGCCCGACGCGTCGGTCGGTTTGCCTTCAACCACGGCAAGGTAGGTCTTTTTCATGCCCTCTCCCGATGCGGCGGCAGAGAGTACGGCGGCAGATCTTCCGTTTTTCGCGTACACCATCACGCCCGCCGTGCCCCTGTCCAGCCGATGCACAACAAAGGGAGTGGCGCACTCGCCGTTTTCCTCAAAATGCGCGGCAAGAAGGGCGGTCATATCTGTTTCACTGCCTTTGTCATTCGGTTGCGAAAGGACCCCTGCGTCCTTTACGCACACCACGATCTCCCCGTCCTCATACAAAATCCGCATGGTCTCCCCCATCCTTTTTTCTCCATTATACAGAAATCTCCCGAAAAAGTCAATGATCCTTTCTTTTCTATCGGCAAATGCCGCAAATTCCTTGTTAAGTTCTTGACAAAGAGCATTTTTGTGGTATGATAATAGAGGAAGAATAATTTAAATTTTCAGGAGGCTTACCATGGCAAGAATCGTACTCAACGAAACCAGCTACCACGGCGCGGGCTGCATCGCCGAGATCGCAACCGAAGCAAAGAACAGAGGCTTCTCCCACGCGTTCGTATGCTCCGACCCCGATCTGGTAAAATTCGGCGTAACCAAGAAAGTACTGGACGTGCTGGACGGTGCCGCTCTGACCTACACCCTGTTCACCGACATCAAGCCGAACCCCACCATTGAAAACGTACAGAACGGCGTTGCCGCATTCAAAGCAAGCGGCGCGGACTACATCATCGCCATCGGCGGCGGTTCCTCCATGGACACCGCCAAGGCCGTGGGTATCATCATCCGTAACCCTGAATTTGAGGATGTTCGGTCGCTGGAGGGCGTTGCCCCCACGAAGAAACCCTGCGTTCCCACCTTTGCCGTTCCCACCACCGCCGGCACCGCCGCCGAGGTGACCATCAACTACGTCATCACCGACGTGGAGAAGAAGCGCAAGTTCGTTTGCGTGGACACCCACGACATTCCCGTGGTTGCCTTTGTTGACTCCGACATGATGAGCACCATGCCCAAGGGCCTGACGGCCGCCACGGGTATGGATGCCCTGACCCACGCCATCGAGGGCTACACCACCAAGGGTGCTTGGGAGATGACCGATATGTTCCACCTCAAGGCCATCGAGATCATCGCACGCTCCCTGCGCTCTGCCGTAGCAGGCGAAAAAGAGGGCCGCGAGGGCATGGCTCTTGGCCAGTACATCGCCGGTATGGGCTTTAGCAACGTGGGCCTTGGTATCGTGCACTCCATGGCACACGCGCTGGGTGCTGTCTATGACACGCCCCACGGTGTCGGCAACGCCATCCTGCTTCCTACCGTCATGGAATACAACGCCGAGGCAACCGGCGACAAGTACAAGTACATCGCCATCGCCATGGGCGTAGAGGGCGTTGAGAAGATGACCCAGGCCGAGTACCGCAAAGCGGCCGTGGACGCCGTGCGTAAGCTTTCCGCCGACGTGGGCATCCCGGCCGACCTGAAGGCGATCGTCAAGGACGAGGACGTAGACTTCCTGTCCGAAAGTGCCATGGCCGATGCTTGCCGTCCCGGCAACCCGAAGAATCCAACCCTTGAGGACATCAAGGCTCTGTATCGCTCCCTGATGTAAGAGTGCTTCTATACAAGAAAAAACCGCCTACGGGCGGTTTTTTTCTTTACAAAAGCGTTGTAAGGACAACCGATGTCTCCGACAGCCCGCTCCTGCACACGGCGCGATGTCTTTTTTTCCCTCCTCTTGCATTTTTGAAAAAAATGGTATATAATACAGGAAAGGATTTTTTTGAAAAAGGAGCTATCCATGAACATTGTTGTCATCGGATGCGGCACGGTGGGAGCCGCCGTCAGCGCGCAGTTGGTGAAGGAAGGTCACGCCGTGACGGTGGTGGACACCGATGAAGGTGCGCTTACCGAGCTTGCCAACGCCTATGATGTGGGTGCCATACAGGGTAACGGGGCGGACATTTCCGTGCTTCGCAAGGCGGGGGCAGAGAAGGCCGACCTACTGATCGCCATCACCTGCGAGGACGAGATCAATATTCTGTGCTGTGCCGCCGCCAAGAAGCTTGGCACGGGACACACCATCGCGCGCGTGCGCAACCCCGAGTATTCGGAGCTGATGCACTTGATGCGCGAGGAAATGAGCCTTTCCCTGACCGTGAACCCCGAGCTGGCCGCAGCACGCGAGATCTATCGCATGCTTCGCTTCCCTGCCGCCGCCAAGATCGGCACCTGCTGTCACGGGCGTGTGGAGCTGGTGGAGTTTGCCGTAACGGGCGGCTCGCCCCTTTGCGGTACATCGCTGTTTGACTTGCGTAACAAATGGAACATCAAGTTCCTTGTTTGCGGCGTTCGCCGCGGCGAGCGCGTATACATCCCCTCGGGCGATTTTGTGATCGAGGACGGAGACGAGATCTGCATCACCGCCTCGGACGAGGAGCTGACGCGTCTCTTTAAGGCGATCGGCGTTTACAAGCAGCCCGTGCGCGACGTGCTGATTGTGGGCGGCGGCCGCATCACCTATTATCTGGAGGAGTTGCTCCGCGCGGGCAAGATATCCTCGACCGTTATCGAAAAGGACAGGGAGCTTTGCCGTGAGCTGGCGCAGGCTCACGCCTGCACCGTGGTGTGCGACAACGGCACCAAGCAGGATCTTTTGCTGGAAGAGGGGCTGGAGCGCGCGGACGCATTCCTGGCCCTTACGGACACAGATGAAGAAAATGCCATTGTTTCCATGTTCGCACGAACCAAGCACGTACGCAAGGTCGTGACGCTGATACGCGGTATGCCCTACATTGATTTCTTCAAGGGCGTGGGACTGGAAAGCATCGTCTCTCCCAAATCCTCCACGACCTCGCACATCCTACGCTATGTGCGCGCCATGGCCAACACGCGCGATTCCTCTGAAATGGAGTCCCTGCACGCCATTCTGAACGGCGGTGCGGAGGCATTAGAGTTTGTGGTGAAGGAGGATATCGACGGACTGACGAACGTGCCCCTACGGGAGCTGCGGTCCCGCCGCGGCGTGCTAATCGCCTGTATTTTGCGCGGCGATGCGATGATCTTCCCTGCCGGCAATGACGAAATACACTCGGGCGACACGGTGATCGTGGTCACCACGGGCGGTCAAATGAACAGCATGAAGGATATTTTGGAATAATGAATTACCGTATGATCGGCTATCTGCTCGGCGTGATCCTTGCGATCGAAGCGGCGCTTCTTCTCTTCCCGCTTCTGGTTGCCCTCATCTACGGCGAGTCGATGGCTCCTTATCTTCTGACCATTCTGATATTAGCGGTAGCGTCCGTTTTGCTGATGCTGTTGAAGCCAAAGAACACACGCATCTATGCGAAGGAGGGCTTCGTTTGCGTGGCAGCAGCTTGGATTCTGCTCTCTGCCTTCGGTGCCCTGCCCTTCGTTTTTGACGGTGCGATCACGAACTACGTCGATGCCTTCTTTGAAACGGCATCCGGCTTCACCACCACGGGCGCGACTGTCCTTTCGGCGGTGGAGCATTTGCACAAGGGCATTCTGTTCTGGCGTTCCTTTACGCACTGGGTTGGTGGCATGGGAGTTCTGGTCTTTATGCTGGCCATCGTACCGGCGGACGGACGCGCCATCCATTTGATGCGCGCGGAGGTGCCCGGCCCTACCAAGGGCAAGCTGGTTCCCCGTATGCGCCAGACCGCCCTGATCCTGTACGGTATTTACGTCCTTTTGACCGTAGCGGAAACGGTGGCACTTTGCATCGCAGGCATGCCCTTCTACGATGCCCTTGTCAACTCCTTTGCCACGGCGGGAACAGGTGGTTTCGCCCTCAAAAACACCTCCATTGCCGCCTATGCCAATCCCGCAGCGGAATGGATCATCGCCATCTTTATGTTCCTGTGCGGTGTCAACTTCAACCTATATTTCTTTTTGCTCATCCGTCGCTTCCGCGACGTGTGGAGGAGCGAGGAGCTGCGCGCATATATCCTGCTGTGCGGCACCTCTACCCTGCTGATCGCGGCCAATGTTTTCCACGTGTACAAAAACGTGGGTGACACGCTGCGCATCGCCTTTTTCCAGGTCACCTCGATCATGTCCACCACGGGCTTTTCCACCGTGGACTTCAACCTGTGGCCGGAATTTTCCAAAACAATCTTGGTCATTCTGATCATGCTGGGGGCTTGCGCCGGCTCGACGGCGGGCGGCCTTAAGATCTCCCGCGCGCTACTCCTTTGCAAGAATGTGTGGCGCGAGCTGAAGCACATTCTGCATCCACGCTCGGTGATGGTGACGCGACTGGATGGCGAGCCGATCTCAGACGAGACCTGCCGCACCGCCGCCAACTACTTTTCCCTGTATCTCGGCCTGATCGCAATCTGCACGCTGATTTTGTCGCTGGACGGATACGATCTGACCACCAACCTCACCGCGACGCTGACCTGCATCAACAATGTGGGACCCGGTCTGGGTCTTGTTGGGCCGCTTGGCAATTTCGGTATCTATTCGGATCTTTCGACGCTGATGCTGTCCTTTCTCATGCTGCTTGGTCGTTTGGAGATCATTCCCCTGTTCATTCTGTTTTCTCCCTCTACGTGGAAAAAACGTGGATAAAAGGAGTATTGTATGAAAAGCTGTACAAAGGTAGGGGCACGTCTTTGGGCCTCGTTTCTTGTGTTCGGACTGGTCGGACAGATCGCGTGGGTGGTGGAGAACATGTACTTCGCCACGCTCTCGCAGGATATTTTTGCTGCCTCGGGCAGACAGGATCTTTCCTATATCGTCACCACGCTGATGGTCATTTTTTCAGCCCTAACGGCCACTGTTACGACTATTTTTGCGGGCGGTTTATGCGACCGTCTTGGTAAGCGCAAGCCCTTTATCGCCTGGGGCTACATTCTGTGGGGGCTGACCATCGCGGTTTTTGCCTTTATTCCCATGCAGGTCGAGGAGACCTTGCTCCTTGCCGTGGCAACCCTTCTGGTCGTGTTTGACTGCCTGATGACGCTGGCGGGCTCGACCGCCAACGATGCCGCCTTCAATGCCTTCGTGGCGGACAACACCGACACCACCAACCGTGGCAAGGTCAATGGTGTGTTGTCCATTTTGCCCGTGGCCGCGGTCATCATTATCTTTATCGGCCTCGGCTCACTGTACAGTGCCGAGAACGAAAGCAACGCGACCTTCTTTCTGATCCTGGGTGCGATCCCGACGGCGGCGGGCGTGTTCGCCCTGTTCTTCTTGCGTGACAAGAAGGGTCTTATAGGCACCCAAAACACGCGTTATCTGCAAGACACCTTTTACGGCTTCCGCCCCTCGGTGATCAAGGGAAACCGCATGATGTACGTAGTCCTTGGCACCGCGTGTATTGTGGGCATCTCCCAACAGACATTCTTCTCCTATCTGATGAACTTCGTCATCAAGACGCTCGGATACGGCGACGGCTTTATCCTTCCCGTGGCGGTGATCATTCTGGGTGCAGCCGCTATGACCGGCATTGTAGGCGTTCTGACCGATCGCAAGGGGCGGCGCGGCTTCTTTCTGCCTCTTCTCATTGGGGCGATCCTTGGCACGTTCTCGCTTTACTGCCTGCAATTCCTCACGGGTGCGGCGCAGACGGCCGTTCTATATATCGGGGGCGTATTGATGCTCGGCTCGGTACTTTCGCTCGGCGCGACGCTCTCAGCCGCCTTCCAGGACTACATACCCGCGGGATGCGAGGGACGTTTTCAAGGAGTGCGGATGTGCTTTACGGTGCTCGTTCCCATGATCGTCGGCCCGATCATCTCGCTATGCATCGGCCTGGATGCCATGGGTCTCAACGGCGCGGATTTCTCTCCCCCCTACGCGATCTTCCTCGCGGCCACAGTGGTGGCGATCCTCGCCCTGCCAACCCTGCTCCTTGTCCGCCGCGATGCGGATGCGAGCAGAAAGCGGCTGCTTGATAAAAAGGATATGTAAAACCAACGCGGGCCATTGAGGACACCGGTCCTACGATCATTGAAAGACAAAAAAACACAGGCTTTCGCCTGTGTTTTTTTGTTTATGCCTACATTTGACAGCCCTTAAAGGGTAACGCCTGTCTTATAAAATGCAATCTCGCGGATATCCTCACTCTTACAGGTATAGCGGCCGCTTGCCGTATCCAAAACGAGGTCAAAGAGCGCATCGGCATCCATCGGATAGGCGTTGAAGTCGATCCAATGATCCTTTTTCGCAGCGAGGGTGTTGTTGGTGGAAATCTTCATGGTGGGTACGAAGGTGGAGAACGGCGTGCCGCGACCCGTGGTGAACAACACCATCTGGCAACCCGAAGCGGCCAGGGCCGTGGCAGCGATGAGGTCATTGCCGGGGGCGTTGAGGGCGGTAACGCCCTGCTCCTTCACCTGCTCGCCGTAGGCGAGCACGTCCACGATGTCGCTTGTGCCTGCCTTTTCCACACAACCGAGCGACTTTTCCTCCAGGGTCGTGATGCCGCCCTTTTTGTTGCCGGGGCTGGGGTTTTCGTAAACTGGGAAGCCCTGATCGGTGTAGAAGCGCTTGAAATCCTCAATCATCTTCTTGTACCGTGCAAAGACCTCTTGGTTTTTGCACTTGTTCATCAGCAGCTGCTCCGCTCCGAACATTTCGGGCACCTCGGTGAGGATGGCACTGCCGCCGCAGGAAACGAGGCGATCGGTCACTTGACCGACGAGGGGGTTGGCCGTCAAGCCCGAATAGCCATCGCTACCGCCGCATTTGAGGCCGATGCACAGCTCCCGCACATCCACTTCCTCGCGCACAAGCACCTTTGCTTGTGCGGCAAAGCCGGAGAGGATTTCCATGCCGTAGGCCAACTCATCCTCCACGTCCTGGCAGTTGAAATAGGCGATGTTGTCGCGGCCATAGGGCGCGAGGTATTCGCGGATACCGTCCATGCCGTTGTTCTCGCATCCCAAGCCAACGAACAGAACGAAGCTGGCGTTGGGGTTGAGGGCGATGCCACAGAGCAATTTTTTGATGTTCTCGTTATCGCCGCCAAGCTGACTGCACCCGAACTGGTGCGGCAGGGCGTAAATACCGTCGATGGAGTCGTCAATCAGCTTCTGTGCCATTTTTTCCAGACGCATGCACACGTTGTTCACACAGCCGACAGTGGGGATGATGTAGATCTCGTTACGGATACCCGCGCGCCCCTGCTTGCGGGGAAAGCCCATAAAGGTAGCCTTGCCCGTTCCAAGCGGCTCGGTATGGTAGTCGTAGGTATAGGAAACATCCTCGTCGAGGTGGGAGCGCACATTATGCGTGTGTACCCATTCGCCCTCGGCAATGTCCTCGGTCGCCCGACCGATGATCTCGCCATATTTGATGACGTACTCGCCCTTTTTAATAGGGCGGCGGGCAATCTTGTGCGCGGGGGGGATTTTGTCGGTACCCGTCAGCGAGATGATGACGTTGTCCTTTTCGTTGATGATAACGGTGTCCTTCATACCAGTGCCTTGCCCCCGTTGATGGCCTCGACGTTCGCAAGAACGGCGTCCACAAAGCCACAGTAGGCGGAGAGGTCCTCACCCCAGACGGCGGGATCACGCATAAAGTCGGCAATCGGCTTCTTCTCGGCGAAGTACACAAGGTAGGGTGCGTCGTCCTTCATCTCGATCTCGCGGCCGGGGACGGCGGCAACATACTTGCCATCCTTTTCCACAATACGGCTGTACAGAGCCATGAGATAGGAGAAACCGACCGTCATGTGTGGGGGGATCTTGCCGTTTGCCTTGTAGTAATCCTTGAAGGAAGGTAGGTTTCTTGCCTTCCATTTGGAGATGCTGTTGAGTGCGATGCTGGTGAGCCGGTGGTTGAGGAAGGGGTTGAGGAAGCGGTCGGTCACGCTCTCGGCAAAAACGGTGGTGGCGGCGAGGTCATCCGACACGAAGGGGTTGATCTCCTCACGCAGCGTGTCCTGCACGAAGGCGCAGAGTGCCTTGTCCTTCATGCAATCGTAGACGGTTTCCTTGCCCAACATCAGACCTGCGGGAACGAGGTTGGTGTGGCTGCCGTTGAGCACACGCACCTTGCGCTTCTTGTAGTAACCGATGTCGTTTGTCAGCACCACGTCGATGTTGTGATGCCCCTCGGCAATATACTTCGCAATGTCACCCTTGCGCTCGACGGCCCACAGACCGAAGGGCTCGCCGATCGATACCAGCGCGTCCTCATGACCGATCAGGGCGGTGAGGTGCGCCTTGGTCTGTTCGTCGCGCGGATGACCCGACACGATGCGGTCAACCAGGGTGTTGCAGTAGAAGTTTTCCTTTTCGTTCCATTCCGCAAAGTCGGCGGGCAGATCCCAGAGCTTGATGTAAGCATCCACGCAACGTTTCAGCTCGTCGGCGTTGTTTTCGATCAACTCAACGGGAAGCAGGTAGAGGCCGGAAAGGCCTGCCTCAAATCTCTTATACAGGAACTTGGTGAGCTTGGCGGGGTAGGTGATGCCCTCAAAATCCGAGAAGTTGTCGGTATCGTGGTAACAGATACCTGCCTCGGTAGTGTTGGAGACGATGATCTTCAGCTCCGCATCCTCTGCGAGCGCGTAGTACGTCTCGGGATCGGCGAAGGGGTCAATGACAGCAGAGAGAACGTTGATGGGATAGACGTTCTCCACGTCGCGGCCGTCTTCGACACCACGGAGCACGATGTGATAGCGGTTGTTCTGTTTTTTGAAATTGTCAAGCGTGCCGAAGGTGATCGGCTTGACGATCGAAACGGCGTACTCCCCACCCTCCTTGTTCAAGGCGTTGAAGTAAGCATCCACAAAGGTGCGAAGGAAGTTGCCCTCGCCGTATTGCATAACTTTGATCATGTCTTTTTCCTCTTTATTTCATTTTTACGGTTTCGGATGCGAAGTCGGGAGCTACGCTCCTTGTTAGGTTGGTCACGCCGCGGAATTCAAAATCGGGGCGCGCGTCGGGGCGGTAGGTCCTCACGGTAACGTTGTCCAGCGTCAGGCCGTCGAGGTAGCGGAAGAAGATGCCCTTGGCGGGGAGAACTCTGCCGTAGGTAAAAATCTCGGGATAGGTCTGGGGATCCTCGGGCACGTCGGTGGCATATTCCTGCACGCCGCCGTCCAGCTCCATTTGGATGTTGCGAAGCGTAATGTTCTCGAGGTGGCTCTCAGGCAGACCGCAGATGTTGGAGGTGAACTGCCAGATAAGGCCCTCGGCGTTATCCTCGGAGGGGTTTTCGACATCCGCCTCGCAGGTCAAGCTCTTGTGAATGCCCTCGTAGTACCAGGGATACTGCCGCCAGTCGTTCTGCTGCCAGGTCCAGTAGTAGCAGGGGACAATATCGTAGGGCTTGTAGGGGCCCTTCACGGTGATGTTTTCCAGGGTGATGTTGCGAATCTGACCGATTTCGAGGTGCTTCGGTCCGCGCATGCGGCGGCCGATGTGGATAAAGATGGGGCCGTTGACATTGATCATGGTCACATTCTTCACGGTAACGTTCTCAATCAGCGCACCGTCCACGCTTTCCAGCGCAATAGCGGAAATGCGGGTATCATAAATCTCCAGATTTTCAGCGTGGATGTTGATGAAGCCGCCGTTGGACTCGGTGCCGAATTTCAGCGCGTTGCAACGGGTCTTTATGCGGCAATTGCGGATGTCAATATCCTTACAGACGTCGGTGCGGTTAAGGGTGTAGGAGGATTTGAGCACGATACCGTCGTCCCCTGCCTCGATGTCACAGTCGCGGATGCGAACCTGTTTGGAGTTGTCCGGGCTGATACCGTCGATGTACACGCGCATGGAGAGTCCGTGAATATCCACATTCTCGCAGCCCGCAAAGTAGACGGCCAGGTCAGTGGCATTTTCAATGCGGAAATCCGCGAACTCCACGTTCTTGCAATTCTTGAACGCGATGGGCTTGGCTGCACGGTAGGAGCAATCCTTGGCATCCTCGGGATCCCAGACCGAACGCATGTCGATGAGCCCCGGGCCGACGATGGCGACGTTGTCACAATCGATGGCGGCGAACATGGAGGGCTCGAAATAACAGTGCGAGGCATCCTGATACAACGGAAAATCCAGGGGCTCGGCCGGGCGGTAGTCACTTGCGTTGAGAGCGCCGAGCAAGACAGCCCCCTTTTCAAGCTCTATGCGAATATTGGATTTGAGCATAACGGTAGCCAGAACGTATTGCCCTGCGGAGAACAGGACAGTGCCGCCGCCACAGGCGGCCAGCTCGTCAACGATCCTTTGCACGTCCGGGCTGACGATGGTCACGCCGTCGGCAATCACCCCGCGATCTTTTACATTTACGATAACGCTCATAATATTCTCCTTTGAGGATCATTTTTCACTATTATATCAAAGAGGATGTTTTTTTGCAATAAGTTCAGTAAAAAAAGCGAGAAATTATGTTGTTTCCGCAGCATTTTTCTCTGCGATGGCAAGGGCTTCGTCAATGTTTTCCACAAAACATTCCTCGCCCACCCTCTCGACAAAGCCCGCATGCCGCATCACGGCAAGCGGCCCCTCGCCGACGTGGGAGAAGATCACCGTCACGCCCTCGGTACGGAGCGTTTCCCACGCGCCCTCGAGTGCCCGCAGGGCGGAAATATCCAGCGACGGCACGCTCCGCATCCGCAGGATCACGGTACGCACCTCGCCATTCGTGTGGATATCGGCAAAGCGGTCGGTAGCGGCGAAGAACATCGGGCCGTCCATTTCGTAAACCACGGTCTGCGGCGGGATGGGCTTCTCACGAGTGTCCCCTTCGTTTCTCTTCCATTCGCGCAGATGGGCGGCATCCGCCATACGCTTCATGAACAGGAAGGCGGTCACGATCAGGCCAACCTCGATGGCCACGACCAGGTCAAAAATGACGGTCAAGAGGAAAGTGAGCACCAGCACCAGAATGTCCGAGGCAGGAGCCTTTTTGCAGATGGACACAAAACGACGCCATTCGCACATGTTATAGGCGACGATAAACAAGACAGCGGCAATAGTGGGCATGGGAATCCAGGCCGCAAAGGGCATCAGCAGCACGAGAATGAGGAACAGAACGACCGCATGCACCATGCCCGAGATGGGTGAACGGCCGCCGTTGTTGACGTTGGCGGCGGTACGCGCGATCGCACCCGTGGCGGGAATGCCGCCCAACAGACCGGAGGCCACGTTGCCAAGGCCCTGCGCGATCAGCTCCGTATTGGAATTGTGGCGGTCGCCGATCATGCCGTCCGACACCACGCAGGAAAGAAGCGACTCAATGGCGGCCAGCACGGCAATGGTCACGGCCGAGGGAAACAGCTCGATGATCGCATCCATGCTGAAATTCGGCAGGGCGAAGGTCGGGGGCGTGTTGGTGATGGTATAGAGATCGCCGATGGTGTTGACCTCAAGCGGCAGGAGCTTTACCATCAGCACCCCGACCACCACGGCAACGAGGGATGCGGGAATCTTTTTGGTGATCCGCGGAAACAGGATCAGGACGGTAAGCGATACAAGACCGACAACCAAAGCCTGCCAGTTGAAGGTGGTGATAGATGCGACAATGGCCTCGATCTTCTCCACCGTTTCCACGGCGTGGGTGCCGGGGGCAAAGGTAAGGCCCAGAAAGTCCTTGATCTGTCCGATGACGATGGTCAGGGCGATACCCGAGGTAAAGCCCGTGGTGATGGTCAGAGGGATGTACTTGATCAGCGAGCCGAAGCGCAAAAGGCCCATCAAAATGAGCAAAATGCCCGCCATCACGGTAGCATGGGCGAGACCACCGATGCCGTAGGAGGCCACAATGCCTGCCACGATGGTGGCAAAGGCGGCTGTGGGGCCGGAAATATTCACGCGGCTGCCGCCGAACAGGGCGATGACAAAGCCCGCGACGATAGCGGTATACAGTCCCTTTTCGGGAGACACGCCAGAGGCGATGGCCAGAGCAATGGAAAGCGGCAGGGCGATGATCGCCACGATCACGCCGGCAATTAGGTCGGCAGCCAGTTGCTTGCCGCTATACTGTTTCAGGGATAGGATCAACTTTGGTTCAAAGATCTTCATAGTCATGCGGGAGAACCCGCGCTCCTCTCGGTTTTCTGTCTTTAACATACATTATTATACTCCAAGGGGGCAGAAAAAGCAACAAAAAAGGACGGAAAAATCCGTCCTTTTCGTGCTTATTCAGCAAACATCTTATTGATCTCGTTGATGTTCTCACGGGTGAAGAGGTCGCCTGCCTCGTGTCCTACCCAACCGCTGGAAATGTAGGCGGAATAGTGGCCTGCCTTTTCTGCCTTTTCGGTGGGAAGGTATCCCTGCGAGCCGCAGCAGAGCTGAATGATGAAGGTCTGCTCTGCATAGCTGCGCGCCTTGATGCGGTTACCGTAATCAAGGAACAGCTCAAAGGGGTTGGTAACGATGGCAATATTGCCAAGGCGCAAAACGTGATATTCCACGTTTACAACCTCGTGCGTCTGCTGATAGCGGTAGCGCGCGATCGTACCGGCGTATACGTGCATACGGGCATTGTCCTCGAAGTCGAACTTTTCCTTATCCTTGTTCTTTTCGATGTAGTGTTCCAGCTCACGCACGGCATTGTTATACTCTGCCATAGTAGCCTTACGCAGGGGCAGATCCAGATGGATGACCTTATGACGGAACGCACCCTCACTTTGCAGCTCGGTAATTTCCTCATAAACCGATGCGATCTCGTTTGCGATACGCTTGCCTGCACGGTTACAACCGCTGATATCATACATAGAGGGATCACCCTTATGCTTGATGGGATTGGGGCGGCGAACGTTCGGGTCATCGATGGGCGTTTCGGGCTCTACCCAGCGAACAAGGTCGCGGGGGCACTGGTCGCCACCGGCACCGCAAAGACCGAGCAGGAACACGTGCTCACCCAGCTTTTCGCGCAGCATGGCTCTGGCGCGTCCCCAGTAGTCGGCAGAAATAAAGCTTCTCTGCTCCAAAATCTGCGCGGGGCAAGCGATATTGGCGACCACACCCATGAGATTTTTGTTCTCATCAAAGGTGTAGAGCAGCTCGATGCCCGAGTCGTTGCCGCCTTCCAGTGCCACGAAGTTGGCGGTGTTGGTATCGCCCCACATCTGGGCGCTGCCATCATCGTAAGATACACGGCGGCACATACCTACAACGGCTCTGCCAAACTCGTTGGTAAAGGAAGCGGGCTTTCTGTTCTGCCATGCGGCAAGGGCGGCACGGGCAACCTTATCGGTTGCAAATTCCAGCGCTTCCTCATCCGTGATCACGCTTTCATCACGGGTGACGAGCGGCACGTATTCCTTGCCTGCCGGCAAAAACTCCTTCAAAATTCCCTTGGTATCGCGAGCACCGGCATTCTTTTTGGGGTTTGCAAGACGCAGCGAGGTGTGCGTGTGCGTCGCACCCACGATCAGCTTATCGGGAGTGACCTCATCTGTCAGACGGGCAAACTTCTCACGGATGATCTCCAAGCCTTCCACGGTCAGACCGATGATATCCGCAGACACGATGATCGCCTGCTCACCATCACCCTCAATCGCCATGGCGGTAGCGGTGATATCCGACTCCACATACTCGGAAATTCTTTCAAAAAACTGACCTGCCAAGCTTACCTTTTTGTTTGGGGGCAGAATGCTTTCCTCTGCCCAACCGATCTTAACGGTTCCCATTGTGTTTCCTTTCTCCTTATCTGATTTATCTGATCACGTGGATGCCGAGCTGATCGCACAGATTCTCGATCAGGGCAGTGTTATCGCCGTAGGAAATGATGTAGTGCTGGCACATGACGTTCTGCGCGAAGCTCTCTACGTCATCGAGCAGGATTTCAAGACCGGGCAGCTGGGGTGCGGGCTGGGTCCAGCCTGCTTCTTCCCACTTGCGGGGGGTGATACCCTCACCGGTCACCATGTGCATATAGTACTCGCCGTCCGCATAGGTCAGGCGGCACATCGTCAGCTTGCCGGGCTTGACGCGGCTGACGTTGAGGATACCCTCGCTCAGCTCACCGAAGGCGGCAGGCATGACGGTTACCTTGCCGTCCACGACCTCGGCAGGCACGTAATCGGGCACGCCTGCCAGCACGCGGTCGGTAAAGAATTCATAGAATTCAAGGTAGAAGGCGCACTGACCCGTCAGGTACTTCACCATCAGCTGGGTAATGCAGCCAAGGGAGTCGTTTTCGGGAATGGTGCACAGACCTGCCTCATCGGCAAGCAGCATGAAGATCGGGGCAGGCGGGAAGCCGAGCAGCTTCTTCATGCCGTCCACGTCTTTGAGCGAGATGGCGTCGTAGCCGCGCTCGTCGCACAGGCTCTTGATCGCCAGGTAGTAGCCGGCTGCCTTTTTCATGCTTTCGGGGTTGGCGGGCTTCACGAAGCTCCACTTGGACATGGCACTGTCAATGACAGCCTGGATGTCCGCGTCGGCAAGCTTCTCGTATCTCTGTTGGATTTCGAGCATCTCAAAGGTCTCGATTTCGGGGCCGACCACACGTTTGAGCGAGCCGCCGTCAAACTGGGTGCCGTACAGGTTCATGTCGCGATAGCCTGCCATACCCGCGCGGGCGTGGCGGAGCTTTGCGGCTGCGGCAGCAGCCACGGCATACTCCTTGACCTGCTTGGTCTTGGACGGCAGGCCGATGATATCATAGATGTAGGTGAAATCGTAGCCCAGATCAAAGAAGGTTTTGCGGATAGCGGTGGTACCTGCCTGATCGGCGGTGGTCACGAGGCGGTCGCCCTCTACCCAACCGCAAAGACCCCACAGAACCATGGGCTTATCGCGGAAATGCTCGGTTACCTTCACGACGGCGTGAGTGGGGATCCAGCCTGCGATGCAGCAGACCAGCACATCAAAGCTCTTGCCTTCGAGAGCGGCAATCGCCTTTTTGATATCCTTTTCCTCATAATCGTCGGTAACGGGATAAACACTGATGAGGTCAAGCCCCTCTTTTTTGAGAGAAGCCTCGGCATCAGCGCATTTTTTCAAGATGATCTCGGCGGGGGTGTTGACCTCGCCGAAGCCTACAAATGCAACTTTCGTCATGTTATTCTCCTTTTACGTTCAGAATAGCATCATATTTTTGGAAAGCCTCGTACACGGCGGTATAATCCGCGCCCGAGGGGACGTACTCTCGATCGGTCGCCACGAAGGCGTCACACGCCGCTTCCACGGATGCGAACACGCCCGCACCCACGCCTGCAAGGATCGCAGAGCCAAGGCAGGCGGTTTCCTTATTTTTGAGGGTAAAGAGACGCTTGCCTGTGAGATCGGCCTTCATGCCGCACCACAGGGGGCTTTTGGCACCGCCGCCCATCACACGGATCTCCTCGCACGGCACACCGAGGTAGTCGAGGTTGCTTTTCAGCATACAGGAAACCGACTCCATAATGGCGCGCACGAAGTGTGCGGGGGTATGCTCGGGCGTCAGCCCTGTAAAGCTGCCGCGCGCATCGGGATTGTATTTCGGCATGGTAGAGCCGCACAGATAAGGAAGGAAGGTCACGCCGTCCGAGCCGACGGAGATCTTCTCTGCCATTTCGTCAAGCTCGCGGAAGGACGTTTCCGAGAGGAACGCCTCGCGGAACCATTTCAGCGCCATGCCTGCCGTCGGGCTCCAAGAAAGCAGCGCAAAGCCGCCGTCATAGCTGTAATGACAGGGCACGAAGCTGTTTTCGTCAAACGGGGGCATCTTGTCGGTAGGCACGTAGATCGCCATGGTCGTGCCGGTCATCTCGCTGATGATACCGGGACGGATCACACCTGCGCCGATCGCGCCTGCGACCTGATCCATTGCCGAGGTCACGACCTTCACGCCGTTCCAGTCGCCCACATATTTGCCGCTGTCCATAAGGGTGGGCAGCTGCTCCTCGCGCACACCGATAAAGTCCAGCATCTCACCCCAGTACGCATCCTTTTGAATATCAAAATAGATCGTCGAGGATTGCAGGGTCTTTTCGGTGACGAATTTACCCGTCAGCGCATAGAGCAGGTAGTCTTCGAGAAGGAAGATCCTTTTGGTCTTGGCAAAGACCTCGGGCTCGTTGCGCTTCACCCACAGGAGCTTACAGGCAGGCCAGGTGGCGGTGATCTCGGGCTGACCCGTGATCTCGTACACCGTCTTGCGGCCGAAGCGCGCCTCGATCATGGCGGCCTCCTCGGTGGCGCGGTTATCGAGCCACACGATCGCGTCGCGCACGGGCTTGCCATTCTCGTCGGTCATGATCAGCGTTTCGCACTGCGTATCGATCGCCAAGGCGTCGATCTTGTGCTCGCGTCCGATCTCGGCAAGAATGTCAAAGAGAAGTTCGAGGTACTTCTCGGCAGGCAGCTCTACGGTATTGCCTGCGGCGTTCACGGTATAGTCCTTGGTAACGGAGATCATCTCACGGCCCTCTCCGTCAAAGAGGATCGCCTTGACGGAGGTGGTGCCGTAGTCCATTCCTAAACAGTTCATAGACTTATCTCTGCTGTTGGAGATCGTAGTGGATGTCGTAAGCCTTTTCCTCGTCGGTGAACTTGTGCTTGGTATCGATGACCTTGCCGTCGTTCCACTTTCTGTCGTTAACGGACTCGGTGGTACCCATGATGGTGATGTTTACCTGACGGCGACGGGCGATAACGTGGTCCCAGTCGATGAAGTAGATGTGGGCGAACAGACCAAGGTCGAGCTTGCCGTCCTTGATGGTCAGGGTCTCGCTTCTGCCGAAGAAGCAGGAACGAAGGTGACCGTCGGTGTTCATGCTGGAATAGTCACCGGGCTCGTTGACGTATCTGCCGTACTGTGCGTGGATCGGGCCGGGGTGACGGTACTGATGCTCCTCTGCAAAGTCGGGGATCATTTTTCTCATGATGTCGAGCAGGTCATGCTGCAAGAATTCGAGATCGAAGGAATCGATATCGTGCGAGCACTCCTGAACCATAACGGAGCAGGTGGTGTGGTGGGATACGATGGCAACGGTACCGTTCTGTACACCGGAATCCTCTACCATTTCGAGGATCTCCTTGCGGATGTCGTGGAAGGTGGGGATCCAGCCTCTGGATTGCAGCTCGAGCTCTTTCTGATAAACCTTGAATTCCATAATTGTTTTCTCCTTTGGTATAAAATTTTTATTTTTTGTTTAGTGTTTGTTGAGGCGTTCGCCAACGGCTCCGCCCGGATGTACCACGGCAAACTGCTCATTTTGGAAATCGGTCTCCTCAATGAGTGCGGTCTGCAAGGCGTGGAAGATCATGCACAGCGCGGTGGTCGAGGTCGTTCCCTGGCAGTTGTATTTATCGGTTTCGCGGTTCACGTACTGTTTCAGCACGACGTCCGCGCCTTCGGCAAGGGGGGATTCCAGGTTCTCGGTCACGGTGATGACCGAAACGCCCTTCTTCTTACAAATGTCGAGGATGGGAAGCAGCTCCTTGGTCTTGCCGCCACGGGAGGCAAAGACCATCACGTCGCCCTTCGTAAGGAAGCCGGTCGCGCCGTGTACGGCCTCGGCGGGAGAGATGAAGCGCGCGGGCTGCTCGATGCAGCACAACAGATGCGCGAAGTGCTGGCAGATGATGCCGCTGTGACCGCAGCCAGAGGTGCCGATGCGAGGCGCGTTTTTGAGTAGCTCGACGGCCGCCGCGAAGGCATCCTCGTCAAAGTAGTCAAGCATTTTGGCGATACATTCGCTTTCGATCGCGTATGCCGCACGGGCCATTTCAAGAGCTTGTTTTTTCATGTCCGCCCTCTCACTTACCGTTCACTTCATCCCATGCGCGGCGCAGGTTAAAGAGCATTTCCTCAACCATGGCGTAGGGATCGGCGGCCTTGATGATGCCGCTGGTGGAGCCGGTTGCCTGCGCGCCCAGCTTAATGGTGTTGTACACGTCGTTACCGTTCGAGATGCCCGCGCCTTGCAGCACCATGATGTCAGGGTTGATCTCGCGCACGGTCTTGATGGTTTCGAGCACATAGTTGCTGTCGCTGGTCACGCCCGTGCCGATCAGGTCGGTGGGCTCTGCCACGATCAGGTTAGGGGACATCTTCGCGATCGCCTTCACGTCCTCGACAGTGTTGGCGCACACGATGGTGCCCAGCCCTACCTCATCCGCGCGGGCGATGGTTTTCTCGATCTCTTCCATGGTCAGGGGCTTTTCGGCATGATTGAGCATAACGCCCACCGCTCCTGCGGCCTTCACCGCCTCGGGCAGCACGGAGCCGAGTCCGCGACCGACGGGCAGATAATCCATGTGCTGGGCGAACACCAGAATTCTCTCGGTGTTGTCGGCCAGCAGCTTGATGTCGGTATACTGGGGGGTGACGATGACATCCACATCATACTTGGCGGCAGTCTTGTCGATGACCTTGGCCAGCTTCAGCATGGCTTCCCCGTACAGGTACGCCTTCGGACCGATCTCGAAGAAGGGGGCCTTGATTTTAAGTTCCTTATACATGTCGGATACCTCTCCTATATAAATATTCTTTGACTAAATTATACAACGGGCGGGGAAAAATGTCAATATCTTTTTCGATTTTCTTGCCCTTTCCAAAAACGCAAAACAAAAACGAAAGAAAGAACGAAAGAAAAAGAGTTGACAAAAGTGGAAAAACATGGTATAATCTTTCGTATGAAACCAAAGATAAAAGGATGGGACTTTCATGGTAGCAGAGCATCGAAAACAAAAAATCTCCGAGCTTCTCAAGCAGAACGACAGCGTGCGTGTGACGGAGTTAAGCGAGCTGTTTGACGTGTCGGAGGTAACGGTCCGAAACTATCTGGCCGATATGGAAAAAAAGGGACTGCTGACCCGCGTACACGGAGGGGCTGTCAGCTCCTATAAGCCCTATTACAGCATGAACCTGACCCAGCGTCTGGAAACCAACCAACACGAGAAGGTGGACATTGCCGAAAAGGTTGCCTCCCTGATCAAGCCGAACGACACGGTGATGCTGAACTCGGGAACCACGACCCTACTCGCCTTCCGTAAGTTCCCCTCGGAATACAACCTCAACATCGTGACAAACTCCATCTCCATCGCACTGGAGGCCTCGGGAAATCCGAACTACAACGTCATTCTTGTGGGCGGCTCGGTGAACACGAAGTATCAGTTCACCTTCGGTGCGGATGCGGTCAAGCAGCTGCAAAACTACCACGCGGACAAGCTGATTTTGTCGGTGGACGGCATTGATCTTGCACAAGGCTTTTCCACCTACTACGACAAGGAATCCGACATCGACGCGGCCATGATCGCGCAGTCGGACGTGTGCATCGTGGCGGCGGATTATTCCAAATTCGGGCACAATGCCTTCGTCAAGATCTCGGACGTGGCGGTGGCCGACTGCATCGTGACCAACGCGTCGGCAGACAAGGCGGTTCTTGAGGAGATCGGTCTCTTGGGCGTGGAGGTCGTGCTGGCATAAAACACAAAAAGGGAGAACGGTGCTCTCCCTTTTTTATGTAAGCAAAAACGCAACCGCGAGCAAAATGCCGAGAAAGGCGAAGTTGAAGGCCGAAAAGACGGCAAGGTACTTCCCTGCCTTGCCCGGGTTGTGCAGGGTATATTCACGAAAGGTGATCAGGCTGGCAAGCGAGGAAATAATCGTGCCGCAGCCGCCGATGTTCACGCCCATCAGCAGCTCGCGGTAGTTGTCTGTGAACTGTGAGAGCAGAATGGCCGAGGGGACATTGCTCATAAACTGACAGCAAAGGGTGCTGACCGCGAGGGTGCTTTTGTCCAGCAATAACGAGAAAAATTCTCGCACAGGCTCGATGCGGGACAGATTCCCCGAGAAGATGAAGAAAAAGACGAAGGTCAGCAAAAGACCGTAGTCCACATGGGCAAGGGCGCGATAATCCATGATGAGGATAACAAGCGGTACGACGATGAGTGCCACCTGATATGGAATAAAGCGGAAAACACACACGACCGAGAGTGCGAACAGAAGAAGGTAGATCGCCACGCGCACGCGCGGGAGCTTCTTTTCAATGCCGACGAAGTCGATCGGCTCCGGCTTGACGAAGATCACGCAGGCGAGCGTGATGAGTGCTACCGAAAGCAGAAAAAGCGGGAGCATGATGAGGACGAATTCCCCGTCAGGGATCTCGAATTTGTTGTATAAGTACAAATTCTGGGGGTTGCCGAACGGGGTCAGCATGCCGCCGAGGTTGGCGGCAATATTTTGCAGAATGAAGGTCACGCACATGTACTTTTCCTGCCGCGCGCGCATCAGGACGAAGTAACCGAGGGGTAGAAAGGTCAGAAGGGCCATGTCATTGGCGATCAGCATCGAGCCGAGAAAGGTGATGTAGACCAGCGCAATAACTGCGGCGCGGGTGTTTTTGAACACGCGGATGATCTTCTCCGCCACCGTGTAGAAAAAACGCACGTTTCGGAGCGCGCAGACCACAGCCAGCACGGTGAACAGGCAGGTGAGCGTTTTGAAGTCAAAATAGGAAAGGTAGGCCTCATCCGGCGGCACGAAAAGCATCGTCACGCAGGCAAGCAGCATGGCAATAAAGGTCACGATATTTGCTTTTATAACGGCAAGCAGTCGTTTCATCATGCGCCCCCTTTCTCAAATTGCCGACAATATTATACGAAATCGCAACAAAAAAATCAAGGGGGAAAACAAAAAAGCCGCGATGTCGCGGCTTTTTTTACACAGGGTTCCCCCTCGTGTCATCCTGAGCGTAGGGCGCAGCCCGAAGTCGAACCCGCAGGACAATGCACCGCATCGGGATCTACGGGGGGCTGCTTGTCCCGTCCGAGATCCCACCTTCGCTTCGCTCGGTGCTGCTTCGCAGTTCGACTCTGCTTCGCTTCGCTCAGGATGACACGGACAAAGGGACTTTTTGTTACAGTCTGATCCAACCTTCCTCGATATCCCGAATGATCGCGGCGATGGCATGCTGCTCGTTAGGGCACAATAATGTCTAACCACAAGTGGAGCTTTTCGTGTAAAAACGAGTCATCCGTTTCGCGAATGTGGACATAAAAGCTATTCGTAAACAAAGCGACAAATGCGGCAAGAATGGAAACAATGCGGCAAGGGAGTGCCAATGCACCTCTCACAATTGCTGCCACTTCATCTCCGCTCATTCCGCTTTCGGTATAAGTTCCCTCCGTTTCATACGATCCAATCTTATCTCCGAATTTATCCATAATATCCCTTTTTACTGTTCCAAATTTTTCTGCAATCCAACCACCTTCAAAGCAGAGCCCTTTAAGCCAATACATAATTTTGGCATAAGGAATTGCCACAAGACGTCCAAGAAGGCTATCGAACGCCAATCCCATAAAGATCCCAATTATTCCAATTAGCCAATCATAGCCATCTCCGATAAAAATAGCTCTAACAAATTCCGCGATTCCCCAAATTGTAAAGCAGGTAAATGCTTGAACCAAAGCACTTACCGGTAGCATAAGAATCTGCACAAGCAATGCAAGCAGTTTTTGAAAAAAATTAGGTTCCATTTGTTTTCTCCCTTCATATTGCAAAACAAAAAAGTGCGCACAACCGAAGCTGCGCGCACTGAAAAACGCATAGCCCCAATTGTCGCCAAACAAAATTCATTTTTCCAATAAGAATACGGAAAAAGCAGGCATATGCATTTTTACCTAAAAATAAAAACACGTATCCCTTTTGGAAAAATATTGAATTTTGTTTGGCCCCTTCATTATACAATAAAACTTTGAAATTGTAAATACCTTTTCTAAAATTCAATAAAAAATCCACCCATATAGCGGGTGGATTTTTTATTTTTAAGTATAGCCTTAAATGTTGCCTGCTACCCGTAAAGGGCTGCAATGTGCTTTTTGCCTTCTCCTGCGGGAGAAGGTGCCGAGCATATGCGAGGCGGATGAGGAGGTCTTGCAAAAAACCTCTTCTCTGCCGGTCAAACGCCTCATCCTCCGCTACGCGGTCCCCCTTCCCCCACCGGGGAAGGCTTGAGCAGGCCCACTTTAGATTGAATGATCCTTAATAGCTCCTTACATTTCTCTCCGTTATAATTCTTTTGAGCCCTGCAACTATCGCGGGATTTTCATTTTACAAGAAGCCCGCCATTCTCAATATCGCGGATGATGGCGGCGATGGCATGCTCCTCGTTTGTAGCAGCAAGAACGTAATCGGCTGCCGCCTTTACCTCGGGCAGGGCGTTGGCAACCGCCACGCCCACGCCAGCTTCGCGGAGCATCGGGATATCGTTGTAGTAGTCTCCGACGGCAACCGTTTTTTCCACCGTCGTGCCGAACACCTCGGCCATTTTGGGGATCAGAAGCCCCTTGTGCGTATGGTTCGGCAGGATCTCAAACAGGGTGCGCTCCGAGCGCACGAGATCAAATTCCGATGCAAGCGGATGCACGGCCAGAAGCTGATGCAGGCGCGTGATGTTGTCGGGATCGAAGTCGGCGAGCACCGCCTTTGCCAGCGGTCCCGGCACGTCCCGGTGATGGCAGGGGACATAGGGCATCTTCGTGACGCGGCGGAAGTTCTCGAGAGCAGGGGTGTTTTTGCAGGTATAGAGCTTCTCAAAGGTGTTGAGCTGAAAGCCGATGCCGGGCATGTGGCGGTCCACATGCTCAAGCAGCTCACAGACCGAGGGAGAGAGAGGCGTGTGCTGCCACAGATACTTCCCCTCCCTTGGGTCGTAGATGCCACCGCCGTTGATGCACCCGAACGGCACGTCCGAACGCACGGCACGACAGATGTCGGTCGCATAAAAGGGCATGCGCCCCGTGACGAAGGTAAACGCGCCCTCCTCGGCGCGGAAGTAGTCGATGGCGGCCAGATTTTCCTCGGATACGGATTTATCGGCGCGCAAAAGCGTGCCGTCCAGATCCGTGCAGATCAGGATTCCTTGAAATTTTCCCATATTGCCCTCTCCCAAATTGATACCCCATTATACCATATAAACAGCAAAACCGCAAGCCCCTTGGGGCTTGCGGTTTTGCTGTTTTATCAGCATTCGGGCTTCGTTCCCGTGGTCACGAAATGGGCCATATTGGTGCCTGCCTCATAGCCGACAAGCTCATAGCCCTCCTGGGTGAAGTGGAACTGATCCTTCATGTATCCCAGATCCAAGAAGTCGACGAGCAGGTTGCTGATGACGGTGGCATCGGCGTTGCCCTCACAGTAGGCCTTCTGCGCGTCACGGATGGCGGTATAGTTCGCATTGCGGGCATCGTCCTTACCGTTGTACACGCCGATCGGAATGATAAAGGTCTGTGCGGCACCGATGTCCTGCTTAAAGCCCT
This sequence comes from Clostridia bacterium, assembly GCA_017464805.1. GTDB lineage: Bacteria > Bacillota > Clostridia > Oscillospirales > CAG-272 > UBA1740. The sequence continues at coordinate 35,527 of JAFTYE010000005.1, read as the reverse complement.
TGACGATGCGGTCAAGCGTAGCGGTATAATCGGCCGCGGTGGTGCCGACATCGCCGTCCGACTCACCCTGGAGCCACACGACGTAGGTGTTTCTGACCTTCATATCGGAGTTGCCGTTTGCATATTCCTGTGCGATGAAATCCTTGGCACTGTTGACGCGCGCAACGGCATCGGCATAGGCCGCGCCATCGGTGTCAAAGACGCTGATCTTCTGCCCGCCCTTGGAGCAGGAAACGCCCACGATGGGGGTATTCGTGACCGCGTAGTAGGCCTCACAGAAGGCGGAAACCATCGAGCCGGTCTTGGTGGTTTCCGTGATGCCGCTCGTTTCATTATTTTCGTTCACGCCGAAGGGCTCTGCAAGGTGATAGAGCTTGGTGGGGTCGGAGATCGCACGGAACTCGTACGCGTGACCCTCTGCAACCTGCGTGGCGGTAGTGGCATCGCCGCGGCCTGCCATGTTCGACTGACCGATAAAGAGAACGAGGTCGATGCTTGTACCCTCATCGGCAGGACATTCGCAGGGATTCTTGCCGCAGGTGGGGCATTTATCACCGTCATCACCGCCGGAAGGGGGCACGGGGTCGTCACCGGGCGTATCGCATCCCATCAGGAGCGTGCCGAAGGTCATCGTCAGAAGAAGTGCCGCAATAAGCATCAAGATAAACCCTTTTTTCATAGAATTTCATCCTTTTTTCTGATTTTACGGTGCCAAGAAATTCCTCGGCAGCCTCTTGTTCCCATTATAGCACACCCCCGCAGGTTTGTCAATGAAAGCCGCCGACCGTCGAATAAAAAAGTACTTGCGGATGCAAGTGCTTTCTCCGGCGAAGGCAGAGGGATTCGTTCTTGCCTTTTGCGAAGCATCTCCCTTCTCATTGTCGTTATGCTCCGCAAAAGGCTTCGGTCACCGTTCAAAAACGCTCCACCGGAGCCTTTTTTCACTGCGTTCGAATCCCGTTTGATAGCCTTGCAAAAAAACAACACCCTCTCGGGTGCTGTCTTTTTTGGCGCAAGCAGAGGGATTCGAACCCCCGTGAGATTTCTCCCTAACGGTTTTCAAGAAGACAACCAAAGAATACCGTTTCCGCTTAGTTCAGTGCAGTTTGTGCTAAAACGATTCGCCAAAATCCTTATTCCACAAGGCTTTTCGGGACTGTTTGGAACTGATCTGAACCAAAACGAATTAATCGGAATCGATATGAATTGATCGTTTTTTGAGGAATTTTTTGCATTTTGGAGAGAATTTGGAGAGAATTCGCGAGAGAAAAATTGCAACTGCAGTACATCGAGATTTTTCTTTTTTTGGAGAGAATTTTTAACGATTTAGGAGAGAACTTTTTTATGCGTTACGATTTAGACGAAATTCAACGCTTGCCGGATGTCTTATCCCTCGCAGACCTTTGCCGCGCCTGCCATTTGAGCCATTTGGATGCGCGGTACTATCTCAAAAGCGGACTCATTCCCTATGAGACAACCGGGAAGAAAACGCGGTGTTATTTGGTGCAAAAAACCGCCCTGTTGAGGTGCATTGAAGACTATAGTGAAAACCCCGAGAAATACAAAATTCCGGGAATTTGGAGAGAAAAACAACACCTAAACACAATCCGTAAAAGCGAAACAATATACCTCCCAACGCAGGATCTCGCGTCGGACGTAGCGACCGAATATTACCGAAATAAGCTTGCCGATGCCTCCGAGCTAATCTGTGTTGCCGACCTTGTGCGCATTACGGGATACCGCCCGCCAACCATAACACGGTGGTGCAAGAAAAAGAAGCTCATCGCACACGCGAAAACCGCCCGCCTATGGATCGCAAAGGCAGAAGCCATAAGGTTTTTAACGTCTTTTACCTACAACGATATCAACGTAAAATCGCCCCAGCATATTGCCGACATCAGAGCTATTTATGACCTGATCCATCCGACGAAGGAGGGCGAAAAATGATATACGATCTGAACGAAGTTGCCAATCTTCCCGACACCTTCTTCCTTGAGGATTTACGGGTGGTTTGTCACATCAGTAAACGAACCGCAAGATACTACCTACGAGCCGGTCTGATTCCTTGTGAGATCAGCGATAAGAAGACACACTGCTACACAATCAGGAAACAAGATCTGCTGGACGCGCTCAAGGAATACCAAAGACAGCCCTGCAAATTTGCCATCCCGAAGGCACTCAACGATGAAAAGCGGCAGCGGCAAGAAGCGCTGAAAATGATGGTGGAACAGCGGATACTCGCCATCAACTGTCTGCCCGAAAAAGACCTCAAATCCTCCACACTCAAAAAATATTATCAAAAGAGATTGGAGAAGTGTCGTGATATGCTGAACCCGCCGGACATCGAAACCTTGATCGGATATCCCCGGAAGGTAGTTCGTCGCTGGTGCGTGGAAGATAAACTCCATTGTATCATGCTCGACTCTCGCATTTGGGTGAAAAAGAAGGACATGCTTTCGTTTCTCTGCTCCGAAGAGTACAACAGCATTATGCGCAAATCGCAAACACATCTTGACGATATTCACGAGATCTACAGAAAGATTCACAGAGGAGGCTAAAATTATGAAGGATAGAATGATGCAGAACGGAATTGAATACGAGCGCAGAGGCGAGCAATATTATCCTCTGCTTGACCTTGGCGAACAGACAAGCTATGAGATCGGCAAGTACGGCAAATTGCACCTTGCATTTATAAAACAACACCGCAGAGGCACGTACACCACCCTGCTGACCGAAGGGCGCTTGAACGAACATCTCCACAACATTGACGAGCGGGCACACGAACAGATCGACCTGCTCACCGCTCAGATGGCAAAGCAAATGGACGTGACCGAGGAACTCAAAGCCTCCGATCCGATGCGCTGGGTGCAGATGATGAATAACGTCAAAGCGAGTGCCGAGGAAATCGTGCTGAAGGAGGTTGTGTACAAATGAGATCAATCATTCAAGAACTTTGGCACGGAAACATTATCCCTCAAGAGGATAGCAGAACCAATTCAAAAGAGATGAAAGAACTTCTCGGCTATATGTCACGGCACCACGAGGAGCTCAAAAAAAGCTTCACCGATGAGCAGAAGGAGATCTTCGAAAAGTTCCACGATTGCTGGAGCGAGTATATGAGCCTCGGCGAGGCTGCCATATTTGAGTATGCTTTCAAGCTCGGCGCGAGACTCATGGTAGAAGTTATGAGCGAGGACGAAATGAAATAAACCATTTTGGTGTGGGTCGCAAAGACCCGCACCATCTCCGTTATACCCTTTGCAAAGGGGTATAATGGGTATAACGCGCTACGATTGTAGGCTGGACACGCGGTGTCCAGCCTATTTTCACTTTTCAAGGGGCGAAATTAGCCCCTTGGTTTTGGTGGTGGTCGCTGCGACCACCACCATGTTTGCCTTTCGGAACAACACTTCGGAACAATATCAAAGAAATACCGACATTGTTCCGAAACTTTTCGACATTGTTCCGAAAGCATATTTTTTGGATTTTCAAGTTATCAAATAGATAACTTGATTTCATGTGCTCATTTTGCGCACTTGATCGGCAAAGCTATGTGGGCTGGGTCGCAGAGACCCACCCCAAAATCAATGGGTCAAAATGACCACTTGATTTTCTTGCGGAACAATACCAAAAAAGTCTCTGGTATAGTTCCGCATATTGTTCCGCATATTGTTCCGAATAAAGTTCCGATAGCAGGAGCAAATCCCAATGAACAGATCAGATTTTTGTCGCTTTTCCGCACTATTCTGCAATAACACTCGATTTTTGTCAAAATTTATGATATACTAAAATTGTATTATTATATCTATCAGGAGAGTCATAAAAATGCAAGAAATGAATCAGATCCCTGAACGTTGGTATTCTACCAAAGAAATGTGTGCCTACCTCGGCGTAACACGTGATACTCTGCTCACTTGGATAAACGAAAAAGTATGCCTGCTCATAAGGTCGGCCGCGGCTGGAAGTATAAGCCCAGCGAGGTCGATGAGTGGATCAAGAGTGGTAAAGCAGCAGAATAATATACTGAAGGGCAAGAGGTAAAAAATGTCGATTAGATTATGGCCGCAAGACTTTGAACGCAAAGATCATATTACAAAAGCCGAAAAGGCTCTTTTAAGGTATGCTTCTCGCAACTTTCAGAATGGTCATATGGTGATAGGTATTGACCCCATAGGATTGAGTACCGATAAAGTTCGAATGGGAATGTACATTTCACCTAACGAAGGACTTGTTACATTCTCCATATATACAGGAAATATTAATGCTTTATTGGTTCCTCACTATATCAGTTACGTTGAAATGGTTGAGACGAAAATATATGAGCGCCTTTTGGATTCTAAAATGTTGATCGTCAGAAACGGTCAACACAAGGCACTCAAATTCCCCTATAAACACATTATAATTTTTGCGGATGAGATTGCAGGAAAGACAGCGTTGTCTATGCAAGATCTTAACAAGTTATTGCACTATGCCACCTTTGAATCCTTCAGACCGATTACATCTCAAGGCAAGGAAAAAAGAATAGAGGATTTGATGATATTCGGTGGAATCAGGAAAGCGTACGACAAAACATTCAAGTCTTTGTCTGATGCAGAATGCAGAGCAATATTTGAACGTTTGGCGGAAGAATACACCGTCGTAATGAATGAAACCGAAAACGTTAAAATTACCGAAAAGAAAGCTCTTGTTACAGAAAAAGATCTTCGAATAACCGGTCGAGAGGTAGAATACAAAACCTTTTTCCTTGATGAATATCAGGTTGGTGTCGTTAACGATATGGGTAAAGGACATCGTGTAATCCTTGCGAACCCTGGTGCAGGAAAAAGTGTATTGTTATTGTCGAAAGCTTTCAAATACGCAAGTCTTTATAAAGGTTCCAATGTCTTGTTGACTTGCTATAATAACAATTTGGCAGATTCTTATAATTTTAAGCGTAACTGCGCGAATTTTGGCGAAAATAATAATTTGTTTATTATGACTTTCCATAAGCTCGTCAAAAAAATTTATGAGGAATGTCTCCATTCGCACTGTGAAACCAACATTGCAACCGATGAAGAGATTCAAAAGTGCATAGATTTGGTGAAACAAGGAAAGGTTAATCTTAATTTCAAGGCGATTTTCATAGACGAAGTTCAAATTTTTGATCCTCTCTACCTTGAATTGTGCTATAGCTTACTTGAAGAAGACGAAGATCGAGTCTTCTTGATGGCTGGCGACTTGAATCAGGCTGTTCGAGCATTGAGCCGAAAGGGTGATGCGCCGTGGAAACGTATGAATGGTGTCCATTTGGACTTTACTGGGCGTGTTCGTTACATCGAAAAGAACTATAGGAACAGCAAGGAAATCGGTGAATATATTTCCCATATGTTGCAGCATATGAATACGCGTCTATCCATGTTGGATTTGATCAATTCACTTGAATATGAGTATAACTCGTTCAAGATAGGTACTAATCCAACTATAGCTTTAAAAGTTCAAACCGGAGTATCGCGCTTTGATATAAAAAACCAAGTAATCGCTGCGATTAGAGAAATATCCACAAAACATAAAATCAGTTATTCGGATATTGCGGTGCTATTCCCATATAGACAAGTTCCGTATCATAAATACTATTTTCTATATTGGCTTCAGCAAGGACTTGACGAAGAAGGAATTCCTTATTCGATGATCATTAACGAACACGAAAGTAGTCATATGAAAGTGAGACAAGGTGATATTTCTGGAGTAGTTGTATCCACGATTGAATCTTCACTCGGATTGGACTTTAAGGCTGTTATTTTAGCAGGTCTATATCCCTATAGTTATGTCAATGTGGACGGCGAGGTTGTCGGAGATATCAAAACATGGACCAGCATTAAGAATATGCCTGAAAATCAACAAACTGCTGTTCAAAGCCAAATGCGAGCTGTATATACTGCATGTTCAAGAGCGCGTGATCTGTTGTATGTTATAAGTGATTTGAAACCCGGTTCTCCAATGGAAGAAATCATAAAGAAGCAATCTGATAGGAGCAGTGCATCAACATCAACTGTACGCACTTCACCAACACCTGCCAAGACCAACAGCAATATCAGCTCAAGAACGACAAGCAACAATTCTTTTGCAACAACTAAAGAGTATTTAGTACAAGAGGTCACTGACCATGTTACGGTTCAAGCAACGATTCAAGAGTCTAAGAAACCTACTACTATTACGGTTGATGTTGCAAAATACCCGAAGCAGAAAAGCATTATTGGGAAAAAGGTCGGGGAAACATTTAAGTTTGTCGGTATTCCCTTAACCTACAAAATAGATAAAATCATTTCTCCCGAACCTCCTAAGTCTGAAAAAGCATCTCTGGTATCAACAAAACCTATGGAGGCTAAGCCTGTTGCAAAAAATCCTCCACCAACCGAGAAAAAGCTTTCTCTAAAAGAATACTTTGAAAGTAAAGGCTTTTTCACAATAGATTGTCGTGGATGGAACGGATGCCTTTGGGTTCTTGGAGATCAAAAGAAATTAGAACCATATGTAAAGGAAGCTATGAAGTTATATGGCGCTACCGGCGCTTATGGCTCAGGCAAACAGTCCAACTATAAACCTGCATGGTGGACAAAATCGAACAAATAAACAACAATCTTGGTACTCAACAGGAGGATCATAATATGGCAAATAATTATAACATTTTAGCAGATTACATAGTATCCAAATACATCGAAAGAATCTCCGGAGAAGATATTGCGGAGACTTTTGTAGATGATTCTCCTGCTGATCGTGTTATGGTCGGTATGTTAGCCGAAAACAGAATGGAGCAGCGATTTGACGGTGGCTACGCAGAAAATAGTACCACTCGTTTCGAAAGCGTTCCGTCTATAAGCGTTTCTTTTGCTGTGAAAAAGAATCCGTTGGGTGTGCTTAAGGTTATTCCAAAAGGTCTCCTGTTTTATACAGTAGAACCTGACTATGATAAGACAGTTGCTTTTTTGATACAAAAGTATTCTGAAAAGGATAACGTTCGATACACCAACATTCAGCAACTTTGCGATGCCCACCCCGAAGACAAGTTCTATCTCCCTTTGACATATAAAAAAATTAAGATCGAAGATGAAATGAAAGGTGGAATATCTGTACCGCTAATATCTCTTCAAGAATCCAAATTTCATTTGGAACAACAGATAAACGAACGTCTTTCTGAACTTGCCGATAAAATTAGCAACGAAATTAAGGTGATCAAAAGTGATCGCGTATCTTTGTTTGACTTGGTGGATAAAGAACGCTTTTATCTGGTGACTGGTGGAAGCGAAGAGCCTGTATATCCTCGTTGGATTATCGATATATATTGTACGGTTATTGACGAGGGGGACTCCTACCACTTCTTGATGCAGATGGTTAATAAGACCCCTGTAAACGGAAAAAGCAATATTGGATATCTGCCTAAAGTATTCAATGCTGGGATGGATATCATCGGCAACAGAGCTGTTAAGTTCAAAAATATAGATTTGGACTACTTCAAGAGCAGTTACAAATCTCGTTCTTTGGTATATGCTATTGCCGAAAACACATCCGCATCTTACTGCCCTGAAGAGAATGCTATACGCACTGACAATATTCCTCGGTACTACCAAAAGCGCTTGATAACCAAAGACGGATTAACCGAATACGTAAAATTTGAAAAGCTTATTCAAGATCCTGTTGGCAATTTGAATTGCATTTACAGAGAAATGAAGGCTGATTACGAACAATGCTTGAACGAATTCAATACTACCAGATTTGCCAGTGTTGTCGCAAAAGATAAATTCAGAGTAGCTTTAGACGATTACGAACGTGAAATAGATCGGTTTAAAAAAGGTATAGAGCAAATTGAGTACAGAGACTATGTAAGGAAAGCTTTTATCTATATGAACAAAACGTTCATGATTCAATTGTCTCCGCATAGTAGAGTATACGATGGTTGGCGTCTGTTCCAAATTGTTTTTGTCGTTTCGCTTATATGCGAAATGATAAGAAGTGAATATAAGAATGATCGTGCTATTGCAGATGCGGATATTGAAGTTGCAAACCTCCTTTATTTTCCTACTGGTGGTGGTAAGACAGAAGCTTTCCTTGGCGCGTGTGTTTTCAATATGTTTTTTGATCGTTTGCGTGGCAAAAATGAAGGCATCACGGCTTTTCTCAAATATCCTCTGAGATTGCTCGCTGTACAGCAGTTGGATCGTGTGCTGACAATTGTTATGAAGGCAAATGTTGTGCGCGAATCCATTCCCGAGCTTGCTCACAAGACACCATTCCAAGTTGGTTTTTTTGTTGGAAAAGGAAATACTCCTAATAAGATTGATGCTTATGAGCGTTTGAGCGAACGCGGAGAAAAAAATAAATCGAAAGATCTCATTCTTGAAAGCGATCAGGAAACCCTGAACGATTATTATCGCTTTATCGACACTTGCCCATTCTGTGGCAAAAAACAGGTTAATCTTCGTTTTAACCGTGACAATTGGAAATTGGAGCATGTTTGCGACAATCCCGATTGTCCTATAACGGTGCTCCCGCTAATGATCGTTGATAATGAAATATATCGATATCTTCCCTCTATTGTGGTTAGCACGATAGATAAAATGGCTATGCTTGGAACAAGCAATGATTTCAAGATGCTATTTGGGCAGGTAAAGAAAAAATGTCCTGTGCATGGATTTACAAGCACCACGAGATGTTCTTGCTCTGCTTGTAACAATAATTTTCTGGAAAATGTAGGACTGCTGAAAGATCCTATCCCCACTTTGTTTATTCAAGACGAGATGCACTTGGTAAAGGAGAGTTTGGGAACATTTGACGCACACTATGAGTCTTTTTTGAGTTATTATGCCAAAGAACTTGTTCCTGAAGCCCATCGAAAACTTATTCGATTTGTGGGCGCCACCGCGACGATTTCTATGTATGAATCTCACATAAGAAACTTGTATCATATGGAGGGACGGCGTTTCCCGTGTGAATATCCTTCTGCTAAATCCGGAGAGGATTTTTATTCGCATACTGATGAAAATGACATAACTCGTATATTGATCGGTTATGCGCCTTACGGAAGGTCTATTACAGACGGTATGTGGGAATCTGTATATATTATGAGGCTCATTGTCTACAGAATGATTCAATTCATAGACGAGAGTTATGCCGCTCTATGTGATGCTGGATTTGTTGGAAGCATCGCTGAGTATAAGGAAATGTTATATGATTATTGGATCGAACTGGTTTACAACAACCGTAAGCAAGATGCAATGGAACTTGAAAACGCATTTCAAAACCAGGCAAATAACTATCTGGAAGCAAAGGGGGTTCCCAAATATGTTATTGAGCAAATGACCAGTGATGTAGATTTTCAAACTGTAAGAAAAACGTTGTTTGATATCCATGCAAATAGAAGAAATTTTGATAGCACCAACTTGTTGTTGGCAACCAGCACAATCTCGCATGGTGTGGACGAGGATTCGTTCAATATTATGTATTTCTTTGGCATGCCTAACAATAATGCAGAGTATATTCAAGCATATTCTCGTACTGGACGTAAGCATACGGGTATAGTCGTTGATATTATTCGTTTGATGCGAGTACGTGACCGCTCATACTTGAAGAATTTTGTGGTTTTCCATCAAAACAGAGACGATTTGGTTGAAGCAGTTCCAATTAATCGTTGGGCGAAGAACGCTATTTATAGTACCTTGCCGGGATTGCTGTCCGGATTAATTAGACAACACTATACAATCACTACAGGCGCCGATAGTTTGCACCAAGCTATAAAAGTACAAAAGATGTTGCGCTCTGGAGATATCGACATCGACGATGTTATCGTAAAATTGATAAACGCATATGGCTGCAACAACCAAGAAAAGATGTCGCTGGCTTACAAAGAAATTATAGCCGAAGAAACAAACAACATCCTTTCTGGAATAAAAAATGGTAATTTCACAAACGAATTTTCTCTTTCCGATGCTATCGGAAAATTCTCGCGCGGAAAGAAAATGCCTATGACAAGCTTGCGCGATACAGAAGAACAGATTGAGATAAAGATCTGAGGTGAGAAAAATGAAAAGAAGTAAAACACAAGCGGTATATAGGTTTTTACCTGATATGTGGATATCCGAAAAAGATGATTCTGGTCGTGCCATTTCTGCAAGGATTAAGAATTGGAACTATATTAAGATGTCCGATATCTACGAAGACTTTATAGAGGAAGAAATAAAACGGCAAATAAAGTTGTTTGGAGATCGCGGAGGCGATATTACTGCATTTGATATTACTCCTGGTACACATACTTTTTCGGTTGTCGAAACTGCATGTAATGAGGGCATTCCAGATATTATTGGCGAAATGTCTCCATTGGTTTTCTATTGTAGCTCGTGCGGAAAAGTTTTTGATGTTAGAAATCCATCGGACGTGGACAAGTATACCTGGAAATGCAAAGAATGTGGCAAATTGGCTGTAAAACAGCTTCAGATGATTTATGCATGTGAGTGTGGTCATGCACAGCCGATTAAAATTCCATATGTGCCAGGAGTTAAGGATTTTAAGTATCGTCCAAATGAAACACAGTATAAAATGTTTTATAAAAGTGGTAATGTCGACAAGCCTGCAGAGTTTGTATTGCCGTGTCCCACATGCAATTCAAGACTTGTTCCTGACAACGCAAATTCCGGACGGAATTACAAGCCTTTTACTCTGAGAGTAATAAATTTGGTGGACGAGCGTTGTGGACGGTTTTATAAAAAAGGCTTGGACGCTCAAAAAACGATCGTATCCCGTTGGTTTGATAAGATATCTGCTGATGACTACGAAGAGATTCTGAACAATATAGAATTAGCGTTCAGCGATGCGTTTAGAAGCGATGGCCAAAGGCTCCAGTTCGAGCAACAGGTGCGTTCTTTGATAGATATCGGTTTAATACCAGCGGACCAGTTTGAAAGTGCTGTTAATAAACTTATGCAGGATAATCCCAACACAAAAAGCGTTGAAACATATGTTGCACAGTGTGACGATTTGTTTTCAAAGCGGAAATCAGAAGATCCTGTTGGGTATACTGAGTGGCTTGGTCATTTTTCCTTCAAATTGATGCAATATGATACTCTTAAGTATGCGAAGAGAATTGTAACTTTGGAGGAAGCAATTCAGCGTCAACTTGAAATGGAGTTTATTGATTCCGCTGATGAGGTACATGAGTTGAATGCCAAGTTAGGAATCAAAAATATGCAAGTTTCTTGTGATATTCAAATCCTTAACTGCACTTATGGCTTTACTCGAAGAAGCGCGGATCCTAAAATTGCTGCCAGCAATAACCCTCGTTGTAGATTAAAGCTCAATGCCTATGACAAAACACGTGACGGAACTGCAAATCTTGTGTACGGTGCAAAATTGGATACAGAGGGTATCCTCTTTGAGATTGATCGACGCAAAATCATTGAGTGGCTGTATGATAATGATATTATCCTGGAAGAGCAACTACCGGACCTTGATGATGAAGTATCCGTAAAAAAATGGTTTGCGGAGTATGTTCATAGTGATGTGATTTCTATGTTCGGAGAAATTGATGAGAGCGAAGTAATCACAAAGAATGTTTTTGCGTTGCTCCATTCAATGTCACATGCATTTATGAATGCAGCCGGTGAATTAAGTGGTCTTTCCAGTAATTCCTTGACGGAAATAATCATTGTCGAAACGGCAAGCATATTCATTTATGCTCAGACCAGTCAGGGCATCCCTCTTGGTGCATTGTCTGGTATGGCTGAAACCAACTATGCTTATTTCTTGAAAAAAGCATTTGACGAAACCAAGAATTGCGTGTTTGATCCGATTTGTACGAAGAGAGACGATACTGCTTGTAGCGCTTGTTTAATCATTCCGGAGATCTCGTGCAATCACTTTAACGCAGAACTTGGAAGAAAATATCTGTATTCAATAGACGGTGCTGAAACACCAACTATTGGTTTTTGGGAGATGTAATTATGGCAAATATGTATCCGAAAAATATCAACGAATATATGCCTACAGATTCAGAACGAATTGTGTATCAGGAACTAAAAAATCAACTTCCCGATTCCTTTGATGTGTTCTATTCTGTTAGTTGGACAAGCTACAATGCCGGACGATTGGTAAAATCAGAAGCTGATTTTGTTGTTGCCAGCCCGGATTATGGTTTTCTTTGTCTTGAGGTAAAAGGCGGAAGCAGTGTTCGAATCGAGGATAATGTTTGGTATCTTTCGGATGCAGTCCACGGAGAGCGGAAGCTTAATATGTCTCCGTACGATCAAGCAGAAAAGAATATGTATTATTTTAACAAGGTCTTTTCTAACAAGTACAACATGAGGTATTCCGGAACCTTTGGTGCGGGTGTTATTTTCCCATTCTATCCTATAGGTGAAGACGTGGAACTCAGTAATCGAGATCGTGAATGCACAATAGATAGTAACGATCTCAATAACCTCTATGATCGTATCAAAAAGATGTTTCGTTTATGGGGAGGAGCTTCATACGGTAGACGCTTCTATCCAATAAGTCAACACCGTGCATTTCTCGAATTGATTCGTGATAGACTCGCGATATCCGCCGCTGCAGGGGCACTTGTTCGATATAAAGACCAACAACTGAACGTGATCAATCGTGTACAGGACAACTACATATATTTGCTTTCAAACGTAAAACAGTTTTATATGCGCGGAGGCGCAGGTACAGGTAAAACGTGGATTGCTATGAAAATGGCAAAAAATGCAGCTGAGACATCTGGGCAAAAGGTGTTGTTTGTGTGTGCTTCCAAGCCACTCGCTGAAATGGTACGTTCCCATATTGGTGATACAGTTGACGTAAAAGATATTCGTTCGCTGTTTCAAAATGTAATACGCGATTTTGAGACTTTCCGTGAGCCAACATTCATTGGATTAAGCAATAATATGATTGAGGATTGCTCGAAATATGACGCTATATTTGTAGATGAAGCACAGGATTTCACTTCGGAGTGGGCAACTATAGTAAAAAATCTATTGGTTGATGAGAAGAATTCTCGTCTCGGCGTATTCTTTGATGATGTTCAAGTACTGAGAGAAGATAGCTTTGGCGGTGGTTTTGGAATTGATGAAGCGCCATATTTGCTACGAGAGAACATTAGAAACACAGCAAATATATACAATTGGGTTGCTGATAAAACCAATCTTGGAACCGACATGATTGCCAATCCGGTTGAAGGACCTACTCCTATTACAGAGATGGTATCCGAGCGAGGTCAGCTGATTCTACTTCTTGAAACGCTTTTCAGACGTTATCTTGAAGAAGAATACTTAAAGAATGATTGTCTGGTTATCATATCCGACAACAAAGAAAAACTTCTGTGCGAGTTCCCGGATGGTATAGCAAAATGGAAATTCGTTGATGGATCTCCTTGTAGCGAAACCGAAATAGGGGTGTATTCTATCGAAGAATACAAAGGCTTGGAATCCAACATGGTAATTTACATACATGATACAACTGCAACGGAAAATATGAATTACATCGCATATACAAGAGCGAAATATTATCTTATAGAGTTGGTGAGGAATTTCTAATGGCATCAATAACATCATTTATACGTTGGGCGGGAGGCAAGTCATGGCTTGTTCCCTATGTATCCCAACTTATTCAAGGGCTTGACTATAACAATTACTACGAACCATTTATGGGTGGTGCATCGATTTTCTTCTCACTGGATATTCCTCACAACGGATATTTATCGGATCTGAATGCTGAATTGGTTGATGCTTTCTGTACGGTGAGAGATAATCCTCAACAAATTATTGAACACCTTAAAGAATATAAAACCGACGAAAAAAGTTATTATGCAGTTCGAGCTACTGAACCGACAGAGAAACATCAAAAAGCCGCAAGATTTTTGTATTTGAATGCCACTTCGTTTAACGGTATATATAGGGTAAACAAAAACGGAAAGTATAACGTTCCGTATGGAAAAAAAGAAGTAACCCTTAATTGTCAAAGAATTTTAGATGTTGGAGTAAAGCTTAACGGCATTAATATTACGTGTCAGGACTTTGCAGCCATCCAACCTCAACTTGTAGCTGGAGATTTAGTATTTTTGGATCCCCCATATACTGTATCAAAAGAAGATACTGGATTTGTGGGTTATAACTCCACATGGTTTTCGCTTGACGACCAAAGAAGATTAGCAGCTTTGATAGACCACATCAACAACATAGGTGCATATTACATTATGACGAATGCATTTCATCCGACCATCTTGGAAATTTTCAAAGGAAAAGGACGTATGATAACTCTTGAACGAAATAGTTTGATTGGCGGCAAAAAATCCTTTAGAGGAAAAGTTCAAGAATACATTTTCACTAACATACCCGAAAGGAGAGATGTCTAATGGGAAGAACAGATTGGGGACAAATAGTATTCGATAAACAATTGGCTACTGCCAAAAGCAATCACAAAAAAATATTTGTTTCACAGAAAATTCCGGCTTCGGAACTTCCAGAGTACATTGATGCCGGATGGGAAAAGAGCAAAGATTATAAGAGCCCTAAACTTGTTGGTGTGTCAAAGGAAAAGCCCATAAGCGAACAGTTTGAAGATCGCGTTTGGTTGTTGTTTACAAGTATGGGATTTAGCGGTCTTAACGAAGAAAATGGAATACAAATATCTTATGACTTTAACAACGATGACTTGAAAGAGCGCATCGGTGTTGTTGCGGTCGATGAAGAAACTGTTCTAATCGTTCTGTGTCACGCATCTGAAACGATGGTCGAACGTAGTTTTGTTACTGAAATCAATGATTTTAGCAGCAAGATTGCAGGGATAAGAAAAGAAGTCCTCAAGCAGTATCCTGGCAGAAAGACCAAATTCATTTGGGCATCGCATAATTTCATTATGAATCGTCGTGATCTCGCACTTTTGGATAAGGCAGGGATTGCCTATTTCAGCGATACAACGATCGAATACTATTCCGATTTGGCAAAGCACCTCGGCTCATGTTCGAGATATCAACTTTTGGGAAGCCTTTTCGCCAACCAAGAAATTAAGAATATGGATGATAGAGTTCCTGCCATTCAAGGTAAAATGGGAGGCTATACATATTATTCGTTTTCCATTGAGCCTGAAAAATTACTGAAGATTGGATATGTTTTACATCGTTCTGAGGCGAACAAAAACATGATGCCTACATATCAGCGTTTAATCAAAAAGAAGCGTCTTCAGGAAGTGCGTTCGTTCATTAATGATGGCGGATATTTTCCCAACTCCATCATCATTAGCATTGATACCAATGGCAAGGGGCTTTCATTCGACCAATCTTCTTCGAAAGTGGATAGTACTATTTCGAAAATTGGTATCTTACACATTCCCAAGAGATATAGATCTGCCTATATTATTGACGGTCAGCATCGTTTGTACGGATATTCGGATTCTCTCTATGCTGCAACCAATACTGTTCCTGTTGTTGCGTTTGTAGATTTGGATCGTACAGAGCAAATCAAACTCTTTATGGATATCAACGAAAACCAAAAGGCTGTTCCCAAGTCCCTCCGCGTAACATTAAATGCGGACATGCTTTGGGAATCTCCAGACCTTGGTGAACAGCGTCAAGCTCTTCGTTCTAAGATTGCACAGATGCTTGGAGAAGAAGCGACATCTCCTCTTAACTCAAGAATTGTAATTGGTGAAAACGAGTCTACTCCTACTCGATGCATTACAGTCGAGGCTTTGCAAGCGGCTCTAAAGAAGTGTAGATTCTTCGATAGTTACGGAAAGAAGAATGCTCTTCAAAAAGAAGGAACTTTTGATTGTAAAGATAACCAAGAGACCTGCGATCTGTTCTATCCATTTATCGAAAAATGTTTACTCTATATCAGAGAGACATGTTTGGAAGAATGGGATAAGGGTGACAGCGACAACGGAATGCTCACTATGAACCGTGGTATACAAGCCGTGGTTCGTGTTATCGATGATGTCGTAAACATGCTTGTTGAGAAAGGAATGATCAATCCGAAGACTCAAGCATTGGACGATATGTTTGGCCTTATTCAATATTATCTCAAGCCTCTCACTGACTATATAAACAATTTGAACGCCGAGCAGCGCAAAGATCTTCGTGGATATTTTGGTGGCGGTGCTGATACACGTTTCTGGAGAGCATATCAAAAGGCGATTGCTGATATGCGTCCCGATTTCACTCCCGAGGGATTGGAAGAGTTTTGGCAAAATGAGACAAAGATGTACAACGATGAGACAGTTTCTATGATTCAGGAAATTGTGACCAAGGTTAAACTGTTGATCTCTGAGCGTTTGAACGATTATTTTGGAGAGAGTTGGTTAATTAAAGGCCTTCCCAAAAACATTTATACTCGTGCAAAAGGCGAGGCTGACGAAGCCATGTATATCCATGTAACCAACACAGGAGAAGAAATTGATATCCCTGTTTGGGATTATGTTACACTCCCCGAGTGTAAGCAGATCGTACTCAACGGCAAAAACTGGTCTCTGTTTTTCGAAGACACATTTGTCCGTCCCGAAGAAGCTAATCTCATAGGGGGCAAAGATGTAAAAACGGATTGGTTACTCAAGGTCAATTCTATATCAAACAAGCTCTCAAAGGAAAGCTATAGTGTTCCCGTTGATGAGTACACATATGTAAAGAGCATATATGATTGGTTGATGGGGATATTGATCTTTTGATACTAAAGATTTGGAGGTCTGGCGATGACAAAGCAATCTTTCCTTGAATATTGCTTCTATACATACAGCACATCGCCGGACTATCCGTTTGACGAAGATTTTGAGACGGCGGTGCTTAGGCACGGAGATAATCGAAAGTGGTATGCGATAGTAATGCGCGTATCCCGACGTAAGTTTGGGCTTGAAAGTGACGAGGTTATTGACGTTGTGAACCTCAAGCTACCGACGGATATGTTCGGCTCTTTTGGAGCAGCTGACGGTGTATATCCCGCATATCATATGAACAAGCTCCATTGGATATCGGTACTTCTTCCCGACGCTCCCGAGGATGTAGTGCAATTCCTTGTAAACGTAAGTTTTGAAGCTACGAAAAACAAGCGCAAACTAAAGATCATTTCTGACAAACATTAACCTACGATTAAATACTTTCGCGAAAATTACAAAACCTATTGTGAAAAACAATCAGGAGGTCATCAGCTATGGATGAAATAACTAAGAAAAATGCGATTGTTCGTGCAATGACGGAAATTGAATGTTATCCCGTCATCCAAGAAGAAATTGCTATACAAGAATATACTAAAGTTCCCCTCGGGCAGCTTTCTGCAATGGGAGCGACCTTTGCTTCGGTTGCACCTGCATTGAAGAACATTTTTAACGGTGTTCAAAACTCAGGAGTAGGACAACAATTATACAGTATGCGCATTCCGAAAGGTCTTGGGTTGGGCGAGAGTCTGCAATTTGCAAAAGATGGTGGTTTGCTTGGAAACGTTGTGGATACAAGCGGAAAGATAACACAAAGAGCACGTTTTGAAGCAGTACAAGGGGCTGCCGGAACCGTTGCTCAAATCAACCCAGCTATTATGTTAATGGCTATAGCCATATCAACCATTACAAAAAAACTCGACCAAATTGAAGAAGCACAAAAAGATATTATCGAGTTTCTACAGTTGAAAGAAAAAGCTATGCTGAAAGGTAATATTGCCGTTCTGCAGGAAATCCTTGATGAATACAAGTATAATTGGGATAACGAAAAATATAAGAACAATAAGCATATTCAAGTTCAGGAAATCAAGCGTGATGCCGAGCAGAGCATCATTTTCTGCCGAGATCAGATTGAAAAGAAGGTCAGCAAGAAAGGTTTATTACACAGCGACCGAGATGTAAAATCCAAAATCCAAAAAGTTCAGTATGAATTTAAGGATTATGAGCTTGCAATGTACATATTCTCGTTTTCGTCTTTCCTTGAGGTAATGTTGCTTGAGAATTTTGATGCGGGATACTTAAATGCGGTAACGAGCAAAATTCAACTCTACGCAGGACAATATCACGATTTGCATGAAAAGTGCTATCAAATGATTGAGGGAGATTCCAAAACCTCAATAGAAGCATACGCATTGAAAGGTGTTGCAGGCTTAAACAGAGCGCTCGGCAAGACAATCGCAAAAATTCCGAAAATAAGCGACGGTCAAGTGGACGAAAACCTTATTGAGGCTGGAGATAAAGTCCAGAGCTTTAGCGAAAAGCGTACTGAAAACACCATGGAGCTTTTTGCTCACGAGCATTGTACTTGCGTTCGTCCGTTTGTAGATAATATCAATGCTGTGAATAGAATTTACAACGAGTCTGTAGATTTACTCTTTGATAACGAGAACGTATATTTCAGTTTGTCAGAGGCGGCGTCCGCATAGTAGCGCAAATAACCGTAATAATTTGATTAATCCTAAAAATCAGTGGGCCAAATTGGACCACTGAAACCAAAGGGGCAAAAAGAGCCTTTGGTCTGGTTGAAAACCAACCACACCACTTCGTGCCAGAATGGCGCGAGGTTATAAACTTTATCGCAGGTTGCGACGAGGTGGCACTCAAAAGCACCACCTCGTATTTTTTTCGAAAAAACCTATTGACAAAATCCGACCGCTGTGTTATACTTTTATAAAAGAAGTTCAAGTTCTTTTATTCTTGATCGAAATTTGTGAGGCATTTATGAAGCGGATGAATGAAGAAAAACTGAATCAAATGGCGGAGTTCATTCACCGCTACGTAAGGGAGAACAACGGTGAGTCACCTAAGTTCAAGGACATCCTTGAATATATGGAGATGAGCAACTCAGTTGGCTACCGCTATCTGACTACCTTGCGCGACCGTGGCATTGTTAAGTACAACGGCAAGGACACGCTCTCCGTTAAAGGGCAGGAATCTATGAAGACCGCGTTCCGCCGCGTTGCCATTGTTGGCTCGATAGTGTGCGGCTCTCCCGAGGACAACCGACAGGAGATACAAGGCTACGTTGCCATTCCCGAGGAGTGGCTTGACGGAGATTGTTATTTGCTTCGTACGTCGGGTGACTCGATGATCGACATCGGCATTGATGACGGTGATCTTGTCCTCATTAAACGCGCTCAGGAGGCTTATGACGGGCAAGTGGTTGCTGTGCTCACAGATGAGGGCACGACGCTCAAACGCTTTATGAAGCGTGAAAATGGGCGTCCCTGGCTATTTGCAGAGAACAAGAGCTATCCCAAGGAGCGCCGCGAGCTGAAGCCGAGCAAGATTGAGATACAAGGCATTGCCCTGAAGGTTATAAAAGATATAAAATAAGGAGTTTTTTTGTTGAAAAAAGATATTAACTATGAAGAACTGTTTCAAATAGTCTCCGATTTTAGACACGCGATTATAGAAGCAAAAAACAATCGTGAATTTGAACGTGGAGATAGAATGAGTAATTTTCCATATGGGTGTTGCGATGACTCTTGTGACTTGTTAGGATATTATTTGTATCAAAACTATAAAATCAAAACCAAGCAAGGCAACGGAGTGTACGAGGATGAGAATCCTGAAAATACTACAAACCACGCATGGCTTGTTATGGAAAACGGAACTGTAATTGATATAACTGGAACACAATTTAAATATTGTGCTGGTTTTTCTGATGAGGTTTATATAGCCAAAGAAAATAGTTTTTACAAAAACCTTAGAGACAAACGTCATTATGCTAACTTTAACATTGAAGAGGATAGTCGTTTGTGGAGTGATTTTAATACGATCTTAGAACATCTACATTGACTTGCATACTATTTTTAGGAGGTGAATCTATTGCGTAAGGCTACACAAGATAAGATACCGATTGCAAAGTGTGCGAACCCGGAATGCGGTTGTTCTATTCTCTATAGTAACAATCCGCGTGAAAAGCGTAACGTAACCGTGCGCATGGCTACGCCGAACTACGAAGGTCCTACATTTATGTGCCCCCGATGCAAGAAGATGCTTGTTGTAATTGAGAAGCCAAAGGTTGCAGCGGGATATGTTGCCCTGCCGGTCATTGCGGCTAACGCTTAAAATTCTAAAAAGTTTATGAATTTTCGCGAGAAATGATTGACAAAGTACTTCTTTAGAAGTATAATATAATAGAACTAACTCCAAAGAAGTATAGAGGTGATGAAAGTGAGTAAACTAATTCTATATCACGGTTCGCCTGAAATTATTAAAGCTCCCGTGTTCGGAAAAGGAAAAGCATATAACGACTACGGACGCGGCTTTTATTGCACCGAGCACCTCGAGCTGGCAAAGGAATGGGCTTGCACCGAAAATACCGACGGATATGCCAATAAATATGAGATTAACACCGACGGTCTTTCCGTGCTGAATCTTTCTTCCGACGAATACACCATTTTGCATTGGCTTGCCCTTTTGATGAAATATCGCAAGTTACGTGTCTCAACTCCCGTAATGAAGCGAGGCATCGATTGGCTTGAGGAACATTTTTTGATCGATCTTGAACCCTATGACGTTGTCATTGGTTATCGCGCCGACGATTCCTATTTTTCTTTTGCAAGAGCGTTTGTCAACAACGAAATTTCTCTTGCACAGCTTTCCTGCGCGATGCGCCTCGGCAAGCTTGGTGAACAGTTCGTTTTGAAGAGCCCTGCAGCCTTTGAGAAAATTCAGTTTGTTTCTTACGAGGTTGCCGATAACACTAAATATTATGCAAAGAGAAAAGCGCGCGACGATGAAGCGAGAGCCGCGTTCCGCGCTGAGCTTGAAAAAGACGATTTAAACGGTCTGTATATGAGAGATATTATTCGTGAGGAGGTAAAGCCTGATGATCCACGCTTACGATAATCAATATCTCGACGATGCAATGAAATGTTTGGGCGAAGCGTTTGACTACGCCGCAAACGCGTGTGCGATGGATATGGATCGTTTCCTTGATCTGTTCATCGGCACGGGTTATGCCGAGCAATTTGCCGTTGGTGTTCCGAAGATCGTTTCGGGACTATCGGGCACAGAGCTTGTCATGGACGTTATCGCCAAAGCCAACGCGGACATTCAATTTCCCGATGCACAGGTCGATTACGACTATTCCACCGAGTATTGGTGCGGTTGGGTCTTAGCCTATTATCAATGGTACAGCGGTCGAAGCTTTAAGGAGATCGCGAAGTATATCACGATGCAAGAGATCGCGAAGCTTTATCCTACTCTGCATGAAGCCTCCGAAAAGAAGTTTGTAGACACCGTCAATCGTATCATTCGCAAGAAAAATCCTCCGACGCGCTTGCAAGCGCAACGTAAGATCAGTGGCTACACACAGAAAGAGCTTGCCGAAAAGGTTGGCGTTAATCTACGGACTCTGCAACAGTATGAGATCCGCGCCAAGGACATCAACAAAGCTGCGGGAACAACTTTGCTTGCACTATCCAAGGTTCTCGGTTGCCGTGTGGAAGACCTGCTTGAATATGATAGCAGTGAGATCGACGACAGCGAAAAATAATTTATACAATCGAAAGTGAGCCATCCTCCCGTCAGTGAAAACGGGCGTCCGTGAAGAACATCACGGATGAAGATAGCCGGGACGCCCACGCAATTTGCGTGGCAAATTGCCCAAGGTATCTTAAATAGCACGGGGGAGTATCAGATTTATCACAGAGCCGAGCTCTGTCTTATTCTGATGCTCACCTTTTTATTTTTGAAAACACACGCCGTTTGGCGGTGTTCATATACACTGCGGACAAGTTTCATTTGCAAAATCCGCAGTTCGCTGCTATAGACCTTGTCACACCCTGCGATGCGGTGAGAGAGGTGTGGGAGTATGCACGGAGTAGCGAACCGTGCACCTGCGAAACGATTACGCCTTTACATTACGTAATGAAAGGAGAATCGTTTATGAGTGAAAAAACGACCAGTTACGAACAGATGATGTTTGCGGACTATCCCGACATCGTCGGCATTTGTGATCTGCAGAAGATGCTTGGCATCGGGCGCAAAGCGGCTCTTGAACTTGCAAAGCATCCGCAGATCCACGGCGTAATCGTGGGAAACCGTTTCAGGATTCCCAAAATCAACGTCATTCGCTATATGCTGTGTGACGCTGATGCATCGTAAATCCAAAAAAGAAAGGACGTGAGGAACAGAAAGGAATGATGTAAATGGATTATGGATTCTATAATCCCTATCTCCTGAACAAACTTGATACCATCGATGCCGAGGAGCTAATGGCAACGCCCTACGCTCCGAAAAACTTTATCGTGGCAGATATGC
Organism: Clostridia bacterium; assembly: GCA_017464805.1. Classification (GTDB taxonomy): domain Bacteria; phylum Bacillota; class Clostridia; order Oscillospirales; family CAG-272; genus UBA1740. The sequence continues at coordinate 13,312 of JAFTYE010000005.1, read as the reverse complement.
TCCCCGAGGGTCTGACACTTCTTTGCGGTCCGTCCAAGATCGGCAAGTCGTGGTTCGTGCTTCAGCTTTGTCTTTGCGTGGCTCTTGGAAAGATGTTTCTTGGTCACAACATTATCTCCTCCGACGTGCTGTACTTGGCACTTGAGGATACCTTCGCGAGAGTGAAGGATCGTGTTGCACGATTGACCGAGGAGTGTCCGACCAATCTGCGCTTTGCCGTGCAAGCGGGTACGCTTGGCGGTGAGCTTGAGGAACAATTGGTGAACCACAAAACACAGTACCCCGACACGAAGTTGGTCGTGATCGACACCTTGCAAAAGGTACGCGGCGCATGTGACCCCAAGGCAGGAAGCCCTACTTACGGGAAGGACTATGCCGACATCGGCTCTCTGAAAAAGTTGGCTGATGATCTTGGCATTGCAATCGTGCTCGTCCACCATCTTCGCAAGACGCAGGACAAGGACGATCCCTTCAACGAGATCTCCGGTACAACGGGACTTATGGGTGCCGCTGATACGGTGCTGCTTCTCAAGAAGGTGAACCGAGGAGCAGACTCGACCTTTCTGTATCTGACGGGGCGAGACATTGAGTTTAGAGCAATGGCGATTGAGTTCACGAATTGCTATTGGCATATCGCTGAAGATGTGCCGCCGCACGTCGGGATCTGTTACCGCCCGCTGGTTCCCATTGTCAAAACCGTCTGCGAGTATATCAAAGAGCACAAGCATTTTCGCGGGACGGCGAGTGAGCTGCTTGCTCTATTGGGCGAGGAGAACGTGAAGCCGAACATGCTGACGAGAAGTCTTTCAACCGAGGCGTATGATTACCTACAGCAAGTGGGAATTCTTTACGACTCGGGGCGAACGGGTAGCGGTCGATGGCTTGAGCTGACGCTCGTACCGAGTGACGATAATGACGCAAATGACGAAAAAAATTCTGCGGAAGAAATACCGACACAATCGTCACTTACCGTCACAGATGGCTGATTTGGTACACAAATTTACACGGGGTGCAAGAGAACGTGAAAACGTTGTCTTGGAGTGTAACGAGCATAGGAAATGTACTGCATGCTGTACTACAGCGGTGTACTGCACGTTCGCCCATTTCCTGCGTATCCTCACGGATACGATTGGGGCTTGGCGCCCCTATAACCCCGCCGAGAGTGACGATATTATCAAGAATGTTTAAGGAGAAAAATCAATGAACGTAAAAAACTTTAGCAAAGAAATCAAAAAAGATCTCAAGGAAACACACAGAAATTCTACAGAAACTATCACGATCAGAGTGACAAGCGACGAGAAAAAACGCGTCAAAAGATTGGCAAAAGCGTGCAAACTTTCTCAAACTCAGCTTGTCAAAAAGTTAATTCAAGGCGCAGATCTCAAAGCAATTCCGCCATCGCAAATTTACGAAATCGGCAAAGAGCTTTCGGAAATTCGCGAAATTATTTTAGAGTATTGTCTTGAGGGCGAGCCGGTTCGTGCTTACGTTGCGGCGATACAGAAGATGATGAACACATTCTTCGAGCACTGCAAACTGTTCTACGATGAAGGAATTTTCGGTGCGGCGTTCGAGAAATATTATCGCGATCTTGATGAGAACGAGGTGTCTTGAGCGTGGCGACAACGAAGATTTGGGCAATCAAAGATTCGGTAAAACGCGTGATCGAGTACGCGCGCAATCCCGACAAGACCGAGCTGAATGACCTTGCAAGAGAGCTTCATTATATCGCGGACAACAATAAAACCGAGTGGGTCGAGGATGAAAAGGTTTACCTTGTAAGCTCTATCAACTGTACGGGCGACCCATACGAAGCGATGATGAAGGTGCGCGAGCACTTCGGAGATCGCGGCTCGATTCTTGCTCACCACGCGTATCAAAGCTTCAAGCCGGGTGAGGTAACACCCGACCTGTGCCATAAGATCGGTGTCGAGCTTGCGGAGAAATTGTGGGGTGATCGTTATCAGGTGATGGTGGCAACTCATCTCAACAGATCACACCTCCACAACCATTTTATTCTGAATCCGATTTCATTTATCGACGGCAAAAAGATCGACAGCGGCTTTGCAAATTATTATAGTTTGCGTGAAACGTCGGATGAGATTTGTCGCAAGTACGGTCTGTCGGTCATCAAAAATCCGAAGGGTCACACGCCGAGAAACATCTATTTTGATGAGAAAGCTGGCAAGCCTACTCGGTATAATTTGATGCGCTGGGCGATTGATGAGGCGCGAAAGGTCTCGCCGACGTGGCAGGATTTTATTCTGCATCTACGGGACAAGGGATATGAATTTGACCGCAACGAAGGTGGCAAATATCCGAAGATCAAGCCGAAGGACGGAAAACAATGGACGAGAATCTATAATCTTGGAGAGGATTATAGTCTCGATTCCATCGACAAAACCATTGAAGCGAATTACTGGAAAGGACTTTGCGGTTACGCTTCATACGTTGGTAAAGTCAAAAGCAACAATTTCCGAAACCAAAACCGTCCGCCAAGGCAGCATTGGTTGTACGCGCCTGAGCAAGACTTCGGACCTTTGCTCACGCTTGTGCTGACCTTTGTCTATCTCTTGGGCGGTCTCGACCTGATTACGCCACACGATCCCGCGCCAAAGTATCAGCCGATCACTCCAGAAATGCGAGAAGCGACTCGAAAATGCGAAATGTATTCGCGCCAAGCGGTACTGATGGGGCAAGAGGACATCAATACCAAGGAGGATGCCGATGCGTTTTTGGAGCGAACCGAGCGCGAGCTAATGGCACTTGAGCGAAAAAGAAAGGACCTTTACAACAGCATTCGCCGTTGCAACGATCCCGAAATTAAGCTACAGGTGCAGGAGGAAATTTACGCTTTGTCGGCAGAAATGAAACCGTTACGACGACAGATTTCCGACATCAAGAACGTGCTTGAACGCTCAGGTGTGATGCGCGAAATGGTTGAAGCCGAGGAAAAGATGCGCCGTGAAAAGCTGGAGCGAGAGTATTTTCTCTCACCAAAAGAAAAAGCAGAACTCAAAAACACACAGCCGAAATCGTCCGAGCCGCAGGCAAAAGCACCCGCGCGCAAGGATGATCGAAGCCGATAACTTGTGTGCCATCGGCACATAGGTTCACTTCCGCGCCAATGGATGGGAAGTTTGCCACTTCTCCTCCATTGGTGGAGAGGTTCACTTGTGCACCGGCGGTGCAGAAGTTAAAATTATGCTCCACCGGAGCACAATTAATTCGTCTCCGGTGGAGACACATTTCTTCGTGCCAAGATGGCACGAGGCTGAATAAGAAAATAACTTCGTCTCACGCGGGGACGAAGTTTTATATAAACCTATATTCGAACTCAAAAAGAAACACAACGCGGAATCGCACATTTGACGGGAGAGAATTTTTCTTGTATAATGGAGCCACTCCAATAAAGAAAAGTCCGAAATATGTGCAGAATGCAGAAAGGAGTTATTTATGATTGCAGGACACCTGCGAGAAAAAGACGGACATTATTACTGTGTACTCAGCTACACCGATTACACAGGCGAACGAAAACAAATATGGAAAGCCACGGGACTTCCCGTGCGAGGAAACAAGAAGCGCGCCGAGGAAATGCTATCGCATCTTCGCAAAAGCTTTGTTGTGCCAAAGGCTCCCGCCGACTATTATGATTTCAGCGAGGAGATGCTTTTCACCGATTTTATGCGGGCTTGGCTTGAGGTGGTGCGAACGATGGTCGTGCCTACCACCTTCGGCGGCTATCAGACCACGGTGGAAAAGAAGTTCATTCCTTACTTTGAGAAAAAGAATTTGGCGCTTGCCAACGTGCAAGCCAAGGACCTGCAGAGCTTTTATCTCCACGAGATGAAAACGCTGTCGGGAACAACGGTCAGGCACGAGCACGCGCTGCTTCACAAGATCCTCAAGCACGCGTATCGAATGGATCTCATTCCCAACAATCCTGCCGACAAGGTTGACCCGCCCCGCGCGGAGCGCTTTGAAGGCTCGGCTTACACCGAGGAGGAGCTTGCCTTGCTCATCGAGAAATCTTGGGATCACAAGCTGGGGCTTCTCATCTACATCACGGCTCTGCTGGGACTGCGTAGAAGCGAAGTGCTCGGACTTCGATGGAAAGCCATTGATTTTGAGGAGAACAAGATCACCATCAACCACACGGTCACTGAGGCGCGAGTGGACGGCGAAACACTTATCATTGCCTCTGACCGCACCAAGACCAAGTCGAGCTATAGGAGCTTTCCCATGTCCGACACGGTGAAAGAAAAGCTGCTTGCTTGGCGCGAGGTGCAGAAGCGCAATCGCAAGATCTGCGGCAATTGCTACAATATGAAGGACATTGACTACGTGTTCACCGACGAAATGGGCAATCGCTTCAAGCCGCGTTACATCGAGGACGCTTTCCCGAAGATACTTGAGCGCAACGGATTGCGCAAGATCCGTTTTCACGATCTGCGCCACACCTGCGCGAGTCTGATGCATAAAATGGGGCTCTCGCCCAAGGAAGTGCAGGTCTATTTAGGGCATTCCACCGTGAGTGTGACCCTCAATATTTACACGCATTTAGACTGGAGCAGCAAGGAAAATGCCGCAAAAGCCATGGAAAGTGCCGTAAAATTACCCCAAAACGTGCAGATCGCAAGCAAATGGGAGAGCTGAAAAAGCCTTATGCCACAAGGCTTTTTCGGGGGTCAGGAGAGAATTTTCGAGTTCTCTCCAAGGCATAAATTTCAGGGGCGCAAAATATAGAAAAAAACACCTGAATTTTAGCGAATATCACCAAATTCAAGTGCTTTTTGCTACACAAAATTGTGCAAAATGTGGCGGAGGGTGTGGGATTCGAACCCACGTGCCCAGAGGGCAAACGGTTTTCAAGACCGCCTCGTTATGACCACTTCGATAACCCTCCGTAGGTTATCTTTTGCGAAATGCTCTGTAATTTAGAGAGAATTTCGCGAGAGAACTATGAAATTTTTGTGTTTTAGAAAATGCCGAAAACCCTTATAATACAAGGATTTTTGAGGGGACAAAGGGGACTGCTACGGGCGGGTTTTCAAGACCGCCTCGTTGTGACCACTTCGATATGCCTGCGTGTCTACCCCTGTATCATATCACAAATGGAGCGCGGTGTCAAGGGAATTGCAAAAATCTCCATTTTTATCTGGTTCGTTCTTGACTTTTATACCTGTGTGTGTTAAGATGAAGTATATGATTTCACAAAAAATTGAGGCGCACATGACTGTTTTTTCTTCCACGCTGGGACAGATGGCGTTTCTATTCTTTCTGATCGTGATCGGTTACCTGTTGACGCGGTTTTCCATCCTTCCCGATACGGCCACCGCGGTGCTCTCCAAGCTGGAAAGCTGGGTATTCATCCCCGCGCTGGTCATGGGCACCTTTATGCATAATTTCACAGTGGCACAGTTCGGCACGGCCGGAAAATTTATCCTCGCCGGCGCGGTGACGGTGCTTGGCGGTCTGCCGCTGGTGCTACTTTTTGCGCGACTGTGCACGAAGGACAGCTACACGCGGGGCATTTACACCTACGGCCTTGCCTTCTCCAACTTCGGCTTCATGGGCAACGCGGTCGTGTCCGCGCTTTTCCCCGACGTATTCATGAACTACCTGATTTTCGTGCTCCCCTTCTGGGTTCTGATCTACCTGTGGGGCGTTCCCTATCTGCTGATGCCCGTCAAAGAAGGTGCCTCCTTCAAAAGCGGTCTGAAAAATCTGGTCAATCCCATGTTTATCGCGATGCTGGTGGGTATGATCGTGGGACTTCTCCCCTTCGAGGTACCGACCTTCTTCTCCTCTGCCGTTTCCTCGCTTGGCTCCTGCATGTCCCCCGTTGCTATGCTACTGACAGGCATGACCATTGCGAAGACACCCCTGAAAAAGATGCTGGGCGTTCCCTCGATCTACGCGGTTTCGCTCATTCGTCTGCTCCTGCTCCCCGCAGTAGCACTGACAGTGGTAGCCCTGTCCCCCGTGCCGCAGGACGTGGCCCTGTGCGCGGTCGCGGCCTCGGCAATGCCGCTTGGCCTGAATACCATCGTGATTCCAAGTGCCTACGGCAAGGACACCTCGGTAGCGGCGGGCATGGCGCTAATCTCTCACGTGTTGTCGGTCATCACAATCCCCCTAACCTTTACGCTGTTTTCAATGCTGCTATAAAAAAGACCCCGTACGGGGTCTTTTTTATAGCTTCCACTCTTTGCGGTAGATGAGCGAGAGCGTATGATCCGCGCCGAACTCGATGGGGAGCCAGACGTAGGAGCAATGCAGGAAGTTTTCCGTGTTATGCCGTTCTGCCATGTGGATATAGGTATCCGTGCCCTCTACGCGGAAGATGTAGGTGGTTTGCGTTTCAAAGGTGGTATGGGTTTCATCCCCCACGCAGGGGTCACCCATGTCTTTCCACTCGCCAAGCAGCGTGCGGGCACGCAGGTATTTTGCCTGATTGGTTGCCCAGCCCGTCAGTCCCGAGGTGACCATGTAATAGTATCCGTCGTGATAGACCACGGCGGGAGCTTCGCGCAGAAAGCCTGCCTCAATGCGCTTGTATTCGTTTGTGGGGGCAAGGTAATCCTCGGTCAGCTTGACGATATGCAAGCAACGGTTTTTGTTTTCCTTATCCTTGATGGGATGGCGGTCGTAGATAAAATAGGCGGTGCCGTCTTTGTCCTTGTACAGGGTACAGTCGCGCACGATGCCCTCCTCGTTAATCGGGCGACAGGAGCCGACCCAAGTATAGCTGCCGTTGACCTTGTCGCAATACGCGACACCCGCTTCGCCCGTGCCGGGTAAAAAGCCGTGGTCGCCGGGATGCTTCACATAGTGGCACCAGAGCACGTATTGCTTTGTTTTTTCGTTGTAGACGATCTTCGGCCGCTCAAAGCGCATAGGCGCATAAAGCGGACTTGTGGGGTCGGTCGAGCAGGCAAGAATCACGCCCTCATAGGTCCAGTGCAACAGATCCTCGGAGGCATACATAACCACACCCGTGGTGGTGGACTGTCCGCCCTCACCCTGGGTGGCAAAGCCCATGGGACGAAACGCCTGGCCGTACCAATGGTACTTTCCCTCGGCATAGATCACGCCGCCGTCGCTTGCGTTGATAACATTACCGTCCTCGTCGTACCAATCAGGGAATTCGTGTATCTCGCCATGAACAAAAGCTTCCATAAAATATATGAGTCCCTTTCGGTTTTTTCTTTATGATAGCACGGATTGAGAAAAAGTCAAGACATACCTACAAAAACATGGCTCTTCGGATTTTGAAAAGAAATTGCCGTTCTTGCACCAAAGCTGTATAACATACTGCGAGCGAGCAAAAACGGCGATAAAAAAGCAGAAGGATTTTCCCTCTGCTTTTTTTGGTTATGCCAAAACAAGGTAGTCCTATTTTTCTTTTTTCAATCGGAAAAACAACCTCGCCATCGCCTTTCCGTTCCACGGAATCAGTGGATACAGATAGCCGTGTCCACCGTCCAGCGTTTTGTTGGTGGCAAGCAGGATGGGCACCAGCGCAAGCCCCACGGCAAAGCCCCATATACCGAAAATGGCAGTCAGGGTGAGGATGATCACACGCAGAAATTTGAAGGCGTAGCCCAGCTCATGATTCTGCTGGGTGAAGCTGGCAATCGCGGCAAACGCCATGTAGAGAATGACCTCCGGCGAGAGCCAGCCGACCTCGACGGCGAAGTCCGAGAGGATCAAGCCGCCGATGATACTTAGCGACCCCGCGAGCATGTTCGGTGTGTTCATGGAGGCGAGCTTTAGGCCATCAATCGCCATTTCCGCAAGGTAGAGCTGAAGGAGGATAGGAACGGCGGTCGTCTCCTTCGGCAACAGAAAGAGAAGCGAAGCGGGAACATAGTCGGGGTACAGAATAAACAAATACCACAGTGGCGTGATGATAAGCGAAAGAAAAAACACGCCGTGGCGCACAAGGCGCAGATAGCAGCCCGTGAGGGGCGGGAAATAATAATCGTCGGTCTCCTGCATGAAGTCGAAAATCGAGGTAGGCAGGATCATGACCTGCGGCGAGGTATCGCAAAGGAGCAGCACCCGTCCCTCCAGCAGCTCCGCAGCGGCGGTGTCCGGTCGCTCGGTGGTGCGAACCTTCGGGAAGGGATTATACCAACGGCGGCGAATGAGTGCCTCGGTCAGGCTCTCGGTACCGAGGGTGATATGCGTGGGGGCGATCTCCTTCAGCTTTTTTCGCAAACGGGACAGGAGCTTTTCATCCGCGCGGCCTTGCATATAACAAAGCACCACGTCGGTCTGGGACTCCCCACCCACGGTGGTGTATTCCATGGTCAGATGGGGATCGCGGATACGGCGGCGGATCAGGGCGGTGTTGAAAATGAGCGTTTCGACAAAGCCGTCCCGTGCGCCCTGCATGACGCGATCATTTTCCGGCTCCTGTGTGGTACGCGCGGGGTAGGTGCGCGCGTCGATGACGATGGCCTCGTCCCCGAAGGTACTGCCAAGCACCATGGCCGCCCCCGACATGACCATCATGGTCAGGTGCGCCGCGTCCGAGGTTCTCTCGACCTCCACATAGGGGACATTGGAGTCGGCAAAGCGGCGGCAGGCGTCCTTTTCCCCGCGGTAAAGCCCCTTCATGGAACAGAAGTTCTGCATCAAGCGAAGCATCACGCCGTCCTTGATGAAGCCGTCGATATAAAAGAGAGTCAACTCGTCCTCCCCAACCGACAGATGCCTCTCCACGACATCAAAATTCTCCGCCACCCGCAGGCGTTCGCGGAAATGCGCCACGTTTTCCCCATAATTTCGGCTGATCCTCTCCAAGTGCTCTCTCCCTTTCCTTGTTTTTCTTGTTTTACTCTTCCCTTTTTGCGCCCAATTATGCAAAATTCACGAATTGTTCATTGACTTTTCTCCCTTCTCTCCGTATAATTAGTTAGGTAACTAACTAATTACAAAAAAGACCCGAAAGGAAGCAAAAACGATGAAGGAAAAATCGTTTGGTACGCCGTCGCGCGAGCTGCTCAGCACACGGCCGCCAATGCTGATCAACGAAATTTCGCGCCTGTTTTTTGACCGCATGCGTGCGACCGATCCGCCGGGGGTGCTCTCCCAACATGGGTGTCGGCTGGTGCTGATGGCCTTGATCCGCGCAAGGGAAAAGGAGGGACGGACATGGCTCTCCCAGCGAGAGCTGGCGACCGTGACGCACCTGAAAGCCCCGACGGTGAGCGTGATCCTGCGTGAGATGGAGGATGATGGGCTGGTTGTGCGTCTCGCACACGAACGAGATGCGCGCACGACCTGTGTGCAGATCTCGGACAAGGGGCTTGCCGCGCACGAGGAGATCGGACTCCGCCTGCGGGCTCTTGACGAGGAGCTGATGCGCGGCTTTGATGAAAACGAGCGACGCGCACTCGGTGAGATGCTACTCCGCGTTCGGGACAACATTCTGCAAAGTGAGGAGGAGAAAGTATGAAGCTATCGCGTTACATCAAGCCCTATTGGCCGCTTGCCCTCATCTCTCCCCTGCTTATGATCTGCGAGGTGGCGGCCGACCTATGCCTGCCGTTTTTCATGTCCTTTATCGTGGACTACGGCATTTGCGGCGAGGATATTGCAAAGTCCCCGTTGGCTGCGGGCATTATGCAGTTCTTCTGGGGGGCGGAGTACGAACCCTTTTCGATCATTCTGACCTTTGGCATTCTGATGCTGGTCATCACACTGATTGGCGGCTTTTTTGGCACGCTGTGTGCCTACACTGCCGCACGTGCAGCGCAGGGCTTTGGGCATGATCTGCGGTGCGACGCTTACCGCCACGTCATGGCCCTGTCCACCGAGCAGACCGACAAATTCACCTCCGGCTCGCTGATCACCCGTCTGACCAACGACATTGCCATGACGGTAGAATTCGTCGAGATGCTGCTGCGCATGTTCGTGCGCTCTCCGATGTTCCTGATTGGCGGCACGGTGATGCTCCTTTCGCTGAACGTGAAGTTCGGCACGGTACTCCTTTGCTCGGTGCCGATCCTGGCCCTGACCCTCTTCCTTGTTCTTCGCCGCACCATTCCCCTGTACAGCGTGATCCAGAAGCGGCTTGATCGCGTCAACACCGTCATGCACGAGAACGTGGGCGGTGCGCGTGTGGTCAAGGCCTACACGCGTGAGGACTACGAAGCGGGTCGCTTTGACGAGGCAAACCGCAGTCTGCGTGACGTGAACCGTGAGGTGCTTCGTCTCACGGCGGTCATTCAGCCCGTTCTGACGATCCTGTCGAACTTTTCGGTCATCGCCATTTTGTACCTTGGCGGCGTGTCGCTTGCCGAGGGGATCGACGGCATGAGCACGGGTACGGTCATGGCAGGCGTTACCTACGTGACGCAGGTCGTTTCCTCCCTGATGATGGTGACGATGATGTTCTCCTCCATTTCCCGCGCGGCGGCCTCTGCCACGCGTATCCGCGAGGTGCTTTCGACCGAGCCGGTCATCCGTGGTGGGACAGAAACCGACGGGGAGGGCGAGATCGCTGTTTCCTTCCACTCGGTCGGCTTCCGTTATCCAAGCACCTCGGGCGCACCCGTTTTGCACGACATCAACCTGGACGTACGGCGGGGCGAAACGGTAGCCATCATCGGTGAAACAGGCTGCGGCAAGACCTCGCTTGTCAACCTGATCCCGCGTTTTTACGACGCGACAGAAGGCGAGGTGCTGGTAAACGGCCGCCCGATCAAGGAATACGATCTTTCCGCCCTGCGCGCGAAGATCGGCTTTGTGGCACAGAAGAGCGAGCTGTTCAGCGGCACGATCGCCGACAACATCCGTTGGGGCGATCCCGAGGCGGACGAGGCGGCGGTGCAACGCGCGGCAGAAATTGCCCAGGCGCACGGCTACATATCCTCCTTCGCGGCCGGCTATGACACGCCCGTGGCTGAAAAGGGCGCTTCCCTATCGGGCGGTCAAAAGCAACGCCTTTCCATCGCACGGGCGGTGGCGCGCCGCCCCGAAATCATGATCCTGGACGATGCGACCTCCGCACTCGACCTGTCCACCGAGGCGGTCTTGCGCCGCGCTCTGAACGAGGAGCTACGCGACACCACGGTCATCATGATCGCCCAGCGCATTGCCTCGGTTCGTGAGGCCGATCGCATCGCGGTCCTGGAGGGCGGTACGATTACGCATTGTGCGCCGCACGATGAGCTGATGCGCGTAAGCGCGACCTATCGCGATATTTACGCTTCCCAATGCGGAAAGGAGGACATGGATCATGAGTGAACCGAGAAAAGCACCACCCTCCGTTCAACAAATCGAGCTTCGCCCCGGTAGGGGCCCGGGCGGGCCGATGGGCGCGCGCCTGCGCGCCGAAAAGCCGAAAAACGCCAAACGCACGCTGGCGCGCCTGCTCGGCTACATCGGACGAAGCAAGCTCCTGCTTCTTGCCCTGCTTGTGCTGATCACGGCGGTCACGCTGGCCGATCTGTTCGGTCCGCGCCTGCAGCAGGCAGCCATCGATGCCATCACCATTGACGAAAATCACCTTGCAGTAGATCTGCCGACCCTCTTTTCCTCCCTGATCGGCATGGGGATTTTGTTCGCCACCGCGGCACTTCTGTCCTACGTGCAGGGGCTTCTCTCTGCCCGTCTGGCACAAGATACAGTGTACACCATGCGGCGGGATCTGTTCTCCCACATGTCGCGCCTGCCTATTTCCTATACCGACCGCCACCGTCACGGCGACCTGATGTCCCGCATGACCAACGATGTGGAAAATGTGTCAAACGCGGTGTCCCAGTCGGTCACCATCCTGCTCTCCTCCCTCTTGACCATCATCGGCGCGGTTGTGATGATGCTGACATACAGTCCGCTCATGACCCTGTTTGCCGCGGTGACCATTCCTCTTTCGATGGGGGTATCCTCCTTCCTTGCCAAGTTCACCAAGCGACACTTTGTGCACCAGCAGAAGCTACTTGGTCAGCTCAATGGCCAGGTGGAGGAAACGGTCAGTGCGTACGCCACCGTCATGGCCTACGGCAAGGAAAGCGATTCGGTTAAGAATTTTTCCGCCGTGAGCAACGAGCTTCGTGATGTTTCCATCCGCGCACGCGTGTTCGGCTCGGTGATGGGGCCTGTGATGAACTTCATCGGTAACCTGCAATACGTGCTGATCGCGGGCTGCGGCGGTGCGCTGATGCTCTTCGGCACGGGCATGACCGTGGGCACCATTCAAGCCATGCTCCAGTATTCCAAAAAGTTCTCCCACCCGATCAACCAGGTGGCGAACCAGTATTCGGCGATCATGACCGCCTTGGCGGGCGCAGAGCGCATTTTCGAAATCATGGATGCCGAGCCCGAGATCGACGAGGGCACAAACGAAACCGCACGTGAAAGCATTCGTGGTGAGATCGTATTCCGCAACGTGCACTTCTCCTACGTTCCGGGCGAAGAGGTACTCCGAGGGCTGAATCTAACGGTGAAGCCGGGACAAAAGATCGCTATCGTGGGCGCGACCGGATCGGGCAAGACCACCGTGGTCAATCTGCTAATGCGCTTTTACGAGCCGGACAGCGGCGAGATCACCGTGGATGGCATACCCCTTACCGAGCTACCCAAGGCAACGCTCCGTCACGCGATCGGCATTGTGTTACAGGACACCGTCCTGTTTGCCGACACGGTGGACAAAAACATCCGCTACGGACGCGAGGGGACAAGTGACGAGGACGTAAGAGAGGCGGCGCGGCACGCGCATGCCGATGGCTTTATCGAGCGCATGCCCGACGGCTACCAGACGAAAATCAGCGAATCGGGTGAGAACCTCTCCAAGGGTCAGCGTCAGCTGCTCACCATCGCGCGTGCGGTGCTGGCCGATCCGAAGATCCTCATTCTCGATGAGGCAACATCATCGGTCGATACGCGCACCGAAATGCACATTCAGGGAGCGATGCTTCAGCTGATGAAGAACCGCACCAGCCTGGTGATCGCACATCGCCTTTCCACCATCCGCGACGCGGACTGTATCGTGGTCATGCGGGACGGCGTGATTGCGGAGGCGGGCAACCATGATGAGCTGCTTTCCCTCGGCGGTGAGTACAGCAAGCTGTATCGCAATCAGTTTGCGGGTATTGCAACGTAAAGACAAAAGAAAAGGGCAACCCATGCGGGTTGCCCTTTTTGGTTTGTTATATGCGGATCAAGCGATCTCGTCCCACTTACCGATCTGATTATCGGCATCGGGGGATGCGCTGATCGGGTCTGCCGAAGCGGCAAAGTCCTGAATTTCAAGGCTCGGAATTTCGTAGATTTCCATATTCATTCCTCCTTATGCGTT
>JAFTYE010000004.1 GCA_017464805.1 Clostridia bacterium | reverse complement strand
GCCTCGGTCAGTCGCGGCTCTGACACCGCACTGCGGTGTCATTCAGTGCCGCTCCCCTTCAAATCCTGTCGCTTCTCCATAAAATAAAAAATCGCGGGGTGGAATTTTCCACCCCTCGATTTTTTGGTCGGAGCGACAGGATTTGAACCTGCGGCCTCTTGGTCCCGAACCAAGCGCACTACCAAGCTGTGCCACGCCCCGAAATATTCACCTCTAACCGAACACGGGTTATTATACCACGGGAAAAGTTGTTTGTCAAGACTTTGGCCACAATTTTTCCCTGCCCTTGACAACCCCTCCGTCATTTTTTGCAAAAATGACACCTCCCCTTACACAGGGGAGGCCTCGGACGAGCGATGCTCGCCACGACGGTCCGCGCAAAAAGAGCACCCTCTCGGGTGCTCTTCTTCGTTTTCTTTTTATCAGTTCTCCCAGTTGTGGAAGACGCTGGTGATATCGTCGTTTTCTTCCAGCTTATCCAGGAGCAGCTGCATAAAGTTGCGGTCACCTTCCTCGGTCAGCTCTACGTAGGTAGAGGGCACCTTGGCGCGCTCGGCAGAGGCGACGGGGTAGCCCTTGGCGGTCAGCGCCTCGCTGATCGCGTAGACGTCGTCCGGCTCGGTGTAGATCTCGAACACGCCATCCTCGCCCTCAAAGTCGGTCGCGCCGGCTTCCAGCGCGTCCTCCATGAGCTTATCCTCCTCGATCTCGGCATCCTCGTCTGCGACAATGATGACACCCTTTTCGGAGAACAGATAGGACACACAGCCCATCGCACCCAGGTTGCCGCCGAATTTACTGAAATAGTGGCGCACATCGGCCGCGGTGCGGTTCTTGGAATCGGTGGCGGCCTCCACGATCACGGCAACGCCGCCGGGGCCGTAGCCCTCGTAGGTCATTTCCTCGTAGCTGGCACCGTCCTTATCGAGCGACTTTTTGATCGCGCGCTCGATGTTATCGTTGGGAATGTTGTTTGCCTTTGCCTTGGCGATCAGCTCGCGCAGCTTGCTGTTGCTGTTGGGGTCGCCGCCGCCCGCACGGACGGCTACGGCGATCTCCTTGCCGATCTTGGTGAAGATGCCGGCCTTGGCGGCATCGTTCTTTTCCTTTTTATGCTTGATGTTGTTCCATTTGCTATGTCCGGACATGTCGATACTCCCTTAAATCTTTTCGGTTTTTTTCATACAGATCAGCGACAGCGCGCGACCGAGCACGGTATGCGTGGCGGCGGTCATGGCGACGCGAGCCTCGCGCACGGCTTCCTCCGCGCAGGTGACGATCTGGCAATCGTGATAGAAGCGGTTAAACGCCGCACAGAGGTCAAGGATATAGCGCGTGATGACCGACGGCTCGTAGTCTGCGAGCGCGTTCTTCACTGCCTCGGGGAAGGCGGCGAGCGTCTTGACGAGCAAGGTCTCCGCCTCGTTCATCTCGTAGGCGCACATTTTGCCCGCGCTGCCCGCTTTGCCGAGAATGCTGGCGGTACGTGCGTAGGTGTACTGCGCGTAGGGGCCCGTATTGCCGTCAAAGGAGAGCGCGTCTTCCAGGATAAAGTTGATGTCGCGCATACGGTTGTTCATGAGGTAATGGAAGATGATCGCACCCACGCCGACCGACTCGGCAACCTCGTCGAGGTTCTCGAGGTTCGGGTTCTTTTCCGCGGTGATGGCGCGCGCCTTCTCGACTGCCTGTGCGAACAGGTCCTTAAGCAGCACGACGTTGCCTGTACGGGTGGCGAGCTTCGCGCCATTGATGCTGACGGTGCCGTAGGGCACGTGCACGAGGCGATCCGCCCAATCGTAGCCCATGAGCTCGATGACCTTGAACCACTGGGCAAAGTGCAGGCTCTGCCCCGCAGAGGTGACGTAGATACATTTGTCGAAATCGTAGGTTTCGCGGCGGTATACGGCGGCGGCGATATCGCGCGTGGGATAGAGGGTCGAGCCGTCGCGTTTGAGGATCAGGCACACGGGCATGCCGTATTCGTCGAGGTTGACCACGGTCGCGCCGTCGTCAAGCGTGAGGATGTTCTTCTCGCGCATGACCTCGATCTGGCGAGGCATTTTGTCGGTATAGAAGCTCTCGCCGTTGTAGGAATCGAAGGAGATGCCCAGCATGCCGTAGGTCTTCTGATACTCACGCAGGCTGATCTCGATGAACCATTTCCACAGGGCTATGTTTTCCTCGTCCTGCGCTTCCAGCTTAGTAAACTCCGCGCGCGCTTGATCGTTTAAGCTCTCGTCCTGCTCGGCTTCGGCATGGAAGCGAACGTACAGACGCACAAGCTCGTCGATCTCGCCTGCCTCGACCTCTTCGCGAGAGCCCCATTTGCGGTAGGCGACGATCAGCTTGCCGAACTGGGTTCCCCAGTCGCCGAGGTGGTTAATGCCCACGCAGTGGTAGCCGGCAAACTCGTGCAGGAGCTTTAAGGAGTGGCCGATGACGGTGGTGCCGAGGTGGCCGATATGGAAGGGCTTTGCCACGTTGGGAGAGGAATAGTCGAGAACGACGGTCTTGCCCTCACCGCATCGGGGAGAGCCGTACGTGTCCCCTTCCTCAGCCACGGCATTCACCACACGCAAGGCCAGAGCCGCGCGGTCTGCAAAGAAGTTGAGGTAACCGCCCGCAACCTCGACACGCGCGACCTCCTCACACGCAACACTCTCGGACAGGGCGGCGGCGATGGCGGGGGGTGCGGCGCGCAGGGTGCGGCTGAGCTTGAAACAGGGGAACGCGAGGTCACCCATGGCGGGATCGGGGGGATATTCGAGCATGCCGGCGATCTCGGCGGCTTCGACGGTAGCGGTGGGATATTTCGCCGCGATGGCCGCGCCGATCGCGTCGGCGATCTGCTTCTTCAAAATGAGCATACGAACACGTCCTTTTTGATCTTGAATTTCTTTAACTATATTATTATAAACGAAGCACACGCGTTTTGCAAGCCCCCGAGGGAATTTTTTATAAGCAGGGCGGAACCTTGGTCCCGCCGCAAAAAAACAGAGAGATCTCGCGCGGCGGGAGCAAGCCCCTGCCCTACGGATATGAAGACGTGCGGCTTTCCCGTAGAGGCGAGCATCGCTCGTCCCCCGGTTGGTAGCAAAAAAACGCCCCCGCACGGTGCGCGGGGGCTGCTTAAAATTTATTCGCCAAGGGCCTCCTTCCAAAAGCACGTGGCAAATACAACACCCATAGCAAAGGTCTTTTCCATACAGGCGATGTGAAAATCGTGTGCAACATTTTTGCGGTAATATCAAACAAAACATTTATGTTAAGACATCGCAGCGCAGGAATGCTTATGCATTTTTACCAAAGATTGATGGATATGCGCGAGGATCACGACAAGACGCAAAGCGAAATTGCTGCCGTCCTGAACGTCACCCAACAGCAATACAGTCGATGGGAAAGCGGTATGTATCAAAAGCCGATCGAATCTTATAAAATTCTTGCCGTGTATTACAACGCAAGTTTGGATTGTCTGACAGGATTGGTTGATACACCACGAAAGCTGAACCAATAAAAAGCGGAGAGCGATGCTCTCCGCTTTTTATTCACACAGACTTACACAAGCTCTACCTTCCCCACGGTCACAATGATGTGGCGCGGGCAGGCTGTGGCGCAGGCACCGCAGTTGGTGCAGAGGTCGTAATTGATCGAGGCGAGGTTATCGGTGACGGTGATGGCACCGACCTCGCACTTCTTTTCACAGATGCGACAGCCGATGCACCCCTTGGTACAGGCCAGACGGGTCAGCTTGCCGTTCTCGGTTGAGGAGCAGCTGACGACGTAGTTATTCTTAACAGGCACCATACGAATGATATGCTTGGGGCAGGCCTTAAAGCAGGTCCCGCAGCCGGTACAAAGCTCGGGGTCTACCCAGGCAAGGCCGTTCTTCATCTTGATCGCGCCGAAGGCACAGACGGCAGCACAACTGCCAAGGCCGATGCAGCCCTTCTCGCACAGGCGTTCTCCCGCGCCGAGACGGGTGGCACTGACGCAGTCACGCGCGCCCTCGTAGAGGTACTTCATGGTAGCCTCGCTCTTCTCTGCCGAGCACAGGATCACGGCGCGGTGGGGAACGATCTCCCCTGCCTCCACGCCCATGACGGCGGCCAGCCTTTGGGCGACGGGCGTGCCGCCCACGGCACAGAGGTTAACCTCGGCCTCACCCTTGGCAATTGCCTCCGCATAGGCGGAGCAACCGCTATATCCGCAGCCGCCGCAGTTGGCACCGGGAAGGGCCTCCTCCATCTGCGGGATGCGGGGGTCGGTCTTGACGGCAAACACGCGCGCGGCGATGGCGAGCAACAGCCCGAACACACCGCCAAGCAAAGCGAACCAGAGAATGGGGGTCAGAATATCCATCAGTTGCACAGCACATCCCTCCCCTTACATCGAAAGTCCGGAGAAGCCCGAGAACGCCATGGCGGCAAGGCCTGCAGCGATCAGGGTCAGCGGGAAGCCACGGAATGCGCGCGGCGGGTTGCAGAAGGTCATCTTCTGCCGCACGCCCGCGAAGATCACGATGGCAAGGGTGAAGCCGAGTCCTGCGGAACAGCCGAAGATCACCGATTCGAGGAAGGAATACCCCTGTTGAATGTTGATCAGGGCTGCGCCGAGCACGGCACAGTTGGTGGTGATGAGTGGCAGATAGATGCCTAGTGCCCCGTACAGAGCGGGCACGAAACGCCGCAGAAACAGCTCGATAAACTGCACCAGTGCCGCGATGGCCAGGATGAAGGCGATGGTTTGCAGGTATTCGAGGTGGAAGGGCACAAGGATGAGGTAGTAGATCGCCCAGGTCAGGGCGGAGGACAGGGTCATGACGAACACGACCGCCATACCCATACCGACGGCGGTGGAGGGCTTTTCCGACACGCCGAGGAAAGGGCAACAGCCCATAAAGCGGGAGAAGATGAAGTTCTCGATCAAAACGGCCGAGAGCATCAGAGCAAAAATCTCCATATCATTCCTCCTCCTTTCCTGTTACCCTTGCGGTCTTTTCCTTGGCCTTTACGCGGGCATCGGCCGCGCGGCGCAGGGCGGTCACGGCGGCAATGATACAGCCGAGCGTGATAAACGCACCCGCAGGCATGATGAAGAGCAGGGCGGGCTGCCAGACACCGAAGGTCAGGTCATAACCGAGGATGGAGCCCGCGCCGAGGATCTCGCGCACCGAGCCGATCAGGATGAGGGCGAAGGTAAAGCCAAGGCCCATTGCAAGACCGTCCCAAAGCGAGCGCAGAGGGCCGTTCTTGGAGGCGAATGCCTCGGCACGCGCAAGGATGATACAGTTGACCACAATCAGCGGGATAAACAGGCCAAGCGAGGCGTACAGCGAGGGCAGGAAGGCATGAAGCAGAAGCTCGATGGCCGTCACAAAGCCCGAGATGATGACGATGTACGCGGCGATACGCACCTGCTTGGGAATGAATTTGCGAAGCAGGGAGATAAACAGGTTGGAGAACATCAAAACTGCCGTGGCAGACAAGCCCATGCCGATGGAATTGGATACCGAGGTGGTAACCGCCAGTGTCGGACACATACCGAGCAGCTGGACGAAGGTGGGGTTGTTCGTGAGCAGGCCTTCCTTGAGGTGCTCGATGTAAAATTTCTTATTCATGAGCCTCTACACCTCCCAGTCCGAGTGATAGCGCAAGGTTGATGCCGTCGACGACCGCCTTGGACGAGATGGTGGCACCCGAGATGGCGTCCACGTCCTCCTTAACGGTGAGACGTTCCCCCACGCCGATGAAGTTATCGAGGTAATCCGACAGGGTCGCGCGGCTACCGAGGCCGGGGGTCTCACTGTGCGAAATGACACGCACACCGCACACGGTGCCATCCGTGCCGATGCCGACGATCATGTTGATCTCTCCGCCATAGCCACGGCTGTCGAGGTCCACGGCGTAACCGATCCATACGTCGTTTTGATAAACAGCGTAGACGGTGTTGACACCGTTAAGCCACTCGCCCTCCGCATCCTGCATAGAGGTCATATCGGAGAAAATCTCCCCAACCGCCTTTTCGCGCTCCTTTTGCGCGTTCGCGGCGATGATATCCACGGTTAGGGCATTCACGGCCGCCAAGAGGCCTGCAACGGCCATGCAGATGAGCAGCAGAGACAGGGTGACCTTGAGGTAATACTTCATTTTCATAACTTTTTACCTCCCCCAAGCAGCTTTTTCTTGCCACCGAAGAGGGTGGGCTTGGTATAACGGTCGAGGTAGTAGACAAAGAGGTTGGCGATCAGGATGGCGAAGGAAACACCCTCCGGATATGCACCAAAGTAACGAATGAACATCGTCACAAGACCGCACAACACGCCATAGATCAGCCGCCCCACGGAGGTGACGGGAGAGGTGGCGTAGTCAGTTGCCATAAAGAGCGCACCGAGCATCAGACCACCCGAAAGCAGCTCGATCGGTACCATCGCAAGGCCACCGTTCGCGCGCGGGAAGACGAGCGCGATCAGCGCGACCGTGCCGAGGTAAGCAACGGGGATCTGCCAGGAAATGACACGGCGGCAAAGAAGATACAGACCGCCGAGCAACAGGAGTACGGCCGACACCTCACCGATGCAACCACCCGTTTTTCCGAGGAGAAGATTGAGAAGGTCAATGCCCTCGATGCTCCCCGCCTCCTTGATGGCGGCAAGGGGGGTCGCGCCCGTCACGGCATCTGCGGAAAGGAAGCCTGCGGGGCGGGCAAAGCTCGCCATGGCCGAGGGGAAGGACACAAACAGAAAGACACGCGCGGCAAGCGCGGGGTTGACGATATTTTTGCCAAGTCCGCCGAAAAGGCACTTGACCACCACGATGGCGAAAATATCCGCAATCACGAGGTATGGGATCGGGATGGTGACGGGCACGTTCATGGCCAGAAGCAGGCCCGTAACAGCGGCAGAGCCGTCCATGACCGTGACGGGGCGGCGCAGGATTTTCTCAAAGACGAGCTCGGAGATAATGCAGGCAACCACCGATACCACACCGACGAGAAGCGCACGCAGCCCGAACCAAACCACACCGAACACGTAGGCAGGGAGCAGGGCGATGAGTACGTCGATCATCATACGCGGCACATGGATGCGGGTTTTTTGGTGCGGGGAGGGAGAAACGGTCAGAAGGGCGGGAAAGGATGGCGCACCCTCGGGCATATCGTACACGCCGTTTTCTACGTCGTTTTGCTTGGTATATTCCATGGTGTTCCCTCCTTTACGCTTTCTTTTGCCGCAGGGCGTTTTTGGCGCGGCGGACATACTGCACGATCGGCACGTCGGCGGGGCAGATATAGGAGCAGGAGCCGCATTCCACACAGTTCATAGCCCCGTACTCCTTGGCACTTTCGTAGTCGCCTCGCTTGGTATAAGCGGCGATGTAGTTGGGCATCAGGTGCATCGGGCACGCGCCCACGCAACGGCCGCAACGAATGCACTCATGCTCGCCTGCGTAGGGCTTGGTCGCGTCCGCGGACAGAACCAGGATCGCATTCGTCCCCTTGGTGACGGGCTCGTCCGGATTCCACTGGGCAGCTCCCATCATCGGGCCGCCCGAGATCAGGGATTTGGGCTCCTTGATCAGGCCGCCGCAGGCATCAACAAGATCTCGAAAGGGCGTGCCGATGGGAACGAGCAGATTTTTCGGTTCCTTCACGCAGTCGCCGTCCACGGTCACAATGCGAGCGATCAGGGGCATACCGCCCGTGACGGCACGGTAGGCGGCCGCCGCCGTAGCGGGGTTAAAGACCACACAGCCGATATCGGCGGGCAGCTTGCCGGAGGGAAGCTCGCGCTTTGTGACGGCGTAGATGAGCTGACGCTCATCCCCCTGCGGGTATTTTGTCCGAACGGCAGCCACCTTCAGTTCGGGGAAGGAAGCGTCGCACAGGATGCGAAGCAGGTCGATGGCGTTTTGCTTGTTATCCTCAATCACGAAAGTGCCGCTTGATAGGCCGAGGGCGCGAACAAGGAGGCGCGTGCCCCGCAACACGGTCATGGGGTCCTCGAGCAACAGGCGGTGGTTGGCAGTGATATAGGGCTCGCATTCCGCGCAGTTGATGAGCAGGGTGTCCACCTTGCCGAGCGCGGAGGTCATCTTCGCGTGGGTCGGGAAGGACGCGCCGCCCATACCCGCAATGCCCGCATCCCGTACGGCGGCGATGATCTTCTCCGACGTCCAGGTTTCGGGGGGTGTGCTAGCAGGGTGCATGGTCTCGGCGGGTGTGTCAAGGAAGTCGTTGTCAATGACAACGTCGGTGACCACCGTGCCGAGGGCGTTGTGACGGGTACGAAGCTCGACAACCGTGCCGGAAATGCTGGCATGCACGGGCGCACCGAGGCCTGTCCCGACCTCGCCGATCAGCTGACCGCGAAGCACGTGGTCACCCGGCTTAACCAGCGGTGTGCAGGGCGCACCGATATGCTGGGAAAGCGGAATATAGACCCGTTTCGGGGAGGGCAAGCGCACCGTCATGCAGTGATCGGTGTTCTTGTGCTCGTTTAGGCGGACACCGCCGCGAAAGGTCTGTTTCATATCTTCACCTCTTGTTTCGGAGTGATAAGCTCATATCAAAATCGGTTGGCAAGGTTGAGGACGGGAATCCCCTTTTCCTCGGCCGCGCGGACGGTCTGACCCGATCCGCTGGCCGTGCGCCGCACGTAGGCAACGCACACCTCTGCCGCCTCGACAAGGGCGTGGTTGCGCGCCGTCATGGCGGTGGGGGAATATTCCTCAAAAACATAGCGAAAGCCGTCCGAGCGGGACAGAACATCCTCATAGCGAGCGACCTCCTGCGGCGGCCAGCCCCGCGCCTGATGGCGGCAGGGCAAAAGCAGATAGAGCCGCACGTCGGGATACCTTTTCCGCAGAATCAGCACGCGCGAGGCGGCCAGTGTGTCAAAGCCCATCGCGCCCCCCGCGTAAAAGCGGCGACAGCCCTCGCCGTACAAGGTCTCCAGTGTGCTGTCAAGATGCTGCGTTAGGGGGCCGAACTCCGTCATGGGAATCTGCCGATGTCCCGTAAAGCAACAGCTTGTCATATCCGAGCCCCCTTTCCTGCGTTGTTTTTGTTCAACTATAGTACGATTATATCATAAAAACTGCAACAAAGGAAGAGGAAATCCTTGCCCGCTTGCAAAAAAGTAAGTTTTACAAAAGAGTGTTATTTTTGTGCCAAAGTCCTTTTTCTCGGCGACAGGGCATCCGACAGCCATTTTGCCTCACTCCGTCCAACCGTACCGAACAGGCACAAAAATCCGATATACAGGACAAGGATCGCCACGATATGAAAGATCAAGCTGCCCACACCGCCTGCGGCGGGCAGAAAAAGGCGCACCAGCGTCGTGGCCCCCACGACCGAAAGGAAGGGGCAAAGGAGGATCCGCACAAGTGGTGTGCGAAAAGGAACGGCGCGGTGCAGGCGCACAAGGCTCAACGAAAAATTGTAAAGCTCTGCAAGGCAGACAACGGGGACGTAGCCCACCGCGCCCATGCGCGGCAGCAGCAGCACGACCAGCAGAATGGACAGGGCCGAGTCGCTGATGTTGACCCCCATTGAGTAGACCTGATAGCCAAGCCCCTTGAGGATGGAGTCCACTGTGGTATCGAGGTACATGATAACCGCCACGGGGGCCATGAGGCGGATGTATCGCCCTGCCTCGGTGCTATTGTAGAACAACACCCCGATCTCGGACGCGCAGGCGCAGAGCACCCCCGCCGAGAGCATGGAAAAAAGGAGCGTCGCGCCCAAGGCGCGCTCGGTCATGTAGCGCACGCGCATCGTTTCCCCGCGCGCCTGTGCCTCAGCCATCTCCGGGACGAGCAGGCCCGAGAAGGCAGAGGAGATGGCCGTGGGATACAGAATCACGGGGATGGCCATGCTGTGTAGCATGCCGTAGGCGGCAAGCGACTCGGCACGCGGCGCGCCGCCAAGCGACAGACACAGGGGAATGAGGATATGCTCGACCGTGACCAGTCCCGAGCGCACGTAGGTAGAGACTGCCACGGGGAGCGAAATGTGCAGAATGCGCCCCCAAAGGCTCCGCCTTGCAACACACGGGGTGCCTTTCAGGTGTTTTCGGCGGTCAAGGAGGTATTGGATGAACAAGAAGAAAAAGGAAAGAAATTCCGCAATCGCCGAGCCGCCGACAAGAGCGAGGCAGGCATAGGTCAACCCTGCGGGGGCAAGGGCCAGCAGACCGTAGACGGTGAAGAAAATGCGCGTCCCCTGCTCAAAAAGCTGGGTGGCCGCGTTGCGACTGACGCGGCGCATGGCGGTGAAGTAACCCGAGAAGACCGAGGAGAGCGCGATCGGGACCATGCTGACGGCAAGCAAGCGGAGCGATGGGACGGTGCGCGCGTCGCCCAAGAGGCTCGTGCCGATCGGCGAGGCGAAGGCAAAGAGCACGACCGAGGCCGTTCCCCCGAAAAAAAGGGCATGCAGAACCGAGCGGCGCAGAATAGCGCGCACCTCCCCTTTGTTTCCCTCCCCGATCGCCTCGGCGCACAGACGAGTGACGGCGAGGTTGATGCCCGAGGTGGCAAAGGTGACGGCGAAGCCGTACACGCTCATGACCAGTGAAAACAGACCCATTCCCTCCGCGCCTATTTTTTGGCTGACGTAGGCGTTGAAAAAGAGGGACACGCTTCGCATAAACAGCGATGCCCCCACGAGCACGATGGCATTTTTCAAATAGCGGCCGAGTCCCGACATACGCGTTCTCTCCTTTTGCTTTGCTTTTATAAGCGTATGAGAAAAAGCCGCCGGAATATGCCGGGCGCGGCTATCGGTCACAAAATATTAAAATATTCCGATTTCTCTATTGCATTTTTGTAAGTTTCGTGGTATAATCACTTCCGTATGAAAACTTTGACAGGAGATCCCGAACATGGACGTACTCATTCAAAACTTTGCAGAGCTTGACTGGCGACAGCCCGTGATGTGGCTGATCGGCGCGATCCTTATCTTCCTTGCCATTCACAAGGAGATGGAGCCGTCGCTCCTTTTGCCTATGGGCTTTGGTGCCATTCTCGTCAACATTCCCGGTGCGGATGCCGCGATGGAGCACGGACCGCTTGCCACCCTCTTCAATGCGGGTATTGCCAACGAGCTGTTCCCCCTGCTCCTCTTTATCGGTATCGGCGCAATGATCGACTTCGGTCCCTTGCTTTCCAACCCGAAGCTGATGATCTTCGGTGCGGCGGCGCAGTTCGGTATCTTCTTTACCCTTTGCCTTGCCTCGGTCTTCTTCCCCAACATCAAGGATGCCGCCTCCATCGCCATCATCGGCGCGGCAGACGGCCCGACCGCTATCGCCGTGGCAAACGTCCTCAATTCCAAATACCTCGGTGCAATCATGGTCGCCGCCTACTCTTACATGGCTCTGGTGCCGATCATCCAGCCGCCCGTGATCCGCCTGCTGACGACCAAGAAGGAACGCCGCATCCGCATGGAATACAAGGCGGCCAACGTGTCCAAGCTGACCCGCATCCTCTTCCCCATCGTCACCACTTTGATCGTGGGCATGTTCGCCCCGAACGCGGTGTCGCTTGTCGGTTTCCTGATGTTCGGCAACCTGCTCCGCGAGTGCGGTGTGCTGGATTCGCTGTCCGAGACCGCACAGAAGGTACTGGCTAACCTCATCACCCTGTTCCTGGGTCTGACCATTGCTTACCAGATGCAGGCAGAGAGTTTCTTGAAGGTCGATACCCTCTTAATCATGGGTCTTGGACTTATCGCTTTCATCGTGGATACCGCAGGCGGTGTGCTGTTTGCCAAGCTGCTCAACCTCTTCTCCAAGAAGAAGATCAACCCCATGATCGGTGCGGCAGGCATTTCCGCATTCCCCATGTCTGGTCGTATCGTGCATAAGATGGGCCTGGAGGAGGATCCGCAAAACTTCCTGCTCATGCACTCTATCGGCGTTAATGTATCCGGCCAGGTCGCCTCTGTGATCGCGGGCGGTCTGATCCTCAATTTCTTTCTGTAATTAGGAGGTAGAAAACATGCAAGACCTTCAGTTCAAGCCTATGGAATTTATCAACAATCTCCACTATATGGGCACGGGTATGCTGGGCATCATGATCGTGATGGGCATTGTCATCTGCTCCATTGTTTTGCTCAACTACCTCACCAACAGACCGAAGAAAAACAAAAAGGACGGCGAGTAAGCCGCCCTGCGCAAAACAAAAAGGCAGGCACCGCGTGGCGATGCCTGCCTTTTTGTTTTTATTTATCATCTACCAGATAGGTCGCTTCCATATCCGCAATGTAGAGTGCCATGGCGAGAGGGTAGGCGGCGAAGGCCGCGCCGACATTGCGCGCGTCCATTTCCGTAGAAAAGCCCATGTGATAGCGGATGGCGAAGGCCTCTTCACGCGACAGGCGCATGTAGCCGCTGACGATGTAGACTGACTTTTCGCCGTGTCCGTAGGGCAGCTGATCGTCAAACTCGTAGTAGGGCACGCTCTTCCAGCGGCCGTCCGCATCCTTGACGTTACGTTGGCTGACCTTATAGCAGTTGACCTTACACAGGTCATGAAGCAGGGCGGCCACGGCAACCGTTTCGTCCGAAAAGGAAAGGCCGTATTTTTCCTTCATTTCTGGGCGGGCGAGGTAGTCGCGCAGGCAATGGTAGACGTTGACGCTGTGTTCGCAAAGCCCTCCCTCGCGCGAGCCGTGATAACGGGTGCTGGCGGGGGCTGTGAAGAAGTCCGAGGACGGGGAGCACAAGTACTCGAGCAGCTTATCCGCACCCTCGCGCGTGATATGCTTGCGGTAAATTTCCAAAAATTCTTCTCTCGGTGTCATGCGGGAATCCTTTCTTTTTCGGTTGAATAAGAGGTTGCACGGCGCACCATGCGTCTTTTGACCACCGTATACAGAACAAACTGCAGGATGGCGGTAAAGATCCAGGTGGCGGGGTAGGAGAGGTAAAGCGACTCCAGCGTGCGGAAGTACGCGAACACGGTCATGATCCATACAATCCGGATGCCGCACACGCCGCTGACCGAGGCGATCATCGGCACAAGAGTAGTGCCCATACCACGTTGGCAACCGACGAGCGTATCCATAATGCCGCACACAAAGTAGGTAAATCCGATAATGGAGAGTCGGATCACGCCGTACTGCACGGCATCGGGTGATTTGGGCAGGTACACGCCAAGCAGCGGCTCGGCAAACAGGTAGGACGCCCCACCCAGCACAAGTCCGATGCAGATGACCGTGGCCACACAGTAGCGCATGACCTTTCCGATACGGTCGTATTTGCCCGCGCCGACGTTCTGACCGACGGCGGTAACGGCGGTGGTGTACATCGCGTTCATGCCATTGTAGACGAAGCTTTCCACATTCAGGGCGGCGGAGTTGCCCGCGACGAGCTGGCTGTTATGAAAGGAGTTGACGGATGCCTGGATCATGGTGTTGGAGAGGCTGAAGACCAGACTCTGCACGCTGCCGGGCAGACCCATGCGAAGGATGTCCTTGGTTTCGCTTCCGAAGAAACGGAGCTTTTTGAAGGAAAGACGGCAATCCCCCTCGTGACGGAGCAAGCGAATGACGACGAGGATGGCCGAGATGGCCTGCGCGATGGTGGTGGCCAGCGCAACGCCCGCGGCAGTCATGTCGCACACGATCACGAAGAAGAAGTTCAGAAAAACGTTGGTGATGCCCGCGATGGTCAAGTAGTAGAGCGGGCGGCGGGAGTCGCCCGAGGCGCGCAAAATCGCCGCGCCAAAGTTGTAAACGAGATTAAAGACCGCACCGCCGAGGAAGATCCGCATATAGTCGGCGGACATATCGATGATGTCGGTGGGGGTGTCCATCATTTCAAGGAGCGGGCGGGTGAGAAAGATGCTTCCCACGGTAACGGCCGAGCCGAACACGATCGCCAGCAAAATGGCCGAGTGCACCAGCTTTTGCGCGCGCTCATGGTTACGTGCGCCGACGGCGGTGGCCACGGTCACGCTGACACCGGCGGAGATGGCGATAAACAGATTGATGACGAGGTTGATGACCGAGGTGGTTGCACCCACGGCGGCAAGGGCCAGGTCGCTGGCAAAACGGCCGACCACAATGATGTCGGCGGCGTTATACAAGCATTGCAGGACGTTGGAGAGAAGAACAGGCAGGGCGAAGGTCAGGATCTTGGGAAGCAGCTTCCCTTCCGTCATATCCACCTCTGTTCTCTTTTTTATGTGAACGGTACTCATTTCATAACCTCAAAATAACCGATGCTTTCGAGGGTATGATAGCACCTTTTTCGAACAAAGTCAAGCAAAAGGGAAATATTTCAAGTAAAAAGAGAAGATATTGCAGCACTGCGTGCGCAAAAAACGGTGAAAGGAGGGCGTGAAATTTTATGCCTTTCCCATGCTCGGGTACTTGACAAAATCCGTTTTCATGTTACAATATAATAGAACGGGTATATCACTTTGAAACAACTTTTGAATAATTGGCGGAGGTATTCGCATGAAATGTAAAAATTGCGGCAGTGAATGGCACAGCGCGGGGAATATTCAGAAATGCCCCTTTTGCGCGCAGGATTGCACGTTGCCGCTTCGTGACGTAGAGGTTCTTTTTGCTATTGCCGAGGGAATTCCCGACACGCAGCTGCCCGAGAAGGCAGAGGCGTATCGCCGCGCGGCCGAGTACGGCTACGCGCCCGCACAGTATCAGCTAGGCCGTTGCTATGAGTTTGGTGACGGGGTGGAGCTTAGCCCCTCGCGTGCGACGGTCTACTACCGTCTGGCCGCGGAGCAGGGCCATGCCGAGGCGGCATACCACCTGGCCTTCTGCCTGCGTGAGCGGTATCTCGGTATGCCCGAGGCTGACCGCGCCTATTTCTGGCTTCGCATCGCGGCGGAGCTGGGCGTCGCTGGTGCGCGCCGCATGGTGGGCGACTGCTACTCGACGGGTGAGGGCATTCCCGAAAATCCCATCCGCGCCGCCTACTGGTACACGCTGGCGAGCGAGGACGGCGACTTTGAGGCCGCTTACAGCCTGGCCAAGCTGTATCACGAGGGCCGCGGGGTACGCAAGAACCCCGCTTTTGAAAAGTATTATGCGGAGATCGCCTACAACGGCGGCATCCGTGCTGCTGACCGCATGATCGGCCAGCTTGGCGGCCACGTATTCTCCGAGGTGCCGCCCCAGATGGATGTGAAGTACCGCAACGAGGAGCGCTTTGAGCTTGGCTATCGCGCGTATGCAGAGGGCAAGTACACTGTTGCCGCGCTGATGTACAGTTTGGCGGCCAAGGACGGCTACGCCCACGCGCAGAACAACCTGGGCGTTTGCTGTGAAAAGGGACAGGGTGTGCCGCAGGACGAGGCGGCCGCCGCCGTCTGGTACGGCCTTGCCGCACGCGGCGGATACGACACCGCCTGGCTCAACCTCGGTGACTGCTATCGCTACGGTCGCGGCGTGGAAAAGGACGAGGCACGCGCCTTTGAGTGCTACCTGACCGCCGCCGAAAACGGTCACGCACGCGCACAGTTCATCGTGGCAGGCTGCTATTTCAACGCCCAGATGGTCGACCGCGACATTCAGGCCGCGATGGATTGGTACAAGAAATCCGCCACGCAGGGCTACGGCGAGGCCATCAAGAAGGTCAACGCCATCCGCGGCGACATGACCGAGCTTTACAACCACGGCGTAGAGGCCTACGAAAAGGGCAACTACGAGGATGCCCTGAAATACTACGAGATCGCCGCCGAGTGCGGCCACCCCGGTGCACAGTGCAACCTGGGCTATTGCTACCAGAACGGCAAGGGTTGTGACGTAGATATGCGCCGCGCCGTCCGCTATTACAAGATGGCGGCCGAGCAGGGCAACGGCACCGCCGAGTTGAACCTGGCTGTTTGCCACCTGCGCGGTGAGGGCGGACTTTCCTACGACTACGCCAAGGCAAACGAGTACCTGGCCCGCGCCAAGAAGCGGGGGGTTTCCCGTGCCGATGAGATCATCGCCGAGAATACCGCGCGCCGCAGAAAGAAGGTCGGCCAGCGCGTATACGCCGCATCCTGTGCCGTGCTTTCGCGCGGGGAGGAGGGCGATACCGTTCTTTCTCTGCAATTCCGCCGTCTGGCCGCAGGCCTTGGCAATGCACGCGCCATGAGTGCGCTCGGTTGTCACTACGAATTCGGCTACGGTGTGCCGCTGAATGAGGAAACGGCTACCATGTGGTACGCCCGTGCCGAGGCGGCGGGCTACACAACTCACAGCCGCATGAAGAGCGCGATTCTGAAGCAGATGCGCCGTCCGCCCGCGGGCTTCCGCCGTCCCTCTCCGATCGAGGAGAACCGCCGCATGGCCGACGCCGTGCAGAACGAGGAAGCCGCCGAGGCGTAACACGAGAGCGACCTGTGAAAGCAGGTCGCTCAACTACTTTACGAGTAAGAAAGGAAAAGGCATGGAGCTTTCCACCAAGATCGCCGTTATCGGCGCGGGTCATGCGGGCGTTGAGGCCGCCTTGGCCGCCTCGCGCATGGGTGTGCCGACCGTTCTCTTTACCCTATCGCTGGACGCTATTGCCAACATGCCCTGCAACCCCTCCATCGGGGGAAGCGGAAAAGGGCATCTGGTCTATGAGATCGACGCACTGGGCGGCGAGATGGGCTATGCTACCGACCGCGTGACCCTGCAATCCCGCACGCTGAATCTCGGCAAGGGCGCGGCGGTGCATGCGCGCCGCGTGCAGGCCGACCGCATGCTTTACCGTCAGCTCATGAAGGAAACGATCGAGCACGAGCCGAATCTGCGTCTTGTGCAGACGGAGATCACCGACATTTTATTCGAGGATGCCGAAAACGGCCGCCGCGTGTGCGGCGTTCGCACCGCCCTTGGCGAGGAGTGGCGCGCCTCCCGCGTGATCCTTGCCACGGGCACGTATCTTTCTGGTGCTGTGTTCATCGGATCTTACGTTGCGCCCTCTGGCCCTGACGGGATGCTTCCCGCAAACGCCCTGTCGGCCTCGCTTGCCGCGGCGGGCGTGAAGATGATGCGCTTCAAGACGGGAACGCCTGCGCGCGTTTCGCGCCGTTCGATCGATCTGTCGGTACTGGAGGAGCAGCGCGGCGAGGAGAACACCGTTCCCTTCTCCGTCCGCACGGACGAGAAGGAGTTCGGCAAGCGCGAACAGATCTCCTGCCATATCGTGTACACGAACAAAAATACCCACGATATCATCCGAAGCAACCTTGACCGCAGTGCCATGTATTCGGGCAACATCACGGGCACAGGCCCGCGCTACTGCCCCTCGATCGAAACCAAGATCGTGCGCTTTGCAGACAAGGAACGACATCAGCTTTTCGTGGAGCCAACGGGCACGGCAAGCGAGGAAATGTACATCAGCGGCTTCTCGACTTCCATGCCCGCGGACGTACAGCACGAGATGATCCGTTCGCTGCCCGGCTTTGAGCGCGCCGAGATCATGCGCTACGGCTACGCCATCGAATACGATTGCATCGACCCACTCTCGCTCTACCCCACCCTCGCCTTCAAGGATATCGAGGGGCTTTACGGCGCAGGGCAGTTCAACGGCACCTCGGGCTACGAGGAGGCCGCCGCACAGGGGCTTGTCGCCGGCATCAACGCCGCGCTGGCCGAAAAAGGCGAGGAGCCGATGATCCTGTCACGCTCGTCCTCGTACATCGGCACGCTGATCGACGATCTGGTCACCAAGGGCACGGATGAGCCCTACCGCATGATGACCTCGCGCTCCGAATACAGGCTTCTTCTCCGACAGGACAACGCCGACCTGCGCCTGTCGGATGTCGGCCACCGTGTGGGGCTTCTTTCCTCCGAGCGTTATGCCGCTTTCTGTGAGAAACGGAAACAGATTGAGGACGAGATCGCGCGCCTGGAAAAGGCAACCGTGCCGCCCTCGGAGCAGGTCAATGCCCTGCTCACCTCGCTTGGCTCGACCCCGCTCACCACCGGCGTGCACCTCGCGGAGCTTCTCCGCCGCCCCGAGGTCAGCTATGCTTCTCTTGCCGCAATCGACCGGAGCCGCCCCGACCTGCCCCGTGCCGTCCGCACGACGGTTGAGGTGCAGGTGAAATACGAGGGCTATATCCACCGTGAAAAGGCAGAAGCCGAGCGCACGGCGAAGCTCGAAAGCAAGAAGCTCCCCGCCGACATCGATTACCTGTCCCTGAAAGGGCTTCGCATCGAGGCGGCCGAGAAGCTGGCGGCCATCCGTCCCCTGAATGTCGGCCAGGCCGCCCGCATCAGCGGCGTCAACCCCGCCGACATCACCGTCCTGCTGATTTATCTGAAAGAGCGGTATGGGAGAGAATAAAACTAACCACCCTTGGTCGTGACCAAGGGTGGTTTTTAGCCCCCCTCGGGAGGGGGCTTACGTTTCTTGCAGAAACCGACCGCGTCTGCACCCGTGTCATCCCGAGCGTAGGCCGCCGAATTCCGATGCTCCGCATCGCCCTGCGGGTTCGACTTCGCTGCGCCGCGCTCAGAATGACACCTTCGGTGTCAGCGGCCGCAGTCGAACCGCAAAGCGGCGCCACGCGGAGCGTGGCGGGATCTCGGGCAAAAAAGACAAAAAAATAACGCCGAAGTGTTCTTCGGCGTTATACCCATTCCATGAGCACGGAGATGGCGGTGGTTTTGTAACCGTTTCGCGTACGGAAAGTTTGGGGCTTCATTAGGTTTTTTGCCCTCCTTTCTTACTTGTTTGGGTTACGACCGTCTTCTTATGCCATTGGACTATACCTCAATTTCCTGAATTCAGAACGTTCGGAATCGTCAGACTATTGCTTAAAAGCGTTGCTTGTTGTTTGCCTTTCGGCATCAGCCATTAGGTGGCAGCCACCGACGGACAAAGCGGTAAGAAGCAAGAATTTTCTTAGCGACCCCTTCTTTCTTTGTGTATTCTATTATAAAGGTTTAGTGAAATTTCTCACTGTTCATTGGACTGACCTCCGGTTTGATTTGGGGTCTTGTGCGGCACTCACGTGTACATGGGAGTGTCCTCCTTTTTGGATTTGCGCGGAACAACCCTCATCTCCCCTGAGATGGACTGCCGCCCTTGCGTATCGGTCACCGACGGTGACGCGGGACTCGTGCGTATTCCTTCTGTTCCTTCTTTCCTCTACACACGCAGGGACGGATAGGCTTGCATATTTTGCGATCAAAAAAGGCACACAAACCGACTTCCTTCTTTTTCGCGGTCTATGCGCCTTGTTCACTTTCATTAGCGGGGACCTTTCGAAAGGTCAGCGCATACACCGCGGAGTACTGTACTTGGTGATTTTGACCATTTTTAGTACCTCGCTTTCAAGATTTTTGTATCTCTTGTACTAACAGTATAGCAGACGGATCCTGTTTTGTCAATAGTTTTTCCAAAATTTTTTCGAAAAATTTTTTCGCGCAAGCATAAAACGAAAGGAAGGGTGCTTTTCCTTCCTTTCTATATGGCCTCACATGGTCAGCTCATAGAGCGAGAGCAGCTCCTCTTCGATCTCGGCGCGGCGTGCCTCGATCTCGGCGGCACGGACGTAGTTCGTCGCGGCAGAGCCGAACAGCTCCTTTTGCAGCTCCTCCAGCTCCACTTCGAGAAGGGGGATCTTCTTCTCTGCGGCGGAGCGGCGACGCTCCTGCGAGCGACGCTCGGCATTCTCGCGCTTGGCCTGCTCGTAGAGTAGCTTGCCCTCGGAGACGGGGGTGGCCTTCTTCTCGGCGGTCGCGGCGGCTTCTCGTTCCTCGCGCATGCGGCGGTAACAGGCATAGCCATCCTCTCCCTCGGAGAGCGGATAATCGCGGCAGCCATGCGGCACGGCGGGGTCAAGCTCCACAAGGCGCGTGGCCACGCGGTTGATGAAGTAACGGTCGTGCGACACGGCCACCACCGTACCTCCAAAGCCGAGGATGGCCTCCTCCAGCACCTCGCGTGAGCCGATGTCCAGGTGGTTGGTCGGCTCGTCCAGAACCAACAGGTTGATCTCGGTGAGCACCAGCTTGGCAAGGGTAAGGCGGGCACGCTCTCCGCCGCTTAACACCGACACGGGCTTGACCATTTCCTCTGCACCGAACAAAAAAAGTGCAAGTGCCGAGCGAAGCTCGAAATCGGTCTTATGCGGATAGGTTTCGCGGAGCTCGGAAAAAACGGTGTTTCGTTCATCCAGAGTATCGTTTTCCTGGTCATAGTAGCCGATCTTGACATTCGCACCCGTGTCCAGCCTGCCGGAGCGCGGCGAGAGCCGCCCGACCAGTAGCTTCATCAGAGTAGATTTTCCGCAACCGTTCTGCCCGAGGAACAAAACACGCTCACCGCGGCGGATGAGAAAGTCCATTCCCTCGATCAGCGGCTTTTCGCCGAACGAGAAGGAGAGTGCCTTCGCCGTCAACACATCGTTGCCCGATGGCAGTTCGCTTTCGCGAAAGGAAAGACGAATGTCCTTCGGGGATGGCGGGGCGAGCTCCACCTTTTCCATGCGGTCAAGCTGCTTTTGCTTGGCGCGGATGGTGACGAAGTTATGTTCCTGTCCGCAACGGCGTTGGAAGGCGATGTTCGCCTCGATTTTGGCGATGTCCTTTTGCTGCTGCTTGTATCGTTTTTCGGTCGAGGCATTTTCTTCCTCGCGCAGCTGCTTTGCCTTGGTATAGTTGCCGGGATACAGGCGCGCGCGGGTATGCTCGATGTGCAGGGTCTTCGTGGTCACACGGTCAAGGAAATAACGGTCGTGCGAGATGAGCAGCACCGTTTTGGGATAGGACACGAGAAAGTCCTCTAACCAAGTGAGCGCGGCAATATCCAGGTGGTTGGTCGGCTCATCGAGCATAAGGATATCCGGCTCACGGCAGAGGAGCCGCGAGAGCGCGAGGCGCGTGTTCTGACCGCCCGAAAGGGCGGACACGGGAAGCGACAGCTCACTTTCCGTAAAACCCATGCGAAGCAGCATGGCGCGGCATCGGCCGCGGAATTCAAGCCCCCCGCCCGCGGCATAGCGGCGGTGCGCCTCCTCAAGCGCAGCCCCCACGCGGATGGCCGCGGCCTCGTCCCCTGCCTCGGACAAGCGGGAAAGCTCCGTCTCGCGCGCGGTGATCTCCTCCTCCTGCGCAAGAAGCTCGGGAAAGGCGGAGATCATGTGGTCAAGGAGTGTTTCTTCTCCTTTCAGTGCCATTTCGGCCGTGTTCTGATAGAGAACGCCCACGCTCTTATCGCGCGACAAAAAGACCGAGCCCTCCGACGGCTCTGCCTCGCCCGTGATCAGGCGAAGCAGGGTCGTTTTGCCCGCGCCGTTGACGCCGATGATGCCGAGACGATCCCCCTCGTTTACCGAAAAGGACACGTCACGTAAAACGGGCGTATCCCCAAAGGAGAGCGAAAGCCCTGTGGCACTTAATACGATCATAGTTTCCTCTTAAAAAATTCGTAATTTTTACTATTTCTCCTTGACATACGGAAAAGGACGTGGTATAATGCAACCGTCCCCGAAGACTTCACCAAAGGGGACGAATACACCGAGAGCAATCGCGCCGAGGGGTCAGCCAAAGGCATCCCTGTGCTTTCCCGAAAGGAAAGATATGTGTCAGAATTGTTCCCTTGCCCTTTGTCCGTCTGCCTGTCCCGAGCGATGGGACGGGCGCGACACGGCCGTCTGCGAGATCTGTGACGAGCCGATCGAGGACGGCGAGGCATTTTACGGAAACGGACGGTATTTCTGCGCGGACTGCGCGGACGAGCTGACCGTGGACGATCTGATTCGCCTGTGCGATTTGACCGACACAGCGGACTTGTTACACACGCTTGGCTTTAAGCGTGTCTGAAGGTCGGGGGATGCTACGCATCCCCCGACTTTTTTAGGTATTTTGCGCCTCGAGAATGGTAAGCAACCGCACAAAGTCGGGCGGCAGCTCGGAGGTGACGGTCACGGAATCCCCCGTTCGCGGGTGAACGAAGGTCAGCTCCTTGGCATGCAGACACTGCCCCGAGAGCAGGGCGGCATGCTTTTTTTCAAAGGCGGTGTGACCGCCGCCGTAGACGGTATCCCCGAGGAGCGGGTGTCCTTTAGCCGCCATATGCACGCGGATCTGGTGAGTGCGCCCGGTTTCCAGCCGCAGGGCAAGATAGCTGACCGCCCCGTAGCGGGCCAGCACACGATAATGGGTAACGGCGCGGCGGGCATTCCCCTGCCCCTCGCGCAAAACGGCCATTTTCTTACGATCCTTCGGGTGGCGGCCAATAGGGAGGTCAATCGTTCCCTCGTCCTCCGAGAAGCCGCCGTTCACCAGCGCGTGGTAGATGCGGTGCATGCTGCGATCCTCGAGCTGGGCGGCAAGGGAGCGGTGGGCCGCGTCGTTTTTGGCAACGGCGATCAGGCCGCTTGTATCCTTGTCGATACGGTGGACGATACCGGGACGAAGCTCGCCGCCCACCCCCGAAAGACTGTCCCCGCAATGATGAAGCAGGGCGTTGACCAATGTGCCTTCCTCGTTGCCCGCAGCGGGGTGAACCACCATACCGCTCGGCTTATCGATGACAAGCAGGTCGTCATCCTCGTAGAGCACGCGAAGTGGAATGTCCTGTGCTTCTACCCCCGTTTCGCGGGGGGCGGGGATCTCGTAGGACACCTCGTCGCCTGCCGAAAGGCGGGCTTTTTTGTCGGCAGGTGCGCCATTGAGCAGAACGTTACCGCCCTCGATCAGTCGCACGGCGGCCGAGCGGGAGATATCCGCCGCGACCGAAAGAAAGCTGTCAAGGCGAAGGCCGCCGTCCTCCTCACGAACGGAGAGAGTCGTCATCGGCTACTTCTCCTTTTTTCTTTTTGGCGCGTTCCTCACGGATGGTATCGAGAAGAATCACAAAGAACAACAGAAACGCCCCGACCGTCACGAAGCAGTCGGCCACGTTGAAAACAGCGAAGTTGATAAAGCGCGCGTCGAAAAAGTCCACCACGTACCCGACGAAGATGCGGTCGATCATGTTGCCGATGCCGCCGCCCACGATCATGCAGAGGGGGTAACGGATGGCGGGGGTGAGCTTTTTGTCCCAAAAATAGTACACAAGAATGCCAAGGATGGCGACCGTGGACACGGTCATAAACACCCACGGCTGATCCTCGAACATGGAAAACGCCGCTCCGTAGTTGATGCGGTAGGTGAGATGAAAAACCCCCTCGATGATCGGGAAGGTCGAGATGGGTTTGAGGTACGCGACCGCCAGGGCCTTGGTGATCTGGTCAAGGATGACCGCGATAAGGGCGAGCACAAGCGGTGCCCATTTGGATTTTAGAAAAGAACGCATAATTTCTTCCTTACAAGGTTATTTCGGGCAAAAACATGCCGATAAACATCAAAAGAAGCATGGTTATGAGAGGAGAGAAGTCAATGAGCGAGCTATCCCCGTCCATGCCGAAGCGAGATAGGATCGCCCGCACGGGCATGATGATCGGCTCGGTCAGGGCATACAGCAGACGCGGAATAAGGCTCTCCTCGTCGATGGGAAACCAGGAAAGGAGCGCACGAAGGACGATCAGGGTCTCGGCAAGTCCCACGGCCAGGCGCAGGGTGTTGCAGAGGCAGTACAGGATGACATTCAACACACCCATAACTCACCCCAGCCGCACGGGAATGTCGTGCGCGCGCAGCTCTTGCTTCAATTCCTCAATAGCGACCTCGCGGAAGTGGAAGATCGAGGCGGCAAGCCCCGCGTCCACTTGCGGAAGCGTGGAAAAGAGATCCACAAAATGGCGGATACTGCCCGCACCGCCCGAGGCGATGACGGGAACCGAAACCGCATCGCAGACCGCCTTCAGCATCGGCAGGTCAAAGCCGTTTTTCACGCCGTCGGTGTCGATGGAGTTGACCACGACCTCGCCCGCGCCCTCACCGACACAGCGGCGGATCCATTCGATGGCCTCCATGCCCGTGTTCTCCCGTCCTCCCTTGGCGAACACGCGGAACACGCCGTTCACTCGCTTGACATCCACGGAGAGGACCACGCACTGGTCACCGTAACGCTTGGCGGCCTCACGCACGAGATCCCGGTTGCGGATCGCGCCCGAGTTGACGCTGACCTTATCCGCGCCGCATTTGAGCACGCGGTCAAAGTCCGAAAGCGAGTTGATGCCGCCGCCCACGGTCAGGGGGATAAAGATCTCGGAGGCAACCTCGGTCAGGATATCGGTAAACAGGGCACGCCCCTCGGCGGAGGCGGTGATGTCGTAAAAGACCAGCTCGTCGGCACCGCAGTCGCTGTAAAATTTCGCAAGCTCCACAGGGCCGGAAACATCGTTCAGTCCTTCAAAATTCACGCCCTTGACCACGCGGCCGTTTTTGACGTCCAGGCAAGGGATAATTCTCTTTGTAATCATGCTTTTGCCACCTCGATCGCCTCGCGCAGGTCAATGGCACCCGTATAATAGGCCTTGCCGATAATCGCGCCGTACAGTCCCATGCCGGAAAGGCGGGCAACGTCCCCGATTGAGGACACGCCACCCGAGGCAATGAAATTCATCGAAAAGCGCACCGACAGGTCACGGTAGAGGTCATGGTTCGCGCCCATCATAGCACCGTCCTTGGAAATGTCGGTACAGATGACGCAAGAAATGCCGATCGATTGCAGGTCGCGGCAGAAATCCTCGACCGTGAGGTCAGCCACCTCGCGCCAGCCGCGAATGGCGATCTTGCCGTCCTTTATATCCGCGCCGACGGCGATCTTATCTCCGTAGGCATCGGCCGCGCGCAGAAGAAATTCACGGTCGGTGACGGCGGCGGTGCCGAGGATGACACGAGACACACCCGCATCCAGATAGGTTTTGACCGTTTCCATGGAACGGATACCGCCCCCGACCTCGGTGAACAAATCTGCCGAGGCAAGAATAGCGCGAATGGTATCGAGATTGGGCGTTACACCCGTTTTTGCCCCCTCCAGGTCCACCAGGTGCAGATAGCTTGCCCCGGCAACGGCGAAATCACGCGCCACGCAGGTAGGGTCGTTGTGGTAAACGGTCATTTTGTCGTAGTCGCCCTTATACAGACGCACAGCCTTGCCCTCAAAGAGGTCAATGGCAGGAAAAATATACATATTTCATTCCTCCGTTTCCGCAAAGGCACGCAAAATGGATAGGCCCACGCGGCCGCTTTTTTCGGGATGGAACTGGCATCCCATGACGTTGCCGCGTGCGACGGCCGCCGTCAAGGGCGCACCGTATTCGGCGGTGGCAATGACGCTTTCCTCGCATTCCGCCGCATAATAAGAATGCACGAAATACACATGATCCCCTTCGTTGAGGTAGCGGAACAGAGGGTGCTTTTTCCCCCCGAAATGCAGAGCGTTCCAGCCGATGTGCGGGATTTTCAGATCCGCAGGGATCACATCCGCGATCGGACGCACCGAGCCGGGGACGAGACCAAGGCCGCGGT
Source organism: Clostridia bacterium (assembly GCA_017464805.1). GTDB lineage: Bacteria > Bacillota > Clostridia > Oscillospirales > CAG-272 > UBA1740. The sequence goes on along the minus strand of JAFTYE010000004.1, from coordinate 48,515 downwards.
GCTCACCGTACTCGTAGCTACGGTCAAAGAGCATCTGCATACCGAGGCAGATGCCAAGCAGAGGTTTCCCCTTTTTGGCTTCCTCGATGACCACGGTATCAAGGCCGCTTTCGCGGAGCTTGCGGGCGGCATCCTCAAACGCGCCGACGCCCGGCAAAATGATCTTATCTGCCGCGCGCAGAACACACGGGTCGTCCGTAACGACTACCTCTGCCCCTACGGCGACAAGAGAGGAGCGCAGGGAAAACAAATTTCCAACGCCGTAATCCACAATGGCGATCATCAGAGAGCCCCCTTCGTGGACGGAATCTCTCCACCGAGGGCGGGATCGATCGCGACGGCAGCACGGAGTGCGCGGGCGACCGCTTTGAAGGAGCCCTCCAGCAAATGGTGAGAGTTTTTTCCCGCCAACTGACGCACATGCAGGGTGGCACCCGCCTCGCGCACGAAGGCAAACCAGAATTCCTCACCAAGCTCGGTGTCAAAGCTACCGACCTTTTCGGCAGGGATGGTAAGATCGTAGCCGAGGTAGGCACGGCCGGACAGATCCACGGCGGCAAGAATGAGGCTCTCGTCCATCGGCAGGGCCATGGAGCCGTAACGGACGATGCCGCGCTTCTCGCCCAGCGCCTCACGGAAGGCACGGCCAAGGCAGATGCCCACGTCCTCGACAGTGTGGTGGTCGTCCACCTGCACGTCCCCTACGCAGGACACGGTCAGGTCAAAGCGACCATGCGAGGCAAAGAGGGTCAGCATGTGGTCAAGGAAGCCGCAGCCGGTCTTCACGTCGACCTTGCCGCTTCCGTCTATGTTCAGGGAAAGGTTGATATCTGTCTCCGCGCTTTTACGCTTGATCTCGGATATTCTCATGTCGTTTCCTCCAGAATTTTTTGCAGGGTATTTACCAGCGTTTCCATATCCGCGCGCGCGCCGATCGTGATGCGGTTGTAGTCGGCGATACGGGGAGATGTAAAGTGGCGAACCAGAATGCCCCGCTCGCGCAGGTAGCGGTAGATCTCCTCGCCGTCCATACGCGGGTGCTTTGCAAAGACGAAATTGGTGCGCGAGGGCAAAACGATGAAGCCCATTCTGGCAAGCTCCGCCGCCAGATACTCGCGGTTTTCGATGACCGTTTCGCAGTTTGCGCGCGTATATGACTCATCGGCCAGCACGCCGAGGCCTGCGGCCATGGTCATCGAGTTGATGTTATAGGGGTTGGTTGAATATTTGATGATATTGAGGTCGGCGATCAGCGCGGGATTTCCTACGCCAAAGCCGAGGCGCGCGCCCGCCATGGAGCGGGATTTGGAAAAGGTCTGGGTGACGAGCAGGTTGTCATATTGTGCAACCAGCGGGATACAGCTCTCCCCGCCGAAGTCCACATACGCCTCATCGACCAGCACCACGCGGTCGGGGTTCGCCTGCAAGATGCGCTCGATCTCCGAAGCCGGCAGGGCAATGCCCGTGGGGGCGTTGGGATTGGCAATGAACAGGGTCGCGTCGTTTTTACAAAACGCCTCGATCGGCAGGGTAAAGTCCTCGTTCAAGGGGATTTTGCGGTAAGGCACACGGTTCAGCTGGGCAAACACCTCGTAAAAGCCGTAGGTGATGTCCGCGAAGGCAGCAGGGGTGTTTTCGTCACAAAAGGCCATAAAGGCGAAGTTGAGGATCTCATCCGAGCCGTTGGTGGCCAGCACGCAGTCGGCGGGCACACCCACGCTCGCGGCATACGCCTCGTGCAGGGCGCGACAGGTGGGGTCGGGGTAAAGTTGGAGCCGCGCGGCGACTGAAGCCGCCGCCGCTTGTGCCTTGCCCGAAGGCGGGAAGGGCGACTCATTGGTGTTGAGCTTGATGTACTGCATATCCCGCGGCTGCTCGCCGGGAGTGTAGGGCATCAGATTTTCGAGAGTTTTCCCTGCAAAGCGGCTCATGTTTCCTCCTCAAAGCGCACGGTCGCACTTTTGGCGTGGGCGGACAGGCCTTCCTTTTCGGCAAAGAAGGCAATGTCCGAGGCTACCCTTGCAAGGGCATCCCTTGTGTAGTAGGTGTACTGGGTCTTTTTGATGAAATCGTCCACCGACAGAGGACTGGAAAATTTCGCCGTGCCGCTGGTGGGCAGGGTGTGGTTCGGGCCTGCGAAGTAGTCGCCGAGTGCCTCGGGACAGTTGCGGCCCATGAAGATTGAGCCCGCGTGACGGATGGCATCCAGATAGTCGAAGGGGTTATCGACGCACAGTTCGAGATGCTCGGGCGCGATCTCGTTGGCAATGTCGATGGCGACCGAGAGGTCGGGTGCGACGATGATCTTGCCGTTTTTGTCGATCGACTCGCGCGCGATCTCGGCGCGGGTGAGCGCGGGGATCTGCCGCTCGATCTCGGCGGAAACCGCCTCGGCAAATTTCGCGCAATCGGTGACCAGCACCGCACTGGCCATCTTGTCGTGCTCCGCCTGCGAGAGCAGGTCAGCCGCAACGTGACGGGGGTTACTTTTGCCGTCGGCAAGCACGAGAATTTCGCTCGGCCCCGCGATCATGTCGATGGATACGGCACCAAAAACCTGCTTCTTCGCCTCCGCGACAAAGGCATTGCCCGGGCCGACGATCTTATCGACCTTCGGGATGCTTTCGGTGCCGTAGGCAAGGGCGGCGATGGCCTGTGCGCCACCGACCTTGAAGATGCGGTCAATGCCCGCCACACGCGCGGCGGCAAGGATCACCGGGTTGATCTTCCCTTCCTTGTTCGGGGGGCTGACCATCACCACCTCGCGGCAACCCGCGATCTTGGCGGGGATGGCATCCATGAGCACCGTCGAGGGGTAGGCCGCCGTGCCGCCCGGGACGTACAGACCCGCACGGTCAACGGGGATGATCTTCTGCCCGATGACGATGCCGTTTTCGTTGTTCACAATAAAACTGTTGCGCACCTGCTTTTCGTGGAAGGCGCGGATGTTTTTTGCAGCATTTTCGAGAATTTCAAGGAACTTTGGCTCGACTGAGGCCATGGCCTCGTCGATCTCAGCCTCGCTGACCGCCAGGGTAAACAGCTCCGCGCCGTCAAAGCGGCGGCAGTATTCCAGCACGGCGGCATCTCCGTTCGCGCGCACATTGGCGATGATATCGACAACGGTGGCCTCTACGTTCACGGCAGGTACGGCACGCGCGAAGATATCCTCGTTTGCCACCTCACCGTATTTGAGTATTTTGATCATTTGGTTTCCTCCACCTGCTCCCGCAGGCTTGCAAGCAAGCGTTCGATCGGCTCGCATTTGAATTTGAAGTTGGCTTTGTTGGCGATCAGGCGTGCGCTGATGGGCACGATCTCCTCCATCACCGCCAGGTCGTTTTCCTTCAAGGTGGTGCCGGTCTCCACAATATCCACGATCACGTCGGAAAGACCGAGGATCGGGGCAATCTCGATGGAGCCGTTTAAGTGGATGATGTCGATCTCGCGGCCGAGCGAGGCGTAGTAGCCCTCCGCGATATGGCCGAACTTGGTGGCCACGCGCAAACGGCGCGCGGGATCGTCACGGAAGTCCTTTTTGGCGGCAACCGCCATGCGACACTTGCCCGTGTTGAGGTCGAGCAGCTCGTAAACGTCGGGGCGGTATTCGAGCAAAATATCCTTGCCCGCCACGCCGATGTCGGCCGCGCCGCGCTCCACGTAGATGGCCACATCCGAGGGCTTGACCCAGAAGTAACGCACGCCGCATTCCTCGTTCTCAAAGATCAGCCTACGGTTGTTTTCACGGATCGAGGGGCAGGCAAAGCCTGCCTTCTCAAACATCGAATAGACGCGCTCGCCCAGCCGTCCCTTCGGTAAAGCGATATTAAGCATGAACCGGCTCACCTCCTTCCGTCAGGCGGTAGCATTCACGATATGTCTTTTTCTCAGGTAGGGCGCGCGCCGCCAGCACACGCTTGCCCTCTTCGATCAGCCGATCGACCGCCGCGCGCAAGGCAGCGTGGTCGGTGTTTGTGTCGTACAGAACGACCGCGTCTACGTCATACGCGGAGCGCGTGTCGGCCACGGTGTCCAGTAGGTCGGGGTATACGGCAAAGCCGATCGCGCCGCCGCGCTTTCCCATTTTGCGGAGCAAATAGTCGTATTCGCCGCCAGAAAGCACACCCGCGGGCACGCCCGCGACAAAGCCGCGAAAGACGATGCCGCTGTAATAATTCATGTCATTAACGACCGAAAAATCCACCCGCACGCGGCCGCGCGCGTCGGTGCCCGAAAGCGCGTTCAACGCGCGGGAAAGTGCGGCCAGCGCGGCACGCCCGCCCTCACCGAGCGGCATGGAAGCAAGCACGGGAAGCACGGAATCGGCCTCGCCGTACAGGGTGGCAAGGCGGCAAAGAGCGGCAGCCTTGCTCTCATCCACGCCGTTTTCGCGGCAGATGGTAGCAATGCCGTGGGAATTCTTTTCCCCAATGCAGGCAAGCAGCTTGCCCTCCTCCTCGGCAGACAGCCCCGCCCCGTCCAGCAGATCGGAGAGGATGCCGAGGTGGGAGATATCCAGCACGTAATCCTCGCTGATGCGAGAGAGGCTCTTTTGTGCAAGGAGCAACACCTCACCCACACAGTATTCATCCACGTCGCCGATACATTCCAGCCCCACCTGTGTGATCTCATGGAAGCTGTCGCTTCCCTTGTCCACGCGGTACACGCTCTCATGGTAGTAGACCTTCTCTACCCCTTCGCTGTCCTTCGCGCTTTTGACGATGGAAAGGGTCACGTCGGGCTTCAGGGCCATCAGCCGTCCCTCGCGGTCGGTGAAGGTGATCATATGGTCGGAGATCAGAAAGCTCTTGTTGCGCACGTAAAGCTCATATTCCTCAAACTTGCGCATACGATACTGCGCGTAGCCGTAAGAGGCATACAGATCGCGCAGGGCGGAGGTGGTCACCTCACTCTTGGACATAACGCTCATGCCTCTTCCCCTCCTTCCGTTGCCGCGCGCGCGAGGACAGCGCGGTAGCCGCCGCTGCCGTGATGCAGGCATTTGTTCACGCGACAGATGGTGGCCGTGCTGGCACCCGTTTCGCGCGAAACCTCCAGGTAGTTTTTGCCCTCGTGGAGAAGCCGAGCTACCTCCAGCCGCTGGGACAGATCCTGCACCTCGCGCATCGTACAAATATCCTCAAAGAACGCGGCGCATTCCTCCTCGCTTTGAAGGCAAAGAACCGCCGAAAACAGACGGTGCATGGCCGCTTCGCTCATTTTTTCCATAACTTACCCCTTTTTGTCAGGATTTTGCTCATCATTTTAGCACATTAAAGCGATAAAGTCAAGGGGTTTTGATAAAATTTTACGGGGACGGGAGAAAAAGACGGATTTTTTCGGTTTTTTTCGCAAAGATACAAAAAATCTCTTGACTTGGCGGGTTGGTTGTACTATAATATTTTACAAATTTCAAAACACGCGCACCGCGCGAAGGAGTAGCATCATGCAGATCTCGATCACCAGAACAACCACCCCCAAGTCCATGCCCGCAGAGGACAAGCTGGGCTTTGGGCGCGTTTTCTCCGACCATATGTTCATCATGGAATGGGAATACGGCAAGGGATGGGACAATGCCCGTATCGTACCCTTCGACAAAATTCCCCTGCACCCCGCCTCCACCGTTCTGCACTACGGTGCAGAGATCTTTGAGGGGCTGAAGGCCTACCGCCGTGAGGACGGCGGTGTACAGCTGTTCCGCCCGATCGAGAATGTGCGGCGCATGAACCGCTCGGCCGAGAGGATGTGCCTGCCCACCATCGACGAGGCGGATGCGATACAGGTTTTGACCGAGTTCGTCAAAATGGAGGAAAAGTGGGTCCCTCACTCCTTCGGCACCTCGCTGTATCTGCGCCCCTTTATGTTCGGCAACGACGAGAGTCTGGGCGTTCACATGCCGCATCACGTGACCTTCATGATTATTGCCTCTCCCAGCGGTAGCTACTATGCCGAGGGCATCAACCCCGTTAAGATCATGATCGAGGATGAGGACGTGCGCGCCGTGCGTGGCGGCACGGGCTACGCCAAGTGCGGCGGTAACTACGCCGCCTCCACCCGTGCGGGCGAGCGCGCCGCACAGAAGGGCTACACCCAGGTTCTGTGGCTGGACGGTGTGGAGCGCAAGTACATTGAGGAGGTGGGCGCGATGAACGTCATGTTCAAGATCGGTGACGAGATCGTGACTCCCGCCCTGACCGGCTCCATTCTGCCGGGCATCACCCGTATGTCCTGCATCGAGGCGCTGCGCGACATGGGCTACACGGTCAATGAGCGTCTGCTTCCCGTAGACGAGCTGGTGACCGCCATGGAGGAAGGCCGTTTGAAAGAAGCCTGGGGTTGCGGCACCGCGGCGGTGGTCTCCCCCATCGGACAGCTTTGCTATAAGAACAAGGAATATACCGTCGGCGGCGGCAAGATCGGTGAGGTGACCCAAAAGCTCTACGATACGCTGACCGGCATACAATGGGGCAAGCGCGAGGATCCCTACGGCTGGGTATACGCGCTTTGATCGGAATGGTGCCCTGCCCTACAGGGCACCGTTTCCCCTTTTTTTGAATTTTTTGAAAAAATCCTGCGTTTCCTCTTGACAAAAGAGAAATTTTGCGTTACAATAACGAAAAAGACTGCGAAGGGAAGCAAATTCACTGCGCATTTCAGAGAGCCGTCGGTTGCTGTGAGGCGGTATGCTATGTGAACATATCTCATCCCTGAGTCGCCGACCGAGGGGCGCGTGCCCGGTAGATTCGGACGGGTTCTCCCGTTACAGAGAATTCCCATTGGTGGATGGGATCGAGTGGGTGAGTTATTTCACCAACAAAGAGTGGTACCGCGGAGAATAATCTTCGTCTCTTTTATGCAAAGTAGGATGCTGTTGCGTAAGAGGGGCTTTTTTATTTCTTGCTCCCGACCGCGCAGAAACGGAAAGGAACAACCGATGAAAAATTTTGAAAAATACGAAAAGCAATACTTCATCCCGAAGGGGGTGAGCATGGACTTTATGTGGCGCGACGCCATCGAGAAGCCGCCCGTGTGGTGCAGTGTGGACCTGCGCGACGGCAACCAGGCCCTCATTGTACCCATGAGTCTGGAGGAAAAACTGGAATTCTTCACCCTACTTTGCAAGGTGGGCTTCAAGGAGATCGAGGTGGGCTTCCCTGCCGCCTCCGAGACCGAATACGAATTCTGCCGCGCGCTGATTGAGCGCGATCTCATTCCCGAGGACGTGACCATCCAGGTCCTAACCCAGTCGCGCGAGCATATCATCAAAAAGACCTTTGAGGCGATCCGCGGCGCGCGTCATGCCATCGTCCATCTCTACAACTCCACCTCGGTGGCCCAGCGCGAGCAGGTGTTCCGCCGCAGCAGGGAGGAGATCGTGGATATCGCGGTCTTTGGCGCGAAGCTCTGCCGCGAATACCGCGAAAAGGAGAAGTCGGGGCATATTTCCTTCGAATATTCGCCCGAGAGCTTTACGGGCACGGAGCCCGAGTTTGCCGCCGAGATCTGCAATGCGGTGCTTTCGATCTGGCAGCCCACCCCCGAGGACAAGGTCATCATCAACCTCCCCGTCACGGTATCCCATTCCATGCCCCACGTCTATGCGGCGCAGGTGGAATATATGGATAAAAATCTCATCAACCGTGAAAACGTGGTCATCTCCCTGCATCCGCACAACGACCGCGGCTGTGCCGTGGCAGACAGCGAAATGGGTCTGCTCGCAGGCGGCGACCGCATCGAGGGTACGTTGTTCGGCAACGGCGAGCGCACGGGCAACGTGGACATCGTCACGCTGGCCTTGAACATGTACGCGCAGGGCGTGGATCCGGGACTTGACTTCTCCGACCTGCCCGCCATCACCGAAATTTACGAAAAGGTTACCCGCATGCACGTGTACGAACGTCAGCCGTACAGTGGCGCGCTGGTGTTCGCGGCCTTCTCCGGCTCGCACCAGGACGCCATCGCCAAGGGCATGAAGTGGCGCGCGGAAAAGGGCGGTGTGTGGAACGTCCCCTATCTACCCATCGACCCGACCGACATCGGGCGCGTATATGAGGCGGACGTCATCCGCATCAACTCCCAGTCGGGCAAGGGCGGCATCGGGTATATTATGGAAACGCAGTTCAACCACGTTCTTCCCCCCAAGATGCGCGAGGCCTTCGGCTACCACATTAAGAGCATTTCGGATCACGGCCACCGCGAGCTGCAACCCGCCGAGGTGTACGAGATCTTTATGCGTGATTTCGTCAACGTATCCGACCGCGTGGACGTACTGCATGCCGACTTCACCCAGGAGGGCCAACGGCGGCGCGCCGCATGCGTCATCCGCTTCGGCGAGGAGGAAAAGGCGGTCGTGTCCTACGGCAACGGCCGGCTGGATGCCGTGGCAAACGCCTTACAAGAGGTCAGCGGCGCAGCCTACGAGCTGGAGGGCTATACCCAGCACGCGCTGGAGGGCAAGTCCACCGCGAACGCGGCCTCCTACGTCAGTATCCGCCACAACGAAAAGACCTATTGGGGTGCGGGCATCGACAGCGACATCATGACCGCCTCGATCAAGGCACTTTGCAGCGCGGTCAACCGCATGCTGCAGGATGACAATAAATAAAAGGAAAGATTTTTATGAAAATGACAGGTGCGGAAATCATCGTGAACACCCTCATCGAGCAGGGCGTTACCGACGTTTTCGGATATCCGGGCGGACAGGTGCTCAACATCTACGACGCCCTCTATAAGTATCAAGACAAGATCAACCATGTCCTGACGGCGCACGAGCAGGGGGCTTCCCATGCAGCGGATGGCTACTCCCGTGCAACGGGCAAGGTAGGCGTGTGCATCGCCACCTCCGGCCCCGGTGCCACCAATCTGGTCACGGGCATCGCAACGGCCATGCTGGACTCCGTTCCCATGGTAGCCATCACGGGAAATGTGCCCTGCTCCCTGATCGGTAAGGACAGCTTTCAGGAGGTAGACATCACAGGCATCACCATGCCCATCACCAAGCATAACTACTTCGTTTCCTCGGTAGACGATCTGGCGGACACGATCCGCGAGGCATTCTCGATCGCCAAATCAGGCCGTCCCGGCCCCGTGCTAATCGACGTGCCAAAGGACGTGCAGATCGCCACGGCAGAGTACGTCCCGCAGGCGGTGGTGGAAAAAGCGCCCCTGCCAAAAGCAAGCGACGAAGAGATCGCCGAGGCAATCCGCATGATCAGTGAGGCGAAGCGTCCCTACCTGTATATCGGCGGCGGTGCGGCAGGTCTTGGTATGGGTGCGGACGTGGTGGCCTTTGCCGAAAAGATCGACGCCTACATCGGATGTACCTTCATGGGACTTTCAGCCATCTCGGACAAGTGCCCCCGCTTCCTTGGCATGCAGGGTATGCACGGGCATTACGCGTCCTCCATGGCACAGAAGGAGGCTGACCTGATCGTAGCACTTGGCGTGCGCTTCTCCGACCGCGCGACGGGCAATGTGCAGAAGTACGCGCGCGGCGCGAAGATTCTGCAAATCGACCCCGACTACGCGGAAATCAACAAAAACGTACAGGTAGATTTTGGAATTTGTGCGGATCTCGGTGACACCTTTGCGCGGATCGCTTCGGCCTGTGAGGCAACAACGCGTCCCGCATGGTGCGAGCAGGTAGAGGCTCTGAAAGAAAAGGAAAAACAGATCGACGCCGAGGCAGAGAGAAGAAACAAGGCTCCCCTGCCCCCGCACGCGGTCTTTGATATCATCAATGAAAAGAAGCCTGCGGGAACGGTGATTGCCACCGATGTCGGTCAGCATCAGATGTGGACGGCGCAATACGCCTCCTTTGATCGCCCGCGCCGCTTCGTTTCCAGCGGCGGCCTTGGCACGATGGGCTTTGGTCTTGGTGCCGCGATCGGCGCACAGGTGGGCTCGAATTCCCCGACCGTGCTGATCACGGGTGACGGCAGCTTCGGCATGAACCTGCACGAGCTGGCAACCGCCGTATCCTACAACATCCCTGTCGTGGTGGTGCTGATGAACAATGGCGTGCTGGGCATGGTGCGGCAATGGCAGACGCTTTTCTTCGGACGTCGCTATTCGAACACGGTGCTTGCTCGCAAAACCGATTTCGTCAAGCTCGCCGAGGCGTTCGGCGCGATCGGCCTTCGTGCGACCACGAGGGAGGAGTTTGCATCGGCGTTTGACACGGCACTGGTAGCAAACGGCCCCGTTGTCATCGACACGCTGATCGACCAAGACGAATTTGTGCTTCCGATGCTACCGCCGGGCGGCTCCATTGACGACATCATCACGGCAAAGGAGGAGCAGGCATGAACACCTTTCACATCGCGGTCTACGTAGAAAACAAATACGGCGTGCTGACGCGCGTAACCAGTATGTTTACCCGTCGCGGCTTCAACATCGACGCCTTGACGGTAGGCGAGACCGAATCTCCCGCCTATTCCCGTATCACCATCACCCTGACGGGCGACGCGCACCTGTGCGAGCAGGTGGTGAGCCAGCTTCACAAGCTCCACAACGTAAAAAAGGTGGAGATGATGGAAAGCGAAACCATTAAGCGCGTTCTGATGCTGATCAAGGTACGCAACGCGGCTGACACACGCGCGGACATTCTGTCAGCGGTGGAGGTCTACCGTGCCAAGGTCATCGATTACACGGCAGATGCCATGTGTATTGAGATCACGGGCGAGCCGACCAAGATCGATGCCTTTATCAAGTTGATGATGCCCTTCGGCGTGCTGGAAATGTGCCGCACGGGCGTTGTAGCCCTCGACCGCGGAGAAAAAACACTGCTCGGTCACTGATTTTGATTTTAATTTGTAATATAAAAAGGAGAACACCATCATGGCAAACATCTACTATCAACAGGATTGCGATCTGAACAAGCTGAAAAACAAGACCGTGGCGATCATCGGCTACGGCTCCCAGGGACATGCACACGCGCTGAACCTCAAAGACTCCGGCGTGAAGGTCATCGTCGGTCTTTACGAGGGCAGCCGTAGCTGGGCAAAGGCAGAGAAGGCAGGCCTCACGGTCATGACCGCCGCCGACGCCGCCAAGAACGCCGACCTGATCATGATCCTGATCAACGATGAGAAGCAGGCGAAACTCTATCGCGAGAGCATCGAGCCCAACCTGACCGAGGGCAAGACCCTTGCCTTCGCGCACGGCTTTAACATTCACTTCGGCTGCATCAAGCCCCCGAAGAACGTCAACGTCATCATGATCGCCCCCAAGGGCCCCGGTCACACCGTTCGCAGTGAGTACCAGGCGGGCAAGGGCGTTCCCTGTCTGATCGCCGTGGAGCAGGATGCAACAGGCGACGCGTTGGAGCTGGGTCTGGCTTACGCGCTGGGTATCGGCGGCGCACGAGCCGGCGTACTGGAAACCACCTTCCGCACCGAAACCGAGACCGACCTGTTCGGCGAGCAGGCTGTGCTTTGCGGCGGCGTTTGCGCCCTGATGCAGGCAGGCTTTGAGACGCTCGTTGAAGCAGGCTACGACCCGAGAAACGCCTACTTCGAGTGCATCCACGAGATGAAGCTGATCGTTGACCTCATTTACCAGAGCGGCTTTGAGGGCATGCGCTACTCCATCTCCAACACCGCCGAGTACGGCGACTACATCACCGGTCCGAAGATCATCACCGCCGAGACCAAGAAGGCGATGAAGAAGATCCTGTCCGATATTCAGGACGGCACCTTTGCCAAGGAATTTTTGCTCGACATGTCCGACGCGGGCGCACAGGTACACTTCAACGCCATGCGTAAGATCGCCGCAGAGCATCCTGCCGAGGTCGTTGGTAAGGATATCCGCAAGCTGTACAGCTGGAGCGACGAGGACAAGTTGATCAACAACTGATAAAAACCGAAAAAAGAGGACATCACCATGATGAAAGAAAAGGTAGTGGACGGCTTCCACAACGCGCCCCACCGTTCGCTGTATCACGCGCTCGGTCTGACCGAGGAGGAGATGGCACGGCCGCTGATCGGCATTGTCAGCTCCTACAACGAGATCGTGCCGGGGCATATGAATCTCGATAAGATCACCGACGCGGTCAAGCGCGGGGTGGCCATGGCGGGCGGTACGCCCATCATGTTCCCCGCCATCTGCGTCTGCGACGGCATTGCCATGGGACATGTGGGTATGAAATATTCGCTCGTGACCCGCGATCTGATCGCCGATTCGACTGAGGCCATGGTCATGGCGCACGGCTTTGACGGTCTGGTGATGATCCCGAACTGCGACAAAAACGTGCCCGGTCTCCTAATGGCGGCGGCACGGCTGAATATTCCGACCGTTTTCGTGTCCGGCGGGCCGATGCTCGCCGGCCGCGTGGGCGGCAAAAAGCGCAGCCTTTCCAGCATGTTCGAGGCGGTCGGTGCCTATTCTGCCGGCAAGATCGACGAAGCAAAGCTGTGCGAATTTGAAGAAAAGGTCTGCCCGACCTGCGGCTCCTGCTCCGGCATGTATACCGCCAACTCCATGAACTGCCTGACCGAGGTTCTCGGTATGGGTCTGCGCGGCAACGGCACGATCCCTGCCGTCTATTCCGCGCGTATCGAGCTGGCCAAGCATGCGGGCATGCAGGTGATGGAGCTGGTGAAGAAAAACATTCGCCCGCGCGACATCATGACGGAAGCGGCCATCAAAAACGCCGTCACCGCCGACATGGCACTGGGCTGCTCCACCAACAGCATGCTCCATCTGCCCGCAATCGCAAACGAGTGCGGCGTAAAATTCGACCTCGACGAAGTCAACCGCATCAGCGAAAAGACCCCAAACCTTTGTCATCTCGCCCCCGCCGGTCCGACCTATATGGAGGATCTGAACGAGGCAGGCGGCGTATACGCCGTTTTGAAGGAACTGGAGAGTCTTGGTCTGATCGACACCTCAGTCATGACCTGCACGGGCAAAACGATGGCGGAAAACATCGCCTCTGCCGCCAATCTTGACGAGGAGGTCATTCGCCCCACGTCCAATCCGTACAGCAAAACGGGCGGCATTGCCGTACTGCGCGGCAACCTGGCCCCCGACGGCTGTGTGGTCAAGCGTTCGGCCGTCGCCCCCGAGATGCTGGTGCACGAGGGGCCTGCCCGCGTGTTTGAAAGCGAGGAGGAGACCATTGCCGCCATCTACGCCGGCAAGATCAAGAAGGGTGACGTGGTGGTCATCCGCTACGAGGGGCCGAGCGGCGGTCCCGGCATGAGAGAGATGCTCTCCCCCACCTCCGCGATCGCGGGCATGGGGCTGGACAAGGATGTGGCCCTGATCACGGACGGCCGTTTCTCGGGCGCGACCCGCGGTGCGTCCATCGGCCACGTGTCTCCCGAGGCGGCGCGCGGCGGCGCGATCGCCTATGTCAAGGAGGGCGACATCATCTCCATCAACATTCCCGAATACCGCATTGAGTTAAAGGTATCCGACGAGGAGCTTGCCAAGCGCAAGGCCGAAATGCCGATCAATCGCAAGGAAAACCTCACGGGCTACCTGAAGCGTTATGCCGCCATGGTCAGCTCCGCCGACCGCGGCGCACTTATCAACCAGTAAGGAGTTTAATTCGTTATGGCAATGACGATGACACAAAAGATCCTTGCCTCCCACGCGGGGCTTGACCGCGTGGAGGCGGGACAGTTAATCCTTGTCAACCTTGACCGCGTGCTGGGCAACGACATCACCTCTCCCGTGGCGATTCGCGAATTCGAGCGCATCGGCGCGAAGGATGTGTACGACCGCGAGCGCGTGACCATGGTGATGGATCACTTTGCCCCCAACAAGGACATCAAGGCGGCGGTACAGTGTAAGATGTGCCGCGACTTCTGCAACGAGCACGAGGTGACCCATTTCTACGACGTGGGTCGCATGGGCATCGAGCACGCCCTGCTCCCCGAAAAGGGACTGGTAGTGCCGGGTGACGTGGTGATCGGCGCAGATTCCCATACCTGTACCTACGGCGCGCTCGGCGCGTTTTCCACCGGTGTCGGCTCGACCGACATGGCCTGTGCCATGGCGACGGGCAAGACCTGGTTCAAGGTTCCCTCCGCGATCAAATTCGTGCTTCGCGGCAAGCTGAACCCCTACGTGTCCGGCAAGGACGTGATTTTACACATCATCGGCAAGATCGGTGTGGACGGCGCGCTCTACCGCTCCATGGAATTTACGGGCGAGGGCGTTTCTTCCCTTTCGATCTTCGACCGCCTGACCATCTGCAACATGGCCATCGAGGCGGGTGCGAAGAACGGCATCTTCCCCGTGGACGACGTCACGGTTGCCTATGTGAAGGAACGCTCCGACCGTGAGATCGTGGCCTTTGAAGCGGACGCGGATGCCGTGTACGACGAGACCTACGAGATCGATCTGTCGGAAATTCTGCCGACGGTTGCCTTCCCGCACCTGCCCGAAAACACCAAAACCATCGACGAGGTGGGTGAGGTGAAGATCGACCAGGTAGTCATCGGCTCCTGCACCAACGGCCATTACAAGGATCTGGCCGAGGCGGCCGAGATCATCCGCGGCAGGAAGGTGGCGAAAAACGTGCGTGCCATCATTATCCCCGCCACCCAGGACATTTACTTAAAGGCCATGGAAAACGGCCTGCTCCGCGACTTTATCGAGGCGGGCTGCGTCGTATCCACCCCCACCTGCGGTCCCTGCCTTGGTGGCTACATGGGTATTTTGGCGGCGGGCGAGCGTGCCGTGGCAACCACCAACCGCAACTTTATCGGCCGTATGGGGGATGTTTCCTCCGAGGTCTATCTGGCCAGCCCCGCCGTTGCGGCGGCCTCCGCCATTGCCGGCTATATTGCCGACCCGCGCAAGTTCGCAAAGGAGTGAGGATATGAAATTTACAGGAACGGTTATCAAATACGGCGATAACGTCGATACCGACGTCATCATTCCCGCGCGTTATCTCAACACCATCGACAAAAAGGAGCTTGCCTCCCACTGCATGGAGGATCTTGACCGCGACTTCGTGAAGAAGGTCAAGGCGGGTGACATCATGGTGGCGGGTGCCAACTTCGGTTGCGGCTCCTCGCGTGAGCACGCCCCCATCGCCATCAAGGAGAGCGGCATCTCGCTCGTCATTGCCAAGAGCTTTGCGCGCATCTTCTACCGCAATGCCATCAACATCGGCCTTGCCATCGTGGAATGTCCCGAGGCGGCCGAGGCGATTGAGAGCGGTCACACCGTAGAGGCGGATCTGGACGCAGGCATTCTGTACGACCGCACGACGGGTACGCAGTTTGCGACCCAGCCCTTCCCTGCCTTTATTCAAAAAATCATCGCCTCGGGCGGCTTGGTGGAATCCATCCGTGCAGGCGAGATCAAGTAAGGTGACGCTATGCAATATAAGATTGGTTTGTTGCGGGGCGACGGCATCGGCCCCGAGATCGTGGACAGTGCCGTGCGCGTTCTTCGCGCGGTAGGCGAAAAATACGGTCATGAATTCATCTTTACCCCCTACCTGATCGGCGGTGCGGCCTTGGATGCCTGCGGCGTTCCTCTGCCCGAGGAGACGGTAAAAGGCTGTCTTTCGTCGGACAGCGTGCTGCTTGGCGCGGTCGGCGGCCCGAAATGGGACACCCTGCCCGGTAACATGCGTCCCGAAAAGGCACTTCTCGGCATTCGCGCGGCAATGGAGCTGTTTACCAACCTGCGCCCCGCGAAGCTCTACCCTGCCTTGAAGGAGGATTGCCCCCTGCGCGCGGATATCGTGGAAAACGGCTTTGACATCATGATCGTACGCGAGCTGACGGGCGGTATTTACTTTGGCGAGCGCGGTATGCGCGAGGGAAAATGGGGCGAGGAGGCCTACGACACCGAATGTTACAGCCGCATGGAGATCGAGCGCATTGCGCGCGTGGCCTTCGAAACGGCAAGAAAACGGAACAAGAAGCTGACCAGCATCGACAAGGCGAACGTGCTAGACACCTCGCGCCTGTGGCGCAAGATCGTACACGAGATGGCATCCGAATATCCCGACGTGGAATGCGTGGATATGCTGGTGGATAACGCCGCCATGCAGCTTGTCCGCAACCCCGCGCAGTTTGACGTGATCGTGACCTCCAATATGTTCGGCGACATCCTCTCGGATGAGGCGTCACAGATCACGGGGTCGATCGGCATGCTGCCCTCCGCCTCGCTCGGCAACACCAAGCGCGGCCTGTACGAGCCGATTCACGGCTCTGCCCCCGACATTGCGGGCACGGGCAAAGCCAACCCCATCGCCACTATCCTTTCCGCCGCGATGATGCTGCTCTACTCCTTTGATCTTGCAAAGGAATCCGACTGCATCGTGCAGGCGGTGGATCGCGTTTTGAACGAGGGCTACCGCACGGCGGATATCGCGCACGGTGCACCTGCCCTTTCCACCACCGAAATGACCGACAGAATTATAGAACGGCTGTAAATGATGAAGCTGCTTGAAATCTACCGGAAAATATGTGCCTTTGCTGTGTTCGGCGGTCTGCACAAAAAACCGCTTTTTGAGGCACTTGCCGCCTTCTGCGAGGCAGAGGACGGCTCCTTTGCGAAGCACCGCGCTTACGGTGCTCTCGTACACGAGATCTACTGCGGCGGCGGCAGTCTTTCCGAATGTGTACGGCACGCGGTGTTCTCGGACGAGAACGTATACGTCAAGGCGATGGGCAACATGCAGGCCGTCAACCCGAACGTGGCGCGTGCCGCGCACGCGGAGCTTGCCACGCTCTCTGCCCTTGCCTCCCTTACCCCTGCGAATTTCGGGATGGGCGACGACGCCCCACAGTTTGAATCGCACGAAATCGACCTTGTCGCGGAATATGACAAGCGTGTTGCGGATATCGGGAAGTACGGCTACGGCATCTTTACCTCCTCGGCCATGTTTTCGGTCGGAGAGGAGGGCGAGATCCTGCCTATTGCCTCGGCCGACCGCATCTCGCTTGACCGCTTTGTGGGCTACCGCGAGGAGCGGGAGCGCGTGATCGAAAACACGCTGGCCTTTCTTGACGGTCGCTCGGCAACCAACGCCCTGCTGTACGGCGACGCGGGCACGGGCAAATCCTCGACGGTCAAGGCGATCGTCAACGCGTACTTTGACCGCGGCCTTCGCCTGATTGAGCTACGGAAAAATCAGCTCCTGCTGCTGCCGCGCGTCATGGACGAGATCAGCGAAAACCCCTTGAAATTCATCATTTTTGTCGACGACCTGTCCTTTAATCAGAACGACGACAGCTTCAGTATGCTCAAAGCCACGCTGGAAGGATCGGCCTGTGCACGGGCAGCCAACGCAGTTATCTACGCGACGAGCAACCGCCGCCACATGGTGAAGGAGACCTTCTCCGAGCGTGAGGGTGGGGACATCCACCGCAACGACACCGTGCAGGAAACGCTTTCGCTTTCCGAGCGATTCGGTCTGCGCGTGTTGTTTGCCAAGCCCGAAAAGAGCCTGTATCTGGAAATCGTCAACGAACTGGCCGCACGGCGCGGCGTAAAAAAGGACAAGGCCGAGCTGGAACGCGAGGCAGAGGCGTTCGCGCTGGCACGCGGATACCGTTCCGCCCGCTCTGCGGAGCAGTTTATTGAAAGTCTTATGTGAGGAAAAACGCTATGCTGACACTTGACAACGTTTACCGCGCAAGCTACGCCCTAAAGCAGGTCATCCGCGAAACGGACATGATCTACGCACCCAAGCTGGTGCCGGGGGCGGAGCTGTATCTGAAGGCGGAGAACCTGCAGATCACGGGCTCCTTTAAGGTGCGCGGCTCCTACTACAAAATGTCCCGCCTGTCGGACGAGGAAAAGGCGCGCGGCGTCATCGCCTGCTCCGCAGGCAACCACGCACAGGGCGTTGCCCTCTCGGCGCAGAAGAACGGCATCAAGGCGGTCATCTGCCTGCCTGACGGTGCGCCCATCTCCAAGGTTGAGGCGACCAAGAGCTACGGTGCGGAGGTCTGCCTGGTGGAGGGCGTGTACGACGATGCCTACCGCCGCGCGCTTGAACTGCGCGACGAGAAGGGCTACACCTTCATTCACCCCTTTAACGACGAGGATGTGATCGCCGGTCAAGGAACGATCGCCTTGGAAATCGCGGAGCAGCTGCCCGATCTGGATGCGGTGGTCGTGCCGATCGGCGGCGGCGGCCTGATCTCGGGCATCGCCTACACCATCAAAACCATCAACCCGAACGTCAAGGTCTACGGCGTGCAGGCCTCCGGCGCACCCTCGATGAAAAATTCGGTCGAGAGCGGAGAGATCCGAGAGCTTTCTGCCGTTTCCACCATCGCAGACGGTATTGCGGTGAAGAAGCCGGGGGATCTGACCTACGAGCTCTGCCGTCAGTACGTGGACGAGATCGTGACCGTGTCCGACGATGAGATCGCGGCGGCGATCCTTGCCCTGATGGAGCAGCACAAGCTGATGACCGAGGGCGCGGGTGCGGTGGCGGTCGCGGCGGCCATGTTCGGCAAGGTTCCTACCGCCGGGAAAAAGACGGTCTGCCTGCTTTCGGGCGGCAACATCGACGTGACCATCCTCTCCCGCGTGATCCAGCGCGGTCTACAAATGTCAGGCCGTACCTGCCAGCTGATGATCGAACTGGTAGACAAGCCCGGTCAGCTTAAGAACGTATCCCGCATCATCGCGGACATGGGCGGCAACGTCATCTCCGTCCACCACGAGCGCGCGAACGAGGGCTCGGATGTCAACGGTTGTTATCTGCGCATCGTTCTGGAAACGAGAAACTACGAGCATATTGCCGAGATCAAGAAGGCACTTCTCGATTTCGGGTTTAAGCTGTTATAAAGGAGAAGATCATGAAAAAAATTGCAACCGACAAAGCGCCCGCCGCCATTGGCCCGTATTCGCAGGCCGTAGTAGTCGGCAACCTGGTCTATACCTCGGGGCAGATCGCCCTTGACCCCGCCACGGGCAACCTAATGGGTGAGTGCATCGTCTGCCAGACCGAGCAGGTGATGAAAAACCTCGGCGAGGTACTCGCCGCCGCCGGTTCGTCCTACGAAAAAGCGATCAAAACGACCTGTTTCCTTGCCGATATGGCAGATTTTGCCGCCTTTAACGAGGTCTACGGCAAATATTTCACCGAAAAGCCCGCACGTAGCTGCGTGGCGGCCAAGGCACTCCCCAAGGGTGCCCTCGTCGAAGTCGAGGTTATAGCAGAAATTTAAGAAACAAAAAAGGCTGACGCAATGCGCCAGCCTTTTTCTCATTTGTTCAATGTCTCCATCACGTAATCCGCATAGGCGGCGCAAGTGGCACCGTCGCGGTCACCCGTGACGAATACGCGCCGCTCGGCGGCGCAGGTGTCAAGGGCATTTTTTAGGCGGTCGGCTTCCTCTTGCAGACCGATGTGCGAGAGCAGCATGACGGCGGCACGCAGGATGCTTTCGGGGTTGGCGTACTCGCCGATCCCTTCCTCGATCATACGGGGCGCAGAGCCGTGGATCGCCTCAAACATGGCATAGCGGTCGCCGATGTTTGCCGAGCCTGCCGTGCCTACACCGCCCTGGATCTGGGCAGCCTCGTCGGTGATGATGTCGCCGTAGAGGTTGGGGAGCAAAAACACCTCAAAACGCGAGCGAATCTTCTCGTTGACGAGGTTGGCAGTCATGATGTCGATGTACCAATCCTCGGCTGTGATCTCGGGATATTCGGCGGCGATCTCATGACAGATCGCCGAGAAGCTGCCGTCGGTCTTTTTCATAATGTTCGCCTTGGTGACGATCGCCACGCTCTTTTTGCCGTTGTTCCTCGCGTACTCGAATGCGGCGCGCGCGATACGGCGTGTGCCTGCCACGGTGGTGACCTTAAAGTCCATGGCGAGCTTGCCGGGAATTTCCACACCGCGACTGCCGAGCACGTACTCACCCTCGGTATTCTCGCGGAAGAAAGTCCAGTCGATGCCCTGTCCGGGCAGGGCGACGGGACGGACATTGGCATATAGGTCCAGCTCGCGCCGCATGGCGACGTTCGCGCTTTCCATGGTGCCACCCTTGGGGGTGGTGGTCGGGCCCTTCAGTAGCACGTCACAGGATTTGATAGCCGCCAGCACATCGTCGGGAATGGCCTTTCCCTTTTCGATGCGATTTTCAAGAGTCAAGCCTGCGATGTCCACCAGCTCCACGCGACCGAAGGCTACCTGATCGGCCAGCACACAGGCAAGCACGCGCTTTGCCTCGCGCATGATGATGGGGCCGATGCCGTCGCCGTCCACAAGGCCGACGCGGATCTTTTCCATATTTTTGTAGTCCTTCGCAGGGGGTGCCTTTTCCATTTCCCCCGTACGGGCGATCTGTTCGACAAGAAGTGCGCGGAAGGACGCGACAGCGGATTCGATTTGTTCGGTGAGCATATTATTCCCCTTTCTCCTTGGTGTAGGCGAGCAGACCGCCAAGGCGGAGCATTTCCGCCTGCCGTTCGGTGAACCGGCAAGTCAGCGGCACGCGCGCGCCGTTCGTTTCATCAACCAGCGTCATCTCCCCCGATACAAGTCCCGCGTGTACGCCGTCGATGCGGAGGCGGTCGCCCTGCGACAGCTTGTCGTAGTCATCGGGGTTGGTAAGGGTCAGGGGCATGATGCCCGCATTGATGAGATTGGCGGCGTGGATACGCGCGAAGCTCTTGGCGACCACGGCGCGCACGCCAAGGTAGAGCGGCACGAGTGCCGCGTGCTCACGCGAGGAGCCCTGGCCGTAGTTACTGCCGCCCAGCACGATGCCGTCCCCTGCGGCAAGCGCGCGCTCAGGGAAGCTTTCGTCGCACACAGCGAAGCAGAATTTGGACAGGTAGGGAATATTGGAACGGTAGGGCAGGATCTTCGCGCCGGCGGGCATGATGTGGTCGGTGGTGATGTTATCGCCAACCTTGAGCACCAGCTCGGCCGACAGGGTATCTTCCTGCGGGCGACACCTCGGGAATTCCTTGATATTCGGGCCGCGAAGCACCTCCACATCCTTGGCCTTATCGGCGGGGGCAGGGGGCAGAATAGCCGAGTCGTCGATGCGGAACTTTGCGGGCATCTCGACCACAGGAGCGTCGCCAAGCAAGCGGGGGTCGGTGATCTCACCCGTCAGCGCGGCGGCTACCGCACATTCGGGAGAAACGAGGTAGACCTTGGCATCCTTCGTGCCGCTGCGGCCCTCAAAGTTGCGGTTGAAGGTACGCAGGCTGACGCCGCCCGAATTCGGGGAGAAGCCCATGCCGATGCAGGGACCGCACGCGCATTCCAGCACGCGCGCACCCGCAGAGAGCATATCGGTCAACGCGCCGCATTCCGACAGCATGGCAAGCACCTGCTTCGAGCCGGGGGAGATGGACAGGCTGACGGTCTTTGCAACGGTCTTGCCGCGAAGGAGCGCGGCCACCTTCAACATATCGTACAGCGAGGAGTTGGTACAGGAGCCGATGCAGACCTGATCGACCTTCGTTCCCTTCAAGCTGCTGACCTTGACCACATTGTCGGGCATATGGGGGCAGGCGATCAGGGGTTCGAGAGTCGAAAGATCGATGTCAATGACGCGGTCGTAGACGGCATCCTCGTCCGAGGCGAGGGGAGTGTAGACCTCTTCCCTGCCCTCGGCGGCAAGGAATGCGCGCGTGACCTCGTCCGAAGGGAAGATCGAGGTGGTGGCACCCAGCTCCGCGCCCATGTTGGTGATGGTAGCACGCTCGGGCACCGAAAGGGTCAAAACACCCTCGCCGCCCCATTCGACGATCGCACCGACACCGCCCTTCACAGACAGGATGCGAAGTGCCTCCAGGCTCACGTCCTTGGCGGTAACGAAGGGGTTCAGCTTGCCCGTGAGGTTGATCCTGATCATTTTGGGCATGGTGATGTGGTATGCGCCGCCGCCCATGGCGACGGCCACATCCATACCGCCCGCACCGAAGGCCAGCATGCCGATGCCGCCACCCGTGGGGGTGTGGCTGTCCGAGCCGATCAGGGTCTTGCCGGGGACACCGAAGCGTTCCAGATGCACCTGGTGGCAGATGCCGTTACCGGGGCGAGAGAAATAGATACCGTATTTTTCGGCAACCGACTGGATGTAGCGGTGATCGTCCGCGTTCTCAAAGCCGGATTGCAGGGTGTTGTGATCGATATAGGCCACGCTACGCTCGGTACGCACGCGGTCGATGCCCATGGCTTCAAGCTCAAGATACGCCATGGTACCCGTCGCGTCCTGCGTGAGCGTTTGGTCGATGCGAAGGGCAATGTCGCCACCGCGAACGGTCATATCCCCCTCGATAAGATGTGCTTGGATGATTTTTTCCGCAATGGTAAGTCCCATGATTAGCCTCTTTTCTTCATGATGTGATCGCCTGCGCGGCGGACGTGCTCTTGCATGGCCTTTTCCGCCGCCACGGGATCGTGGGCGAGGACGGCCTCAAAAATCTCTCGGTGCTCGCGTGCGGACTGCTCCGCGCGGCTCTCGTTCTGCACGGACGCCTTGCGGAACTTCTGTGCCTTTTTATGGAGTGGAAGCAGGGTATCGTACAGAACGCCGCTACCGCTCATACGGTAGAGCAGCTCATGGAAGCGGTTGTCCATATAACGGATGCGCTCCGCATCGTGGCGTCCCACGTAGTATTCCTGCAGCTCCAGGGCTTCCTTTAATTCAGCAAGTCGCTCGGCGTTGTCACTCTCGGCAGCACGTGCCGCGGCCATTCCCTCGATCTGCATACGCACGGCGTAAATGTCCTGAATGTCCTTTTCGGTCACACCCAGAATGACGATGCCGCGCGGGGAAAGCTCCACAATGTGCTCCTGCTCCAGGCGGCGCAGGGCCTCCCGTACAGGGGTACGGCTGACGCCCAGATCCTCGGTCAGGCGTGCCTCGGTGAGCACATCGCCCTGCTGGTACTTGCCGCCCAGAATTTCGCCCTCCAGCCGTTCAAATACCTGATCGGCAAGCGATATCGTCTTATGCTGTTCCATGTCATTCTCCTTTTCTTATATGCCCCCGAATGCGTGGATCTTTTCATCCAGCTCGATGGGGGAGATAGCGGTCTGTCTGCCGGCCTCGTACTCCTCATCAATCCACTTTTTGAGGTTCACGACAAGCTTGGAGTGCTTATCCACGGCACGCTCGGGCGGCAGCTCGTAGTATTCGTTGATCCAGTAGGCGATGCCCGCAAGACCCGAGGTCTTGCTGATCATGACCGAGGGACGGCGACCGAGCAGCTTTTCGGTGTCGAAAATATTGTAGATCTCTTGATCCTTTAACAGTCCGTCCGCGTGGATGCCCGCACGGGTGACGTTGAAGTTTTTGCCGACAAAGGGGGTCATGGGAGGCACGCGGTAGCCCATTTCGTGCTTGAAATAGTTGGCGATATCGGTGATGGCGGTGGTATCCATGCCGTCCAGCGAACCGCGCAAGGAGGCATACTCAAAGACCATGGCCTCTAGCGGGATATTACCCGTGCGCTCACCGATACCTAGCAGGGAGCAGTTGACGGCCGATGCGCCGTACAGCCAGGCAGCGGTGGCGTTGGCGACCGATTTGTAGAAGTCGTTATGGCCGTGCCATTCCAGCATTTCGCTGGGCACGTCGGAATAGTGCTGCAAGCCGTAGATGATGCCGGGCACGCTTCGCGGCAGGGCAACCTCGGTATACGGCACGCCGTAGCCCATGGTGTCGCAGGCACGGATCTTGACGGGAATGCCCGCGTCCTCGGACATTTGCATCAGCTCGTTGACAAAGGGCACAACGAAGCCGTAGAAGTCCGCGCGCGTCACATCCTCGAGGTGACAACGGGGCATGACCCCCGCCTCAAAGGCGTCGGAAACGGCGGCCAAGTAGTGATCCATGCACTGACGGCGGGTCATCTTCATTTTCTTGAAAATGTGGTAGTCACTGCAGGACACCAGAATGCCCGTTTCGCGGATGCCGAGATCGCGCACGAGACGAAAATCCTCGCGGCTGGCGCGGATCCAAGTGGTGATCTCGGGGAATTTCAGCCCCAGCTCCTGACACTTCTCGATCGCGCGGCGATCCTTTTCGCTGTACACGAAGAACTCGGTCTGGCGGATGATGCCGTACGGGCCGCCGAGGCGGGAGAGCATCTTGAAAAGCTCCACAATCTGCTCGACCGTGTAGGGCTCAACCGACTGCTGCCCGTCGCGGAAGGAGGTGTCGGTGATCCAGATCTCGCGCGGCATACCGATCGGCACGCGACGATGGTTGAACGCCACGCGCGGCACATCCGAATAGGGGTAGATGTCGCGATATAGATTCGGCTCGGCCACATCCTGGAGCGAATACTTATAGCTCTTCTGCTCGAGCAGGTTGGTCTTTTCGGATATCTCTAACATGCTTTTTTCCTTTCGTATAAGGGTATGGTGGTACACGGGTATGAGGGTATCTCTGTATGATTGTATACAATTATACTCGCATTCGTGCCTCTTGTCAATAGGAAAAACGAAAAAATTCCCTGCTCCGCACAGGGAATTTTTGAAAAACGGCCCTTTCGATCAGCTTCGCTGACAATTCTCCTGTGTACACCCTCTGTGCCTCGTAAAAGTTGGCACCTCCCCCTGCGACAGTAGGCATGCACTTGTCCCCAAACCACTCAAAAAAGTCGGCAGGGCCCATGCCCTGCCGATTGATGTTCCTGTTTCCTGTTTATTTAATGAACCGCTTGATGGCAGCAAAGGTCTCGTCGCTGATGGCATGCTCGATGCGGCAAGCGTCCTCCTCCGCGACCTCGCGCGCAACGCCCAGGTGAACGAGTAGTTCGGTAATGGTGGTGTGCCGCTCAAACATCTTTTCGGCCACGGCGCGACCCTCATGTGTCAGGTGCAGAAAGCCATCCTCGTCCGTCTCCACGTAGCCGCCCTTTTTCAAAAGCCCGACGGCGCGGCTGACGCTGGGCTTGGAGTAGCCGCGGTATTCGCCTACATCTACGGCGCGCACGGCCCGCCCACCCTCGGACAGGATATAGATCGCCTCCAGATACATTTCGCCAGATTCCTGCAGATGCACCCTTCTCACCTCCGTTTTGGTTGCTTCGTCATGTATATTATATACAATTTCTCCGAAATTTGCAAGGGGATTTGCACCAAAATGACAATGAAAAAAATTTTTTTGCAAAAAGGGTTGCAATTTGCCGCAAGACATGGTATAATGACCGCGTTGAAAATAAAATATGGCCGGGTGAAGCGTGCTGAAACCGAAAGGGGACTGTGCGTGGACGGCGTTCTGGAGAATCTCAACCGGATTGAGTACTGAAGGGGCAAGGGTCGCGAGATCTAATCTCTCAAGTAAAAGGACAGAAAGCATTTTACGTTTTGTATGATAAAATGCTACTGTTTGTATTAAGTTGAGCTTCGGTTCAACTTTTTTTATTTATCAGCGAAGGTTATCAAAAAATTTTTTTGGAGGACTTTATGGAAGCACTTTACAACACATTAAACTGGGTCGACGGTAACATCCTGTGGGGCATCCCCATGATCATCCTGATCCTTGTCAGCGGTATCTTCCTGTCTGTGAGGAGCAAATTCTTCCAGGTCAGAAAGTTCGGCGCATGCATGGAGCACACGGTCGGCGGTACTGTGAAGCAAATGAAAAAAAAGGAAAAGAAGACCGATCCCAATGCCATCACGCCCTTTGAGGCATTTGCCACCGCCGTGTCGGGCACGGTCGGAACGGGTAACATCGTTGGTGTTACCACCGCCATCATTTCCGGCGGTCCCGGTGCCGTGTTCTGGATGTGGGTCTCTGCCTTCTTCGGCATGTTCACCAAGTTTGCCGAGATCACCCTGGGTCTTTATTTCCGCAAAAAGGACAATAAGGGCGAGTACATCGGCGGCCCCATGCAGTACATCGAGCACGGCACAAAGCAGAAATGGCTTGCCGTTCTCTTCGCCATCTTCACGATCCTTGCCGCTATCGGTATGGGCTCGGTGCAGGCGGACACCATTCAGTCCACCTGGCAGACCGCCTTTAGCATCCCTACATGGGTGACCGCACTCATCATTGCCGCCATCACCGGCCTTGTCGTCATCGGCGGTATCCAGCGAATCGGTAAGGTATCCTCCCTGGTCATGCCCGTGATGATTATCTTCTTCATCATCATGACCGTCATCATGATCATCATCAACATCACCGCCGTTCCCGCGGCATTCGCTTCTATCTTTGCCGGTGCCTTCTCCTTCAAGTCGGTCGGTAGCGGTGTCATGGGCTACGTGATCGCGCAGGCCATGCGTTACGGCTTTGCCCGCGGCATCTTCTCGAACGAGGCAGGCCTCGGCTCCGCCCCCATCGCACATGCCACCGCCGATACCAAGGAGCCTGTTGAGCAGGGTCTGTGGGGCATCTTCGAGGTGTTCATCGACACCTTCGTGGTCTGTACGCTGACCGCCCTGTTCGTTCTGACCTCAGGTCTTGTGGGTGCGGACGGATTCGGTAGTGCCGCACAGGTTGCCATGGGTGCCTTCACCAAGACCTTCGGCACGATCGGTACGGTTGCGTACAGCATCATTCTGCCCCTGTTCGCCTTCTCCACGGTTCTTGCCTGGGCCGTTTACGGTGCCAAGGCCTCGCAATACCTGTTCAAGAAGCATCAGAACGGTGCCAAGCTGGCCTTCAACATCATTTACTTGGCTATGATCGTCGGCGTTTCCCTGCTCACCTTCTTCTTCGGTGACAACCTGGGTGCGGATTTTGTATGGCTGATCTCCGACATGACCAACGCCTTGATGGCGATCCCGAACCTGATCGCACTCTTCATCCTCAGTGGTCTGCTCGTTAAGATCATAAAGAACTACTACGCCCGCAAGAACGGCGCGGATCTCGCCCCCATGCTCTCCGCGTACGACGAGGACTAATAACAAACCGCAAAAGGGAAAGCAGAAATGCTTTCCCTTTTTTCACGCCAAAACCCACATATTTTCACAAAATCGTCGCACAAAAATGGAAATTTTATGGTACAATAGGGGCAAAACACAAGATTTGCAAAAGGGGGTGTCTGCTTGCCGATCTACATATTCTGTCGCGAGGAGAAGAAATATCTGCTCTCTCCCGATGAGCAGGCTCATCTGCTCTCCCGCCTTAGCGAGCGGATCACGCCCGACGCCTATCCGCACAACACGATAGCCAGTGAGTATCTCGACACCTCCGATTTCCGCATCATCCGTGCATCGATGGACGGCGGGGTATATCGCGAAAAGCTCCGTATCCGCAGCTACGGCAGACCGCGGGGGGGCGATCCCGTCTTTTTCGAGATTAAGAAAAAATACAAGGGCATCGTCTACAAGCGGCGCGTGCAAACACCCTACGCGGCGGCACATACCTATCTGGCAGGCGGCTCGAAGCCGACCGAGGGACAGATCATGGACGAGATCGACCATGCCATGCGAGTGTGGGAGAGGCCACAGCCCCGCGTCCTGCTTGCCTACGAACGGGATGCCTATTTTTTGCGGGACTTTCCCGCCGTTCGCCTGACCTTTGACTCGGCGGTGCGCTATCGCACGGAGAGTCCCTTTCTGACCGAGGGAACGGAGGGCAAGATCATTCTGCCACCTGACAAGGTAATTGCCGAGATCAAAACCGAGGGGGGCATGCCCCTGTTCCTTTCCCACCTGCTGGACGAGCTACACATCTACCCGACGAGGTTTTCCAAATACAAAACCGCCTATCTGGACATACTGAAACAAGAAAGGAAGAACGATTGATGTTTGACAATATTTTTGCGACAGAGAGCGGCATGTTCGCCGTTTCACCCAAGACCTATCTGATTGCGGTGGGCATCGCCTTTGCCTGCGGTATCGTTGTGGCGGTGGCGGCGACGCTCCGCTCCCGCGTGACCAAGAGTTTTCTCATGTCCCTTATCCTGCTCCCGCCCATCGTGGCGACCGTCATTCTCATGGTCAACGGTAACGTGGGCACGGGCATCGCCGTGGCGGGCGCGTTTTCGCTCGTTCGCTTCCGTTCCGTTCCCGGTCGCGCCAAAGAGATCGCGGCGATCTTCCTCGTCATGACGGCGGGGCTTGCCTGCGGCGCGGGCTACGTGATGGCCGCGCTCCTGTTTGCCGTCATCACGGCAGCGGCCTACCTAATTCTTTCGCTTGTGCCGATGGCAAGCGAGCGTGAATGGGAGCTTCGCATCACCGTGCCCGAGTCGCTTTCCTACTACGATGCGTTTGATGACCTGTTTGCCGAATATGCGCGCCGCGTGACGCTCGCGAGCGTCAAGACTACGGGCATGGGCAGCCTGTACAAGCTACGCTATCGTCTGGAGCTGAAGGACAAAAACAAGAGTAAGGAGCTGATCGACAAGCTCCGTTGCCGCAACGGCAATCTGGAAATTTCCTTGACCGAGGCAACCCAAAGCGGCGAGGAGTTGTAAGATGAAAAAAAGGATCCTCCCCCTGCTGCTGACCCTGTCGCTGCTTCTTTCCCTGTGCGCCTGCTCGGGGGGCAGCGAGGGTGAGGGCTACGAGCCGACCGATGTGGGCTCCTCCTTCGAGAACACGGGGGGCTACGATTTCGAATTTTCAAGCCGCGATAAGCAACACGACTATATCGTCGCGGGCGCAACCATCATCGTCTTTTCGAACAGCGGCGCAAGCGTGTCGGGAAGTGGCGCGAGCGTGTCGGGCAACACCGTGACCGTGCATGCCGAGGGCACCTACCTGCTCTCAGGCGTAGGAGTCGGCTCGGTCACCGTGGACGCACCCGACACCGCCAAAATTCAACTGGTTCTGTGCGGGCTTTCCCTCACCTCAAACGACCGCCCCGCCCTGTATATCCGCGAGGCGGATAAGGTCTTTTTGACGATGGCGACAGGCACAGAAAACTTGCTGGCAGACGGCGCGGTCTACACCCTCACGGACGGGAACAGCACCCCTGACGGGGTGATATTCAGCCGCGCCGACCTCACCGTAAACGGCACAGGCGCCCTTTCTGTCACGGCGCTTGCCAAGCACGGCGTGGTGTCCAAGGATGATCTGGTCATCACGGGCGGCCATCTGACCGTGAGCGCACCGAGCGCGGCACTCGAGGGCAAGGACTGCGTCAAGATCGCGGGCGGCACGCTCTCGCTGATGGCGGGCTCTGACGGCATCCGCTCGGACAACGCCGAGGATTCGGGACGAGGGTTTGTGTATATTGAGGACGGCGAGATTACGGTAACGGCCGAAAACGATGCCATTCAGGCGGAAAAGCTCGTCCGTATCACAGGCGGCATACTGACCCTTGCGACAGGAAGCAGCTACTCTTCCTCAACCGTCTCGCAAAAGGGCATCAAATGCACGGGGGATCTCCTGATTGAGGGCGGTTTGATCACCGTCACCGCAACCGAAGATGCCCTGCACGCGGATAACAGCATCCGCATAGCGGGCGGCACCGTGACGCTTTCGGCGGGGGATGACGGCGTGCATGCCGAAAACGCCCTGTCGATCGAGGGCGGCGAGCTTTCGGTCCTTACAAGCTATGAGGGGCTAGAAGCCAAGGATATTGTGATATCGGGCGGCAGGCTGCATATCGTTGCCTCGGATGACGGCTACAACGCCACCGACGGAAGCGGCGGCGGTATGCCCGGCGTGGGCGGAATGGAAAGCGCCGCGACCCTGTCGATCACGGGGGGCTATGCCCTTGTGGAAGCGGGGGGTGACGGTTTGGACTCCAACGGCACCCTTACCGTGACGGGCGGCGTGACACTGGTATCGGGACCGACAAACGGCGGCAACGGTGCCCTGGACTACGGCACGGGTGCCTCGGTGTCGGGCGGCATGGTGATCGCGCTCGGCTCGGTCGGTATGGCCACCGGCTTTACGGCGGCAAAAAACCAGGGTGCGATGCTCCTGTCCTTTTCCACGCAGGCGGCGGGCACGCCGATCGCCCTTGTAAACGAGAACGGCAAGGTACTGGCCTCCTTTACCCCGAAAAAGAGCTACTCCTCGGCGGTCATCACAGCGGCGGGAATCACGGATAGCGGCACCTATACCTTGCTGGTCGGCGGAACGGTAAGTGGAGCCGATGAAAATGGCTACGCCGCGAATGGTACAGCCGAAGGCGGTACAATCCTTGGCACAGTAGAGATGACCTCTCTCCTGTACGGCTCGAATGGCGGTATGGACGGCATGGGTGGCATGCCCGGCGGCGACCGACCCGGCGGCGGCATGGGCGGCGGTGGCCGACCCGGCGGCATGCGGCCGTGGTAAAATAAAAAGCAACCGCCCTGAACGATGTTCGGGGCGGTTGTTTTACTTTTTACACATAGAGATCCACATGCGAATGAGCCAGGGGTTGGGGGCGATTTTGGAAAGCAGGTGCTGCATTTTCGTGTACCAGTTGCAGGTACACAGGAGCTTACGCTTTTCCATGGCGCGCATCGCGCAGGCCACGACATACTCGACCGAGAGCATGGGCTTTTTATTCCTCGGCCCTGCGGATCTTTCGTTCTCCGCGCGGTCGAAAAAGTCGGTCCTGACCCAACCGGGGCAAAAGACGGTCACGGCAATGCCCTTTTCCTTGACCTCGTAGGCAAGCGCCTGCGAATAATGATAGACGAACGCCTTGCCTGACGCGTAGATATTGAAGCCGGGCAAGGGGGTGAAGACCGAGGCCGAGCCGACCTCAAGCAGATTGGAGCCGCGCTCCATATACGGAATGACCATGTGCGATATCAGCACCAGTGCCTTGACGTTGAGGTCGATCATGCCGATGGTATCCTTTTCGCTTACCTGCGTATAGTCACCGAACACGCCGTAGCCCGCCGCGTTGATGAGATAACGCACTCGCGGCTTGTTTTCCTCAAGGTAGGTGCGCACCGCCTTGATCCCTTCGGGCGTAGCGAGGTCGGCGGCAAGGATCTCTGTTCCCTCGCCCAGCTCGGCGGCGAGGTCAGCGAGCTTTTCACGCCGCCGCGCAATGAGAAGAAAGCGATCTGCCTGTCCCGTTTCCTTGATCCTTTTTGCGAATTCGCGTCCGATACCCGAGGACGCACCCGTGATGATGGCCAAAGACATGAAAATTCCTCCGTGGGATTTTTCTTTTAGTATACCACGAAAGGGCAGCTTTGTAAAGCGTCAAAATCGGCTAGCCCAAATTGGCTCGAACTCATATACTGTACTGTACCGCATCGGTGCAAGTATGAAGATCACACTTATCGGCGGAGATGCGCGAATGCTCGCGCTGGCTCGCCTTTTCGAATCGGCGGACGCGACCGTCGTTCGCTTTTGTACACAGGGGCAAGAGGATTGCCCCAATCTTGCCGTCGCCGTAGAGGATGCCGAGGTCGTCATCCTGCCGCTTCCCGCCTCACGCAACGGTGTTCATCCGACCGCGGCGGCGGGGATCACGCCCCCTACCCTTTCCGAGATCTTTGCGGCGGCGGAGCACGACTGCCTGTTCCTTGGCGGCAAGCTGACCCCCGCAGTGCGCGCGGCAGCGGCCGACGCGGACGTACAGATCATCGACTATTACGCGGGCGAGGAGCTGATTCGCAAAAATGCGATCGCCACAGCGGAGGCGGCGGTCGCCATGGCAGCACTGGATTTGCCCGTGACGCTTACGGGCACGCACGTGGCCATCCTTGGTGCAGGGCGCATCGCCATGCACGCGCTCACCCTGCTTCGTGCGATGGGGGCGCGCGTTTCGCTTTACGCGCGTTCCCCCGCCGCACGGGAACGCGCGGCGGGGATGGGGGCTCTTGTCTATCCGATCAAGGAGGGCGAGGCACCCGAAGTTCTCCCCACGGTGCGGGCAGTGTTCTCCACCGTACCCGCCATGCTGTTTCCGCACGGGGCAAGAATGCCTGCACGCGGCACCTACTTTTACGACCTGGGCGGCGGGGCGATCGACGCTACCGCCGCGGCCGAGGCGGGGGTCATCCTACCCCCCTCGGCGGCACTCCCCGGGAAATATTCGCCCGAGAGTGCGGCACGCTATCTGTTTGAGGAGATCTCGCGGATCCTTGCCGTGAGGAAGGGGGACATCGTATGATCGGATATGCCTTTTGCGGGTCGTTTTGCACCCTTTCCGCCTCGCTGGTCGAGCTTCGCAAGCTGATCCGTGCGGGCGAGGACGTACAGCCCATTGTGTCGGACAACGTCTTTTCGATCGACACGCGCTTTTACCTTGCCGCGGATTTCATCCGCGAGGTGGAAGAGATCTGCGGTCGCACGGTCATCCACAGCATTGTGGATGCCGAGCCGCTCGGGCCGAAAACACCGCTTGATCTCCTCATCATCGCGCCCTGCACGGGCAACACGCTGGCCAAGATGGCCCACGGCATCACCGACACGCCCGTGACCATGGCGGCCAAGGCACATCTGCGGACCGAGCGTCCCCTGCTTCTTGCCTTGGCGACTAACGACGCGCTTTCCGCCAATCTTTCCAACCTGGCGATCCTTTCGATGCGAAAGGGCGTATATTTCGTTCCCATGCACCAGGACGATCCAGAGAAAAAGCCTTCCTCTCTTGTGGCGGATTTTTCACTTCTCGGAAAGGCACTGGCCGCCGCGCGGCAGGGTAAGCAGTTACGCCCTATTTTCTTATAAACCGAGCGTAAGCGGTACCCGTGTGTTGCATTCGGCAAGAGCTTGGCACAAAACATCCGCGATCCGTTCGGAGGCACGGCCGTCGCCGTAGGGGTTTTCCCCGCCGCGCATGGCGGCATAGGCGAGGGGAGAGGAAAGCAGTTCTGCCGCCTCTCGGAACAAAGTCTCACCGTCCGTGCCGACAAGGCGCAAAAGCCCCGCATCCACCCCCTCGGGCCGCTCGGTCTCCCGTCGAAGCACCAGAGTGGGGATGCCGAGGGCGCAGGCCTCCTCCTGCATCCCGCCAGAATCGGTCAGGATCAGGGTGGCCCGCGCCATGACATTGTGGCAGTCTGCCGTTTCCAGCGGCGGAAGCAGATGCACGCGCTCTACACCCGCCAGCTCTTCGTATACCACGCGCGATACGCGCGGATGGACGGGGTACAGCACGGCCAGATCGGGAAAGGCCGCCGTGAGGCGGCGCAGAGCGCAAAGAAGGCCGCGCAGCTCCCCTTCCCCCGTTTCCCTACGGTGACAGGTAAACAAAACAAGGCGCGGCGCGGCAGACAGGAGCGCGTTTTCGTAATCCGCGCGCACCGTACATCGAAGAGCATCCACCACCGTATTCCCCACGCAAAAAACGCGATCCTCCGCGATCCCCTCACGCAAGAGGTTTTCCCGTGCGCGTGGGGTGGGGGCGAAGTGCCACGCCGCCATGGCGGCGATGGCGCGGCGGTTAAATTCCTCGGGAAACGGGCGCGTGGGGCAGTAGGTGCGAAGCCCTGCCTCCACATGCGCGATGGGAATGCCCAGCGAGAAGGCCGAGAGCGCGGCGGCAAAGGCGGTGGTGGTGTCCCCGTGCACCAACACAGCGCGTGGACCTTGCTTTCGGAGAAGGGCGGGCAGGCGATCCAGCACACCGCGCGTGATATCCAACACGCTTTGCCCCTCCTTCATGATGGCAAGGTCATGGTCTGCCGAAACGGAAAATTCGGGCAACACTGCGGCGGCCATCTCCCTGTGCTGACCCGACAGCACGACCGACACGGAAACACCCTCTTTTCTTTGCAGGGCGCGGATAACAGGACACATTTTGATCGCCTCGGGACGGGTACCGAGGACAACGATTACGTTCATAAGATCCCTCCTTTTCCCTTTTATTGTATGAGGGGGAAAGAAAAACAAGAACGGCGGAATGCTTTGCATTCCGCCGTTCTGTTATATCTGTTCACGCAATTCCATAGGCAGACCGTCGGGGTCCTTGACAAAGAACATGCGCTCTCCTGTGCGGCTGTCGCGACGAAGCGGCTCGGGCAGGTAGCCCGCCACAAGAAGCGAAGCGCGAAGCGCGTCCAAATCCGTGCAGGCAAAGGCAAGATGGCGCACACCGTAGGCCTCCGGGTCGCTGACGTGCGGGGGTCGTCCCGCCGCAATGAACAGCTCAAGAGTCATGCCATTTCCCGAAAGAAAGCAGATCTCGTCCCCGCACGCAGGGCGGTTAACCGTTTCAGTCAGGGAAAAGCCAAGGGTGCGGTAAAAGGCGAGCGAGGCCTCCTTATCCGACGAGAGGATGGCAATGTGGTGGGGTCGCATCATTTCGTGATACCCCGATAGGCCTTTTGCACGGCCTCGTAGCTTTCCAGGTTTCCGATGTCATAGCGTTTGCCGGGCATTTCCATGGCATGCACGTGGGTCTGTGTGCACAGCCACGCGATATAGCTGCCGGGGGCATCCGTGCCGCATCCTACCGCGATGGCATCGGGAATGCGGTGGGCATCCTCCTTCGTGTAAAAATAGAAGGGGGGACAGCACCAGGTGGAACGGGGTTCCTTCGGCTTTTCCTGCATGGAGAGAACGAGGTCGTTTTCGTCGATCTCGACCACGCCGCTCTTCGAGAGGCGTGCCTTTTCTGCCTCGTAGTAGCGCATGATGCAGGAGGTCTTTTTATCCACGGCATAGCGCAGGAACTTCGTGAGGCTGAAATCCAGCACGTTATCACCCGCGATGACCAACATGTCATCCGCGATTCCGAGCTGATCGATGGCAAATTCGATATCCTTCACGGCACCGAGGCGGGTCTCGTTGCTATCCGTGCCGTCGTCCAAGACCGTGATACGTTGGGGCTTGGTCTTGGCCCAAGCATCGAAGTGGTGGGCGAATTTGTGGTTGGAAATGACGACGTATTCGTCGATGAGGCCTGCCTCGTCGATATCGTCGATCAGCCAATCAAGAATGGTCTTATCCCCTACGGTCAGAAGGGGCTTGGGGAAATTTTCGGTCAAGGGATACAGGCGAGTCGCATAGCCCGCGGCAAGAATCAGACATTTCATAGCTTCACCCCATCGGCACTCGCGCAGATGTGCGCGGAATATTTGCCCGAAAGATGCGGGAACTGTTTGAGGTATTCCCACTCCATCGTTTGGCAGATACTCTCCTCGTAGGCGGGATCGATAAGCGCCATACAGCAGCCCTTGAAGCCCGCACCCGAGAAGCGGCCGCCGTAGATGCCCTCGGTCCTTGTCATGATATCGTACAGGGCGATCAGCTCAGGGCTACCGGTCTCCCACAGCTCGATCGAGCTTTTGCCGCTTGCAAAGGACAGGCGACCAAACTCCTCGATATCGCCGCGCCGCCATGCCTCGGCACCCAGCCGAACACGGTCACATTCATTGTAATAGTGGCGGGCGCGTCTTTCCCAGGGTTCGGGCAGACGGGATGCGTAGGTGTCAAACACCTCGCGCGGCAGGTCGCGCAGATAGGTTTCGCGGAATTTGCCGTACTCTACCCCCGCATAGGCCTTCAGGGCATAGGCGGCGGCACGCGCTTCGTCCACGCGCATGTTGTACTTGCTTCCCGCCAGGCTTCTTTCCAGCCCGCTGAAAAAGATGGCGATCTTGTAGGGCTTCATATCGGGTGTGGCGGGAATAAGCTCATAGCTGTCGTCCAGCATGTCCATGTACAGAAGGTGATCCTTCTTGCAATAAACCTCGCAGCTCTGATCGAGCTTACCGCAGGAAACACCCACGTAGCGGTTTTCCGCCTCCTGTGAAATGGTGATCATTTCCCGCTCGGTAAGGGAGATGCCGTTCATGCGGCAAAGGGCGGAGAGGAAGGTCAGGATCACGGCAGCAGAGGAGGACAGGCCGCCGATCGGCAGCTCTCCCGCCAGCACCGCGCAAAGACCGACGCGCAGGGGGTAGCGATCGTTGAGCGCAATACACACGCCGCGCAGATGGTCTGCCCAGTCGTTCTGCTTTTCGGAGGGTGCGGTGGCCACGTGCCATTGTGCGCGACCCTCGAATTGCAGGGAGTGTACCTCGACCACGCCGTTCTGCTTCGGCCCGTAAGCGATGTGAATGCCCTTGTCGATGGCAAAGCCCGTGATCGGGCCGAGGTGGTTGTCCACATGCGCGCCCAGGGGGCAAACACGGTAGGGCGTGAAGGCGGTATAGGCCGGTGCCCTTCCGTAGATTTTTTCAAATGCTTGTTCTGCTGTCATGTATGTACTTCCTTTATGTTTTTTGTATATATGCGTGGCACGCGGCCCGAGATGGCGCAGACCACCTCGTAGCCGATCGTACCGATCATATCTGCCATATCGTCGGCAGTGATGCGTTCTTTTCCGTCACAGCCGATCAGCGTAACCTCGTCCCCCACGCACGCATCGGGAATATCGGTCACATCCAGCATCATCATATCCATGCACACGCGACCGACGATGGGCGCGCGTCGGCCGTGCAAAAGCACGTATCCCTTGCCGGAAAGGGCGCGGCTGTATCCGTCCGCGTATCCCGTTGGCACGGTGGCGATGCGAGTCTCTCTTGTTGTTTTCCCAGCTCTGCCGTAACCGACGGTTTCTCCCGCCTTGACCGTTTTGATCATGGCCACCACGCTTTTCCAGGAAAGAGCGGGGGCCACCCCATCGGGCAAGGTATTTTCGCGGTCGGGCTTGAGCCCGTACAGCACGATGCCGAGGCGCGCAAAGCCGTTTTCCATCGTGGTGTGGTACAATCCACCCGCCGAATTGAGGCAGTGCACGTAGGGCATGGCAAGGTCGGACAGGCGGTCGGCAAGGAACTCGAATTTGCCGATCTGCTCGCGCGTGAAGGCACGGGAGGCCTCGTCCTCCCCATCCGCGACACAGAGGTGCGTAAATATGCCGGTGATCGCAAAGCATTTTGCAAAACGGCGGATGCAGGCCTCGGTATGCTCGGGGTCATCGGCAGGCAGACCGATGCGATTCATGCCCGTGTCGATGGCGAACTGGCAACGCAGGGGCTTATGACAGGCTTCCCACAGGGCGTGGGCGTAGTCCTCGGAAAC
Source organism: Clostridia bacterium (assembly GCA_017464805.1). Taxonomy (GTDB): domain Bacteria; phylum Bacillota; class Clostridia; order Oscillospirales; family CAG-272; genus UBA1740. The sequence continues at coordinate 11,719 of JAFTYE010000004.1, read as the reverse complement.
AAGCGTTTGAATCAGGTCGTGTGAGGCGAGCTTTTCCCATTCGGACACAGGGGTGTACCCGAGGATCAGAATGTCCCGCGTGATTCCCGCCAAACGAAGCTCGATCGCCTCATTTACCGTGGCAACGGCGAAGGCATCCGCCCCTGCCTCCTCGAGGCACCGCGAAACAGGCACATGACCGTGGCCGTAGGCATCGGCCTTGACCACCGCCATCAGCTTGGCCGTCTTCGGCAGTCGGGCGCGGCACAGCCGCATATTGACGGCAAGCTGTGACAGATTTACCTCGGCCCATGAGCGACGCAAAAAAGGTTGTTCTTCTCTGTTCATTTGCGATTCTCCCTTCAAGCGACACATATTTATGCCCTTATGGGTTCTTTTGCTTCAAAAGTGTCCCGGCCTCAGCCTGACCACGGTCATACTCCTCTTGGGTGATCTCCCCCTTATAAAGCAGATAATCACCGAGGTCGGCGGCTGTGGCCATTCCCTCCTCGGCAATTCCCTCTCGCTTCAGCACGGAAAACACCGTTTTGAACAGGATCTTCACATCTCCCCACAGGGTAATATGCTCTACGTATTCAAGATCGAACGCCAGCTTTTTTTCCCAGGTGACGCTGTTGCGGCCGTTTGCCTGGGCAAGGCCGGTCAAGCCCGGACGCACGCTGTGCCGCCCACGTTGCGCAGGTGTCATGAACACCATATCCCGCACCAGCATAGGGCGTGGGCCAACGAAGGACATCTGCCCTGCGAAAATATTAAAAAGCTCGGGCAGCTCATCAAGTGAGGTGGCACGCAAAAAGCGACCGTAGCGCGTCAGTCGTTCCTCATCGGACAGAAGCCTGCCCGTTTTTTTGTCACGGTGGTCGGTCATGCTACGGAATTTGATCATACAAAAGATCCGCTCATCCTTACCCGGACGCTTCTGTACGAAAAAGGGATTGCCCCCCATCGCAATCGCCCCCGCGAGCGTCAAAAGCAGCAAAAGCGGGGAAAGAAGCAAAATGGCAATCAGGGACAAAAGCCAATCAAAAAGCCGCTTAAAAAATTTGTTATACATCCCGTTCTCCAGTAGACAGTTATGCAAAGCAACGCTTAATCAGCTCGATCACCGCGTCCTGCTCTGCCGGCGTCATTTTGTTATCCGAGGGAAGACAAAGGCCTCTTGCAAAAATATCCTCGTCCACGGGGGCGGCTTCCGCCTGTGCCGTGACGAAGGGATTTTCGCGGAACACGGGCTGCATGTGCATGGGCTTCCAGATCGGTCTGCCCTCCGCGTTGTAGGCGGAAAGCATCTCCAGGATCTCGGCGGGACAGGACTTACCCTTCTCCGACACATAGCTTGCCTGTGTATCGCTTCGCGTCTCACGGCACATGGCCTGTCCGTCGATGAGCAAACAGGAGAGCCAGAAATTCGGCTCTGCGACGGCGGAATCATAGGGGTTCATGGTCACAGGAAGGTCCGCCAGCCCCTCCTTATAACGCATATAGATCGCCCTTTTCCCGGCGATATGCTCGTTAAGATGTGCATACTGTCCGCGCACCACGCCGGCGATCACGTTGCTCATGCGATAGTTGTATCCAAGCTCCGTATGCTGATACCACGGGGCATTTTCACGACTTTGGGTAGACCATTTGCGCGCGCGATCCGCCGCGTCACGGTCATCGGTCAGCAGCATGCCGCCCGAGGAGCCGGTGATGATCTTGTTACCGTTGAAGGAGATGACGTTAAAGTGGCCGAAGCTGCCGGTCTGCTTGCCGCAGAGGGTCGCACCGAGTGATTCGGCCGCGTCCTCGATCATCGTGGCACCATGGTCATCACAAATGCGGCGGATTTTATCCAGCCCCGCGGGGGTGCCGTACAGGTTGGCCACCACCACGACCCGCACATCGGGATATAGGAGGAAGGCGCGTTCCAGTGCCACGGGATCCATATTCCACGTGTCCCGCTCGCTGTCGATAAATACAGGAATGCCACCCTCGTACACCACGGGATTGACCGTGGCGGCAAAGGTCATGTCCGAGCAGAAAACGCGCTCTCCCCGACGAACACCCGCCAGCTTCACGGCCAGATGTAGGGCCGCCGTACCCGAAGCCAGGCCGACTGCATAACGGCATCCGACGTACTCGGCAGAAAGCCGCTCTGTCTGGGTGATGTTTTCCCCTACCGTGGACATCCAGTTGGTTTGGTACGCCTCGGTGATATATTGCAACTCTTCCCCATGCATGGTGGGACTGGAGAGCCACAGCTTGTGGGGAAACGGTTTGATATCCATAGTGTTCACTCTCTTTTTTGTTTCAAATGGTATCGGGAGTTACCTTACCCGTTTATTTTAACACTTTCGGGGGAATTTGTCAACACACGTGACCGAATTCGCGCTTATCCGATCTCTTCAAAGGAAAAGAGCCCGCGGCAAGCTTCTTGTTGCAGGCTCTTTTCATGATAGACTTTCGGGTTCATTCCTCGGCTACATCTTCGCCTTCGGCGATCGGATCGCTTTTCGCGGAGCGATTGCAGAAACAGCCGATCAAGATGACCACCGCGAAAACGATCAGATAGAAGATCACGGGGCAGGAGAACTTCCCCTCTCCCTTTGCGGCCATGAAGGGCGTGTAGCCGTGTGCGTAAACGGCGGCAAAGATCATAAACCCGCAGGCAATAATAGACAGAAGCGGCAAGACGAATCTCTTCATAATGCCCAGATCCTTTTCCTTCACCATCCACACAATGAACATGGGGATATAAAAGGCGTAGATGGTCACGATGGGAAGCTCGGAGGAATCAAAGTTAAACGGACCGAACCAGCCCTCAGTCAGGTTGGCACCGTAGAAGTAGAGCAGCCAGGCCGCACACACGAACAGACCCCAAATCGCGGAGTTGGAGGTTACATTAGTGGACTTATCCACCCGGGAGAACAGCTTGGGATTAGGGCCCTCTCCACGAATGCCGATCGCGTACATGCCGCGGGTGGTGGCCAGCATCAGGCCGTTGAGCGTGCCAAGGCAGGAAATGACGATACAAACATTGAGAAGCAGGCCGCCCACGCCGCCGAAGATATTGCGGAAGGCGGTGGTAGCACCCTCGGTCATCAGCACCTCGTTGGACGCGCCGCCCGCTACGCCGATGTAGTAGAGCACGTACGCGGCGACCACGATCAAAGAGCCGACAACCAACGCGATGGGAAGATTCTTTTTGGGATCCTTGAGCTCGGCGTTGATCGAGGTGGCAACGATCCAGCCCTCATAGGCGAAGACGGTAGCCACAACGGCCGCAAACAGACCGCTGCCGGTGGTACCGCCGACCGCCTCGCCTACCACAGTGACGAAGTTTTCGGTCAGCGTGCCGCTGACAAAACCGACTGTCGTACCGATCACGGCCATCAGGGCAATCGGGATGAGTTTGATCACCGTAGCACTGACCTGAAGCTTACCGGCCAGCTTCGGTGAAAGGGCATTGATCGTATAAGAGAGAACAAGAAAGAAGCAAGCGAATACCATCACGCGACCGCCGGTGATATCCCAACCGAAGATGACACCAAAGTATCTTGCCGATACCCAGGCAAGCACCGAGGTCATAGCGGGGTAGTAAACATTTGCTATAAACCACGCCAAATAGTAAGCATAGCTTTTACCGCAGGTCGCTTCCGCATAGTCTACGATACCATTGACACGCTCATACTTGGTCGCCATCACGGCAAACTGCGCGGAGCAGAAGACCATGATCAAGCCCGTGATCACCCACGCGGCAATGCCGATAGGCATGTTGCCGCCTGTCTTGTTCAAAACGTCCTGTGCCTTAAAGAACACACCGGAGCCGATAACGGTACCGACCACCAGGCAAATAGCAGTAAACAGACCATACTTTCTCGTCAGCTTTTCCATAAAATTGTCTCCATTCCTTTATGATGATAGATGATAAAAGATGGCAGTCGAACAAGCAGTCCTACCATGGCTTTCGCGAGCCGGAGTAAAGTTCACCCATTGTACCACATATTTCGAAAAAAAGCAAGTCATTTTCCCAAAACCGTATAAAAGTAACCTTTTTTAAACCATCTCCCGCCGCATTTTTTCGAGCGCCCCCTTCTCGAGTCGAGACACCTGCGCCTGGCTGATGCCAATCATGGAGGCGATCTCCATCTGTGTTTTTCCTCGAAAAAACCGCATTTCAATAATGGAACGCTCCCGCTCGCCAAGCCGCTTCATCGCCTCGCGCAGCGAAATGTCTTCGATCCAGCTGTCGTCACCGCTGTCGCGGTCGCAGAGCTGGTCAATCACGAAGACCGAATCCTCCCCGTCATTGTAGACCGATTCGTACAGGGACACCGGCTCCACAATCGCCTCCATGGCGGCGGAAACCGCGCGCTTTTCTTCGCCAAGCAACGACGCGATCTCCTCCACCGTTGCCTCCCGCATGGTACGGCGGGAAAGCTCATCCCGCACCTGCAGGGCACGGTAAGCCAGATCGCGCATGGAACGACTGACCCGAATGGAATTGTTGTCCCGCAAATATCGCCGTACCTCTCCGATGATCATGGGAACGGCGTAGGTGCTGAATTTCACTTCCAGCGTCACGTTGAAATTGTCAATGGCCTTGATCAGACCGATACACCCGACCTGAAACAGATCGTCTAAATTCTCGCGGCGCGAGGAAAACCGCCCCACGATGCTGAGCACAAGCCGCAGATTGCCACAAATCAGCTCCGCGCGCGCGGCACGATCCCCGTTGTGGGAACGCAGAAGCAGCTCCCGCTTCTCCTCATCCGACAGTACCCGAAGCTCCGCGGTGTTGACACCGCAAATTTCTACTTTATTCCGATACATAGCTTACCCCCGTGGGGGCAGTATCTGTCACGCAGGGGGTACGTTATGCAGGGGAATTTCTCCCAAAGGCACGTTTCCCCCCGTGCGGCATACCCTGTTATTGGGGGGTGACGGACGCGGCATCATCACCCCGCGTCACGCCGCCGCGCAATACACAAAAAGGGACAGGATGCGGTACCGTGCGCGGCCCCCACGGCTTTTCGGACTTCTCCCCGAGGCGACCTGCCGCAAAAAGCCGTTCCCCCACGGATCCCCGTGGGGGCTTTTTTGTATATTCGGCGTTAAGCAGTGCATAGAATATAGGAATAAGGGGGGAAAATCATGAACACACCAAAGCAAACATCGCCGCAGGGTACACGGGGGCACTCTTTTTTTAAGGGAAAGGCATCTTCCGCGACACACGGGTCGCCCCATACGGAGAAAAAGGCGAAAGAACGGCGCAAAGAAAAAACGACGGAACTGCCCGAGGGCTTTTCCTACACGGAAGGGGGCATCGCCGCCCATCGCATCCTGTCCTGCGAAGGGATAGCGATCTTCGAGCTACGCGCCTTTTTTGCCCTGCCGCAAAACGACGCAAAGGATAAAATGGAAGGGCGCGCGGACGCGCGCATCCGAGATTTTTACCTCACCCTGGCAGAGAGGACGGGAGAATACGTTTACACCTGGCTTTTGCCCGAGGCGACGCGCGCCTATCAGGAAAGCACCGACCCGCATAAGCGATTCCGCCACGCGCGGCTCTCGCTTTCGGTGGACAGCCGCGTGACCCAGGAAAATGACCTATGCTTTTCGGTTTTGCGGCAGGTACGCTTTTTTCGACGCGGAGAATGCCTGCACGAACACAGGGAGGCTGAGGTGCTTTCCAAAAAAAGCGGGTATCCCCTGCCCCTTACCGCCCTGCGCCGCCTGGGCTTTTCCATGGCAGACGAGGACAAGAAAGAGAAAGCGGATCAAAAGGAGGCGAGAAAGGCAAAGAAAAAGGCCGCTTTCAGCGGCTTTTTCCTGTCGGATGGCAAGATTGTGCGGATCAAAGAGGAAAATTCGTAATTTCTAAACGAGAGTTGCCCCCAAGACTTTTGTCAAGTCGGCAAAACGTAGAAAATCGAAAAAACTCACTTTGAGTTTTCAACAGGCAAAGGTGTTGAAAATGTTGAAAACCTGCCCCTTTTTCTCCCTGTTTTTCCCTCGTTTTTATGTTTTTGGCCTATTTTTCAACACTTTCAACAGGCGGGGTGTGGAAAACCTGATTTTGCAAAGGCTTTCGTGCAAGTTGCACAAATTGGAAAAAACAGGCAAAATTTTTCCGCAGTTTTTCGGCGGCTTTCGACCGATTTCTTCGCAAAAAGAACGAAATACAAAGATGGTTTTTGGCGTGGTGGCAGACAGCCGCACAAAAAAATCGGACAAGCTCAACGCTTCCAGTACTTACGATCCAGCGAGCGGAGCTGAATCGCCTCGGCCAAGTGGGCCGCGCCGATCCTTTCCGATCCTGCAAGGTCGGCGATCGTGCGCGCCACGCGCAGAATGCGGTCGTAGCCGCGCCCCGACAGGCCGAGGTTATCAAAGGCGGCGGAAAGCAGGACCCTCCCTGCCTCATCCACCTCACAGAAGCGACGGATCTGGGCAGGAGTCATAGCGGCGTTGCTGAACAAGGCGGTCTCGCCGCTTTCCTTGGCACGGCGGGCGGCAAAGGCACGCGCTTGCTTCACACGCTCGCGCACGGCAGTGGAGCTCTCCCCGACCTCACCGCCACCGCTCATCTCCCCATAGGATACCGAGGGTAGCTCAACTTGAATGTCGATGCGGTCAAGCAGGGGGCCGCTGACGCGCGAAAGGTATTTCTGCACGTCCCCCTCGCGGCAGGTGCAGGTCTTGTTAGGATCGCCGTAGTAGCCGCAGCGACAGGGGTTCATGGCACAAACGAGCATAAACTGCGAGGGATAGCGCACGCGCGCAGCGGCGCGCGTAACCGACACCGCGCCGTCCTCCAGCGGCTGGCGAAGCGCCTCGGTCAGGGATTTCCCGAATTCGGGCAACTCGTCCAAAAAAAGAACGCCGTTATGAGCCAACGAGATCTCACCCGGGCGGGGGCTGGTACCGCCGCCGACAAGCCCAGGCACGCTGACGCTGTGGTGGGGGGAGCGGAAGGGACGCTCGGTGACCAGATTGTCCGAAAGAAGTCCAGCGATGGAATGGATTTTGGTCGTCTGCACGGCTTCCTCAAATTGCAGGTCCGGCAGAATGGTCGGCAAACGCTTGGCCAGCATGGATTTTCCGGAGCCGGGCGGGCCGATGAGCAGAACGTTGTGTCCGCCTGCCGCGGCGATCTCCAGGGCACGCTTGGCGCGGGCCTGACCGCGCACCTCGGAAAAGTCAAGTGAAAATTGCGAGGCGCGGGCATGGAATTCGGCGGGGTCGTAGGTCACGGGGATCATTTTTTCACAGCCGGAAAGATGCGCGACCAGCTCACGCAAGGTATGCACACCGTACACGGTCATCCCCGACACCACCGCCGCCTCACGTGCGTTCTCGGCGGGGACGAAGATCTCCTTCTGTCCCGCATCCCGCGCGGCAAGCGACAGGCAAAGCACGCCGCGAACGGGGCGCACCTCGCCCGAGAGCGACAGCTCACCGATAAAGCATTTATCCGCAAGCGAGAGATTCCGCGGAATTTTTCCGTCGCATTGCAAAATGGCGCACAGAATGGCAAGGTCGAAGGCCGAGCCCTCCTTTTTGCGGTCGGCGGGGGCAAGATTGACGGTCAGATCCATGGGCGGAAAGCCGAAGCCGCTGTTCTCGCAGGCCGCGCGAACGCGCTCTTTCGCTTCCTTAACGGCGAGATCGGGCAGGCCGACCACCTCGAAGCGGGAGAGGCGATCCCAACCGCTGCATTCCACCGTAACAGAGAAGCCGTCAATGCCGCACAGCCCCGCCGTATAAACCTTTGATAGCATAGTATCCCCCCGTGGTGCTTATTTTCTTTATGATACCACATTTTGGGAAATATGTAAAGAAAAACCGAGAAAATTCGTAGGTTTTCCCACCGCGCGCCGAAAATTCGCGCCACGACGGCAAAAGGCGGGGAGAATCGCCCGAAAAAAGCATTTCCGCCGCCCTGCTTTCCTGCTTTTTCGCGCCCCTTTTCGGGTAGTATGAAGCATGGAAGAGTTTTTTGAAGGGAGAACCGTTATGGCCTTTCTGATCAAGGAGGAGGAGATTTCCGCATCGCGCCGCTTTTTTGCGGATCCCCCAAGCGAGAACGGCAAGATCGTAGAGATCGAGGCTGCCGCCATCCGCCCCAACCCCGCCCAGCCACGGCGGGAATTCGATACCGAGGCATTACTGGCACTGGCGGAGAGCATCCGCCGCCACGGAATCCTACAGCCGCCCGTAGTGCGGCGCATCACGCGGGACAGCTACGAGCTGATTGCAGGGGAGCGGCGACTGCGCGCCGCGCTGCTTTGCGGTATGACCACCCTGCCCTGCCTGGTACGTGAGGGAGAGGACGACGAGAGCGCGGAGCTGGCGATCGTGGAAAACCTGCAGCGGCGAGATCTGAATATGTTTGAGGAGGCGGGTGCCATTGCCTCGTTGTGCGACCGATTTCGCCTCACGCAGGAGCAGGTGGGCGCGCGGCTGTCGGTCAGCCAGTCCTACGTAGCGAACAAGCTCCGTCTGCTGCGCCTATCGGGTAAGGAGCGCGAGGTCGTGCTGACGGGCAGACTGACCGAGCGGCATGCCCGCGCCGCATTACGTCTGCCCGAGGAACGGCGACTCTCGGCCCTCTCCCGCATGGCGGCGGAGGAGATGAACGTGGCCGCCGCCGAGAAGCTCGTGGACCACCTGCTTGCCGAAAAAAAGGGCAAGCCGCGACACACGGGTGTCATCAAAGACATCCGCATCTTCTACAATTCGGTCGATCGCGCGATCAAGCTGGTGCGGGAAGCGGGGATCGGCGTGCGCGCCGTGCGCCGCGAGACCGAGGACGAGATCGAGCTGATCGTGCGGATCGAGAAAAAGCAGGAAAAAACACCTTCTTCAAAGCAGGATCGGTAAAGACCCGAAGCGCGGACCGTCGAGAACGCCGGTCCCTACAAGAAGGATCCCACGGCGTGACTGCGCCGTGGGATCCTTCTTTATTTGCTCTTCACGAGAATGATCTCGTCGCGCGCGACGGAAAGCGAGACAAGCTCGGCAGCCTTGACGGTGACCGTATTTTCGAAGCTCTCGCTTTCGTTGATGCGGCTGATTTCAAATTCCTTTGCATCCGTGCCAACGAGGTCAAGCGAAATGGCGGTACCCGCGCCGCGGTTGACCAGCATGAAGGCGCAGCCCGCGCCGTCTCTGGCAGCCACACAGGAAACACCCTCGGGCATGCCGTTCACGGCCACCTGTTCGCCCATCTTGTACAGCTCGTTGAACGCACAGAACACGTAAAACACCTTATAGGGTCTTGCCGTGCCCGACTCGAACAGGCCGTTGTAGGTGGAGGCGGAGGTCTGGCCGCTGTAATACATCAGCATATCGACCGGCTCGTTCTGCAGAACGAGGAAGTTCTCGGCCACGTTGGCGGCATCGGTCAGCGTGCCGCGATACTGGGTGCCGGGGTTCCATTCGTTGAGATGGGTCTCGGCATCCTTAAAGCCATAATCGTCCAGTTTCTTGCGGATGTAGCGCGCGTAGGCGGCGTTCTTATCCACTGCGGAATAGGAGTGCCAGGAGAAATAATCAAGCGGCAAATTGTTCTTTTGCAGATGGGCAAGGAACTCGTCAAGACACTCGATAAAGTAGTCGGTGCGGCGGGAGGAGGCGGCGATGTTGGAAAACTCGCCGGGGAAGATGGCGTAGAAGCCGCAGGAGGCGTAACCGCCGATCTTGAGATGCGGGTAGCATGCTTTCAGGTGCTTGGCGGCTACCTCGTACAGACGGACGTACTCCGAGAAGGGGGCCTTCCACATCGGGTTGTCTGCGATATCGGGCTGGTTGTCCGGCTCGTTCCAGATCTCCCAATACTCGATGCCCATGTGATAGCCGTCTGCCCAGCCCTCGTTGTAGTGGGCGATAACGTGCTCGCAAATACGCGCCCACTTGTCGAAGTCGGCGGGCGGATAGATGTTGTATGCCTTAATGTAGTGGTAGTTTTCAATGGTCACGCCGAGGCGGAAGTAAGGCTTGCTTCCCTGCTCACAGATCTCCTTCATCAAGGCGTCAGTGAAGGCGAAATCGTAGGACGCGGGATCATTCTCATCCGCATCGAAGTTACGGAACAGGTTGGGGATATCCACGAATACATGACCACCGTACACGCCGCCCGTGTCGTGCAGGCGGACATAGGGGATGCCCGCATCTTTCAAGTAGTGAAAGTTCTTAAAATTCGCGCCGCCCGCGAAGGGGGGGTTGTTGACGGCGTGCATGGGCTTGATCCTGCCCGTCACGCGACCGAAATCCATTCTCATGGCTCTCTCCTTTTGCTTCGGCATAGCCGCTTTTTCGCTCATATTGTACCATGCCTTATCTTTTTTTGCAAGAGAATACTTGAGTTTTTTTGTGTTTGTGTTGCTTTTTGTGCTTTTTCGTGTTACAATGGAAAAAAATATGACAAAAAAGGAGAACTGTCATGTACGAAATGCAGCTTTTCTTCCGTTATCCGAGCTTCCGTCACAAGGCACTGACCTTTTCCTACGACGATGGCGTGTATCAGGATCGCCGCCTTATTGATATTCTCCGCGCGCACGGCATGCGCGGCACCTTTAACCTCAACAGCGGCCTAACGGGAAAGAACCCCGGCTGGCTGATGACAAAAGAGGAATGCCTTGACCTGTACAAGGAGAGCGACACCGAGGTCGCCATGCACGCCTACACCCACCCGTGGCTGGATCAGCAGCCCGAGAACGTGGTCACCTATGAGATTCTGCGAGACCGCGTGGAGCTGGAGGGCATGTTCCGCAGGTCGGTGTGTGGCTTCGCCTACCCCTTCGGCACCTATAACGACACGGTCATCCGCGCGCTTCGCGGCGCGGGTGCCAAGTATGCACGCACGGTGGAAAGCACGCACGCCTTCGGTCTGCCGACCGACTGGCTGCGCCTGCATCCGACCTGCCATCACAAGGACGCGAGCCTCTTTGAACTGGCCGATCGCTACCTTGGTTGGGAAGAAAACACCCGCCGCCCCGGCGGCTCCCCCATGTCGATGTTCTACGTCTGGGGACACAGCTACGAGTTCGATACCGACCGCAACTGGGACGTGATCGAGCGATTTGCCGAGAAGATGGCAGACAAAAAGGATATCTGGTACGCCACAAACATGGAGCTCTACCGCTACGCCGAGGCGGTGTCCCGCGTGGAGATCTCACCCGACGGCGGCATCTGCTACAACCCCTCGGCCGTGGACATCTACTTCTACAAAGGCGGCAAGCCCTACGTCGTTCATGCGGGCGAGGAGCTCTGCCTGTAACAGTTTCTTCATACATCCATTTGGATAAAAGTGTCTTTTTGTGAAAAATCAACAAAAGCAAAGCCACTGAATTAGCCAAGATGCCGATTTTGCCGTCGGCATCTTTACTTTTGTCTTACAATAATTTATAATATAGACATCTGCAAGATAAAGGAGAATTTCAATGAGACGAGTACTCGCACTTCTTTTGCTTTTATGCACACTCTTTTTGCTATGCGCCTGCCCCGGCGGCGGCCCCGTCGAGCCCCCCGTCGGCGGCGACGTGTGCGACATATGCGGCAAGGACCCCTGCGAATGTCCGACAGGAGAGGTCTGCCCCGACTGCGGCAAGAACCCCTGCGAATGCCCCGAAAAGCCCGCGGGCAACGGCGTGACCGTAACCCCCGACGAGGCAGACTATTCCATCGTATTCGGCGCGGGCGCAACCATTGACGGAACGGGCGACAGCCTGGC
>JAFTYE010000003.1 GCA_017464805.1 Clostridia bacterium | reverse complement strand
GCCGTAGTCCAGCATATCGGTCAGCATGGTGAGCAGGGTCGGCTCCGCATCGGGGTCGTTCTGCACGGTATAGGCATAGCGCAGGATGCTATACTTGCTGACATTACTATAATGGGTAGTTTCTCCTACCGTGACGGCGGCGCGGGCATAGACCACGTCGGTCATCTGCTTGGCGGCCAGCTTGGTATAATTAAAGATGATGTAGTCCTCGCCCTCGATCTCTTCAAGATACAGGGGCGACAGGATCGTGGCCTTGCTTGTGTCGGTGTAGTCGCTCTGCGGCTCGGTCCATACGTACAGGCGCACGTCATCCTCGGTGATGTTTTTGGCCGACACGGCATATTTGAGGTATACCGAATCGTTAAACGAAAGGTTGGCGTAGGTGAGGTCGAGTGCGGGGGTGTTCTCCTCTGCCGACACGCCGACGGCGAGCAGGCACACAAGGCACAGGACGACGGTGGCCAAAAGTAACAGCTTTTTCTTCATTGTCTTTTCTCCTTATCCGTTTTGGATGGCACTCTCGGTGCCCTTCATGAGCAGCTCCCATGAGCCTTGGTTGGGGTCGGTATCATACGAGAGCATGATCGGCTCCTTTTGCGGCAAACTATACAACTGCACGACAGGCGGCGTATAGCTTTCTCCTTTTGTTGTCTTTTTCATACTTTTCTCCTTGGTTTTTAGTTGTATTTTAACTAAAACAATTTCATGATATCATATTTTTAACTTTATGTCAAGATTGTCAGTTAAAAATACTATAATTTTATCGAGGTGAGAATCATGAATTTTGGAAAAAAGATCCGTGATGCGAGAGAAGATATGGATCTCTTGCAGACCGACATGGCAAACATGATCCCCATGAATCAATCCAACTACTCCAAGATCGAGCGCGGCGTACAGGAGCCGAGCATGGAGCAGCTGCGGCGCATTTGTCAGATCCTGCGGCTTGACCCTCGGTATTTGCTCGATATTGGAGGGTACGAGAGCCTTTCGGCAGATGACCTACACCTGTTGCAGGCCATCAAGGCTTTGATTGAAAAATACAAAACATAAAACAGGCATCACGATGTGATGCCTGTTTTTTCGGTTGATTTTATTCCGCAAGGGCTTTGAGGATACAATCCGCGGTGGCGCGGTTATTGGCGATGGGGATGTTATAGACCTGTGCGATACGCAAAAGGGCCTTGACGTCGGGGTCGTGCGGCATGGCGGTCAGGGGGTCGGAGAAGAAGATGATGATGTCGATCTCGCCGCTTGCGACCTTGGCACCGATCTGCTGGTCACCGCCGAGCGGGCCGCTGAGGTAAGCATGCACGGGAAGCCCCGTTGCCTCGTTGATCTTACCAGCCGTGGTGCCCGTACCGCACAAAAAATGGTGCGAAAGCAATTCCCTGTTGGCTTGGCACCATTCAATGATGGTGGGTTTCATATTATCGTGCGCGATGAGCGCAATGCGCTTGGTCATGGCATTTTCCCCTTTTTGTCGTTTTTCTTCAGTATAACACGGTTTTCACCGAATTGCAAGAATCTTCCTTATTATTTATACACGTATGCGTGCATACGGATCTGCATATTCAACAGGTTTTTTCACCTTCTTTTGCATAAATATTCGAACATGCCTCATAAAACGAATAAAAATACGTTATTGGTATCTTGTTGAAAAAGGTGAAAAGACAGAACGCAGTGGTTGTTCTTGTTCGAAATACACAAAAATCCATGCAACTGTATATTTTTTTCGTGCAAATGCACAAAAAAATAAAAAACTTTCCAAAAACGCTTGACATATGAATATTTATGCGGTATAATGTGCGTATCACGAAAAAGCGGACACAGGTCCGCACATAAGGAGAATAGACATGAAAAAGATTTTTGCACTGGCACTTGCAGCTTTGATGCTGGTTTCGATGTTCGCATGCGCACCCTCGGGTAACACCAAGGTTAAGGTGATCGACATTCCCCTCTCGGTTGAGGAATACGCTTTCGCCGTGGCCAAGGACGATGCCGAGCTGCTGGCCGGCGTAAACGCTTACCTGACCCAGATCCAAGAGAACGGCGTGTTTGACGAGATCTGCGACAAATATTTCGGCGACGGCACCCCCACTCTGATCACCTCTGCAACCAAGGACGCTTCCAAGGATCAGCTAATCGTGGCTACCAGCACCGGCTTCGAGCCCTTTGAGATGGTAGACGAGAACGGCAAGTTCTCCGGCATCGACCTGGAGATCGCCGCAGGCCTGGCCGAGTACCTCGGCAAGGAGCTGGTTATCGAGGACATGAAGTTTGAATCTGTTATCACCTCCGTTCAGCAGGGCATCTGCGACATCGGCATGGCAGGTCTGACCATCACGCCCGCTCGTGAAGAGATGGTTACGTTCAGCGATTCCTACTACAACGCTTCTCAGGTCATCATCGCCATGGAGAGCGACACCACCTTTGACGAATGTAAGACCGCTGACGACGTAGTGGCTATCTTGAACGCCATGACAAAGGACACCCTGGTCGGTTGCCAGGCAGGCACCACCGGCGAGACCTACATCGACGGTGACCTTGAGCTCGGTGACGAGGGCTACGGCTTCCCCGGTCTGCCCGCCACCAAGAAGGCCTACGACTACGGCGCTCTGGCTGTGGCCGCTATGAAGAACGGTCAGATCAAGTACGTTATCCTGGATAACGCCCCTGCCAAGGCCATCGTCAAGAAGGTCAACGAATAAGAGAAAAACGGACAGGGCTACCGAGCCGGTAGCCCTGTTTTCTCGCGTAGATAAGGAGCTTTTTTATGGATTTTGCACACCAATGGGAAAAATTCTGGCTGTTGTTCTACACCAACGGCGGATATAAGCGCGTGTTCTCCGAGGGTCTTGTCAACACCCTGCAAATCGCCATTCTCGGTCTTGCCATCGGTATTGTGATCGGTACGCTGATCGCCGCCGTGAAGGTCATGCCGAAGTACAAGGTGCTGCCCCGTATTCTGGACGGTGTATGCAACGTATACGTTGGATTCTTCCGCGGAACGCCGCTTGTCGTTCAGCTACTGATGGCTTACTATGTTATTTTTCCGCTCATAGGAGTGACCGTCAGCTCGCTCAACACCTGTATTCTGGTTTTCGGTCTGAACAGCGGCGCATACGTGGCAGAGATCATGCGCGCGGGCATTCAGTCGGTCGATCGTGGGCAGATGGAAGCCGGCCGCGCGGTGGGTCTGAGCTACGCCGCCACCATGATGAAGATCGTGGTGCCGCAAGCGGTCAAAAACATTCTGCCGACGCTCGGCAACGAGTTCATTGCCCTAATTAAGGACACCTCGGTCGTTTCCTTCGTAGCGGCGACCGACCTGTACAAGATCTTTACCGAGATCGGTAACAAAAACTACGAATATCTGGCACCCTACCTGATGATGGCGATCTTCTACATCGTTTTGGTTTTGGGCATCACACTTTTGGTCAAGCTGCTGGAAAGCCGTATGCAGCGCGCAGACCGATAAGGAGGAACGAAGATGGAAAATCAAGCAAAAAACGAGTTGATCGTTGTGTCCGGTCTTTGTAAATCCTTCCGTATTAACAAGAAAAAGATCTTAAACGTTCTCAACGATATCGACTACACCATTTACGAGGGGCAGAAGATCGCCATTATCGGGCCGTCCGGCTCGGGCAAGTCGACCTTCCTTCGTTGCCTCAACTGCATGGAGGATCCAACAGGCGGCTCCATCTTCTTTGAGGGCGAGGACCTTGCCGACATGAAGGTGGACATCAACCGCCACCGCGAGAATATCGGCATGGTGTTCCAGCAGTTTAATCTCTTCAACAACAAGACGGTCATTCAGAACATCATGCTCGCGCCCGTGCATCTTGGCATCAAAAAGGCGGGCGGCCTGTTTGCCAAGCCTGCTGTCAAAAAACAGATCAAGGAACAGGCAAAGGAAAACGCCCTAAAGCTGCTCCGCCGTATCGGTCTGGAGGAGAAGGCAAACGTCTACCCCTCTACCCTGTCTGGCGGACAAAAGCAGCGCATCGCCATCGCGCGCGCACTGGCTATGAATCCAAAGGTTATGCTGTTTGACGAGCCGACCTCGGCCCTTGACCCCGAGATGGTCGGCGAGGTTCTCGACCTGATCAAGGAGCTGGCGAATGAGGGCATGACGATGGTGATCGTCACGCATGAGATGGGCTTTGCCCGCGAGGTGGCAGACCGCATCCTGTTTATGGACGGCGGCCGCATCACCGAGGAGGGCACGCCCGAGGAGATCTTCAAGCATCCGAAGAACCCCCGCTTGCAGGAATTTTTAAGCAAGGTGCTGTAAGCAAACAAAAAAAGAAAGCCGATGCGGCTTTGCCGCATCGGCTTTCTGTTATCTTACAGGGTGCCTGCCGAGCCAAGAACGTTAACGATCTTGTGCTGCACCATTTTCTTAACCTCATCGCGAGCGACCTTGAGATATTCTCTCGGGTCGAACGCAGCGGGCTTGTCGGAAAGCACGCGGCGGATGCCTGCGGTCATGGCAAGACGGATGTCGGAGTCGATGTTGATCTTGCAAACTGCCAGCTTGGCGGCGCGGCGGAGCTGCTCCTCGGGAATACCGACGGCATCGGGAAGCTGACCGCCGAGGGCGTTGATCTCGGCTACGCACTCATGTGCAACCGAGGATGCCCCGTGCAGAACGATCGGGAAGCCGGGCAGTCTTCTGCCGACCTCTTCGAGGATATCGAAGCGCAGCGGAGGGGGAACGAGAACGCCGTTCTCATTTCTCGTGCACTGCTTGGGGGTGAATTTATAGGCACCATGAGAGGTACCGATGGAAATGGCAAGAGAGTCAACGCCCGTGCGGGTCACGAACTCCTCAACCTCTTCGGGACGGGTGTAAGAGGAATGCTCGGCAACGACGTCATCCTCGACGCCTGCCAGCACACCGAGCTCGCCCTCCACGACTACGCCGTGCGCGTGAGCATATTCCACGACCTTACGGGTAACGGCGATGTTGTCTTCGAAGCTGTGGTGCGAGCCGTCGATCATCACGGAGGTAAAACCGCCGTCGATGCAGGACTTACAGATCTCGAAGTCTGCGCCGTGGTCAAGGTGAAGAGCGAAGTCCACGCCGCTATCCTCGGCTGCCGCATGGGCAAGAGCCATCAGGTATGCGTGCTTTGCGTACTTGCGCGCGCCTGCCGATACCTGCAAGATCACAGGGGACTTCTCCTCGGCTGCTGCCTCGGTGATCGCCTGGATGATCTCCATGTTGTTGATGTTGAAGGCACCGATGGCGTAGCCGCCCTCGTAAGCCTTTTTGAACATTTCCTTGGTCGTTACAAGTGCCATTTTGTTTCTCCTTATGAAGTTTTCTTTACCCTTTTATTTTACACGCATTTTGCGAAAAAATCAAGTCCCTCTGCCATCTTTCGCAAAATATATTGCACATTTTTTCGCAAACTGCTTCCGTTAGATCTTAATAATACCGAAGGCATCCAGAACCGAGGATACGAGAATGAGCAGGATGCAAACGGGTGCCACGTAGCGAATGACCACGCGGAAGAGCTTTTTGCCGCGGAAGGGAGCAGAAAGCTCGACCTCCCCCTCAAGGGTGGGCGTTTTGATAATATAGCCCACGAAAATACAGGTCAAGAGAGCCACGATGGGCATGAGCAGGCTGTTGGTAAAGAAGTCAAAGAAGGTGAGGATGTCCATACCGAGAGGCGCAAAGCTCTTCCACAATCCGTTGCCGAGCGAGGACGGGATGCCGAGCACAAGGGATACAAGGAACACGGTAAGGCAGGACGCGCGGCGACCCCAATGCAGCTTGTCGCTGATGACGGACACCACCGTTTCCATCAGCGAGATCGAGGAAGTGAGTGCGGCAAATAGCACAAGCAGGAAGAAGACCGCACCGATCACGTTACCGCCGAGCATGCTGTCAAAGACCTTGGGAAGCGTAACGAACATCAGACCGGGGCCCTGTCCGAGCGACTCTGCCGTGCCGCCCGAGAAGACGAACACCGAGGGAATGACCATCAAGCCCGCCAGGAATGCGATGCCCGTGTCAAAGATCTCAATCTGGTGGACCGAGGTTTCCAGGTTTACGTCCTTTTTCATATACGAGCCGTAGGTGATCATGATACCCATGGCAAGCGACATGGAATAAAAGAGCTGACCCATCGCGGCCACCACGGTGGTCAGCGAGAACTTGGAGAAATCGGGGGTGATATAGTAGAGGACACCCTCCCACGCACCGGGCATGCAAGCGGAATAGATGGCAACGAACAGCGTCAAAATGACCAGAATCGGCATCATCACACGGCTGACCTTTTCAATTCCTTTGTCTACGCCGAGCAGAACGATCAGTGCCGTGGCGGCGATAAAAAGGAAGAACCAGCCGATCGGTTCAAGGGGCTGAGCGATGAAGCTGTTGAAGTAGCCGTCCTGTGCGGCGGCAGTGCCGCCGCCCGTCAGGTACGTAACGAAATACTTGGTGACCCAGCCGCCGATGACCGAGTAGTAGGGCAGGATCAGAGCAGGTACGATGGCGGCGAGATAACCGATAAAGGTGAACCTTTTGTTTAACTTTCCGAAAGCACCCACCGGGCTGATACCCGTCTTACGACCGATGGCGATCTCCGCGATCATCAGTGAAAAGCCGAAGGTGACCGACAGAATGATATAGACAAGCAGGAATATACCGCCGCCGTATTTGGCGGCCAGATACGGGAATCGCCAGATATTGCCAAGCCCGACGGCAGAGCCCGCCGCAGCCAGCACAAATCCGATCTTCCCGGAAAAGCTGCTTCTTTTGGTTTCCATAATGATGTTCTCCTTATTGCATACTCCGACGATTATAGCATATTTTCCGCAAAAATGCAACTGCTTTTCCACTTTTGTAAAATGAGAAAAGCGATCTTATTTTGAAAGCAAAACCACAGAGCACGGCTTTTCTTTCTTTTTGCAATAAGCGATAACAAAAGCAGTGCCTCTTGACTTTCCGTCCCAAAAAGCAACAACCTCGTCTGAACAATCCACGATTTCTTTATTTCGCTTGATCGGTGCCGCACGCCCATAGCGTTCATAGCGAGGCAAAATTTCCGTTAAGGGGACGCCTTTTCTTTTTGCATAATCAGCGACGCAGGTATCTATCCCTTTTGCCCCGCCCGAAACGATCTCCGTGCATTCCTTTGGCAAATATTGCTCGATGTTTGCTATTTTCAATTCTCGAGATCCTACAACTGCAATTTTCATAACATATTCCCCTAAAACATAGTCTACTTAATTCAAGTATACTTACAACATTATAACATAAAATAATCTTAAAATGTACTTATATTAAGATTGTTTTTAGGGGGAATTATGAGAAACAAGGAAAACAAGCATCTTGGCATTGAAATCGACCCAGAACTGCATCACAAACTGCATTATTTGGCAAAATACGAGGGGCGCTCGGCCAACGCACAAATCTTATACTTGATACGAAAAGCGATCCGTGAGTTTGAAAAGGCAGAGGGTACGATCGAATACATGCCAAAAGAAGCCGAAAAGTAAATAGAAACCGCGGCAATGAGAGATCATTGCCGCGGTTCTTTATGCTGCCTCGCTGACCGTCAGAAGTGCCACGGTCATATCGTCACCGACTTCGTTTTCCCGCCGTGCGGTGGCAAGGATCTTGTCAGCCATGACCTCGGCGTTCTCCTCCCAACCTGCGGTCAGCAGCTCGCAGAGCCAAAAGGCGTCATCGGGCGAACCGCTGATGCCGTCCGAGAGCATGATGATCACATCCCCCGCCTGTAACCGAAAGTCCGTTTTTTCCGCATCAAGGGCGGGCAGGATCCCGATGGGTGCGGTTCCCGCGCGAATGCGAAACAGGCTCTCCCCGCGCCGCACGTAGGACACCGCCGCCCCGCTTTTAACAAAGCAGGCACGGCCATTCAGAAGATCGACCTCCAAAAGATCCACCGTGGCAGAGCATTCGCTCCCCCTGGCGTTGAGCATACCGTTGAGGGCATGGAGGGCGACGTCACAGCTCATGCCCGCCGAAAGCATCTGCCGCAAAAATGCCCCCGAGATGCCCGAGGTGATCGCGGCCTCACGGCCGCTGCCCATTCCGTCCGAGAGCAGGGCGTAAAAGCGTTCCCCGTCCCCCTCAAAGACCGAAAAGGTATCGCCGCTGACCTCCTCTCCTCGCGGAGCGCCCGCACGGACATGGGAGAGCGAAAACTGTCGTTCGCTTTCGGCATACAGGTTCACTCCCGCGCCCGTGGTTTCCAGAACGGGCGTGCCGAAGCGACAAGCACAGGCATCCTCAAGCGAACGCAAAAGCTCCGCGCGAGAGACCTTCTCCTCGTCAAGACGCAGGTCGGTTACGTACAATTGCTTTTTTCGTTCGCCGAACACCGACACGCTCCGCGCACCCGCACCGAGTGAGGTGATGGCCGCGCTCGCGCGCCGGGCACTTTCGGGATCCGCGCGCCACAGGCGCGCTTCCGAGCGGGCAGCATCCGCAAGGACCTCGGCGTTCATGCGACACCCCTCGGCAAGCAGGGCATGTGGCTCGCAACGGCGGCGGTTCCTCTCCAGATCCGCAAACGCTTCCCGCACAAGGGATAGCAGACGGCGGCGGCTCCTGCAGCCCGCCAGCAGATTGTCGGGCATTTCCAGCTTTGCGGGTGCCACACCCCCCGCCCCCTGCGAGGCAAGCGAGAGTAGGGCCTTTTTCCCTTCCTTGCCGCCAAGCTCGTGACATTCGCGCAAACCGGAGCAGGCGGCACAGCCTTCCTCGAACACGCGGCGGCACGCGGCATAGTATTCCGCCTCGCTCGGGCGGGCAGCAACCTCGGCCAGCTTGGAAAAGATCCCCTGCATATCGGTGTAGGCCGCCGCCAGGCGGCCGAGACGGTCGCTTGGCTCGCGGCGACGGCTTACTTCCTCCTGTGCAGCTATCTTCTCCTTTTCAAGGTCCCCCTTTACCCACAGAAAAAGGCGCGGCAGATGCGAAAGGACGGGATAGGCGATCGCCGTGGCAACCAGAGCCTCGGGCAGAAATGCAATAACCGAATCCACACCCGTGAACAAAAAGGCGATCACCTCCCCTGCCGCACAGGCTGCCGCCAGCATGGGAAATATTCCCGCACGGAGAAAAAACGCACCGATCAGGGCCATGGCCGCATAGGCAGGGAGCAGGGCGGGTGTAAGGGTACCGAGGGCGCAGACCACGGTGGCCGCCGTGCCGCGAAGTGCGCCGAAGCGGGACACAAACAAAAGCGAAAGCACGGCACACAGAGACAGCGGAAGCGAGATGCCAAGCCAGCTCACCCCGCGCATCGAAAGTACAAGCGTAAAGCCAAAGGCGGAAAGAGAGATCGGCAAGGCCCAGCCACCGCTGTACGATTTCGGCTTATCCTTTGGCTGTGCGAGCAGGGAGAGAAACAGTTCTCCGCTCTCATAAAAGCCGAGGTAGGCAAGCGAAGCGACGGTGGGGATCAGCACCATGGAAATAGCATAGGAAAAGGACGAGAGTGAGAGCCCGCCGACCAGCAACTCATACACTGCGGGAAACACACCACACACGCAGGCAAGTGCCACGCGCAGGGCGGGCTCCTCGTGAAAGTAGGCGGGACAGGCGGGAAGATACTTTCCTTCCCCTCGCGGATGCGACAGAAGCAGGCGCAAAAGAAACGCCGCTACCAGCACGGCACAATAGGCATACCCCCGTTCCCCGACCGAAAGCGCACCGAGAATCGTCCCCGCCAGCACAAAGGGCACACGACGCGAGGCCGCCGCCAGTAGAGCGATGCCAAACGGATAAGCGGAGAATACCGCATGCGTGCGCGAAAACGAAAAGGCAACCAAAAAGGCGAGGGCGGCGTATAGAATAGCCGCGACGCGGTTTTCCGCGTGGGAAAACAGCTCACGCGTAAGCCATCGCCCGAGGGGCAGCTCCCCTGCCGTGGGTTTCTTTTGAACGTCCATCTTTTTTCCTCCTTGCGCCGAGGCGCGTATCATGTAGGTCCTTCCATTCTATCATGGACAGGCCTTGCATTTTGTCGCAAAAGGGCAAGGGAAGAAGATGATTTTGTCGAATCAAAGACGCTTTGGACGGCTCTTTGACAAAAGAGCCGCGAGGTACCCAAATACAATGGCGGCCGCCGTGCCGCCTGCGGCGGCTTGCAGGCCGCCCGTCAGCGCACCCAGAAGCCCCGATTCATGCACGGCGGCGCGCACCCCGCGTGCGATCGTGCCGCCAAAACCGATCAGCGGCACAGACACGCCGCATCCCGCAAATTCGTAGAGCGGCTCGTACAGCCCCACCGCGCCGAGAAGCACCCCAACCGACACGTAGGTGACGAGGATACGCGCGGGGGTGAGGCGCGTGAGATCAATAAGCAGCTGGGCGATCACGCAAAGCGCGCCTCCGACAAGGAAGGCAAACAGACAATCAAAAAACAGGCTCATTCCCTCACCTCCAGCGTCACGATCGGGGCAATGCCGATGATGGCTCCGCCCTGCTGGATGCTGGACGGGCTCATGAGTGCGCCCGTTGCCATCAGCAAAATACGTTTCATTTCCTTTTTCTCCATTTTGGGCAAAAAATACGCGCAGCTGACCGAGGCGATACAGCCGCAGCCCGAGCCGCCCGCGTGCACGTCCTGCCGATCGGGATCGTAGAGCATCACGCCGCAGTCGCGGTGTCTGTCACCAAGGGAAATACCGTGCGGCGCGAGGAGATCCGACAGAATCGCGCTTCCTTCCCTGCCAAGATCCCCCGTCACGACGGCATCGTAGTCGGTGGGGACTTCCCCACTTTCCGAAAAAAAGCGAAGGAGCGAATCGGCGGCGGCAGGTGCCATGGCCGCGCCCATATTGGCGGCATCCGAAATGCCGCCGTCCACCATTCTGCCTGCCATCACGCGATCGACACATACACCGCTCTCGCCGCGTTCGAGAAGCACGCATCCGCCTGCCGTTGCCGTCCATTGGGCGGTGGGCGTCCGCTGACCACCGTATTCGAGGGGTAGGCGGAACTGCCGCTCCGCCGCACAGTTGTGCGAGGTGGTAACCACCCCTACGCGCGAAAGCTCACGGCAGGACGAGAGTGCCATCGTGGCACACAAAAGCCCCTCCACGAAGGTGGAGCAGGCACCGTACAAGCCAACGTATGGCAGACCGAAGCTTGAAAGTCCGCCCGAGGAAGCGACGCACTGGTTTTGCAGATCTCCCGCGAAGAGCAGATCCAGCACGGTGTGCGAAAGCTTCGCGCGGTTGAGAGCGAGGTTGAGAGCGGTACGCCCCAGCTCCCCCTCTGCCTTTTCCCAGGTATCCGCCCCGAAGCGGTCGGTCTTGTCGTGAAAATCAAACAAGCCGCCAAGCGGCCCGCGGTATTCATCATGCCCGACGGCCGAGCCGCGCGAGAAGATCCGTACACGCTCACGCGGTTTCAGAATATGCCCCATTTCCCTCTCCTCTCACATAAACAGCGTGACGATATAGTAGATCACCCCGTACACCGCACCGCACAGGATGCCGTACAACAGAACGGGGCCGGCGATGGTGAAGATCTTGGCACCCACGCCGAGCACCAGTCCCTCGCTTTTGGTGTCAATGGCGGGGGATACCACGGAATTGGCAAAGCCCGTGATGGGAACGAGCGTACCCGCTCCCGCATAACGCGCAATGCGGTCAAAGATACCGAGCGCGGTCAGGGCGGCGGCAAGAAAAATGAGTGACACCGAAACGAGCGTCGAGGCCTCATCAAGAAGCAGCCCGAGCCGCCTATACAGGGTAAGGAGAAGCTGTCCGAGCACGCAGATGGAACCGCCCACCCAAAAGGCGGCTACACAGTTGCGTAGCACGGGTGATCGCGCCGCACGGCGGTCAACGTATTTTTTGTATGCTTGCTTGTTATCCATGTCCAACTCCGTTTTTGCTTTATCTTCTCCGAAAAATGGGAGGATATACAAAAAACCGCCCCCGAGGGGCGGTTTTGTTTTAGGACAATTTGACAATGCCAAAGCCGCGCTCGTCGATCTCGATCTGTGCGCCAAACTCGCGCGACATGGTGGTAAAACGCTCGATGATGCCGTGATCACAGCTGAATCGGGGATTGCCGCTCCGCCACACGGGCTTGTCGAAGCAAAGCTCCACGGGCATAATTTCCAGGTGCAACAGGCGGCCATCCTGCATTTCAAAATACGGCACAACGGATTCGAGCATACGGCGGTCGCGCATCAAGCCTCGCGTGTAGCTCTTTGAGCGGCGACAAAACAGCTCGCGCATGGTGGCGTCGCTTGTCAGCCCCTGTGCCTCGAACATTTCCTCGGGCGCGTAGGGGATACACTCGTTGTGAATGACGAAGTCGCCAAGCGAATAGAAGATCGGACGGGATTTATAGATCTCCATGGGGCGAAGCAGGTGCGGCCCGTGACCGATCACCGCGTGTGCGCCCGCATCGATACAGCGATGGGCAAATTCGATGAGAAAGTCCGAGGGGTTTTCCTTTCGGTCGCCCGACAGCTCGTGGGAATGCACGCTGATGAGGATGTAATCCGCCTGCATCTCGGCTTCGTAGATCGCCTTTTCCACCCTTGCCATATCCTCGGCGTTCGGGTGCGGGATGTAGGCAGTCTTGTCACCTACGAAAAATTCAAGGTCGCGGAGCACGGCAACACCGTCGGCGAGCGGCGGATGATAGCCCTCGGCACGCTCGATCTCCTTTTGCGCGTTGATCTTGCTCGCGTCAGCGATCTCACGTACCACGGCAAGCTGCTCGGCTGTCACCTGCAAGTGCCCTTCTACGCGCAGGGCGTTAACGCCGGGGCGACCGGGATACCGACGGGACTGTTTGCCCACGATGATAAACCGCCCCTCGGATTCACAGGTCACGGCGACGAGGGCCACACGCCCATTTTTCGTATCCAGATAACGGGGGGCTGCCGCCTCGTCGAGATTGTGTCCGATGCCTGCGTGTCCACCCCTGCCCTTGACCGTCAGCTCGTAGTGCAGAATACCGCGACGCGCGACCACGACGTCGTTTCCCTCGGTGGTTTCGCAGTTCAGGCTACAGGGAAAGCCCGAGACCTCGCGTCGGAAAAATTTCTGCTCCTCTACGCCGCCAAGGACGTTTGAGATCTCCTCATCCGAGGTCAGGAGCAGGCGCGCGTGGCGAGAGTAGCCGTTATCAAGAAGGGCTTTGAGCACAAGCAGCGCAACGGCGATGCCGCCCTTGCAGTCTACCGCGCCGGGGTCCATCAGCCGATCTCCCTCGCGGCGCACGGCAGGCAAGCCGAAGCTGCCGATCTTATGCACGGTATCGGTATGCGCCAGCATAACGCCCCCTTTTTCCGCTCCTACGTTCATCTCGACGGTGAGAAAATCACCGCACGCGGCAAAGGGGGTTCGGCGACAGGAAAGCCCCTCTTTTTGCGCGAAGCGCTCGACGCAGTCAATGAGGCGGTCGATCTCCCTCTTGTCATAAGCCGTTCCCTCGATCGCGCACAGCTCTTCGAGAAGATCCGTGTAGCGCGGAGAAAGGCTGTCTATTTCAAAAAACGCCTGTTGAATATCCATATGTCGCCTACTGATCGGATGATTTGCTATTATTCTACACCCCGCTCGGTATATTGTAAAGAATTTGATATAATATGTTTGCTATATTATAAAAAGTATGCTAAAATACACATGAGGTGACGAATATGGAATTTTTACAGCTACGCTATTTTCTGGACAGTGCCCGAACACAATCGCTCTCGGCAACCGCTAAAAAGCATATGGTTCCCGCTTCCTCAGTATCTGCCGCCATCAAGCGGTTAGAGGAAGAGCTGGGCTGCTCCCTCTTTGACCGCACGGCAAACCGCATCACGCTGAACGAAAACGGACGCCGCTTGCAGCTCTCGCTTGTGCGGATGTTCCGAGAGCTGGACGGCGCGCTCGACGCCCTGCATACAAAGGAAGAGGGCGATGAGGTGCGAATTCTGGTGCGCTCCTTGCGTGCCAAGGTCACCGACTCCATCGTGCATTACAAGGAGAGCCACGTGCACGCCAGCTTTCGTCTGACCGCTGATTTTTTGGTGGCAGATGTAGGGAATTTTGACATCGTGATCGATTCCGCGCCACCCACGAGCGAGGATTTTGAAGTATTTGAATGGCAACGCCAGCGTGTGGAGATCTACGCCGCCAAGGGCAGCCCACTCCTTGCGCGCGATCTGACGCTTGCTCAGCTCGCCACCGAGGAATTTGTTACCATGGCACCGAACGGGCATCAGGCAAAGCTACTCCTGCACGCCTGCGAGCGAGCGGGATTTTCCCCCAAGCTGCTTGCACAGATCAACGATTCCGACTGCTTTTTCAAGCTGATCGCCTCGGGCGTGGCGATCGGCCCGGCCGGTGAGTGCTCCGTGCGCGAGGATATGCCCGTGCGCCCCCTGCGCGTATCGGATTTCCGCGAATGGCAGACGGTATACGTGTGGTGCAAACGGGATGCTTCGCGCTGCGCGCGCCGCTTTGCGGAATTTTTACAGACGTTTACATAAAAAGCAGCGGAGAACCGGGGTTCTCCGCTGCTTTTTAGTTTTGCCCGATGCGTTCCGAGATCAGGCGGTAGACGGCGTGCACGTTGTCGATCATGAGAAAGGCGATCCGCATCTCCACGTCTGCCGTGGGAATATGATGACGGGTCGTGCCGATGCGGTAATTGACCCCTTCATAGGCCAGATCATCCCGAAAGCGGATGCAGCCGACGTTCCCCTGCACGCGATCCATGCTGACCCCCTGCATGCGGGAGAAAA
This sequence comes from Clostridia bacterium, assembly GCA_017464805.1. GTDB lineage: Bacteria > Bacillota > Clostridia > Oscillospirales > CAG-272 > UBA1740. The sequence goes on along the minus strand of JAFTYE010000003.1, from coordinate 228,797 downwards.
CGTATTCCGTACAATCGGTGCCGCGGCGAGTTTCACGGATGATGAGGGCGCGGCGGTCGGTGACCGCGTACAGCGTATGCTTCATCTGCGCCCTTGTGCCAAAGGTTACGGAGCAAAAGATAAACACCCCCACCGCCACAAAGGGCAGACCGAACAGCGAAAAACCAACCGAGGCACTTGCCGCCGCCACCATCCAGAACACGGCAAAGCCAAGAAAAAACAAGGAAAAGAGAACACCCGAGAACGGAGGGCGATAAGCGGAAGCATACGGCTGTCCCGTCCACAAAATCTCCTCGCCCTCGTGCAAAAAGGTGCGGATCAGTGCCATATCCTGATAGCGCTCGCTCGTTTGATACTCTTTCATCGTATACCTCACACAAATTTTTCTATGGAAATAACGGTTTTGCCCTTTTTCGAGATGCCGACCTCGCCGCCGAAGCGGAAGCGACCGAGGCCGCGCACGGTAACGAGGTCGCCCTCATGCAGCTCGTGGCTGATGTTCTCGGTCAGGCGGCCGCCCACGAATACGCGGCGGGCGGCAAAGAGGGCCGCGCTGTCCGCGCGGGACAGCGAATAGGCATGCGCGATCACGCCGTCCGCACGGAGCGAGGCGACCGAAAGGCGCACGGTCTCGGTTTCCGTTCCCACGCAGGCGGGTGGCTCGCAAGGGGTGACGCGCACATCGGTGTGGCGAATCCTTTTGAGATTTTCGCACAAATAGGAGGCGATCTTATCCAGGCAGAAGAGGAATATCCCCGCATCCGTGCGAACGATATCACCAAGGCATTCGCGCTTGATCCCCAAATTCATCAGCGCGCCAAGGCAATCGCGGTGAGAAAGCGGCTCGGCAAATTTAGGGGAAAGAGGGGTGATGACAAGACACGCGATGGGAAATTCCGCCGCGTAGCCGAGGCTTTCTTCATCCCCAAAACCCACCATCACGCGCTCGCATCCCTCCGCACCGCCGAAGACGGTATAGGGGACGCAAGAAAAGTCGCGCGCGGCGCGCAGAAACAGATCGTATTCCGCCAGACCGAGAAAATCGGTATAGGTATAGTGCCCCTTTTCGTAGCAGGCCGCGGCCAGGTCCGCAAAGCGGTGCATGATCATCTCTTCTTCGTTCATGGCTATCCTTTGGTTTTTCTTTTATTATACAACCTTTTCTCCATGCCGTCAAGAGCGGAAAATTTACACAAGCGAAAAGAAAGAGCCTTGTATTTTGAGAGAATTTGTGGTATACTGAACTTCCAAAAATACAAAAGAAGAGGAATGCCGTATGCGTCAGGAGATCACCGAGGTAGACATCAAAAAAATTAACGAGGAGCTTGCCCATCGCAAGAACGTATTGCGCCCCCAACTGCATGAGGAGGTCAAGCGCACGCGCGAGTACGGCGACCTCAGCGAAAACGACGAATATCGTTGCGCCAAGCGTGAGCGAAACCGCAACGAGAGCCGCATCCGCTACCTGGAACGGCTGCTGCTTTCCTCCGTGGTGGTAAAGGCGGGGGCGCATAAGAAGGGCATCGGCCTGTTCGACGTTGTGGAATTTCTCAACGAGCGTACGGGTACGGTCAAGCGCATTCAGCTGGTGACCAGCCTGCGCCAGGACGCTTTGCGCGGCTTTATCAGCAAGGAATCCCCTCTCGGACGAGCCCTCATAGGCCGCGAGGTGGGCGACCGCGTTTGCGTGGAGATCGCGCCCGACAACCGCTATTTTGTGACCATTCAGTCCTACGAGCAAGGAGAAGACAACGAAGAACTGCCCATCAGCTCTTATTAACATACTATTGTTTCACACGGGAGGTGCGTCATGGAACTATTTCGACAAAAGAAAACGCTGGACCTTGTGCACGATTTTTTCGTTCGCGGCAAAAATGACGTGGCCCGTGTGTCCTATTATCCGTCAAAAACGGTCTGCCCCGCCCCCGCCTCGGACTATTTTCCGCGCGCGACCCCCGAATCCCGCGGTCTGCGAAGCGCGCATCTTTCGGCGATGCTCTCGGAGCTTGAGCACAGCAACCGCACCAATGTCCATTCCCTGACGGTACTGGTAGACGGCGCGGTGGTCTGCGAGGCAAGCGCCCCCGGCTACGACCGCCGCGTGCCACACCAGAGCCATTCCCTGTGTAAGTCGATTGTAGGGCTGGCGATCGGCATGCTGGCGGACGAGAGAATGCTTGATCTCGACACCCCTGCCTTTCGCTTCTTCCCCGCTACCGCCCTGCCCTCGCGTCTGTCGGGCAAGACGAAGGCTATCACGGTGCACCACCTACTCACCATGTCCTCTGGCGTTTCCTTTGCCGAAACGGGCGCGGTGACGAGTGAGGATTGGGTGCGCTCCTTTTTCTCCTCCGACGTGCGCTTCGACCCCGGTAGCGAGTTTTCCTACAACAGCATGAACACCTATATTCTCTCGGCCATCGTCCGTGAGGTCAGCGGCGAGGGGCTTACCGAATTTTTGCGCACGCGTCTGTTCGAGCCGCTGCATATCGAGCAGTATTTCTTTGAGGTATGCCCGCGCGGCATCGAAAAGGGCGGCTGGGGTCTGTATATCGCACAAGAGGATCTCGCCAAGATCGGCATGACCTGTCTGGACGGCGGTGTGTTTGAGGGCAAGCGAATCGTCAGCGAGCGTTGGATCCGCGAGGCCTTTTCCTGCCACAAGATCACCCCGAAGGATGCGGGCGATTATAACTACGCCTATCAAACCTGGTGTGCACGGGATAAGAGCAGCTATCTGTTCAACGGCATGCTGGGACAGGATCTGTGGGTATGTCCCGGAAACCGCACGGTGGTGGTGATCAACGCGGGCAACAATGAATTTTTCCAGCAGAGTGCCATGCTCTCCATCATTCACAAATATCTGGGCGCGGGCTTTACGCGCGCATCGTCTCCCCTGCCGCGGGACAAAAAGTCCATGCGCAAGCTGCACCTGGCCGAGGAAAGCTTCTTTTGCTCCCGCGCGTGGGTAGAGCTACTTGCCGAGCCGAAGCCGCTTGTCCGCCTGTGGCGGCGGCTTATCGGCCGTGCAGAGCGTCCCCTGCCCGTCCTGTGCGACAAGCTGGACGGGAAATGCTTTACCTTTTCCCGTAACAACAGCGGCATACTACCCGTATTCACCCGCCTGATGCAGAACAACCATACTGCGGGCATCCGTGCAGTGTCCTTCGAAAAAAGAAACGACCGCTTCTTCGTTTCCTTTGACGAGGGAGAGGGCGAGATCTATCCCGTGGAGGTGGGCTTTTACGGCTACGTACCTGCCACACTCTGCGTGCGCGGCGAACATTATCGCATTTCTTCCGCCGCTGCCTTTGCCACCGACGAGGACGGACACCGCCTTCTCAAGATGGATATCGTATTCCCCGAGCTGTCGCACACGCGGCGGATCAAAATCTTTTTCGATCACGAGCAGGTGCGTCTATCTTTGCGCGAGGTGCCGGGCAAGGAAGTGCTGTCAGCCCTCTTCTCCTCCCTTCCCATCACCTATCCGCGTGCAAAGGGCATCATGATCTTCGTCCGCGAGAGGCTGAATCTCGATTATCTGCTACTCAAAATATACGACAAGTTTGAGCCGACTCTTCTCTGTCCCATTGAGGCAGAGAACTTGCCCTCGCTACCAGAGGGAGAACAGGAATGAAAAAAGCACCGCCACGGCGGTGCTTTTTCTTTATTTTGCAAAGATATGCGAAAAGTCCGCTTTTGCCTTTTCAAGGTCAAGGGATGCGGCGTTTTCATAGTGGATGAGCGTGTAGGTCGCGTCGATGAGGTGGCCGAAATTGGGATCATCGAGCGCACGGCATATGAAGGACTGGCGCGGGGAGTTGATGTCCTCGCCGCTGATCTCGAAGAAGCCGTTTTCCTTGCAGAGCTTCATCAGACGCTGCAGCTGGGCAAGGGTGTTGCGGGTGGGCATGTAGGTGATGGCATCGAATTTGAGCTCGCGGAGCACCTTGACCAAGAGATCCAGGTAATCGTCCTCGAACTTCTGCGCCTTTTTGTCACCCGTGACGGAGTCACCCACGTCGCCGAGGTAGGCGTAGGCCGCGATGCCGCCGTTTTGATGCACCATCTCGATAAAATCACGGACATCGGGGCATTCGTCGGTAGCATCCACGTAGATCTTTTCGACCATGTTGCTTTTGAGCGCGCCGAGAATGTCGTATTCGTAAAAGTCGGGGGTGTCACGGCCCGCGAGGATCTGTCCCTTCACCTTGTCGGACAGCGAGAGCTTCATCTCGTCACGCAGGAACGCAATGACTTCCTCGGGGGTTTTGTAGCGTGCGGTGATCTTTTTGGTCAGGGCAAAGAGGATGTGCCGCTCGGTGACCGAACCGCCAAGGGCGTAGTTTGAGATGGGAAGAACGTCTGCATCAAAGTCCAGCGAGAGGCCGTAGGGCGCAACAAGCGCGGTGATGTTCGCGCACATCTTTCTGTTGCGCGCGTTGCGCTTTTCACGGTAGGGGGCGAAGAACTCCTGCACCGCGTCGATATTCTGATGCGGGATGCCGTGCATGGCCACGTAGGCAACCGAGATCTGGTCGGGGTTGTTGATGCGCTTGCCGCACAGGACAGTCTTCGACATATCCACGCGGCACTCTACACCGCAGGTTACGGGCATACCGATGACCTCGGCCGCCGCGAGAAATTCCTTGGCACCTCCGACCGAATCGTGGTCCATGATACCTGCGGTTTTGAGACCGTTCTGCCAGGCCATGTACAGGGCTTTTGTGGGAGAATAGGGCGAGAAGGAGTAGGTGGTGTGAATGTGGTTATTGACGTAGACGGTGTCGGCGGGCTTCGGGAGAAGTCCCGCGTCGGTCTTTTCTTTGATGTCTTTCAGCTGTTCGAGCGTCATGTCCGGCCCCCCTTTAATTGAGCATTTCCTGGCCACCGGTTACGGGCAGAGCCTGGCCGGTTTCGTATTTCTGTTCAACGAGATAGGTAATGGCGCAGGCCACGTCCTTCGGCAGACAGCCACGGTTCATGGGGACCTTGCTTTCATAGAAGCGACGAACATCCTCCACAGTCTTCGCACCCGGAACCTTGCCGGCGTTGAGGTACTGCACAAAGAGGCCGCGCTCGGGGTCGGACCACAGGGGACCGTCCAGGAAGTTTCCGGGGCAGACGGCGTTAACCTTTACGTTGAAAGGTGCCAGTTCGAGGGCAAAGCTCTGAGTCAGGCCGATGCCGCCGAACTTACTGCCTGCATAGGCAAAGTTCTTATTGGAGCCCACAAGACCCGACTTGGAGTTCACGGTGACGATATCCATCATGTAATCGGGGGCATACTTGTTCTGGATCTTCATGATCTTGGATGCATATTTCGCGCAGAGAAAGTAGCCCGTGTAGTTAACGGCGGTGACCAGCTCAAAGACATTTTTGGTCATTTCGTCCAGGCCACCCGCCTTGGCAATGCCCGCATTGGCAACGAACAGGTCGATGCCGCCGAAGCGGAGAACGGTCTCATCCACCAGCCGCTTGACGGAGTCCTCGTCGGACACATTGACCGCCACGGCGAAGCCAGTTGGGGCAAATTCGGCCGCTGCCGCCTTGGCACCGTCCTCGTTCATATCGGCGATAACGAGGTAAGCACCGTCCTTGTAAAGCTCGTCGGCAATTCCCTTGCCAAAGCCCTGTGCACCGCCCGTCACGACGGTGATCTTACCGTCCAGGCGCTTGGCGGAGGCAGCAGAGAGGCTGACCTTGGCGCGGTAGCTTTCCACTTCCCAGTTGACGATAAAGTCGATGAGCTCATCGCTCATGGGGCTGAAGCCGCCGAAGGATTCAGCGTAGGCCATGACCGCGAGGGCATCGAAGAAGACTTCCTTGGCGGTCATCGCTTCGGAGTAGGTCCTGCCGCAGGCGAACATACCAAGGCCGGACACGATGATAATCTTCGGCTTGTAGCCGTTCTTTTGAACAAAGGCGTCGAAGGCTGCCTTCACGCCGTCGTCGGTGACGTCGCCCTCAAGCCCGAGCACCTTGGCCTTGGTGTACACGATGTGGTCAGGGGTGGCACTCTTGGAAGCGGGGTCGAAGGCAAGTACCTCGGGATTGGCGGTGAAGTTTACCGTTGCGGTATCACCCTCGCCGTAGAGCATACGGATGACGGGGGCAAGAGCCACGGCGCGGTCGGTGTCAAATTCGCACCCCTCAAGCTTCGGCTCTCGCTTGATCTCGGCATAGACCTTGTCCATGACCGAGGAAGCGAGAGCGTCGATCTCTTCGGTAGTGTCGGCGGCAAAGAAGATGCCGTGATTTTCCAGGAAAAGCAGGTTCGGGAAGGGCTTGCCGGCTGTGACGGCCGCCTGCATGGCAGAGCGGCAGTTGCCGGCCAAGATATAGCCGGGCTTGCAGGCATCCACCCAGACTGCGTCGGGGAACAGGCGTGCCGTTTCCCGCTTGCCGTTTACCGAGCAGGTGATGCCGTTGATGGCCGCGGGGTGAACGTGCAGAACGTATTTCTGGGGGAAGAGGTCGTGGAGCAGAGTTTCCACGCTGGGACGGCCGCTTTCGTTCTTGACTCTGGCGTCCATCATGTCGGCAAGGACAGCGGCCTCGCGCTCGGCCTCGCAGGCGGGATATTGGGTCTGCCACATGTTGGCAAGGAGAGCGCGATCCATCTTGACAAACTGCTCGGGCTTGATGGTGGCAAGGGCCGTTCCCGAGCCTTTGATGTAAAGGATCTCATTGGATTTGTAGGACGTGTTACCGCCGCCGGCCAGTACGTACTTTCTATCCGAGCCGTACTTCTGGGACATAGCCGAGAGCGCGTTCAATGCAGCGTTGTTGGACATAGCAGGCACCTCATTTTCATTTAGGGTAACAGGAGTTATCCGAAGTATTATACACAATATATTATAAAATTTCTTCCATGATTTGTCAAGAGGAATGTGCGGGACGAGGGGAGATTGTGGGGGCTATTTTGAAAAAGACAAAAAAAGACAGGCGGGATAAGCCATGCCAGATCCCCGCAGCCTGCCGTCGGTGAGCAAGCGGGGTACGTACGCAAAAAAAGAACACACCTTAACGTGTTCTCCGTTAAGGTGTGGTTTTAGCCTAAGTGGACTCGCCGCAGAGCAACGGTCTCCCGCTCGTCCATGCTCACGGCGTTCGGTACGGGAAGCTTTTCACCGTTATGCTTCGCGGTGAGGAGAGCGGTCAGAAATTTTTAATTGGCCCCAGTGCTTCCTGCAGTTCAAAGTTAATACCGATGATGATATTCTCATCACCGATGCGCTTTCTGAAGAAAACGTTATACGATTCGGAAACAAGAATATATTCAAAATCGAATCCCGCGTCAAAGTAATGGATGACACACTCATAGGTATCGGTCAGGAAAAGACCCTCGCAGGTCGAGACCATTTCATCAGAAACAAAAGTCACACTACCGTAATCTGCTGTTCCATATTTGCCGACCAACTCTTTGGCGTTGGTATCCGACAGACGGTAGCTTCCCCAGAAAATTTCGTCGCCGAAATGGAATATCTCGCGTGTGTGATTCATGATGCCGTAATCGTTCTTTTTAAACACGCTTTTTAAGGCTAACGTGTCGGCATCGAAGTAATAAATAGCACTTCCGCTACTCCCCGACTCTCCAATATACAAAATCCGATCTTCCTTATTCAGGTAAACCTTTGGATAATAGAAGGAATACAGCTTGTCGGTCTGCACCGTTTTCAGCTCGCCTGTGGAAAGGTTTTTCTTAAACACCTTACAGTGCTGATCCTTCTCCGAATAATAGATGTAATCGCCGTCCAAACAGAAAGAAGCGACTTCGTGATCAAAGTAAATCGAAGACACCTTGACACAGTCGGACTTGGAGAACACGTCGATCCTGCACAGATCGGGGAAGGAAATATAGATCTTATCGTCCTCAAAGTTCATCTCTGCGGGAATACCGGCAAGGGGGGCATTATAGATGGGTGCCATGCTTTCGGAATTGATGACAACCAGCCTGTTATTGCCTTTGGTTATGACATAAATTAAGATCGTTTTCGGTTTTCCAATTTACAACATCACCGTCAAGACTGTACAGAACCACCGTAGCAACCACGTTGGTTGCATTGTTCTCCTCTGTGGCGTTGACTGTTCCTAAGAACTTCATATTCTCGGGGACACTCATGGTTTCGGAAGAAACTTCCTTAAGCACGCCGTTATCGATTTGTTCAAGAGCCACGGAGTTGTTGTCTTCGTTACCGTCCGTTTTGTTGGAGTCACTATTGTTTTCGTTACTGCTCGATTTATCGGAATCGCTGTTCGCATCCTTATCCGGAATCGTTGTGCTTCCGTTGTCATCGGAATCGGTATGAATGTTGATGGCAATGTCGCACGAGATAAGTGCGAACACCAGCAACAAGCATATCACCATACATAAAAGTCGTTTCATGATTTTTCCTCCAATCGATTGGGTTGAAGTGTAACACCGCAAATCATTTCTCAAAATCAGTTCATGATCACTCTGCAAAATTCTATTGCGATGCAAGTGTAGTATATCATATGCCCAAACCATTGTCAAGATTGGGAAACATAGGGCCCGCGTCAAATCACAAAAGGCAGTTGTAGCGAAGTGCGCTCGTTTTTCATGGTGACCCGTACGGGAAGACGCTTCGCTGGATTCACACCTCGATGCTTACAAGCGAGCTTGACGCATCTTCGGGTGAATGCGAACCCATGCGACGGGGCATGTTTCGGTAAAGAAAGAGTTCACTTCTCGTCGCCGTGCCGTTTGCGGCACGGGGTCACCAAAAAGAAGAGAGCACTGCAACGCAGTGCTCTCTTCTTTTTGGTGACCCGTACGGGAATCGAACCCATGTTACAGCCGTGAAAGGGCCGTGTCTTAACCTCTTGACCAACGGGCCGGGAACGAGCCCGCCGATTGGCCGGCTCGTGGTAGCGGAGGCAGGATTTGAACCAGCGACCTGTCGGGTATGAACCGAATGCTCTAGCCAACTGAGCTACTCCGCCATGTGCCTCTAAACAAGCTTTTATATTTTATCACAAGGCTATTCGTTTGTCAACAGTTTTTTTGAAATTTTCTGACTTTTTTGTTTTTCCGCCTTCTTTGTTAAAAATTTTGCAATTTTCCCCCTCCATCCCCTTGACTTATTTCTCCCTTTATTATATAATGATGTATTATAAACCTACATTTCATTGAAAGGGTTACCCGCATGGGTAATTGGTTCACTCACATGGATAGAATTTACAACTTCTCCGCCGGTCCTTCCATGATGCCGGTGCCGGTCCTGCGCAAGGCCGCATCCGAGATGCTCAACTACAACAAGTCCGGCATGTCGGTCATGGAAATGAGCCATCGCTCCAAGGTTTACGAGGAGATCATTGAGGCCGCCGAGGCCACCCTGCGCCGTCTGATGAACATTCCCGACAACTACAAGGTGCTCTTCCTTCAAGGCGGTGCGTCCACCCAGTTTGCAGCCGTTCCGCTGAACCTGCTCACGGGCAGTGGCCGTGCAGACTACCTGATCTCCGGCCAATTCTCGAAGAAGGCATACACCGAGGCACAGAAGTACGGCGACGTTGCGATCGCGGCTTCCTCTGCCGGTGCCAACTTCTCCTTTGTTCCGAAGCTGGATAAGTCCGCTATCCGTCCGGATGCCGACTATGTGCACATCTGCTTCAACAACACCATCTACGGCACGAAATTCCCCTACATTCCCGACACGGGCAACGTACCGCTGGTTGCCGATATGTCCTCCTGCATCCTGTCCGAGCCTGTGGACGTCTCCCGCTTCGGTCTGATCTATGCGGGCGCACAGAAGAACATCGGCCAGGCAGGCCTGACCATCGTCATCGTGCGTGAGGATCTGATCGGCCGCGCAAAGCCCATCTGCCCCACTATGCTGGACTACAAGATCATGGCCGACAACGGCTCCATGTACAACACGCCCCCCTGCTACGCCATCTACATTGCCAAGCTGGTATTTGAGTGGATCGAGAAGCTCGGTGGCCTTGAGGTCATGAAGAAGATGAACGCCGAGAAGGCCGCCCTTCTTTACGATTACCTCGACAACCAGGACTACTACACCGCGCCCGTTGAACCCGAGAGCCGTTCGATGATGAACGTGACCTTCATCACCGGCAACAAGGAGCTGGATGCAAAGTTTGTATCCGAGGCAACCGCCGCAGGCCTTGCCAACCTGAAGGGTCACCGCAGCGTGGGCGGCATGCGTGCTTCCATCTACAACGCCATGCCCCGCGAGGGGGTTGAGGCCTTGATTGCCTTCATGAAAAAGTTTGCAGAAGAAAATCCGAAGGAGAATGGCTGATCCCATGAAAAAGCAGATTAAAATGATGAATAAGATCGCCGCATGCGGCACCGACGCTTTTGCGCGGAACGCATACGACGTGGACACCGATCTTGAAAACCCGGACGGCATTCTGGTTCGCTCTGCTTCCCTGCATGAGATGGAGATGAACGAGAACCTGCGTGCCATCGCACGCGCGGGTGCGGGCGTGAACAACATTCCGCTTGACCGTTGCACCGAGAACGGCGTGGTGGTCTTCAATACCCCCGGTGCAAACGCCAACGGTGTCAAGGAGCTGGCTATCGCCGCCCTGATCCTTGCCTCCCGTAACGTAGTGGGCGGCATCGAGTGGGTCAACACCCTCGCCGGCACCGAGGACATTGCCAAGGCTGTGGAAAAGGGCAAATCCGCTTACGTCGGCCACGAGCTGACGGGCAAGACGCTGGGTGTTATCGGCCTCGGCGCGATCGGCGGTCTGGTCGCCAACGCGGCAGACGCGCTGGGCATGTCGGTCATCGGCTGTGACCCCTTTATCACCGTTAAGGCCGCATGGGCTTTGTCGGTGGCGGTCAAGAAGGCCGCTTCCTACGAAGAGATCTACCAGCAAGCGGACTACATCACCCTGCACGTTCCCGCCACCGCAGAGACCAAGGGCATGATCTGCAAAAAGACCATCGACATGATGAAGGACGGTGTCAAGATCATCAACCTTGCACGTGCCGACCTCGTCAATGCCGAGGATATAAAGGCCGCCCTTGCCTCGGGCAAGGTCTCCGCTTACATCACCGACTTCCCGACCGAGGCAACCGTCGGCGTGCCCGGCATCGTCAACATCCCGCATCTGGGTGCCTCGACCTACGAGTCCGAGGATCACTGCGCGGTGATGGCCTGTCGTCAGCTTGCCGATTTCCTGGAAAACGGCAACATCGTCAACTCGGTCAACTTCCCCGCTGTGTCCATGCCTCGCGGCGGTGTACAACGTCTGTGCCTCGCGCACAAGAACATCCCGAACGTGATCGCCTCCATCTCTGCGGCCATCTCGGCCGAGGGCATCAACATCGAGAACCTCGCAAACGGCTCTCGCGGTGAGATCGCCTACACCATCGTAGACGTGGGAACCACGGTCGGCGCACACACGGTTGAGGCTCTTAACAAGGTTGAGGGCATGATCCGCGTGACGGTTCTGTAAAAAGATACCTTTTCCCCCTGCCAAACGGCAGGGGGATTTTATCCCCCAAGAGGGGGCTTTTTATTTGCATGAAATTGTTTTTGTTCAAAATATTGCCAAATATATTGACAGATATATCCAGCATATGATATCATAAAATTAAAGAAGACGGAGACAAAACGGAAAATTATATAGCGGAACGGGTTTTCTCCCCGTCTTCCCTTGAGTACGCGTGCGAAAGCACCCTAGGGTAACAGGAGCTATCCAAACTCGCCGCAGAGCCTGTATTTTCGGCTCTTTTCGGATTGTCGTCCTCGCAAGGTCCGCACCTTGCTTCGTCCTTCGCACCAAAATCGCTCAAAAATACACGGCTCGGCGGTCGTAGAATTTTGGTTAGGCAAATTTTTAGGCGGAGCAAGGAAAAGGACGCAGATCATATAGGAATATCATCAAGCCCTTTGACGCAGATACGGCAAAAATTTGCCAACAAAAATCGGGTTCGGATAGCTCCTGTTACCCTAGCCATCGTGAACGAAAGGAGAAAAGAGTTATGATGAAACGAAAAGTACACGCTCGGTTGTTTTGCACAGTATTGGCGGTGATACTTCTGTTTTCCACCCTGGCTCTGTCTACAACTGCCGTCACCTTGGATGAGAGTGTCAATCCCGAAGCATCGTTACTGCCCGAGATTGCAGAAACGATTCCCCCTGTGGCAGAGATCATCGAATCCGAGGAAAATCCCTACCTGAAGGCAGGCGATCTGACTTTGAGGAACTGCAAACCGCCACCCTGTCGGCGGCGGATATTCCCGAGGTGATCTCGGCCGCCAAGGTCGAACAAAAGCAACACGTTAACCGCCTGCGCGAACAGGAAACAGGACTGAACAGCATCATGTTCCAAAACCGTAACGGCGGAAAAACCGAGTACATTTTCAATTCCCCCGTCAAATACGTAGCAGAGGATGGCAGCATTAAGGATATCCGCACGCAACCCACGGCAGGCAAATATGCCGTTTTGGGCAGATCCTATGCCTACGCCGTTACGGAGCATAGCATGCCCCAATATTTCCCCGCACAGCTGGGCATGGGTGCTTTGATGGAGATCGGCGGACGCTACGTAGAAATGACCCCGATATCCACCTATGTGTCCTTGACAGTCAAGAACGCCAAGCTGCAAGGCAAATCCGTTTTGTATGAGGACGTCTTTGCCGCCGGCACAGATGTGAAATATACCCCCACCGCCGATGGCATCAAGGAAGATATCATTCTTGATTCCTACATCGGCACGAGCAGCTTTGCCTTTCTGCTCAAAACCGACGGCCTTGCCATTGTCGAACGCGGCGACGGCTTCTGCTTCGTGGGAGCTGACGATGCTACCCTCGCCTCGCTTGGAGAGGTCGTGGTGTACGACAGCGAGGGAAAGCATTCTATGGGCAACATGACCGTAGAAGAGGTCGAGCCGTATGAGGTCTACCGTGTGACCCTGCACGCAGACGAGGCTTTTCTGCGCTCTCCCGATACCGTCTACCCCGTAACGGTAGACCCGCGGATATTTGAAAAGGATTACGATTATTACGGAAACGATGTCCACACCATTTTGGACTACGGCCTGTATAGCAGTGTCATTCCAAGCACCTCGGATTCCTATCATTATCTCGGAAAGCAAAGCAACGGTACGCTTGGAAGAGTGTTGTATAAGCTCCCCCTCTTTGTGGAAAACGGCTGTGCGCTATCTATCAATTATACGAGATATACGAGAGAAGAGATCGGTTCGGTTACGTTGCACGTATATGGCAGCGGCAGCTCTGCCGGCTCGTTTAAGGTCTACCCGATTACCCAAAGCTGGGTGAGCGAAACCAACGCCTTGGTGGACAGCACGCTGTGGAATGCCTGTACGGCTTCCTCTCAATATGTTGCCGTGTCGGCATCGACCTTGAACGGCTACAATTCCTTCGACATCACCGAGATCGTCCGAGGCTGGGCGGACTACAACCATGATGTCAGCGGTGCGACCCTCAATCCCGCCTACGGTATCGCGCTCGTTAATGATAACGAAACTTCTACCGCCGGCCGTTGGTCGCTGTATACGGTAGAAAACACGCAGAACAATGTATACGCAGAGTTTGATTATGCATTAACGGCCGGAAATCAAGTGCGCTTTTCCAATCGAAGCACCGGAAAATTTATCAAGCGGACATCGGACACCACCCTGTCGGCTAAGGTTTATGAAAGCGGCGATGCCATGACTTGGATCGTCCAATATCATGGAGATGGCATTTACACAATTTGCGATATGAACGGCCGTCCCCTGTATATGACATCCACCGGCACGCTTCAGATAGGTGCTGCTCCCGCTACGTGGACGGATTATTACCGTTGGCAGTTTGCGACGTCCTCTTATGGGGGCTTGATCGTGAAAAATATCGCCACCGGTATGGTTTTGTATCATGCAAGCAATAGCTCCACCGTAACTACCGTCGCTTCGAAGACCACGTCGGATGCGGATTATTGGAATACCTGTTGGGGTGTCGCTCCCACGTACACACCGCTTGAGGATTTTTCAATTCCCGAAGAGCTGTTGTATCTCTATTATAACAACGCCGTTCAAACAGTACAGCTGAGGATAGAAGCTGACGGCGGCGAGGATGATTGGACGAGCAACCGCGATTTTACGTGGTCGGTTTCCAATTCCACCTTCTCGGTCACGTCCTCTTATTCCTCGTCCGGCTTGTTGACCACTTATCAATATGGCGGTGTGACGAACATAACCGTAACGCACAAGACCACCGGATTGACCAGAACGTTCCGCTTTGTTTGCAGTGTGTTGCGTGAGGATGTAGATTACTATTTCGAGAACAAGCAATATGGGCTTTTCATGGAAGTTGAAGGTCCGAGTACAGCTAACGGAGCTTTGGTTCAGCAATGGGAACTGCACGCAGGAAATCATGCAAGATTCAGAGTGGAAATGAGCAGCCCATCAACTTTCTATATCCGTTCTGCATATAGTGAAAAATATTTGCAGGTGCAAAACGCATCTACCGCAAGTGGAGCAAAAATCGAGCAATCTTCTTATAGCGGAGAGGCTTGTCAACGTTGGGTTGTTACCAAAACAACGAGCGGCGCGCTTCGTATTGCCCCCGCACTTACGCATTCGAATGGATATGGTCTTCGTGCGCCGGCACAATCTAACGGAGCTGACTTGGAGCAGTATTCCTATACATCGAACTCTAACTATAATGATGAATGGAATGCAAAGCCGTATGAGTTTTCTGTCAATGTGGGAATATATTTCGACTATTCTGTAGTTGATCGGTATGGGAACGGTGAAGCTGAATCTATATATGAGATGCTTGAGGCTGTTTTTCAAAATGCAGAGGAACGAACATTATCGTATTGGAATTTAAGCTTAAATACCACACACCCCGAATTTTATGAAACCATAACGGATAAGTGTTCTAAATCCGGTGAATTTACATGGTTTGTCGATGAAAATGGATATCATGTTATGCAAGGGGGATTATGTCCCGATCATCCGAGAGTGAAGGAAGAAACCGGATATGAGAACAATATCTGTATTTATCATGGCGAAAGTGGCAACTGTACAAATCAACAAACTGCCTTTTTAGATTTTTATAACAATCATCCCGGCAATACGACCACTGTGAATATTATTTTCTCGGCAAACACCTATTTTGAGGAAACAGGAGAGGAAGACATTCGATCATTTTCTTGGTATTATGGTATAAGCATAATAGAAAATAATTTTCTTACAAGATTTGATTATCAAGATGGTGCACATCGTTCTCTGATACATGAATTAGCACACCAGATTGGAGCAAGGGATCATTATCACAATAGTGACGGTCCAGATAGCTCTTGTACGAACAGTGAATATTGCAATGAGTGCAATGGCATAAATAAACGTCCTTCTCAATGTATTATGGATAACCAAAATTCGGATACCGTATGTGACGAATGTCAAATTGAAATCTTAACACATTTGCTTGACCATCACTAACACAGGAGACAATAGCATGAAAAAAACATTATATCTTTTCTGTATAGTATGTTTATTATGCGGCCTTTTAACCGCTTGCACACAAACGCCGACATCCACGCAGATGACTACCGATTTTGTTACCATCCCCAACAATAGCAATCCTGCAAAATGGTATAATCACAGTCACATTCCACCGCAAGCTCTCCAGTTTGCCTCGGCAGATGATATGATATCATTCATTTGTAATAGAGATCTTTCACAAGCAGAGGAATTAAAGGAGATTGGTCTTGCAGAAGAAACCGCTTATAGCCATGCAATATATTCATTGTGGGGGGTCGGTTATATTCCGATTTTAGGTACATATAGGAATAATGAGTGTATGTTATTCCCGATGTCCAGATATGATTCTATCGGAATTATTACAAGTGTTGAAAAAGGCAATGAACGCTTTAGGATTGGTTTTTATCTCAAGACACCTTATTTGGTAGATACATTAAATAATGATTATGATCCTCAAAATTATATTACTCTGAACAACGATGGGCAAGAGATCAATGCAATTTTTTATCGTTCGAGTGACCGATATCGGTTGATTTTTGGCGGCGGTTCTTCCTACTTCGTGACAGAAGTTGAATGTTTCACTGATGAGCGTATCACCGCACAAGAACTTTATGAGCGTTATTGCGGCTTGGAAGTGAATGTTGAGTATATTGATCTGTGGGATTTGAGAGGAAACCCAAATTGACCTCCGCCCCGCCGCCTTGTGCGGCGGAAGAAAAGACTCATGAAAGGAGACCGACGTTATGAAAAAAACGATTGCAAAATTGCTATGCCTGTTGATGGTTTGCCTTTTGCTTCTTCCTTCCTGTTCACAGAATGCAACCTGCACAATCAAGGAAATAGATGGCTCATACTATATTAATTTTGCGGACGGAAACGAGCCATCGAAAGAGTTGTATATGTCTAGTATCAGTAATCGCATTAGTTTCAAGAGCATTGCCGAAATGAAGCAAACCTACTCTGGAAAGGAAGAGATTGAAATTCACAAAAAAGGCGGGATTCGCCTCGCTTTTCCAAGAACCGAGGGAAAAGGCATCCATTTCTTCAACATAGAGGAATTGCTTGTTCCTGATTTGCCAAACGGCTTTACGGATCAGCCAACGGAAATACGCATGGAAGGTACCCCCTCCACCATCGTTAATGGTGTAATGATTGAGAAAGACATTGTATATTATGTCGTTAGCCACACGCTCGCGGATAATGAGCAAGTAAGGGCAGACTCCTTCTTTTACCATTCTAAGGCTGATTGGGCACTTCATAAGGAATATGAAATTACGACAAAGCTGTTGGAGAGCATTCATGATGACACCCAAAAATCGTTCGATAAGAAGAACGGTGAGGTCTCCTGTTCGATTTTCACTCACAGTGATGGATCCTGTCATCGACAATATAAAATTGAGGATGATGCAGGTTCCAAAAGATATGTGATGGAGCATACCAAGGACGGCATCACAAGCGTCACCATGTTCGTTTTAGAGGGAGAAACCTTTTTCTCCGTTCAGATCAGCGGACTGACCGAAAGCCCCACGGTCGAATATCTGCAATCCTTCTCGGCAAAGGTCTATGAGGATTGACCCCCGCCCCGCCGCCTTGCGCGGCGGGGATTTTTTTCGGCGGGGCTTGCATTGTTCATAAAAATGTGCTACAATATGACTTATAGTAAATTTCACTAAACGAGGTGCAACTATATGAAAAGCAATCGCAAGATCGAGACCGTTTGCGTACAGGGCGGCTACACCCCCGGTAACGGCGAGCCACGCCAGGTTCCGATCATCCAAAGCACGACCTTCAAATACAACACCAGCGAGGACATGGGCAAGCTATTTGACCTGGAAGCCTCGGGCTACTTCTACTCCCGTCTGCAAAACCCCACCTGCGACACGGTGGCGGCCAAGATCTGCGAGATGGAAGGCGGCGCGGCCGCGATGCTGACCTCGTCGGGTCAGGCGGCCAACTTCTTCGCTACCTTTAATATCGCCACCTGCGGCGACCACATCATCAGCTCCACCAGCATCTACGGCGGCACTTACAATCTGTTTGCTGTCACGATGAAGAAGATGGGCATCGAGTTCACCTTTATCGATCCCGACTGCACCGAGGAGGAGCTGAACGCGGCCTTCCGCCCGAACACCAAGGCGGTATTTGGCGAAACGGTTGCCAACCCCGCGCTGACGGTGCTGGATATTGAAAAGTTCGCGAAGGCGGCGCACGCGCACGGCGTACCGCTGATCATCGACAACACCTTTGCCACCCCCGTGAACTGCCGCCCCTTCGAGTTCGGCGCGGATATCGTGACCCATTCGACCACCAAGTACATGGACGGTCACGGCTCTGCCGTTGGCGGCTGTATCGTGGATTCGGGCAACTTTGACTGGATGGCACACGCCGACAAATTCCCGGGGCTCTGCACGCCCGACGACAGCTACCACGGCATCACCTACGCCACCAAGTTCGGCAAGGGCGCGTATATCACCAAGGCGACCGCCCAGCTGATGCGCGACTTTGGCTGCACGCAGTCCCCGCAGAGTGCTTACTACCTCAATCTGGGGCTTGAAAGCCTGCACGTTCGCATGGAGCGTCACTGTCTCAACGCCCTAAAAGTTGCCGAGTATCTTGAAAAGAATGAAAAGATCGCGTGGGTCAACTACCCCGGTCTGCCCGGCAACAAATACTACGACCTGGCCGCCAAGTATATGCCGAACGGCACCTGCGGCGTGGTCAGCTTCGGTGTGAAGGGTGGACGCGCCGCCGCCGAAAAATTCATGAAGGCGCTTCGCCTGATTGCCATTGAGACGCACGTGGCCGACGCGCGCTCCTGCTGCCTGCATCCTGCCAGTGCCACCCACCGTCAGATGAACGACGAGGAGCTGATCGCCGCAGGCGTACCCGGTGACCTTGTTCGCCTGTCCTGCGGTATCGAGCACTACGCCGATCTGATCGCCGATATCGAGGCGGCGCTGAATACGCTGTAAAGGAAAAACATTATGCCTATTAAGATCCCAAACGATCTGCCTGCCGCAAGAGTTTTGGAGAGTGAAAATATTTTCGTCATGACCGAAACGCGCGCCATGACGCAGGACATCCGTCCCCTGAAGATCCTGATCCTCAA
Source organism: Clostridia bacterium (assembly GCA_017464805.1). Lineage (GTDB taxonomy): Bacteria > Bacillota > Clostridia > Oscillospirales > CAG-272 > UBA1740. The sequence goes on along the minus strand of JAFTYE010000003.1, from coordinate 210,196 downwards.
CCTTATGCCCAAGAAGATCGAAACCGAGACCCAGCTGGCGCGCCTGCTTGGCAACACGCCCCTGCAAGTCGAGCCGGAATGGATCCATACCACCACCCACCAGTCGAAGAACGTGTCCGAGGAGCACCTTCTCGCCTTTTACAAGACCTTCCCCGACATCCGTGACCGCAACTTTGACGGCATGATTATCACGGGTGCGCCCGTTGAGCATCTTGCCTTTGAGGACGTGGATTATTGGAACGAGCTTTGCGAGATCATGGAGTGGAGCAAGAGCCACGTGCACAGCACCCTGCATATCTGCTGGGGTGCGCAGGCGGGGCTGTATTACCACCACGGCATCCCGAAATACCCCATTCCCGAGAAGATGTTCGGCGTATTCCCACACACCGTGGAGCGCAAAAGCTCCATCCTCTTCCGCGGCTTTGACGAGGTGTTCATGGTACCGCATTCCCGCCACACGACCGTGCTCCGCGAGGATATCGAGCGTGTGCCCTCCCTGAAGCTACTCTCGATATCCGAGGAAGCGGGTGTTTATGCCGTTTCGACCGAAAATGGGCGGCAGATCTTCATTACGGGACACTCGGAGTACGATGCCGACACCCTGAAAAACGAGTATCTGCGCGATCTGTCGCAGGGCAAGCCGATCAAGATGCCCGTGAACTATTTCCCGGGCGATGACAAAACGAAGGAGCCGCACGTCAGCTGGCGCGCCCATGCGAACCTGTTGTTCTCCAACTGGCTCAACTATTTCGTCTATCAGAGCACGCCCTACGATCTGAATGAGGTCAAGAAATAAAAAGAAGCCTGCCGACTATGTCGGCAGGCTTCTTTACAGAATAGACTCGTTTATTGTTTTATCCATCTTTTTGTACGCATCGATCACAAAGGCCATACCGCGTGACATCCTGTCCCAAATGGCGACCACCTCATCAGCCTGCTCGATCATTTTCTGATTTCTTTTTAAGGGAGCGACTCGCCCGTAACGCACATAAAGAGGAAGAACGCTGTCAACACCATTCCCTACCGTTTGGCATATTCGTGCACACAGGTGGCTATGCCTTTTGCACCGCCACACATAAGCTCCGCCACGCCTTGTGGCAAAAATTTACCCAGATCCCTCACGGTCAAGCCTCTTGCCCCTACCACCGCAACCTTCACAGATCCCTAAATAAACATATTTTAGATATATAATGTATCCATTTACAACATTTTACCACAAAAAGGCATAAAATGAATATATAATATGTTAATTGTGGGGGCATTTTAAATCTATGAAGAGTTTATCCATTCGTATCGACGAGGAGCTGTTGGACAAGCTGCACGTGGTTGCCGCTTATCAGGCACGAAGTGCCAACAGCCAAATTCTCATTCTGATCCGCGATTGCGTGGAAGAGTATGAGCGGAAGCATGGCAAAATAGCAATCAAACGTAAGGAAAAATAAAGATAGGACCGCCGACCTTGTCGGCGGTCCTATCTTTATTTCACAAGCTCCTCAAAGGAGAGACCGTATTTGTCCGCAATGTCGCGGGCGTAGCTCTTGCCGTCGGGGCGGCGGCGGTGGATGCGGAAGGAACGCTTCCCTTCCTCGATCCCTGCGACCAGCGTGTCGATCTTCACGCCGCGGGCAGCCGCTACGCGCTCGTTGATCTCATCGAGGTGCGAGGCCAGCTCATGCAGATGGGTGGAGAAGATCACGCGGCAACGTTTTGCGCCGAAACCGCACAGAATTTCGGCGGCGATATAGGATGCCTCGTACGCGCCCGTAGAGGAAAGCGACTCGTCCAAGAGGACAAGCGAATGCTCGGTTATGCTGTCAAAGATCTCCCGCAGGCGAGCACATTCCTCGCCAAGACGGCCCTTGTCGATGGTGTCCTCAGCCCCCTCGGGAAAATGGGTATAGATGCCGTCCACGGGGGAAATAGCGAGCGAACGGGCAGGAGCCGAGAGGCCGAGCTGAACCATGGCCTGTGCAAGGCCGACGGCACAGGTGATAACCGATTTGCCGCCACGATTGGGGCCGGAGAGGATATAAATGCGGCCATTTTCGTCGAAGTCGAAGTCGTTTTCGACCATCTCGTCCGACACCTGCATGGCCACATCCGGATTATAAAGCCCTTGTGCGTGAAAGTCCTTTTGTCCCCGATCAAGCAGGGTGGGGGTGCAAAGCGGGCATCCTCGCGCAGCAAGGGCACGCATGAGAGAAGCACCGCGGGACACGAACTCGATCTCGGGCAGGATGCGGAGCAGGAAGTCGGTGTTTTCCAGAACGTACTGGGACACGATACGCCGCCAGCCGCGTACCGACGAGCGGAACACGTCCCCGAGCGCGGAATAGAGTGCCTGCGTCATGGCCTCGCGACGGTTTTCGGTCTGGTTCTTATCGTAGGGCTCCAGCGCGGCGATGCAGGTAAAGCTGTCGTTGCGGAAGCTCATGCGTAGAATCTTGTCCAGCAGCTCGCCCGATTTGAAGGGCTCGGCATTGACCGAAATGACACCAGCCGACGCGGGACAAAGACGAGAATCCAGATTGACGCCGACGGTCACACTCTTTACCTCACGGATACGGGAGGAGAGGCGGGAAAGATCGGCATTCAGCTCTTTGTAGTATTCACTCTGCGCCAGCTCCTCGATGCGCGCGCACAGAGCAGAAAAGCCGCGGCTTTTCACCCGGTCGCGCAGGGGAGAAAGTCCCCGATAGAGGCTGTCGATGCAGGACACGTACAACTCGATCTCGGTGATGCTGTACAGATAAGACTCGCTACCCGCGCCCATGCCCTCGTCCATGCGACGAAGCTCCATGATGTCGTGAAGCACGGGGATGGCCTCGGAGAGTACCTCGCCAAGAGCGGGCAGAGCCGCCATATCGGCAAAGATCTCCTGGCGGTAGGCGATAATGGCAGAATCGGCGGTGAAGAAATCGGAGAGCGAGCTCCCTGTCAGGGGTAGCAGACGGTCAAGACCGAGCTCCGCGCAAACGGCGGGGCTGACCGATGGTCTGCCTTCTCCGCGCGCGGCGCACTCCGCTTCCTCGGCGGTGGGATACAACAGGCTCAAAAACATAGCGTTACTCCTTACTGATACCGAAAATCGGGGTCGATATACACGCCGTTTGCGAGCTGCCAGGTGGCATCCGCGATACGGCGGATAGACGCGGTGAGGGTGTAGAACACCGTCACGTCCGAAATACCGTCACCCGAAACGGAAACCATGCAGTGCCGCTCCGAGTACGGGAAGAATCGGTAGGTCATCTCGCGCCCGTCCTCCATGGTGAGCACGAAGGAAAGCAAGCAACGGGAATCGTCCGCCATGATGGCGTCCTTTTCCTCATCAGTGAGGGAGGAATCTTCTGCGATCGCGCCCTCATACTGCAATTCCAAGAGGAACATATACAGATTTCGGAACTGCTCGATGTCCTCACAGTAGCCTTCCTCATTGAGCGCAAAGGGTACGTCCTTACCCACGTAGAAATACTGCTTGCCCGAATGCTTCTCGGTCACGATCTGGCCGGAGGTGCCGTCGCCCGCGATCTCGTACCAGTAATCGCCGCGCGCCGAGGATATCTCAATACCCGCAACGTTATCGAGGGACACGCTGAACATACGGGATTCCACCCAATCGACAAGATCGTACTCCAGGAAGGAGAGGGTCGTACCCTCCACACGGGCAATCATGTTGTAAAAGACCTCAATCTCCTCGCCCTCGCGGTAGGAGAGGCTACCGACGGTATAGCTACCGTCCGAGGCACGGTGGGTCACGAACAGGACATTTTTGACCCAATAATCGACGATGGGGTCCTCGTTTGTATCGTAGGTGATGCCGTAGGGCATTTCGTAGTAGATGGTGTACGCGATGTTTTCAAGCAGCCCACCCTCGGCAAAGTCGGCATCCGTGAGGCCCAGCTTCAGCACCTCCGTGCCCTCCATGCCGGGAAGCATCTGCAACGCGGCATCCACATTGTTATCGTTGGGGGTATAGGCGGTGGTGGGGGCCAGCATGCCGTAGATGGAGCCCGAATGATAGAGGTCACGCTCCGGCACGCGCAGATAGGTGAACATCACGAACGGCGAAAGCTCCGAGAGATCGGTATCGGGCTTTCCTTCTCCCGCACCGAAAAAGGCGTCAAGGAAGGAGCGATCATGATAGATGGAGAAGTTCTCGATATAGATATAGCCATACTGTGTATCTGCGTCAAAGGTTAGGCGCGGCTCGGCAAAATAGGCAAGCGGGCGAAGCACCGATTCCTCAAGCGAGGAGGCAGGAAGCACATATACGGCATCACGCCCCGCAAGGCGGGCGTAGTAGTTGCCGTCGGGAGTCTTTGCCCCGACGTAAACAGTGTAAACGGTGCCGTCGGTTTTTTCAAGGGTGTAGTAGGACGGGCAATCGGCATCCGAGAGGCCGTATTTTTCGTAGATACCCGTAATCTCGACCTCGGTTTTGCCGTCAAAGGAAAGCTCGTTCAGCTTACCAACGCAGGAGGCGTAGCCCGCACCGACGACGAGAGCGGAGAATTTCTCCTCATCGTAAGGATGCGCGGGAAATTCTTTTATGATATAGTCGTAGGTATCCCCGTCTCCGTCGCTGTCCTCGGAGTCACGCAGAAAGGTATAGCTTTCGTAGGAATCGGACTTCTTATCATAGCTGTTGAAGACGGCAAGCGACTTGATATCCGTTCGCACCACGCGCGGGAACAGAAGCAGCGTCTCCCCCGTGATGCCCAGGCTCTCACCGTCTGAGACGGGCGGGGTCGTGCCGGTCGGCGTGTCGTCCGTATCGGTAAAATAGGGTGCGAGCACCGCAAGATACAGAGCCAGCAGCACCGCAAAGGCGGCGAGCAGCGAAAGGAGAAGGATCGCTGTTTTATTAGGTTTTGGCGGTTTTCTCATAATCCTTTTTCCTTTCAGCGGGCACGGCGGCGGAGCACAACGAACGCACCCGACAGCGCAAAAAGCACGGCGGGAATGGCCGTAAGCGCGATAAGCCACGCGCTCTTTTCCCATTCCTCAATGGGGCGAATCACGCGCAAAACGACCTTCCGGCTGTAGCCGTCCTCATCCTCGACCCAAATGACGTTACCTTCCTCATCTTCCTTATAAATGGAGTTTTCGCCCTCGTCGTAGGACTCGGTGAAGGCGGCATCCTCATAGAATTTGAAGGGGAGCTCGTCCGACACGCTCACGACCGTGCGCGCCGCACCGCGGACGGTGCTTTGCAGGATCTCGCCGTTGGCGTAGACGTTATCCGCCATATACTCGGCGGCGTGGTAGGCGGTGGTGCCGCAGACGAAGAGGGTGGAGGTAAACACATCATTGTTAACGATGCGGCTTTCGCTTGTCAAGGTCATCAGGGAGTAGCTGCCACCCGCGACGGTATCGCCGTCTGCGTTGACGGCATAGGCCTTCTCCGTGGTAGTAAAGAGCGAGGTTACGGTGCGACCGTTGTTATTGATGGAAGAAAAGCCCGAATCCCACAGAATGGAGATAGGAGAGCAATTTTCAAAGATGGTCTTCGGAGGAGAGGACAGGGCGGTGATATCCTCGTACACCGAGGAGGTGCCGTAGGTGCCGCTGATACGGGCGGGATCGCCCGACAGGGCGGCGGATGTATCCCGCAGGGTGGTGCCATGCACCGTATTTCCGTTTCCGTCGTCCACGGCGAAAGTAATGCCCCATTCCGAAAGGAACTCCTCCAGATTCGGCAGCTCGCCTGCCGACGCATCACGGAAATAGAAGACCGAACCGAAGCGGTCAAGAAACGCGTCGATCTTGGTGATGGGGGACACATAGTCGATATCCTCCAACCGTCCCGAGGAGAAGTCCGAGGTCGGGCCGTTGATGACCAGCAGGGTGCAGGAGTCTGGAATATCCTCGGTTTCAAGGTCAATGGCCATGATGCGGAAGCCCGCGTCACGGATTCGCTCGTAGAGGTAACAGGTCTCCTCATCGTCCTGCGAGGGCAGGGTCTCGCCGTTGCCGACGGTGAAGCAGGCAAGCGGCAGGCTCTTGGCGGTCATGGACAGAATCGCCTCACACATCTTGCGCTCGCCGTTGAAGCCGACGATCGCACCCGTATTCTGGTCAACGGTGAAGAAGGAATCGGTCGTATAAACGCGGAACTCGGTACCGCTGGACACGATCACGTCACTCCACGAGAGGCTGCTTGCCGAGGTGCGCTTGTACATATCCAGTGCCTCGGGATGGCGGGAAAGATCAACGCACTGCACGTGCACGTTCTTTACCTGCTCCTGCAATTCCAGAGCCATCACGTAGACCAGCGAGGAATTATAGTTTGCCAGCAACACGTCGGGGGTGGCGCAGAAGATAATATCCACATCGTCCTTCATGTCGGCATTTTTGAGAAATTCGATCATTTGCGGGCGAACGGTATATCGCCCCTCCGAGGTGGTATCAATAAACAGATTATGCGTGGAGGCATAGGCCGTGAGGGCAACATTCCCCGCCACGACCGCCACCACGATCAAAATCGTGAGGGCCGTGCGCCACCAGTATTTACCGAACCGCGCCGGAAGCTTTATTTTCCACATAGGTTTTCCCTTTCAAATTTTGGGAGTCTTAACGGTTTTTACGCCGCGAGTGGTACACAAGACCACAGACGAGAAGCAAGGCGGGCAGAACGCCTGCCGCCAGTGCGGTATAGATATCCGCTTCGCGCGAGGTTAGGTCCTCGATGGCAGAGCGGTCAACCTGCACAGCGGGGATGCCGCTCGGCACGCGCTCCGCGCCCACAAGGGAGAGGAGCGAATTGACCAGCGTCTTGTTGCCGTAGCCTTCGCCGTTCATCAGGGTGGTATCCGCCAGAAAAGGACTGGATGCCACGATCAGAATACCGTCACTATCCTTCACCTCGGACACAGAGAGCAGGGGCGTGCGACCGATCTCGCTTTCCTCTCCGTCCCGCAACAGATGCGCGGTGGTGGCGGAATAGAGAACGGGCTGGACACTTGCCTTTTCGGTATCCGCCAACGTAAGGGGTGCGGCGTAGGAAAGGACGGTGCGGCGGCCACCTGCGCTGACCTGCGCGGAAAGCGAAGCACCGATGCCGCCGTCGGCAAAGGAGGTGATCAACGAATAGCCTGCCGAGCCCGGCAGGGCAGCCTCATGATCCACGACCGTGCCAAGACCGACCGTAACACCGTAATCGGTAAGGAAGGAGCAAAGACGCGGGAGCTTTTCCACATACGTGGGGTTCATGGACACGTAGAGCCTGCCATCGTTTTCCAGATAATTTTCCAGTTTGGTCAGCTCGGACACATAGGCGGAGTCTGCCGCCGAGCGTTGGAAATCGTACAGGGGGGATGAGATGACCACCATACCGGCGTCCTCGGGGATCTCGGTCACAGCGGCCAAGTCGATGCGCTCGATCTTGTAGCCTGCCGCGGTCAGCTGGCGGTACAGAGAAGAGGGTATCTCCTCACCGTGGTTGGCGGTGAAGTAGGCAACGGGGTGCCGCTCGGCCGTGACCCAAAGAATAGAGGCCACGAAGATCTCCTCGCCGTTGTAGGCGACGACGTAATTCTCATCGTCCAGGGTATAGAAAGCAGCCGCAGAGTTGAGCACGAATTCCCCGCCGTAATCCACTACAACGGTGGCGGTGTTGAGGTTCTGCTCACTGCCGTCCTCGGCCACGCGGTAGGGGGCTACGCGGGCGGGGTCGAGCCACATATTGACAAAGGATAGCTCGATGAGCTCGGGATACCGCTCGGCAAGGCCGACGGCGGTTTCGTAAACATAGTCAAGCTGATTGCTCTGCTTGACGTTTTCCTCTATATCGCAGAAGATGATCTCGACCTTATGCTCGGTCGTATCGATGTCGGCAAGCAGCTCGTCCGCTGCGCCGCTGATCGAAAGATCGTACTGCTCGGTGGCGTAGAAGTACCACGAAAAGTGGTTGGCGGCACCCAGAACGATCAAGTTCACGAGGTAGAAAAGAGCGATCACCAGGGCCACGAGGGCCGTGCCGCTTCCCGCGTGGCGCACGCTTCGCCGATCAAGAAACTGTTTAACGTTCATCCGTTTCCTCCGTCAGGCGTAGCGGCGACGGTCGAAGACGCGCACGGTCAGGAACAAGAAGAGCGCGGTCAGCGAGAGGTAGTACACGAGTGCCGCGACGTCAAAGATACCGTTCGAGAAGTTCTGATAACGGGAGAAGACCGACAACCCCGACAGAAGAAACCGGATCCAGGACACGGAAATGAGGCTATTGAGCATGCTGATGAGCAGAAGAACGAGCAGGGTGGCCACGGTGATGACCGAGGCGGCGAGCTGGCTTTCCGTCATCGCAGAGATGAAGATACCGATGGCAAGGAAGGCCATGCCCACGAGCAGAAAGGCCGCAAGGTTACAGAGGATGAGTGCGGTCTTGGGCTCGGCGTGCGTATACAGGATAATGAAATTGAGAGAGGAAACCAGCGTACAGCCGAAGAACACGGTATAGGAGGCAAGGAACTTGGCCATCACCATGCCCGTCAGGCTGACAGGAGCGGAGAGGAGCAGCTGCTCAGTCTTGGTCTTGCGCTCCTCGCTAAAGCTCCTCATGGAGAGTAGCGGCACAAGGATCACAAGTGAGAAGAGCATGGCTGTGAAGTACGTAGTGGTGTCCGCAGACATCTGATAAAGCGTGGAATAACAGAACACACCCGCGCTGAAGCACAGGAAGATGGCGCAGAAGATGTACCCAATGGGGGTGGTGAAAAACGAGCGGAGCTCGCGCTTATAAATGGCAAACATATCGTTTCCTCCGACTTATTTGCGCCGACGGGCGGCGGGCTTTTCGGCAGGGAGCTCCCCGCCATTTTCGATCAGCTGAAGGAACACGTCCTCCAGATCCCGTCCGACAGGCTCAAGACCGTAGATGGGAAGCCCTTTTTCCGAAAGGGCGAAGAAGACGGCGCGGCGCACGTCCGTGCCGGCCGCACTTTCAAGCAGAAAGGTGGATGCCTCGCCGTCGCGGTCGGTCTCTGCTTCCACGCGCCGGATGCCACCCACGCCACGCAGGGCGGCAAGCACCTCGTTCACAGGGCCTGCCACGCGGATGCGGTAACGGCGGCTGTCGCGAATCACGCGGGTCAGCTCGTCGGTCGGACGGTCGGCGATGATGCGACCGTTGTCAATGACGATCAGGCGACCGCAGATGGCCTGCACCTCGGGCAAAATGTGCGTGGAGAGGATGACCGTGTGGTTTTTGCCCAGAGTGCGGAGCAGGTTACGCACCTCGATGATCTGCTTGGGGTCAAGGCCGACGGTCGGCTCATCAAAAATGAGCACGGGCGGATTGCCTACCAAAGCCTCGGCGATACCGACACGTTGGCGGTAGCCCTTGGACAGATTTCCGATCAGGCGGTTTTTGACGTCCGCGATGCGAACGACGTCACAGATCTCGTCGATATGCTCACGCTTGGGCAGGGTGCAATGCTTTAAGTCGTAGACGAAGCCGAGGTATTCCGAAACGGTCATTTCGGGATATACAGGTGGCTGCTCGGGCAGGTAGCCGATCAGCTTTTTCGCCTCGATGGGGTTTTTGAGAATATCCAGTCCGTTCACCAGCACGTCTCCCGCGTCCGAGGAAAGGCATCCCGTGAGAATGTTCATCGTGGTGCTTTTCCCTGCGCCGTTGGGGCCGAGAAAGCCGACAATCTCCCCTTCCTTGATCTCAAAGCTGACGTCCGAGATCGCGCGGTGTGTGCCGTAGCTTTTTGTCAAATGCTCGATCTTAATCATAACAATCCTTGGCCTTCGCCTTTCCTTTTCCAAAGTGAACGCGCCGATGGGCGCAGAATAGCTTAAATAGAATTTTACCATATATATATAGACAAATTGTTAAGAAAGAGGGCTGTGCGTGTGGTTTTTGTGTGAAAAAGGGCGGTATTTTTTGCAAAAAAAGCGAAAATCTCCCCTGCAGCGATGCCGCAGGGGGATAGAGCATTATTCGACGGGGAGCAGGGGAACATCCACGATATCTCCAAGAGCAAGCGAGTAGATCATCACGCGGTCGGGTGCGCGGTCAAAGATGCGGCGGCAGGCGGCGGCGTAATAGGAAAGCTGGAGCGCGTATCGGTCGCGGAGCTTACGCTCGGAGGCGGCGCGGTCGCGCATTTCCTCGCGGGACAGGCGATCGGTTTTGTAGTCAAAAAGCCACAGCTCACCATCCTGCGTGAGCAGCACACCGTCCATGACACCCTGCACCAGCACCGTTTCTCCCTCGTAGGCCGCTTTTCTGGCAGGATCGGCGGTAAATGCAGCGGCAGGCAAACGAACATGGAAGCGCAGTTCGCGCCACAGTTCCTTGGCGTTCAGGATGCCGTCAAGCAAGGACGAGGCGGCAAATCGTTCGATCTCCGAAAGTCGGACAAGCTCCCCGTCCTCGTGCGAGATAAAGCGGTGTTCGAGCAAGCGGGCAAGCTCTGCCTCCCCCCCTTTTTCACGCAGAGCGACAAAGTCGCAGAACTGCATAAAGAGGTGCGTGGCGGTACCCGCCATGGCGGCGGTGTTGCGCTCCCCGCCCATAAAGCGCGGAATGACCGTGCTCCGTGCGGCGGTGCGGTCCTCGCCCGCAAAAACAAGCCCGCCATCTTCACTTTGCGACACACGCCCCGCCGCTTGTTGCCCATTGAACAAAGAAATCGACAGGGCGGCGAGGTTGGGAACATCTTCCTCTTCCCCCTCGTCCAGGGCGGTGGGGTACAGGCGGGAGACCGACATTTTGCCGGGAAGACGGCAAAGATGCTCATGCGGATAGACGAAGTCAAACCGCTCGCGCAAGCAATCCTCGGCGCGCGAAATCTCCGCTTCATCAAGGATGGGCATGCTTTCCTCGGTAGCGGATGAAGGAGCTACCGGCGGGACAAGCGTTTCCGCATCGGGGAAAATGAGGTCGAAAGAGTCATTTCCCGCCGCGGCGGCAAGGATCATTTCGATATAGCTTTTGCAGGAATAGGCCGTTTCGGCATCGAGATGATTGCTCCGCAGGGCGGCCGTTTCCATGGTCTTTTCCGAGTTCGACACGGTAGCCGTCACGTACAAACGCTCGCGCGCACGCGTTAGGGCAACGTAAAGCACGCGCATCTCTTCCTCACGTGAGGCCTCAATGATCGATTGCGCGGCGGCGCGGTAAACGGGGTTCTGCACGCGGGCAAAGCCGCTTTCGTCCCGCAGACGCAAGGCGCACCCCAGGCGACGATCAAGGAGCAGGGCATCCTGTGCATCCCTGTCCCGGAAGCGGACACCGCAATCCGACACAAAGCAGACGGGAAATTCCAGACCCTTGGAATGGTGAACGGTGAGGATACGGACGGTGTCGGTCCGCTCACTGCCGGCGTGCCCCTCCTCGATGCTCTGCACATGCTCGATTGCCTCATTGATATAGGCGATGAAGTTGTACAGACCGCGGTAGGAAGAAGCCTCGAAGCGGCGGGCGTAATCATACAGCATCATCAAATTGGCGCGGCGCAGAGCAGGCGAGCCGTTTTTGTCCGCGCCCGCGATGGCAAGCAATCCCGTTTCGCGGTACAGCTGCCAGATCAAGCGGTCAACGGGCTGTCCCTGTGCCATGCGACGATAGCGCGAAAGTGCGTCAAGGAACACACGCCCCCCCTCAAAATCGGGATGCGCGGCCGAATAGTAGCAAAGAGCCTCGTAAAGCGGGGCACCCTTGTTCTCTGCGACCGCGTCGTATTCACGGCGGATGCGGATGAGGTCATCCATGGTGAAGCGATAGAGCGGCGAGCGAAGCAGAGCCGCGAGATAGATGTCGCGGCGGGGGTTGTCCACCACGTTAAGAAGGGACAGGGCGAGCAGGATCTCGGGGTTGAGGAAAAAGCCGCGGGTCGCGGCAGTCTCGGACGCGATGCCGCGCGCCGCAAGGGCGGCAGTAAACTTGTCCATGGCGGCATTGCGGCGCACAAGGATGGCGATATCCGAAGGGCGGATCGCGCGATCGCCGACGGACATGCCCGAGGCAAGAAGTCGCTCTATCTCCCGCGCGACGTAGGCCGCCTCTGCATCGGCGGCGGGGCTGTCCTCTTCCTCGTCGTTCTCTTCTTCTTCGAAATCAGCGGAATCGACCATTTCCTCTTCCCCACTCTTCTTTTGCTTTTCAAAGAGGGCAACCGTGACGCGCGGATGAGGCGGCACATCCGTGCGGCCGGGGTCGAGGGCATCCTCCTCGGCGCGGTAACCGATATGCGCGCCAACCCCTTCCATCAGCCGTCCAAACACGAGGTTGGTAAAGGCAAGGACGGGGGGCAGGGAGCGAAAGTTCTTGATAAGCGAAAGCGAGGCGGCGGGAGAGTCCCCTGCCTTATCAAGATCGGGATATTCCGAGCGGATGGCGGCAAATATCTCAGGCTGGGCACCGCGGAAGCCGTAGATGCTTTGTTTGATATCGCCGACCATAAAACGGTTGTTCGATCGGGAGATCGCCTCAAAGATCTTGTGCTGTACCTCGTTGACATCCTGATATTCGTCCACGTAGATGGCATCAAAGCGGCGGGAAAGCTCCACGGCAAGCGGGGTGGGGTTGCCATCCCCATCCAGGAGCAAACGGATTGCCCCCGCCGACAGGTCGGCAAAAGACAGCACGCCGCGGCGACGCTTTTCTGCCCACACGCGTTCGCCGAAGGCGCACAAAAGCTGCCCGATAAGGGCCACCTTCTCGGCAAGCGGCGGCAACAATGCCGCCCACTCCTCCTCGGTATAAGCAAAAAAGGATTTTTCCAGCTTTTTCATCGCATCATGCATGTCCGCACGAAGGGAAGCACACCGCGCGGCATCCGCGCTTTTGTTCTCGCGGCGGATGGATCCCAGGCGCATTTTTTCGCGGGAAAGCAGAACGTTTCGCGTTTGTGTATAATTCTCATCCTCCAGTGAAGCAGACAGGCGGCGAAGGAAGGAAGCATCCTCCTCAAAGGAAGGCAGGTACGCGGGGGCGGCGTATTCGTCCGCCGCAAGGGTCGAAAGCATCCCGGTATACACGCCGCGCCACGAGGTGGCAAGCATTTTGGTTTTTTCGAGAATATACGCGCCCCAAGGGGTCTTAAAGGGGGGGCATGTGTTGCAATCGGCCATTTCCCGTGCCATATCGGACAATAGAAAATGTCCGCGCGCATAGTTCTGGGTACGGCTGTACAGGGAAAGCAGAATCTCGGAAAGCCGCGCATCGCCCCGCGAGCCGGTCAGGCAATCGACGAGCGAGCAAAATTCCTCCCCCGTGCAGAGGTCGCACCCCTCGTAGCAATCCGCGATGAGGGTGTTCATGACGCTGGAAAGGAGCAACACGTTCTCGGCCGTATCCGCCAGGCGGAAGGAGGGTGACAGCCCAAGGCGAACGGCATTGTCCCGCACAAGGTCCAGGCAAAAGCTGTCGATGGTGGAGATGGGTGCGCTCGGCAACAGCAAAAGCTGACGGGACAGGTGCGCGCTTTGTCCCCCCTCTTCCATGGCGTTTTGCAGGGCAGACGAGATGCGCGCCCGCAACTCGGCCGCGGCAGCGCGCGTAAAGGTCACGATCAGCATGCGAGAGATGTCACCCGGGTGCTCCTTATCCGTCAGCGTGCGGATGATGCGCTCGGTCAGGGTTGCGGTCTTGCCCGAGCCTGCCGCCGCGCTGACAAGCAGGGTGCGGTCGCGTGTGTCGATGGCCGACTGCTGGGCGGGGGTCCATGCTCTTTTTGCCACAGGTGTTCTCCTTTCTTGTTCAGCTATGGAACATCAAAACTGCCGCATCGGACGGACGGCAATTCCCGCCTCTTCCTCTCTTACCTCACCAAGAGCGAAGAAGCCTGCCTCATCATACAGGCGCAAATGCGTGCCGAGGGGGTCGGCGCGACCAATTTTTTTGAGGTAGATCGGCTGTCCGTTATGCGCGAGGCGCGCGTAAAAGGGCGGCAGGGTCAGGGCCTCGACAGAGGCGAAGATATCTGCGGGCGGGATGACGAAAGACAGGCGCTCCGCCTCACTCATTTCCTCCAGCTCTGCAAGCGTGTGGGCGGCGGAAAGCGGATACCCCGCCGCCTCGGTACGGCAGAGGGCGGCCATCGTACCGCCGCAGCCAAGCTTTTTGCCGATATCGGCGCACAGGGTGCGGATGTACGTACCCTTGGAGCATTCCACGTCCAGCTCGTAGGTGCGCTCGCCCGTGCGGCGGGCATCCAACTTATACACCGTGATGGGGCGCGCCTCGCGCTCCACGGTCTTCCCCTCGCGGGCCAGCTCCATCAGGCGGCGGCCGCCCACGCGGATGGCAGAATACATGGGGGGGATTTGCAGGCTGTCACCGATCATACCGTAACAGGCCTCGTACACCGTTCGCTCGCAGGGAATCTCATCGGTTTGGCGCAAAACGGAGCCAGTGACGTCCTCGGTGTCGGTTTCTGTGCCGAGCAGCAGGGTGGCGCGGTAATGCTTACGCGAGGTGAGCAGGAATTCGCTTGCCTTGACGGCGCGACCAAGCAGGATTGGTAGCACGCCCGTGGCCATAGGGTCAAGGGTGCCCGTATGTCCCGCCTTGTCCGCCGAAAACAAACGCTTGACGCGGTTGACGACCGTTTGCGAGGTCATGCCCAGTTCTTTGTTAACGAGCACAAGGCCCGAAATTTTAGATTTTTCCATCGGCTCACCCTCTTTCTCTCCTCTATTATAGCATACAATCGGCAAAAATGGAAACAGAATTTACAAAAAGCGAGCCGTTTTACGGCTCGCTTTTTGCATGCGTTTTTTTGAGAGCAACGATCTCGCGAACAATTCCAATCGAAAGCGAGGTCACGTTCAGCACGTTTCCCACGATCAAGGAGATATTACCCGACAGGATACCGTAGACCAGCCAAAGCGCCGTGCCGGGCAACACAAAGCACTTCAAGGCAAGGGGGCTGTGCATGTAATATCCGAAACAGGCCAGAAGGCTGCCAATCGAGGGAAGCAGACTGATCGACCCTGCCCAGGTCAGGATGGGAGAAATCAGCGTTGCCGCCAAAAAGATCGGAAGCCAGATGCGATGCGCCGCCCATTTTTTATCCTCGCGAAAATAAGAGACCGTGGTTCTACCGATATTCATACAGTTGATAAACGCGGCGGTATACATGCCGTACATCGCCAGGTTGATGACCCAAAGAGCATCGGTCACGCCCTTCATGATATAGATCGGCTTTCTTTTGGTGCTTACGTAGCTGAAAAGGCCAAGAAATACGGCAAAGTAGCCGATACAGTCTGCTGCAATATGCATACCAGGTCGGTCTTATTCGTAGATTGGGAAGCGGCGGCAGAGCTCTGCGACCTCTGCGGCTACGCGGTCACGGTTGCCCTCAAAGTCGGAGGCTACCTCGTAGATGAAGCGGGCGATAAGACGCATCTCGTCCTCCTTGAAACCGCGGGTGGTAACGGCGGGGGTGCCAAGACGAACACCGCTGGTCACGAAGGGGCTTTGCGGATCGTTCGGGATGGTATTTTTGTTGGCGGTGATGTGCACCTCGTCGAGTCGTCGCTCCAGCTCCTTACCCGTGATATCAAAGGGACGGAGATCCAGCAGCATCAGGTGGTTATCCGTGCCGCCCGACACGACCTTGAAGCCGTACTTGATCAACTCCTCGGAAAGCACCTTGGCGTTTTTCACGATCTGCTTCTGGTATTCGACAAATTCGGGCTTAAGTGCCTCGCCGAGTGCGGCGGCCTTGGCGGCGATGATGTGCATCAGCGGGCCGCCCTGCGTGCCGGGGAACACGGCCTTGTCGATCTGCTTGGCATACTGCTCACGGCACAGGATTAAGCCCCCGCGCGGACCGCGCAGGGTCTTGTGCGTGGTGGTGGTCACGATATCGGCATGCGGAACGGGAGACGGATGCACACCTGCGGCCACAAGGCCCGCGATGTGCGCCATATCGACCATCAGGTACGCGCCGACCTCGTCGGCGATCTCGCGGCAACGTGCAAAGTCGATGGTACGGGAATAGGCGGACGCGCCCACCACGATCATCTTGGGCTTGCAATCCAGGGCAATCTTTCGCATCTCGTCATAGTCGATGCGCTCGTCACCGTCGGCCACGCCGTAGGGGACGATGTTGAAGTACTTACCCGAGATATTGACGGGCGAGCCGTGGGAGAGGTGACCGCCGTGGGCAAGGTTCATGCCCATAACCGTGTCACCGGGGGTAAGCAGGGCGAAGAAGACGGCCAAATTTGCCGACGCGCCGCTGTGGGGCTGGACGTTGGCATGCTCCGCACCGAAGAGCTTCTTGGCTCGCTCGCGGGCCAACTCCTCGACCACGTCCACGGCGTAGCAGCCGCCGTAGTAACGATGGGCGGGATAGCCCTCGGCATATTTATTGGTCAGCACCGTGCCTGCTGCGGCAAGGACGGCGGGGGACACGATGTTCTCGGATGCGATCAACTCAATGGTGGACTGCTGACGGGCAAGCTCCTCGTCGCAGGCGGCGGCAAGCTCTGCATCCACGGTAGCCAGGTATTCGTGCTGTTTCATGTCTGTTCTCCTTTTGGCAATTAGTCGATAAGGGATTCGTCCCATGCGGCGGGCGGCTCAAAGCCGAGGAAGCGCACGGTGGTGGCGGCGACGTTCGAAAGACCGAACGCGCCCTTATCCTCTTTGACGGTATACAAGTCGCGATAGAAGTTGTCGTAGATGATGAAAGGAACGGGGTTGAGGGTGTGGCTGGTCTTGGCCTTCATTTTGCCATCCTTGCCCACCTTTGGCTCCTTCGTCTTCTTGTCTACCTCGTACATCTCATCGGCGTTGCCGTGGTCGGCAGTGATGAGTGCGACGCCGTGCAGACGGTCAACGACCTGCAAAATGCGGGCAAGCTGAAGATCCAGGGCTTCCATCGAGCACTCGGTGGCGAGGAAATTGCCCGTGTGGCCGACCATGTCGCCGTTCGGGAAGTTGACTCGCAGATACTGGTACTTGCCGCTTTCCAGGCACTCGATTAGGCGGTCAGTGATCTCGGCACACTTCATCCACGGACGCTGCTCGAAGGGCACGACGTCCGAGGGGATCTCGATATAGGTTTCAAGCGTTTCGGAGAATTTGCCGCTGCGGTTGCCGTTCCAGAAGTAGGTGACGTGACCGTATTTCTGGGTCTCGGAGATGGCAAGCTGGGACACACCGGACGCGACGAGATACTCGCTCTGCGTTTCGGTGATCTCGGGGGGGTTCACAAGATAATGCGCGGGGATGTGCAGGTCACCGTCGTATTCCAGCATACCGGCGTAACATACCTGCGGTACGCGGACGCGGTCAAAGGCCGTGAACTCCTCGCCGCCGTCAAAGGCGCGAGAGATCTCAATAGCGCGGTCGCCGCGGAAGTTGTAGAAGATCACGCTATCGCCGTCCTCGACCGTTCCGACAGGACGAGCGTCCTCGGCAATGACGAAGGGGGGCAGATCCTGGTCAATAACACCCAGCTCCTGGCGGTAGGTGACAACGGCTTCCTCGGCTGACGCAAACTGTCTGCCCTCACCGAGCACATGGGTCTGCCAGCCGCGTTCGACCATCGACCAATCTGCCTCATAGCGGTCCATGGTGACCTTCATGCGGCCGCCTCCCGAGGCGATCTTCACGTCGAAGTCGGGGGCGCGGAGCGTGCCGAGAAATTCCTCAAATGGCAAAATATAATCCAGTGCCGAGGTCTCACCGACGTCACGGCCGTCGATGAGGATGTGGATACGGACGCGGGGTGCACCCTCCTCCTTGGCACGCGTGATCATGGCCTTGAGGTGGTCGATATGCGAGTGGACATTGCCGTCCGAGAACAGACCGATAAAGTGCAGGGTGGATTGGTTGTTTTTGACGTTAGCGAGCAGGTTTACCCATGTGTCGGAGGTGAACATTTTGCCGCTTTCGATGGAGTTCGATACCAGCTTCGCGCCCTGCGCGAATACCTGACCGGCACCGAGGGCGTTGTGACCGACCTCGGAGTTGCCCATATCGTCATCCGAGGGAAGACCGACGGCGGTGCCGTGTGCCTTCAAGGTAACCATAGGATATTCCTTCATCACACGGTCAAGGGTGGGGGTATGGGCAGCGGCAACGGCATTGGCCGCGCCATTCGGTGCGATACCGACACCGTCCATGACGATGGTAACAAGGGGACCCTTGACACCTGCAAACTTGATTGATTTGTTGAGTGCGCTTACCATAACATTTATCCTTTTTTCTTTTATTTTTTCATATCAAAAATCCGCATCCTTGATGTAGCGGTGTCCGTTATCCACGATGAATTTCTTGCGTTCCTGTAAAGCATCCCCCATCAGGACATCAAACATGCGGAGCGTTTCCTCTGCATCCGCGGGTACCACGGCGATGAGGCGGCGGGTGGCGGGGTTCATGGTCGTGTGCCACATCATGTCAGCCTCATTTTCACCGAGACCCTTGGAGCGTTGAAGGGTGTATTTGGTATTTCCGAGCTTCGCAAGGATCTCGGCCTTCTCGTTCTCGTTGTAGGCGAAGTAGGTCTTGTCCTTGGTGGTGATCTCAAACAGGGGGGATTCCGCGATAAAGACCTTCTGCCGCTCGATCAGGGTGGGAAGCAGGCGATAGAACAGGGTCAGGAGCAGGGTACGGATCTGGAAGCCGTCCTCGTCCGCATCGGTACAGATGATGATCTTGCTCCAACGCAGAGCGTTAAAATCAAAGGGGGGCATGTCGGTCTTGACCTTCTCATGCAGCTCCACGCCGCATCCGATCACACGGAGCAGATCGACAATAATCTTGCTCTCAAAGATGCGGGCGTAGTTGCTCTTCATGCAGTTGAGCGTCTTACCGCGCACGGGGATGATGGCCTGGAAGGTCGCGTCGCGCCCCTGCTTACAGGCACCCGCAGCCGAGTCACCCTCGACGATATACAGCTCGCGGATCTCGGGATCTTTGGACTGACACGCGATAAACTTCTCCACGCGGTTGGTAATGTCCATGGACGAGGCGGCGAGCTTCTTTTTGAGGGAAAGGCGGTTGCTTTCGGCCGTTTCGCGGCTGCGCTTGTTAAGCAGTACCTGCGCGCCGATGAGGTCGGCGGCGGCGGGGTTCTCGGCAAAATAAATTTCGAGCTGCTGCTTGATGTATTCGGTCAGAGCCTTGGTGATAAAGACATTGTTGATCGCCTTTTTGGTCTGGTTCTCGTAAGAGGTCTCGGTCGAGGCACTGTTGATGATGATGACAAGGCAGTCCTCGATATCCTGGTAGGCGATCTTCGCCTCGTTTTTGGAGTACTTCCCCGTCGCACGCAGATATTTGTCCACGGCGAAGGTGAAGGCGGAGCGCACGGCCTTGTCGGGCGAGCCGCCCAGCTCCAGATAACTGGAGTTGTGGTAATATTCGGATGCGCTGACCGTCTTGGACGTACAGAAGGCGATCTCCGCGCGGAGCTTGTAGTCGGGTTTGTCCTCGCGGTCGCGGCCCATGGTCTCCATCTTCCAGAGCACGGGGGCGGTCATGGCCTCCTCCCCCGTCAGCTCGGTGATATAATCGGCAATGCCGTTCGCATAAAAGTGGACGGATTCCTCAAATTCGCCGTTTTCCTTTTCCAGCTTCAACACAAATCGCACGCCCGCGTTGACGATCGCTTGGCGGCGCATGGTGGAAACGAAAAATTCCTGCGGGATGCGGATGTCGTTGAACACCTTGATATCGGGACGCCAATACACGGTCGTGCCCGAGCGGCGATCCCCCTTTCCCTGGGGACGCTCGCGCAGCTCGCCTGCGGGATCGCCGCCCTTGAAGTCGATCTCAAAAACCTTGCCGTCCTTATACGAGGCAACCTGCATAAACTCCGAGCTGTACTGGGTCGCACAGGCACCAAGCCCGTTGAGACCGAGGGAGTAGTCGTAGGCACTGCCCTCGCTGTTGTTTTCGTATTTACCGCCCGCGTAAAGCTCGCAGTAAATCAGCTCCCAGTTGTAGCAGCCCTCTTTTTCGTTATATCCGAGCGGCACGCCGCGGCCGTTATCCTCTACGCGGATGGAAAGATCGCGGTAGGCAATCACGGTGATCTCGCTACCGTAGCCCGCACGAGCCTCGTCCACGGAGTTGGCCAGGATCTCAAAGAAGGAATGCTGGCAGCCCTCCAGCCCGTCCGAGCCGAAAATCACGGCAGGACGCAGGCGGACGCGGTCCTTTCCCTTCAGTTTGGTTATGCTTTGGTCATTATAGGCCGTTTGCTTCGCCTTTGCCACGGGTGTTCCTCCGTTTTTTGTAATTCTTTCTCAACTATATATTATATCACAAAATGGTATAGGTGTCAATCGAAAATCCGGCAAAATTACGTCTTCTCCACAGGCGGCGCAACGGTATCCCCATGGGAAAATTCACGGATCACCGAAACCGATCGCTTGGTGCGGCCGTGCCCCTTACGAAGCTTGGCAAAAAGCAGCTCGGTCGCCGAGGCGCACAGCTCGCCGATGTGCATACGGATACAAGAAAGATCCCCCCACTGGTAGGTGTCCGACAGGATATCGTCCATGCAGATGATCGACATGTCACGCGGCACGGACAGTCCCTTTTCGAGAAGAAACCGCCGCGTCCCCAGCGCGATGTGGCTGTATGCCGCAAAAACGGCGGTGGGCAGCTCGTCACCCGTCGACAGGATCTTGCCCATCGCATCACGACCCGCCTCCTCAAAGCGCGCGGAGCTGACCGCCACGTGTCCGGGCAAAATTTCCAGCCTTGCCCGTCTGACCGTTTCAAGAAAGGCCTCGTACTCGGGGGTAGCAAGCTCCTCTCCAACAAAGCCGATGCGACGATGTCCGAGCTTGCGCAGATAGCGCACCGCCTCCTCCATCGCGGGGGCAAGCTCGGCCTTTACGCAGTCCACACCGCGCGATTCGTTCTCCGGCCCGATCTGCACGATGGGAATATCCGTATCGTTTTTCACCTTTTCGGCAGGCTCGATCACGATGATGCCGTCGGCGCGAGCGAATTTCGTGTAATACTCCACCAGTTCCCGTTGCTTTTCGGCACGGAAGCCGAAAACCGAAAGCACCATCGTACCGCCGTGCGCGGCGATCTCGTGCTCCATATCGTTGGCCATGCGACCGTAGTGGTTGCCGAGGATCTCGGGGCACAGAACCGCGATCAACTTCTTTTGATACTTGGGGTTATAGTATTTTTCGTAGCAGCCGTGCTCCTTTGCGAGCGCAACAATGGCGGCGCGCGTTCCCTCGCTGATCTCCGCACTCTCCGAAAGAGCCTTCGACACCGTGGAAACCGACACCCCGGCCAGCTGGGCGAGCTTTGTTAATGTCATGCTTAACCTCCTGTTTGGTCTAAATACTTGTTTGCCCTTTCAGTATACCGCACGCGAGGCGTTTTTTCAAGAGATTTACGAAAATTTTTCGTTCGCAACCATCTTGACAAGAAAAGCGCAACATTATACAATAAAATCAACAAAAGGAGAGTACTACCATGCTTGCCATCAAGAACGCAACGCTCGTGATGCCCGATCACTACATTGAGGATGCCACACTGCTGATCGAGGAGGGAAAAATTCTGGACTTCGGCAGAAGGATCACCATCCCCCAGGGGGCAGAGGTGTTGGATGTGGACGGCGCCTACGTGGGGCCGGGCCTCTTTGACATTCATACCCACGCGGATGGTGAGATCCTGTTCACGGACGATCCCGTGAAGGCCGCCTCCACCCTGCTTGACCACGGGGTGACCGATGTTTTGCCCGCCCTGTATTACAGCATGGACGCAGATGCCTACGTCCGTGCGATCCGTCTCATCCGTTCTGCCATGGAGTCGGGCAAGGCGAACAACATCATCGGCTTGTATATGGAAGGGCCGTACCTCAACCCGAAATACGGCTGTAACCGCGAAAGCAACCCTTGGAAGGGACCCGTGTGTCGTGAAGACTATCAAAAGGTGGTGGACGAGGCGGGGGATCTTGCACGCGTGTGGTGCATCGCACCCGAGCGAGAGGGTCTTGATGAATTCGTGGAATATGCCAAGGCGAAGAACCCCCGCGCAGTCTTCTCGGTCGCGCATAGTGAGGCAACCCCCCAGGATATTGCGCGCTTCAAGCCCTACGGTCTGCGTCTGGCCACCCACCACACCAACGCGACCGGCACGCTTTCCCGCTATCCCGAATGCCGCACCGCCTGTGTGGACGAGGCGGCGCTTTACGATGGAGATATGTACACCGAGCTGATCTGCGACAAGGTGGGCATTCACGTGGACCCGTTCATGCTTCGCCTGGTCCGCCGCATCAAAGGGGATGAGCGCATCATCCTGATCGCGGACGCGCTGGTGGCGCACGGACCAATGCCCGACGGTGAGCTGTACCAGGGTGCGGACGACATCAACTTCGATTTCGCAGGCGAGATCGCGGGCAGCAAAATGATCCTTGACGGTCCATGCCGCAACATGATGAAGCACACGGGTGCCTCGATATGCCAGGTGTTCCGTTATGCGTCTACCAATCCCGCCACCCTTTTGGGCCTATCCGATCGCGGTTGCATTAAAAAAGGCAATATCGCCAACCTGACCGTGGTGAACCACCGATTCCATGTCCTTCACACCGTTCTGCACGGTGGCATTGTAAAACAAAATTGAAAAGGAGATACGACATGAGCAACTTTATCACCGATCCCGCAACCAAGTTTGACTTTATGCCTGCGGATTTCGTTCCCTTCAAGGACAAGGCCGTCTGCGAGTACGTTCGCAGCCTCAGCGGCAAGGATCTTGAAAAGAGAGAGCCTTGGTGGCATCCCGAATTTGAAATAAAGGTGATGATGAACCCCCATCCCGTTCTCATTTCCACCCTGTTCACCAGACTGAAGGAGGCCTCCGAAGCAGGCAAGTCCTTTACCATGATCCTTGGCAATCCCGAACCGGACACCTACATTCCTCTTGCCCAGCTAATCAACTACTTCAAGGTTGACTGCTCCAAGGTGCACCTCGTTGCCGAGGACGAGTGGGCCGATCAGGACGGCAACATCGCCCCCATCACCTACGAGGCAGGCTTCGCACACTCCATGATCAAGTACCTGTACTACCAGATCGACGAGAAGCTCCGCATGCCTATGGAGAACGTACACTTCCCCACCAATGCCAATATCAAGGATTACTCCAAGATCATCGACGACATCACCGAGGGCACGGGCGCGGACATCGCCTCCACCTCTCCCGGATGGGCCGGTCACATGGCTTTCGTCGACCCCATTCCCGAGTTCATCGGTTCGGGCGACATCGAGGAGTGGCTGAACCAGCCCGCCCAGATCGTGAAGCTCCACCCCATGACCATCATGCAGAATTCCCTCAACGGTACCTTCGGCCAGTCGGGCGATATCGCCAACGTCCCTCCCTGCGCCGCTACCATCGGCCCGCTGGACGTAATGCGCGCCAAGGAGCGCATCGAGGTGCACGCGCTCGCAACCTGCGGCACGTTCTCTTCCTGGCAGAGAATGACCTCGCGTCTTTGCACGCACGGCCCCATTACCCCCTACCTGCCCAGTACCATGTTGCAGACCAAAAAGACCCAGGTCTACATCAGCGAGGAGCTTGCCGCTCCCTTCGAATGCTGGGAGAAGGTCGGCTACTGATCTCACATACCACAAAAAAGGCGATGCCGCGGCATCGCCTTTTTTATATTCATCAGGTCTTTTTGTCAGTCTTTTTCCCACAGCGGGGGCAGGTCACGACGATCTCGCCCTTGCCGCGCGGTACACGCAGCATGGCGTGACAGGCAGGGCACTTGAAATAGCGATGGGTCTTGCGCTCGCGCCGTATCTGCTTACGCAAGGCACGCTTTTTCGCAAAGCGGGAGCGCACACGCAGGTAGGCCGCCTCCTCCGCCCGCCGGCGCGGAATGTTGCGAGACAGGGTTCGAAAAATCGTGTAGATCAGTACGCCATACGCCAAAATCGACATTGGCCACAGGTACGGAATATAGGCAAGAAGCAATAATCCCACCGAGATCCAGATCAGAAGATTGTTCAGCGAATCGCCGCCGTAGCGGCCGTACATAAACCGGGCAAACCACCGTTTCATATCTTTTTTTCCTCCTTTTCCGTGGCAAAGGCGCTTTTTTGCAGTCGCTCCATGCGGCGATCCAATGCGGCACTTGCCTCCGCGCAGGCATAAAGCTCCTGCGCCATTTCCTCGGTAAAGCACGTGTTCTTTTTGTAGCGCATCTGATGCTCCAGGCTCGCCCAAAAATCCATGGCAATGGTACGTAACTGCACCTCGACCGTCATATCCCTTCTGCCGCTTGTGGGAAACACGGGAACCGACACGATGACATGCAGGCTACGATATCCGTTTTCCTTTGGATGTGCGATATAGTCCTTCTTTTCGATCAAGGTGACGTCATCCTGACGAAGCAGGGCATCCGCCAAAAGGTACACATCTTCGGGAAAGGGACAGATCACACGAACACCGGCAATATCACGAATATGCTCGGGGATCTGCGTGATATCCGACACGCCCAGCCTTTCCATTTTTGCGCGGATGCTGGGCAGACTTTTGAGCCGTGTTTTGATCGAAGATATGGGACTGCGGTCAAAGGTGGAGGAAAACTCCTCCTCGAACACGCGAAACTTGGTCTCGACTTCCATCATCGCACATTTATAAAGCGAAAAAAGCGAAATGATCTCCTTTGTCTTGGTCTGCATCCATTCCCTGGTTTTCTCATCCACCGCGGAAAACATTTTCTGCCGCAGCTCTTCCTCTCGGACGATCTCCATATCATCCCTCCCCTTCAGGATGGAAGCATTATACCGAAAAAATGCTAACGGGGCAAGGCAAAGAAATGAAATATTTGTAAAAACGAAAAAGCAGCCATGGGCTTGCCGTATAAAATGGCTCTTTACAAAATCCTTTCACTGTGCTATAATGGTACATCCGCATCATTGTTCGATTGTTTCGGAGGAAAGACCATGAGAAAATTACTTCTGTTCCTGTTTGCCCTGATACTATGCCTCGGGGTGCTTGTCGCCTGCGACGAGCCGCCGACCGAGCCGCCGCACGAGCATACGTTTTCCGATATGTGGGTAAGCGACGAAACCTCTCATTGGAAGTCATCCAGCTGCGGACACCCAAATGAAAAAGCCGAGCTTGCCGCGCATGATTTTAGTGAAACGGTAACGCGAGAGGCCACCTGCTACGAAAAGGGTCGCCTTCTTCTGATATGTAAGACCTGCCAATATTCGACTGCAAGGGAGATCCCTGCCCTTGGTCACGACGAGGTGAGCCATGCGGCAAAGGCCCCTACCTGTACCGAGGTGGGCTGGGATGCCTACGTATCCTGCTCCCGTTGCGATTACACCACCTATACCGAAAAGGCTTCTATCGGGCACGACATAGTCTACCAAGCCTCCAAGATGCCCACCTGTACCGAACCGGGATGGGATATCTACCAGACCTGCACCCGTTGCGACTATGACAACCGCACGGAAAGACCCGCGTTGGGTCACGATACGGTGAACCATGCCGAAAAAGCCCCGACCTGTACCGAGATCGGGTGGGACGCTTATGAGACCTGCTCCCGCTGTGATCACACGACCTATGCGGAGCTGGCTGCTCTTGGTCATGCGTATTCCGCCGATTGGACGTATGATGCCACCGCGCACTATCACGCCTGCACCCGCACGGGGTGCGAGGACAAGGCAGACGCCGCCCCTCATATCTATGACGGCGAGCTTGATGCCGACTGCAACATCTGCGCCTCGGTTCGAGTGACCCATTGCTCGCATCCGACCACGGAAACCGTAAAAGGCTACGCTGCTACCTGTACGGTGGCCGGCAAGACCGACGGCACGAGGTGTTTGTCCTGCGGTGAGATCCTGATCGCCCAGCAATCGATCTCCCCTCTGGGACATGATGAAAAGAATCACGCCGAAAAAGCTCCCACCTGCACCGAAAAGGGCTGGGATGCTTACGTGACCTGCAAGCGCAGCGGTTGCGGATATACCACCTATACAGAAAAAACCGCGCTCGGCCATGACAAGCAGAATCACGAGGCGAAGGCACCCACCTGTACCGACATCGGTTGGCACGCCTACGTGACCTGTCTCCGTTGTTCGTATACTACTTACGCAGAGATCCCCATGCTCGGTCACGACAAGCAACCGCATAACGCAAAAGCCCCCACCTGCACCAATGTCGGCTGGGAAGCTTACGAAACCTGCTCCCGTTGCAGCTACACGACCTACGGGGAGATCCCTGCGTTCGGCCATGACGAGCGGCATCACGAGGCGAAGGCCGCCACCTGTACGGAGAGCGGCTGGTATGCTTACAAGACCTGCTCGCGTTGCGACTATTCGACCTATACGGTGATAGGCGCACTCGGTCACGACACGAAAAATCACGAGGGACAAGCACCGACCTGCCTTGAAAGCGGCTGGGAGGGCTACGTGACCTGCTCCCGTTGCAGCTACACCACCTACGAGACGATCCCTGCCCTCGGTCATGGCGAGCAGCATCACGCGGCAAAATCTGCCACCTGTACGGGAATCGGCTGGCACGCCTATGTGACCTGCTCGCGTTGCAGCTACACGACCTACGAGGAGATCCCTGCGCTCGGTCACGATGAAGAGCCTCACGCAGCAAAGGCCGCGACCTGTACCGACATCGGTTGGAATGCCTATGTAACCTGTAAACGCGCAGGGTGCGGTTATACAACGTATGCGGAAATTGAACCGTTAGGGCATCTCCTAACACAGCATGAAGCCAAAGCACCCACCTATACCGAGGTTGGCTGGAACGCCTACGAGGACTGCTCCCGTTGCGACTATACCACGTACGTGGAGATACCCATGCTCTGCCCCTTGGTGTTTACGAAGGTGGATGGCGGTTACAGTGTGACGGGTTATCATGTTCCCGTGCCCCACATCATCATTCCGAAAACCTATGAGGGCGAGCCTGTTATCAGCATAGGCAACAGTGTCTTCTTCCAATGTGAATTTCTCGAAAGCGTTGAGATCTCCGCGAGCGTGACAAGCATCGGAGAGCTGGCCTTCGGTAATTGTCCGAACCTTGCAAGCGTAACCTTCGCCAACAACAGCCAATTGACGGCCATCAGCTCGTGGGCATTCCAGAAATGCACGAGCTTGACAAGCATCAAAATCCCTGCGGGTGTGACGAGCATCGGCGGTGCAGCCTTCTTCGGCTGCTCCAACCTCGCTCATGCTACGTTCGCTGAAAATAGCCGATTGGTAGATATTGCATACAGTACGTTCTCAGATTGCATCAGCCTTACGGCTATTGACATTCCCGACGGCGTGACGAGTATCAGCAATTTTACTTTTTCGGGCTGTTCAAGTCTTGAAAGTGTAAAACTGCCAAATCACATTACCTATATCGGTTTTCATGCTTTTTCGCGTTGCGCAAAGCTGACAAGCTTCCAAATTCCGGATCACGTAACGATCATCGACGGTAACGCATTTTCCGAATGTACGAGCCTTACGAGCATCAAGATTCCCGACAAGGTAACAAGCATCGGCGGCTCAGCATTTTATTCCTGTTCAAGCCTTGCCGAGGTTACATTTGGCGAAAGCAGTCAGCTGGCAACGATCGGTTCCGCAGCATTCGGAAATTGCACGGGCCTTACGAGCATTGAAATTCCCGACAGCGTGATAAGCCTCGGCGAAGACATGGGTAACGGTCCATTCATCAATTGCACGAACCTGACAAGCGTGATCTTTGGTGAAGACAGCCGATTGGAAACGATCGCCAGCTGTGCATTCCAAAATTGCACGAGCTTGACAAGCATCACCATTCCCAAAAATGTAACGAAAATCGGTTCATGCGCATTTGATTACTGGGAGCTGAAAAGCGTGACCTTCAAAAATCCGTACGGCTGGTATATAACCAACATATCGGACATGGTCATCGTTTCGAGCCTAAATCTGTCAAGCCCCACACAAAATGCTATGTACTTAAAAAGAACGTATTGCTATGATGATTGGCACCGCCAATAACGTCCCGATCCCCCGCGCCATGCGCGGGGGATCTTTTTTGATTATGCCCGAAGCTGACAAGCCCGTAGGGGCTCTGCGGATTTTGAGCATAAATCTTCGTTCTTTTGCCCGAAAAAGCAGAAACAGGGACTATCAAATTCGGAGCAGAAATCGTCGTTCCCGCTCCGAAGCTGTATGGCATACTGCGAGGGGCGGGAGCGGCGATAAAAAAGAGAGGCTTTCGCCTCTCTTTTTGATTATGCCCGAAGTTGATAGTCCCTTACAGGGTGGCGGCCATCACGGCCTTAATCGTATGCATACGGTTCTCCGCCTCGTCAAAGACGATAGACTGCGGTCCCTCGAACACCTCGTCGGTGACCTCCATGCAGTCGATACCGAACTTTTCGTAGATCTCGCGACCCACCTCGGTGCCGAGATCGTGGAAGGCGGGCAGGCAGTGCATAAAGCGGCACTGTGTGCCGGCGTTGTTAAGCAGTGCCTTCGTCACACGGTAGGGGGTGAGGTCGCGGATGCGCTCCTCCCATACCTCGGCAGGCTCGCCCATCGACACCCACACATCGGTGTAGATGACATCGGCGTTTTTCGTTGCCTCGATCGGATCCTCGATAAATTCGAGGGTCGCGCCCGTTTCACGGCCAACAGCCTCGCATTCTGCGATCAGCGCGGCGTCGGGGAAATATTTCTTCGGCGCGCAGGCGACGAAGTGCATGCCCATTTTGGCGCAGCCGACCATGAGCGAGTTGCCCATGTTATAGCGCGCGTCTCCCATATAGACCAGCTTTTTGCCTGCCAGCGTGCCGAAATGCTCGCGCACGGTCAGAAAATCGGCAAGGATCTGGGTGGGATGGAACTCGTTGGTCAGACCGTTCCAGACGGGAACGCCTGCGTATTTTGCGAGGGCGTCGACGATCTCCTGACCGAAGCCGCGGTACTCGATGCCGTCAAACATTCTGCCAAGCACACGGGCGGTGTCGGGAATGCTTTCCTTTTTGCCGATCTGGGATGCCTTGGGGTCGAGATATACCGCGCTCATGCCAAGATCGGCGGCGGCGACCTCAAAGGCGCAACGGGTACGGGTAGAGGTCTTTTCAAACACCAGGGCAATGTTCTTGCCCTCACAGGTGCGGTGGGGGATGCCTGCCTTTTTCTTTGCCTTCAAATCCGCTGCGAGGTCAAGAAGACCCTCGATCTCGGCAGGGGTGAAGTCCAAGAGGCGAAGGAAGCTTTTACCTTTCAAGTTCATGTTTCGCTCTCCTTTTGTGCGGCCGCAAGCTCGGCACACACGGTTTTGATGATGCCGATGGCCTCGGCCAGTATGTCGGCAGGAATATTCAGGGCGGGAAGCAGGCGCACCTTATCCTTGGCGGTCAGGCAAAGGACTCCGCGTGCCATGCACTCACGCACCACGTCGGCAGCAGGGGCGGTGGTTTTGATACCGACCATCAGACCCATGCCGCTGACGCTCTCAACGCCCTCGGCTTCGCTCAGCTCGGCGAAGCAGTAGGCGGATTTTTCGCGCACGGCGGCAAGGAAGGCATCATCCATACGGGAGATGACGCTGCACGCGCCCGCGCAGGCAACGGGGTTGCCGCCGAAGGTGGAGCCGTGATCGCCGAAGGTGAGAACGTTTCCCACCTTTTCGGAAAGGAGTGCCGCGCCGAGCGGCAAACCACCGCCAAGACCCTTGGCGGTGGATACGACGTCGGGCTTGACACCGAAATTCATGTAGGCGTAAAGCTGACCCGTGCGGCCGTTACCCGTCTGCACCTCGTCAACCATAAAAAGCACGTCGTTTTCGCGGCAGAGGCGTTGTGCCTCTTTCACGTAGGTGGGGGCAAGCGCGATCACGCCGCCCTCTCCCTGCACGCACTCGACAAGAAGCGCAGCGGTGTCGGGGGCAGAGATCGCTTCGGCAAGCTGCTCCATATTCCCTGCTTCGACGTGGCGGAAGCCGGGGGTCAGGGGCTGAAATAGCTCGTGGTAATGCTCCTGCCCCGTAGCGGCGAGGGTGGTGAGCGTGCGGCCGTGGAAGCTGTTGACCAGCGTGACGATCGTCGTGCGCGCGGGGTCTTTGGTAGCGGCGTATTTGCGCGCGACCTTGATGGCACATTCGTTCGCCTCGGCACCCGAGTTGCAGAAGAAGACCTTGGCCATGCCCGTCTTTTCGCACAGCATTTCGGCGAGACGAGCGCACGGCTCGGTGTAATAGAGATTGGACATGTGCTGAACACGGCCAAGCTGCTCGGTCACAGCCGCAACCCAGGCATCGTCCGCGATGCCGAAGGAGGTCACGCCGATGCCCGATCCCATGTCAATATAGCGTTTGCCCGTTTCATCGTACACGACCGAGCCCTTGCCCGACACGATCTCCACGGGGAAGCGGCGGTAGGTGCCCGCCACATAGGTACTGTCTTTTTGTTTTAATTCGCTCATTCTTTTCTTTCCTTCATGACCATGGTGCCCGCACCCTCGTCGGTGAGGATCTCCATGAGGATGGAGTGCGGGATACGGCCGTCCATAATGATGACGTTCTGCACGCCTCGCTCGATGGCCTCAATGCAACAGTTGACCTTCGGGATCATACCGCCCGAAATCACGCCTTCGTCGTAAAGGCCCTTTGCCTCATCCACGGTAATGTCGGGAATGAGGGTAGTGGGGTCGTCCTTATCGCGAAGCACGCCTGCGATGTCGGTCATCATAATCAGGCGCTCTGCTCCCAGAGCACCCGCAATATAGGCGGCGGCGGTGTCGCCGTTGATGTTGAAGGCATTTCCCTTGTCATCACAGCCGACGGTGGAGATGACGGGAATGTAGCCGCGGTCAAGCAGGTCGGTGACGGGCTTGATATTGATATTCGTGATACGGCCGACGTAGCCGAGACGCTCGTCCTTGAAGGTCGCCTCAATAAGGTGACCGTCCATGCCCGAGATGCCCATGGCGTTGCCGCCCTTCATTTCGAGCAGATTGACCAGTGTTTTGTTGACCTTGCCCGCCAGCACCATCTGCACGATGTCCACGGTCTCGCGGTCGGTGACGCGCAGACCGTCCACAAACTCGGGCTGCTTGCCCAGCTTGTTCATCAGCTCGTTGATCTCGGGACCTCCGCCGTGCACGAGCACGACCTTCACGCCCACGAGGTGAAGCAGCACGAGGTCCTCCATCACCTGCTCCTTGAGCTGCTCGTTGATCATGGCATTGCCGCCGTATTTGACCACGACGACCTTGCCGTTATACTGTTGAATGTAAGGGAGTGCCTGTGTCAGCACCTCTGCCCTTTGTGCGTTTGAAAAATGCAGATCCATCATACTATCTCCCTCTTGTTAGGTACGGTAATCACCGTTGATCTTGACGTAATCGTAGGTGAGGTCACAGCCCCATGCGGTAGCGGCAGCATCGCCGTCACCAAGGGTGACGAGGATGTCAATCTCCTTCTCCGAAAGGATCTCTTTGGCCTTTTCCTCGGAGAAGGCTACGCCCGCACCGTTCTCGCACACGGGAATGACACCCTTGACACTCTCAAAGGCAACTCCCACGCGGGAAATATCCACGTCCGCGCCGCTGTAACCGATGGCGCACAGCACGCGGCCCCAGTTGGCATCCGCGCCGAACATGGCGGCCTTTAAGAGGCTGGAGCAGACAACGCTCTTCGCAACCGTCTTGGCAGCCGCGATATCCTTCGCGCCCGTGACCTTGCATTCAAGCAGCTTGGTCGCGCCCTCGCCGTCTGCGGCGATCATGCGGCAGAGGTAGAGGTTGACCGAGTTCAGCGCCTTCATAAAGGCGGCGAAGTCCTCACCGTCCCCGGTGATGGTGGCGTTGCCTGCCATGCCGTTTGCCAGCACGGTGACCATGTCGTTTGTCGAGGTATCGCCGTCCACGCTGACCATGTTAAAGGTATCCTTGATGTCGGTGGAAAGTGCCTTTTGCAGCATCTCGGCCGAGATGGCCACATCGGTGGTGATAAAGACCAGCATGGTGGCCATGTTCGGGTGGATCATGCCGCTGCCCTTGGCGATGCCGCCGATGCGGCAGGTCTTACTGCCTACCTCAAACTCGAAGGCGATCTCCTTCTTGGCCACGTCGGTGGTCATGATACCCTCGGCGGCGGCATCCGAGCCGTCACGCGAAAGTCCCGCCGCGAGGGCGGGCATGCCCGAACGGATGGGGTCAAGCGAAAGCGGCTGACCGATGACGCCCGTGGACGCAACCACCACGTCAGTGGGATCTATGCCGAGTGTCTCACCAACGAGGGTACACATGCCCTCGGCGATCTCGATACCATTTGCGTTGCAGGTGTTGGCGTTGCCGCTGTTGCAGACAACGGCCTGTGCCACGCCGTTCTGGATATTGTTTTTGGTAACGGTCAGGGGCGCACCCTTGACGAGGTTGGTGGTGTAGACCGCCGCGGCGGTACAGGGAGATTCACTGTAAATGAGGGCGATGTCCCTTTTGGTACGGTTGTGGCGCACACCGCAGTGCACACCGTTTGCCAAAAATCCTTTTGCGGCACAAATGCCGCCGTCGATTTTCTTCATGGCTGTTTC
Organism: Clostridia bacterium; assembly: GCA_017464805.1. Classification (GTDB taxonomy): domain Bacteria; phylum Bacillota; class Clostridia; order Oscillospirales; family CAG-272; genus UBA1740. Next base: position 177,719 of record JAFTYE010000003.1, on the reverse strand, counting down.
CTTTCTCTTATACGCACTTATACGCAAAGCCCCGTTGCCTCATCGGCACCGAGCAAAATGTTCATGTTCTGGATGGCGGCGCCGGACGCGCCTTTGCCAAGGTTATCAAAGCGGGCAACCAGGATCAGTCGCTCGTCGTTGCCGTACACACAGATCTCAAGGTCATCCCGGCCGGAGAAGGATGCGGCGGAGAGGAATCCACCCTCACTCGTCTCGTCGGCCACGCGGACAAGGCCGTCTTGATAGTAGGCGCGGTAGAGTGCGAGCAGCTCCTCTACGCTTGCCTTGACATCGCTTGCGTGCAGGGGAACGGTAACCTCCATGCCGCTGTAAAAGGGCGCGACGATTGGACAGAATACGGGGGCTTTTTCGATATCCGCGATCACGCGCATTTCGGGCAGGTGTTTATGGGTCTGCCCGATGCCGTACTGACGCGGCGCATCGAACAAGGGGTCACGCCCCTCTGCCTCGTACTCGGCGATCATTTTTTTGCCGCCGCCCGAGTAGCCTGTGATGGAAAACGCGGAGAGCGAAGCATCACGCAAAAGCACTCCTGCGCGGCGCAGGGGCTCAACGAGAGCGATGAAGCCCGTGGCGTGACAGCCGGGGTTGGCGATGCGGCAGGAAGCGGCGATGGCTTCCCTTCTGCCCACAAGCTCCGGGAAGCCGTATGCCCACCCCGGGGCGGTACGGTGTGCGGTCGAGGTATCAATGACCGCGGTGCGGTTATTTTCGATCATGGAAACGGCTTCGACTGCCGCCGCATCGGGCAGGCAGAGGAAGGCAATATCTGCCGCGTTCAGTGCCTCGCGGCGAGCGGAGGGATCCTTTCTCTTCTCTTCGGAAAGGATGATGAGGTCGATATCGGCGCGGCTTGCAAGCCGCTCATGGATCCTTAGACCCGTGGTGCCGACGGCACCATCGATAAATACAGTCTTTTTCACTTGGAAAGCATCTCCTTTACGTAGGCGATCTGCGCGTCGATCGAGGCGACCGAGGTGCCGCCCTCACTGATCCGCTTTTCAGCGCAGGTGAGAAGGTCGATCTCGGCATACAGGTCCTCGTCAAACAGCTCACTGTACATGCGGTAAACGGACAGGGGCAACTCTTCGAGCACTCGACCCTCGGCAATGCAACGGGCAACCAGCTCGCCCGAGATTTTGTAGGCGGAGCGGAAGGGCATGCCGCGCTTGACGAGGTAGTCGGCCACGTCAGTGGCGTTGATAAAGCCGCCCTGTGCCGCCGCCTTCATGCGGTCGGCGCAGACGGTCATGCCTGCGATCATAGGGGCCATGACCGAGAGACACATTTTAACGGTGTCCACAGCGTCAAAGACGCTTTCCTTGTCCTCCTGCATGTCCTTGTTGTAGGCCAGCGGCAGTCCCTTCAAGGTGGTGAGCAGTGCCATGAGGTCACCGTACACGCGGCCGGTCTTGCCGCGGATCAGCTCGGCCATATCGGGGTTTTTCTTCTGCGGCATGATGGAAGAGCCCGTGGTATAGGCGTCGGGCAGCTCGACGAATTTGAACTCCCAGCTCGACCACAGGATCAGCTCCTCGGAGAAGCGGGAGAGGTGCATCATGAGGATGGAAAGCGCGCTCATCAGCTCCAGGCAGAAGTCGCGGTCGGATACGCCGTCCAGACTGTTACGGCAGATATCGGAAAAGCCGAGGTCGGCTGCCTCGCCGCGGCGATCGGTATCATAGGTAGTCCCCGCGAGGGCACAGCACCCGATGGGGGAGCAGTTGGTGCGCGCGCGGCAATCCGACAGGCGATCTAGGTCACGCAGCAACATCATGGCATAAGCCATGAGGTGATGACCAAACATAATGGGCTGGGCGCGTTGCAGATGGGTGTATCCCGGCATGATGGTGGCGCGATGCTCCTCGGCACGCGCGACCAGTGCGGCGACAAGCTCCCGCACAAGGGACACGATCTCATCGTTTTCGTCCCGCAGGTACATCCGCAGGTCGAGCGCGACCTGATCGTTACGGCTACGCGCGGTATGCAGACGCTTGCCTGTGTCGCCGATGCGCGCGGTCAGCTCCTGCTCGACAAACATATGGATGTCCTCGCAGCTCATATCGAAGGAGAGCTTACCGTCCTCGATATCCGAGAGGATACCTTGCAGACCTGCCACCAGCGCGTCTGCCTCGCTGCAGCTGATGATGCCCTGTCGCGCGAGCATCGCGGCGTGCGCGATGCTGCCAAGGATATCCTGCCGATACATGCGGCTGTCAAAGCGGATAGAGGAATTGAAATCGTCGGCAATACGGTCGGTTTCGCCCGCCGTTCTGCCTGCCCACATTTTTGCCATGTCGTTTGCTCCTTTTCAAGCGAAAGAGCCGCACGCAACAAGCGCGCGGCTATTCCTCTCTTTTGCGAGATTATTTCTTGTTCTTTGCGTCAACCATTGCCTGCACCTTGATCGGCAGACCGAAGAGGTTGATAAAGCCGGCAGAATCCTTCTGATCGTAGTCGCTCTCACCGAAGGTGGCGATCTCCTCGCTATACAGGGAGTAGTCGCTCCATACGCCTGCATTGATCATGTTGCCCTTGTAGAGCTTCAGGCGCACCTTGCCGGTAACCTTCTCCTGCGTTTTGTCCACGAATGCGGAGAGTGCCTCGCGCAGGGGGGTGAACCACTGGCCGTTGTAGACCAGCTCGGCAAAGGTGATGGAGAGCTTCTGCTTCTCGTGTGCGGTCATCTTGTCCAGGCAAATGCTTTCGAGCACCGAGTGTGCCTTGTACAGGATCGCGCCGCCGGGGGTTTCGTACACGCCGCGGCACTTCATGCCGACAAGACGGTTCTCAACGATGTCGAGCAGGCCGATGCCGTTCGCACCGCCGATCTCGTTCAGGGCAAGGATGATCTCCTTGGCCGTCATCTTCTTGCCGTCAAGAGCCACGGGAACACCCTGCACGAAGTCCAACTCGATGTAGGTGGGCTTATCGGGTGCCATGATGGGGGACACGCCCATTTCAAGGAAGCCGGGCTTCTCGTACTGCGGCTCGTTGCCGGTATCTTCGAGGTCAAGACCCTCGTGAGAGAGGTGCCAGAGGTTCTTGTCCTTGGAGTAGTTGGTCTCACGGTTGATTTTGAGGGGAACGTTGTGCGCCTCGGCGTACTCGATCTCCTCCTCGCGGGACTTGATATCCCACTCACGCCAAGGAGCGATGATGGGCATATTGGGGGCAAAGTGCTTGATGGCCAGCTCAAAACGAACCTGGTCGTTACCCTTACCGGTGCAGCCGTGGCAGATGGCGTCTGCACCCTCTTTCAGAGCGATCTCCACAAGACCCCGTGCGATGCAGGGACGGGCGTGGCTAGTACCCAGCAGGTATTCCTCGTAAACGGCACCCGCCTTCATGGTGGGAATGATGAACTCATCCACATACTCCTCGGTCAAGTCGAGCACGTACAGCTTGGACGCACCGGTCTTGAGTGCCTTTTCCTCAAGACCCTCCAGCTCGTCGGCCTGTCCGACGTTACCGGAAACGGCAACGACCTCACAATTGTTATAGTTTTCTTTCAGCCACGGAATAATGATCGAGGTGTCAAGACCTCCGGAATACGCCAGCACGACCTTTTTGATGTTTTCTTTATTCATGGTATTCACTCCTTTGTGCATATTTATTCATGAGTTTCTCACGCGTATGCACATATTATAGCATTGGTTCGAAATTTGTCAAGGGGTTTTGTGAATATTTTTTCACATTTTTCGAATTTTCCTGCTTTTTGCGAAAAAAAGTCCCACACGGACGTTTTCCACCTTTACTTTTGGGGGAAACGGTGCTATAATACCCTTGGACGCTATGCGCCCCGCAAGGAGATTTGAAATATGAAAAAGCAACTCATCTGTTTGACGCTGATCCTGTTGTTCTGTGTCGCACTTGCCGCCTGCGAGCAGCCCGAGCCGCCGCACGCGCATACGTACAGCACGGAATGGTCGCAAGATCTGTACGAGCATTGGCATGCGGCCGATTGCGAGCATACCGAGCTGGAAGCCGACCGTGAGGAACACACCTACATGGCATCGGTGGACATAGAGGAGACCTGTACCGAATCGGGCCTCCACACCCTGACCTGCTCGGTCTGCGGGTACGGCACCCAGATTACCGTGCCTGCCGCGCACCGTACCGAGCCGCACGAGGGCAAGGCCCCGACCTGCACCGAGGCAGGCTGGAAGGCCTATGAAACCTGTGCCCGCTGTGACTACACGACCTACGAGGAGATCCCCGCGCCCGGCCATCAATTCGAGGACGGCGTTTGTACCGTCTGCGGCGACGAGGAGCCGCCCCCGCACGAGTGCGTGGGGGTGCGCTGGGAGGTAACACAGGAAGCAACTTGTGAGGAAAGCGGCGTGAAAACGCAGTACTGCGCGTGCGGCAAGCCGACCGCCACCGCCACGATACTTGCCGAGCACGATCTTGTCTATCACGACGCAAAGTCACCGACCTGCACCGAGGACGGCTGGAAGGCTTACCAGACCTGCACCCGTTGCCCCATGACCAACAAGCAAATTTTGTCGGCGAAGCACAACATCGTGCAGCAGGTCGCCCGGGCCGCTACCTGCACCGAGGTAGGCTGGGACGATTACGAAAAGTGTCTTGGCTGTGATTATACGACCTACGTGGAGATCCCTGCCAAGAATCACCGCTTTGAAACCACATGGACGCGCTCTGCCAAGCAGCACTTCAAGCGTTGCCTGAACGAGGGCTGCACCGAAACGCGTGAGGTGGCGGAGCACAGCTTCAACACCGACAAAAAGTGCACGGTCTGCGAATACGAAAAGATTCCGTCCACCGGCTTTGTCTTCTGGGAAGCCGGAAGCACCTACACGCTTGCCGACATCGGTGACTGCACCGATGCGGACGTCATCGTTCCTTCTACCTATAACGGAAAGCCCGTTACGAGAATCAACCGCAGCGTGTTCTATAACAAGACCTACATCACCAGCATCGAAATTCCCGACAGCGTGACCGTCATCGAGGACGCTTCGTTTGCCGATTGCACGGCTCTTGAATCGGTCATCCTGCCCAAGAACCTGGAAAGCATTGGCGCCAACCTCTTTTCCGGCTGCACATCGCTGGAAGAGATCACGCTCCCCGAGGGGATCACGCACATCGGTGCCGAGGCTTTCAGCCGCTGCACGAAATTGAAGGAGATCGAGATCCCCGGAAGCGTCAAGACCATCGACAACAACGCCTTTGGCAACTGCTCGTCGCTTACGAAGGTAACGCTGAACGAGGGACTGGAGACCCTGTATGGCTTTTTCCGTTGCACGGCACTCAAAACCATCCGCATTCCCGCGAGCGTTACCAAGATCGGCATCAGCGCCTTCCGTGCCTCTAACCTTGAAACCATTGAATTTGCCGATCCCGTCGGATGGAAGGCAGGGAGCAACAAAATCTCCAAAAGCAGCCTTGAAAATTCCTCTTATGCCGCGCAGCTTTTGCAGGATCCCGATCTGTACATGTACATGCAGTGGACGAAGGGGTAACACAACAGAAAAAGGCACCGCGCGGCGGTGCCTTTTTTATTTGGTCATTTTTTCCTGCTTGACCTTGTGGTCTATGACGTGGCGGGAGGCCAGCTCGCGGTGGATATCTTCGAGCGAGATGCCCATTTCGATCATCAAAACCATCACATGGTAAGCGAGATCGGCGATCTCATAGACCGTTTCCTTTTTGTCGTCTGCCTTGGCGGCGATAATGACCTCGGTGCTTTCCTCGCCCACCTTTTTGAGGATCTTGTCAAGACCCTTTTCAAAGAGGTAGGTGGTGTAAGAGCCCTCTTTCTTTTCGATCTTTCTGCCTTCGATGAGGCCCATCAGCCCCTCGTAGGAAAACTCGTGCAGCTCCTCGCTCTCATACACGGGGGCGGTAAAGCAGGAGTCGGTGCCTGTATGGCAGGCAGGACCGTCCTTCTCGACCATAACAATCAACGCATCCTTGTCGCAGTCGGCGGTGATCGAAACGACGTGCTGGTAGTTACCGCTCGTTTCGCCCTTCAGCCACAGCTCCTGTCTTGAGCGGCTGAAAAAGCAGGTAAGCCCCTTTTCCATGGTAATGGCAAGGCTCTCCTTATTCATATAAGCAAGGGTCAAGACCCTTTTGGTCACGGCATCCACCACAATGCTGGGAATAAGACCGTTTTCGTCAAATTTCAGTTCCTCAATGTTCAGCATAATTCTCCTCATCGGCATCGGGAATGCCCCCACCCAGTCGGGCGGGGGCTTTCTCTTCGGTTTTGTGAATAATTATTCCTCGTCCTCGGCACTTTCACCGCGCAGGGCGGTTTCGGTCACGTCCACGTTGTTGGGGGTTGCGATGTAGGTGGTGTTGGCCACACAACGGATCTGACCGCCGATGGCATGTGCCACGCCGTTGAGGAAATCGCGCAGGCGCAGAGAAATATCCTTGCTGACAGCCTCCATGTTCAGAACAACGGTACGACCGTTCAGCAGGTGATCCGCGATCACCACGGCGTCTGCCAGATTTTCGGGGCGAACGACCTTCAGCTCGATGCTGCTACCGCCGATGTTGATGCCGCCGAATCCCACATTGTTACCCATATCCATTTCTTCTTCTCCTCCCATACCCTGTTCTGCCTCGTCGTAGTAACGGGTGCTAAAATCGTTCTCCTCGGAACGTGCGGGTCTTTTGTTGAAAATTGCCATGTTTACATCCTCCACGCGAAATTTATGCTTTGTTTTTTTAATCACTTGATAAAGAGCCGTCTGCCAACGCGCACCATCGTGGCCCCCTCCTCGGTCGCCACGCGGAAGCTGTCGCTCATGCCCATAGAAAGAATGCCCTCTCCCGCAAAGCCGCCCTGTGCGGCGATCTGGTCAAAAAGCGCGCGGGTTAGGCGGAAATAGGGACGGTAGTCCTCTTCCCTTTCGAGGACTGGACCCATGGTCATCAGCCCCACGACCGAAAGATGCGGATACGCGCCGCCCATGAGAGCCGCGTGAATGGGAAGAACATCCTCGGGCAGAATGCCCCCCTTGTTTTCCTCCGCGCCGCTGTTGACCTCGATCAGGACGGAAAGCGTGCAATCGGCCTTCGCCGCCTGCTTTTCCATCTCCGCCGCCAGACGAAGCGAGTCGAGCGACTGTACGGTCGCGGCATCACGCACGATGTACTTGACCTTGTTGGTCTGAAGCGAGCCGATCAGGTGCAGGGGAATCTCGTAGCCGTTCGCAGTCAAGAGATCCCGCCGCGCGCGGAAGCAGGGAACGCGGTTCTCCGCCATCTCGACACCACCAAGGGCAGCCAACGCTAGAACCTCGTCGTCACTTGCACTCTTAGTCACGGCCACCAGCGTGGGAACGGGGCGCCCCGAACGGTCGGCAGCCTCCCGAAGCTCGCGGCGCACGGCCTCTGTGTTACGGCGGATATAGTCAAATTCTTCCATGTTTTTCCTCTTTGAACGGCAAAACGAGAACAAACATCGATTTTCACAATCGATTTCCTGCTATTATAGCAATTATATCATAGAAAATGCTCCTTTGCAAGCACAGACGAAAAAAAACTTCATAAAATTCCGATATTTTTTGGCAGAACAGCTCATTCGGTAGCGGCGGCGGGCGGACTGCTCGGCTGTTCCTCCTCGGCGGGAGGCGTTTCGGGCTCCTCCGCGGGAGGGACGGGCGGCTCGCTCGGCAGGGGCGGGGCGGAGGAAAGATCGGGCAAGATCGCCTCCCCTGCCAGCAGGGCGGCGAAGCAATCCGCCGTGTCGGGAATATTGACCCGCACGCCCTCAATATGCAAAAAGCGCGCATAGTCGTAGTCGTAGGTGGAGAGGAGTCTGTCGAGCGCGTCATCCGACTGGGCGGCGACAAGAATCTCCTCCCCCTGTCGCCCGATCATGAGCAGGGTGTGGTAGTAGCCCGTTTCCTCACGGCCGAGCTGGATGACATCCCCTGCCTCGGCCTCGGCCGCCCCGACCTCACGGGCAAAAGGACCGACCTTTTCGTTTTGTGTGATGAAATTGTAAAAATATTGCACGCCCGTCCAAGACGCGGTTCGCTCCGCAGGAGAGAGGTAGTACCACCCGTACACGGGGGTATAGTTCATGGTACAGGAGCCCGCGTACACGCATTGGGACACGAAATTGGTGCAGTTGCCGCCGATGCCCGTGTAATCGTAATAAAGCGGATTGCGATCAAGGGCCCATTTGCGCGCATACTCCACGGCGCGCTCCCTACTGTATTCTCTGATTGCCAGCATAGCTTCTCCTTTTTGTTTGGATTTGCTATCAGTGTATGAGAAAAATGTGTTTTTGCTCTTGAAAATGCAGAAGATTTTTCGTATAATAAAGAAAAAATACCCAAGGAGAACGCCATGTTTACCAAACTGACCGAATTTTTCGATTCCTTCGTGCGGGACGGCGCGCCCGGCTACGACTGCATGATCTTGCAGGGCGGGCGTGAGATCTACCGTCATCAAAGTGGCTACACCGACGTGGAAAATCAAATTCCCGTTTCGGGAAACGAACGGTATAATCTGTATTCCTGCTCCAAGCCGATCACGGTCACGGCGGCACTTTCTCTTTGGGAGGAGGGACTGTATTCGCTGGACGATCCGCTGTACGCCATCCTGCCCGAATTTCGCCGCATGACGGTGAAGGACGGGGACGGCGTGCATGAGGCGAAGAACCCGATCCGCATGCGCGATCTGTTTGCGATGACGGCCGGCTTTACCTACGACGTGCAATCCCCCGCTCTTATGCGGGCGCGAGCGGAGACTGCGGGGCGTTGCCCCACCCGCGAGGTGATGCGTTACCTGGCCGAGGATCCGCTTTCCTTTGAACCGGGCACAAAATGGCAGTACAGCCTATGCCACGATGTGCTGGCCGCGGCGGTGGAGGTCCTGGCGGGTGAACGGTTTGCCGACTACGTCGCGAAGCGCATCTTCCGTCCTCTTGGCATGACCCGCTCCACCTTCCTGCTCCGTGACGGAGAGGGAGACGAGGTGACCGAGCAGTATCGCTTTGACCGCGAGGCGAATGTTGCGAGAAATTGTGGAAAAACGATCTCTCCGTACAAAATGGGAAGCGAATACGAAAGCGGCGGCGCGGGTTGTATTTCCACCGTAGAGGACTACATGCGCTTTATGGAAGGGCTTCGTACCTTTGCCCTGCTTCGTCCCGAAACGGTCAAACTGATGCAGACCGATTGCCTGGATGAGAACACACGCCCCACCTTTTGGCATTATAGAAAATACGGCTACGCCCTTGGGGTGCGTTGTCCGCTGGCGGGCGGAGCAACCGACTTCGGTTGGGATGGCGCGGCGGGCTCCTACATGGCAATTGAGCAGGAGCTTGGGCTTTCCATCCTGTATGCCACCCACATGCTCCGCCATCCGATTGAGGAGTGTCGTTTGCATATTATTGATATCGTCAAGGCTGCGCTTTGACGCAAAGGAGCCGCGCTGAATGAGCGCGGCTCCTGTTTTATGCGTTTGGCTTGCCCGTGTCGAAGGACAAAATAAGGTCGGTGAGATCCCGGGCGGCATTCGGCTTGCGGATAAGGTCGGTCGAGGCGCGCATGCACTCGATACGGCGGGGATCCGAGAACATCTGATAGACCGCGTCCGATAGGCGCAGGGTGGGGGTAATCTTCATGGCGACACCGCTGTTCAGCAAAAAATCGGCGTTGCGCTCCTCTTGCCCCGGAATGGGATTGCAGATGATCATGGGCAGACGTTTGGCAAGAGCCTCGCTTGTAGTCAGGCCGCCCGGCTTGGTCACGATACAGTCGGCGGCGTCCATGAGCAGACTGATTTGATTGGTGTAACCGAAATTCAACACGCGACGGCGAAACGGATACGTGTCGATCTCCTCCTTGACCTTTTGGTTGTTGCCGCAGACCGATATGATCTGAAATTCCGCATCCAACGCGTCGATCTCGCACATGGTTTTCAGCATGGAGCCGTAGCCCATACTCCCGCCCATGAGCATCAGGGTGGGAATATCCGCGTCAAGGCCGAGCAGGCGGCGCGCGCCGTCCCGCGGAACGGCAGTTGCAAACTCGGAGCGGATGGGAATGCCGCTGGGCACGATCTGCACGTCCGAGAGCCCCTTGCGGCGGGCGGCGGGGATCAGCATTTCATTGGGGATGACCACACGATCGGTACGCAAGGTTTCCTCCCAAAACGGATGCATCACAAAGTCGGTCAGAATACCCACCGTTTTGGCGGTGATGGTCTTTTTCTGCATGATAATATCAAGGAATACGCCCGCGAATACGTGGGTGTAGACGATCACGTCAGGGCAGTATTCCGAAATGTAGTCGGCGATGTTCTTTTTGACGAGACCATAAGTAGTGCGGGTCAGGGAGCCCGTATAGGAATTACCCTTGCGGTTTTCCAGCTTGCCGTAAACGAAGGAATAGGCTTTTTTGAACTCCGCCGTGGTCAGCAGATAGCCCTTGGAGATGAGATTGTAAAGTCCTCGGCTGATCTCAAGGCAGGTATCCAGCGTGCGACATTCCACACCCCGTGCCTCAAGATCCTTTTGAATGGCGGCGGCGGTGGAATTATGTCCTTCGCCCGCCGTGATGGTCAAGATCAGTACCTTCATTCTTCTCCTCTCTTCCGTTCAAAAAGAAGCGCATTTCGACATCATTTACATCGCGCCTCTTGCAAAAACAAAAAAAGCCGTGTATAATAGAATAGAATACGCTGTTATTATACATTTTCATGAAAGAAATGTCAAGTCCATGTCGCAAATTTGAGGAGGCCCTTTATGGAACAGTTATACACCATCCCCGTTAACGAGGCGTTTGATGCCTCGGCAGAGAACGCCTCGTGCGGTTGCCCGATGTGCGCCCTTTACAACAAGCTGGAGGAAAACGAACTGGAGCTGATCCTGGGTGCCTCCATGATGGAGCCGGACGTGCGCCAAAAAACCAACGAGTTGGGCTTTTGCCACCGCCATTTCGGCATGATGTTCACGCGTAAGAACCGTCTGGGGCTCGGGCTGATTTTGGAGAGCCATCTCGAGAGCGTGAAAAAGAGCCTGTCGGGCGAGGGACTTGCCGCCCTGTTCACAGGTGCGGGCAACGATACCCTGAAAAAGCTGGGCAAGCTGGAGGAGAGCTGTTATGTCTGCTCCCGCATCGAGATGCACTTCTCCCGCATGTACGACACGGTGCTTCTTCTGTACCGCACGGATAGTTCCTTCCGCCGCAAGATGGCGGCACAGCCCTACTTCTGCCTGCCGCATTACCGCCGCCTTCTTGAGGTAGGCAAGCAGGCCCTGCCCAAAAAGGAATTTGCCGAGTTTTACGAGCACGTATCCGAGGTGGTCAGAAAATATGCCGTGGAGCTTTCGGGGGACGTGAGTTGGTTCTGCAAAAAGTTCGATTACCGCTACCAGGATGAGCCGTGGAACAACGCCAAGGACGCCGTGGAGCGAAGCATCCGCTTCCTTTCGGGCAACGAAGGTGCGGGGGTCGAGAAAAAATGATCATCGAGAGCCTGCACATCGACTGCTTCGGCTGCTTGCAGGATTTCTCCTGTACGTTTGATTCCCGTCTGAATATCATCGAGGGGGATAACGAGGCGGGAAAAAGCACGCTGGCGGCCTTCGTGCGCTACATGCTGTACGGCTTTGGCCGCGCGGGTGGCACGGAGCTTGCCGAAAAGAAAAAACGAATAAATTGGGAAAAGGGGCGCGCCGCCGGCAGCATGACCGTGCGGGTAGGCGATCGCCGCTACCGCATTGAACGAAGCACAACCCTGGTCACGGGGCCTCGCGGGAAGGATACTTACCGGGAGACCGGCACGCTGATCGATCTTGGCAACCGCATGCCGCTTTCCTGGAACGATCAGAAGACCCCGGGCGAGCGCTTTCTCGGCGTACCCGAGGCGGTCTTTCTGTCCACTGCCTTTGTGCCGCAGGTAAGCGCGCGCATCGGTGGGGGCGAGCTGACCGAGGCGATCGAAAATCTGCTTTTCTCGGGTGACGAGAGCCTAAACGTCCAACGTGCGCTGGACAAGCTAGAGGGGCTTCGCCGCACGCTTCTGCATAAATCGGGCAGAGGCGGCGCGCTGTACGATCTGGCCACGCGCGAGGCGGATGTGAAGGCCCGCATGGCGCAGGCGGAGAAGGACAACGGGGCGATCTTCGAAAAAGAAAGTGCCCTTGCCACCGTCAAGCGACAGCTTGCCACGGCCGAAAAAAAGCAGGAGGAGGCCGAAATGCACGAAAAGCAGGAGGAGGCCGCCCTGCTTCTGGTTTCTTACCGCCGTCTGCACGAAGCGGAGCACAAGCTCGCCGAGGCAGAGGCCGCACTGAAAAACCTGGACGGCCTACCCGCCTACCGCCTGCACGAGGGGGACCTGACCGATCTGGCCCTTGCCGGGCGAACGGCGAAGGAGGCCAAGGCACGCTATCTGGAAGCCAAGCAAGCACGTGAGGGTTACAGCGGCACGGGCCTTGACAAAAACACCGAGCTTTACCTTGAAAAGGCGCAAAAGGGGGGCGGAACAGCCGGGCTTCGCGCCCTTTCGGAAACAAAAAAGAAGCACTGTATGTTGACCGCCGTGGGCGGCGGCTGCATTGCTTTCGCGGGACTGGTTCTTCTGATCCTTGTACTTATCCTGCCGACCGCCTTCGGTGACCTTTTGGCTCTCCCCTACACGCTTGGCTCACTTCTTCTCCTTGCAGGCGGCGGACTTGGCCTTGAAGCCTACCGCGTGCACCGTGCACTCACCGCACTGTACAGCCTGTACGGAGTCAAGGAGCAGACGGAATTTCTGTCCCGCATGGACGAGATCGACCGCGGCCGCGAGCAGGTGCACGCCTATCGGGGCGCGGCAAAGGAAGCCTATGATACCGAGACCAAGCTGGGGGTGGCCTACAACCGCGCCGTCAGCGAGCTGGACACGGTGGTAGGACGATTCGGCACTCGCCTGCCCGAGGAGAACGTGGAAGAATTTCTGAACACGCTGGCCGAAACGGCGCGGCGCGTCATGGAAAAGAAAAAGGTGTACGAGGCAAAGGTTCTTTCCGCACAGGACGTGGTGGATGCCCTGTCCGCCCAGCTGATCGGTACAAACGAGGCCGCGGCACGCGCCATTCTGCCGCCCGACTGCGAGATCCGCGTGGAGGACGTACAACTGGAGGAGTGGCGCAAGCAAAAGGACTATTTCGCATCCCAAGCGCGTATCCTTTCGAGACACGTCGGGGAGCTGGAGCGCGAGTTGGCGGCCCTGCGCGCACGCGCACAGGATCCTGCCCTGCTACAGGCCGAATGGGAAGCACTTCGTGACCACTCAGCCGCGGTGCGCGAGCAGCACGAGGCCTGTGTGATGGCCTACGAGGCAATCAGCGGCGCAGGCGAACGTCTGCGCGCGGAGATCTCTCCCCGCCTTTCGGATTTTGCCTGCCGTATGATGGAGGAGCTGACCGACGGGCGTTACCGCCGCATCGGCATTGGAAGCGATCTTGCGGTTTCGGTGGGTACGGGAGACGGCACCTATTCGCTCGACTATTTGAGCGCGGGCACGCAGGATCTTTCCTATCTGTCGCTTCGCATGGCGCTTATCGATCTCTTATACAAGGAAAAGCCGCCCGTCTTCTTTGACGAGAGCTTTGCGCATCAGGACAACGACCGCACCGAGCGCATTTTGCGCACGCTGGCGGAGCGTTCGGCCGAGGGACAACAAAACCTGATCTTCACCTGCCACACACGCGAGAGCGAGATGGCTCGGCGTGTAGCACCCGAGGCAGCCGTCATCCGCATGCCGTCGGTCGGCGCGTAATTTCAGAAAACTGTTGATTTTTCGTCGACGCTGTTTTATAATAGTAGTATTATATACTTATTTGCACTATGAGGGGGATACAATATGCGGGAAAAGGTACTGATCATCGGAGCAGCCAACATGGACTTTACCATGCAGGTGCGCTCCATGCCCGCCGCAGGGGAAACTGCAATCGAGGAAAGCCGCTTTCATTATGCCGCAGGCGGTAACGGAGCCGCCGCCGCGATGGCGATCTTGCGCCTTGGCGGTGATCCCGTTTATGTGGCCAAGGTCGGCGCGGATGTGCACGGGCACAGACTGCTTCGTCTGTATGCCGAGGCAGGCATGGACATCACCCACGTGGCGGTGGACGGGCACAACCCGACCGGCATGCGCGTGATTATGAAGGAGGACAACGGTGACAGCCGCGTGGTAGTCTACCCCGGTGCGAACGCAAACCTTCTTTCCTCCGACGCGGAGCGCGCGGTCGCGGACGCGGGCCCCGGCGCGGTCTTTCTACAGACAGAGCTACCCGCGGATGTCCTGATCGGAACGGCGCGGATGGCAGAAGCGCGCGGCATTCCGCTGTTTCTCGACTCTGCGGGGGTGTCGGCCGACTTTCCTTTTGCTTCCTTGCCGAATTTGGAGATCCTCTTCATCGACGACAAGGACACCCTTGCCCTGACGGGCATCATGCCCATCGGCTCAGACAGTTGTCTAAAGGCGGCGGTGGAGCTCGAGAAGCGGGTCAAGGCGCATCATTATCTCATCAAACTGAACGGACGCGGCATCTTTGCCTATGACGGACGTTATTGCCACATGATCCTTGCCTCGGGTCTGCGCGCCGGCGAGAGCAAGCCGATCTGCGACGAGGCCTGCGCGGCCATTCTGCTGGAATACCGCCGAAACGGCGGGGACGTGCAGGGGGCATGCCGCTTCGGTCTTTCGCTCAACACCCTGCTTGCCAAGAACAATCAGGATGCCGCCTACTTCCCCACCGAGGAAGAGGTCCGCGCATTTTCCGAAAAGCATTAAGGAGACGCACCTATGGAATACAACTACAAAGAATTTACCTACGCATCCAGCGATGGCAAGAGCCACGTGTTTGCCTGCCTCTACACCCCCAAAAAGCGCACCGTGCGCGGCGTGGTGCAGATTGTGCCCGCCATGTGCGACTACATAGGACGCTATCACGAGCTGGCAGAGGTTCTGTGTGACGCAGGATTTGCCGTTTGCGGTAACGATCACCTCGGCCACGGCCACACGGCCCGCCACAGCGACAACCTCGGCTTCTTCGCGGCCGATGACGGTGCGGACACCGTCATCACCGATGTGCACAAGCTCACGCTCTTGATGCGTACCCAGCTGGGCGGGGTGCCTGTCGTTCTGCTCGGTCAGGGCATGGGTTCTTTGATCGCACGCCTGTACGCTTGCAGTTATTACCGCGACATCGACGGTGCCGTATTCCTCGGCACGACAAATAACGCGATGGCCGGCATCGGCAAGCTGGTTGCCAAGTTTATGAAAAACCGCAAGGGCGAGATGCACCGCAGCCAGGCCCTGGAGCGCATGGTGTTCGGCTTCCACAACCGCCGCTTTGACTGGTACGATCCCTACGGTCGCGACTGGATGACCCGCGACGAGGAGGAGGTCTCCCGCATGGCAGTCGATCCGTATTGCAACTTTACCTTCACCGTGTCGGGCTACTACGACCTGTTCACCCTGTGTGCGCGTGCAACCGCCGGCACATGGGCAAAGGAATATCCGAAAAGCCTACCGACCTTGATCGCCTCCGGCGACCGTGATCCCGTCGGCAAGATGGGCAAGGCACCCCGTACCGCCGCTACGCGCCTTAAAAGCGCGGGGGCAAGCGACCTGACTCTGAAGCTGTACGAGGGCGCGCGCCACGAGTTGTGCCGCGAGACCTGCCGCGAGGAATTTTTCACGGATCTGCTTGCATGGCTGAACAAAAGATTTTGATCCCCGCGGTGATCGGTCCGACCGCTTCGGGCAAGACGGCACTTGCCATTGCATTGGCAAAGCGTCTGGACGGTGAGATCCTTTGCTGTGATTCGATGCAGATTTACCATGACATGAACATCGGCACCGCCAAGCCCACCGAAGAGGAGCGGGCGGCTGTGCCGCACCATTTGTGTGATTTTCTCGACCCGAACGAGCCGTACAGCGCGGCCGATTATGCCGCCGATGCCGCACGCGTCGTGCGCGAGGTCACCTCGCGCGGCAAGATACCGATCTTTTGCGGCGGAACGGGTCTGTACCTCTCGGCCGCACGGCGGGGCGAGGTGAACGAGGCGATTCCGGGTGAAACCCCCTACCGCGCGGAGCTTGAGGCTATCGCCGCGACGGACGGCGGGGCTGCCGCCCTGCATGCACGGCTTGCCGTGTGCGATCCCGAGAGTGCCGCCGTGACCCATGAGAACAACCTGCGCCGCGTGATCCGCGCACTGGAGGTCTTCTACGCCACGGGCATCAAAAAAAGCGAATGGGACAGACGCTCGCGCGAGGCTGAGCCTGCGCTTCGTATTCTGCCCTTTGCCCTGCACTACGACCGTGCGCGGCTCTACGAGCGCATCGAGGCGCGCGTGGATGCAATGATGCGGGCGGGGCTTCTTGATGAGGCAA
The DNA here is from genome assembly GCA_017464805.1 of Clostridia bacterium. GTDB lineage: Bacteria > Bacillota > Clostridia > Oscillospirales > CAG-272 > UBA1740. The sequence goes on along the minus strand of JAFTYE010000003.1, from coordinate 161,318 downwards.
AGGGGCTTTACGAAAAAGGCCTTCTATCCCCCTCCTCAACGGCGGGGCAGGCAATCGGGTACAAGGAATTTGCCGCCCATCTGCGCGGCGAATGTACGCTTCCCGAGGCGGTTGCCAACCTCAAAACCGCCACGCGCCGCTACGCAAAGCGGCAGTTGACCTGGTTTACCGCCGATGACAGCGTCGTTTGGCTGGACGCCGAGGACGGGACTGGCAGACCCCGCGAACTTAATGTTCTTGTCGAAGAAATGCTGTCCGCATACCACCAACGATAATCCAATACGAGGAGATACAACATGAAACCGAATGAACTGATTGCCCGCCTGGAAGCGGGTGCTCTTGAAAAATACCGTTCCCTATATGGCAACGCCGTGGATTTTCAGACCGCGCGCTATATCAAGGCTGTGCGCGAATTTGCCTCCCTGTACGGCGAGGACCGCGAGGTCTTCGTTTTCTCCGTTCCCGGGCGTACCGAGGTCATCGGCAACCACACCGATCACAACCACGGCCGCGTGCTGGCGGCCGCCATTGACCGCGACATTATCGCCGTAGCGTCCCCCTCGAAAGAGAACATCGTGCGTGTGCGTAGCGAAGGCTATGCCGAGGACCGCATCGACCTAACCTATTGCACCGATCCCGAGAAGCAGAAATCCTTCAAGTCGGGCGCACTTGTCGCGGGTATGTGCGGCGGCTTTCTGAAATACGGCTACCGTGCCGGCGGCTTTGACGCCTACACCACCTCCCGCGTGCTGAAGGGCTCCGGCCTTTCCTCCTCTGCCGCATTTGAAGTCATGGTGGGTAATATTCTCAACCACCTGTACAACGGCGGCGAGGTAAAGAACGAAGAGATCGCCAAGATCGCCCAGTATGCCGAGAACGTATACTTCGGCAAGCCTTGCGGTCTGATGGACCAGATGGCATGCGCTGTGGGCGGCTTTGTGTACATAGACTTCGCCGATCCCAAAAATCCCGTGATTGAGCCGATCCCCTTCTCGCTTGACGATGAGGGATACGTTTTGTGCATCGTGAACACGGGCGGCAATCACGCCAACCTCAATGCCGACTACGCTTCGGTGCCGCAGGAGATGAAGGCGGTAGCGGCGGCCTGTGGGCAGGAGGTTCTGCGCGGTCTTTCGGAGGCCGACATTCTGGCGAAAATCCCCTCGCTCCGCAAAACGCAGGGCGACCGCTCGATTTTGCGCGCGCTCCACTTCGTTCGGGAGAACGAGCGTGTGGCAGACGCCGCCGCCGCGCTGAAGCGCGGTGACGTAAACGGCTTCTTTGCCGATCTGCTTGCCTCGGGCGCATCGAGCTTCCAGTATTTGCAGAACGTATATACCACCCAGAACGTGGCCGAGCAGGGACTTTCGCTGGCGCTTGCCGTCACGGAAGGGGCTCTTGCCGGAAAAGGCGGCGCGTGGCGCGTTCACGGCGGCGGCTTTGCGGGCACCATTCAGGTATTCGTCCGTGCCGAGGAGGCGGAGGCCTACCGCGCCCTGCCCGACGCGATCTTTGGCGAGGGTGCGGCCATGATGCTGCACATCCGCCCGTGCGGCGCGATCAAACTGGAGCTGTAAAAAATATAAGGAGAAAAGGATATGGCAACGAAAAAGGCACCCACTCCCGCCCCCACGCAGGTGGCAGCGGCAGATAAAAAGGCGGCTCTCGATACCGCCATCGCCCGTATCACCAAAAGCATCGGCAAGGGCGCGATTATGAAGCTGGGCGAGATCAGCGACCTCAACGTCAGCGCGGTCTCCACCGGCTCGCTAACGCTGGATATGGCACTTGGCATCGGCGGCGTTCCGCGCGGCCGAATTGTAGAGATCTACGGCCCCGAATCCTCGGGTAAGACCACCGTGGCACTGCACGTGGTGGCCGAGGTGCAGAAGGTCGGCGGCGAGGCCGCGTTCATCGACGCGGAGCACGCGCTTGATCCCCTTTACGCCAAGAAGCTGGGCGTGGACATCAACAACCTGCTGGTTTCCCAGCCCGACAGCGGTGAGCAGGCACTCGAAATTGCCGAGGCTCTAATCCGCTCGGGTGCGATCGACGTGATCGTCATCGACTCGGTGGCCGCGCTTGTTCCCCAGCAGGAAATCGACGGCGACATGGGCGCGTCCCATGTGGGACTTCAGGCACGCATGATGTCGCAGGCAATGCGAAAGCTTTCCGGCGCGATCGCCAAGACCAACTGCGTGGTCATCTTTATCAACCAGCTGCGTGAGAAGGTCGGCGTGGTATACGGCAATCCCGAGGTCACCACAGGCGGCCGTGCGCTGAAATTCTATTCTTCCGTGCGTATTGAGGTACGCAAGGCAGAGGCTCTGAAAAACGGCACCGACGTATACGGCAACCGCGTGAAGTGCAAGGTCGTCAAGAACAAGGTGGCCCCCCCCTTCAAGACGGCGGAGTTTGATATTCTGTACGGCAAGGGCATCTCCAAATCGGGCGAGATCATCGACCTTGGCGTACTGCTGGGCATCATCGAGAAGTCCGGTGCATGGTTCTCTTACGAGGGCAACCGCATCGGCCAGGGCAAGGACAATGCCCGCAAGTATCTGGAAGGTGAGCCTGCCGTGATGGCCGAGGTGGAAAAGAAGATCCGCGAGGCCGCCAAGACCACCGACGTGATCGAGCAGTTTGAGATGGAAAACGAGGACGACCTCGACATCCGCGATTTTGACGAGGGCGAGGAATAAGATGGCAGGTCGTATCCTGCGATGCTCGATGACGGAGTCGGGCGCGGTGCGTCTTTCTGTACGCGAGGAGCATTTTGAAGGAGACAGCCGTCGCACCTACACCCTGTCAAGCGAGGACCACGAGCGATTGGGTGCACCACAGGCAGGCGAGGAAGCAGACGACGAGCTGCTCTCCTCTCTTGCCGAGGCAGAGGGACGACTGAAAGCGACCGAACGCGCCGTTTCTCTGCTTTCTTACGGAGACAACAGCGCGCGTGCGCTTTGCCGCAAGCTTCGCTCCCGCGGTTATGACCGCGAAAGTGCCGAGGCGGCGGTAGCGAACATGATGCAAAAGGGCTACATCCGCGAGAATGAGCAGGCACGGCGGCTGGCTGTTTCCTGCGCCACGCGGAAACTGTGGGGGCGGCGGCGGATCGTTGCCTACCTCACCGAAAAGGGCTACGACCTCTCGCTTGCACGGCAAGCGATTGAGGAAGCGGAGCAGGACGGCGAGATCGATTTTGAGAAAACGAAAAAGGAGCTTCTTTCCCGCAAGCTGGAGGACGAGGCCACCTACGAGGAGAAGCGAAGGCTTCTGTATCGGTACGGATATTAAAAAGGGGGAATCTGCATGACGGTCAAGGCGAGCGAGCTGCCAAGCGTGGCGGCGCTTTCCTTTTTGGGCGATGCGGTGCATTCCCTGTTCATTCGGCGGATGCTGGTGGCGGGCGGCACGTCCAAGTCCGGCAGTCTGAATGAGGCAGCACGCACCTTCGTGAGTGCCGAGGCACAGGCAAAGCAGGCAAAGGCTGTTTTGCCGCATTTTTGTGAGGAGGAGGCCCACGTGTACCGCCGCGCCTTCAATTCGGGGCATCTCAATCGCCCGAAGCATGCAAGCGGAGCGGATTACCGCGCCGCCACGGGATTTGAGGCCGTTCTCGGTATGCACGCCCATCTCGGAAACGAGAGCCGCATAGAGGAACTGATGAAAATTGCGATCGAGGCCGAGGGCCTTGACGGACAGGAGATAGACAAATGATCCAGAAGATCAAGGGAACCATGGATATTTTCCCCGAGGAGGCGGTGCTCTTCCGTCACCTGGAGGGCATTATGAGAGAGGAAGCCGAGCGTTACGGCTTCGGCGAGATTCGCACCCCCACCTTTGAGTGGACGGATCTCTTTGTGCGCGGTGTGGGCGACACCACTGACGTGGTGCAGAAGGAAATGTACACTTTTGCCGACCGCGACGAGAATCGCACCATCACCCTGCGTCCCGAGGGAACGGCATCGGTAGCGCGCGCGCTGATCGAAAGTGGCAAGTACGGCGACACCATGCCGCAGAAATTCTACTACATCATCAACTGCTTCCGTCATGAGAAGCCTCAGGCGGGGCGCTCGCGCGAGTTTTTCCAGTTCGGCACGGAGATGTTCGGGGCATCCATCCCTGCTGCTGACGCTACGGTGATCGCTCTGGCGGCATCCGTGCTTCGCCGCGTGGGGCTGAAGTCCATCCGCCTGCACCTCAACTCCATCGGGTGCCCGTCCTGCCGTCCGCGGTATCGTGAGGCACTGGTGAAGCATTTCTCCGCCCACAAGGGGGAGTTGTGTGACACCTGCTTGTCCCGTCTGGACAAGAACCCCCTGCGCCTGCTTGACTGCAAAAATCCCCCCTGCGCTACCATTGCAAAAGAGGCACCGCGCACGGTGGATTATCTTTGCCCCGACTGCCGTGTGCACTTTGACACGCTTTGCGCCTGCCTTGAAAAAATGGGTATTCCCTACGTGATCGACCCCTCGATCGTACGAGGACTGGACTATTACACCCGTTCGGTATTCGAGTTCGTTGCCGAGGGCATCGGCGCGCAGTCCACCGTTTGCGGCGGCGGCCGCTACGACGGCCTGGTTTCCTCGATCGGCGGACCCGAGTTGCCCGGCATCGGCTTTGGTATGGGTATCACGCGCGTGATCCTGGCCATGCAGGCAGAGGGTATTCTGCCCCCCGCACCCGCCAAGCCCCGCCTGTACATTGCCGCGCTCGGCGAGGCGGCACAGGTGGCCGCCATGGCGATTTGCGAGCGACTGCGGCAAGAGGGTGTGTACGCCGAATGTGACGTAGTCGGCAGAAGCCTAAAAGCCCAGATGAAGTACGCCAACAAGCTGGGAGCCGCCTACACGCTGATTTTGGGTGATTCCGAGGTGGAAAGTGGCCGTGCCCAGCTCCGCAACATGGAAAACGGCGAGCAGACCGAGGTAGAGCTTGCAAGCTTTACCCTTTCTTGATATGGAACGAGAGAAATTTTTGCCCGTTACCGCCGTGGATGTTCGTGCCCGCGGCTGGGACGGCGTGGATTTTGTATACGTGACGGGGGATGCCTACGTGGATCACCCGTCCTTTGGCGTTTCGATCATTTCCCGCGTGCTGGAAGCCGAGGGCTTTCGCGTGGCCATCCTTTCCCAGCCCGACTACAAGAGCTGTGAGGATTTTCGCCGCTTCGGGCGACCGCGCCTCGGCTTTCTTGTCAGCGCGGGCAATATTGATTCCATGGTCGCGCACTACACGGTGGCAAAGCGCCGCCGAACAAGCGACTACTATTCCCCCGGCGGCAAGATGGGACGCCGCCCCGACCGCGCGGTGATCGTGTACTGCAACCGCATCCGCGAGGCGTACGGCGATGTGCCGATCATTTTAGGGGGGCTGGAAGCCTCTCTGCGCCGCTTTGCCCATTACGATTACTGGGATAACCGCGTGCGGCGCAGTATTCTCGTGGACAGCCGTGCGGACATCCTGACCTACGGCATGGGCGAGAACATCCTGCGGCGGCTGGCAAGGTTACTGGACCGCGGCATTCCGATTAAAAAAATCCGCGACGTGCGCGGATGCGTGTATCTTGCGCCACGCGGTGAAAAAATTCACTACGATTACGTGGAATGCGGCGATTTCAACGAGATCAAACAGGGGGGAGAGGCCTACGCGCGCGCCTTCCGCGAGCAGTACCGCAACCAGGACGCGATCACAGGCAAGGCAGTGGTCGAATATTACGACGACAAGATGCTGGTGCAAAACCCTCCGATGCCCCCACTTTCGCCCGAAGAGCTGGACGAGGTCTACGCCCTGCCCTACGCACGCACCTATCACCCCGACTACGAGGCCGAGGGCGGCGTGCCCGCCATCGAGGAAGTCAAGTTTTCCATCGCGCACAACCGCGGGTGCTTCGGCTCCTGCAACTTTTGTGCCATTACCTTTCACCAGGGGCGCGCCGTTCGCGCGCGCAACGAGGGAAGCGTACTCCGCGAGGCAGAGTTGATCGCCGCCGACCCGGATTTCAAGGGCTACATCCACGACGTGGGCGGCCCAACGGCGAACTTCCGCGCCCCCGCCTGCAAAAAGCAACTGGAGAAGGGCGTTTGCCTTGACCGCAAGTGCCTGTTCCCTACCCCCTGTAAGAATCTGACCGTCGATCACACGGCCTACGCGGCGATGCTCCGCAAGATCGAGAAGATCCCGCGTGTCAAGCGCGTGTTTATCCGTTCGGGCATTCGCTACGATTACCTGATGGCAGACAAAAACCGTGAGTTTTTGCACCAGCTGGTGACCCACCACGTCAGCGGTCAGCTGAAAGTCGCACCCGAACATTGCGCGGGCGCGGTGCTGGACGCGATGGGCAAGCCGCGCATCGGCGTTTACGAGGCGTTTAAGCGCGAATATTTCCGCCTGTCTGCCGAGGCGGGGATGGAGCAATACCTCGTTCCCTACCTGATGTCCAGTCACCCCGGCTCAACCTTAAAGGAAGCGGTGGAGCTGGCCCTGTGGCTGAAAAAAGAGGGCTATATGCCCGAGCAGGTGCAGGATTTTTACCCCACCCCCGGCACGGTTTCCACCGTCATGTACGCCACGGGCATCGATCCCCTTTCGGGGAAGCGCGTGTACGTGGCAAAGGATTACCGCGAAAAGCAGCTGCAACGAGCCCTGTTGCAGTATGCAAGGCCGCAGAATGCGGATCTGGTACGAGAGGCACTGCGTCTATGCAACAGAGAGGACCTGATCGGCTTTGGCCCCGGGTGCCTGGTACGCCCTGCACGGGGTAGTCAGGGACAAAAAGCCCCCACCCGTGTGTCGCGCGGTGGCAAAAAAACATCAAAAAACACAGGCGTGCAGTACAACGGTGCGCGACGCAAGCCTGCCATGGAAAAGAGCGCATCTCACGTGAAAAAAGATCCCCAAAAACCGACCGCGCGACGCGGCAAGAAATAAAGAAACGGCGCAGCCTGTGGCTGCGCCGTTTCTTTATCAAAAGGAAGCGACTGTGATCTTGATGCTGCCCGTAGAGCAGCGCACCTTACACCTTTCACCCGTCGTGGGGTCGGAGTCGGGAACGCGCACTCTGCCCGTGTCGGACTGTGCATCAAACGTCTTGCCCGTCAGGAGCGTACCCTCTACGTCGCCCGTGTCGGTCGTGATGGAAATATCACGCGAGTTCATCAGCTCAAATCCCACATCCCCCGTGCTTCGCTTGATCACGATTTCGTCGGCGATCAGATTTTTAAGAGAAAGATCTCCCGTGCTTCCCCTTGAGGAAAAGGTCCCACAGGTAACGGCCATAAGCTCGACATCCCCTGTGCTGACGTTCACCGTTACATCGCCTATACAAGTAACGTAGGATGCCTCGATTTCCCCTGTCGTGACTGACAGGTCAAGCGAATGCGCCGACACGTTAGAGAGGTCAATATCTCCCGTGGTCAGCTTGATGTTGAGGGATCCCGAAACGGAAGCGGAGCATTCCACATCCCCCGTGGTTGCCGAAATATCCACGCTCTCAAAGCAAAAATCCGCGGGGAGCTTTGTATCTCCCGTGGTCGACCTAACCGAAAGAGCACCGTATTCACCCGCAGGAATGCGAACGGTGACCTTCGGCGATCCGAAGTTGATTCCGATATGCTCGTACCATTTTCTCGTATCCTCGACCTCGACCGTGAGCACACCGTCCTTGACCGACACGGTATGCGTGATGTTCTTTTGCTCGTAGCATTCGACCGTGACAGCCTCGCCCGCCGCAGGCGCGAACACCACGCCGGCAGTATCGGTTAGGACGGAGATATCATGAAATTCGTCCGTGATCTCATGCAGATTGGTTTCAAATTTCGAAGTTGACAGCTTCGTAAAATCCCATTTCAGCACCGTCATCACCCCCACAAATATAACACATCCGATCAAGACAAGCATGACGGCTACCGAAAGCCACAGCACCGTTTTTCCCTTCATCCCTCTACCTCCTTTTTTGCAAAGCAGCCCGTCAAACCCAAACCGATCTGTCCGACAAGCCAAAGAACTCCCTTCGTTGCCACAAGGGCACCACAAAACGAAAGAATGGCAAGCCCTGCACACAGAAGTGCCGCGCCGATCATCGCTACACCGGGAAGGCCGCTTCCAATGCCGATGAAATACGCACCGCCAAGCACGCCTCCCACAGCACAGGCGACAAATGATCCAAACACCGCCCAAAGAGAAGCAAAAACGGCCAATCCAACCGCGCAAAGCGACAAAATCACGGCGAAGACGGCAATCAAGAGGGACAGCCACACAGGCGAACCGAGTACAAGAAGCAAAATCACCCACGGGGAGCGCAAGCCCCCTTCGCAGCGAGTGCTTTTCTTAACTGTCCCGGCGGTGAGCGGCATTTCCGACAGGATGCGCTCCGCAATCTCGGCAGGCGTGCCGATAGCTGCCACCGCTTCTTCCTCGCCCATGCCCTCTTCCATACGGTCGGCGATCATTTCTTCATAAAAATCGAGCGACTTCCGCACGTCCGCCTCGGAAAGCCCCGAAAGCCGCGCGCGCAGATCCGCAAAAAATTCACGTTTGGTCATCCTTCTCCCTCTCTCTCGTTACAAATCGGTAAATAGATAGGATCTCCTCCCATTCTCTTCGGAATTCCTCTATCCGCGCAAGCCCTCGCGGAGTAATGCGATAGTACTTCCGCAATCTTCCGTTATACTCGGCAGAACGGACGGAAAGAAGCTCCGCTGCCTCCAAACGCCGCAATATCGGGTAAAGCGTGGATTCCGATATTTCAAAAAAGGGCTTCATGTCCTTGATAATCTGATAGCCGTAGGAATCTTTATCCTTGATCGCGCCGAGAACACATACGTCGAGAAGTCCGCGCTTCATTTGTATATCCATATCCATACCTCCCTTCATACAATACTATACTATACATAGTATTGTTCTGTCAAGAGTTTTTTTAAAAATTTCTTGCACTTTTGTGATGCCCGTGCTATAATGAAGAAAAAAGGTTGCATTTGCAACAGAAGAGGTTGCTTTTGTGAAACAAGACGGACTTTTTGTGCGACTTTCCGCCCATCGGCTTTTTGCCGGCATGAGCGAGGAGGATTTTTCGCGCGCCCTTATAATGCTCGATGCACATAGGCGCGCCTACGCGCGCGGTGAATACCTCCACCGCATGGGTGAGCCGCTTTCTGCCTTCGGTATGGTCCTTTTGGGCACGGTACAGGTGTACAGCGACGATCCCGATGGGCGCGGCATGATGATGGCCAATGTGGCCGAAGGCGGCTCGTTCGGGGAGTCACTCGCTTTTCTTGCCGTTCCGCGCGCACCCGTTCATATTTTGACCACCACGGGTTGCGAGGTGCTATGGCTTCGAACGGCTTCTCTCCGCACCCCCTCTTCAGATCCCTTTGTTTTTTTGTTGCGCGACCGCTTCACCGCCATGCTGGCCACCCGCACGCTGGAAATGAACGACCGCATTCAAATTCTGTCCAAGCTCACCCTGCGCGACAAGCTCACGACCTTCTTCACCGAGTGGGAGAGGCGAACGGGCAGCCGCACATTCACCGTTCCCTTCGACCGTGCCGCGCTTTCCGATTACCTTGGCACCAACCGTACCGCGCTCTCGCGCGAGCTTTCCAACATGCAAAACGAGGGGCTTATCGAATATTACAAGAACAGCTTTAAGCTTTTGTGCTGATTGGTTGCAAATGCAACCAATCAGCCTCTTTTTTTGGCTTATAATAAAGAAAAAATCCTATGGAGGGACTTTATTATGAAAAGAATACTTTCTTTTGCTTTGCTGATCTTTGTGTTGCTTTCGGCCCTTGCCGCCTGCACGCCGACCGAGACACCCGGAGATGATGTGACCGTACGCATCGCGGGTATGACAGGCCCGACCTCGATGGGTCTTGTGAAGCTGGCCGAGGACAATGCGAACGGCTTAACCGAGCAGAAGTATGAGATCACGACCACCTACGCAAAGGCGGACGAGATCACCCCCAAGCTGGTAAACGGCGAGCTGGATATGGCCGCCCTGCCTGCCAACGTGGCGGCAACCCTGTACGGGAGAACGAACGGTGCGATCCAGGTGCTGGCCATCAACACCCTTGGTGTTGTCAACATCGTGGAAAAGGGTGAGAGCATTCAGGATTTCTCCGACCTTGTCGGCAAAAAGATCTATGCCATTGGTCGCGGCACGACCCCCGAGTACGGTCTGCGCTACCTGCTTGCCGAAAACAATGTGAACTACGAGGATCTGACGATCGAATGGAAGAGCGCGGCGACCGAGATTCTGCCCCTGCTGAAAACCGAGGAAAACGCGGTTGCGATGATTCCCCAGCCCTTTGCCACCGCGGCACAGCTGCAGGTCGAGGGACTCCGCGTGGCGATCAACCTTGATGAGGAATGGTCGAAGCTTGACAACGGCACGCAGTTTGTAACGGGTGTTTTGGTTGCGCGCAAGGCTTTTATCGAGGAGCATCCCGAAGCGGTTGCCACCTTCCTGTCGGAATACGAGGCATCGATCAATTATGCCAAGGCAAACGTTGCAGAAACCGCACCCCTGGTGGTGAAATATGGCATTATGGGCAGTGAGCCCCTTGCCAAGGCGGCACTCCCGAACTGCAACCTGGCCTTTATTGCGGGCGCAGAGATGAAGACGGTTCTGTCGGGCTACCTCGGCACGTTGAACGATCTCAATCCCGAGGCCGTTGGCGGCGCGATGCCCGCTGATGATTTCTACTATGTCGGTTAAAGACAAAACACTTCGCGCCGTCAAGGTCGGCTCTTCCTTCGCCGTGGCGATCGCCGTTTGGCAGATCGCCGCCATGGCGATCGGTCACACGGTGCTGCTCGCCTCGCCCGTCGAGGTGCTTGTGCGACTACTGGGGCTTCTTTTTGAGAAGGAGACCTATTCCGTGCTTTTTTACAGCCTCACCCGTATCTTGCTCGGCTTCTTTCTCGGGCTTGTTGTGGGGAGCGCGGCGGCGGTGGTCGCCTCACGCTTTGAGATCGTTAAAAACCTTTTATTTCCCTACATGATCACTGTGCGCTCAGTGCCCGTGGCGTCCTTTATCGTACTGGCACTGGTGTGGCTGGAAGCGGCGGAGCTTTCGACCTTTATTTCCTTTCTGATCGTTCTGCCCGTCATCTACAACAGCCTGCTTGGCGCGCTGGAGGCAATGGATCGGGTGCTTGACGAAATGGCGATGGTGTTCCACCTTTCTCTCTGGCACCGCATGCGGTACGTATGGATCCCGCAGATCCGCGCAGCCCTGCTTGCATCCTGTTCCACGGCCGTGGGGCTTGCATGGAAGTCGGGCGTGGCGGCCGAGCTGATCGGTCTGGCGGACGGTAGCATTGGCGATGAGCTGTACAGTGCAAAGCTGTATTTGGACACGCCCACCCTGTTCGCCTGGACGGTGTTGATCGTGGCGGCGAGCCTGGCAAGTGAAAAGCTGATCGTGTGGCTTTTGCGGCTTGCTCTGACGAAAAGGAGGGCACACGCATGACGGATATTGTGATCAAGAATCTTTCCAAGCGGTACGGAGAACTGTTGGTGCTGGACGGCTTTTCAGCTCACTTTGCGGGGGGCAAGACCACCTGCGTCATGGGGCGATCGGGCTGTGGCAAAACCACACTCCTGCGCCTGCTTTTGGGGCTTGAACGCGCGGACGGCGGCAAGATCACGGGCGTACCCGCGCGATGCTCCGCCGTATTTCAGGAAGATCGCCTGTGTCCCGAATTCTCGGCGATCGAGAACGTAAGGATTGCCGCCCCCCGCCGCACGGGCGAAGAGATTCGAGCAACGCTATCTGCCCTGCTGCTCGACGGTGAGGCACAAGAAAAGCCTGTTTCGGAGCTTTCGGGCGGCATGCGGCGACGCGTGGCGATCGCACGCGCTCTGCTCGCCGAGGGAGAGCTGCTCCTCATGGACGAGCCGTTCAAGGGGTTGGATGAGGCCACGCGCGATGCGGTGCTGGCCTACGTCAAAAGGGCGACGGCAGGTCGCACGGTGATCCTTGTCACCCATGACGAAGCGGAGGCCAAGGCCCTTGCCGCACCGATCCTGTATCTTGGAGAATTATAAAAACCAATAAAAGAAGCCCACGGTTTCCCGTTGGCTTCTTTTTGTGTGTGTTGACATCATTCTCTTTGGAAATTATATTTTTTGGTTTCGGAGCACCCGATCAGCATGCCTCCCGTTCATTTCTTTTTTTGAGTTCTCCGTTTTGCACCTATATAGGTGCAAATATAGTATAGCACTTGTTTATAATAATGTCAATAGATTTGTTCTTAAATAAGTGCAAGGATAAAGGATATGAACATTGCAATCGAGAAGAAAATCGGGCAAAATATACGCCGATTGCGGGAAAATGCCGGCTTAACGCAGGAGGTTTTGGCCGCGAGGCTTCAAGTGCGCGGCTGTGATGTTACGCGCAGTGCACTTGCCAAGATTGAGGTGGGGCAACGTCATTTGTACCCCGACGAGATCCTGCTTATCAAAGAGATCCTTTCCGTATCCTACGAGGATATTTTCAGCCAATAAAAGAAGCCGACAGATTCCCGTCGGCTTCTTTTTATACATTTTATCGATCCTCAAAGGACACAGCGGGAAGCCCCTCGCCGTTAAAGAGGTGCATCTCGAAGAACGGCTCCATGCCGAACTCCGCACCCACGACCTTCGGAATATCTGCCTCGCCGATGAGGGTGTTGCCCTCGATACGGCAGGTGGCGGGGTGTTTTTCACCTGCCTCGTCGATGAGGTTCAGGCAGTTGATCTCGCCGTCGGTTTTCAGACCGCCCTCGGTGTGGGTAAAGGTAACGGTGACGCGGCCGCCCTCGTAGGTACAGGACTCCATCACGGGGCCGAGGTACGGAATCTCGGTATGGCCGTAGACGGTGTGCATCAGCGCGCGGTAAACGCGCTGGCCAACCTGCTCCTTGCGGGTCGGGTGGATCTCGTGCGCCTCACCCACGTCACCGATGGTGACGATGGCAAGACCGGGAATTTCCTGCGCGGCCTTCCACTGTGCCTGACGTGCCTTGACCGTGCCGATGCCACGGTCCTGGTTGGGGGCGAGCTGCACCTGCACAAACGGCAGATCGGGATCGCAGAACGCCTCGCGCAGCGAGGCCATCATCATCCACATCAGTTCGGTGAACATGGCGGCCTCCTCGGGATGACCGTTTGCCTCGCCCTGGTACCAGATCACCGCACGTACCGAAAGGGGCGACAGACGCTTAATCTGGAAGTTGTACAGCATGCCGGGACGGCTCCATACGGGATAATTTGCCATATACGAGGCATACATGGGAGTAAACTTTTTATGGCACTCGCTTGTTGCATACAGATCGGGGCGGATAAAGCTTTGCAGGATCGCCGCGCCTTGGAAGGCGGTGACAACGCCCACAGCCACGCCCTTGGCGCGCGACAGGCGCACGGCGGCGTGCCATGCCACGGCAGACATGCCGCGGGCCTTATCCTTTGTGGCGGGCGTCCACTCGGGGCGCAGCCATTCGCCGGGCTCGGGACGCTGGGTGTTGTAGTAACGGACAAGCGGCTCGTCCTGAATGTCGAATTCCGCAGGCGGCACGCATGCTCCGACAGGCAGCTGCATGTTCGACTGACCGCCCGCGATGATGACCTCACCGATCATCACGTCGGTGATGGTGCGTTCCTCGCCGTCGATTGTGACGAGCATTTCGTAGGGGCCGCCCGCTTTCTCTGCGGGGAATTCGACCACCCAGTCACCGCCCTTGCAATCGACCTCGCGGGTCTTGCCGAGGAAGCTGACGGACGCGTGGCCCGCACCCATGCCGAAAATACGGATGGGCTTATCAGCCTGAAGTACCATGTGGTTTGAAAAAAGAGAATGAAGAATCATATCCTGTTACCTTCTTTCTGAAAATACATTACGTTCTGCCCGTGGAGCCAAATCCGCCCGCACCGCGCACGGTGTCGGAAAGCTCTTCGGTTTCTTCATAGGAAACGGAGAGGAAGGGCGCGATCACCATTTGGGCGATGCGCTCGCCTGCGGCAAGCGTCTGTGCCTCTTTGCCGTGGTTGTACAGAGCCACCATAATCTCACCGCGATAGTCCGCATCGATCACGCCAACCTTGTTGGCGGGGGCAAGGCCGCGTTTGCAGGCAAGGCCGCTACGAGCATAAACCAGCCCAACATACCCCTCGGGAATTTCCATGGCGATGCCCGTGTGTACCAGCATCGTCTGTCCCGGCTCGATTGTGATCTCCCCGTCGCATACCGCATACAGATCTGCGCCCGCGGCATACTTTGTGCCGTAGGTCGGGACCGTGGCACGGGGATCAAGTTTCTTAAAGCGTACTGTCATCGTTCGACTTTACCGTCCTTTTCACCCAATTTTGCCCAAATGACCGCCTCACCTGCCTCGCGCGTGGCATTCAGATCCAGAACGCGCTGATTGGCCGAACCGCGGAAACGCAGGCGCAGACTTTTCTGCTCCTCGATAAACGGGCCGTCTACCAGAATGTCAATGTAGGAAAGCATCTCGTCGGTCGCCTCACAGCGCGCACGGCTCTCGGAGAGCAGATCACGCTCGTACACGTAGCCCGTGTAGCACCAAACCGTCTTGCGCGGAAAGCGGCGGCGGAATTCACGCAGAAAAGGAAGCAGGGCACGCTGATTTTGCGGCTCAAACGGCTCGCCGCCGAGAAGCGAAAGCCCCGCGATATAGGAGGGCGTGAGCATAGTAAAAAGCCGTTGCTGCACTTCTTCGGTAAAGGGGTTGCCATAGGAAAAGTCCCACGCGATCTCGTTAAAGCAATTTTTACAGCGGTGGGTACAGCCGGAAACGAACAGCGAAACGCGCACACCCTCACCATTGGCGATGTCGCAATTTTTGATTTCCGCGTAATGCATGGTGCCCCTCCTTGCCTAACTTGGTTATCATGACTATATTATACAACACGCACCTAAAAAAAGAAAGTCTTTTTGCCAAAAAAGTGAAGAAAAAACCGGCTCTTCTTGACAGGGGATGCCCTTTCGGAGTATAATAAAGAAAACACTTTGAAAAGGGGCAATCTTATGCAGGAAAAGATCTCTCTCGCCGGGGACCTGGGCAGTGGCAAAAGCACCGTGGCCAAAATTCTCCTCGACCGACTTGGCATGGAATATTATTCAACGGGTAGTATCTGCCGCGAGGTAGCGGCCCGTCATGGCATGACCGTGGTGGAAATGAACAAATACATGGAAACGCATCCGGAATTGGATAAGGAGATCGACGACGGCCTACGAGCCCTGTCGGATGTGGACAAGCCGCTTTTGATCGACTCGCGTATGGCGTGGCACTTCGTGCGTGACACCTTCCGCGTTTATCTATCCACCGAAATGGCAGTCAGCGCGGCACGCATCTTCGGTGCGGGACGCAGCGAGGAGCATTTTGAAACGGTCGAGGAAACCGAGGCAAAGATCCGCGAACGCCGCGAAAGCGAGAAAAAGCGCTACATGGAGCTTTACGGTGTCAACAACAAGGATCTTTTCAACTACAACCTCGTCCTGGATACCACCTACGCCACCCCCGAACAGGTCGGCGCGTGCCTGGTCGAGAGCTTTGACATGTGGAAGAAGAACCACGCAGAAACCTTCTGCTATCTCTCTCCCCTGCGTCTGTACTACCCCGCCGATATGCCCGACGATGCCGAAAACCCCGCCATCCTTTCCGAGGAGATCGAGGCGGGTGCGTCCCCTGTCGTTGAGGTGGCCTTTGACGGCGAGCGATTCTTCACCGTGTCGTGTCCCGAGTTGGCGCTGGCCTATGCCCTGACCGACCGTCCCTTTATTCCCTGCCGCCTCGTGCACGCCGAGCCGAGTGGCGAATATATCCGTATGGCGGATACGCTGTGATAAAAGTGCCTCCGACAGAGCACTGCCTATCACACTTATTAAAAAGCCTTCTCCTGTGGGAGAAGGCATAAAAAAGGAGAGCACTGCTCTCCTTTTTTATGCTCAAATTTAATGTCCTTACACCCAAGCTTCCGCGAGGTCGAGGATCAAACGCTCGGTCTTTTCCCAGCCGAGGCAGGGATCGGTGATGGATTTGCCGTACACGCCGCCGTCCGGCTTCTGACAGCCATCCTCAAGGTAGCTTTCGATCATCAGACCCTTGACAAGACGCTTTACATCCGCATTGTGACGGCAGCTATGCAGCACCTCCTTGGCGATACGGATCTGCTCCATATACTGCTTACCCGAATTGGCATGGTTGGTATCCACGATAACGGCAGGGTTCTGCAGATCTCTGTCGGCATAAGCCTGCGCCAGGCGGATCAAATCCTCATAGTGGTAGTTCGGATAAGAGTTGCCACGCTCGTCCACATAGCCGCGCAGAATCGCATGGGCGTAGGGGTTCCCGTAGGAATGGACTTCCCAGCCACGGAAAATGAAGTCGTGGGCGTGCTGGGCGGCGGTGATGGAGTTCATCATGACCGAAAGATCGCCCGAGGTGGGGTTCTTCATACCGACGGGAATATCCAGACCGCTGGCGGTCAGACGGTGATGCTGATCCTCCACCGAGCGCGCGCCGATGGCAACATAAGCAAGCAGATCATTGAGGTAGCGGTGGTTTTCCGCGTACAGCATCTCATCCGCGCAGCTAAAGCCGGATTCCGTGAGGGCACGCATGTGCAGCTCGCGGATCATCACAATGCCGCGAAGCGCATCGGGCTTTTCGTTGGGATTGGGCTGATGCACCATGCCCTTGTAGCCGTCACCCGTGGTGCGGGGCTTACCCGTGTAAATACGGGGAATAATGAAGATCTTGTCCTGCACCTTTTCCTGCACCTCACGTAGGCGGGAGATGTAGGAAAGCACCGAATCCTCCGAATCGGCGGAGCAAGGGCCGATGACCAAAAGGAGCTTATTGCATTCGCCGCGGAAGATCGCGGCAATCTCGGCATCCCGCTCGGCCTTAATCTTTTCCATTTCTGCGGAAATAGGATATTGCGCCTTCACGTCCTTGGGAATGGGCAATTTTCTGAAAAATTCCATATTCATAACAAAATACCTCTTATGTAATTGGTTTCTTATCGAACAGGGCGCGGCGCGCGGTGGAGGCGCGCATCATCTCGCGCAGGCCATCGCGGTCACCCTGCTCCAGCTTTTTACGCAGGGAGGCAAGCTCCTCCTCAAAGAGCGTCATCTGCGAAAGGAGCGCATCCTTATTGGAGAGGAACAACTCGCTCCACATTTCGTCGTTGAGGCGCGCAATGCGCGTCAGGTCACGGAAGGAGTCACCCGTATAGTCCTCAAGATGCTCGGTCTGCTGACAGGTCATAAGGCAGATGGCGATGCAGTGGGTGAGCTGGGAAACAAAGGCTATGATCTCGTCGTGGTCATCCACCGACAAGACCGACACACGGGCAAAGCCAAGCACTCGGCCGAGATGGCAACAGAGCTCTATGGCGTCCTCGGTGTTGCGGGGGGTAGGGGTAACGACGTAGTTGGCGGAGCGGAAGATGGAGGGGTCACTGTTACGGACACCGCTGACCTCGCGTCCCGCCATCGGATGAGCGGCGATAAATTCCACATCGGGGCGCAGGCAATTCTGGATGCGCTCGACCACGCAGCCCTTGACGCCCGTGACGTCGGTCATGATGGCGCCGCTTTTAAATTTCGCCTGATGTTCCTCGACCCACGGAACGAAGATACTGGGGTACAGGGCAAAGACGATCACGTCCGCTTCCCCGAGGATAGCGGCATCCGCTTCGGTTGCGCCGCGCGTGATCATCCCCTCGGAGATGGCATAGTCGATGCTATCCGCGTTGCGGTCAATGGCGGTGACGGTATAGCCCAAAGCGGACAGGGCTCGGGCGTAGGAGCCGCCGATTAAACCGAGACCGACGATCGTGATATTTTTCTGGAAATCAAGCTTCATAGCGGTTCACCTCCACACCGAGAGATGCGAGCATTTCAAAATACTCCGGCAGACTTTTGGCGACCGCCTCTGCCCCTGAGATCTCGCCACCCGTTTGGGTCAGCAGGGTGGCAAGTGCCATCACGATACGGTGGTCATTGTGTCCACAAAGCTGCTCACTCGGAACATGGAAATCCAACGGATAGACCACGATGGAGTCATCAAAAACCTCCACGGACGTGCCGAATTTGGCAAGCTCCTCGGCCATCGCGGTGCCGCGATCACTTTCCTTGAGCTTTAAGCGGCGCGTGCCGCAGAAGACCGCACCATTTTTGGCGGCAGCCAGGGCCATCAAAATCGGGCCGAGATCGGGGCAGTTGCCGAGGTGAATGGTCGGGGTACCCCGCGTGAGCATATCGAAGTAGTTGATATAGGCGCGGTCACCTTGCAGACTGTCCTCACGCAAGCCCTCCACCTCCACCGCACCGCCGAGAAGCGACAGGGCGGAAAAGAAGGCGGCATTGGAATAGTCCCCCTCAACGGTGCATTCGGCGGCGCGATAGGTCTGGTTTCCACGGATAAACAGGGTATGCTCGTCCGTCCAGGAAACGTCAATGCCGAAGTAGGAGAGTGCCTGCACGGTCAGGTCGATATAAGAACGGCTCTCCACAGGCGGGGTTATCAGGATACGGCTGTCCACAGAGCACAACGGCAGGGCGAAGAGCAGGCCGCTGATAAACTGGGAGCTGACGTTGCCGACCACGCGAAAATCGCCGCCCATCAGTCTGCCGCCGACCGTCAGGCCGCCGTTTTGCTTTTGGAAGACCAGTCCCTCGCGACGGGCGATCTCCTCGTAGACCTCCAGGGGGCGCGAAAAGAGTTTTTCACTGCCTGTGAAGGTCGCACTCTCCCCGCCAAGCAAGGCAAGGGGGATGAGGAAGCGCAGGGTCGAGCCGCTTTCGTGGCAATAGAGATCAGTATGCCCCGTTCGCTTCGTCACGTCCGCGCCGCGGACGGTGACGGTGCTTCCCTGCTTCCGGAAGGATGCTCCGAGGGCGGTCAGACAGGTCATGGTGGCGCGTATATCATCCGAATCCGCGATATGATGTATGGTGCTTTCTCCTGCGGAAAGGGCTGCACCGATCAGAAGGCGGTGCGCCATGCTTTTGGAGGGGGGAGCCAGCACGCGCCCGTGAGGTGCGGCGGCCTTGATCTTTACTCTCATTGGTTTTCCTCACAATGCTTTTTCAGAATATCGATGCCCTCAAGATAGCCGTCCGTTCCCTTACCCGAAACGGTGGCCAGGCAGGCGGCGCGGATGTAGCTGACGCGGCGAAATTCCTCCCGCGCGTTCACGTCCGAAATATGCACCTCCACGCAGGGCACGGATGCCGCCCGTGCGGCATCGAGGATGGCGATGCTGGTGTGGGTGTAGGCACCGGGATTGATGACGATGCCGTCGAAATTGCCATAGGCGGACTGAATGAAATCCACCAGATCCCCCTCGTGATTCGACTGACGGAAGGTTACCTCCACACCCTTTTCATCGGCATAGCTCTGTATTTTTTTTACAAGGTCCGTGTAGGTCTCGCGGCCGTAGTGGTTCGGCTCACGGATACCCAGCATATTGAGGTTCGGACCATTGATCACCATAATTTTCATCGAAAAAGAAAGTCCTTTCGTATCGTTTCCACGCGACGGGAAAGGTCTTCGTCGGGTGGTAAAATCACGTCGGCCGCTGCACAGTAAAGCGGATATCGCTCGCGGTATCGCGCGGTGAGCGCATCCCGATCAAGCGACAGGGGACGGTCGGGAGTTGGCAGGATATTTTCCAGCTCGCGATCAAGGAAATAAAGTCGTCCTACCCGCCGCATGGCGTGCAAGTTGGCCGCGCGCAGAATCGCGCCGCCGCCCGTGGCGATGACCGCGCCGCGCGTATGCAAGGCGGCTTCCCTGATAACCTCTTGTTCGATATCGCGGAAACTCTGCTCTCCCTTTTCGCGAAAAATATCCGAAATGGCCATACCCGTGTGTTGCACGATCAGGTCGTCGGTGTCGAAGAAGGGGCGGTCAAGCGCCTCGGACAGCGCGAGACCGACGGTGCTTTTGCCGCTGCCGGGCATGCCGATGAGGAAGATGTTTTCCTTCTCGCGCTGCACCGAAAGGAAGACCTCGTCCGCCTTTTCGGGCGGGATCTCGGTGCCCATAAAGATCTCCGAGGCGTGAACGCCCTGGGCAACCAGCATATAGAGCCCCCCCTCGGCGGGGATGCCTCTTTTACGTGCCGCCAGCACAAGGTCGGTACGCAGGGGGTTATAGATCACGTCCACCACGCCGCGCAGATTTGGGAAGCGGTCGAGCTCGATGGGGCAGGCATCCTGCACGGGATACATGCCGACGGGGGTGGCATTAAGGATAAACTCGGCATGGGAGTAGTGCGCGTAGGCATCCTCATAGGATACGGCGCCGTTCCCTGCCCGGCGGCTGACCACGGCGATCTCCCGTGCGCCGAGCGCGGCGCAGACCGCCTGTGCAGTCTTGGACGTACCGCCCGAGCCGAGAATGAGCACCGAAAGTCCGCACAAGTTTACCCCCGTGCGTCGCACAAGGTCGGTCAGCCCCGCAAAATCGGTGTTGTAGCCGAGAAGCCGATCCCCCTCACGGCGGATGGTATTGACCGCGCCGATGGCGGCGGCCGCCTCGTCGATCTTATCCAGATACGGAATGACCGTTTCTTTATAGGGAATGGTGACGTTGATGGCGCAAAAATCATGTGCGCGCATAAAGCCGTCCACCGCCTCGGGAGCAAGCTCCCGCAGCTCGTAGGGATAATCCCCGAGGCGCGCATGCACCTCACGCGAAAAGCTGTGCCCGAGGTGCTCGCCGATCAGACCGTATTGCATAGAATACCTCTTTCAGTCGTTTGGTTTCAAGTAATCCGTACCGAAGCGCAGCGAAAGCATGTCGCAAAGCACCAGCGCAATGGCACTGTCCGCGACCACACGGGCGCGGTGTACGATGGCGGGATCGTGTCGGCCGACCACCGAAATCTCCTCGTTTTCCCCCGTGGCCATGTTGACGCTCGGTTGAGAAAGCGAAATTGAGGGCGTGGGCTTAATGGCCGTGCGAATACGAAGCGGCATGCCGTTTGAAATACCACCAAGGATCCCGCCCATGCGGTTGGTGCTCGTCACGACCGCGCCGTTTTCGATGCGAAAGGGGTCGTTTGCCTCGGAGCCGCGCATGGCGGAAAGGGCAAAACCGTCCCCGAATTCCACGCCCTTGACGGCGGGAATGGAGAACAAAATATGCGAGAGCACGCTCTCAAGCGTGTCAAACCACGGCTCGCCCACACCGGCGGGCAGACCACACACGGCACTTTCGAGAATGCCGCCCACGCTATCGCCTGCGGCGCGTGCTTCGATAATTTTTGCCTGCATGGCGGTGGATGCCGCCTCGTCGAGAACGGCAAAGGGTGCGTCAGCTAACGCCTCGAGCTCCGCGCGCGGATCGGGCGAGAAGGGGCGGTCGCACACGCCGCCGCAGGCGGCGATGTGCGTGCCGATCACAATTCCCTTTTCCCGCAGAGCGGTGAGGGCGATCGCGCCCGCGGCCACAAGACCGGCGGTAATGCGGCCGGAGAAGTGGCCGCCACCGTTCGGGTCGGCATAGCCGTGATATTTGATGCGCGCGGTATAATCCGCGTGGCCGGGACGAAGCAGATCGGCGGTCTTTGCGTAATCCGCGCTATGGGTATTCCCGTTCTCGATCATCATGCAGATGGGTGTTCCCGTCGTTTTTCCTTGATATACACCCGACAAAATCCTCACCTTGTCTGCCTCCTTGCGGGGGGTGGACAGAGAGGAAACCGAGCGGCGCAGGCTCATTTGCTTGGCGAGGTATCCTTCATCCACGGAAATACCGGGGGCCATGCCGTCCAGTACACAGCCGACGGCCGCGCCGTGGCTTTCCCCGTACAACGTCACGCTGACGCTACTTCCAAAGCTGTTTTTCATTGGGAAAGCACCTCCTTCACGCGAGCGGCAAAGTCCTCGACAGCCTCGCTCCGAATCTCAAAGCTGCCGACCGTGGGAACATACACCGTGCGGAGCGTGCCGCCTGCCAACTTCTTGTCATGGAAGATGGCGGACACCACACGCGCGGGGTCGCCCTGCATCTCGGTGGGAAGCCCGTAACGCGAGAAGAGCGCAAGCAGGCGGGCGCGTACCTCCTCACCGCACATGGGAAGCATGCCGAGTGCCACACACTCGCCGTGGAGCAGATCGGTACAGCTTTCAATGCCGTGACCGATGGTGTGGCCGAAGTTGAGAATACGGCGAAGGCCACCCTCACGCTCGTCCGCCTCTACTACGGTAGCTTTGATGGACAAGGCGCGCGAGATGGTTTCCTCGATGTTGGTCTCGAAAAGACCCTTTTCAAGGTCGGAAAAGAGTGCGGTATCCGAGGTGGCGGCCATTTTGATGACCTCCGCCATGCCGGCCGCGACCTGGCGGGGGGCAAGGGTTTTCAGCACGTCGGGGTCGATCAGCACACCCATGGGCGGATAGAACGCGCCCACGCAGTTTTTGATACCCGCCAGATCCACGGCGGTCTTGCCGCCAACCGAGGAATCCACCTGCGACAAGAGGGTGGTGGGAATGTTATAAAAATTCACGCCTCGCATGTACGCGGAGGCAACAAAGCCGCCAAGGTCGCCGCACACGCCGCCACCGACTGCCACCACAGCATCGGTGCGGGTAAAGCCCTCCTCCAGCATGCGGCGAAGGATCAGCTCAAAGGAAGAAAGGCTCTTGCTTCCCTCCCCCTGCGGGATGGTCAGAACGGTGGGTTTTTTACAACAGGCGGCGACCTTCTGGGCATAGACGGCGGGAACGCCGTCATCGGTCAGGATCAGCACGCGGCGGTCAAGGTCAAATAGCTCTCCCGCACGCGCAAGCAGACCACGCGCGATATGAATATCGTAATGACCGCGTTCGGTCGTGATCGTTTTCTTCATGGTTTTTTCCTTTCAACGAAGCTCGGCCGGATAAGCAAAGCTGCCAAGCACCTTCAGCTTATCACAGCAGCCCTTCATTTCGGCCAGCATCTCTCTGCCACGTTCGGTGGTGAGGCTACCTTCGGTCTCCACGTAGAAGTAATACTGCCACATCAGCTCCTTCATCGGACGGCTGCGCAGGCATCGCATGTTGTAGCCGTATTTTCCGATGATCCCCACCGCCTCGGCAAGCGAGCCTGCCTCGTTAGACACGGTGAACATCAGAATGGAGTGATACCCCTTTGCGACGCTGTCCGCGCGTACCGAGCGGGAGAGGACGGCGAAGCGGGTGGTGTTCATATTTTTATGGTTGATGTTCTTTTCGAGGATCTTTAAGCCGTACAGCTCGGCGGTCTCGTCGCTGGCGATGGCGGCCAGGGTCGGATCCCCCGCCTGCGCGACATAGCAGGCGGCAAGGGCCGTGTTTTCATAAGACTCGGTCTCATAACCGTGCTCGCGCAGGTATTCGGCACACTGTGCCAGTGCCTGCGGATGGCTGATCACCTTTTTGATGTCCGCGCGGTGCGTACCGGGGCAGGCCATAAGGTGCTGGGCGATAAAGAGGTCGTACACACCCGCCACCTGCAAGCTGCCCGAGAACATCATATCCAGCACGTTGCCGACCTCACCGGCCGTGCTGTTCTCGATCGGAAGCACCGCGCTGTCGCACTCACCCGACACGACCGCATCGTAGGCGGCGCGAAAATCCGGGTACGGAACGCGCTGTGCCGAGGGAAAGATCTTCCCTGCCGCGATGGCGGCAAAGGCCCCCTCCACACCGCAGAAGGCAACGCGCATCCCCTTGAGCAGCTTCTCCTGAAAGCGGCGGGAGATCTTCATGTTCTCCTGCAAATACTGCACGTAGTAGCCGCGCATCTCCTCATCCTCCACACGGGCGGCGTTGCGCTCGATCACGACAGACTCCCTTGCCTCGTCCAGGACGGGCAGACCGTTTTTCTGCTTATAGGCAGCAACGGCGCGCACCGCGTCCATGCGGCGGCAGAAGAGCCTTGCCATTTCCTTATCTATTTCATCGATTTGTGCTCTGGCTTCTGTCAGATCCATGGTTTCCTTCATGGCTTTTCCTCCAATGTTAACACCGTTAACTTAATGGGTCAATTATACACCAAACGGGTCGATTTGTCAATAGAAATAGCGTATTTTTTGAACTCACAGAACGGATTTTGGCTTTTTTCTTGCTTTTTTTTACGGATTGTGGCATAATATAGAAAAGAAGCAAAAAAAAGGAGCACCCATGGAAGAGGAATTTACGGGGGAGACCCTAAAAAACCGCCTGATCATCGCGGGAATCGAGGAGATTTCGACCTATGGAATCTCGCACTTTTCCCTGCGGCGCGTTGCCGCACGGTGTGACGCCTCCTGCGCCGCCCCCTACCGTCATTTCAAAAACCGCGAGGAATTTATCCGCGAGATCATTGCCTACATCCACAGCCGTTGGCACCTGCTTTCGGACAAGATCACCAGCCTGTACGCCTCCGACACGCGGCGCATGCTGGTGGAGCTGTGCGTGGCGTATATCCGTTTCCTGACCGCGAACGCAAACTACCGCGCCGCCCTTTCAGCCTCGGGCGAGCAAGGGGGAGAGAGCTCCTTCCTGGCCGCGCCGATCGACACCTTCTGCCGTGAGGCGGGGGCTGACCGCGCACGCGCCGAGCGGCTCTTTTATTCCCTGCACGCGCTCATTTACGGCACCGTATCCATGCTTTCCTACGGGGAGCTGAAAAACGACGAGGCGTCCTTCAAGCTGATCCGAGAGACGGTTGGATCGCTTCTCGATTGATCTCACAATAACAAGAACGCCACCGCGATGCGGTGGCGTTCTTGTTGGTTTGTGCGATTTTCATTTGGTTTGCGTATATACCCGATCAGACTTCGCCTACGAGCATATCCCACAGGTCCACGACATTCATGCCTTCCAGAGAGGTCATGATCGTATCATCCGTAGCGCTAACCAGTTCGATATCAGGAGATTCATATTTCATCGTTCATTACCTCCTTGATTAAGCATCTGCGTGATCTGCCTGATATTCAACAGCTGCAACACCCAGGTTGTAGACTGCACGAACAAGGTAGTTCTGGAAGCTGCCGCTACAAAATACGTACTTGTTCACGCACCAGGTCTGCACGCTGTACTTCAGGCCGGCACTGATGGAACCGGAAGCATCCTCAACCACGAAGGTCAAGGTCTCGTTGTACATGGAGATCGGAACGTCTACGATGACACCGATGTAGTCCTTACCGCCAACGGTAACGCCTGCAAAGCCGGTTTCGTCATCAATGACCTTCTTGTTTGCGCTGTCGTAAACGGCGAGCTTGTGGCCCTCGTTCTTCAGTGCCCAGATGTCCGCATCAGCGGTAGCATCGATCAGAAGAACGATGCTGATCTTGTCGCCCATGTTGACGTTGGCAGCGGCGATCACGTAGTCGTAATTGTCTACGTTCTCAACGTGGCCGTAATTCTCACCCTTCACGAGTGCGTTGACACCTTCCACGGGATCGAACTTGGCAAAGCGATGAGTATCGTCGCCCTCAACCGTGTACCAGTAGTTCGTATTGGTGTAGTAATCCTCAGCGGTGTAGCCCTGCAGGGTTGCCAGGGTACGGTCGGTCAGACCGGAATCCCAGTTGGAGTACTTGGTACCATGATTCACGGTTACAACAGCATTGCCGTCAACGGTCGTAAGGTCTCTCATGGAGAAGTTGTCAGCACCGTTACACTTGATCCAGTTCTTGGTAGTGTCGGAGAGGTCGCCGCTCTTCTGGTCGGAGATGATCCAGTTGGAAACCTCTGCCAGTGCGCGCAGGTTCTTTGCCAGCTTAACGGCAGTTGCATCATCTTTCAGCCCCTCATAGTACGAGAGCATGGCGTTGGTGGTGGTGGAACGCGTAGCACCGGTGATGGTGTAGTGGCCATTCGTCTCGCGGAGCTGGTAAGAAACAGTCGTGCCGTCGATCACGCCATCCGCTACGGTGGGAGAAGCGGTCAGGTCGGAAACCTTGATGCCGCTCTTGAGTGCGTAGGTATAACCGTTGGTAGGATTCATGGTTGCCGCAACGGCACCGTCTACCAATACCTCAACCGTGCCGCCTGCCACACCGGGGGTGACGTTCAGCTTCACCGCATAGGAATCGGTGATGGAGAGATTCACGTTGCTGTCAGCAGCAACATCTACATCGAGATCGGTCGTGGTAACGGAGATCGTGGGAGCCACGCAAACGCCGTAGCTATTCGCATTTCTTGCAAAGTGGAAGCCGATCTTATCGCCGGCCTTCACCGATCTGCCAGAAATGACGGCTGCAACCTGTGCATTGAAGGAAGCAAGCTCGGCGGGGGTCATATCACCGACGGCAGCTGCCGTAAACTCGGCTACGTCCGAAATGAACTCACCGTTAACCGAGATTCTCCACTGGAACGCTGCATTCTCAGTCAGGTTGAGATTGTCGAAGACCGCAGAGATGGCGCCATCAGCCTGTGCGGTATACACGAAGGCGGCAGAGCCGATGTTGGCGGAGAAATAGTGCTGCGGACGCAGGGTAGCGATGCTGCTAAGGCCCTTACCCGTCGTTCTACAACCGATAACGTTGTGCGCGTACTTGGTCAGACGAGCATCCTGTGCGGTGTCGTAGGTAACGGTCAGGTTCTTGACAAGCGAGGTGTCGGTTGCCACTGCACCCGTTGCGCTGTCGATCACGTATTCGGCAATGCCGGCCTTGTTGCCGGAGCCATAGCCGTTCCAGCCGGAGTCTACCATTTCGGCAAGACCGTCAGCGGATACCAGCTGGGTAACACCCATACCCTTTACCTTGCTGCCGGATGCCTGCAGGATGTTCAGGCCATGGAAGAAGCCGTAGTAGGCGATGGGCGAGAATTTTCCGTTGTTGTCAGCAGAGCCGTGTGCCCAAGCGCTGTTCTTGTACTGAATGCCGCCCAAGCTGATGAGATAGTTGACGTACGTATCCAGAAGATCTGCGACCGTCAGGGTATCCCAATCCGCACCTGCAGCCTCGATCATATCCTTGTTGATTCTGGCTACGCTCGTGCCGGCGGTCAGAGAATCACCAACCGCAAGAGCCGTCGTGGACGTAGCATTCTCATACCACTGGAAGAGGCGGTAATTGGCGTCGCTGAGCGTTGCGGATGCAATGGCATTCAAACCGTCCCAGGTGCTGGTAGCGGAATAGTAGGGCTCGGTAACGGTCACCTTGGCAGAAGTGATCTTGAAGCCGCGGCGAGCGTTATCCTGGCCGCCCCACTGTGCATGATCCGCAGCATAATCCGCATCATACCAAGGGTTATCGACCTGGCCGGTCACGTTGCCTTCTGCATCGACCTGGTCAAGCTTCTCGGTTACCATCAGGATGCCGTAACGGGGGTCAACCACGTTCACGATATCCACGGTATCGCCGGCTGCAAGCGCCTTCAGCTCGATGATGTTGAAGGTCTTTGCGCTGGCGGAACCGTCGGACGTGATGGCCTTTACGTACTCACCGTTGACGTACACGAGCAGGTGTGCCATTCCCTTTACATCAGAGGTGTGCCAGCTACCCGTGAGGTCGATGGTCACGTTGCCGCCGTACTCTGCCACGTAGCGCAGGGATGCCACGCTCGGGAAGGCCGTTGCGTAACGAGTCCAACCAAGGGTGCCGTTTTCGTCTTTGTACTTGGTGTCGCTCAGCTCATACTTGCCGGAGGAAGCATTGTACTGGATCATCGACTGTTCCTCGGGGTAGTACACGCCGGGGCAGTACTGCAGGTGCGTATAAGAGGCGCCATTCTGCAGGAAGGCACCGGTAGCGCCGGATGCAGCACCGTTGTGGCCGCTGTTGTTGGCACCGTAGAAGTTCTGTCCGGAGCCCTTGTTGCGGTGGTTGTTGGAGTATGCCGTAAAGCCCGTGCCGATCGAAAGGATCTTGTTCAGGCTCGCGATGCTGTAATCGGTACCCACGCCTGCATTGAGGGCGGTGAGGACGTCATAGGAAGCAGGCAGGTAGCCGAGCAGCCATTCACCGGACTGGGTGATGGGGTCGTTGTGCGCTGCAGCTGCATCTGCTGCCTGATACCAAACACCCCAATCGTTTACGTCGAAGGTGGACTCAACGGTTGCGTTGCTTTCTACATTGGCAGAGGTGTAGGTAACGTTGAACTGGAAGTTATCCGAGGTGAAGCGGCAAGAGGAGTAAGTGAAGCCGTCCACGGTAGTCTTGTCGCAGTTCTCGGTGCCGCGGAAGATGAAGTCGATGGTCGAGCCCTTGTTTACCGATACGGAAACGGCGGAGATATCACCCGCCACGTCATCGGTGGTTTCGGGATCGTACCAGCCTGCGCCGGTAGCGTAGTTAAAGGTATCGCTCTTGAAGTCACCAACGGGCTGACCGTCTACCAGGATGGCAAACATGGAGCTCCAGTTGTTCTTGAACACCAGCTCGGCTACGTCGATGGTAACGGTACCCTTGTACTCAGCCGTGTAACGAACCAGAACGTTGGAAAGGGTCTTTACCCAAGCTCTGTCGTTAGCAGAAGCAGGTGCCTGAGTAGGATATGCCGCATCCTTGGCGCTGTCATACTCGCTGGAGAAGATGAGGCCGGAGTTGCCGGAGTTGCCGGGTGCTACAACGTAGTAACCGCCGGCCGTGTTCGCATTCATCCAGGTGCCTGCGCCGGTCGTCGTGACGAAGGAATGCTGAGAGTTATAAGCATTGGACACAAGGTAACCGTTGTTCCAAACGTCGGTCTTCATGATACCGACTTCCCAGTTGTCCTTGAGCGTGACTTTGCCGCTCTCCCGTTGATCCAAGGAATAGTTGTACACGTCTTCCTTGAAAGAGAACGAGGCGGTGTAAAGACCATTCTCGTTGGTTGCAGTTGCGCCGAGCGTGGGCAGGATCACGGCGGGAATTGCCAGCACGATCATCACAACCGCGAGGAAAAGAGATAAAATTCTTTTCTTCATGAGGTTTTTTCTCCTTTTAACAATAAATATCTTTTGACAAGTCAGCGAAGGAAAAAGACCTCCGCATCCTATCCTCTCCCATTATAGCGAATTTGTCCACTAATCACAGAAATCAGTTCACAAGCGGAATAAAATTTTTGCATTAAACTGTTTTTTGGGACGCAAATTGTCCACTATTGATTTTTTCAAAAAAAGCGGAAAGACCTTGTGCGGAACGCTTTCGGAACGGACAAAAGAGGAGAAAACGGCACTTCCTACGGGGCAACGAACAAGACTGCAAAAAAGCCACCCCGCGACACACGGGATGGCTCTTTTTTGGTTTTTATCCTTCAGCAACCGTGAAGGACAGAATCTTTTTCATCATATCGCGGTGGTATTCGGACAGCTGCTTATCCTCGTTAAGGATCCCCACACGGCGGAAGCAGAGGATGGTATCCTCGGGCATCTTCTGCACGCCCTTGGCGTACTGACCGAAGGCAGTGTCCGACAGATACACGCCGAGATCGTCAAAATCGTTCTCGGGCAGGTTGTCGGCAAACTCGGTCAGGGGGATGAGGAAATCGCTTTTCTTCATCGTGGCGAATACCGAGGGGTCAACGAGGCAGATCTGCGCGCGCCCTGCCATCAGCTCGCTCTCCAACTGATCCATGTTCTGCTGGATGAGCTTGATGTTGATGTTGGGCATATTTTCCTCATCGTCCTGATACTGATCCCGGAATTCCTTGATCTGCGCCTCGGTCATCAGGAACAGAGGTTTATAGGCCACGTTCTTTTCGCCGTTGCCGTCGTAATCGTCCATGATGCCGACAAAGCCCTGCGGCACGCTTTCCATTGCGGTGGCCTTGTCGCACTCCATCCATGGGCCGGCGTACAGGATGTGGATATCGTACTCTTTTTTTGTGTTGCATTGCACAAGGCATACGATCAGCACCACGGCAAGGAACACGGCAAGGATGGCCGTGAATTTATGGTGATACCAGAAGTTCTGCACGCGTCCCTTGGCCGTCGCACCGACAGGATCGAGCGGCACCACGATCTCCGCATCGGCCGAGGTCTTATGCCGATTTTCCCACAAATGCGCAGCGATGCTCTGGTGCACATCTTCTTCGTTTCGTTCGTTTTGGTCGTTGCGCTTTTCTTCGTCCTGCATGTCGCTCTCCTTCGCGCTTTTTGTTTATTATACAGGAAAAAAACCCGCCTGTCAAGGGCGGGGTGTGAACATAACAAGAACGGCATGTAACAAAATCCCCGCCGCCCGAAGGAGGCGGGGTGGAGTCAATCCTCATAGACCTTTGCCGAGAAGGATTGCAGATATTCGACCGAGGGGCTTTCGGTCAGTCCGCTAAGCTGAACGGAGAAAAAGGGTTCTCCCTCTAAAACGAACATCGTAACGCTTGTGATGCCATCCCTGTCGGTATACTCTCTTACGTATCGGATATGATTTTCCTTTTCACCCCTGATCTCATAAAAGCGATTGCGGGAGCCGTCAGCGTATTGATGCGTTTCGACGTATGGACTCCATTCTCTTGAAACTACGGTGTTTTCGTCCTCTTTCTCGAGAAGCTCTATTGTAATCCGTCTTTCGGCATCCACGGTCCAATCCAACTTGGAATGGTAAAAATAGATCCGTGCCTTTACGTTTTCATCCTCTTCAAGCACATGCTCTGCGACGTAAAAGGTAATGTCCACATCAATCAAGGTGTCATACGCGCCTACGGGACTAAATCCCCAATAAACGCTTTCCGGTTGCTCGGAAAAGCCGTCGGGCAGTACCGGAACAAGTGGATGTTCGGTATCAAAGAAATGAATACCTTTCCCCTCGGTTTTGGGCGCCCCTATTCGTAGACCGGTAAAATCGATATCCGTATTTTTGTCGGAAAAATGTTGCATCATTTCCGGGATGGTACGATAAAACGCGGGGGTAGCGGGCGGTTGGTAGGAGGTTGTGTGTGTGATCGGTACGTCCCAGCTCGGAAAAGTCAAGTAGTAATTGCCATCTATTTCCTTGACCGTGTATGTTTGTGATGAACAGGAAGGAAGAAGCAAAAGGCAAACCATCAACAGGCATAGCAATTTTGCAATCGTTTTTTTCATAACGTCGGTCTCCTTTCATGAGTCTTTTCTTCCGCCGCCTTACGCGGTGAGGCAGAGTATAAGTCAAATCAATACGATTTGATCTCGTCCCACAGATCTACGCGTTGGATGTTCACGCTGTTCAGCAAGTCAATCACTTGTTCGGCGGTTTGTTCCTGTCCTACACTTACTACCGAAAATTCCAGTATATAAGTGCCGTAATCTCTTACAAGGTAATATGTTTTGCTGTTGCTGCCTACTGTCGTGGGAACACCTTCATAAAACAGGTAGGTACATTCCTTTCCGTTTTGATCGGTGCCTTTTATAAATTGACCGTCTTTTTGATTGTATTCCTTGATAGCAAGAGCGTCCTTTAAGACGAATGTTGTTTGTATGCGTAATTTTCCAAGCTCTCTTTCAAACTGACTTATCATTCGAACGGGATATGATTTTTTGCTCATTGTCGAATGATTGCTAGTCATCGGCATGAGCAGATACGTTGTTTCCGGTTCATCTGCATATAATACAGCTCCACTATTTGCCCAAATAGAGTCGATCATGTGTGTATATGCCGCATCCTCACAAGCGCGGTGTATGCTTAATTCAGGAGTATGCAAATACTCTTCATAATTTCTTGTCTTTATCGTGGTAATCATTTCATCTGCCGAATCGAAAAAAAGTCCTTGCGGTTCAAACGCAGATGTATACCATCCAGCCGCTCTGTCCTGTGGCATGGCAATAAGATCGGTTTCCACCGGGGTACAAGAGAAAAGGCAAGTGCACCATACCGTGAACAAACATAATAGGCATAATAATCTTTTCATAAAACAGCCTCCTTAGGAGCGATATATGTGCTATTTTTCATTTACCTCCGTCTTTGTAATTTCATGATACCATACGGCCTGTATCTTTGTCAACAGAAATTGCAATTTTTTGAACATCTGACAATTATTTGCAAATAAAAACTTTCTATTGAGGGGGTTGTCATGCGCCTGCATGGGCGAGGGCGTTTGCTTTGCCCGATCCACTCCCCCCGTCTGCCCTGCGGGCATCCACCCCCCTCGGGAGGGGGCAAAAATCCCCCTGCCGAGGCAGGGGGATTTGCTTTGTTTTTTTGCATTTACACGAGGACGGCCGTGCGTTCTTTGAGGATGCGCTCACAAACGGCAAGATCCTCGGGGGTGTTGACGCCGCGCAGATCGTCGCCATCCTTGGTGAAGTATGTATCGACCTTCATACCGCGCGCGACCATCAGCTCGGGCACCTCGGTAACGTAGTATTCCTTTTGCACGTTGGCGCAGCCGAGATGGGGCAGGATCTCAAAGAGAGCGCGGCTGTTGAACACCATGACTCCCGAGAAAAGCTCCTTGATCTTGGCCTGCTCGGGGGTACAGTCCTTGCCCTCCACGATCCGCGCAAAGCGGCCGTTTTCGTCGCGCAGAACGCGCGCCCACATGGTAAGGCTCGGATTTTCGGCGGTCATAAGGGTGCAGTCTGCGCCGTTTTCCTCATGCAGGCGGCACATTTCGGCAAGCTCCTCACGGCGGAACAGGGGCATATCCCCGAAGGTGATCAGCACGCTGCCGTCGAAGTCACGGAACTCGTCGGCGCACGCCATCACGGCATGTCCCGTTCCCAGCTGCTGCTTTTGCTCGACGTAGCAGTAGCGGTCACCGAAATAAGAAAGGATCTTTTCCTTGCCGCAACCGACGACGATGCAAATGTCCTTGTCCTCGATGAACGAAATGTTTTCGAGAACGATCTCGAGCATGGGTCTGTCGCCGACGGAAAACATGGCCTTGGGAAGGTCACCGCTGATCTTTTGCAAGCGGCTACCCTTTCCGGCCGCCGGTACGATTGCTCTGATAGCTTTCATATTCATACTCCAATTTCTTTATCAACAGTCAGACTAAAGCGATCTGGGCACAAAGCCCCAGATCCGCATAGATCTGTTTAAGGATCTGCTTGATCTCGGGCAATTTATTTTCCATATCCTCCACCAACTTCAGCTGGGTGCGCGAGCGATCCAGGTTCTGGCCGGGGTAGTAGATGTGATAATATGTATCGCCGTTAATATGGTCCATGAGGAAGCGGATACCGTCCTCCGAGGTGATGATGAGGGAGGCATACGGAAGCAGCTCCAGCTCCTCCTTTGTCAGCACGTCGCCGCAGGCTTCCAAATAACCGCGGGCATACTGCTCATACAGGCCGAGGTCGCAGGACACTTTGGAAAGGTCCTTTTCATCGTCCTTGGCGGTGTTGGTGCCGATGCGCATGCTGTCACCGAAGTCGTACAGCGGAGAGGATGGCATGACGGTGTCCAGGTCGATGATGGCGACCGGCAGGTGGGTGTCCGTATCAAAGAGAATGTTGTTGAGGTTGCAGTCGTTGTGGCAGATGCGCGTGGGGATCTTGCCGCTTTCGAGGGCATCGCTGATCAGGCCGAATTTATCAGCGCGGGCGCGGATAAACTCAATCTCGCGCGTCACCTCCTTAACCCGCTTCTTGGGGTCGCGTTCGATCGCGGCCTCCAGATCACGGTAGCGGCTTTTGGTGTTATGGAAATTCGGAATCACTTCCTTGATCTCGTTTATATCCACATCCGACATCTCCTTGACGAATTTGCCGAAGGAAACGCCCGCGTGATAAAAGGACTCCGGGCTGTCGGGAATGTCCATGGAATAGACGTGATCAAAATAAGTCAGAAGACGCCAGCAGCCGGAGCAGTCGTGGAAAAACAAGCTGCCGTCCTTGGTGGGGCGGTGGGTCTGAACGGTGCCACGCTTATGATAGCAGGGCAAAACGAGCCGATTGTGCAAATGTTGGGTCGTCAACGTAAAATTGCTCATCAAGGCATCCACATCCGGGAACACATTGGTATTGATTCGTTGCAAAATATACTTGTGAACGTGCCCCGCCTCGGACTTGGTCTCCACCTTGTAGGTGCGGTTGATATATCCCTTATTGATCTGTTTAATGGTGATGATCTTCCCTTGAATATCAAACTTTTCGGCAATTTTTTGCAGTTCATTGATGGGTGTGGTCATGGTTTTCTTTCCTTTCACAACAGAGGATACCGTTGCGCCAACAGACCGAAAGCAACAAAGATGCAAGCAATCAAAGCGTTTCAGGCAACGGGCAAAAGAACCGAAATCAATCCACAGGCTTCATGGTGGGGAACAAAAGCACGTCGCGGATGGACGCGCTGTCGGTCAGCAGCATGACCAGACGGTCAATGCCGAAGCCCAGGCCGCCTGTGGGCGGCATGCCGTATTCCAGCGCGGTGACGTAGTCGTAATCGACCTCGGCGCGGCAATTCGGCTCGGCGGCGCGCTTGGCGGCTACCTGCTTTTCAAAGCGTTCGCGCTGGTCGATGGGGTCGTTAAGCTCCGAGAAGGCGTTGCCGAACTCGGTGGCGTTGATGAAGTACTCAAAGCGCTCGGTGAAGGCGGGCTCGCTCGGCTTGCGCTTGGCAAGCGGGCTGTTCTCCACGGGATAGTCGTAGATAAAGGTGGGCTGGATGAGGTTTTCCTCCACGTAGGCATCGAAAAGCTCGATCAGCACCGTACCCTTGGTAGCATCGGCGGGCACCTCCACGTGCTTTTCCTTTGCCACGAGGCGGGCATCCTCGTCACTCTGCCAGTCGTAGTAGTCCACGCCCGCATAACGCTTGACGGCCTCTGCCATGGTTAGGCGTTCCCAGTGGCCCATGTCGATTTCCTTGCCCTGGTAGGTGATTTTGCGCGTGCCGCAGATGCGGTCGCAGAGACGGATGTTCAGCTCCTCGACCAGATCCATCATGCCGTGGTAATCGGTAAAGGCCTGGTAAAGCTCCACCGTCGTAAATTCGGGGTTGTGCTTGGTGTCCATACCCTCGTTACGGAAGATACGGCCGACCTCGTACACGCGATCAAGACCGCCGACGATCAGACGCTTCAGGTACAGCTCGGTCTCGATGCGCAGGTACATGTCCATGTCCAGGGTATTGTGGTGGGTGATGAAGGGTCGGGCGTTGGAGCCGATCTCACAGGGCGTGAGGATGGGCGTGTCCACCTCAAGGAAGCCCTTTTCATCGAGATACGCGCGGATCTCACGCATGATCTGCGAGCGTTTGACAAAGGTGTCCTTGACCTCGGGGTTGACGATCAGATCCACGTACCGCTGACGGTAACGCAGATCGGTATCGGTGAGACCGTGGAACTTCTCGGGTAGGGGCAACAGGGACTTGGACAGCAGCTTGATCGCCTTGGCGTGCAAGGACACCTCGCCCGTCTGGGTGCGGAATACGTAGCCCTCGACACCGATGATGTCGCCGATATCCCACTTTTTGAAGGCAGCATAATCCTCTTCGCCGACCTCGTCGCGGCGGACGTAGAGCTGCATCTTGCCGCTGCGGTCGAGCAGGTGGGCAAAGGATGCCTTGCCCATGACGCGGCGGGAAACCATACGGCCACCGAGGCGCACAAGCGTCCCCTCCTCGGGATTTTCGGTGTCCACATAACTTGCCTTTAGGCTTTCGCTGTCGGCGGTGACGTCATACTTGGTGATCTCATAGGGGTTCTGACCGTTTTCGATCAAGGTGGCGAGCTTCTCGCGGCGAACGGCCAGCTCGCTTGTCGAGGAGATCGCTTGGGTCTGATTGTTCTCGTTATGTTCCTGCATTGTCTTTTCCTCCCCTTATCGGGTGATGCTCTTTACTTCCAGGTGGAAGGTGTTGCCATTGGGGGCAACGACCTCAACGACCGCACCCACGCGCGTACCCTTCAGGGCTGCACCGATGGGGGACTCGTCCGAGATCTTGCCGTTCAAAGGGTCTGCACCGAAGGAGCCGACCAGCTGATAGGTAACGGTCTTGCCGGTCTCCACACGCAGGACCTCCACGGTAGAACCGACGTTGACGGTGTCGGCATCCAGTTCGCTCTCGTCCAGCACGTGCGCGTTTGCGATCATGTCCTCCAGCTGGGCGATGCGGGCGGCGATTTTTCCCTGCTCCAGCTTTGCCTCATCATATTCGCTGTTCTCGGAAAGGTCGCCGAAGCTACGGGCGGTGGAGATATCCTTTTTGTTTTCCTCGCGCTTTACCTTGTAAAGCTCCAGCTCCTTCTGCAGCTCGGCAAATTCCGCGGGGGTGTAGTTCTTCGTTTCAGGCATGGTGATGGTCTCCCTTGTTTCAGAAAAAATTATTTAGATCCTGCCATCGAAAGGGCCGTCTTCAGGGGCGTGTCCTCATTCTCGGGCAGCAGGTAAATCAGCATATCGGCGTATCGTCCGGTGGGGTTCTTCTCCACCTCGGCGGGGACGCCGACCCCGTCGTAATTCTCAATCGCGGGCGAGTTATAGCGCGCTACGGTCACGGTGATATAAGAGCCGTCCTCCAGACGGAAGCCGGTCTGCATCTTGCCCTTGCCGTAGGTGGTCTCCCCAATCAAAGTCGCGTGATCGCCCATCGCGGCACAGAACAACTCGGCCGCCGAGGCGGTCTTGCCGTTTTGCAGGACGTACATCGGCAGGTCTATCGTATGCTCGCTCTCGGCATACTGTACCTCTTTTTGGGTATAGGGATTTTTGTACTCATAGCTAACAAGCGGTGTACCCTTCGGCAAAATGAAGTCCAGCACCTCGATGATGGCAGACAGCAGTCCGCCCGTATTGTCCCGCACGTCGAAGACAAGTGCCTCCACGCCCTCCTTTTCCAGAATAGCGTAGGCCTCCTTCAGCTGGCGGGGCAGATCGGAGGAGAAGGTGAGCAGACGAATATACCCGATCTTCTTGCCATTTTCCTTGTAAGAGCGGCAGATGACGGCATCCGAATTAACCTTTTCCCGCGTGATGGTGTAGGTCTCTTCGCGGAAGGACCGTATCAGCTTGACGGTGACGGAGCTTCCCTCCTCGCCCGAGATGGACGAAATGGCTGCCTCGTATCCGGTTTCCGCAACGGTCTTGCCGTCTACGGCAACGATGCGGTCACCCGCCTCGATGCCTGCCTCCTTGGCAGGAGAGTGGGAGTGCACATGCAGCACCAAGATCTCCTTGCCGTCGTCGGAGGAGGTCGTGACGATGCCGATGCCGCACAAAACGGATTGCAGGCGGTTACGGTAGGCCTCGTATTCCTCCGGGGTATAATAGTGTGCGTACACGTCGCCGGCCGCGGCGATATAGCCCTCAAGGACCGCCTCCTGCATATCCTCGGCATTCGGGGCATCGCCGAGGTAGTGGGTGCGGTAGAGATAATCGACGAACAAAAGACGCTCCACAATGGAAAGGAAGTCATCGGCATATTCGGCCATGTAGGCATCCACTTCCTCGTCCAAATGCTCGGCGGGCACGCCCGTGACGACATGGCAACGGGCAAGATAGGAGCGAACAAGGTAGCGCAAACAGTCCTTTACCGAGCCGCCCTCCGGATTGCCGGTGAGATTTGCCATGTTCTGTGCGAGATTCTCGGCCACGCGCACGTGGGCCTCCAGCGACGCCTGCAGATCGGCAATCTGCTGCTGTTGCTGTTGATTGAGATAGAGCGTATCGGTCATGGACGCGGCGTGCTCCGACAGCTCGGAGCGGTAGTCCGCGTAGGATGCGTAGTAGGCAAATTGAAAGGTCGTGAAGGCGGCAAAGGCCGCGCATAGGACGACGCAAAGGATCGTGCGTCCAAGGGGAACTTGCTTATTCTGCATACGGTTTCTCCTACGACATAACCGAGGAAAAAGGACTCGGCTATACGACAGACACCCCCGGCAAGGGGAGGCCTTGTCGGGGTGTGTTAAAACTTGACGGGCTTGCTGGTCAGGTACTTTTTGACCATCAAAGCAACCTTAAATGTGATGGCATGCTCAAATTCACGAAGGTCAAGCCCCGTCAGCTTACGGATCTTTTCCAGACGGTAAACGAGAGTGTTACGGTGGATAAAGAGCTTGCGGGAGGTCTCGGACACGTTCAGATTGTTTTCAAAGAAGGCTTGAACGGTCATCAGGGTCTCGCGATCCAGCGACTCAATCGACCCCTTCTTGAACACCTCCTGCAAAAAGATGTCACAAAGGGTGGTGGGCAGTTGATACACAAGACGACCGATTCCCAGATTTTCATAACTGACGATACTCTTTTCAATATCAAAGACCTTACCGACCTCGATGGCCACGCGCGCCTCCTTATAGGCACGGGCAAGATCCTTCAGGCTGTCAACCACGGTGGAAATACCCACCGATACCTTGGCATAAAACTCGGTGTTTAGGGTCTGCACGATCTCTGCCGCCAGCTTTTCCATTTCCTCGATGCGGCAACCCTCGGGCACCTCCTTGACCAGCACGATGTCGTCCTCACCGACGTTGACCACGTACTCCTTGGTGCGATCGGGGAACAGGCCCTGCACCATCTCGTAAGGCAGCATATCGGAGCGATTGTAAAACTTGATCAAGAACACAAGACGGTGCTCGTCATTTGAAAAATGCAGTTCCTTGCTCTTTATGTAAATATCGCTCGGCAGAATGTTGTCGAGAATGATATTCTTGATAAAGGAGGAGCGGTCATACTTCTCATCGTACAGGTGCTTAATGTTCGAGAAGGACACGGCGAGAACGGATACCATTCGTGCCGCAAAAACGTCCTCACCCTCCACAAAGGCAATGCATTCGTTCTTTCCGCCAGACGTGATAACGTGATAGGTATAACCGGACAGGGGGGTACAATCGCTGACATAGGCAAGCTCGTCCCACACACCCGCGCGCGATTCACCGATCCGTGCGGGATCGCTGCACGCCACGATGGCACCGCTCTCATCGATCACGCCGAACACGCGGTCGATGGAATCTCGCATCTGATGGACCACGCCCTGAAACAATCTGTTTGGCATCTCTTATGCTCCTTTTGCCGTCGAAATACACACTTTTGGTGATACTGCCTATTATTGTACCCTATTTTTTGTCGCATTTCAATAGGAAAATCAAAAATAATTATGAAAAATGTACAAAAATTTTCATTTTTTTTGGAAAAATTGCCAAACTTTTCAGAGCTCGTATGTGTAGACGATACAGGAAAGAGCGAACATCGGCGCGGTTTCACAGCGCAAAATACGTGTGCCGAGCGTGACCGAAACGGCCCCTGCCGCCACGGCCGCAGCGGCCTCCTCGGGCGAAAATCCGCCCTCGCTCCCCACGAAGAGGGCGATACGGGCGATGCCCTGTGCCTTTGCCTGCTCGAGCGTTTTCTTGAGACTCTTTTCCTGCTCCGCCTCGTAGCAAAAGAGGAGAAGGTCAGCTCGCGCACGGGCATCAGCCAACGCGGCGGAAAAGGAAAGCGGCTCGCGCACGGCGGGCAGGCGAGAGCGGCCGCACTGGCCTGCCGCCTCACGCGCCACGCGAGAGAGGCGCTCGGTCTGCTTGGCCGTTCGTTCCGCACGGATGCGGGTAACACACCGACAGCTTTCAAAGGGCAGGATCTCGGCAGCTCCCAGCTCCACCGCCTTTTGGACGATCAGCTCCAACTTATCCCCTTTGGGCATTCCCTGATAAAGGAACACTGAAACGGGCAGCTCGCCGTTTCCTTCCGCGCGCGAGAGAACTTCGACCTCCACGCAATCGGTGGTGATACGGCACAGGCGGCAAAGAGCCTCCCTGCCCTCTCCGTCCGACAGGGTCACGGTATCCCCCACCGCCATCCGGAGCGAAAGGGCAATATGGCGGCAATCCTCACCCGTAAGGGTGACGGTATCCTCCGCAAGTGCCTCGGGGCTTACGAAAAATCGGGGCATAGGACTCTCCTTACTGTTTCTCGATGAGGATGGCAAGCCAATCGTTTTCCTGACGCTCCTCTACAACACGGAAGTCGTTTGCGGCAATAGCGACACGCACCTCTTCCGCGCGCGGGCCGATGATGCCCGACACGATCATACGGCCGTTTTCGGTCATATACGCGCCCACGTCGGGCAGCAGACGGATGATCACGTCTGCGACGATATTGGCGACAACAAAGTCATACTTGCCGCCCGAAGCATCCACCGAGCGAAGCAGGTCGGACACACCGCAGACAATGTTCTCCGCACCGTCGGCGCGGATATTCTCCTCCGCCACACGCACGGCGACGGGATCAATGTCGTAGGCGGCGCAGAAGGACGCACCCAGTTTGGACGCGCAGAGGGACAGAATGCCGCTGCCGCAGCCAAGGTCCAGCACACGCTCTCCGCCCTTGATCACATCCTGCAAAAAGCGCATAACGAGGCGCGTGGTTTCGTGCGTGCCCGTTCCGAACGCCATGCCGGGATCCATGCGGATGATGGCCTCGCCTTTAGCGGGGGTATAGTCCTGCCAGGCAGGCACGACCGTCACACGGCCGAGCGGAATGGGCTTGTAGTATTGCTTCCACGCCTCGGCCCAATCCTCCTCACGAAGGCCTTCGGTTTCAATCTTCACATCCATGCCGAGCGCACCGAAGCGCTCGCGCAGAAAGGACACGTACTCGGAAAGACTCTTTTCCGCCGGCACGAACAGGGATACCGCGCCGTGAGCGCGGTCGGCGTTCAGAATGCTTTCGTCGATAAGGTCGCCGTATACGCCATCCAGCGACACGTCGCTGTAATCCTCAATCATCAGGCCGTTATCCAGCATGCTCATCACGGCGGCAATGGCTTCCAGCTCCTCGGTGCGGCCGCGCACGCTCAATTTTGTCCATTCACCCATGAAAATACTCCTTTGCTTGTGCTTCGTCCCGTGCGATCTGCGCGCACAGGGCATCTATGCTTTCAAATTTCATTTCGCCGCGCAGGTGCTTGTAAAACCGCACGGATATGGGCTTGCCGTAGAGGTCGCCCACCTCACCGCCGAAAAGATGCACCTCGCAGTTCACAGGGGCGTTTTGTTCCACGGTCGGGCGCACGCCAACGTTGGCAACGCCGTTATATTCCTTCCCGCCCGCCTCGGCACGAACCGCATACACACCGCGCGCAGGCAAAAGCGAATCGGCCGCCACGGCCAGATTGGCCGTGGGGAAACCGATACGGTGGCCAAGCGATTTGCCGTGCATGACCTCGCCCGTCAGGGTAAAGGGACGACCGAGAAGCTCTCTTGCCCTCTCCATATCCCCCGCCTCCACGGCAACGCGGATAACGCTGGAGCTGATCGCCCCCTCTCCATGCGTCACGGGAGGCAGGATCACAGCAGTCACGCCGTGCGGCGCAAGCAGGCGGGTGAGCGTTTCGGTATCCCCTGTGCCGCCGCGGCCAAAGCGGAAGTTAAAGCCGCAGACCACCGCCGCGGCATTCATACTGCGGACAAGAATATCCGTGCAAAAATCCTCGCAGGACATATCCCGCACGGCGGCAAAATCCAAGAGATACACGCGCGCCATGCTCGCCTCGGAAAGGGCGGCAAGGCGATCGCTTTCACTTGTCAAGCGGGGGGCATCCTCCTTGATGCCCGAGCCCTGCGAAAAGCTGCAAACAGCGGGGATGGCACCAAGACGGGCCGCTTCCTCTCGCACGCGTGCAAGTAGGGCGGAATGCCCCGCATGGACACCGTCAAAAAAACCGAGGGCAAGCACGGTCTTCTCTGCCGAGTGCGGCACCGCTGTGCCGCGGACGCGAACGGTCTCCATTCTTCGCCCTCCTTCTTCGATTTCAACATTACATATATTATACACGAAAATTTCCTTCCGTCAAGGGGGAGCGGCGAAGTAAACGCATGAGGTTGACAAAA
This sequence comes from Clostridia bacterium, assembly GCA_017464805.1. Taxonomy (GTDB): domain Bacteria; phylum Bacillota; class Clostridia; order Oscillospirales; family CAG-272; genus UBA1740. The sequence continues at coordinate 119,676 of JAFTYE010000003.1, read as the reverse complement.
AGCGGGAATTATGGTAGAATAAAATAGTATGTAAAATTCCGACACTTTTGGAGGTTTTTATGAAGCTGAACTACAAACGCACCATTCTCGTGGGCTTTGGTTTCTTCGTCATATCCGCCTTTTGGCAGGCCTACGACACCATCGTTCCCCTGATCCTGACCAACAAATTTGAAATGCAGCAGGGATATTCGGGCATGATCATGGCGCTGGACAACATTTTTGCCGTGTTCCTGCTCCCCATCTTCGGCAACCTGCCCGACCGCACGAGCACCCGCTTCGGCCGCCGCACCCCTTACGTTTTCTTCGGCACGCTGGCGGCATCGGTGTTCTTCGTCATCCTCGGCCACGCGCAGAGCTTGACGGTATTCGTTATTCTGTTGCTCTGCTGTCTGCTTTCCATGGCAACCTTCCGCTCCCCCGCGGTCGCGCTCATGCCTGACGTGACCGTCAAGCCCTTGCGCTCCAAGGGCAACGCGATCATTAACCTCATGGGCACAGCGGGTGGCATCATCATCCTGCTCTTTGCCACCGTATTCAAAACCAGCACCGAGGGCAAGACCGATTTCTCCGCTTATATCTATGCGGTCGTGGGTGTCATGCTGGCAGGTCTTATCGTTTTTCTTCTGACCGTGAAGGAGCCGAAATGGGCAAAGGAAATGGAAGAAGAAACGGCAAAAATCGGCGACACCGAAGCCGAGGAGCGCACCGAGGTGGGCGGCAAGCTGACCCGCTCTCAGCTCGTTTCGTTGCTCCTGATCCTTGCCTCGGTTGCCCTTTGGTATATCGGCTATAACGCCGTAACCTCCAAGTATTCCGTTTATGCGACCGACGTTCTGCACGTCAACTACGCCACCACGCTCCTGATTGCACAGGGTGCGGCCATCGTGGCCTACATTCCCGTGGGTCTGGTTGCCTCGCGCATCGGCCGTAAAAAGACCATTTTAGCAGGCGTGGCGATGCTGACGGTAGCGTTTGGCGGTGCGTATTTCGTATCCCCCGGCTCCTCTCCCCTATTCATGACCTTCTTCTTCGCACTCGCGGGCATTGCGTGGGCGACCATCAACGTCAACTCCTTCCCCATGGTCGTGGAGCTGGCCAAGGGTGGTGATGTCGGCAAGTACACCGGCTTCTACTACACCGCTTCGATGGCGGCACAGATCGTGACCCCCGTGCTGTCGGGCTTCCTCATGGACGAGTTCGGCATGCGAAATGTCCTGTTCCCCTACGCGTCGATCGCGTGTGCCGCGGCCTTTGTAACCATGTTCTTCGTCCGTCACGGTGACTCCCGTCCCGCGGCCAAAAAGGGTCTTGAAGCTCTTGACGCTGACGACTGATCCCCTATAATATGGCTCGGGTGCGCCTCAGCGCACCCGATTTGCCCATTAAAGTAAAGAAAAGAGAGAGATGTATGCCCCCTTTTGTGATTTTTTTGCTGATCCTTGAGGCGGTTTTGGCCGTCCTTTTCGTCCTGTATGTGTTCGCGGTCAAGCCGGGGCCACGCCGCGCGGAAGCCGCACGCTTTATGCAGGGCTGTTATGCCCACCGCGGTCTGCACGACGAAAACCTGCCCGAAAACTCGCAGGCCGCCTTCGAGGCGGCCTGCCGTGCGGGCTACGACATCGAGCTGGACGTGCAGCTGTCACGTGACGGCGTGCCGATGGTCTTTCACGATGCGACCCTTACGCGCGTGTGCGGGGTGGACGGCAAGCTCTCGGACTACACGGCAGAGGAGCTTTCGAAGATGCCCCTGTGCGGCAAGGAAGCCCACACCATCCCCACCTTTGCCGAGGTGCTGGCGACAGTGAACGGCCGCGTGATGCTGTTGGTGGAGATCAAGGGTGAGCGGAATATTACCCATGTTTGCGAGGGCGCGTCCGCCCTGCTTGACGCCTACGACGGTCCCTTTTGCGTGGAGTCCTTTTCCCCTTATGTGGTGCGCTGGTTCCGCGAAAACCGCCCCGCGTGGGTGCGCGGTCAGCTTTCCTCGCATTTCTTCCGCGATCCGCGCCATCGGAACGCAAACGGCTTCATTATGCAATCCCTGTTCACCAACTTCCTGACAAAACCGGATTTTATCGCCTTTGATCACCGATACAGCCGCTATTTTCCCTTCTTTTTGGCTACCCGTGTGCTTGGCGGCCATTCTGCCGCCTGGACGGTCAAGAGCCTCGCGCAGGAGCTTGCCTGCCGCGGTCGCTTCAACTGCATCATTTTTGAGGGCTATCTGCCCGAAAAGGGGAAAGACGCATGAAGCTGACACTGGTTGCTACCTGTCTGTTCGGTCTTGAACACCTGCTTGGCGAGGAGATCGAGGCACTCGGCTACGATCGCGTGGAAACAATGGACGGCCGCATCACCTTTGCGGGCGACGAGGAGGCCGTGGCACTGACCAACGTGAACCTGCGCTACGCCGAACGCGTATATATTCTGCTCGGTTCTTTTCCGTGCGAGAGCTTTGATGAGCTGTTTGAGGGGACCCGTGTGTTGCCGTGGGAGATATTTGTCGGCAAGACCGACGCCTTTCCCGTCAAGGGACACGCCATCGGCAGCATCTTGTTCTCGGTGCCCGACTGTCAGAAGATCGTCAAGAAGGCGATCGTGACCCGCCTATCCTCGATCTACGGCATTTCCTGGTTCGAGGAAACGGGTGTAAAGTATCAGATCGAATTTTTCATCTTCAAAAATCGTGCTCACCTCATGATCGACACCTCGGGTGCACCCCTGCACAAGCGCGGCTACCGCGCGGAGTCGGGCGGAGCCCCGATCCGCGAGACGCTGGCTGCTGCGATGGCAGCCATTTCCCGTCCGCGCGAGGACGTACTGTTCTGGGATCCCCTGTGCGGATCGGGCACCATCGCCATCGAGGCGGCGATGCTTCACCGCAACATTGCCCCGGGCAGGAACCGCCACTTTGCAGCGGAGGCCTTTCCCGCCATTCCGCTTTCGCTTTTCCGTCTGGCACGGGAAGAGGCACGGGAGAACGAAATTCTTGACAAATTCGAGGCCTTTGCCAGCGATATCGACGAGGGGGCTGTGGCCCTTGCGGCGCAGAATGCGCGCCTGGCGGGGGTTGCGGACACCGTGCATGCCTTTCGGGCAGACGCAAGGAAGATCAGCGCGCTGGGACGACGGGGCACGATCGTGACCAATCCCCCGTACGGCGAGCGGCTGATGACCCCCGCCGAAGTGGAACGGCTGTACCGCGAGCTCGGTGAGCATTTCCGTTCGCTTGCCCCCTGGCAGGTGTACGTGATCACCTCGCATGGCGGCTTTGAGCGGTTTTACGGACAACGTGCCGACAAGGTACGCAAGCTCTACAACGGCATGCTTCCCTGCTACTACTACCAATATTTCAAAAATCCCAATCGGAAGTGATGATATGAAGCCTATTCGTCTCGGTATCGTTGGCACGGGAAAGATCAGTGCCCAGTTATGTGACGCTTTGCGACACACACATGCCTTCTGTGCGGCCGCGATCCTGTCCCGTGATGCCTCCCGAGGTGCGGAATTTGCATCTCAAAATGAGATACAGGTCGTTTTCACGGACGAGGCGGCCTTCCTTTCCTCGGACATCGACGCAGTCTACATCGCCACCCCGAACTGCCTGCATGCGGCGGGTGCGATCGCCGCCGCGCGTGCGGGCAAGCACGTGCTGTGCGAAAAGCCGATTGCCACCTGTGAAGCAGACGCTTTGCGCATGTACGAGGCGGCGGACGAGTGCGGAGTGGTGTTGCTGGAGGCCATGCGCCCCCTGCACGATCCGTTTTTCGGGATACTTACCGATAATCTGCCCCGCATCGGTCGAGTGCGACAGACAAAGCTGGTCTATTGTCAATATTCCTCCCGTTACGACGCCTTTTTGCGCGGGGAGATCCTGCGTGCTTTTAATCCTTCCTATCACAACGCCGCACTTTTGGACATCGGTGTATACACGGCCTCGCTCGCGGCCGCCCTGTTCGGCATGCCCCGTGGGGTGGAGGCCCGCTCAGTCTTTCTTGAAAACGGCTTTGAGGGATGCGGCGAGGCGATCCTTGACTACGGCGATTTCACTGCTACGCTAACCTATTCCAAAATTCACGAGGGGGTCTCTCCCTCGATCATATACGGCGAGAACGGGGCTCTATCCTTTCTGCAGCCGAACGCGCCGCGCGCGCTCACCTTCCACCCGCGCGTAGGTGAAGCAGAGCCACTTCCCCACCTACCCGCCGGAAACAACATGCTGTACGAGCTGACGGCCTTCGCCGCCCTGATCGAGCAAGGCGAGATAGCCCACCAATGGCGGCAAGTGTCACTTGACACTGTCCGTATCATGGATGAAATCCGCAAAAAAGTCGGTGTTTTCTTCTAAAAAGGCACCCCGTGTGTCGCATTTGCGACACACGGGGTGCCTTTTTACGGTTTTTGCCATCCTCGCAAAAGGAGCGCGATACGCAGACAAGCCGGCTCTTCCCGTTCGCCTGCGCCGGCGTACAGCACATGCACCGTCGACTCGCAACGGCGGAAGGTGAAAATCGCACCGTCCTCCGAAAAATTCAGCAAGAACCCGCCTGCTGCGGCAAAACGGCATGCCAGCGTGCGGACAAACGGAGAGATCGCCTCCCCGCAACCCAAGATGCCGATGGCAAGGCTGTCTATATCCGATTGCTTGAGAAATACCTCGATCTCATCCCGTTTTAACAGATCCGGCACGATCAGCCCCAACACCGCCGCAAGGGCCAAGCGATCCGCAAGGATCGTGGTCACGTTGTACAGCGGCGTGGTGACCCGAACGGCAGAGGATACGTGCTCCCGAAGGAGGTCGCAGACCGTATCGAACAGATCCATGATTTTGCAGGGCATCCCTCTACCCCCTTCCTCTGAAAGGAGCAACAGGTATCCGAAGGTGGCATCCGCCCGACAAAGGCGCGTGTCAAGCTGCCGTTCGCTGTCACCTTCCCGATAAAGCATGGCGGTAAACAAGCTGTAGCCCTTGTCTGCCAGAATGAAGTCACGGCGCAACGCGCCATAACAAAAGGGATCGGAAAAATGGTGCGGCAGGGTATCTCCTATTTCAATGGGTGGTGCAAAGCCCTCCCCGAAATAGGCGCGATAAGAGGGGCTGACGAGCACGGGACCGCGCGCATCGAAGATCGCGCACGCGCAATCCATATGGTCGGTTGCGGGGAGAAGGAAATCAGCCGTCAACGAAGTTTTCCTCCGTCAATGCGGAATAGGCATCGGTTTTTTCAAGGCCCTCTTGCAGGCTGTCGGTCTTCCCCTCGATCAGGTATTCGAGATAACTGTCGAGAATATTGGCAGGATGCTCGGCAATAAAGTCAAGATCCTTTTCGACCACCTTCATCAAAAGGACGGTATCGCTTTCCCAAAGCGGATCGGACATCACGCCCACGGCGGGAGCGAGAGCGGCATCCCCGCACAGACGGTACCATTGCCGCACGGTGATATAGGTATGCTCACTTTCGGAGGTGGCAAGCTCGCGGGCCACCGTAAGAAAGTCCTCACCGTCCCCAAGCTTTTCAAGAATCTCCCCCATGCGGCCCTCTGCCCAGGTGCGCTGGGTGTCAAAGCTCAACTGCATGGTGAGAACGCGCAACACGTCATCCTGCGCGGCAAAGGTACGAAGCGTTTGCTCGTCGATATCGGTTAGGGAGGAAAGCACCCCCTCACAGATCGAGGCCCGCAGCAGCAGACGGCAGGTCGCATCGGTCATATGAATGGCGGTGATGTCGTCGATATAATCGCGGCGGGTGGGATAGGAATCAATCATTTCCTTGACATAATCCTCCAGCATGGCCTCCACCGTATCGCCATAGGGATCAATATTCCGCTCGGCGGCCACGGCAAAGATGGCATACAGCTCGCAAATGCTGGCCTCTACCCACGTCATACGATCCTCAAATGGCTCGTCGGGGTAAGCGTCCAGCCGCGCGTGGTAGAAGAAATCCACCACCTCAAAGGCCACCGTCTCGCCGCCCACCGTCAGCATCGCCTCGGACTGGCGGCTGTTTGACATTTCCACACGGTATTTCGAGCAAGAGGACAGAGACAGGGCAAAGGAAAGGATCAAAATACAAATCAGAATTCGTTTTACGCTCGTGCGCATAAAAAAGGCTCCTTTATGGGGTCGTTTGTACCATTGTAGCAAAACAATATGACTTTTTTGTGAATAGGGCGCGGTTTTTTCGGTTTTCTCTTTACTTTTTTCCCGCTTTCCTATATAATAAAGAAAAAAAGAGAAACGAGGTACGCCATGGAAGACTTCGATAAAGTACAAGAGGACATATACAGCGTCCCGCTGTCTGTCGTCATCAAGGAGAATGGGCTGGAGGCGATCTATCTGCCGGATGCGGCGGAAAATATTCTCATCTCCTCCAAGCAGGTCAACCGTCCCGGACTGCCGCTGGCGGGCTTTTTCGATCATTTCGAGAAGGTTCGGCTGGAGCTCATCGGCAAGGCGGAGTATCTGTATCTGAAAAGCTTGGACGAAGGAGAGCGGGCGATCCGTTTGGATCGTTTTTTCGCCGCGCATCCTGCCGGCGTGATCGTGACCTCCGGCATGGAGGTAGGGGATGAGATGATCGAGCCCGCGCGTCGCCACGGTGTGCCGCTACTTCGCACCGAGCGCAAGACCAGCGGCTTCATGGCCTCCCTGATCGCCTACCTGAACGTGGCACTTGCCCCCCGCATCACGCGGCACGGTGTGCTGGTGAACGTATATGGCGAGGGACTTTTGCTCCTCGGTGACAGCGGCATCGGCAAAAGCGAGACCGCCATTGAGCTGCTCAAGCGCGGCCACCGTCTGATTGCGGACGACGCGGTGGAGATCAAGCGCGTCTCCTCCAAGACCCTGGTCGGCGAGGCACCCGAAATCATTCGTCATTACGTGGAGCTTCGCGGTATCGGGATCGTGGACGTGCGCCGTCTGTTTGGTATGGGTGCGGTCGAGAACACCGCGCGCATCGAGCTGGTGGTCAATCTGGAGCACTGGGAGCAGGGCAAGATGTACGATCGCCTCGGTCTTGACAATGAAACGACCGAGATCCTTGGCGTGGAGGTGCCCTGCATCACCGTTCCCGTTTGCCCCGGCCGTAACGTGGCTGTGGTACTGGAGATCGCGGCGATGAACCACCGCCAGAAGAAGATGGGCTACAACACGGCAGAGGAATTCAACCGCCGTCTGATGAGCCAGATGGGCCTTGCCCCTGACGGCACGCCGCTTCCCAACAAAGAATAAAGAGGAAAAAGCAGAAGCGTATGCTTCTGCTTTTTCCTCTTTTGCTTAATAGCCGTAGCTTTCCCCGAACAGGATGACATGGATGCGGCCGGCGGGGCGGCAGAGGCGCATCACGGTCATGGTGCAGCAGATGGAGTCGGTGGATTTGCAATCCGCGCACCGACCCGTTTTGCGGCAGGGGGTGGTGATATCAAATCGCTGGGCATTGATGGGGGCGGCGGTGCCGCGCACACGTGCGACAGCACTCTGCTCGTCCTTGGCGATCTTATTCAGCCCGACCAGCAGAATGACCTCGCGCGGGCCATAGATCAGGGAGGCCACACGGTTGCCCGCACCGTCCATGTTATAGATCACGCCATCCTCGGACACGGCGTTCGCCGAGGCGAGGAAAAAGTCCGAGAAAAAGTGCTCGTGCACGAAGGCCGTGCGCGCGGCGGGCGGGATCTCGTCACGGTCAAAGACCCGATAATTCCCCTCCTTCAAGGCGGCAACGAGACCCGTATCGCGGATCGTCATGGAGCCGCCGAAGGTCACGCTTGCCCCCTGGGGGATCAGACGAACGGCGGCGGCCACGGCCTCCTTCACCGTTTCGCAATACTGCGCATCAAAGTGGCGGGCGCACAGGGCGGCGGCCACGCTCTCGCCCAGGCGGCGGTTTCTTTCTTCTGCCGGTGTTGCCATCATAGCACCTCTTTCCTGTTGATGACTATATTTTATCACACGAACGCGTTTTTGTCAATCGGTTCTAAAAACGGACATTCCTTCATACAATACAACGAAAAAGACTCCCCTGCGCGGCAGAGGGATTATGAAGGAGTACAAGATGAGCGAAGGAATCTTGGATAGGGAACGCATCGGAACAAATGAGCCGGGCTATATCGAACGAGACGTATGCGGCGAGGTAATCACCTGCGAGGCGGGGGGAGAATACGTGCTGGCAGACTACCAGCCCGAGATACGCAAAATTCTGCATGTGCGCGCGGCGGTGCTCCCCTCGGGCAAGTACGTTAGCGGTACGAAGGCGGAGTTTGCGGGCACGGTGGCACACACCGTTCTGTATGCGGACGCAGAGGGAAAGCTCTGCTCCGTCACGCTGAATGCAGATTACAGCTTTTCCTGTCCCCTGACCGAGGGGGGCGAATACACCGCCATGGCAGACACCATGGCAGAGGGCACGACCTACCGTCTGGGCGGCCCGAGAAAGATCTCCCTGCGGACGCGCCTGCGCAGCCTTGTGCATCTGTACCGCCGCGAATGCATCACCCCCGAGATCCGCGGCATGGGAAGTGAAGCGGATGCGACTTCGCTTGAACGTCTGGAGGAAAGTGCCGAGAGCATGACCATGGCCTGCGGCTCCTCGGGCGAGTTTCCCCTGACCGCCACTGTTCGCCTGGATACCCCTGCCACCGATGCACGCGCCGTGTGGGCGGGCGGTAATCTGCTGGTATCCGAATGCCGCCCGCAAGCGGGCGGATGCCTTTGCCGCGGCGAGGCGTGGGTACGTTGCCTGCTTTCCGAGGGGGACGGTGTTCCCACCTCGGTTCGTGAGCGCATTCCCTTTGAGCAGTTCGTTGCCATTGAAGGGGCGGACGAAAATTCTTCCTTTACCGCCTTCGGCCGCCTTCTCTCGGCGGACGTGACGGTCATCCCGGGCGAGGGAGAGGACAACGGCATGCTGGGCTTTGACGTCAGTGCCGAGATCGAGGCCTGTGCCATGGGCAAGAAGCCCTGTAACCCCGTGCGGGATCTGTATTCCACCGCCTACGACATGAGCTGCCGCTACCGTCAGGTATCGCTTTCCCGTCCACTGGGCAATGCGATGGGCAATTACACCGTCAGCGCATCCCGCCCGCGAAATGAATGCGAGGCGGAAAATGCCACCGTGATCCTGGATGCGGATGGCCGCATCGAGATCGGCAACGTGACCGTAGAGCACGGCCGAGCCACCGTCAGCGGCAAGCTGTATACCACTGTAATCTTCTTCGCAAATGAGGGGCAAGACGGCGCGGGAACACTTCTTTCTGCCGAAATTCCGACCACCTTCCGCGTGGAGACCGAGCTGCGCCCCACAGGTGGCGAGCAGCTTCGCTTTGACTGCCATGGTGAGTTGATCGGTGTGCGTGCACGCATCGAACAGAATGCCATTGCCGTGGATGCGGAGATCGCACTTGCCCTGCGCGCGGCCGAAATAAAGAGCATGCGCATTCTCGAAAGTGCCGAGCCCGACAAGAGCGCGGCGGTCGAGCATGAGGGCAACCGCATCTTCGTAGTCTATCCCAAGGAGGGGGAAACACTCTTCTCTCTTGCCGCACGCTATCACAAGAGCCGCGCGGCCATCGCCGCGCAAAACGACCTTGCCGAGGACGCACTGGCCACCTCACACCTCACCCATTCGTTGGACGGCGTGCACCATCTTCTGATTTCGGATGAGGGATAAACCAAGCCCCCGTGTGTTACAAACACACGGGGGCTTGGTGATATACCTCGCTCTACTCGGTATGATATAGCGACCCGCCGGGTCGCCATGATATAACATTCGCCCGGGGCATACGCGAATCGTATATCATCGTGTCATGCGCGATATCATACCGCAGGTATATCATTCGCCGCAGGCGAATATCACTGTGCGCCCCTTTTTGAGGAGCACGCAACACACGGGGCCTTGTTATGTGATGCTTGCGCTTACAGGAGCTTAAATTCGCCGAGGTAGGAATCCTCGACAAACTCGGCCTTGGCGGCGCGGATGTCTGCGATGTGCGGCTGGGTGAGGTGAATCTGTTGATGCTTTTTACTCTCCCATTTTTCGATCAGCAGAACGATATTTTCGTCCTGCGCCGAGAAGTAGTAGTCGTAGGCGAGGCAACCGTCCTCGGCGCGGACCTTAGCGGCGGCACCGCTTTCCTCAAGACGACGAACAAATGCCTCGCGGCATCCGGGCTTGGCGTGATAGACAACGTAAATGGTATATTCCATAGGGGTTTCATCCTTTCTGGCGTTCTTTTGCTTCATTGTATCATATTTTTTGCATCTCTGTCAATAAATGTATAAAAATATCCTAAAACAAAATAAAAAAACAGAAAAACGGGTATACTTTTCCACCCATTTATGCTAGAATAGGGGTAGTCTGAAAGGAGAGCTCCTATGCAAACCTATGATCTAACGGCACTGCGCGAAAAGCGCGCGTTTCTTTGTGATATGGATGGCGTGATCTATCACGGCAATTCCTTGATCCCGCACGCCAAGGGTTTTGTGAACTGGTTGGAAAAGGAAAATAAGAAATATCTGTTTTTCACCAACGGCTCGGGCAAGTCCCCTCGTGAGCTTTCCGAAAAGCTGGCACGCATGGGCCTTTCGGTCTCCGAGGACCATTTTTATACCAGCGCGCTGGCCACCGCATCCTTTCTTGCCGGGCAATGCCCCGGCGGAAGTGCCTACGTCATCGGCGAGCCGGGACTTGTCAACGCGATGTACGAGGCGGGCTTCAGCATGAACAGCCACGACCCCGATTATGTAGTCTTCGGCAAGACGACCAATCTGACCTACAATGAGATCGAATGCGCAGTCAAGCTGCTCGGGCGGGGTGCCAAGTTGATCGGTACTAATCCCGATCTCACCGATCCAACCGACCACGGCATCGTTCCCGCCTGCCGCGCCTTGATCGCGCCGATTGAGCTGGCGACAGGCAAAAAGGCCTATTTTATCGGCAAACCCAATCCCCTGATGATGCGCCACGGTCTAAAGTTACTGGACTGCCGCCGCACAGAGGCCGCCATCATCGGCGACCGCATGGACACCGACATCATCGCAGGCGTGGAGAGCGAGTTGGACACGGTGCTGGTCCTCTCCGGCGTCAGCACGCGCGAAACGGTGAAAGACTTCGCCTACTGCCCCAAATACATTCTCGAGGATGTGGGCGACATCGTTCCAACAACGTGATCATGACAAAACACACCTTGAAAATCGATTTTGGCTTTTACCGTGCGGCACTTGCGCTGGCCATTCCGATCGCTCTGCAAAATCTCCTGACCTCCTGCGCCACGCTGATTGACACGGCAATGGTTGTCAGCCTTGGCAATGCCGAGACCTCCGCGATGGGGCTTGCCGCCCGCTTTGCCTTTCTGCTCAATGTAATCTGCTTCGGCTTCTCTTCGGGTTGCGCATCCCTGCTTTCCCAGTACTGGGGAGCAAAGGATGAGATTGGCGTGCGGCGGTCAATGGGCTTTGCCATGTCCATCTCCATGGCTTTTGCTGTCGTTTACGCGACTCTTTTAGCTCTGTTTCCCGAATTTTTGATTGGTCTGTTCTCGGATGAGGCACCGATCATTGCGCTGGGGGCGGAATATCTGCGTGCTTATTCACTTGCCGTTTTGTTCCTTGTGTTCTCACAGGTCATGTGCGTGGCACTCCGTGCGGTGGAGCGCGTATTTATCCCGCTGATCTCCTCCCTTGTATCGGTGGCGGTCAACACCTTCCTCAACTATTGTCTGATCTACGGGCATTTCGGCTTCCCCAGTATGGGACTTCGCGGTGCGGCACTGGCCTCTGCCGCAGGATGCGCGGTACAGGCGATCATCATTCTGGTCGCACTCCTTTGCACAAAAAACCCCTTTCGCGCACCGCTTCGTGCATTGCTCTCCTTTGACCGCACCTTCTGTGCGAAGTATCTTCGCATCGCCGCCCCCACCCTGCTCAATGAAACGATGTGGGCGATCGGCACGAATATTTACGTCATGGTACTGGGCAGACAGGGGTACGAGAACCACGCGGGCTACACGCTGTACGAGAATGTGCAGCAACTCTTCTTCGTCTTTTTCGTGGGCATCTGCTCTGCCTGCTCGGTCATGGTGGGCATGCGGATCGGTCGTGGAGAGGCCGAGGAGGGGTATATTGCGGCACGCCGCTTTGCCGTGATGACGCCCGTGATGGGCGTTATCCTCGGCGCGATCCTCATTGCGGTACGCAACCCCGTGCTTTCTCTCTTTCCCGTGGAGACCGAGGCGGCGCGGCAGGTCGCCTCCGAGTGCCTGCTCTTTTACGGCTGCTGGATCGCCATACGGATGATCCCCTACACGATGATCTGCGGCATCTTCCGCGCGGGCGGCGACACCAAATCGGGCTGCTTCTTTGACCTATTCGGCCTGTATGCGCTCGGCATCCCCGCGGTACTCGTCACGGGACTCCTCATTCGCCCCACGCGTTTTGTTGTTCTTGTCGCAGTTATGTTTATCGCGGAGGATCTTGTCAAGGGTATTCTCTGCTTCCGCCACTTCCGCTCACGGAAATGGATCAAGCAGTTGACGGAGAAAGAATAGAGAAAAGCGGCTACCCGTTGGGTAGCCGCTTTTCTCTATTCTTCAAATGCAAATCCGGAGGCAAGAAGCACCGTTCCCTCGGCGGATACGGTGAGGATGCCGCCATCGGTATGACCGATTCGCTCTGTGCCGTCCTCCTCCTCGATGCGGCAGGTACAGGCGACGACCGAGGTGATAAAGGGTACATGACCCGCAAGGATCGCCAGCTCCCCCTCCACACCGCGCAGAGAGAGGCTGTACACCTGTCCTTCAAACAGGTTTCCGTCGGGAGAAGCGACCGTTAACTTATAACAACTCATACGCTTGCCTTCCTTGCCTTGGCCACCGCCTCGTCGATCGTGCCGACGAAGAGAAAGGCAGATTCGGGCAGATCGTCATGCTTGCCTGCAATGATCTCAGCGAAGCCGCGAATGGTCTCGGACAGAGGCACGTAGGTGCCGGGGATGCCCGTGAACTTCTCGGACACGTCGAAGGGCTGGGAGAGGAACCTTTGGATCTTACGGGCGCGACCAACCAGCAGACGGTCCTCGTCGGACAGCTCATCCATACCCATGATGGCGATGATATCCATGAGCTCGTTGTAGCGTTGCAGAATACGCTGCACCTCACGCGCGACGCGGTAATGCTCCTCGCCGAGCACCTCGGCCGAGAGGATGCGGCTGGTGGATTCGAGCGGATCGACGGCGGGGTAGATACCCTGCGAGGCGATTTGACGGGAAAGCACCGTGGTCGCGTCCAAATGCGCGAAGGTGGTCGCGGGGGCGGGGTCGGTCAGGTCGTCTGCCGGGACGTATACTGCCTGCACCGAAGTGATCGAGCCCTTTTTGGTGGAGGTGATGCGCTCCTGAAGCGCACCCATCTCGTTTGCCAGCGTGGGCTGATATCCTACGGCGGAGGGCATACGGCCGAGCAGAGCCGACACCTCCGAACCTGCCTGCGTGAAGCGGAAGATATTGTCGATAAACAGGAGCACGTCCTGTCCTTCCTTATCGCGGAAATATTCTGCCATTGTCAGGCCCGAAAGGCCGACGCGCATACGCGCTCCGGGCGGCTCGTTCATCTGACCGTAGACGAGCGCGGTTTTGGATAACACGCCCGACTGCTTCATTTCGTTATAGAGGTCGTTGCCCTCACGGGTTCGCTCGCCAACTCCGCAAAAGACCGACAGGCCGCCGTGCTGCTTGGCGACATTGTTAATCAGCTCCATAATGAGCACGGTCTTACCGACGCCCGCACCGCCAAACAGGCCGATTTTACCGCCCTTGGAATAAGGGCAGATGAGGTCGATGACCTTGATGCCTGTCTCAAGAATCTCGGTCGAGGTCGCCAGCTCGTCGTAGGCGGGAGCGGGGCGGTGGATATCCCAGTGCTCCTCGGTTTCGGGTGTGGGCTTGTTGTCCACGGTGTCACCGAGGACGTTGAAGATCCTGCCAAGCGTTTCACGCCCGACAGGGACACTGATCGCCTTGCCCGTATCGGTGACGGTCGTACCGCGGGAAAGCCCATCGGTGGAAGCCATGGCGATACATCTGGCGGTGTTGTCGCCGATATGCTGGGCGACCTCGACCGTCAGGGTGCGCGACCCGATTGGCATGGTCAATGCGTTATAGATGGCAGGTAGATTGCCCTTTTCAAAGCGGACATCCACGACAGGTCCCATGACCTGCGACACGACGCCCGTGTTCTTATTTGCCAAATCCTTCACTCCTTTCATTGCCCGCTGCCGGCAACGATCTCGGTAATTTCCTGGGTGATGGCCCCCTGCCGCGCGCGGTTATAGGACAGTTGCAGGCTGCTGATCATTTCCTCGGCGTTCTTGCCGGCCGAATCCATCGCATTTCTTCGCGCGGCAACCTCGCTTGCGAAGCTCTCGCGCACGGCGGCGACCAGCACGCCCGACAGGTATTCGGGCACGGCGGCGTTCAGCACCGTTTGCTCGTCCGGCTCAAAGATCATGCTTCCCTTCATGCCCTCTCCCTCGGGGGAAAGGGGAAGAACCCACATAACCGACGCAGTCTGGGTCATCATGGACTCATATTTGGTGTAAACGATGCCGAGGCGGTCGTACTCATCTGCCACAAAATCGGCGCACAGCTCCCGCGCAAGCGACAGGGCTTCCCCCGCCGAAAAATGCTCGGCGGACGAACTGCCCCTACCAAAGCGGTCACAGGCCCGTTTCCCGATGGGATAAACCGCGGCATCAGTGTAGTCGCGCATGAGGCGGAAAATATTCGCGTTATAGCCGCCCGCGAGGCCACGGTCACCTGCGATCACGACAAGCCGTGTACGGCTTCCTTCTCGCACCTGCATATAGGGGCTTTTGTTGCAATCGGGAGAGGCGGCCAGCGTGGCGACCACGCGCCGCGCCGCTTTCTCATATTCGCGCGTGCGGTTCATACCCTCGGTGGCGCGGCGGATCTTGGAGGAGGCAACCAGCCCCATGGCGCGCGTCAGATGCAGGGTGGAATCCACACTTTTGATGCGAACGCGGAGGCTTTTGATATTCGCTCCCATACCGCTTACCTCTGCATCTCGGAAAGGGCGGTGCACAGGGCGGTCACGTCCTCATCCTCAAAGCAGCCGGCTTCCAAACGGGCAAGCAGGTCGGCATGCTCAGTCTCTAGCTTCTCGTACAGCTCCGCCTCGTAGGCGGGGACGGCACCCACGGCCACATTGTCGAGAAAGCCGTGGGTGACCGCGTACACGATGGCCACCTGGCAGCCCACGCGCACGGGGGCATTTCTCTTTTGCTTGAGCACCTCGACGATGCGCTCACCGAGTGCAAGGCGAGCCTTGGTATCCGCATCCAGGTCACTGCCAAACTGGGCAAACGCCTGTAGCTCGCGGTACTGCGAATAGAGCAGCTTCAGCTCGCCCGACACCTTTTTCATGGATTTGAGCTGGGCAGCACCGCCGACGCGGCTGACCGAGATGCCGGGATTGATGGCGGGCATGATGCCCGCATGGAACAGCTCGGTTTCCAGAAAGATCTGTCCATCGGTGATGGAGATGACATTGGTGGGGATATAGGCGGACACGTCCCCTGCCTGCGTTTCGATGATCGGCAGGGCGGTGATGGAGCCGCCACCGTATTCGGGCGCGACGCACGCGGCGCGCTCAAGCAGGCGAGAGTGCAGATAAAAGACATCGCCGGGGTATGCCTCACGGCCCGGAGGACGGCGAATGAGGAGGGAGAGGGCGCGGTAGGCGACCGCGTGCTTGGACAGGTCGTCGTAGACGATGAGCACGTCCTTTCCCTGCTCGCGGAAGTATTCCGCCATGGCACAGCCCGCGTAGGGGGCGATATATTGCAGTGGTGCACTCTCGGATGCGGAGGCGGACACGATGACGGTATAATCCATCGCACCGGCACGCGTCAGCTCGTTTGCCAGCTGCACCACCGAGGTGTTCTTCTGTCCGATGGCCACGTAGATACACAGCACCCCCGTGTCCTTCTGGTTGATGATGGTATCGATCGCGATCTCGGTCTTGCCCGTCTGGCGGTCACCGATGATCAGCTCACGCTGACCGCGACCAATCGGGATCATGCTGTCGATGGCCTTGATGCCGGTTTGCAGGGGCACGGACACGCTCTTTCTCTCGATGATGCCGGGGGCTTCGGATTCCACGGGACGGGTCGCCTGTGTTAGGATCGGCCCTTTTCCGTCAATCGGCTCGCCGAGGGCGTTCACCACGCGGCCGAGCATTTCCTCGCCAACGGGCACGGAAAGCACGCGACCGGTGCGGCGCACGGTCGTACCCTCGCGGATGGCGTTCGTATCCGAGAGGACAGCGACCGAAACGGTCTCCTCTTCCAGGTTCTGTGCCATACCGAAGCTACCGTCCTCAAATTCGAGCAGCTCGTTTGCCATACAGCCCCGCAGACCGTAGACGCGCGCGATGCCGTCACCGACCAGGATAACGGAGCCGGTTTCGGTCATTTCGATGCGCGAGCGGTAACTTTTAATTTGTTCTTTGATGATATTGCTGATCTCGTCAGGTCGTACGTTCATCGGCCATCACTTCCTTTACTTCCTGCAGGCGGCGGCGCAGACTGCCGTCCATGACCTTGCCGTCCACGGTCACGCTCACGCCACCCACAAGGGACTCATCCACACGGTACTCTGCCACCACGGCATGACCGCAGACGCTTTCTAGTTTTTTGAGGAGCTTTGCCTTTTCCCCCTCGGTCAGCTCGACGGCAGACACAACCTCTGCCATCGAGGTTTGCTTCCATTCGCGCAAAAGTGCCTCGTATGCCTCGACACAGTCGGCAAATTCCCGCATTCTTCCCTTCTCGCATAGCAGAGAGAGGAAGGAAAGCACATGCGTGGGCACGCGGCCCGAAAAGACTGCGAACAAGGCAGAGATGCGCTCCTCCTTCGGAATGCCGTGAGAGGAAAGAAAGTCCACGTATTTAGGGGTCTTGACAAAAGCCGCGGAAATGGCCGCAAGCCCCTTTGCATATTCCTCCTCCGCACCATCCTCTCTTGCTAACGCAAAGAGGGCGGAGGCATATTCACGACTGATCTCGTTCATTAGTTCTCACCCATTTCGTCAATAAAATCGTCGATGAGGGCACGGTGATCTTCGGAGCGGATCTCGCGGCGAAGCATCTTTTCGGTCAAGAGGGCCGACACGTCGACGATTTCGCGGCGCACGGCGGCCTCTGCCTTTTTCTCCTGCAGGGCGATGTTCTCCTCCGCACGGCGTATCATGCCGTCTGCTTTCTCCTCGGCCTCGGCCACGATCTTGTCCGCGCGATGCTGCGCCTGCACGGTCGCTTTTTCGACGATGGCGTTTGCTGTGGCATCCGCCGTGGCAAGCTTGTCCTCCCATGCGGCACGGCTTGCCTCGGCATCCGCCTCGGCGCGGGCGGCATTCTCATATCCCGCATCAATGCTCGCCTGCCGCGCCGTCATCACCTTTTTGACGGGGCCGTACAGGAATTTTTTGACGATTAGGAACATGATTAGGAGATTACACAGGGAGATCAGGATCTGCCAAAGATTGACGGATATGATTTCCAGCGTTTGCATACGTTACACTCCAAAATCAAAGCAAGGACGAAATCGCGTTGACCAAAATGTTTGTGAGGATATTCGGTGCAACGAAGATGAGCAGAATGGAGATAACGAGCGAGTAGATACCCGTCGTTTCCGCGATCGCACAGCCCATGATCATGGTGGATGTTACCGCGCCCTTGCTCTCGGGCTGACGGCCGATAGCCTCACAGGCCTTGGAGACGGCGTTACCTTCACCGACACCGGGGCCGATGGCACCGATACCCGTGCAAAGGCCGGCACCGAGTGCACAGCAACCCAAAATAATACCGATTGCGAGTTCCATAATACATACCTCCGAATTTTAGTCGTTTGTTTTTGTTTTTTGTTGTTTTTTCAAGAGCTTTTTTTGCCTTCTTCTCTCGTATTCGTCCTCGGGGAAGCCACCCGAAATGTTCAGCATGGTCAGCATGGCGAAGATGTACGCCTGCATGCAACCGCTGAACAGGTCAAAATAGAGGGACAGGATCGCTGGAAGACCAATCTGCAAGAACGGGATCTCCCCGAACACGCCGGGGAGCCAACCGAGAAGCAGAGAGGAGAGCCCCTGCAACGCCGCCGCAATCAGCACTGCAATGACCGAGCCCGACAGGACATTTCCGTAATGACGGAAGGCCATGGACACGGGCGTGGCGACCTCGCCGAGGATGTTCAAGGGGGTCATGATGAAGATGGGCTCGGTAAAGCCTTTGAGGTAATTTCCGAGGCCGCCCTTGAGCTTGTAGTAGGTGATGAGGATAAAGACCAGGATCGCCCAGCCCGCCACGATATTGATGTCCGAGGTCGGCGGGTACAGGCCGAAGAGAGACATCAGGCTGGAGAGGGCCGAGAGTGCCAAAATAGCGGCGATAAAGGGTGCGTATCCCGCAAAGAAGGAGCCCATAGAATCGCTCACCATCGACTCGGTCTTTTCTACCACCCATTCAACAAGCAGCTGGCGGCGGGTGTTCGGCCGCTCGGCGATGCCGTGCGTCATATACAGGCAGAGGAAGAAAAGCGAGAGG
The DNA here is from genome assembly GCA_017464805.1 of Clostridia bacterium. GTDB lineage: Bacteria > Bacillota > Clostridia > Oscillospirales > CAG-272 > UBA1740. The sequence continues at coordinate 101,063 of JAFTYE010000003.1, read as the reverse complement.
ATCACCGCAGCGGAGTTGATCTGAGATTCGGTGATCGGCAGTCCGCCAAGCGGCAGGGGGAGCGTGAAGAACACGCGCGCGCCCGTGATGCTGATACCCTCGCTCGGTACGTTCGTCAGCACCTTCAGGATCAGTACCGCGACGATCGGCAGAAGCGTCAAGACGATGAGCAACACGTCTAATGCGATAAAGGAACGATTTTTTTTAGTCATCTTCCCCCTCCTTTTCTTCCGCGACGGTGAGCTTTTCCCCCCGCTTGCGGTTGATGTAGGGATACAGGGCGATCGCCACGCGAGGGAATAAGAGAGGAATCAGCATGGCCAGAATGTGAAAGGCGGGGATCAGTGCCCCGATAAGGGCCAAAAGGAATTGCAGAAAGGTTCGCCTCGACCGTGAGGCACGCAAAATATCGGAAGCTTCCTTTTCGTCCTTTCCGAGCGCACGCTGGACGGACATCGCAAGAAAATAGAAGTTCCCCGCCGCGATAACGGCACCCCACAGGTTACCAAGCAGGACGGTGTAGTCCCAAAAGCCCACGACAAGAAAAACGACCTGCATCAGGGCGGACAGGATCAGCGTGACGGTAACGATATACAGACACTCGCGACGTACCTCGGCCTGTGGCTTCTCCATGAGCGGCTCCCCTTTCCAAAAATTTCTTTGCTCTTATTGTATCACAAAATGGGTGAAAAAGACAACATTTCTCCATATTCTTTTTGTAACAAATTTCGGAACTTTGTTGTTTTTTTGACCGAACGCTTGTCTTTTTTGGCAGGGTGTGGTATACTTTTCCTTGAAAATCGAAAAAACACCCGAAAGGAAAACAACATGGACACAAAAGTTCTTGCCGCCGTAGGCGGCCAAAGCATCACCGAGGCAGACGTTGAGCAGTTCCTTGCCGCGCTCGGCCAGCGCGGGGACACTTATCGCAACCCCGAAGGAAAAGCCGCTATCCTTGAGGAGCTTATCAATCGCAAGCTCTTTCTGATGGAAGCGCAGAGAAATCTCTTTGAGGCCGAGGCGGCCTTCAAAGCGCAAATGAAGCAGGCAAAAGAATCCCTCTTGGTCAACTACGCGATTGAAAAGGCGATCGGCTCCGTGAAGGTCAAGGACGAGGAGATCATTTCCTTCTACGAGGAGAACAAGGACAAGATGGGCGGCGGTGACACCGTGAACGCCAGCCACATTCTGGTGGAAACCGAGGAAGAAGCACTCCGCATTCTGGACGAGATCAAGGCGGGCCTTTCCTTTGAGGATGCCGCGAAGAAGTACAGCTCCTGCCCCTCGAAGGAGCAGGGCGGTAATCTTGGCGACTTCGGTCACGGTCAGATGGTACCCGAGTTTGAGCAAGCAGCCTTCGCCATGGAAGTGGGCGAGCTTTCCACCCCCGTCAAGACCCAGTTTGGCTATCACCTCATCCGCCTCAACGGCAAAAAGGCAGGCGAGCCGACGCCGCTGTCTGAGGTGCGTGATCGCATCGAGGCAGAGCTGCTCCGCCGCAACCAACAGAACGCTTATCAGAGCAAAGTCAATCAGCTGAAGATCCTGTTCCCCGTTGATAAGTATTAAAAGCAAAAGAGTGCCCCTCAATGAGGGGCACTCTTTTGTTATTTTCAGTTTCCGTATGCCATCGCCATCTCGGCGGTGATGCGCAGGAATTTGTCGATATCCTCGCGTCCGTGGCAGTGCATGGGGGACACGCGGATGGCGCCCGTCAGTCCCAGCGATTCCACGATACGCTTGGAGTATATGCTGGTATTGACGCGCTCGTAGACCGTGACGCCGCGGCGCTGATACTCAGCCACGCACTCGGTGAAGTCCACACCGTTGATGGCGATGGCGGCGATCAGGTCGCGCGCGGTCAGATCCTCGGTGTCCACAGAAACGGTCACACCCTTGATATGGCGCAGACCGGGCAGCTCATCCGTGCCTTCCAGCATGCGGTAAAGGAGTGCTCTTTCCTGCAAATGGATGCGGCGCATGCCCTCGTCGTACAAGGTCTTTTCATCCGCGTCACCGATAAAGTGACGGCCAATCTCGCACACGTACCGGATAATTTCCATGGTGGCGGCAAAGTTGCCGGGGGCACAGGTGCCCAGCTCAAAGACCTTTTGGTCCTTTGCGATCAGCTTGTGGTGGGGCAGGGCGGCTACGCGGTCGGACACGAAAGCAAAGCCGCAGCCGCGCACGCCGAAGAATTTGTAGGGGGCAAAGTTCATGCCGTCGATCTTCAGCTCTTCCACGTTCATTTTGCAATGCGGCGCGTGCTGGACGGCGTCCGAAATGATGTAGAGGTCGGGCTTGATCTCCCTTGCCATTCTGACGATGGCCTTCATGTCCATGATATTGCCCGAGATATTGGATGCGGACATGATGCTGAGCAGACAGGTGTCCTTGTCCACGTATTTCACGACTTCCTCGGGATCAATGCCGCCCGTGACGGGGTTGGCGGGTACAACGCGCATTTCCTTGCCCGTCTTTTTGCAATAATACTCGATCGCATCGTAGGCAGAGGGATGCTCGATCGAGGAAACGACGGCGTTGGTGCCGGGGACATTCTCCATGACGAGGCCGACCATGTGGAACATGGTCTGCGAGGCGGTCAGCTCGGTGATGAGCGCGCCGCTTTTTGCGCCAAACATGATTTCAAGAATTTTCTTCGTGCCGTTATCCACGAGCGATCGCAGGTAAACGGAACGTGCGTGAATACGCTCGGGGCAGTCGGGGAAGGCTTCGAGTGCCGCCTTGGCTTCTACTGCCTTTTTCAGGCGGAGCGAGCCGCCCGAGTTGTCGAAGAACAGACGCTCGCCATGCTCGGGATCGGCATCGGCATAATAAAATTTTTCTTTCAGTTCTTTTTGAAAATCATCTTCAAAAAGCAGTCCGTTTGGATAGTTTTTCATACGGTTTCTCTCATTCTTTCTCCTGCCAAAGCAGGGCAAATCCCGCGAAGGCCAGGCTGCCGCGGTACAAAACGCTCTCATTTACGTCAAATTTGGGATGGTGCAGGGGGTAAGCACCGCCGCACGGGGCGGTATGCAACATAAAATAGACGGCAGGGACGCATGCCGCGAAGCGGGCAAAGTCCTCTCCGATGATCTCGCGGTCCCTGCGCTCCACGCCGCCGCGCTCGGGAAACAGCGTGTTCATGGCGGACAAAAAACTGTCATACAGGGGGCGGTCGATCTCGGTTGCCATCAGGTCAATGCTGGTTTTTACCTCTACGTGACCGCCGAAGCGTTCGGCGGTGGCGAGCAAAATTTCCCCCACGCGGGCAACGGTCGCCTTGTGCAAGGCGGCGTCAAAGGAACGGATAGAGCCGCACACCGTGCAGGTTTCGGGGATCACGTTGTTCCGCACGCCGCCGTTTATCACGGGAACGGCGTTAATGATCCTGCCCTCTCCGTTCGGGAGCGCGGCGATCTCGGCGACTGCCGTGCAAGCCATGTGCACGGGGTTAACCGACTCGTTCGACAGACAAACGTGCGCGGGCGTGCCGTAGAAGGTCGCCTCATAGGCATAGATGCTCGCCGAGGTCGGCTCGGGCGTGACGAGGATATCCCCCGCCTCGTATGCGGCACATTCGGTTGGGTGATTGTGTAGTGCGATAATCGCATCCACCTGCGGATTGTCAAGCGCACCGTCTGCGATCATAGCCCGCGCGCCGCCATCCCCTTCCTCGTAGGGCTGGAAAATGAGCTTCACCGAGCCGCGCAGGCGGCTTTTGTTTTCCGTAAGCAGCTTGGCCGCGCCGAGCGCGATCGCCGTATGGGCGTCGTGTCCGCAGGCGTGCATATTGCCGTTCTGCGAGGCGAACGGCAGCCCCGTTTCTTCCTTGATCGGCAGGCCGTCGCAGTCCGCGCGAATGGCAAGGCAAGGTCCCGGCAGATCTCCTTTGATCAATGCCACCACGCCGTGACCGCCCACGCCCGCGCGGATGTCCGTCACCCCAAGCTCACGAAGCGTCTTCACGATGAACGCCTCGGTCATGGGGGTGTCCATACGAAGCTCGGGCATGGCGTGCAGGGCGCGCCGCCAGGCGATGATATCGCCCGAGATCTCTTTGCCGCGCGCCAAAAGGACGGCGGCTACCCGATTATCTCCGCTCATAGCTTTGCTCCTTTTTTCATTCTTTTTTACCATTATATCATATTTTTTGGAAATAAAAATAGAAAAATAGGCATATTTTATTGCAAATACAGCAAAGCACATGCTATAATAAAAGCATGAATACATATTTTGAAAATCAATTTACTTACCGAGGCATATCCTTTTATTTGGGCAATGACCCCCATATAGCAGAGCGAGAGCTGCATGCCTATCACGAGCTGATCCTCTATATGGGGGACGGTGTCACCTTTCTGTGCGAGGGCGGCAGCAGATGCCTGCCGCACGGCACGCTGCTTTTTATCCCACGGGAAACCTATCATTTTTTCAGATTAAAGGAAGGGGAAAACTTTTTTCGTATGCGTATCGGCATTTCGGATGCCGCCCTGCAAGAAACGCCTCTTCGCTCTCTGACATCGGGAATGCGTATTATCGAGCAGCCCGACGGGGATCTTCCCTTTCTTCTCCGAAGGCTTTTGGATACGCTTAAAAAAGGCGAGAAACGGCCTTTTTATGCCTATTCGCTTCTCTTGGTCTTGCTCGCAGAGCTGGATATGCAGCACAGCACCACGCCCGTAGAAAACATGAGTAGCAAGCTGGTCGTCGATCTGATCGATTATATCACCAATCATTTGGCTGACGACCTAAGCGTAGAGGCACTGTCCCGAGCCGTATGTTCCTCTGCTTCCGCTGTCACCCATACCTTCAAAAAAGAAATGGGCATATCGCTGCATGAATACATCACCCAAAAGCGTCTGTTATATGGGCGAAGCCTGATCCGCGAAAACTGTATGCTGTCGAAAATCTATGCAAGCTGCGGTTATCACGACTATTCCGCTTTTTACAAGGCGTACGTCAAGCTTTTCGGTTATCCGCCGTCGAAGGAAAACAAGCTGCCGTAGCCTAAATAGGCATGGAAACTTTATGAATTTTTCGTTTTAGGTTGACAATATCCTAAAATTTGTGTATAATATAGATGTATTCTCAATAAGGAGAGATATCCATGAACATCAACACCAAGCAAATCGTTTCCATTTCCGAGGCAAATCAGAACTTTTCCCGCGTTGCGAGAATGACTGACAAGCACGGCGAGCTTTATATCTTCAAAAACAACAAGCCGAAGTACAAGCTCGTAGACGTGGAAAAAGACATCACCATCGAAATGACCGACGACGAGAAGATTGATTTTGTTGCGGCGCGCATTTTGAAGCTTTACCGCCCTGCCTTTGAGGAGCTTGCGAAATGATCAAATTTAGTCAAGAAAAAGTATTGCTTCTACACAAGCTTATAACAGAAGAAACGGGCGGCGACCCAAGCATACGCGACGCCGCGCTTCTCGACAGCGCACTTGAATCGGCTTTTGCTACCTTTGACGGAAAAGAGCTGTATCCCACCAAAGAGGACAAAGGAGCAAGAATCGGTTACTCTCTCATTTCCAACCATGCATTCGTTGACGGAAACAAGCGGATTGGCATGTACGTTTTGCTTACGTTCCTTGAAACGAACGGTATCAAGCTGCGTCCAACAAACGAAGAGGTTGCCCGCGTGGGGCTTGCGATAGCGGCAGGAAAAATGGGTTACGAGGAATTGCTGGATTGGATCTACCAAAATGAATAACATAACAGGGGACACAACCGATGTTGTGTCCCCTGTTATTGTATTTCCTGTTCAAGTTTTTTAAAATCCTCGGTATCAAAGAAATCGATCAAAGAAATCCCGAAGCCATCACAGAGCATTTTGATTGTGACGATTCCGGGATTTTTGCTTTTTCCGTAAAGGATATTCTTGATAGACGAGGGGGCGACTGCCGATTCCATGGCCAGCCTGTGGATCGACATTTTCTTTTCCCCAAGAAGTTGTAAAATGCGGTTTTTAACAGTCGTATAGGTGTCCATTTTGTCCTCCATAAAATATTTGGACTAATTATAGCCCAAAACGCTTGACAAAGTGGGCTATATATGATACAATATGGGCTATAAATGGGCTTGCGTTATATAGCTCCTCTCCGCCACGTAAATCGGCCACAAATTGAATGCGCGGATCCGGTCTCTACCACCGTTAAGTGTAGCTCATCTATGACGGGATTGACCGCTTTCCCTAATCGCGGCTCCAATGTTCAGATACTCTTCGGGGCATTTGTATTTTACTATCGGAGGAAAAAATGAAAAAAATTACTATCATTCTTCTCATCACAGCCACCGTTCTCTGTTCGTTCCTTCTTTCTTCATGTGACGAAAATGGAACTAACACAACAAGCGAAACTCCAAATACTCAATTAGCAGAAAACATACTCCAGCATATCGAAGAATGGGAATATGTCTGTGACAGTTGTACAAAGAAATATACGTATGACGATGTTGAGGCCTCAAGCTTGCACCTCTACACCACCAATACACGGGGGGAATATTATTTAGGGGTTGTATATCAAATAAAAACGAATGATACTGGCAGTTCTTATATATTAAGATCCTGCCAACGAATGTATTTTGTTACTGACACTATTTTTAATTATTTATACAGCTCCGAATATTCAGTAGAAGATAGGATTGTTGAAGAGTGCGAATTGTTGTCATGGGTATATGTTTCCACCGACAAGCCAGAGTATATTAAACAGTTAGCCTATAATGGATTGGAGGCTGAAAAGGAATATTTTGAAGAAATAACTTTAAGTAATCCCGACACAATTTCATTAACATCAGAACAACAACAATTATTTGACAATATGTATGCCACAATCAAAGAGTTGGAATATTACGAACCTAGAAATAGTGGCTATAGACCGTTGGTGCCTCTTGCGCAAATCGAATATTATATTTTAGGAAACGGACGATGTGAAGCTCTACTGTATCATGGCTATACTACCGAATATGGTGGCAGTTATTATGTAGGGGGATATTCAATCGATAGTCTGGGGCATCAACGTTTGTCAAATGCAGCAGAAGATAGACTTGAAAACTCTTCAAAAACGATAAAATTAAATTGGAATGTTGACTGGACAGATGAAAAGAAAATATATATGTTAAAGCAGTCAATTCACAATAACAGTTAATCCCCCACTTTTTACCTGAAACAATAACAATCATTTTGGAGGAAGTATGAAAAAACTCCTAATCCTTTTCATCACAGCCATCCTTTTCTTTTCTCTTATCCTAACCTCATGTAACGAAACTTCCCACGAGCACACAGAAGTTATTGATGCTTCGGTAGCTGCAACGTGTACCGAAGCAGGCCTTACCGAAGGTAAGCACTGCTCCGTGTGCAACGAGGTTGTCGCTGCTCAAGGCTTGATTGCCGCACTTGGTCACAACTACGGCACAACCTGGTCTTACAATTCCACCGAGCATTACCGTGCCTGCACCCGTGTGGGTTGCGTGGAGAAGGCAGATGCAAGAGCACATTCTTTGAATTCTGCCAACAAGTGTACCATTTGTGGATATCAAGCCCCCATGTCAGAAACTGACCCATCCCAATTTACATTCAAGAAAATACCCGGAGGTTATGAAATTAGCGACTACATAGGAAACGATATTTCTGTGGTGATCCCTGCTGCCTATAATGGCGAACCCGTTATTCGCATCGGTGAAAGATCCTTTGAAGAATGCGATAAAATTACGAGTGTAATTATTCCAACCAGCATAACGAGCATTGGAAATGAAGCGTTTTCCGAGTGTTGTAGCCTGACAAGCATTGAGATCCCTATAAGCGTTACAACGTTTGACGGTTTTGGCCATTTTTCATGTTGCGAAAATATTACAAGCATGACCGTTGCCGAGGGGAACTCCATTTATCATAGTAATGGAAACTGTATTATTGAAACCGCAAAAAAAACTTTAATTGCAGGATGCAGAAATTCTGTTATTCCATCAGACGGAAGTGTCACAGAGATTGGAATTAACGCTTTCGTTTGTTGTTACTCCCTTGAAAGCATCATCATCCCCGATAGCATAACGACGATCGGAGGTGGCGCTTTCGGTTGTTGTTTATCTCTAACGAACATTACTATTCCCAACGGCGTAAAGACTATTTGGGATTTCACATTCTTAGGCTGCGATAACCTAACAAGCGTTACCATCCCCAACAGTGTAACGGAAATTAAATTAGGCGCATTTGCTTTTTGTCCGTCTCTTGAAAGCATTGTCTTCGGCGGCACCAAAGTACAATGGAATGCTATCACATTCGGATATGACTGGAATGACGAAACAGGTAGCTACACCGTCTATTGCACAGATGGAAATGTCGCTAAATCTATATTTGGCTAACGAAAAAGCGACCCGTGGGTCGCTTTTTTCACGCCGCCGCGCGCATCTGCATGCGCGTGAGCATGTTTTCGATAAAGATGCCGTAGCCGGTGGTGGGGTCGTCCACCAGCACATGGGTCACCGCACCCACGATCTTACCGTTCTGGATGATCGGGGAGCCGCTCATGCCCTGCACGATGCCGCCCGTCTTTTGGAGCAGGGCGGGATCGGTGACACGAACGGTAAAGGACTTGGTCGGGCGCGCGCTGTGGTCGATATTCGAAATTTCGACCGCGTATTCCTTGATGCCGCTCTCATCCAGCGTGCAAAGAACGGTGGCACAGCCTTCCTTCACCTCGGACGCGGCGGCCACGGGCATGGGTGCGTAAGCACTTTGCGGAGCTTCGGTCAGTACCCCGAACACGCCGCACTCGCTGTTGGTCACGACCGAGCCGAGTCGCGTGCCGGTAAAGCTGCCGCGCAGCTCGCCGGGCTTGCCGCATTCGCCGCGTACCGCGCCGCTTAACTTCACAGACAGGACACTGCCGCGCGAAAGGGGGACGAGCGCACCAGTGTCGCTGTCGCAGACACCGTGGCCAAGCCCGCCGAACAGGCCGTTATCGGGGTCAACGAAGGTCACGGTGCCAATGCCCGAGGCGGAGTCGCGCAACCACAGTCCGCAGCGGAACTGCCCGTCCTTGTCGGACTTTTTCGGGGTGACGGTCAGCTCCTTTTTCTCCGAGCCGCGCAAAATCGAGAGCGTCACGGGCTTGCCGCCCGAGGCGGCGATGAGGGCGGTGGCTTCCTCGGCATCCGCAACCGTCTTGCCGCCGACGGCGACGAGAATATCCTTTTGCCGCACGCCCGCTTCATAGGCGGGGCGGCAGGACTTGCCGTTCGAGGTAACCTCGGTCAGACCCACGACCATCACGCCCTCGGTCTGCATGCGGATGCCGAAGGGCATGCCGCCGGGGATCAGACGCATGGACGTGAGGTCGGTCTTTGCCGCGACGGATAAGGCGAACGAACCTCGGGCGAAGGCAAGCTCCTCGGGCGCGCTGGCCGCCGAGAGTGCGGTGGGCGAGAGCAACAAAAGAACAGAAAGGAAAAGAGCGAGAAGACGAGGAGAGAATGGACGCTTTGTTTTCATATTAAAAAACCGGATCTGCCGCGGCAGATCATTTTCCTTGCGAGATTTTTCAAGGTTTACTATGTGCCCGCCGCTCGGTTTTTATGAGTAACAAAATAAGCGGATGCTTCCGTTTTTTGACAAACGGCTACTGTATTTAGGGAGAAACGAACCAAAAGAACGGAGATCGGCGGTCTCCGTTCTTTGCTTATCTCTGCCTCCCTTTTGCATATTCTAAAAAGCTTTTCATGGCACGGAAGGGCACGCGGTCTGCCTTTTGCAGAAGGCTGACCTTGATTATTTCAAAATCCTTCATGGATAGGGCGCAAAGGGGCGTTTCTTCCTTGATCAGCTCCCTGAACATAAAGCCGACCGTCTGTCCGCTTTCGATCATGCTGACGAGCGTGGAAAGCTGATCTGTCTGAAACAGGATGCGCGGCTCTACGGCACCTCCCGCAAACCATCGTCGGATGCGTTCGGTCTGATGAAAGCTGTTTTTGAACAACACAAGCCGCTCGTTTGCGAGATCTGCCGGCAGGATCTCTCGTTTCCTCGCCAATGCATGCTCCTTATGTACACAGCAAACGAGCTCGAATTCGGCAATCTCTGTGGCGCGCAGGGTTTTATCCACAACCCCTTCATGCGGGATGATGATTATATCCAGCCGATCTGTCTGCAACAGGACAAGCAGCTCTGCCGTGCCCGCCTCAGTGATCTGCAACTCCACCTCGGGCTCAATCGACCGATAATCCGTGCAGACGGAGGACAGCATCAGAGAGCCGATCATGGGCGGAATACCCAGACGCAGGGTTCTTTTGCCATTTCCGATATCGGTCATGGTACGCTTGATTTGCTCCGCGTGATCAAGCAGGGCAAGTGAAAGGCGGTACAGCGTTTTTCCCTCCTCTGTCACCGTCAGCCCCTTATAGCGGCGGCGGAACAGAGAAAGGCCGAACTCCTTTTCGAGATCTTTGATGCTTGCAGAAAGCGAGGGCTGCGATACATGTAAAAGTGTTGCCGCGGCAGACAAGCTTTCGCTTTCACAAACGGTTTTGAAATAATACAGCTTTGTCAGATTCATATGCTACCTCCACCCCTATTATATAGAAAAAAACTATAATAGTCAGTGATAAATGTATTTTACAAAATATTTTTCACGTGATACAATGATAAAAAAATCAAAAAAGGAGAAAAATCTATGACGACGCATAAAATTGCCGTGATCGCAGGGGACGGTATCGGTCCTGAGGTAATTGCCGAGGGCGTAAAGGTGCTGAATGCCGTGGCAACGGTAGACGGCGGCTTTCGCTTTGACTTTACCTACTTCCCGTGGGGGTGCGACTATTATAGGGAAACGGGACGCATGATGCCCGAGGACGGCATTGAGCAGCTCTCTCGCTTTGATGCCATTTTCCTTGGTGCGGTAGGAGCGCCCGACATTCCCGACCACATTTCCCTGTGGGATCTTTTGCTGATCATCCGCAAAAAATTCGATCAATATATCAACCTGCGTCCCGTAAAGCTCCTTTCGGGGGCGCCTTGTCCGCTGACGGGCGTTCAAAAGGAAGAGATCAATATGACCTTTGTACGCGAGAATACGGAGGGGGAATATGCGGGTAGCGGGAGCTGACTTTTCCCCGATCAGGAAAACGAGGTAGTTATCCAGAACGGTGTGTTTTCCCGCAAGGGGTGCGAGCGTGTCATCCGCTACGCCTACGAGCTGGCTCGGAAGGAGGGCCGCTCGCTGACCAGCATCAGCAAGGGCAACGCGCTGAATTATTCCATGGTATTCTGGGATAAGATATTTAAGGAAGTGGGAAAGGACTATCCCGACGTCAAGACCCATACTTATCTGGTGGATGCTGCCGCCATGTTTATGGTCAAGGATCCCCGCCGCTTTGAGGTGGTGGTGACCAGCAATCTGTTTGGTGACATTCTCACCGACCTCGGCGCGGCCATCGCCGGCGGCATGGGGCTGGCGGCAGGGGCAAACCTGAACCCCGAGTGCACCTTTCCCTCGATGTTCGAGCCCATCCACGGCTCCGCCCCCGATATCGCGGGGCAGGGTAAGGCAAATCCGTTAGCAACCGTTTGGTCGGCAAGCCAGATGCTGGATTTCTTCGGGCATGAGGATTGGAGTCGCCGACTTCTTTCCGTAATCGAAGAGGTGTTGACCGAGAAAAACGTCCTCACTCCTGACCTTAGCGGTGTGGCGACCACGGCGCAAGTAGGCGACGAGATCGTGAGAAAGATCCGAGCTTTCCAATAAAAAAAGCACACCGCGCAATTCCGTGATGTTCTTAACGGAGAACACGCAATGCGCGGTGTGCTTTCTTTATCCTTTTTTCTTTTCGGCGGTTTCCGGCTTTTTGGCTTTTTCCGCCGCTTTCTCCGCCTTCTCGGCGGCTTTTTTAGCCTTTTCGACGGCTTCCTTCTTGGCGCGTTCTTTCTCCTCCTGCTCACGCTGACGGGCAAGGCGCGCCTCGTTCTTTTCGGAAAGATAAGCAATCAGCGCCTCGGCGGCCAGACGTTCTGCACAGGCGCGTTGGATCAGATCGTGGGCAAGAGCGGTCACGTCCTCGTCGCGCGCCTCGTCGGGCAGGCGGTCAAAGGTAGCGGCCACCTCGGCCATCACCTGCTTCTGTTCGGCGATAAAGCCGTTGTACGCACCGGCGTTTCCCTGCTCTTCACAAAGAAAACGAACGAGCGCGGCCGCGTCTGGAATGGACAGGTTGCTTTTCAGCGAGCAAAGCATATAAAGGGCGGCGAGCTGCTCGCGGCTGTATTTTTTCTGCACGGGGCGGTCGATGTGCCCGTTTTTGACGTAGTTGTTGACCATGCTGGGGGTCAGGATCGCGTCCTCGCGCTCCGGCGCAATGGCCCGCAGGTGACGTCCTAAATACCCCGTTACCTGATCCATATAAAGGCCAAGGTCGGGCAGCTCCTCAAAGGACGGTGGCGCGACCGCGGCGATCGCCTCGGCCTGTTTTTTCAGCTTGCTTTCGTTTTTCATGACGTTCTCCAATCCATTTAGCCCCATTTGAGCCACTGCTATTGTAACACATTTCTATGAAGAAGTCAAGATGACGTAGTTTCGAAAATCGGGTGAGTGCTTTTTCTTTCCCCCTGCGTGGACTTTTCTCCGCATGAGGGATTCTTTTTTTGTATTTGTTAATTATTTTAACAAAATAATTGACAGGCATCGGGGGATATGGTATAGTAAGGGTGAAAAAATTTGCAAAGGAATACGGACGTGAGTGAAAAACACATACAGGGACTGACAAGGAGTCGGCTTTGCGAGCTGCTGGACGGCATGCGGAGCCGTCGGGCGGTGCTGCTTGGCGACATGTGTCTGAACGTCTATTGGTTTGCCGACATGACGCAAAGCAAGCTATCGCGTGAAACGCCGCACTTCCCTCTCCCCGTGGTGCGCGAGGTGATGTCGGCGGGAGCAGGCGGAAATGCGGCGGTCAATCTGGCGGCACTGTGCGAGAGCGTGACCCCCGTTGGCGTGATCGGCAACGATTGGCGCGGCGATTGCCTTTGCCGCGTGTTGGCCGAGCGCGGGATCAACACCGCGTGTCTTTTGACGGTCAGCGGACGGGTGACCAACGCATACTGCAAGCCCATGCGTCGCGGTTACGCGGGCGTGGACGTAGAGGATCCGCGCATCGACTTTGAGGCAAGCGAGCCGCTTGACCGCGAGGCCGAGGATCAGCTGCTTGACCGTTTGGAAGAGGCCTGCCGCGGAGCGGACGTGCTGTGCGTGAGCGATCAATTTGCCTTTGGCTGTGTGAGCGAGCGGGTACGCCGCCGTGTATGCGAGCTGGCAGAGGGTGGGCTCCTGACGGTGGTGGACAGCCGCTACCGGATCGGGCTTTACCGCCACTGCATCCTGAAGCCAAACGAGATCGAATGCGCCCGTGCCTTGGGGCATGAGGATACCTTTCTTGGAGCAAAGAACGCAGACGAGGAAAAAGCAAGGGCGGCGGCCCTGTCCCTTGCCGAGCAGACGGCATCCGAGATCTGCCTGACGCTTGGGGAACGCGGGTGTCTGATCCTGCGCGGCGGCGAGGTCAGCCGCATCGAGGCCGTTCCCACCAATCCGCCCATTGACGTGGTGGGCGCGGGCGATTGCTTCCTTTCTGCCTTTTCCCTTGCGCTGGCGGCAGGGGCAAGCAGTCATGAGGCAGGTGTGATCGGCTCAATGGCATCGGCAATCTGCGTGAAAAAGCTGAACACGACCGGCTCAGCCGACAGGCAGGAGCTGTTGGCGCTTTTGGAAAAACAGGGAGAATGAAATGACGGCCTTTCAGATCATGAAGCAGGGCAATGCCATGCTGGTCCTGCGCCTTTTGAAGGAGCAGCCGCTCTCGCGGGCAGAGCTTTCACGGCGAACGGGGCTGACCCGCGCCACGATCACGGGGATTGCGGACGAGTTGATCGGCACAGGACTTGTGCGCGAGGGAGAGATCGCCCGCACGACGGTGGGACGGCACCCGACGATGCTGTGCCTCGCCCCGGATGCCTACTGCGCTGTAGGTGTGGATCTGTCGCGCGAGGGGGTGACGTTATGCTTTGCGGACTTTACGGCGCGGCCGATTTTTTCCCGATCTTGGGGGACGGATGTTCCGCGCGAGTGGGTGCTTGCAGAGCTTACCGAGGCAATCGAGGCGAAAAAGAAAAAATGCCGCACCCTCGGCATTGGCGTGACAGCTCCCGGGCCGATTGACGCGGCGCGCGGATGCGTGCTGACCCCAAGTGGCATGGAAGCGTGGCACGGCTTCTCTGCCGCGGAGCTTGGCGAGCGGCTGGGTCTGCCCGTCATTTTAGAAAAGGATACCGCCGCATTGGCGATCGCGGAAAAGCATGCCGTGGGTGCACGGGCGAGCTTTCTTGTGCTTTTGGCCGACCACGGCCTGGGCGGCGGCTTTATCTACAATGGACGGCTGTTCGGCTCCGCCGAGGGCTTTGGCTGTGAGATCGGACACGTCTGCATCGATGTAAACGGCCCGCTTTGCACCTGCGGAAATCGCGGTTGTGCCGAGGTCTACGCTTCTGTCCCTGCAACGCTTGCACGTGCGCGGGAAATGGGAAAGGACATGGACTACAAGAGGCTTGTCGAAGCGGCCGAGGCAGGAGACGCGGCATGCCGCGACCTGCTTTCCCGACAGGCTGATGCACTGGCGATCGCTTGCGTCAGCGCGGTCAACATGCTGGAGCCGACGTGCATTTTGCTCGAAGGCGAGCTTTGTGCGGCGCATGCATTTCTTTCGCCGCGTATCGAAGAAGCACTTTCGTCCCGATGCTTTACGCAAAACGGCCGACACGTGCAGGTGAGGGTCTCATCCCTGCCACACAACGGCCGTGCGGTGGCGGCGACGAGACTGATGCTGGAGAATTTTTTTGAGGGGAGAGAAAACGATGATCGTTTTGGAAGAGTGTAAAAAGACGAGGATCAAGACGGCGGTCTTTGATTTTGACGGTACCATCTCCACGCTGCGTTGCGGTTGGGAGAACGTGATGGAGCCGCTGATGACGGAGATTTTGTACGGGAGCACCCCAACAGCCGAGCAGATCGGGGTCGTGCGGGATTACATCAGTGCGTCCACCGGTATTCAGACGATTTTGCAAATGAAATGGATCTGCGAGCAGCTGACGGCCATGGGGCGCGAGCCGCTTTCCCCTTGGGATTACAAGGAGGAATATAACCGCCGTCTTCTCCAAATGGTGGAGGTGCGACGGGCACACGCGGCGAGCGGTGCGGCAAAGGAGTACCTGATGAAGGGGAGCCGCGAGTTTCTCCTTCGGTTGAAGAAATAGGGCGTTCGCCTGTACGCCGCCAGCGGCACCGACGACGCCGACGTGAAAAAGGAGGCCGAGATCCTTGGCATCGCGGGGTGTGAGCGCGAGCGCTGCGGCTTTGACGAGGTAAAGGTCGACCGTTTGCGCCGCGCGGGGGCGCATGTCTTGTGCGACTGCTTTGCGGATGCGGATAACATTTTTGAATTTTTGGAGGGACGGACATGAGCGCAAGAGGAATTGTTTACGGCAGCGGCAGAGGCCGCTACCTGGATCTTTCGGAAATAAGGACCTACGATGCGGTGGATCGACGCAATCTGGTGACCATCAACAATCTGATGACCCCCGGCGTGACGCCGCACGAGGAATACGCACACCCGGATTTTGATACGCTGATAGACAAGATCGTTTCGGCAAGGAAAAACGGCCGTCCCGTGATCTGGTCGATGGGCGCGCACGTGATCAAAAACCGCCTCTCCCGCTACCTGATCGAGCTGATCACGGCAGGGGTGATCACGCATATTGCCTCGAACGGTGCGGGAAGCATCCACGACTTTGAGCTGGCCTATCTCGGCGGCACGAGCGAGGTCGTTCCCACGGCGATCGAGGATGGCTCTTTTGGCATGTGGGAGCAGACGGGCGCGTGGATGAACGAGGCCCTGCAAGCGGGCGCACGCGAGGGACTTGGCTACGGTGAGGCCCTTGGCAAGTATATCGCCGAGCATCCCGAGCGTTTCCCGAATCGAGAGGATTGCGTCTTGTATCAAGCATACGTACACGACGTGCCCGCCACCTACCATATCGCGTTGGGCACGGACATCATCCATCAGCACCCCACCTGCGACATGAGCGCGATCGGTGCCTGCTCCGGCTTGGATTTTAAGAAGATGTGTGCGTCGGTCGCGAATCTCGAGGGCGGCGTGTTCCTCAATTTCGGTTCGGCCGTTATCGGAGCAGAGGTCTTTTTGAAGGCACTTTCTATCGCGCGCAACCTCGGTCACGAAACCTTCCACATCACCACAGCAAACTTTGATCTGATCGACCTTGGCGACTATCATTCGAAGATCGGATACGAGGATCCGAACTACTACTACCGCCCGCGCAAGAACATCGTCAACCGTCCGACCAGCCGCGGCGGCTTCGGTTGGCACTTCGTCGGGGACCACCAGGTCACGATCCCCACACTTTACGACAAGGTGACCGTAAAAATGGAGGAAGACCGATGAAACAAAACAAGACGCTACGAAACGTGATCCGATCGGCGCTGTTTCTCGCGCTGGCTTACGTGCTTCCCTTTCTTACAGCGGGGATCCCCGAGTTTGGCTCCATGCTTTGCCCGATGCACCTGCCCGTGCTTCTGTGCGGGTTTCTGTGCGGATGGCCGTGGGGACTGGCGGTCGGCGCGATTGCGCCGCTGTTCCGTTCTCTGACGCTCGGAATGCCCGTGCTGTTCCCGAAGGCCGTTTGTATGGCACTGGAGCTTGCCGCCTACGGCGCGGCGGCGGGAATTTTTTACAAGCTTCTTCCGCGGCGGCGAATCTCCACATACGTCGCGCTTCTCATCGCGATGGTGGCAGGGCGACTGGTGTACGGTGCGGCAATGCTTGTCTGCCTTGGCATACAGGGCAAGGGCTACGCCCTCTCCGCCTTTTTGGCAAGCACCGTCACCGGGGCAATCCCGGGGATTGTGCTCCAGATCCTTTTGATCCCGATCATCGTAGAGCTGTACGCGCGACGGGAAAAGGATTGAACGCCTGCATGAAACTCACTCCTTTCGGGAAATACTGCCCTGAAAGGAGTGGGTTTTATGTTCGATACCGTTCGTATTTTGTCGTTGGATTTTCCGCTTACGCCGCGGCGGGAGCTGCTACTCACCGCACACCGCTTGATCGGGTCGAAGCGGGCGGCGCGCATCTACACGCCCAACGCGGAGATGGCTTATCGCGCGGCGCGCGACCCTGCCTTCTCTGCCCTGCTCCACCGCGCGGATCTTTTGCTCCCCGACGGGGTGGGTATTTCGATGGCGGCGGCAAGGCAAGGAGTATCGCTTTCCCGCGTCAGCGGCATTGATTTTGCCGAGGCCCTTTTGCGCACAGCACCCCGCCCATATCGGGTATTTTTGCTCGGTGCGAAGCCGGGGATAGGCGCGGCGGCGGCACGGGAGCTTTCGCGCCGTTATGCGCGTGCCGAGATCGTGGGGGTGCAGGACGGCTACTTTCCGTGTGAGAGGTCGCACACCGTGGCGGCGGCGATCGCGGGGATGCGGCCCGACCTTTTGTTCGTTTGTCTTGGCTCACCGCGCCAGGAGCAGTGGATCGACACACACGCGATCCCTTGCCTGGCGATGGGCCTTGGCGGTTCGCTGGACGTATGGGCGGGCGAGGTGAAGCGTGCACCTGCTGTGATGCAGCGCGCGGGACTGGAATGGCTATGGCGGACGGCGCGGGATCCGCGGCGGCTTGCGCGGCTCCCGGCACTTGCAGGCTTTGCGTGGCGCGCACTCACCGAGAAGGTGGAGGATTTCTCTGTAAATTGCGAAAAAACCGAGCCATAAGCTGTCATTTTCCTGTAAATTGTTACAAAAATGGGAAAAATTTAACAAACCCCTTGCATAGACGACCGATTCGTGCTATAATAACTTGGATTGAAAAAATCCTTTCCCTTGTCAAAAAATTTTTTATAATATACGGAGGATACCAACATGTCTGTAAAAGTTGCGATTAACGGCTTTGGCCGTATCGGCCGTCTGGCATTCCGTCAGATGTTCGGTGCAGAGGGCTACGAGATCGTTGCCATCAACGACTTGACCAGCCCCAAAATGCTTGCTCACCTTCTGAAGTACGACACCGCACAGGGTCGTTACGACGGTCACGTCGTCGAGGCTGACGATGAGGCAGGCACCATTACCGTAGATGGTAAGACCCTGAAGATCTACGCCGAGAAGGATGCCGCCAACTGCCCTTGGGGTCAGCTGGGCGTTGACGTAGTTCTGGAGTGCACCGGCTTCTACTGCTCCAAGGAGAAGTCCATGGCACACATCAACGCAGGTGCCAAGAAGGTCGTTATCTCCGCTCCTGCCGGCAACGACCTCAAGACCATCGTGTTCTCGGTTAACGAGAAGACCTTGACGAAGGAAGACCAGATCATTTCCGCTGCTTCCTGCACCACCAACTGCCTCGCTCCCATGGCAAAGGCTCTGAACGACTACGCACCCGTTCTGAGCGGTATCATGACCACCGTTCACGCTTACACCGGCGACCAGATGATCCTGGACGGCCCCCACAGAAAGGGCGATCTTCGCCGTGCTCGTGCAGGCGCGCAGAACATCGTTCCCAACTCCACCGGTGCCGCTAAGGCAATCGGCCTGGTTATCCCCGAACTGAACGGCAAGCTGATCGGCTCCGCACAGCGTGTTCCTACCTGCACCGGCTCCACCACCATTCTGGTTGCCGTTGTGAAGGGCAAGGACGTAACCAAGGAAGGCATCAATGCCGCTATGAAGGCTGCCGCTTCCGCTTCCTTCGGCTACAACGAGGATCAGATCGTATCCTCCGACGTGATCGGCATTTCCTACGGTTCTCTGTTTGACGCTACCCAGACCATGGTTACCAAGATCGACGACGACACTTATCAGGTTCAGGTCGTTTCCTGGTACGACAATGAGAACTCCTACACCAGCCAGATGGTCAGAACCATCAAGTATTTCGCTGAACTGTAAGAGCATAAACAACGGCACTCCCACGGGAGTGCCGTTGTTGTTTTTTAATCCTCGTAGCAAACAGAGGGGAATAGGATCGGCTGGGCATACGCCTTGATCTCGGTGGCGCACTCACGGCCGAAGCAGAATTGTACAAGATCCCCCTTTTTCACGGGGATACGCACCGCACCAAGGCGCTCGGCAAGCGAAATCGGCTCGGCGGCCTCGGTGGACGCAAAGAACCAATCGGTCTTCTCTCCTGCAAGCGACCCGCCCGTGGAGGGCCAGACCATGTCCCCGTTGCGAGCAACGGCGAGAAAGACACCTCTTGGCGGATCCTCGCACAGACGGTTACAACCCGCACTGAACTGGGTGGCCCCGAGCGTAAGCACGCCGTCCCGCTCCGCCGTGTAGCAGATAGCGGGGGCAAGCTCGGTAGAAGGAGAAATGCCAACGTACCACAGTTTGGCAAGAATGCCGCCCTCGGGCTTTTTGTAGCCCTTGACAGCAGAGGTCAGCCAGCCGTTTGAGAACATGTGGTAGGGGATATAGGTCTTATCCGAAAAGGTCAGGTATCCAACCGACCACGGCTCGTGCATGCCGTAAAAATTGCAATGCCAGTAGCCCTCATCGTCAAAGCCCGGCTGATCGAAGTAGGGCAGATGTGTATGGAAGAAAGAAGCCTCGTTCACACGCAGGGTGTATTCCCTGCACCGCTTGCCGCCGACGGTCACCGAAAGGCGCACCTCACGCCTTGTGGGATCGGTGCGGCGGAGCTTGAACAGAGAGTCAAGGACAAATCCCTCGCCCTCCACCGAAAGCTCCACACCAAGGGCGGTGTAATAAACGGGACTGACCTCGGGGTAGACGACCGCCACATTCGTTTCGTCAAGGCCGATTGAGTCGGTGATCTCAGTGCAGCCGTCCTGCGAAAGCAGGCGCACGGTGCAGTCCGCCTCAGGATAGGTATGACGGTAGGCATCCGAGGGATCGAGAAGGTTCAGAAGGCGCAGGGTGTTGCGCGCGCAATCCATGCCCATCTCGTTATGCCCCTGCATGAGGTAGTGACAGGTGGGATGCAGTTCAAAGCAGGTGGTGGGCATGGGATAACCGAACAGCTCCTCGAATTTCTCGGGCGAGCCATAGGTATCGAGAAAATACCGCTCGACATTTTTGTCACCGTCCGTCCACTTTTCGGTAACGTTTGAGAGGAAGTAGACGTCCGAGAAGATGCCCTTTTTCTCCGAGGCGGCATAATATTGGGCAAGGCGGGGGCCGTTGAGGTAGCATTCGGCAGTGCCGTTGCCCTGCTCGTCAAATTTGGAACGGTTGCAAAACAGGCCGCAAAATTCCAGTTCCCGCCGCACGCCCGCATGGTCAAAGACCACATCTCGCTTCATGGCGGCGTGCAACTCGGCAAAGCGGTCGTAATAGTAGTCGTCGGGGTTGAAGCTGTCTCCGCCGCCGTGGTACCAGTAGTAGAAGAAGTGGTGTAGGGTGAAATGCCCCGCGTCGATCTCGCGGTAGATTGTTTCAAGGGCGAGGCGAAAGACCGCGACCGCCTGATAATACTCATTATCGACGGGCGTGCCGTTCTCGCTCGGCTTAAAAAACTCGATCGCGCGGCCGCCGTGGGAGGCGTTGACGACCCAGACGCTCTCGTTCGTCTGCTCGACCCATTCGTGGGCGAGAGCCGCGCTCCAGCCTGCACTCGGGAAGGAAGTCTTCCCTCTCGGAATGCTGAACTGCCGAGGGTCGGCCCCCATGTCAGCATGCGCGCTCTCCCAATCCAGGGTGGTGGAAACGTATTCCGCAGGCGCGTGTCCTACGCCATCGGTCAAGGAGAGTGCCTGCCCCGTCCAGGTGAAATAGGCCTTGCCCGGTCGGGTACGGACGTAGTAGTCGGCGTAGGTGTGGTGATATTGTTCCGCATACGCGCGCTCGACGGGGTTCTTGGACTGTGACCAGAAGCTCGCGTCCGCGGAGGCATTGGACTGCCCCGTAACCAAGAGCAAATTCAGCGGTGCAGCGTGCACCGAAACCTTCACGCAAGAGCCATCCGCGAGGTGTACCTTGGCCGTTCCGCAGCCTTTGGCGTAAACACCTCTCTCCCCTTCCCGCACAAGCAGGCAGGGGTCGGGCGTATCCGTACCCGCGATGCGGCTGGTGATGTGCACGTCAGCGACGGTAGAGATCGGACAGGGGAAAGCGTGCCTCTCCTGATAGGTGAGGTGAAGCACTCCCTGCTCATCGGTATAGGGATATCGCCTAACGTATTGCCGTTCCATTCTTCTTCTCCTTGCGTATGCTTTTCTTTATTATACAACACGAAGGGTGCGCCGTCAATAAAAACCGCACTTTCCGCACAAAAAAGCGACCGCCTTACGGCGGTCGCCCTTTGTTTTATCGGTAGGATACCGAAAGCTCGAAGTTGTAGTCCACACCCTCGTACGTGACGGTAAGGGACACCTTCTTCAGGCTCTTATTTGTTGTTTTCAGAACGTAGTTCTCCCAAGTAAAGCCCTCGGTGTTCACACGCGTTTCGAGGCCGCTTGCAAGATCAATGATGGCTTCGAATTGCGGAAATACCACACTTTCGTACACGGTCTCGCCGTCCACTTCCTTTTCGTACAGCTTGACCGAGGTCTTGATCCTCCCGTAGCCGTTTTCGGAGATCAGCACGGGGACGGCCTCCTCCTCGCTTTCCTCGTAGGACAGGCGATAGGGGGCATCGGGGTTGAGCTTGTTAATCAGGCGGAGCGAGTTCTGCGCGCAATCCTGACCAAGCTCGTTATGACCGCACATGTTGTAGTGGGCGTTGGGGTGTACCTCATAAGAGGTGGTGGGCATATCGTAGCCCATTTTTTCACGAAAGGCTTCAGCGGAGCCGTACTTTTCCAGGAAATAGGCCTCGACGTTCGCGTCGGCTTCTTCGGCGGACTCACCCGTCCACTTCTCAGTGAGATTGGATACGACGAACACATTGGAGAGCACACCCTCGGTCACGCCACCCATGTAGTAATGCGCGGTACGCACACCGGTCATCTTGACCTGTCCCATGGTGTTGACTCCGTCATCCTCATTGGTGCGGACGGTCATCAGACCACAGTATTCCAGCTTCTTTTCCACGCCGTTATGGTTGTAAACCACGTCGTTCATAAAGCCGGTATGGACCTTGGTGAACAGCTCGACGTACTCGGCAGAGGTGGTGTAGCGACAACCGCGATCATAGTAATTGATAAAACTCGTCAAACCGCCAACATATTCCTTACCGCCCACTTCGCGCTCATAGGAGTTTGCCTCACCCTGATACCAGTAGTAGGCCATGTGGTGGAGCGTAAAGTGTCCTGCGTCGATCTCCTTATACAGGGTTTCAAGAGCCGCGTTAAAGACCGCGATCGCCTGATAATACTCGTTTCTCTTGGGCGTATCGTTGCCGTCCTCGATGGGAAGGAACTGCTGGATCTCCATCGCGCCATGGGAGCAGTTGACAATCCACACGCGCTCACCCGTCTGCTCGATCCACTCCTTTGCAAGCGAGGCAGACCAGCCCGCGCCGTAGAAGGAAGTGGATGCCTGGGTCAGCACCCGGGGGTCACAGCCCTGCTCGTTGCCCGTAGTCTCCCAGTCCAGAGTAGTGGGGACGTAACGGCTGTAATGCTTATATACGCGGTTTGCACCAATCTGCATGCCGTACTCCTCGTATAGGAGCTGATCCGCCTCGGGATCCACCGACACCAGCTGATCGGTCTGGGTGAGGTAAGCCATGGTGGCGGGGGAACGGACGAAATCGTTGCGGTAGCTGTTCAGCGTATCGGTATCGGCAAAGGTCAAATCGCCCGAGGCATTGGACTGACCCGTGGTGAAGAGCATATTGATGGGCGAGGCATCGACCTTGATCTTATACTCCTTGCCGCCTGCCACCACCGTTGCGGTGCCGCAGCCGTCGGCGTAGACGCTCTTGCCGTCGGTCTGCTTCACGAGCAGATTCTCATCCTTCTCGGTCGTGCCGGTCACGAAGCTGGTGATATTCACGTCCTTGATCTCGGTGATGGCGGCATCCAGGGTATACGTGTCCTGGTAACGGATATGCACGACACCATCTGCATCCGTGTAGGGATAGGTCTGCACGTAATTGGGCTCGACGGTCTCACCGCCGCCGGGAGTTTCTCCGCCGCCGGGAGTTTCTCCGCCGCCGGGGGTTTCTCCGCCGCCGGGGGTTTCTCCGCCGGGCGTGGTGGTGGTAGGTGTACAGCCTGCAAAAGTACCAAGCAGCATGCAGGGCAACAGCATCAAGGCTAACATTTTCTTGAACATAGGCTCCTTCTTTCCGATATGGGGTTTTGATAGGATGCCTTGATTATACCATATGTACCCCTGTTTTGCTTTGCGCAGAATTGTCTTTTTATAAAAAAGGGCGGCTTTCGCCGCTCTTTTTTCAATAGACTGTTAGGGAATCAACGGAACTCCACGCTGAAGGCGTACTCGCCGTACAGTTCTCCGCCGAGATAGACATTAAACTGCAAGAAGGACGCGGAGCGGGAGCTTGCCGTGAAAACGTTCGCATCAAAGGTAAAGTCCTCGGACACGACTTCCACGCGCAGGCCGTCCACCTGACGGTAAAGGGGCGTGATCTGCGGGCAGACCACCGCCTTCAGGGTGTTCTTATCGAAAACGACAGTATCGGTCAATTCAGTCATACCGTCCTCGCCATAAAGGGTGACGGTGGCCTTGTCCTCAATCTCATAATGGTCAAGCTTGTAGCTGTTTTCGGGGGTGAGGAGATTGATGATACGGAGCGAGTTGCGCGCACAATCCATGCCCATTTCATTGTGGCCGTGCATGAGGTAGTGACAGCCGGGGCGAAGCTGATAGACCGTGGTAGGCATATCATAGCCGAAGATCTCCTTGAACCTTGCGGCCGAGCCGTAGGTTTCGAGGAAGTAGGCTTCGACAGCCGCATCCGCCTCGGGGTTGGTATCAAGGGACGTGTCATAGCTCTCTCCGACCCAACGCTCGGTGACGTTCGACACGACGAACACATTGGCAAGGACCTCGTCGTCCGTGGCACCTGCATAGTATTCGGCGTTGCGGGGGCCGACGAGCTTGAAGTGGCTATAATCGTTGAGTTTGCCATCGTTATTGGCACGGATGGTCATGATGCCGCAATATTCCAGTTCCTTTTTAACACCGTTATGATCGTAGACCACGTCATGCATGAAGCCACGATGCATATTGGTGAAGTACGCGGTGTACTCCTCGGCGGTCAGATAGCGGTTGCCCTTCCAACGCATAAAACGATTGTCTGTCGCCAAGTATTCTCCACCGATGGTGCTTTCATCGGTATTGGACTCACCGTGAAACCAGTAGTAGGCCATGTGATTGAGAACAAAGTGTCCGGCATCCACTTCCTTATACAACGTTTCCAGCGCCGCGTTGAAAACAGCCACGGCCTGATAGTATTCGTTGCGCTTGGGCTCTCCCTCGCCCGTAGGCTGGAAGTGCTGGATCTCCATACCGCCCTGCGAGCAGTTAACGATCCACACACGCTCACCCGTCTGCTGTACCCATTCGTAAGCAAGAGCCGCGTTCCAACCGCAGGTCACAAAGCCTGCCTCCCCCTTGGGGATACTGAATTGCTGGGGCTTGGGCCCCATCGCATTTGAGGCGGTCTCCCAGTTCAGGGTGGTGGGAATGTAACTCTTGTAATCGTAAAACTTGATCGTTTCGGGCGAATCATCCGGCCACAGGGTGCCGCCGTTGTTCCACGCCCACGTATAGTCGGCAAGGTCACCATCCACATCAACGGACACGCGCTGTCCCGTCCAGGTCAGGTAGGCCATGGTCTCGGGGGAGCGGATGTAATCCTCGGTATACTGCGAGGAGTAGCCCGGCTTCAGACCGCCTGCGGGATCACCCGAGGCATTGGACTGTCCCGTGACGAACAGCATATTGATAGGGGAGGGGTCGACCCGGATCTTCACGGTCCGGTTACCGCGGAATTTCACAGTCGCGGTGCCACAGCCGTCTGCATAGACAGATTGGCCGTCCTTCTGCTTCACAAGCAGATTGGGGTCCTGTTCGGTCGTTCCGGCGACGGTGGAGGTGATGACCACATCGGTGATCTCCTGAATATCGCGGCCGAAGTCGTAGGTATCCTGGTAGCGGATATGCACCACGCCCTCGTCATCCGTGTAAGGATAGGTCCGGGCATAGACGGGGTCTGTCACCACAGGAGCAGGCGGGCAAACGCAGGGATGCTTGCCGCAGACGGTGCATGTTTTGTCCGATGTTTCACCGCTGGGGGTCTCGCCGCCGGGCGTGATGGTAGGCGCACAGCCTGCAAGCGCGCCGAGTAGTATGGAGGACAAGAGTGCCAAGGCTAACATTTCTTCATCATAAACTCCTTCTTTCACCCGTAGACAAAGACTGTCCCGAGCATATTCTACCCCCATTATACAGGGGAAGGCAACGGGAAAACAATGGCATTTTTTATTCTTTCACGTTGCATTTTTTACTCTGCTGCAACGGGAGAATGAAAAGGGCGGCCGAGGGCCGCCCTTTTGAAAATACGGATATAAGCGATTAGCGATATTCGATGTTGAAGGCATATTCCTCATACAGCTCATCGCCGAAATATAGCTTGAACTGTACAAAGGACTCCGAGCGGGAGGCGGCGGTCAGGACGTTCGAATCGAAGGTAAAGCCCTCACCCACAATCTCGATACGGAGGCCATCCACCTGACGGTACAGGGGCGCGATCTGCGGGCAGACCGATGCCTTCAAGGTAGTTTTGTCAAAGATGATGAGATCAGTCAGCTCGGTCATACCGTCCTCACCGACAATGCGGATGATGACCTCATCCTCATAATCGTAGTTCGGCAGCTCGTAGCAGTTCTCGGGCGTCAGGTAGCGAATGATACGGAGCGAATTGCGCGCGCAGTCCATACCCATCTCGTTATGCCCATGCATGAGGTAGTGCACACCGGGGTGCATCTCGTAGACGGTGGTGGGCATATCGTAGCCGAAGATCTCCTTGAAGCGTGCGGCGGAGCCGTAGACCTCCAGCATATACGCCTCGACGGCTGCATCTGCCTCGGGATTGGAGCCGAGCTCCTCGTCGTAGGTCTCACCGACCCAACGCTCGGTGACATTGGACACGACGAACACATTGGAAAGTGCCTCATCGGCGGACGCACCCATATAGTATTCCGAATTGCGGGCACCGACGAGCTTAAGCTGATCGTAGGTGTTCTTGGTTTCTCCGTCCTTAGTACGGATGGTCATGATGCCGCAGTATTCCAGCTCCTTTGTGACAC
Source organism: Clostridia bacterium (assembly GCA_017464805.1). Classification (GTDB taxonomy): domain Bacteria; phylum Bacillota; class Clostridia; order Oscillospirales; family CAG-272; genus UBA1740. The sequence goes on along the minus strand of JAFTYE010000003.1, from coordinate 74,771 downwards.
CGTTATGGTCGTAGACCACGTCGCTCATGAAGCCCTTGTGCATGTTGATGAAGTACTCGGTGTACGCCTCGGCATCCAGGTAGCGGTTGCCGCGATTGGCCTTGAAGCGGTTGTCGGCACCCGTGTACTCGCCGAGACTGATCTCGTTGTCGTTGGAGTTAGACTCGCCGTGGAACCAGTAGTAGGCCATGTGGTTGAGAACGAAGTGGCCTGCATCCACCTCCTTATACAGGGTCTCGAGGGCCGCATTGAACACGGCAACGGCCTGGTAGTACTCGTTATTGATGGGGGTGCCGTCCTCGGTGGGCTGGAAATGCTGGATCTCCATACCGCCCTGGGAGCAGTTGACAATCCACACGCGCTCACCGGTCTGCTTTACCCACTCATACGCAAGAGCGGCATTCCAACCGCTGGTCGAGAAGGAGGTCTGCCCCTTCGGGATGGAGAGCTGCTGGGGCTGGGGGCCGTTTGCGTTCGAGGCGGTCTCCCAGTCCAGGGTGGTAGGCACGTAGTTTTTGTAGTCGATAAATTTGATCTGCGCAGGAGAGGTGGCGGGCCACAGCGTGCCGCCGTTGTTCCACGCCCAGGTGTAATCCTCGAGGTCGCCCTCGGGATCGATGGACACCTGCTGACCCGTCCAGGTCAGGTAGGCCATGGTTTCAGGAGAACGAATGTAGTCATCCGCATACTGGCTGGAAAAACCGGGCTTCAGACCGCTCTGGGGGTCTCCCGAGGCATTGGACTGACCGGTCACGAACAGCATATTGATGGGGGAGGGGTCGACTTGGATCTTTACCACCTGATTGCCGCGAAATTTGACGGTCGCGGTGCCGCAACCGTCCGCGTAGACCGACTGACCGTCCTTCTGCTCAACGAGCAGATTCGCGTCCTTCTCGGTGGTGCCGGTGACGGTGGAGGTGATCACGACATCGGTGATCTCCTGAATATCACGGCCGAAATTATAGGTATCCTGATAGCGGATATGCACCACACCCTCGTCATCCGTATAAGGATAGGTCCGGGCGTAGACGGGATCTACAACCACAGCGGGAGGCGGACAAACGCAGGGGTTCTGTCCGCAGGTGGGACATTTGGGGTCTGTGTCGTCGGGACACTCACAGGGATTCTTGCCGCATACATCACACACGTCGCCGCCGACGGGAGGCTCGACGGGGCCGTCTCCCGGGCAGGCGCACAGCATAAACAGCGTGCAAGCCAGCATGAGAATGGCAATCAAACGTTTCATACTTTTCTCCTTTTTCATCACCGCGAATGCGGCAATTTCACTATGATATTTTAACACGAATATATTATATAACAAAGCGAGTGGTTGGGTCAATCGGCAATTTCTCCAATTCTGCTTGTGTTTTTTTGTGTATTCTGCCTATTTTCTCATTTATTTGTTCGGCTTTATGCTCTCAAAAAGAAGGGCAGCCGTTGGCTGTCCTTCCTCGCGGTGTATTCAAAGCTCCACCGATCGGCAAACGGCACGCATGTCGCAATATTCGCAGGCTCGATTCCGCTTGCCCTCATCACGCGGGCGGGCAGAGGCGTGACCCCTTTGCATCTCCCCCGCGATGTGACAGATCACCTCGTCGATCTTACCGACCAGCTCTCCCATTTTTTCAAGCGAGGCAAGCGATCGGAGAGAGGCTTTTTCGAACTTACCACTTTTTGGATCAAGCTTGACGGGGATATAGCGTCCCGAAAGCTCGTGATCCATAGCGCGCAGAATTTCGGGATCGTTGAGCAACAGGCCGCTGCGCTTGACGGTTGCACCGAGGTGATCGGCAAGCTCACGCGCCTCGGCAGGGCTGTCACAGGTCGCATCCTTGATGCGCGCACCCGTGTACAGCACACCCGCGGGTAGGATCTCGCCCCCTTCCCCGCACAGGCGGGCGCGGAAGGCGGGGTTTTCGCTCTTCCACATGGAGATCATGTAAACGAGCAACTGGGTGTTCAGTCCGCGCTCGATATCCGAAAGCGAGAAACTCTTATCCCCCGACTTGTAGTCAATGACGCGCAGGTAGGTTTGATCCCCCTTGCGGTAGGTGTCGACACGGTCAACACGGCCATATAGCGACACACGGGTGCCGTTTGGCAGGGTAAAGGGCAGTCCCTCGGGCGCGTCCTCGCCGTCCGCAATCCCCAACTCAAAAAAGGTGGGGACGAAGTCGCTTTGCGAAAATTCTTCCACCATTTCGAGCAGAACAGGCAGAGCGGCGCGGCGCAAAGTGGAAAGCAGATGCAAAAATCGCGGGGTGCTTCGCACGCTGTCGGGGCAAATGGCCCTTACGTATTCGGCGATGATCTCGTCCGACATGTTCTCGACCTCGGCGGGGGTGAGAGCTCTTGCCTGCCGTCCGCTTTTTTGCAGGCGATCGAAGAAGCGTTCCAGCACCGTATGAAGCAGGTTGCCGGCATCGGAATAATCAAATTCGATCACGCGCGCGGCATCCAGGCGCAAAACGTACTGACAGAAATAGGAAAAGGGACACCTAACATAGCGGTCGATGCGCGACTGTGTAAGCGAGATCTGCTTATCGTACAGGGCCTTTGCCGTGGCGGGGTTCAGGCGGCAATCGGTATCCGAAAGCGGGGTATCCAGCCGCACAACAGCCTCGGCATAGCGCGGATCGCGCGACAGAACGCGGGCAAGGGCCTCGCCCTCCACCGTGCCGCGCAGAATGCCAAGGTAATCGGCCGAGGCATGAGGGCGGAAAAGCTGATCCAGCACAGGTAAATTGGTCGTGCGGATGATGGGCAGACCGGTCAGCTCCTTTATGCGATTAAAGACGGCGGCAGGCTGCTGGGGACTACCCGACAGAGTGGTGTCCGATGAAAGAAGCGTAACGCTTTCCTTTGCTGTGGCAAAGGCACGGGCCAGGCAAAACAACTCTCGCGCGGCGTACAGGGTCAGGTTCGGCTCAACCGAGAGGCCAAGCTCCGAAAGGACGCGGCGGTCTCCCTCGCTGAACACGCCGCCGGATCTCGCGGCGGCGGGAAATTCGCCCTCGTTCACGCCGAGCAGGTAGACGTGGCGCGCGCCCGCCGTGCGAAGCAGATCTGCCGAGCCGACGGTCACCTGGTCAATGGCCGAGGGGATTCGGGAAAGCTCCTGCTCCGACAGCATCAGCCGCAGCAGATCCAAAAACTGCTCGTTCCCTACCTCGGTATCCCCCAGCGTGTCACAAAGGCGGTCGAGCGCGTCACACAGGACGACAAAAAGGCGGGACAAAATGTCGGCTTCCTCGGTGTTTTGCAACACACGGGCCTCTTCTGCGCGCGCAGAGAGTTGTTTTTCCACCTCCAGGCGGCACATAAAATCGTACAGGGCTCGGCAATGCTCGGTCACGCCGCTACGGGACGGGCGGTCGGTGAGGGGGGCAAGCTGCTCAAGGAGAGTACGACGCACCCCCTCGACGCGGCGAAGCACCTCTTCCCCGCGCGGGGTGAGGCGATCGGTATAGCCGTCGGGGTTCATGTTCCAGCCTACCTCATCGGTAAAGCGGCGGCCGTACAGGTTCCATCGGGTGACGTAGATCTCAAAGAGATCGATATCCTCCTCGGAAATACCCGACATGCCGCATTTCAGGTAAGAGATCACGTCCTCACGCCGCCAGCCGCCCGTGCAGATGGCGTAGGCGGTGTAGAGCAGCTTCACGGCGGCATAAGCATCGATATCCGTCTTTTTGGACATAAAGCAGGGAACATCGGCATCCTGCATGCACACATCAAGAATGCCCGCATAGGCATCTGCCGAGTGGGCAATCACCGCGAAATCGCGGTACTGTGCCCCCTCGTCCTTGACGCGGCGGGCAATGTCGGCGGCAATATAGGCGCAGGCATAGAAGGCATCGGGCGCGGACACGAGGCGTACGGCCTCATTTTTCCCGTCTTTGCAACACACACCCCTCTTGACATTCGGTTTTTCACGGCCGAACAGCTGTGGTAGGAGTGCGAGCAGAACGGGGGAATCGGTTCGTTTATTTTCTCCCAGATCCTCGCGGGTAAGGGACACGCCCGCCCTCTCCGCCATGCGCAAAAGACGCGCGTAGGTGTCGCGCGTTTCCTCAAAAGTTAGGTCATCCTCACGCGCCGCAGGCAGGGTGAGGGTAACGGTCATGTCGCAGGTTGCGGCGGCGGCACGGAGAATGCGCCACTGCTGCTCAGTGAAGCTGATAAAGCCGTCCACGTACAGGTGTGCGCCCGAAAGGAAGCGCGTTTCGAGCAAAAGCTCGGCAAGGTGGTCAAGATCCTCTGTCATATCGTCGTACTGCTCGCGCAAAAAGCTGTGATAGAGGGCAGACAGGAGCGAAAGGTCCTCCAATTTTTCACGCAACCGCTCGCCCTGGGGCAGTTTTTTTGCCGCGGCGGACAGGGCAGCGGGGGTGAGGGAGAGCGCGGAAAGCTCTGCCATGGCAGCACTCATCTTCCGTACACGCCCAAGCTCCTGTTCTCCCTGCTTTTCGTGCAACAGGGGCAAAAGCTCCCCCATCGTGCGCCACATGATCAGCGTGCGCACGTCGGAGGTGGCATAGTGATAGGAAAGTCCGCCCTCACGGCGGAACACGGTATTGGCAAGACGAGAAAAGTTTGTAACCTCAAAGCACAGGGGGGCCGAGGGGGGAAGTAGGTCTGCCATCTGCTGCTCTGAAAAGAGCGTTCCCTGCTCGGGCACGAGCAGATAGGCACGTTTTCCCGCCTCTACATCGCGGCGGATGGCGGCGGCGATCGCCTCGCTTTTTCCGCTTCCGAAATCGCCTGTCAGTATACGGATCATGGTTGTTCCTCCGATCGCAAGGCATAGCCGCTTCCGCGCACAGCAAACAGCAGCTTTCTGCCGCCGCGCTCCAACTTTTTACGCAGATAGTGCAGGTAGACTGTCACGACCCCCTCTCCGTATCCTTCCCCCCACACCTCAGTAAGCAGGGCAGAACGGGATACGGGGGAACCGCCCGCACGGACTAGACAGGCGAGCAGGGCATATTCCTTTGGGGAAAGAGGAATGCGCGTACCGTCCAGGTAGACGGCGGTACCGTCCGCGGCAAGCGAGATGCCGCGCGCCTCCTCCCTTTCCCCGCGCAACGCGGCACAAAGGGCGGCAAGTGAAAAGGGACGGGCAAGATAAAGCCCATCCGTTCCCCGGCCGTGGCCGTATCCCACTACTCGGGATGCGGGGGGTAGGACAGTCGGGAAAGCATCCCGATCAACGAGATAGACACTTGCCTGCGGCAATCGCGCATCCCGACGCAAGACCGAAACGGCATAGCCCGCATCCTCCAACTCCAGTCGAAGCATCTGGGCAAAGGCCGCTTCCGAGGACAGAATACAAATACGCTCCGACATGGCGGGCTCTCCTTTCGGTTGATTTTTTACAGGGTGCGGGCGATCAGATATTCCAGCGCAAGGTAGCCGCCGATGCCCATGCCCGTTTTCGAGGCGGTGTCCGCACGGCTGCAAAAGGCAAGTGCCGCCTCCAGCTGTCCCGCGCTTCTTTTCTTCGCGGCACGCAGGAACAGGCCGACCTTGTATTCGTGCATTCGGAGGCGCGCGCCGATCTCCTTTTGCGAAAGACCCGCCTCCGCACAGGAGCGGACTGTCAACAGATCGGCATAAGTGCGTGCAACCGAGGCAATGGCGAGGGTTGGCTCGACCTTGCGCCCCTTCATATCCTGTAAGCAGGCGTAGGCGCGGGGGGCGTTGCCCTCTAAAATCGCATTGGTCAAGCCGAAGGCATCGCTTTCGCTTGCGCGGCTGGCGACCTCCTCGACATCCTTTTCGGTAATCTCCTCCCGCCCGTTCTGCTTGACAAAGGCGGCGAGCTTAACGATCTCGCCCGAAAGCGCGTCCATGGACGTGCCGCTTTGGGCAAGCAGGGCTTCGATGACCGCACGGGTAGCCCTAACTCCCTCGTGCGCAAAATGCCGTGCAATCCAGCCGGCAAGAGCCGCCTCGCCTGACCGCTCAAAGCAGACGACCGACATGATCTTCGAAAGCTCCGTGTAGGCCTTGGACGGACGCTTCGGCAGATTGCCGACATCAAGACAGTCGGCATCCACCACAAAGACCGTGACGGTCTCGGGGTAGTCCTTTGCCATCTCGCAAAACTCGGTGAGCTTGCGAAGCAGGGTTTCTTTAAGGCTTGAAAGGTCGGCAAGGTGCCATTCGACCAGCTTCTTGTCAGCCATCATGGGCGGCGAGCAAAGCGCCTCGGACAGGCGCGGGAAGTCGATCTCCTCCCCCTCCATGACGATGCGGTTAAAGGCATCGAAGGCGGGGTCGGTCAGGATGGCGGCGCGCAGCTCACCAAGATAATAACGGCGCAAAAAGGCTTCTTCCCCACAAAAGAGGTAGACTCCAGACAGATTGCCGTTTTTCAGTTGTGCCTTCAGCTCGTCTACGGTCATGCCGCTTCTCCTTTTCTTGTTTACGCTTCTATGTCGATTCTCTCGACAATCAGGGTCATGACGGTACGCATACGCGCGCCGCCGATGGTAGCTTCGTAGTCCAGGCGGATGCGCCGCGCGCGTTCACCCGCTTCATTGGTTACCACGCGAGGCTTGATCTCGATATCCAACTCCCCTGCCCCCGCCACGCGGTACAGGGCTGTGTAGCCTCTGCCCGCCTCAAAGCAAAGCTCGCAGGAAACCTCACCGCTTTGCAAAAGGCAGATTGTTTCAGGCTGTTCCTTGCAAAAGGAGAGGACGGTTTTTTGCCCATCCTCACTCGCCGTGTAGGTGAGGGTGTACCGATCCCCCTCGCTGACGCGGCCCGCGTAGGTATAGGCTTCCTTCTCGCCGCTACCATCTCTGTCAAAGCGGAGAGTGACGATCGAAACGGACACGGGATATTCGTTTTGCATAGCTCCTCCAAAAAGGGCAGCCACCGCGAAAGGCGGTGGCTGCCATAGGTGTGTCAGCCACGGCGGCGACGGTTGTACTCCGAGCGCGGGTTGACGATCTCTCTCCAATCCAGACTGCCGCGCTCCAGTGCCAGAACCAGCACCTCGGCGGTGGCGATATTGGTGGCAACGGGCACATTGTTGATATCGCATTCCCGCAGGATCATACGTCCCGTTTCGCCCTCGGGCTCATCGCCCACGCTATCGCGGAAATAGAGCAGCATGTCGATCTCGTTATAGGTAATGCGGGAAAGGATCTGTTCCATGCCACCGATATCACCGGGCAACAGGGCATCGATCGAAAGACCCGTAGCCTCGGCAATATAACGACCCGTAGTCTGGGTGGCGCAGAGGTTGTGGTGGCCCAGAATGCCGCAATAGGCGATGCAGAACTGGGTCATCAGTTCTTTTTTCGTATCGTCTGCGATGATGGCAATTTCCATGAAAGATCCTCCCTTTCTGTGTATCAATACAAAAGCTTCCGTCGGTACGAGCGCACCGCACGGATGTTCGAAAGCAGGGGTACTTCTTCGCCCAAAAGGCGGCCTGCCAGGTTATCAAAGGCGGCGAGGGCAGGCTCCGCGCGGAAGGCGCGACCCTCAAGCAGGGGATATTTCCCCACGTATTTGTGTGCCGTTTCCGAAAGCTCCCCGACCGTGGGAATGATGCCGAGAAGAGGCAAAGAGGCCTGGTCCATCATCAAGATGGCCTTGTCCTGTCCGCTCTCGCGCGGCGGCAACAGTGAAAAACGGTTGATAAGGAGCGACACGCTCGCCACAGCCGCACCACGAAGGGATACGCCCCGCATCTCCGCCGAGCGGAGCGAGGCGGGGGTTGGGTCGGTGACAACCAGAACGCGGTCGTATGTCTTTGCACAGACAAGCGCGTCGGTAAGAGCCAGAGCATCTACGAGAATATAGTCAAATTCTCCCGTATCCGATAGCTCGGATAAAAGGGTGGAAAGGGCCTGTCCCGTGACGGCATCCTCACCCGAGAAGGCGGCGGGGAGCAGGGCGGGGCCGTTTTCCCCAAGAGGACGGAGCAGGGTCTTATCCATTTCCACACGATGGGCGGCTAGATCGCCAATGTCGTAGATCACGTCCTCCGCGCAGGAAAGGACCGTATCCAGAGAGCGGCCGAACACACTGCCATCCACAAGGAGCACACGCTTTCCGCGACGGCACAGGGCAAGAGCCAGATTGACCGAGGCAAAGCCGACCCCCACACCGCCCTTGGCGGGGGTGAGCCAGATCCGTTCGATTTTTTTGCGCTCGTCGCTCATCTTGCACCTTTTCCTTGTGAAAGTACTATTTCTATTATTATACTATATTATCCCTCCCGTGTCAATCATCAAGGGCGAATTTTACGCGAAGAAAAACGAAAGAATTTTTTTGCAGGATATTGTAAAACGGTCGCATTTGTTGTATAATAATGAAGATGATTGAAATCGTGCGGAGGTGCACCGTGGAAAACCGATCGAAAAGCGAAGAGCTTGTTGCCCTTCTTTTGCGGCGAGGGCTTACCCTTTCGGCGGCGGAATCCTGCACGGGCGGTTGGTTTGCCAAGTCCGTGGTGGACGTTTCGGGTGCCAGTGCAGTCTTTTTCGGCGGTGTCGTTTCCTATGTCAATGCGGTCAAGGAGAATGTGCTTTGCGTTCCCCATGCGCTGATCGAGGCGCATACGGCGGTATCCGCCCCTGTTGCGCGCGCGATGGCCGAGGGGGTTGTCCGTTTGACGGGCAGCGACATCGGCATCTCGGTCACGGGGCTTGCCGGCCCCGGCGGCGGAAGCGAAGAAATCCCCATTGGTCGCGTGTTTGTTGCCGTTTGCCGCGCAAAAGAGGAAACGGTCGTACACTCCTTCGATCTGCGCGGCACGCGTGAGGAGATCCGCCTTGGCGCGGTGAACGCAATGACGGATATGCTGATAGAATTACTGTCCTAACAGGAGGAGATAGATCATGAAAAGCTTCAGAAAAATCGGTGTATTGACTTCCGGCGGCGACGCACCCGGCATGAATGCCGCCGTGCGCGCAGTCGCCCGTACGGCAATCGGCTACGGCGTGGAGGTCATGGGCATTTACTCGGGCTACGAGGGGCTCATTTACGGGGACGTTCGCCCCTTTGGCGTGCGTGACGTTTCCAACATCGTCAACCATGGCGGTACGATGCTGTATTCTGCCCGTGCACCCCAGTTCAAGACCGAGGAGGGCATGAAGGCGGCCATTGAAACCTGCCGCCGTAACAACATTGACGGTATCGTTGCCATTGGCGGCGACGGCACCTTCCGCGGTGCGACCGACCTGTCCTCGCGCGGCATTCCCTGCATCGGCCTGCCCGCTACCATCGACAACGACATCACCGCTACCGACTATACCATTGGCTTCGACACGGCGATGAACACCGCCGTGGATATGATCGACCGTCTGCGCGACACCTGTGAATCGCACGCACGCTGCAACGTGGTCGAGGTCATGGGCCGCGATGCGGGCGACATCACTCTACAGGTCGGCATTGCCGTTGGTGCGACCGCAGCGATCGTTCCCGAGATCAAGCCGGACACCGATGCTTTGATCGAGAAGATCAAAGCATCCCGCACACTCGGCAAGCGCAACTTCATCATCGTGGTTGCCGAGGGCCTTGGCGGTGATTTTGGCGAGGAGCTGACCCGCCGCATTGAGGCCGAGACGGGCGTGGAATCCCGTTTTGCGCGTCTGGCACACGTTCTTCGCGGCGGCATGCCTACCCTGCGCGACCGTTTGCTGGCTTCCCGTATGGGTGAGTTCGCCGTTGACGAGCTGATGAACGGCCGCTCCGACGAGGTGATTTGTAACATCAACAACGAGATCGCAGCTGTGGATATCCAGTATGCCCTGATTTTGGATCGTATGTACAAGAAGACCCTCAAGGACGGGGATCTCGACGCTTTCTCGAAGGAGCAGATCTCCGAGATGCAGGCCGCTTGTGCCCGCCGTCTGGCCTATATCGAGTCGCTTTACCGCACCGTAAATCGTCTGGGCCTGTAAGTAAGGGAGGCTTGTATGCATTCCGATTTTGACAGTGTACTCATCAGTCGTGAGCGGATCGAGGCCCGTATTTCAGAGCTGGCTGCTCGTTTGGATGCCGACTACGGGGACAAAAACCCCCTTTTCATCTGTATTCTTAAGGGGAGCGTGTTCTTTTTCACCGACCTGCTCAAGGCGCTTACCATTCCCGCAGAGATCGACTTTATGGCGGTGTCCAGCTACGGAGACGGGGACACGACCTCGGGATACGTCAAGATTATCAAGGATCTTGGCCGTCCGATCGCAGGCCGCCACGTGGTGATCGTGGAGGATCTGATCGATACGGGCACGACTCTATCACACCTGTGTGAGCTGCTCAAAACGCGCGACCCTGCCTCGCTACGTCTTTGCACGCTCATGGACAAGCCCGAGCGTCGGTTGGTAGACGTCACGGTGGACTACTGCGGCTTCCAGATCCCCGACGAATTCGTGGTCGGGTACGGTCTTGATTACGCGGAGCGTTACCGGAACCTGCCCGAGGTGTACATCTTATCCCGCAAGGTTTATGAAAAATAACAAAAAGGGGAGAACAACCGTTCTCCCCTTTGTATTTCACTGAAATTGAGAATTATTTTCAATTTCTATTGACAGATGGGGCAAGTTGGGGTATAATATTCCGCGTATTATAAAAATGAAGGACAAACCAATGAAAGAGTACCGTACCGAACAGAAAACCGAGCTGCTCTCTTATCTTTCCACGCATGCAGATCGCGCCTTCACTCTCTCGGAGCTGGCCGATGAGATGCAAAGGCATGGGGTAGGAAAAAGCACGGTTTATCGTCTGGTGGCGGGGCTATACGAGGCCGGCTCGGTCCGCCGCTACGCCAAGGAGGGCGGCAGGGGCTATACCTATCGCTATTTGCGGGAAAGCGCCTGCACCCACCATCTGCACCTCGAATGCCTTTCCTGCGGGCGAGTGATCCACCTGGGGCGTGAGCAGTCCGCCCTGTTTGAAAAGAGCCTGCGCGAGAATCATGAATTTGCCTTGGATGACAGCCGCACCCTGCTTTACGGGAAATGCGCTGCCTGCCAAAAAGGAGATGCCCGATGACCCTACAAGGATTTTTGCATATAGCTGAACACGGACTTCTGCACACTCTGCAGGAGTGCCTGCAAATTTTTCCTCTTTTATACGTTTCTTATCTGCTGATGGAGCTACTGGAGCACAAGGCGGGGGAACGCACCTACGACCTGATACGCCGTTCGGGCAAGGTGGGGCCGTTGCTTGGCGGTGTTCTGGGCATCCTGCCGCAATGCGGCTTTTCAGCCGCCGCGGCGGGTCTGTACGCGGGGCGGGTGGTGTCGCTAGGCACGCTGATCGCGGTCTTTCTCTCTACCTCCGACGAGATGATCCCCGTGCTGATTGCGGGCGAAATGCCCATCCCCACGGTTGTGATCCTGGTTCTTTTGAAGGCGGTGATCGCCATTCTGTGCGGCTTTGCCTGCGATCTTCTGTTCCGCCGGAAAGACGCGGCACAGGAGGAGGTCGAGGAGCTGTGCGAGCAGGAGGGCTGCCATTGCAAGGGCAAGAGCCTGTTCCTTGCCGCCCTCTTACATGCGGCGCGCGTGCTCTTGTTTATCTTTATCGTTTCCTTTGTGCTACACACCGGGCTGGAGCTGATCGGCGAGGAGCGTCTTTCTTCCCTACCCCTGCGGATCCCGTTCGTGTCACATCTGTTTGCCGCCGTGATCGGGCTGGTGCCGAACTGCGCCGCATCGGTGGTGCTGTGTGAGCTGTATCTTGGCGGTGCGCTGTCGCTTGGCGCGATGCTGTCGGGTCTGCTTGTCGGCTCGGGGGTTGGCATTCTGGTGCTCTTCCGCACCAATCACCGCGCAAAGGAAAACATCCTGATCGCCCTGTCCCTTGTGGGGCTTGGCTTGTTGTTCGGCTTGCTCTTCGACTTGACGGGGCTTGCCTCGATTTTGCCGCTTTAAGGAGAATGTATGACAAAACGCATATTTGACGAGGACGCCTATCGGCGGGAATTTACCGCCACGGTGCTTGCCTGCAAGCAGACCGAGGGAGGCTTTTTCGTAACACTGGACGCGACCGCCTTTTTCCCCGAGGAGGGGGGACAGTATGCCGACACGGGCACCCTTGGCGATGCGCACGTAATCGACGTGCAGGAGAGGGACGGCGTGATCCTACACAGGACCGACGCCGCGCTGGCGGTTGGCCGGACGGTGGAGGGGCGGCTGGATTTCGCCGCGCGCTTTGACCGTATGCAGAACCACAGCGGCGAGCATATCGTGTCGGGTATTGTATTCCGTCGTTACGGCTTTCACAACGTAGGCTTTCACCTAAACGACGAGGACATGACCATGGACTTTGACGGAGTGCTGACCCGTGAGCAGCTCGACGAGATTGAGGACGAGGCTAACCGCGCGATCTTTGAAAACCTGCCCGTCACAGCCTATTATCCCGCCGAAGAGACTCTTGCTACCCTACCCTTCCGCGCCAAGGACGGGCTTTCCGGCCGCGTGCGGCTGGTGCAGATCGGGGACGTGGATCTGTGCGCCTGCTGTGCGCCGCACGTGGCGAGCACGGGCGAGATCGGGCTGATCAAGCTACTGGATTTCATCCATTATAAGGGGGGCGTTCGCATCCACGCGGCCTGCGGCATGCGTGCGCTGGTCGATTACCGCACGAAGTGCCGCGAGATAACGGCGGTTTCCCGCCTGCTTTCCGTACCGCAGAACGAATGTGCCGAGGGCACACGACGCTTGCAGACCGAGCTTGGTGAGCGAAAGATGGCGGCAGCCGCCTACCTGCGCGCGCTGACCGAGGCGGAGATCGGCGCGCTTGCCGAAAACCAGGCGGGAAACTTGGTCTATTTCTCTGCAGAAACCGACGCAAATGCCCTGCGCCGCGCCGCACTGATCGGTGCGTCCCGCGTACAGGGTGTTTGCGCCGTGCTGTACGGCAAGGAAGGCGATTTCCGTGCGATGATCGCGTCCGCACACCTCCCCTTGAAGGAGCGGCTTGCCTACTTCCGCGAGGGGCTTTCGCTTCGCGGCGGCGGGAATGATGAGCTGATCCAGGGTAGCGTGCCTATGCCACGCGCCGAGATCGAGGCGTTTTTTGCACAGCCAATCGTTGATTAAAAATGAACCGAGCCCCGCGCAACGCGCGGGGCTCTTTGCATGAAAAAGGAGGGCTTTTTGCAAAGCCCTCCTTGGTTTTTTAGATGGTTTGGATTTCGTCGATCGTCAGATCGTTCATGAACTCGTCGAGGTCGGTCTCGTTCGGACCCTTCTCGCCGGAAGCCATGATGGCATCCTTTGCATAGAGTGCCAGAAGCTCTACGTCAGGAGAGATGTATTTCTTCATGTTCGTTCCTCCTTATGCTTAAACAGCAGCGGCGGCATCGCTCAAGTTCATCAGAGCATGCAACAGGTTCGCCAACTCGGGCTTATCGGTTTCGTATGCCATTCTGGCAACGTAAGCTTCTACGCTGTAGCTGAAGTAGTTACCGCTGTAGTATGCGGGGATCTCCTTGTTACCAACCTTACGGGTATACTCGACAACCGCCTGGAAGTAACGGGTCGTCTTCAGACCGGTCAGACCAATGCCCGAGATGGTAAAGGAGTAAGCTCCGTCAACCTTCTCGCCCTTGCCTGCCAGCTCCTCCGAGGTCAGGCCATAACGCATAGAGATCGGCTTGTCGGCCTCGCTGGGTGCTACGTCAACGTAGACACGAATGCCAATGGTGCTTTCGAATACCAGGGATGCGGCCGTGATCTCGGAATACGCATAAAGAGCGGCATCGGGATCAACGGAATCCATAATAGCGGCACTGTAATAGCCGTCGGGTTTCTGCTCCACTACCTGGAGCTCCGTGGGAAGGTTCTTGTTCGCCAGGTCATCTACCTTGTAGCCAAAGTACTTCTGGGCAGCTGCGCCGTAGTTCAGAACGGCAACCATCAGGTTTGCCTGCTCCTGCTCTTGGGCGGCAACAGCCTTTTCATACTGCTCGAATGCGATACCGGCCAGGCTGACCTCCTGGATCTCGGAGGCCTTCACCTCTGCATCACCCATAACCATGTATGCCTGTACAGCAACGGTATCGGTCATCTGCTTGGGAGCGAACTCCTCATAAATACAGGTATAAGCGTAGTCACCCATAACATCAGCTTCCATGACGATCTCGGCTACCACATTATCCTTGGTCTTCTCACCCTCAACGGTGTTGTCCCAAATGCGGAGCTTCACTTCATCGGCATCCTGATATACGTCGCGGGTGCCGTAGGTGGAGAAACTCAAAGCGATCTTATCGCCCACGATGATGGAAGCAGCATCCATAGCCAAAACGTACTTTTCGGTGGTTTCTATTCCGACAAAGGACTTGATGGCCGTGTACTGTACAACGGGCGCGGCCGCAACCTGTACGGCACCGCCGCTGACCTCACTTGCCACAAAGGCAATCTTGTCACCCTTTACCACCTCAATGGCGGAAAGAGCTGCGGAAGCGGTAGCAACACCGTTTGCATCGGTGGTGATGGTCACCTCGCCGAGCAGAACATTATTCTTATAGAAAGCGATCTTGGCGGAAGCGTTCGCGGCAGCCTCGGAGTTCTCGTCGATCAGCACGAAGCCGTCTACCAAGCCAACGGTTGCCGTACCGGTAGCCATGGCGGTGTACTGATAAGCGGGCTTCAGATTGGTCTCATCAGCACCAACCATGAACGCACCGATGTTCTCGGCGAAGGCGGAGCTGATCAGAATACCGTTGTTGCCCAGGATATCGGGATCGTTGCCGGTGCAAACCCAAACTTCAGAGCCCTCACGCTTCTGGTTAGCGAAGGAAACGAAGGTTTTGGTTGCAGAATCGAACTGACCGAGGATCCAGTCGGCATCCTTCTGCTTCAGCACGGACACACCGTTGGTGTTACGGCTGACGGGCCAGGTGATATCGGCATTACTAAAGGTTTCGGTCTTCCTCTCCGGAGCGACGTTATAATCGTCGTGATATGTAATGATAGGGGTGTACTTCGCAACACGGCAGTTGTAACGGGCAGCTGCGAAGCGGATAGTATCGCCAACGGCAACCTCAATGTTTTTGAGTGCATCGGCTACAACCTCGGTAACCTTCTCACCGTCTACCATCTCGGGGACGATAGCCCAATCATCAGGATCGGTGATAGAACCGCCCTCGGTAGGCCATACCATCACGTCATTGACGTAGATGGAGAAGTAAGCCTTGTAGTATTCGGGAAGCTCGGGAGCAGGCGGCTCGGTGGTACCCGCACCCATGTTCGAGATGACCAGGTCCTTGACGCTGATGTCAACCACGCCCTCGTAGGGAGCGGTGTATGTATAGACGAACGCCTGACCGTTTGCGGGGGTACCCGAGTTGTTCTTCTCTGCATAGTATGCACCGGGGCCGGTACCGCCATCCCAATTGTTGGCGGACTCACCCAGCAAGGTGCCGCGACCGTCGCTGATGTACAGGAAAGGACCGTTTGCGTTCCACATCAACAGGTTATAGGTCAAATATGCGGGCTTGACACCCTCGTTTCTGATGCTGTTAAACTCATAGTACTTGCCGTACTCATATTTACCGACACTCCATCCGTTCTGATATTCCGGATAGTAGTTCGTGCCGTCATCGGTCACAGCAACAGGCCAGTTCTCGCCACCGACTTCCAAGGAAGTCGTGAAGCCCTCACGGCCCTCGGCAGCCACTGCGGGAAGCGCAATGACCGGGATAGCCACGGCGATCATGCAAACTGCCAAAACAAAGCTCAAAATACGCTGTTTCATGTTGTTTTCCTTTCGATGGTTGTTTGTTTGTGCAAGTAACACAGACTTTTACACATATATATAATAACACAATTATTTTGTTTTGTCAATAAAATATTGCCTTTCAACCCAAAATCCAACTGCCAAAAATAGCGTCCGTTTTTTGTTCAGGTTGCACAAAATTTTCCCATTCTTATAAAAAACAGAGGGCGCAACGCGGCATGACGGTTGACAAGAGGCGAAAGACATGGTATAATAAAGGAAATTCGGGCTCGCCGTACAGGCGGAGCGGCCATGATACGAAAAGAGGACTTCTTCATGCAGAACCGATACACCATGCCGAACATGATCTTTTATACGAATGCCGAGGACATTCTGATGCTGTCCTCCGAAACGCCGGGAGGCGGTGGAAGCGGTAGCGGCGCGATCGAGCTTCCGCCCATTCCCATGAATGCATCCGAGAGCTACGCTCCCCCTGCCTTATCCGTGGAGGATATGCCAACGGACATCCTCATGGAATCGGATGAGGAGAGCTCGGGCGGCCTTCTCAACGGCGGCTCCTGGGGCGGCAACACCAATATTGAGCTGCCTCCCATGCAGATGGGCTAATACCAACAAAAACGCAAAAAAAGAGAGAGCGATGCTCTCTCTTTTTTGTTTCATCGTCCGTACAGATTGGACAGGGTTCGGAAAGGCGCAGGGTCAAGGCTGCCAAGCTGCTCCTCGGTCAGACGATAGCCCCAGTTGCCCGACGGCGTACCGGGACGGTTGATGCGCGTGTCCTCGCCAAAGCGCAACAGATCCTGTACCGGCAGAACGAGCAATCCCGCATGCGAGGCGTACATGGTACGCAGAACGGCCGTGAAGCCGCTATGCATATCCTCGCCGTTATAGCCGCAATAGCGGAATACGTGGCGGCGACGTTCCTCGGGCATCGAAAAAAGGTACCCAAGGAGCGTATCATTATCATGCGTGCCCGTATAGGCGACCGAATTGTGCGGATAATGATGCGGCAGGTGCAGGCTCTCCATGTCACCGAGGAAGGCGAATTGCAGAACACGCATCCCGGGGAAGCCGCTGTACGAAAGGAGCTTTCGCACGTCGGACGACTCGCCGCCCAGATCCTCCGCCACGATCAGGGCATCTCCCGCTACCTCGCGCAGACGGTCAACAAGCTCCTCGCCCGGGCCGACCTTCCAGCTTCCCTCCTTGGCCGTTTCGGCACCTGCGGGAATACTGAAATAGGACGCAAACGCGCGGAAATGGTCGATGCGAACGCCATCAAACAGCGACAGCGTATGCCGTAGGCGGCCTCGCCACCAGGCATAATTTTCCGCCTGCATGGCCTCCCAATCGTACAAGGGGTTTCCCCACAGCTGACCGTCCTCGCAGAAATAATCGGGTGGTACGCCCGCCACGGCGGCAGGGGTGTTGTCCTGCCGCAAAAGGAACAGGTGACGGCTTTCGTACACGTCCGCACTTTCGTAGTCCACATAGATGGGAATGTCGCCCATGATGCGGACACCGCGTGCGGCGGCATAGCGGTGCAGTTCGTCAAATTGGCGGCAGAAGGCATACTGAGTAAAGGCCCAGGCGTAGTAGTAGCTTTCGTCAAAGCGGTCGGTCACAAATTCCCGCCACGGGCGGTCATCGTTTGCACGGCGCAGGGCCATAAAGCGGCAGAACTGCTCGGTTGCGGGGTTTTTTTGCAAAAAATCGTATACGGCGGCACGGTCGGTGAAGCGGGCGGCAGCACGAGAGAGGAGCGCAAAGCGTTCGTTCTCCATACGGTCGTATTCGCACACGTAGGGGCCGCGTCCGCGCGCGCCCTCCAGCTCCGCTCGGGTCAAAAGCCCCTCGTCGTAAAGAGTAGGCAGGTCCACAAAGGCGTAGTTATAGCTGAAGGCAGAGTAGGATTTGTAGGGAGAATTCCCTGCCCCGGGCAAGCAAAACGGAAGCACCTGCCACCACGAGAAGCCACCCTCATACAGAAAATCAACGAATTTTTTCGCCTCTCGCCCGAAAGAGCCGACCGAATAATCGCCCGGCAGAGAAAATGCGGGAAGAAGGACGCCGCTTGCGCGCTTCATGGGAGTGTACCTACCTTTTTATTATTTATTATGCGCGCGTGCGCGTGCGTCATACGGTTGGATTGGGGATAAATTCACAAAGAAGCGAGTCGCTTGGCACACAGGATGCGTGGATGATGGGAAAATGCGCCAGGCCGCGTCGGATCTCGTCCACGTAGGGGTTCTTCGGCGCGTCGGACGCGGCGAGCAAGGGATCGCAAAAGGCGCGCAAGACCCCCACCTCGTAGGGGTGGAAGGTGTCGAGCTGAACATCTGCGGTATTGCGGAAGGGGTAAAGATATTTTTCCTCACCCGCTACCACTCCGAGCCAGAGCTCGTAGGTGCGGGCGGCACTTGCGTTGCGGTGCAGGTGATCGCGGCTGACGCGGCGCAAGAAGCGGATACGCCGCCCCGAAAGAAGGCGATCGCCCGCCTTGTCCAGGACATTGGTGGACACGCTGATAAACAAACGGAAAAGTCCCGCGCCGTCAATGCCCTCGGTCAGGCGGGGGTTGAGGGCATGAAGCCCTTCAATGATGACATAGCCACCCTCGGGGACGAGGAGCGGCACGCGCTCGGGCGCGCGGCGGCCGCGCTTGAAATCAAAGCGGGGCAAGAGGAATTCTCTACCCGCGAGCACCGCGTCGATGCACTCGTGTATTTCGTCCACGGCGAGGGCATCCACGGCCTCAAAATCCAGCTCACCGTTTCCTGTGCGCGGGTATCCCGCTTCCTCGGGATTGCGGTAAAAATCGTCAAGCGACACCACAGCGGCGTGATGCCCCGCCGCCGACAAAAGGGCGGCGAGAAAGCCTGCGGTGGTAGTTTTGCCCGAGCCGCTGGGCCCTGCCAGCAAAACGACTTTTTTTCGGTCGGACAGCAGGGCTTCTGCCACGGAACGGAGCCTTTCATGATAGGCCTGCTCCGCGCGCGCCACGCAGGCGGCGAGGTCGGCCTCTGTTTCCTGTAAAATGGTTTGTAAGCGTAGGTCTGACACGACGTGTCCCCCTTGTTCGGTTTTCTAACAGTATAACCTTTTTTCGGAATTATGCTACATCCCCAAGCGAATAAGGATCAGCGCGCGCAGTGCCTCCCCTGCCGGGGAAAGGGCACGGCGGTAAGAAAGACAGGTGGCGTACCGCCAATCCTCCTGCAAGCGGCAAACGGCAACGCCGGCATCCTCGGCCTCCCGTTCCGAGATGTCCGAGGTAAACGCCACGCCAAGCCCCGATGCCACGCAGGAAAGCAGGCTGCTGCGGTCATCGCAGGACATGGCCGTCTCCAACGTCACGCCTGCCTGTGCAAGCCGCTCCCGCGCCACACGGGCGCAGGTGGTATCGCGGGTAAACAGGATCTGCCGCTGTCCCGCAAGAGATGCCGCCTGAATGCGCTCCCCCGCGAGGGGGTGATGCAAGGGCAAAAGAAGGGACACGCGCGCGTCATGCAGCTTTTCAAAGCCGAGACGATCTCCCGCCGCCGAGGCAGAGCAGATGCGGAGGTCGTCCGCAAAGCCCTCACGCGGCTCGGTCACCACCGACACCGACACGTCGGGGTATTCCTTTTTGAACTCCGAAATGACCGAAAGCACCTCATATAGATGCTCCTGCACCAGAAGTCGTACCTCGCCGTGCAGGGAGACCGTTTCCTTGACGGCCTGTGCGGCGTCACCCAGGATGCCGAGCGCGCGGCTGACCTCACGGCAAAACAGCTTGCCGCGCTCGTTTAGGGTGACACGATTGCCGTTCCGCGTGAAAAGCTGCGTGCCGAGCTCCCGCTCCAGTTGGGCGATGGTTTTGGAGATCGCGGACTGCGGGATGTTATGAAATTTCGCGGCACGGGAAAAATTTTCAAACCGCGCGGCGGTGCAAAGGTATTTTAACTGCAACAGCTCCATAGCCTGCTCCTTTGTCGGAATCTATCACTTTTTATATTATACGGCTTTTTCCCGAAAATTGCAAGAGCTGCATGAAAAAACACCCCGACGCATCGCGTCGGGGTGTTTGGGTTTTGGGGAATGATCAGAACAGGCTTACCCAGCCTTTATCGAGGACGTTTTTATTCTCCTCAGCGAAGTCTTTCATATCCTCCTCGGGAATGTCGACGGGCGGCTGTTCTACGGATTCCATGATGGCATCATCGGTAGAAAGAAGCCATGTCATTTCGGGGGTTTGGTATTGCATGCGTAGGGTCTCCTTTCAACCGTTCGGCTTATGCGTGTGCGGCTACATACTCGTCAGCCAGTACGCCCAGACGGAACAGGGCCTGCGCCAGATAGCTTGCATAGTCTGCCTTGCCGAAGGTAAAGGTGGTAACCGCGTAAGCCTTAACGCTGTACGTCAGGGTCGCACTGACCTCAACGTAGCTGCCGTCTGCCTGCTTCTCTACAATCGTGAAGTTCTGATCCAGATCGTAACGGGATGCGGGGAGACCGTCTACAACGATTGCCTTGGCAGATTTGTCATCGCCATCATACAGGAAAGCATCGTAGTAGGAATAGTCACCAACGCCGGAGTCTGCACGCAGTGCATACACGCCATCGGGACGCAGGTCAGCAACAGCATTGTCGCCGTTGCCCACAACGCGGAAAGCAAAGCCGATCTGATCTTCGAGGTTCAACGTAACGGCCTGGATGGCGTACTTGTATTCGTCGGAGGTCGGATCCACACCTTCCTCAAAGCCCATCTTCACCTTGTCAGCCTCGGTAACGGTGGGATCGGGAGCGAACACGGCATCCTTGAAGTTGGCGATGTACTTCGCCTCCTCACCAGTGGTGATCTGCTTCAACGTGCCGAGGTAAACATCGTGCTTACCGCTGAGGTAGTTGCCGGAGATGGTGTAGGTGCCCTTGAGGTGGTTTTTGACGGTAGCATTCAGGTCAATGCCGGTCATATAAGCGCGCAGTGCCTCTGCGAAGTCCAGAACACCGGAGGCAAGCGCCTTGGTGGTGGCATCGTAGTCACCGTTAACGTAGGCTTCAAACAGACCGATGGAAGTAACGGTGGTCTCTGCCGCGCTGATGCGGTAACCGTCCTCGTAGGTCTGGAATGCCTTGAAGGTCAAGGATGCGGTCTGGAGCTGGCTGGCTGCCAAAACCCGGGCAGCTACCTTGTAGGAGCCGTCCTCCTGCTTGATGCCGTACATGAAACGACCGTTTACGATGATACCGGCACCGGTAGCGTCCTCATCGGCCTGCACGTATACGTTGATGACGTAGCGGTTGTTGATGGTCACGCTGACGGAGGTCTCGATAGCATAGTCCTCGATAAGCAGGCCGTCCTCAACGGTTTCGGGAAGGGTCTTTTCGAACTTGCCGTTTACAAGATAGCCGACCGTACCGAAATCGGACACGCCGGTCAGCTGGGGCAGAGCCTCGCCTCTTTCGACCACGTAGGTCGCCAGCACGGTGTCACCCTTCTTGTACACGACGGGAACACGGGTGGTATCCATGGAAACGGCGATGTCGAGATCCAGACGGGTCGCGCTGCCGTTGTAACGGGCGGTCACGATGGCAACCTGATCGCCTGCCTGCACGGGGAATTCAACCGTGCCGATCTGTGCATTGATGTCCGAGAGTGCCGAGGAGCTGGTGATGTTGAAGTTGGTCCAATCCCGGACGATCACGCCGTTGAGCATGATGGCGTAGGGCATCACACCGGCAGAGCCCTCTCTGAAGTTGATGCCGTTGACCTTGAAGGTGGCCACACCGGACACGGGAGCGGTCCAAGCGTATGCACCGTAGCTACCGGAGCCAACATTGTTGGTCGGACGGGTCCAGAAGGGATCATTCCATGCGTTGCTGTTACCGCCGGTGGCCCAGCCGGAGCTGGTGGAGGCCAGAGCCTTGTAGTGCATTTCAGCCTTGTAGCCGATGGCAATATCGGAAACAAGCGCGTTTGCCTTCACAAAGTCAAGCGAACGCTTATAGGTGTCGTTGGTCATCGCTTCAAAGGAGGACGCGGTTACCATGAACTGGCTATCCCAACCGCCGACCTGGCCGCTTTCAGTGACATTCAGAAGCGAGCAATAGGAGGTGAAGCCGGGATACAGAATGGGCTCGTAAATGCCGGCAGGGCTCATCGCACCCATAGACCAGTTGTTATTATAGGAGATGTGGAAGGTCTCCTTGACGTAGGCAATCCACTTATCAAATGCTACCTTATAGGTGTCGGTTGCGGCGACGATGCCGTTCTCGATCAGGTAGGGGTTAACCTTTAAAACATCACCGCTTGCCAACTCGGCACCATTAGCCACCCGCTCGCCGTTACGGTACCAATGGAACAGATACATACCATCGGTCGTGTTTTTGGCAACGGTGGCAGAAGCGGAGTCGCCCGTCCAGGTGTTCTCTGCCTCGTATACGGGAGGAATGCGGGAGGTGTCAAGGTTCGCCTTGGCGGTGAGGTTGACACGGGCAGCGTTGCCGTTCACACGGGCAAACACCAGCGAGACCTGATCGCCCTGGAATACGGGAGCCTCAAAGTCTGCCAGCAGGGCGTTGAGCTGATCCAGCGCATCTGCCTCGGACAGATCAACCGTCACGTAGCCGAGCTGGGTCGAGCCGTTGAGCATCACGGCGAAATCAACGGGAGCATTATCCTGATACTGAATGCTGCCGATCTCAAACTTTGCATAGCCTGCGGTAGGAGCCGTCCAGGTGTACGCTATGTTAACGCCGCCCTTGTTTCCGACGGAACGACCCCAGAAGGGATTGGTACGACCGCCACTTTTGCTACCGGCGTGTCCGTAGCCGGTGGAGGTGGAGGGAGTGATCTTATTACCGGAGGCGCGAGACATCGCATCGGTAGGATTCATTTCGATGGTAGACACGACCGTGTCTGCAGCAATGACCCCGGTGATCAGGGAATACATTTTGTTGAACTGTGCGTCCACGCCTGCCTCGGGGATCCAGTACTGGTTGTCCCAGCCACTGAACGTATAAGCGCCCGCGGTGCCGTCCAGATGGAAGGCAGAGCGATCGGACAGGAAGCCGTGGTACAGAATGGGCAGATATGTGCTACCGTTGATAGAGCCCATCGACCAGTTGCTATTATAGGTGATCTTGGTGGTATCCTTCATGTAAGCGACCCACTTGTCGAACGCCTGCTCTACCGTATCGGTAGCGGATACGACACCGTTGTCAACCAGATAGGGGTTGATCTTCAAAACGGCGTCGTCGGACAAAGAACCGCTTGTTTTCTGCACATCGCCGTCAAACCAAGCGAAGAAGTAGATACCGGCGGTGTTATTGACAATCACGTCGGCAGTCTGCTCGTTTGCCCAAGCATCCATATCCTCCACGAGAGCATAACCTGCCTCGTACTCAACCGAGAAACCCCAGTCGTTGGCAAGACGCTTACAGTTGTTGTAGTTGAAGTCTGCGACGCTAGTGGAATCCACGCCTGTGCCACGGAAGACGAAGTCGATTTTGTCGCCCTTCTTGACATCCAGACTTACGATGGAGTCAATCGCATCGGTGGAGTCAACGTCCGTAGGCTTGAACCAGCCCTCACCGCTTGCATAATCAAAATCAGCGGTGTCAAACTGACCGACAGGCTCGCCATTCAGCAGGATGGCAAACATGGCGTTCCAGGTGTTGTTGAAATTCAGCTTGGTCACGTCAACGGAGACGATACCGAAGTAGGGAGCGGTGTAACGGATCATGATGTTGGCATCCAACTGGCCGAAGGTACGGTCGTCGGCATTCTGTGCGCCGTCACCATTGAGATCCTCGGTCTCGTTGATATAACGGATGGCCGCAACCAGCTGACCGCTACCGAAATAGAAGCCGCCGCCGCTGGCGCCCTCCATCCAGCCGCCGCCGCCGTGGAAGCACTCACCGTTGTTCATGGAGACGTTGGTGATGTGGTAGCTTTCATTCCAAGTTGCGGCGGACATGGCACCGATCTCCCAGCCTGCGGGAAACTCGATGATCGTACCCGTGGTGTAATCTGCCTTGTTGGCATTCTCGGGGACTATGTCCTCGGCATCCGAGAAGGTCGTGGTGAAGCCTTCTGCGGTTGCGGTCGCAGCCGCGGTAGCGAACGTCGGCAACACCGCAACGGGGATCGCCAGCACCAGCATCACAGCAGCGAGAAAGAGAGATAGAAGTTTTTTGCTCATGGTGTTTTTTCTCCTTGTGTATATTTCCAAAAAAAGAATACAGGAATTCTTCTACTATTGTATCACGAATTGGACAATTTGTCAATTCGGCACTATGTACATTTTTTAGTCCTCTTTTTGTGCAATTTGTCTATTTTTTGTTTTAATTCGGCCGTTTTGCAAAAAAATGAAGCCTTTGCGGGCTTTTTGCGGACTTCTCTTTTCCCTATTTCATTTTGCAAGCGGGACAGATGGTCTGCGTGCTCCTCGACAACCCGCGCGGTGCTTTTCTGCCTTTCACGGGACGTCGAGGGCGCCGTCTCATGCCAAGATGCCATACAGCGAAGCAGAACACCTTTGTTGCGGGGGACTCCTTCGACGGTCTGCTTCCGCCCGTGTCATCCCAGAGCCGCCCTGCGACAGCAAAGTGCGGCGAAGGATCTCGGGCGCGTGCATGTTCGAAGATGCAAAAAGCCCCCCAACGCGATGCGTCGGGGGGCTTTGGTTTCGGGAATGATCAGAACAGGCTTACCCAGCCTTTATCGAGGACATTTTTATTCTCCTCGGTGAAGTCTTTCATATCCTCCTCGGGAATGTCGACGGGCGGCTGCTCTACGGATTCCATGATGGCATCATCGGTGGAAAGAAGCCATTTCATTTCGGGATTTTCGTATTTCATGCTGCTATTCTCCTTTCAACCGCTTATGCGTGTGCAGCCACGTACTCGTCAGCCAGCACACCAAGGCGGAACAGGGCCTGTGCCAGCATGGGCTTGTAGCCCCAGTCGCCGAAGCGATAGGTCTGTACGGCATAAGCCTTAACGCTGTATGTCAGGGTTGCACTGACCTCAACATAGCTGCCGTCTGCCTGCTTCTCTACAATGGTAAATTCCATATCCTGATCGTAGCGGGATGCGGGAACGCCGTCCACCACGATGGCCTTGGTGGTTCTGTCATCGCCCTCATACAGGAAGGCATCGTAGTAGATTTCGTCCACCACATCGGAGCTTACCTTCACGGCGTACAGGCCGCCGGGACGCAGGTCGGAGATCTTGTTGTCGCCGTTGGCAACGACGCGGAAGGCGAAGCCGATCTGGGTTTCCATGTTCAGCGTGACATCCTTGATGGCATATTTGTACTCGTCAGAGGACGGGTCCACACCTTCCTCAAAGCCCATCTTCACCTTGTCAGCCTCGGTGACGGTAGGATCGGGAACGAAGGTCTGATCCTGGTTGGCCGAGATGTACTTCGGAACCTCGCCCGTAGAGATATACTTCAGCGTACCGAGGTAGATCTCGTTCTTGCCGGACAAAGGAACACCCTTAATGGTTGCCTCGCCTCTCAAGCGGAGCTTAACATCGGCGGACACATCGACATTGGTCATGAATGCGCGCAACGCCTCTGCGTAGTCCATAACGCCCTGGGCAAGAGCCTTGGTGGTGGCGTCGAAGTTGCCGGTTATATAGGTATTGAGAAGATCCATGGCACTAACGGTAGTTTCGGCCACACTGACGCGGTAGCCGTCCGCATAGGTCTGGAAGGGTTTATAAGTCACAACCGCACTCTGGAGCTTGCTTGCGGGAACGGTCATGGCGATCACCTTCCAAGAGCCGTCCTCCTGCTTCACACCGTTCATCATACGACCGTTTACAATGACACCAGCACCGGTGGCATCCTCATCGGCCTGAACGTACACATTGATGATGTAGCGGTTATTGATGGTGATGCTTGTAGAGGAACGGATGGTGTAGTCCTCGATCAGCAAGCCTTGTTCCACGGTTTCGGGAAGGGTGGCGGCATACTTGCCGTTGATCAAGTAGCCCGCAGTACCGAAGCTGGACACGCCGGTCAGCTCCGGCAGAGCGTCGCCTGCCTTGACCACAAAGGTTTGCAGAATCGTTTCGCCGCGCTTGTAGGCAACGGGGATCTTCTCGGTATCCAGTTCGGCCCTGACAGCACCCTTTACACCGATGGCACTGCCGTTACGGGCGAAGATAACGGAAACCTTGTCCCCCTCGAAGACGGGGATCTCCAAAGCCGCGATGGTTTCGTTGAGCGTTTCCAATGCGCTTGCATCGTTGAGGTTGAGGGTCTGATAGTCCATCAGAGCCACGCCATTGACAGCGACAGTGTACTGTGCGTTACCGCCGCTGATGTTCTCAAACGTAATCTTTGCACATCCTGCGCCGTGAGAGGTCCATGTGTAAGCGATCGTGTAGCCTGCGTTCGGGTTGGCACCGGGACGAAGCGTGTAGGAGGTACCCTGCAGGGTCGAGCTGACCTGATAGGAGTGCGGCGTGATCACACTCTTGTATGCGTCTGCGGTGCTTACCTCGACTGTGGAGACGACCTCACTACCCGACAGCGTCTTTACGATGCAGTTCCACATACCGGCGTAGATTCTGTCAATACCCTCCTCGGTCACCCAATAGGTATCATTGAGGCTGGAGGTCTTGTAGGCACCCGCCGAGCCCGCGATGACGAAAGCAGGACGGTTGTTGTAGTAGTTGTGGTAAGCGATGGGTGCGAGCTTCGTGCCGTACACGTTGTCGATCTCCCATGCACCGTTGTAGGTGATCTTGGTGGTCTGCTTCATGTAATCGACCCATTTATCGAAGGCCTTCTTCACGGTGTCGGTCGAGGAGATGATACCCATCTCAATAAGAGTGGGGTTAACCTTACCGACTGCATTATCCGAAACGGATACACCGGCATCGACCTTGGAGCCGCCGTCATACCAAGCAAAGAAGTACTTGCTATCGTCCGCAATGAGGCCCATGGTCGCGTTGTACTCACTACCGGTCCATGTCTCGGGGGGCATGCGAGAGGTATCTACCTCAACGGTAGCCTCGATCGTCAGGGTGGGAGTGACGGTTGCAGTGCGGCCGAATACCAGAGCGATGGTGTCGCCGGGGAATACGGGGATTTCCAGATCGCCGATGGCTGCATTCGCGGTAGCCGCATCGGTTACGTTGGTGTAATTCACGATCAGGTTGCCGTTGTGCATAACGCCAAAGGCGGTTTCTGCGCCGCTGTGGCGGTGCAACAGATCCAAGCTGATCTTGGCGTAGCCGGTGTAGGTAGAGGTCCACTGAACGCCGGTAAGGCGAGCACCGGGAGCGGTGGTGCCGGGCGTGTTGCGCAGCCAGCCACCGGAGATGTAGGACATAGCACTACCCTGATATGCATAGCCACAGATGCCGGTGATACCAACGGCAGTAGCGAGAGGAACGGCAATATCCTTTACTTGGGTGGAGGCACTGATCGCCTGGGACAGGCGGTTGTACATACCCTTGAACAGGCCGTCACTGTTCACCTTGGTGACGTAGAAGTGGTTGCCATCCCATTCGGAGTCCAGCGTCTGGTTGCCGCTGCGGACCTTCAGGTTGAAGGCAGTCTTACCGCTGGAATAGCTGATGTCGTGAAGGGGGGTAAACACGTTTGCCGCATCGATACTACCGACAGCCCAGTTCTCCTTGAAGGTGATCGAGGATGCTTCCTGAACGTAGGCGACCCACTTATTGAAGGCAACGGTAAAGCTGTCGTCAGCCGAAACGATGCCCTTCTCAATCAACGCAGGGTTGATCTTGGCCACTGCGGTCTCGGGAATGACGTCAGCAGCCGTAGTGTAGTAGCTTTCGCTGGTTGCGCTCTCGTACCAACGAATGAAATAAGCGGTGTCATCGTAGACGTTCGTGGTACCGTTCTTTCCGGTCAACAGAGTTTTTGCCGTGTAGTCCGTCTTGGTGGAAAAGCTTTCCTTGACGGTAGCTATGGCAGGAGCGTCCTCTTCTGCCGCGAATACGGGAAGCGCAACCGCGGGAACGGCAAGCACCAGCATCACGACAGCGAGAACAAGGGACAAGAGTTTCTTGCTCATGGTGGTTTCTCCTTTAATAAGTATTTGAAAGAATATGTGGTTCTTAACGCTTCTATTTTATCACGACGGATGCAGGTTGTCAACTTGGCAAATGTTATATCTTTTCCATGTGTTTTTTGTGCAATTTGCCCATTTTTTCGTGCTTTTTCACAATTTTCTGAAAAAATGTCATTTTCCGGCACATTTTGCGGCGGGCTGATCCAATCGAAAAAAGCAGTGCGCAACAGGGCGCAAGTCCTTTTTCGATAAGAGAAAAAAGGAGCGTCGGGACATCCTCGCAAACATGTTTTCACTTTGATTGGGCAATTTGCACAAAAGTCCTCTTTTCTATGTACCATGGAGCTTGCTTTGCCATAACAAAAAAAAGGACGGCGAGCCGTCCTTTTTTGCGGAAATTATTTTTTGGTTTTTTCCAGTTTATATTTCATGGAAAGAGCGAAGTCCGCGATCATTTTGGCGGTGTCCTCGATCCCGAGGAGCGAGGAGTTCACGGCGAGGGAGTAGTTGTCGTACTTGCCCCATTTCTGACCCGTGTAGAAGTTATAGTAGGTGGCGCGACGGTGGTCGATCTTGTTCATCATATCCTCGGCCTTGTTGCGGGGCAAATCATGTCGCTCCATGATGCGGGCAATGCGGCACTCGTGGGCGGCGTAAACAAACACGGGGAGCGTGCAGGGGTGGTCACGCAGGACGTAGTCCGCGCAACGACCGACGAACACGCAATCCTTTTCCTCGGCCAGTTCGCGGATGATGTCGGATTGCAGATAAAAGAGCTTATCGTTGATGGGCAGATGATGGTGCGCGGAGAAGCGCACGCCGTGACCCGAGCCCATGGCAAGGGTGTAAAGCAGACTGCCCGCGGCCACCTCGTCCACGTGGGAGAGTGCCCCCTCGTTCAGCTCGCCGCGTTCCGCGGACATGGTAATGAGCTGCTGATCGTAGCAGGTACAGCCGAGCAGGCGTGCTACTGCCTCTCCGATCTCGCGGCCGCCACTTCCGTATTGCCGTGCAATGGTAACGATAAGGTTGCTCACAATATCGTCCTCCTCTCTTTTGGTTATTTTGACTATATTTTAGCTCTATTGTAGCACGGTTTTTGTGAAATGTAAAGTGTTTTTTGTCATTTTAGGGCTTCGGTGCTTGTCAAATTCACACTTTTGTGCTACAATGACGGCAGAAAACGAACAAAAGGAGATCCACCATGGAGTTTTCCGCCTATCCCACCCGCGACGAGGCGCGGGCGTATATCCGCGCCCTACTTTTGCCGCGCAAGCAGGAAAGCCACAAGGGCGACCACGGCCGCGCGGCACTGGCCTGCGGCTCCTCCCTATACGCAGGAGCAGCTCTGCTTGCCGCCGAGGGGACGCTCCGCATGGGTGCGGGACTGACCTATCTGTATTCGTCGGCCGAAACGGTCGCGGCGGCGCGGGTGCGTCTGCCCGAGCTGATCTGCCGCGTCATGCCCCCCATTACCGAGGACTTTGATGCCTATCTTCCCTATGTTTCGACGGCGGATGCCTGTCTTGTCGGCTGCGGAATCGGACAAGAGGGGAACACGGCGGCCTTCTGCCGTGCGATGGTCGAATTTCTTTCGACCCGGGGCGGCCCTGCGGTACTGGACGCGGATGCCTTGAACCTGCTTGCGCGGCAGGGCGCAAAGGACATTTGAAGAACGCCAAGCGCGAGGTCATCCTGACCCCGCACGAGATGGAATTTTCCCGCCTGTCGGGGCTTTCGCTTGAAAATATCCATGCCGACCGCGTGGGGAGCGCGTGCGCGTTCGCATCCGAGGTGGGCGTGACGGTCCTGCTTAAGGGGGCGGACAGCGTGATCGCGCGGCGGGACGGCGGCTTTACCGTCTGCCCGAGCGGCTCGCCCGCCCTGGCCAAGGGCGGCACGGGGGACGTACTGGCCGGCATGCTGGTCGGGCTTTTAGCGGGCGGACTTGCCCCGGAAGCGGCGGTCTTCGCGGCTGCTTACCTGCACGGCGAGGGAGGCGAAGCCCTTTCCCACCGCTATTCCGAGCGCGGGATCCTTCCCTCGGAGCTTGCGGGCGCGTCGGCAGAGATCTTGTGCGAGATCCTTACGAAATAAAGGATTTTTCGTAAAACCCCTTGACAAACTCACAGGAATATGTTACAATATTCGCCGTACAAAGGGAGTAGTTCACGGCGGCTTACGCCTGCCGTTCTCGTCACCGTCAACACAAGGCGTTTTTCGACTTCGGTGACCTGTACACAGACGAACAAGACTTTGATTGCGGTGCGCATGGCAATCAAGGTCTTTTTTTGTACCCGTGACCCCCTTTGCGGTTTGCAAACCCAATATACGAAGCAAATAAAGAAAGGAAAAACTATGTTTACAACGAAGAAAAAGATCGTGGCGTCCCTTGTCTCGGGGATCGTGTTTACCCTGACAGTGTTCTACCTGGGGCTCCCTGCCCTCTCGGTCTATTCGGTGGGCTTTTGGTTCTTTCTCACCTTTGTGATCGCGGCATTTTCGTGGCCGTTCCTCCTTCCGTCGGGCGAGCCCGCGCGCGGCAAAAAGCGCGGAAAGGTGTACGTGATGGGGATATCCTTCAAAAACAACATGCCCTCTCGCACCGCGCTGATCCTTGTGGGCGTGTGCGTGCTGCCCGTCCTCTTCTGCGGCTTGGCCGCCCTATTTTCCTCTGCACCCCTGTTTTACGCGAAGCAGTACGCCTCGGTGATCGACGTGCAGAGTGCGGACTTTGCCGAGGATATGCCCGAAAGCACCGAGGTGTCGAATATCGCGCTCATGGACACCGATTCCGCGATCGTGATCGGCAACCGCACGCTGGGTCCGCTTTCGGACGTGGTATCCCAGTACACCATCAACCCCGCGTATATGCAGATCAATTACAAGGGCTCGCCCCGCAAGGTCACACCCCTGGAATACAACGGCTTTTTCAAGTGGCTGGGCAATAACAAAAACGGCATTCCCGGCATCGTGATGGTAGATCCCGTAAACAGCGATGCGGAATATGTGCCGCTTTCCGAGCCGATGTATTACGCCGAGAGCGCGTATTTCAACCGTGACCTTGCTCGCAAGCTCCGTTTCTCCTATCCGACCAAGATCTTCGGCTCGGTATCCTTTGAGATCAACGAGGACGGAAAGCCCTACTACGTGGTATCCTGCATGAAGCCGCAGGTTGGCCTGTTCGGTGCGATGGACGTTTCCGAGGTCATCCTCTTTGACCCGCACGACGGCTCCTCCGAGATTATGACGGTGGAAAAAACGCCCGCTTGGGTGGACATCGTCTACACGGGCTATCTGGCCTGCGAGAAATACGACTGGCATGGAACGCTGTCCGGCGGCTTCTTCAACAGCATCATTGGCAACGTGGGCTGCAAGCAGACCACCGACGATTTCGGTTATGTGGTGCTGGGGGACGATGTGTGGTATTTCACGGGTGTCACCTCCATGACCTCGGGTGACGAGAGCAACATCGGCTTCATTCTTTCCAACGCGCGCACGGGTGAGTACAAGTACTACTCGGTCAACGGTGCGGAGGAATATTCCGCCATGGCGGCCGCCGAGGGCGAGGTGCAGGAAAAGGGCTACGTGGCCTCCTTCCCCTCTCTCATCAACGTGTCGGGCGAAGCGACCTACATCATGGTCCTCAAGGACAGCGGCGGTCTTGTCAAGCTGTATGCACTGGTCAATGTGGAACGCTACAGCATCGTGGCAACGGGTGAGACCCAGCAGGATGCGATGCGCGCCTACCGCAAGCGGCTTGCCCAAAGCGGAGTCGGAGACGACCCGACGGGCGGTGAGGAGCAGCTGACGGTGACGGTCGAGACCCGGGAGATCGTGACGCTTGGCGGTCTGCCGACCGTGTACGTGACGGCCGAGGACGGGCGGGTGTTCAAGGGTGACCTCGAATCCGATGAGGCCCTGATCCTCATTCGCGCGGGCGATGTTCTGAACATGACCTGCACCGCCACGGCGGTGGATGGCATCTTTGCCATCGTCGAGTGGGAATTTGCAGAAGCAGCCGAAGCAGAATAAAACAATCCCCCTTTCCGCAACTGCGGAAAGGGGGATTGTTATTGGCCGTAGACCTCTTGGTACTTGGCAAGGCAAAGGCGTTTATTCTCGGCGCGCATGCGCTCCGCATTCTCGCGCACGGTGGCGGCGGGATCGGGATACAGGGGGGGCATGACGTGCACCGTATACCGCATGACGGGAAAGCCGTCGCCCCCGATCTTTCCTTCGATGGGCGAAAGCGTGACAAAGCAGGGTACCACGGGCACACCGTACTTGGCTGCCCAATGGTAGGCACCGATACGGTACTCACGGGGCTTTTTGTAGTTCCACCACATGGCTTGCTCGGGGTAAACGAGCACGCATTCGCCACGCGAAAGGAGCGTGCCGAGCGCGCGATCGAGCTTTTGCATGGTGTGTAGATTGGACGATAGGGGCAGGGTACGGCAGTAGCGCAGAAGAAAGCCGATAATGCCGGTCATAAAGAAGTTGCCCTCGCGCACCACCTTGTAGAGATGTTGTCTGCCCGCACGACGGACGGCAAGACGCACGCAAAGGCTCTCGTCCTTGGCAAAATGGTTGCTGGTCAGGATCATGCCGCCCGATACGGCGGCGATATACTCTTCCCCGATCACGGTGATCTCGTGAGTGCGGGACAGAATGCCGCCCGCAACGCCCTCGATCAGAGAGGCAAGGGCGGTTCTTACGCGGGTAGACGGCTTTTCGCACAGATAATCCACCTCGTGCGGCAGAATCGGACGGGTGGGCGGATCCTCCTCGACGTTGCGGAAGAAGGCTTCCCCACCCTCGACCTCATAGGCGCGGATGCGTTCCAGCACCGCAAGCCGATCGAGGGCTTGGGGAACGGTTTTTTTGCTCCTCATACTGTTACCCCCTCAAACAGGACGGTGCGGAAGTTGCGCTCGCTGTCGGCGATTTCGGTAGCGCGACGCACAAGCTCGGAAAGTCCCTTGCGGTGGACCTCGGCCTCTGCCTCGGAAAAGCGGTCTCTCACCGCACAAATCTCGGAATAAAAGGGAGAGCGGGCGGCGTGCTTCCAGAACAGCTCACCGTAGGGGATCCCGTCGTACTGCCAGGGCTTGTTGAACATGTTGTAATGCACCAGACGCGGCAGACCGTCATAGTCACGGGAGACGGACATTTTATTCCAGCCCCTGTCGAGAAGGCGCACCCTGCCGCGACAAAGGACGTTGAGGTAATCCTGATCGGGGCAAACGGTGTCAAAGCGGTAGCGGACGAGCAGGTCGATATATCTCTCCTCCAGGTCAAAATCCCGCAGAGCGGCAAGATCCATCAGTAGCACACCCGAATTAAAATATTCGCCGTGAGGAATACCACAACCGCGCTCGGCATAGCGGATAAATTCCTTGCACGACGCGATGACCTCGTCGGGCACCGCGCCGACGAGGTTGCCGTCAAGGGAGGCCTCAAACAGGCGAGCGATATCCCCCGAAACGACCACGTCGGAATCAAGGTAAATGCCTTTATCATACTGCGGGAACAGGGCGGGAATGAAGATGCGGAAGTAGATGGACGCGGAATAGTAGTCCCGCAGGTCCATGCGGCCGGCGATGCGCTTCATGCCTTCGGTCACGTCGTCGAAAAAGATGCGGACGTTTTCCCTCTCCATCTGCCGCACGCGCGCCGCACTCTCCTTTTCGATGCCCGTGTTCAGGATGTGGATGTGATAGGTGTAAGCGGGGTCTGCCCCCTCAATCAGCGAGGAAACAGCAACGGCGCAATAGGGGATATAGCGGTCGTCCGCAGAGAAAAAGACGGGAATCACGGTCTCGGTCATACAGATATCTCCTTTTCAATTCGCTCCTTCAGGCGAAGGTAACGGTCGAGGGTGTCGTTATAGCGGTCGGTCAACTCGGTTCTTACACGTTCGGTCTGCCAGGGCTTGATGTTTTTGGTGTAAAAGAACGGAAAGAACGGATGCCAGATGATGGTCTTGGAAAAGTGGCGGATCACGGTGCCGTCACGGTCGTGCTTTTGTTCGTTGTAACACACGGGGAGCAGCTTTTTGCGTTTGACAAGCCGATTGAGGGCAGTCTGGTCGGGTAAAAAGATGCGGCGACGGCATAAGCGGTCGATGCACCGCGCAAAGAGGTTTGTTTTTCGGATATTGTCGAGATTGAGGAGCATAACGCCCGTATTGATGTAGTGGTAGCCCATGAAAATTTTGCCGTAATAGTCGAGCACGGCGGCAAATTCGTATGCCGTCACGTCCTCCTCCCACAAGGGGGTCACGTCGGCCGTGACCAAGGTGTCCGCATCGAGATACAGTAATTTATTCGGCACGGGCAGTCGATCAAGAAGCAGGCGAAGCATGGCGTAGGGCGTGTACGCGCTTTTTGCGTTCGGGGAATGGTACAGGGTTTTTCGGTAAAGCGAACCGACATCCAAGAGGGTCACGCGGCTTTCCCCATGTTTCTCTTGCACCACCTCTTCCAAAAAAGCTCGCTGGTGCTCGGTGACGGGGGTGAATCTCTCATTCTGCTCGGAAAGATCCATGGTCAGAACATAGGCGTGTATGGGGTGGGGCGTGTGCTCTACGAGCGAGGAAAGCGAGATCAGAATGCCGTCGAAAATGCCCTCGTTTCCGGCATATACCACCGAGATCGGCTCACTCATGGGTTTTCTCCTCTCTTTGGACGTAGCGAATTCTTTCGTAGGTGCTGTGCTCCGCGGCTCGGGCAGACATGGCGGCATGCACCTCGTCTCGCAGACGGGCGCGCGCCTGTTTCGGGGGAAGTGACGTGTCGGGATAGAACGGTCCGTCCACGTACACGGTCACGCGCGGCATCTTGCCGATGCGCCCCTTCCCATAGGTAACGGTGGCAGAAAAAACGGGGGCGCCGTCTCGAACCGGGTACGCAAAGGAAACGTCGGAAAATTCTCGAATACGCGTGCAGTACGGCCAGATATGCGCCTCGGGGTAAATCACGACACACGCCCCCTCCGAAATGCGAGTGGACAGCGCTTCTCGGAACGGCTTGTGTGCGTGCAGAGTCGTGGGGGTGGGAATGGCACCGCACATCGTAACGAATGTCCCAGCCACGGGCAGAGAGATATTATCGGGATGCACCACGATGTAGGTTTTTTGGGGAAAATCCAGCAGGTTGGGGATAAAAGCGTCCCCCGCCATCAGGGTATGGTTGGCGTACAGGTAATAGCCCTTCTTGCGGAACGAGCGGAGCGCGTCCGCGCCCTTGGCTCGCAGACCAAAGCGAAGCTTGCAATAAAGAAATGCAAAGGGCTTCATGATCACGCGGTAGGCGAAAAAAGCAGCAAAGCGGAAAAGAAGGCTGCGGCGCAGATAGGGGAATTTTTCGTCCACGGTGACGGTTTTTCGAGAAATACCCGAAAATTCGTCGGTGCGCTCGTCGTCGTAATACACGATTCTTTGGGCGTTCGGCATGTTCTTTCCCCTTTCGACCTTTTGACCTTACTATACCAAAAATACAAGGCAAAGCAAAGGACTTCTCCTGTCACGCAACTCTACAAATGTAACTCTCACCCCTTGGATTTGTAGAATTTCCCACTCTCACTTTTGTAGAAGTGCCGAAAAAATATGACAAAATCCCTTGATTTTTACAAGGGCGGAGAGTATAATAGAGGCGTGCCTGTATCATTTTTGGAAAAGGACAAATTTTGAAAACAGGAGGACATTCATGAAGGACATCAAACCTATTATTGCCAAGAACCTCGGCTATTTTCGCCGTGAAGCCGGCCTGACGCAGGCGGAGCTGGCCGAAAAGCTGAACTATTCGGACAAGGCGATCTCCCGCTGGGAGAACGGCGACACCCTGCCTGACATCAACGTTTTGTATTTTTTATGTGAATTTTACGGCATCGACATGACCGTTCTGACCTCGGCGGATGCGGAGGCCACGAGACCGCTTCCCACCCCCGAAGAGAACAAGCGTGCCGCACGCGACAGCCTTGCCTACCGTCTCTGCCTGTACGGCCTCATGGCGGCAGTCGTTTGGCTGGTGGCAACCATCGTATTTCTGTACACAAAGCAATGGATAGCCTTCATCTGGGCCTTGCCCGTGACCTCCCTTGCCCTGCGCTACCTCTGGCGGGGCAAAACGAACACGCTTTTTCGTTTCATCGTCAACACCGCGTTCATCTGGACGCTGATCGTGGCGGTATTCTTACAATATCTGCTCATCGGCTACAATCTCTGGCCGCTATATCTGGTCGGCCTACCCCTGCAATGTATGCTAATCCTTTGGTACCGCATTAAGCAATTTTAAGCCGTCAAACGGCATTCATTACACGCGCATGGCACGGAAAGGAATTTTTATGAAAAGGCTTCTCTCTCTTCTTCTCGTCATCACCTGCATCTTCTCTTGCGGGATGCTGACCTCCTGTGATCTCTCGGACGCAGACACCTTCTTTGATCTTATCGAGGATTTTGTGAGTGTTTTCGATCGGGACGAGACCCCCGGCGGTGATGAAACCCCAGGCGGCAACGAAACCCCAGGCGGCAACGAAACCCCAGGCGGCAACGAAACCCCAGGCGGCAACGAAACCCCAGGCGGCAACGAAACCCCAGGCGGCAACGAAACCCCAGGCGGCAACGAAACCGAGGACGGCGGCATGAGTGGCGAGGCCGAAGAAAGCTACGTGGAAAAGGGCGACAGCCCGACCCTTGGCGGTCAGACGGCAAAGGAGCTTTACGAGCAGGCAAACGCGACGCTTGTACAGTTTGCCAAGAACTACCAGTCGACTACCACCACGAGAGTGGATATGATCATGATCGGTTACGGCACCGTTCTGACGCAGAACATGGTCGTGGTGGCACACGAGCGCGACGGCCATGTGCACACCGTAGTGACGGGCGATCCCGATCTGGTGGCGGATCTTGCCCAGGAAGCGTGGTATGCGGATGGCGTTTTGTACCAGATCACGCGCAAGGGAGAAAAAGTCAAGGTTGCCATGTCCATGCAGGATTACCTTGACAAATTCTACAATGTACAAGAGGGCGAGCGCACCCTGATGAACGTGCCCGAGAGCTGGTTCTCGGAGATGGGCTTTATCAACACAAACGAGGGTGCTTATATCCGCATGGTTATGCGGGGCGAGGAGATGCTTGCGGCTCTGGAACGCATCGGCAAGACCGAGGCGGCAGGGGTGAACATCGACAAGGTCTACTACGACGTGCATTTTGACCGAAACGGCAACCTCACGCACGTGGAGACCTCTTACACGATGTACTTTGAGGATCAGCCCAATCTTTCTGCCGAGGCCAAGAGCACCACGGTCTACAACAGACTGGGCAACGCCGAGCCCATCACCGCTCCTGCGGACGCGGACAGTTTTGCACAAGGGTATCTGAAATAAAAAACCAACCCCTTGTGTCGCGCATGCGACACAAGGGGTTGGTTTTTGTATCTAAAATTTGTTTTTTCGAAGTTCCTCTTTACAAAGGGCGACGAGTACATTATAATAAAATGGCACCAAACGGCCGCAAAAGGAGATTGCTATGAAGGATCATTTCAACGAAAAGGCCCCGATCCGTTTCCTCTTTCCCATCGACGGCGACTGCATCAACGAGCGGGACGGCGTAACCGACGGGAACGCGGTGCGCGTGGCGGTCAAGGTGGCCGCTCCGACAGGTCACCTCATACGCATTGGTGAGCGCGAAGCGCGCGAGGAAAACGGCATTTATACAACAGACCTTGAGATTGCTGACCGTCACACGGTTCTGTCTGCTGTTGACCTGACGGCAGGGACGGAGTGCCGCGCAAGCGTTTTCCGTCTGCCTCTTTCGGTGGGAGGATACCGCATCTCCTCCGATGATAATATTCTGTTTCTTGCCGACATCACCGCGCATAGGAACGAATACACCTCGATCTTCGACAACCCCTACCTGGCCGTTTACAAAGAAGCGCACGACCTATACGACGCGAAGGTGCATCTGAACCTTTTCTATGAGTTTACAGGTCAGGCCAAGAGCTATTTTCGGACCGATCGGCCCGATTTTGATCTGTCCATGATGACCGACCAATTCAAGGACGAGTTCCGAGAAAACGCCGACTGGCTGAAGCTTTCCTTTCATTCACGGGGCAACACCATGCGCCCCTACGAGAATGCCACAAAGGAGCTGATCACCCGCGAGTGCATGCAGGTGCACCGCGAGATTTTGCGCTTCGCCGGTGAGGAATCACTTTCGACCTGCACCACGCTGCATTTCGGCGCGGCAAACGAGGCGGCCGTGCGCGCGATGCGCGCCGTGGGCTACCGCGTGATGGCGGGGTACTTCATCCCCGGCCGCCCCAACCCCGTTGCCTACCACACATCCGAGCGTCTTATCGAGCATATTTACAAGCGCGATTTCTTCTGTGACACCGACACGGACATGTTCTTCGGTCGCATTGACAGCGTGCTCAACTGCAACACGAACGAAGAAAATTTACACGAGATCGCCGAAGCCGTAGCCAGCCCGACGCGCGGCGGCTACATAGAGATCATGATCCACGAGCAGTATTTTTATGAGGATTACGAGCTGTATCTGTCCGATTTTCGTGCACGCGTGCTGGATCCCGCCCGTTACCTGTACGAGTGGGGTTACCGCGGTCGCTTTCTTTCGGACGTGATTCGAGAATAGAAACAGGCACCCGTGTGTCGCGTATGCAATACACGGGTGCCTGTTTCTGCACTTTTTACTTTTTATGCCTTGGCGTAGCACTCGCGCAGATAATCGAGTGCTTCCTTCGTTTCTGCCGTGTAGTCATCGGTCTTGCGACTGCCTTCGAGCGAGACGGGGCCGTCATAGCCCTCACGGTTGAGGATGCGGAACATCTCGATATACTTTTCCTCATCGCCATCGCCGTGGCGCGGAATGGCACGACCCAGCGAAACGGAAGCAACGTGCACGTGGCGCAGATGCGGGCCATAAATGTCGTAGCGATCCATTGGCTCCCCGTTCTTCCAGACGTGGTAAAAATCGCATAGCAGCTGTACACGGGGATGGTTCGCCTCGTTGACCAGACGCAGACCGTGTTCCATGGTATGGACCAGGTTGCACTCCGAAAGCGTTTCGATGGCACAGATGAAGCCGTGCTTCTCGAAAACGGGAATAAGGTATCCCTTGATGAATTCGCTCATCTGACACATGGCGGTCTCCCAATCCTCGCCGTCGCGCAGGCAACGCGCACCGCAGGAGCCGAACACGACGTTGCGTGCATCCAGCACAGCGACCTTGGTCATCACATCGTCAAGGAACTTCGCGGCCTTTTCGTAGTCGCGGTCCTCACCCGTTACACGGCAGGAGCCGGGCAGCATGCCGTTGTAGGAGAGGCAGGGTAGGTCGATCTCCTTCAGGAAGGCAGCAAGATCGTTCACCTCTTCCTGCGTAGCGTCAATAAGGGAAGAAAAATTAAATTCAACAAACTCTGCTCCCGCAGCCTTAGCGGCAAGCAGCTCATCTCTCTTTTTCCAGTTGGCACAGGTTCCGAATTTCATGGGGATCTCCTTTCACGCTTTCGCGTCTTTTGAACTTCGTCCCCATTGTAACATGAAAGTGCCCACCTGTCAAGTCATAAGAAGAAAGATTATTTCGGTAAATATAACCCATCCACAAAGCCGGACGGATCGGCTGAGCAGATATCGCAGGCGATCACGCGGTCGCGGTGGATGATGAGGTTGACATAGACCGTTCCCTCGTAGTCCTTATAATTTTTGACGGTGTAGGTGTAGCGCGTGACCGTCTTTTTGGCATAACGCGAGAGGTCAAGCCCCTGCGCGCGCTGAATCTCGTTGTAGCCTGCAAGCACGCGGTCAAGCTCCGCAGGAACGGTAAACTCGCACTCCTCGATCGGCTCGGCCTCCACCTCATACCCAAACTGCGAAATAAAGGCGATGCGATCCTCGTTGGTACGCACGCCCGTGTAATCCACGGCTGCGGCGGCGGTCGCCACGCCGTACTCCGGCACAAAGATCATCAACCCGAACAGAACGGCAAGCGAAAGCACCACCACGCCAAAGAATTTCAGGGTGCTTGCCCGAACAGAACAGATCAGCATAATTTTTCCCTCACTTTTGCGGTTTTTTGCTATATTCTATGCGAGAAGCGGGCGCGGTATGCAAACAAAAAAACCGCGGCTCGCCGCGGTTTTTTCTATGTTGTGGGATCAGTTGTTGCAGCAGCAGCAGAATACGAGGATCAGAGCAAGGATGATGACCCAGGTGCAGCTGTCGTCGAAGATGTGACAAAGGCAGTTGTTGTTATTCATAAAGATACCCTCCTGTTAATGGAAGGGAGCTTGCGTCCCTTCAATAGTATTGTATGAAGGGAAGGAGAGAAGGTTACAGTTTCTTTTTTAGGTACTGTCCCGTATAGGAGCCCTCCACGCGCGCGACCTCCTCGGGGGTACCGCAGGCAACCACGGTGCCGCCGCCGTCCCCGCCCTCGGGCCCGAGGTCGATGATATGGTCGGCACACTTGATGAAGTCGAGGTTATGCTCGATGACGATGACGGTGTTGCCCGCATCAGCAAGCGTTTGCAGCACGTCAATGAGCTTGGCCACGTCCGCGGTATGCAGGCCTGTGGTTGGCTCGTCAAGGACATAGACGGTCTTGCCCGTGGAGCGTTTGGACAGCTCGGTGGCCAGCTTGACACGCTGTGCCTCACCCCCCGACAGGGTGGTGGAGGACTGTCCGATCTTAACATACCCAAGCCCCACGTCACACATGGTTTTCAGCTTTCTTGTGATGGCGGGAATACCGTCGAAGAACAATAGCCCCTCCTCTGCGGTCATTTCCAGCACCTCGTAGATATTTTTCCCCTTATAGCGCACCTCCAGCGTATCGCGGTTGTAACGCATACCGTGGCAGACATCGCATTTGACGTAGACGTCGGGCAAAAAGTGCATTTCGATGCACTTCACACCGTCGCCCTCGCAGGCCTCACAACGGCCGCCGCGCACGTTGAAGGAAAAGCGTCCCGCTCCGTAGCCGCGCGCCTTGGCGTCCTTGGTGCGGGCGAAGAGGTTACGGATCTCGGAAAACAGCCCCGTATAGGTCGCGGGGTTGGAGCGGGGGGTGCGCCCGATGGGGCTTTGGTCGATGGCGATGACCTTATCCAGCTCCTCTGTCCCCGTTACGCGCTCGTGTGCGCCGGGACGCTGGTTGGAACGGTTGAGCTTTCTGGCCAGCGCGGGGTACAGAATGCCCGTCACCAGTGAGGATTTCCCCGATCCCGACACACCCGTGACACAGATGAACTTGCCGAGCGGGAAGTCCACGTGAATGTTTTTGAGGTTGTTCTGCTTCGCACCCACGACCGACAGGGTCTTGCCGTTCCCCGCGCGGCGGGTGATGGGCAGGGGGATGCACTTGCGGCCGGACAGGTAGTCACCTGTGATCGATTGATTACATTTTGCCACCTCGGCGGGCGTACCCGCCGCCACGATCTCACCGCCGTGAACACCCGCGCCGGGGCCGACATCCACGAGGAAGTCTGCCTCGCGCATGGTGTCCTCATCATGCTCCACGACCAGCACCGTGTTACCGAGATCGCGCAGGCTTTTGAGGGTGGCGATCAGCTTGTCGTTATCCCGCTGATGCAGGCCGATAGACGGCTCGTCCAGAATATACATGACCCCGACAAGCGAGGAGCCGATCTGGGTGGCCAGGCGGATGCGCTGTGCCTCACCGCCCGAGAGCGTACCTGCCTTGCGGGCAAGCGTGAGGTAGCCAAGTCCCACGTTACAGAGGAAGGACAGGCGCGCGCGGATCTCCTTTAAGATCTCGGCGGCGATCTTGCTTTCCTCGGGCGAGAAGGTAAGGGTGTTCACGAAGGCAAGCATCTTTTCTGCCGAGAGGCGGCAGATCTCGTCGATATTCAGCCCGCCGACGGTAACAGAAAGCACCTCGTCCGAGAGGCGGCGGCCCTTACACTTCGGACAGGGCGCGTCCTCGATAAATTCCTCGTAATAATCGGCCATGCCGGGATTCTGACGAATGCGACGCTCGATGATCGGAATGATGCCGTCGTAGGTGGTGACCTGACGGTGCGATTCCTTACCGAAGTAGCGAACGACGTCGTAGGTCGTTTGCCCCGTGCCATAAAGCAGGGCGTGCATGGCCATCTCGGAATAGTCGCACAGAGGCGTGTCGATATCGCAGCCGATCTCCGAAAGGGCGGCCAGGATCAAGGGGCCGTTCCAGGACTGCTCATCAATGGTCTTGAAGCCGTTACAGGTGATCGCCCCCTGCCGCAAGGAGAGGGAGAGGTCGGGAATGATCTTTTCGGGGGACACCACACGAAGGTCGCCAAGCCCCGCGCAGGCGGAGCAGGCACCCGTGGGGCTGTTGAAGGAGAACATGCGCGGCTCCAGCTCGCCGAAGCTGACGGCATGCTCCTCGCAGGCGTATTTCTGGGAGAACGTCAGCTCGGTCTCCTCGCCGCCGTCGCGTGGCAAAATCACCACCGTCAGACGGCCGTCCGAGAGACGAAGCGCGGCCTCGGCAGAGTCCGAGAGGCGGGAACGAATATCGGGGCGCATGACCAGGCGGTCGAGCACCACGTCGATGGTATGCTTTTGATTTTTGTCCAGCTTGATCTCCTCGGAGAGGTCGTACAGGCTGCCGTCCACGCGCACACGGACATAACCGCTCCTTTTCGCGTCGGAGAGAACCTTTTCGTGCATGCCCTTTTCGCCGCGCACCACGGGCGAGAGCACCATAAAACGCGTGCCCTCCGGCAGTGCCATGATCTTATCGAGGATCACGTCGATCGACTGGCCGCGGATCTCCTTACCGCAGACGGGACAGTGCGGCACGCCGAGACGGGCGTAAAGCAGACGCAGATAATCATAAATTTCGGTGACCGTACCAACGGTGGAGCGGGGGTTCTTCGACGTGGTCTTCTGGTCGATGGAGATGGCGGGAGAAAGCCCCTCGACCGAGTCCACGTCCGGCTTGTCCATCTGCCCGAGGAACATGCGGGCGTAGGAAGAAAGCGACTCCACAAAGCGGCGGTGCCCCTCGGCGTACAGGGTATCAAAAGCGAGAGAGGATTTTCCCGAACCAGAAAGGCCCGTGAGCACCACGAGCTTGTCGCGCGGGATGTCAAGGTCTATATTTTTGAGGTTGTGGACCCGCGCACCGCGGATCACGATCTTGCTTGCCATTATTTCGTTACCTGCAATTCTTTGATCTTGTCACGAAGGAAGGCGGCTCGCTCAAATTCCAGCTGACGTGCGGCGTCCTGCATCTCACGCCGCAGGGCGGCAATCAGCTCTTCCCTCTCGGAGGCTCCCAGGCGGTCACCCGCACGCGGCAGACGGGTCTGCTTCTTGGCTGCGTCCTCTTTTTTGCCGATCTCGATGAGAGCCTGCACGTTTTTACGGATGGTTTGTGGCGTGATGCCGTGCGCCTCATTGTAGGCCGCCTGAATGCGGCGGCGACGGGCGGTCTCGTCGATGGCGACCTTCATGGATTTTGTCACATGGTCGGCGTACATGATCACGCGGCCGTCCGCATTTCGCGCGGCGCGCCCGACCGTCTGAATCAGCGCAGTTTCCGAGCGCAGAAGCCCATCCTTATCCGCGTCGAGGATGGCGACCAGCGCGACCTCGGGAATGTCAAGCCCCTCGCGGAGCAAATTGATACCGACCAGCACGTCGTAAAGACCGAGGCGCAGGTCACGGATGATCTCCTGTCGCTCCATGGTTTCCACCTTGTGGTGGATATACTTAACGGCGAGGTCCTGCTCGCCGAGGTAGTCGGTCAGGTCCTCTGCCATTTTGGTGGTCAGGGTGGTGACCAGCACACGACCGCCCTTTTTCACCGTTTCGCGGATCTCGCCGACCAGGTCGTCCACCTGTCCCTCGATGGGGCGGACGGTGATCTCGGGGTCAAGCAGACCCGTGGGGCGAATGATCTGCTCCACCACGCCGTCCGAATTCTCCCGCTCGTAGGCAGCGGGGGTGGCCGACACGAAGCAGACCTGCCCGATGCGCTCCTCGAACTCGTCGAAGTGCAGGGGGCGGTTATCGTAGGCGGACGGCAGACGGAAGCCGTAGTCCACCAGATTTTTTTTGCGGGCGGTGTCGCCGCCGCTCATGCCACGAACCTGTGGCACGGACACGTGCGATTCGTCGATGAACATGATGTAGTCCGAGGGAAAATAGTCAAGCAACGTATAGGGGGTAGATCCCGGGGCACGGCCGGACAGGACGCGGGAGTAGTTCTCCACCCCCGAGCAAAAGCCCACCTCGCGCAGCATTTCAAGGTCGTATTTGGTACGCTCCTCGATGCGCTGGGCCTCGAGCAGCTTGTTCTGCGAACGAAAAAATTCCACGCGCTCGTGCATCTCGCGCTCGATCTCGCAGAGGGCCGCCTCGCGCTTTTCGTCCGACACGGCGTAGTGGGTCGCGGGGAAGATGGGGGCGTACTCCAGCTCACGGATGACCTCGCCCGTCAAGGCGCGGATCTCGCTGACGCGGTCGATCTCGTCCCCGAAAAATTCGACACGAATGGCACGCTCGCCCGACGAGGCGGGTAGGATCTCGACCGTGTCGCCGCGCACGCGGAATTTGTCGCGCGTGAAATTCATATCATTGCGCTCGTATTGGTTGGCAATGAGGCGTTCGATCAGCCGCTCGCGCGACATGGGCATGCCCGCACGCAGATCGATGATGAGCGACTGGTACTCGGCGGGGTCGCCGAGCGTGTAGATGCAGGACACCGACGCGACGATGATCACGTCCCGCCGTTCAAAGAGCGAGGAGGTTGCGGAGTGGCGGAGCTTGTCGATCTCATCATTGATCAGGGCATCCTTTTCGATATACATATCCTTGCCGGGGATATACGCCTCGGGCTGGTAGTAATCGTAGTAGGAAACGAAGTATTCCACCGCTGCATCGGGGAAAAAGACGCGCAT
The DNA here is from genome assembly GCA_017464805.1 of Clostridia bacterium. Lineage (GTDB taxonomy): Bacteria > Bacillota > Clostridia > Oscillospirales > CAG-272 > UBA1740. Next base: position 30,079 of record JAFTYE010000003.1, on the reverse strand, counting down.
CTCGGAGCATACCTGTGCGGCAAGGGTCTTGTTGGGTTCGAGGATCAGGACGGGGCGATTCAGGTTTGCGATAACATTGGCCATGGTAAAGGTCTTGCCGGAGCCGGTTACGCCGAGAAGCGTCTGACCGCGAACACCCGCGAGAAACCCTTCGGTCAGGGCGGCGATCGCCTCGGGCTGGTCGCCCGTGGGGGTGTAGTCGCTTTTAAGGTTGAATTTGTTTTCCTTTGCTTGCATAGAACCGCCTCCCTTCCGAAAATTTTTGACAGATATATTGTATCACACTTTATTTTTAATGTAAAGCGGGAAAAGAAGGATTTTTTCGTTCCTAAGCCCCCTCCCGGAGGGATAATTAATTTAGAACCCCCGTGTGTCGCGTACACGACACACGGGGGTTCTTGTTATTTCAATTTGTGCGGATCATCGGTTAAACCAGCAAGATAATCGACAGAAACATGATAGTATTTGGCGATGGCTATGGCTATATCCAACGGAATTTCTCTCTTTCCGGTTTCGTAATTGCGATAGGTGTTCAACCATAAGCCAAGATCGTTTGCAACTTCCTTCTGCGTTTTGTCCGAATCCTCACGCAAATCTTTTACACGCTGATACATACATCCTCCCCTCCGTTTTCCTTATTTTATCAAAACATCAAATGATGCGCTTGACAAAAAAACATCAAATGATGGTATGATTATTTAAAAAACATCATTTGGTGTTACAGAAAGGAAAAATCAATGAACAACATCTTAAAGGAATTCTGGTATGGAAACATCTGTCCGCACGAGCATGTTTATCCCAACAGCAAGGAAATGCAAAATTTATATGAATTGAACGAGATCGAAAAAGGATCGAAGTGGTATTATCCGAAGAGGATCGAAAGCTGCTTGAACGATATGACGACAATGTATTGGAATTAGGCAATCTATCGGACGAGGAGCCTTTCGAATATGCCTTTTCTCTCGGCGTTCGCCTGTCGGCAGAATGTTTTATAAAAGAACACCATTTGTAAAAGCAAAGCCCCCGTGTGTCGCGCACGCGACACACGGGGTATACTTTATCGTTCAAAGCGTGGTGACATCGTTGCCGGCGAGGGCGGCAAGGCCCATGCGCAAAGCGCGCGCCGCAGCGGCTCGCTCCTCGGGGCTTCCCTCCGTCAGGCGGGGGAGCAGGGAGCGGTACAGCTCACCGCGCACGGTCATGTCCTTTTCGAGGAATGCTGCGTCAAAGGTGGGGGTGGTATGATCGACAAGCTCCAGCTCGTAAAGCCCGAGGGCACTTCCGTCCGCCGCCGCGGGAACGGCGAAATCGGGGGGTGTGGCACCCGTGAATATCACGCGCAGGAAGGTGTCCTCGCCATAGCCGTTTTCCTCGACCGCCGCGCGGATGCGGCGGGCGATCTCGGCCGCCGTGTCTACGCCCGTGAGGTCAAGCGAGAGCACCTCGTAGCGGCTTTGTGCCAAGGGCGCGCGCTCCGTCTCGATTCTCCAGTCCTCGCCGTCGGGGATGGCGGTTACGAGGTACGCACCGCCGATGCCCGGCTCGTCAAAGCTGCGCCCTTCCATACAGCCGCAGTAGGCGTACAGTGCGCCGTTGCCCGCATCCGTGACGGGGGTGGGGATATGGCGGTGGGCAAAGGCGGCATAATGCGCACCGAAGGCGGCGATGTCCGAGATCGGTACATCCGCGTATTTGGTAAGCGGCACGCCGATATCCGCATGGCCACAAACAAGCGTAAGCGAACCGTCCTTTTTCGCCCGCTTTCCCGACAGAGGCATGCCCTCGTAGCGGGCGGAGGTGAACGCCCAGCCGTAGACGTTGGTGTTACAGGCGGGAACGGGGACAGCCGTCAGCTCCTCGGAGGAGAAAACGGTGACATTTTTCGGCAGCCGACCAAGGGCATACAGACCGCCGCCTACGTAGGGGTCGTGGTTACCGGGGGAGATGAAGAAGCGGCAGCTGCCGCAGGCTTCCATTTCCTTTGCAAGCAGGGCGGCGGTGACCGAGGTGACGAATTCGGAGTCAAAAAGATCCCCCGCGATCAGGACAATATCCACCTCGCGCTCACGGATCAGTGCCATCATGCGAGAAAAGGTCGCGCGCATCTCGCGGCGGCGCGCCTCGCTCTTTTCGGGGCGCAAGCGGGAGAAGGGGCTATCCAGGTGGATATCCCCTGTATGCAGGATACGAATCGGTCTTTTTTCTCGGTTTTCTACCATGGCGCGCCTCCGATTTGCTTTTCTTGAAATTTTCTTGAAATAAGTATACCATTTTCGACGAAATTTTGCAAGATAAAACGAAAAATATCCTTCCTTGCTATTGATTCTGCCCTAATTTTATGTTATAATTTAGTAAAAACAACGGATTTTTCCAATTTATCGGAGGTGCGTTATGCTCAGTCTTGCCGTTCGCAATACCAAGAAGCTCATTCGCCGCAAGGTGGAGGAGGAAAACATCCGCATCGGACGCTATTTTACCAAAAAAGAACAGGCCGCCCTCATGGCCGACATGCTGACCTTGCCGAAAAAGGAGAGCGTTTCGGTGCTGGATGCAGGTTCGGGCACGGGTATTCTGGCTGCCGCCGTGGTCGAGAGGCTTGCCAAGGCCGGCAAGGCCAAGGAGATCTTCGTTGACTGCTACGAGACGAACGAAGAATTCCTGCCGATGCTGAAGGACAACCTCGAGCGCATCCGCAAGAAGATGCTGCACGACTACAAGGTTCGTCTGCGCTATACGGTGAAGGAGGAAAACTACATCCTCGCACAGGGCAAGATGACGCCCGACGATCCGCGCGTTTCGATGCTGGACAAGGTCTACTATGACCTGGCCATCTCCAACCCGCCTCGTGAGCTGATGAAGACCGATAGCCCCGAGTACGCCGTTTGCCGCCGCCTGTGCAGCGGCGAGACCGATCTCGCTTACATGTTTGCAGCCGCCGTTTCCGCTTCGCTTGTTCCGAACGGCGAAGCCGTGCTCCTGCTCCCCGTCGTGTATGCGACGGGCGCGTACGTGGAAAAGATCCGCCGCTACATGTTCGACCGCACGGTCCTGACGGGCGCGCACGTCTTCCTCAATCGTACGCAGAGTGACCGTCTCTTGGACGAGGCGCGCAAGAACATGATCGTTTCCTTTAAGAACACCGACAAAAAGCCCGCCACCGTGCACGTAACTACCTCCTACGGTGAGGACACGGCCGTGGTGTCGGATATGAAGCTGCCCTACGGCGACGTGGTGCGCGGCGAGGAGCATTCCCTGCTCCTGCTCAAAAGTGACGAAGAGGCCGCGGTTCTGGCCACCGTTGCCAAGTTCCCCTGCACGCTGTCCTCTCTCGGCCTGCGTATGAAAACGGGTCTGACGCTGGAATCTCGCTATCCCGACCTGCTCCGCGAGAAGCCGGGCGACGGTGCGGTTCCGATGATCCACCCCTCGGGCATTCGCCTCGGCCAGGTGGTGTTCCCCAACCCTGCCGTGAAGAAGCAGTACATTCTGCCTGCCGTTCCCTCGATTTTGCAGAAAAACCGCAACATGCTGATGATCAAGCGCGTTCCCGCCAAGAGCGACAAAAAGGCCCTGTTCTGCGGTGTTTACCTTGCCTCGCAGGCTCCGCGCGACCGTCTGATCAGCACGCACAATAAGCTCAACTACATCGACTACGAGGACGACCGGGAAATGGACTTCAACATGGTCTACGGTTTGTTTGCCGTGCTCAACTCCTCGCTTTACGGCAAGTATTACCAGATCGTTTCGCGCTCCAAGCAGATCAACGCAAGCGAGTTTGCTGATCTGCCTCTGCCCTCCGAGGCTGCGATGCGTGCCATCGGTGCGAAGCTGGCCATGTCCCGTATTTTCAGCGAAAAGGCATGCGACGCCCTGCTGGCCGCCCAGATGAAAAGCGGAAAAATGTAAGGTTTTCGAAAAAATATAAAAATCCTCTTGCATTCCGTGCTTTAATGTGGTATAATACCCGTGTGCGAATGATCGGTATGGATAAAATGCCGACAAACATACAACAATAAGGAAGGAATTTTCCCCTCATGGATACCGTAATTTTGATTTTTGAGATCCTGCTTCTTGTAGCAGGCGTGTTCCTGGTTGCCGCTGTGCTGATGCAGCACGGCAAATCCCACGGTCTTTCCGGCGCGATCGCCGGCGGTGCAGAGACCTTTTTCGGCAAGGAGAAGGGCAAGCGATTCGATCGTCTGATCTCCCGTTGGACGACGGTGATCGGCGTCGTGTTCGTGCTGGTCGTGTTGGTCGTTTACATCCTTATGCCGGATGTGAAGCAGTCCATCGTCAACTCGGCTGATTATTGGGGCATTTCGCCTTATAACAGTACCACCGTTACCGAGATCGTCGAGGAAGACTGATGAAAAGCGCGGGATGATTCCCGCGCTTTTCTTTTATAAGGAGTTATATGAAGAAGCAAAGCAAAAAGCAACAAAAAAAGCAAACAATGCGCAAGGCAAGCCAAAAGATGATCGCCGCGAAGCGCGCCGCGCGCAAGCGTGCCGACATGATGGCCGCCCTGCCCGATGGGGTACAGGACTGCCGCACCGAGGGAGCCCGACGCAAATTCGAGCGTTCCGCGGCCGCGCGGCACACGGGCAGGCCGCGCTCTTCTCTACTGCGCGACAAGGCATCGAATAAGAATGAAAAGTCCGCCGAGGGCATCTTCCACGGCACCGCGCGCGGCTTTGGCTTCGTAACCCCCGACGGGGGCGGCGAGGATATCTTTATCCCTGCCGTTGCCGTTCACGGTGCGACCGACGGGGACACCGTGCGCGTGCGATACCACAGCTTTACCTCCCGCCGTGATGGCAAGGAGGAGGAAAAGACCGAGGGCGAGGTCACACGTATCCTTTCTTTTGCAAGCCGCTATCTGATCGGCACGCTGTACACGGGGGTCAGCGGCTTTGGCCGCAACCGAAGAACCTACGCCTACGTGCGCGCGGACAACCCACGAATCGGACAGGACGTGTGGCTTTCGGATTCGGGGGAGGGCGCGGACGGTGACAAGGTCGAGGTCCTGCTCTCAGATGACCGTGCGCGGGGACTTCACGGCCGCATTTCGCGGGTATTCGGGCCTGCCGTCGACCGCGGCGCCAACTACGAGGCGATCCTGTCCGCCCTGGACGTGCGGGTGGAATTTCCTGAGGCCGTGGAGCGCGAGGCCGTGGAGCGCGCCGCCCTGCCGCTTTCCGAGGGAAACGGGCGCGTGCGCCTTGAAAACGAGGCCATTCTGACCATCGACGGCGCGGGCGCGAAGGATCTGGACGATGCCGTTTCCCTGCGCCGCCTGCCGAAGGGCGGCTGGCTGCTTGGCGTGCACATCGCGGATGTCAGCGAATACGTGACGGCGGGCAGCGAGACCGACAAAGAGGCCATTCGCCGCGGCACAAGCCTGTATTTTGCCGACCGCGTGGTGCCCATGTTGCCGAAGGCCCTGTCCAACGGTGCCTGCTCGCTGAACGCAGGCGAGGACAAATACGCCCTCTCCGCTTTTCTCACGCTGTCCGCCGAGGGCGAGATCCAAAAGACCGAGGTTCGCCGCACCCTGATCCGTTCCCGCGTGCGCGGGGTATACGAGGAGGTCAACGATCTATTCGAACGGGGCAAGGAGAGTGAATATGCGGGCAAATACCGCGCGGTCGCGCCCGCCCTTGGCCGCATGCGCGAGCTGTACGGCATCCTGGCCGCACGCGCCGAGGCGCGGGGCGCGATGGATTTTGACCGACCCGAGCCGATCCTGATTCTCGACGAAGCGGGGGACGTGCAGGACATCTTCTGCCGCGAGCGCGGCGAGGCTGAACGCATGATCGAGCAGTTTATGCTGACGGCGAACGAAGGCGTAGCCACCCTTTGCCGCGATCGCGGCATCCCCTGCGTGTACCGCGTGCATGAGAAGCCCGAGGCGGGCAAGCTACAGGAATTTCTGCTTTACGCACACAACCTGGGTCTGAAAACACCTGCCAAGGCGCAGGAGGACATCGACGGGCGCGACTTTGCCGGTCTGCTTACCGAGGCAAAGGAAAAGGGCATCTCACGCGCGGTGTCCTACTCGCTGCTCCGTGCGATGGCCAAGGCCAAATACAGCGAAAAATGCCTGGGGCATTTCGGGCTTGGCATTGCAAATTACTGTCATTTCACCTCGCCGATCCGCCGTCTGTCGGATCTGGCGACCCACCGCATGCTCAAGGCTGTTCTGCTGGACGGTGAAGAGACGAAGAGGTACAAGGGCTACGCTGTCCGCGCCGCCGAGGCGGCAAGCGACTGCGAGCTGCGCGCACTGGAAGCCGAGCGCGAGATCGAGGCCCTTTACAAAACCGCGTATATGAAGGCCCACGAGGGTGAGGAATTCGACGCGGTCGTGTCGGGCTGTGCGGCCTTTGGCCTGTTTGCGGAGCTACCCAACACCTGCGAGGGCATGATCCCCGTCGAGGACTTTGAGGATGACGTGTACTTTAACGAGGGGACCTACACACTCCGCGCGGGTGAGGCGGTGTACACCGTCGGCACGCCTCTGCGCGTGCGCGTGGAAGAGGCGGACATCTCCCGCCGCCGCGTACGGTTTTCGGTGGTGGGATAAAAGAAAAGCCGCTTGCTTGCAAGCGGCTTTTTATTCGGTTTGCTCGGCCTTGTTTTTTTTCTTTTTGGCTTTGCGATTTTCGCTTGTGAGCATATCGCGCAACACCTGCAAGGTGGCCTTGTCGTTCGGGAAGAAGAGGCGCAAAAGAAACAGGGCGATGATAAGGGTCAGGATCTTTTCGGGGGTGAAGGGAAACCAGAGGAACGCCATGTACGCCGATCCGACGGCCGTCATCCAGGTGATGCCGAAGCGCAGGCCGAAGAACAGAAACAGGTAGCTCCAGCCGTTGGTGATCATCCAGCCGATGCCGAAGCAGAGAAGGAAACGCGGGTTGAGGAAAAAGGAGCAAAGATGACGCAAAAAGGTAAGGGTCTTTTGTAAGAGCTGTTTGGTTTTTTCTTTCATACCGCTTTCCCCCTTTTTTCTTTTATTGTATCATGCCGCCGTCCTGCTTGCAAGAGAATTTTCGGGATGCGAAAAAAATTCACAATCCCCTTTTTATTTGCTCACATTTATGGTACAATAAGGGCGAAAGGAAGTGACCCTATGGCAGAAAAGCATGCCCCACCACTCGAGATCGAGCGCAAGTTTCTCATCCACATGCCGCGCACGGAAGACCTTATCGCCGCCGGCGCGCATGTCTTTCATATCGAACAGACCTACCTCGTCGCGCCGCGCGGACTGTCCCGCCGCGTGCGCCGCTTGCGCGAGGGGAATGACCTGCGCTATTTCTATACCGAGAAGGTGCGGATCAGTCCCGCCACGGCAGAGGAGCGTGAGCGGGAGATCGACCTGCTTGAATACGCCTCTTTGCTCGGCGAGCGCGACACGGCGCGCATGACGATCGAAAAAACGCGCTACGCCATCCCCTGCGAGGACGGCCACACGGCCGAGGTGGATGTCTACGAGTTCTGGCACGACCGCGCAACGGTCGAGGTAGAGCTGGCATCCGAGGACGAGGCCTTTTCTCTGCCCCCGTGCCTGTCCGTGGTACGCGAGATCACGGCCGATAAGCGGTACAAAAACGCCGCACTGGCAAAGGAGTTGCCATGCGATCCGTTGTGATCGCAACAAACATCAAGCCCCGAACGCTGTTCGGGGCTTGATGTTTTTATTTACAGAAGGTATCAATATAGCTGTTGATGCCGTTTTCGATGATCCGCACGGCGTCCTCGCGCGGGCTGACCTCGTTGACGGCGGTGGTCTTGTTCTCGAGATTCTTGTAGACGGCGAAGAAGTGGCGCATTTCCTCAAACAGATGCACGGGCAGCTGATCGATGTTCGTGTAGTGGTTATAGTTGGGGTCGCCGAAGGGGATGGCGATGATCTTTTCGTCCTGCCTTCCGTTGTCCACCATGGAAATGACCCCGATGGGGTAGGCGCGCACCAGCGTCATGGGTTCAATGGATTCCGCGCATATCAAGAGAACGTCGAGCGGGTCGCCGTCGTCACCGAAGGTGCGCGGAATAAAGCCGTAGTTGGCGGGGTAGTGCGTCGAGGTGTAGAGGATCCTGTCCAGCATGATGAAGCCGGTTTCCTTGTCCAGCTCATACTTCTTTTTGCTTCCCTTGGTGATCTCCACCACGCACATGAAGTCCTCGGGGGTGATTCGTTTCGGCGAAATGTCGTGCCAGATGTTTGACATAATGGGTTCCTTTCTTTCAAAAATGATCGTAAACGACCAGCTCCTCGGTCGGGCGAGTCGCGTAGTGCAGCTCCAGGGGCTTGGCATCCTCGGCGGGGTATCCCATCACCAAAAGAGCCAGCGGCTCAATCCCCTCGGGGATCGAAAACGCCTCGCGCAGGGCGGCGGGGTTAAAGTGCATAACCCAGCAACAGCCGACCCCCGCGTTGTGCGCGGCAAGCATCACGTGGGTGGCAACGATCGCTCCATCCACGGGCGAGGAGAGCGCGCCGTCGTACACGCGCCGCCAGCTTTCCGCCGTGTTATGGCACACAAGCAGGGCCGTGGGGGCGTGAAAATGACATTTGGTGCAGGGGCGCAATTTCTCGATTGCTTCATCGGTGTTCAGCACGAGGATTCGCTGCGGCTGATTGTTACAGCCCGTGGGGGCAAGGCTTGCGGCGGCGAGCATTTTGTCGATCACGTCCTGCGGAAGATGCTCGGGCTTGAACTTCCGCACCGAATACCGCTCAGCGATCAGCTTTTCAAATTCCATGGTTTTCTCCTTTATCATCTAAGGTTGCTTTTCTTGCCAGAAGCGGCGGAACAGGGCGGACACGGCATGCGCGTCCCCCACAAATTTCAGATGCCGCCAATGGGCGGGGATGCGGGAACGGTAGAAGGGATCGCCGAAGCGGTCGTCGATAAGGAGCAAGGTGCCCCTGTCCCCCTCGGTACGGATGACCCGCCCTGCGGCCTGCAGGACGCGGTTCATGCCGGGATAGAGATAGGCAAATTCACGGCCCGCCTCGTAGCGGTCGGCATAATAGGCGCTCATGGCCTCGCGCTCGGGGGTTGGGTTCGGCATGGCCACGCCGACCACTGCCGCGCCGATCAGGCGCGTGCCGACAAGGTCAATGCCCTCGGCAAACACACCGCCCGTGACGCAAAAGCCGACCAGCGTTTCGGTCGGATTTTCGACAAACGAGGAAAGAAATTCCTCGCGCGCGGCGGTTCCGCCGCCCTTGATCTGCGCCCGCAGACGAACGGCGGGATATTTTGCGTGAAAGACGCGGCAGACCTCGTCCATGTAGGCAAAGGACGGACAAAAGACGAAATAGTTGCCCGTTTTCGCGGACACCATGGCATAGATGGCCTCCGCGATGGCGGGTGCGCTTTCGGTGCGCGAGGCAAAGCGCGTGCTGACGGTATCCAGGACCGCGACACAGAGGTTTTCCGCCTCAAAGGGGGAATCGAGCAGCAACACCTCGTCGTGCGGGTTTCCGCCCAGCACCGCGCGGTAATAATCGGGGGGTGTCAGGGTCGCGGAAAAGAGCACCGCACTGTCCCCGAGCGAGAGGCGGCTGTCCAGCACAGCGGCAGGGTCGAGACAGCGCACGGACACGGTAAATTCCTCGCCCTCTCGTATGTAGAAGGTCTCAAAGCCACCGTCGTACAAATTGGCGCGGGCGGCAAAATCCCGCAGGGGGTAACAAAGGCTTGCCAGCGTGCGTCGGAACGCAAGCGGCAGGGTACGGTCGCCCTGTGCGACGATCCCCAGCTCCGCGGCGCGGGAGGCGGCGAACATCAGCTCGTAGGGGGCTTCCTTGCCCGAGGCGAAGGAATGGGTCGTACCGTCCGGATCGGTATAGCTGCGCTCGCCCGACAGGGCGTTCTTCATGGTTGACATGAACAGGGCACGCAGCTCCTTGATGGCCGCGGTGATCTTATCGGCGGCGGACTCGGTGCGCGCGTGCAAAAGCAGTCCGTCAAGCGAAGAAAGGGACAGCGAGGCAGAATACATGTCCCTTGCGCGCTCGGGCAGCTCGTGCGCCTCGTCCACAAGGAACACGTAGCGGCCGTGGCGGTCAAAGTACCGCCGCAAATATACGCGAGTATCGAACAGGTAGTTATAGTCGCAGATGATGACATCGCAGAGCATGCTGTATCGCAGGGAAAGCTCATATGGGCAGACGCCGAATTCGGCAGCGGTCGCTTTGATCTCCCGCTCGGTCACGACCGTGACGGCCGATTCGAACAGGGCGCGCGCGGCGGCCTCCTCCCGCTCACCGCCTGCGGCGTACACTCGGCAGGGGGAAAGCGGCTCTCGACAGGCCATGCCCTCGGTACAGATGCGTTCCTTGGCCGAGAGGATCACGGCGCGGAGCTCTGCCCCTGTCGCGGCAAAGCGCTCCAGCGCCTCGGCCGCTGCGCGGGCGGTGGTGGTTTTGGGGGTGAGATAGAACACGCGCTCGCAGTCACCCTCTCCCAACGCGCGCAGGGCGGGGTACAGAACGCCTGCCGTTTTGCCCGTGCCCGTGGGGGCGCAGACGAACAGACGGCGTTTCCTGCGGATGGTGTGCCAGGCGGCCTGCACGAGATCGTTTTGCGCTTCCCTTCTCACCTTATAGGGGAAAGCAAGGGAGCGCAAAGTGGGCATGCGGCGACGCACGCGGTCAAGCTCCACGGCCGCCACGCCTGCAAGGCAGGCAGTAAGGCGGGAGAAGAATTTTTCAGCCGCCGCGCGCGTGACGGTCTCCTCGAGGGAATTTTCCTTGCCCTGCGCGGGGCAAGAGAGAATCACGCGCATCCGCACGGCGGGAAGATCGTGCTCCTTGATAAACAGGTAGGCAAGCCCGAAGGCCTCGCCGCGTACGCGGCGAAGGATCTCGCGCGAGGGGTATTCGGGATCCGAGGGGATGGCGCGGCGCACAATGACACAGGGTGGAAGTCCCGGGATGGCGGATGGCTCGTCCCCCTGTGCCTCGCCCGTCAAAACGAAGTCGTGGCCGTGAGCGAAAAATTCGTGTATGACGGGAATGCTGTGCTCCCCCGCGCGAGGAACGGGCGGCATGGGGGTGAGGATATCGTTGTCGCGGTCATTTGCCACCTCGCTGGCATAGCGATGTAGGGAAAGGGCCACCAGCTCCCCGATCGAAAGCCGAATTTTGCCCATTTTTTCATCGAACAGCAAGCAAACCACCTCTTTTTTGAAAAATTTTGAAAAACCCCTTGTCAAACACGAAAACATGTGCTATAATACACAGGTATGGAGGCATAGCTCAGTTGGTTAGAGTACTTGCTTGACATGCAAGGGGTCACTGGTTCGAGTCCAGTTGTCTCCACCAACAGGCAGTGCCTGTTCCGATCTCGTACCGCTCAACGGGGGGAAACCTTTGGCGGCGATCGTCGGTGCAGGGCACTCCGATAAATTCCGTACACGGCTTGTGTGCGGAATTTTTCTTTTCCCTATTATAGCACTTTTTCGGCCGCGATGCAAGAGTATGCGGCATTTTTGCGAAAGGAGAACGACCGTGAAGAAAATCACATTATCCCCCGCCGTGGCAACGATTCTTTTGCTGCTGGCCGCTATGATCTGGGGCTTTGCGTTTTCCGCACAGCAGCAGGCGACTGCCTACCTTGGCAGCTTTACCATCACCTGCGTGCGCTCGGTGATCGCGGTGGTGGCCATCTCGCTCGCCGTCATGGGCTTTGACCGTGTGCGCGGAAACGGACGACATCTGTTCTCCGTGCGAAACGGCAGATTCCGTATCGACCTGACCCGCACGGAGCTGGTGGGCGGCATTTTCTGCGGCATCACGCTGGCGATGGCCACGATGCTCCAACAGTTCGGCCTGGCCTTTAACCAGTCGGCGGGCAAGACCGCCTTCATCACCTCGCTATACGTGGTGTTCGTTCCCTGTATCGGCCTGTTTTTCGGACGCCGCACCTCCTTCCCCGTCTTTCTCGGCGTTCTGGGCGCAGTCGCGGGAGCGTTCGTGCTTGCTTTTGATTTCTCGGGCGGGGAATCGATCGGCCTTTCGACGGGTGATCTTCTCGTGCTGGCCTGCGCGGTAATGTTCGCCTTGCAGATCATGGCCATCGACCGCTATTCCCCGAAGGGAGATGGCATCCGCCTCTCGCTTGTGCAGTTTTCGGTCGTTTCCGTGGTCTCGCTTCCCCTGTCCCTCATTTTCGAAGGGGCTTCGACCACAGGGGCTGATCTGGTTTCGGCTCTGCCCTCCCTGCTGTTCCTTGGCATCGGCTCGAGCGGCATTGCTTATACCCTGCAGATCGTGGCGCAAAGGCGCGCCCATCCCGCCGTTGCCTGCTCGGTGATGTCGCTGGAATCGGTGTTCGGCATGCTGGGCGGCATCCTCTTCTTCGGCACCATGCCCTCCTTGCAGGAGGGGATCGGCTGTGCGATTTTGTTCGTTGCCGTTCTGTATACCCAGCTGATCGCAACCCATGAGGAGGAAAAAGAAAAGCGGCAAAAGGAGGAAAAGATATGAAGCATCCCGGTCTGATGCGGTTTTTGTACGCGCACCCCGTTCTCGCGGTGCTCCTTCCCTACCTCCCTGCACTGTTTGTGGTGTTTGGGCTGTATTATTTCAAAATTCTCGGTGAGCTGTTTTCGCTTTTGCTGGCGGCATGGCTGCTGATGATGCTGCTCGTACCCGTGCGCGCCGCCTATCGCGTTCTTCTGACCGATGCACGGCTGAAGCTGGAGCGCGACTGCGACCCGCTTTCGTATCTGACCGCACTGACCTTTATGCGCCGCCGCCGTTTGTCTTTTTCGCATCGGATCACGCTGGACATTCACTACGGCGTGGGGCTGGATGCGGCGGGACGTGCAAAGGAAGCCTATGAATGGCTGGGAAAGTGTCTGCCCGCAGCAGACAGACTTCCCCCGCCCGCCAAATTTCAGCTTTACACGGCGCACGCCTGCGCCGCCGCACACTATGAAGGCGCGCGGGATACCCTTCCTGCCCTGATCGCGGAGCTTGACCGTCAACTTTCCGAAATGAAGCTACCCCCGTTTTACACCGCCCCCCTACGCGCCGCGATCGACACGGTGCGGGACGCACATCGCTTTTACACGGGCGACCTTGTCGGATTGCGCGATCGATATGTGGAGCGTGTCAATGCCTGTGCGGGCAGTCCCACGGCGCGTGCGAACAGGATCACCGCCTGTCTGTGGCTTGCACGGGTCTATGAGCGCGAGGGGAGCGTGTCCGAGGCGCGCGCCATGTACGCTTACATTGCCGAAAACGGCGGCACACTCGGTGCGGTCAGCGAGGCGAAGGAGGCACTTTTGCGTCTATCCGCGACACAAAACAAAGAAAACCAGGAGAAATAATTTTTGGAAATTGCCCCTTTTCTGTTGACAAAACGGGAAACTTCCGATATAATAACAGTACCCTTTAAGGGAATTTCTACAAAGTGAGGTACTGACATGAAACGGTTTTTGACGCTTGCGCTGACGGCAGTTCTTCTCTGCTCTCTTGTGCTGACGCTGGCTTCCTGCTCCTCCTACGGCAAGATCGAAAAGAACTTCCTGAAGGCAGGCTACGAGGTGGTGGACACCACGAACGAGGATGGTGAGGATGTGATGGATTTCGTTGCCGATCTCGAAGAGGACGGCGAGGTTTCCTGCACCATACATATCCTGAAAAAGGATCTGCTCACCTACGCGATCATTCTGGAATTCGACGCAGACAAGGACGCACAGGCAAAGCTTGATGAGCTACTGACCGACAAGGACTATGAGGATCTGATGGCAGTGGAGGAGAAGTCCGACTACATCAACGGCAACTGCGTGCTTGTTCCTTGTGTCCTCAACCTCTTCGATCTGGACGATTCCGTTGAGGAAATGGTCGACATCTTCGACGATTGATCTGATCACCACAACCAAAAACACCAACCGCGCATCCCTGCGCGGTTGATTTTTTAAGGAGAATGACATGAAACGACTTTTTGCGATCCTTTTGATCCTATGCCTATGCCTTGGGGTGCTTTCGGCCTGCAACGAGCCGAGTAGCGGCCCGGGCGGCATTCCCCCTGCGGGCGGCGAGGAAACCCCCGGTGGCGGCGAAACGCCTGACGGCGGTGAAACGCCCGACGGTGGCGAAACGCCTGACGGCGGTGAAACGCCCGACGGTGGTGGCGAAACGCCCGACGGCGGTGAAACGCCCGACGGTGGCGAAACGCCCGACGGCGGTGAAACGCCCGACGGTGGCGAAACGCCCGACGGTGGCGACAAGGACGAAAACACCGAGCAGCCCCCGGCTCCCGATCCCGATGCACGCACGACCGTGACCGCCGAGGAATGGGAAGCCGCGAAGGTCACGCCCGCCAATTTTTCGGAGTGGGTGGAGATCGTTTTCTCAAACGGTGAGACCTTCGACGGGTACGCCGTTAGCTATGTGACCACCGAAAACGGCAAGACGGTCTTTTACGAGGAACAGGTCACAGGCGGTGAAATCACTAGCAGCAAGTGCGCCTTCTTGCGTGACGGCACCTATTGGGGAGGCGACTACAACCCCGAAAGCGGTAAATGGGAGTTGTATTCCTATACAGGCGACCCCTACTCGCTTGCCACGCCCATCACGAATATGCCCTTCGCCCTCTCGGACTTCACCTATGACGAAGTGAAAAAGGAATATTATATGGAGCCGGAAGGCATCGAAACCATCATGAGTGCCGAGCAGATCGCACAGGGCTGGGGCAGGACCGTGCTTCGCTTTGAGGACGGCAAGTGCGTCTACTTCGGCACGCCCATGGACATCACCGAAAAGGGCGTTCGTTACTATCGCATTTCTCTGGGCAACTACGGCACGACCGTCGTGCCTACCCCGCCCGAGGCGGATCTTGTCTTTAAGGGCAGCTCGATGAGCGGTACATCCCCCGATTTCGGCGTGTCGGACAATATGCCTCACTGACAAACAAAAAAAGAACCTGCATAGCAGGTTCTTTTTTGTTTGTTTTAGATATTCTCGAAGGGCAGGCCGCGTTCCTTGATGTTTTTAAGGGACTTGGCAAGAGCCTCGAAGGGATCGCCGTCGTTCGGGATTCTATCCTCTTCGACCGCTACCCACTTGGCACCGCACTCATCCAGCTTCTTGAAGATGGCCTCGTAATCGATGAAGCCCTCAAAGACCTCGGTGAACATACGCTCGCCCTTGTCGTTGATGGTCATATCCTTAAAGTGCACGAGGGCATTCAGGCGGTCCTTGTACTTCTCGATCGTTTTGATCGGATCCTGGCAGGCGTATACGACCCAGTAGAAGTCCAGAATAACCTGTGCGCGGTCTGCGGGGAAGCGGGCGGCGTACTGGTCAAAGGTATTGATGCCGATGTCGGGAAGGGTTAGGAACTCACCCCAGTGGTTGTGGAAGGCGAACACCAGGCCTGCCTCATGGATCTTGTCGATGGCGGGAGCCAGCTCGTCAAAGGTCTTGGCGGCAACGGTGGAATCCTTCTTGTCGTACATCAGCGAGCCAACACCGATGCCGTTGCTGCCCAACAGCTTCATCTCGGCAATCAGCGCGTCGGTGTCGTTTACGATGCGTTTGTAGTCCAGGTGGGGAACGCAGACCTCCATATCCAGCTCTTTGAGCAGGTCGGCAAGCCACTCGACACGGTAGGGGCCGAAGCCGGAGATCTGGATGGCGTTATAGCCGATCTCCTTCAGCTTCCGCAGGGTTTTTTCGATATCCTCTTCGGTCTGGCAAAACTCCCGAAGGGTGTACATTTGTGCTGCAAGTTTCATGCTATCTCTCCTTTTTTACACCCCGCTGTAAGCGTTGAAGCCGCCGTCAACGGGAATCACCACACCGGTCACAAAGCCGGATGCGGCATCGGATGCGAGGAACAGGAGCGTACCGATCAGATCGGACACCTCACCAAAGCGGTTCTGGGGGGTGTGGCCGAGGATCTTGTGGGTACGGGGCGTAGGCTCGCCGTCCTTGAAGAGCAGATCCTTGTTCTGATGGGTAACGAAGAAGCCGGGAGCGATGGCGTTGACGCGGATGCCGCAGGGGGCAAAGTGAACGGCAAGCCATTCGGTGAAGTTGGAGATGCCGGCTTTGGCCGCGCTGTACGCGGGAATCTTGGTCAGGGGACGGAAGCCGTTCATGGACGAGATGTTGATGATGTTACCGCCCGTCTTGATCATATCCTGCGCAAATACCTGCGTGGTGAGGAACGCAGAGGTGATGTTGAGGTCGAAGACGAAACGAATGCCGCTCTCTTCCAGCTTGAAGAAGGACTTGATCTCCTCATCGGTCTCGGGGGTCATGGTCTCGTTATCGCAGGTGGCGCGGGGGTTATTACCGCCGGCACCGTTAATGAGAAAGTTGACCGAGCCGAGCTTTTCGTTGATGATCTTCTTAGACGCTTCGAGAGCCGCCTTATCCAGGCAGTTGGTGGGAACAGCCAGGGCGTTTTCACCGATCTTTTCGGCAACCTTGGCAACGGCCTCGGCATTGATGTCAAGCAGGGCGACCTTTGCGCCGCAGGCAGCGAGGGCGGAGGCAAATTCGCTCATCAGAACGCCGCCCGCACCCGTCACGACCACGACCTTATCCGAAAGGTCAACGGAAAAAGGCAAATTCATGCTCATGTATGTAACTCCTTTTCTGCGGCTTCAAACAAGCCGTTGAGATAAGCCGCACCGAGGGCGCGGTCATAGAGGCCGTAGCCGGGCTTGCCGTCCTCGCCCCAGATGTTTCTGCCGTGGTCGGGACGAACGTAGCCGACGAAACCGTTCTTCACCAGTGCCTGCACGATACCGTAGATATCCAGGCTGCCCGAGGACGTGAGGTGACCGCTTTCCGCGAAGTCCTTCTCGCCCTCGTAACGAATCTGACGGATGTGGGCAAAGGAAATGCGTCCTGCCTTGGCGTACTTGGCAGCCATGGCGGTGAGGTCGTTAAATCTACCTGCACCCAGCGAGCCCGTGCAGAAGGTCATGCCGTTATGCGGATCGGGCACAGCGGCGAACATACGGTCGTAGTCTGCCTCCGAGGAAATGATGCGGGGCAGGCCGAACATATCCCACGGCGGATCGTCGGGGTGAATGGCCATGTCGATCTTTGCCTCCTGACAGGCGGGCATAATGCCCTTCAAGAAATAAACGAGGTTATCAAAGAGCTGCTCGTGGCTGACGTTTGCGTAAGCGGCAAGCAGGCCCTGCAGCTCGTCCTGGGTATAGCTTTCATCCCAACCAGGCAGGGAGAGGTGCTTCGGGTCGAGCTTCATTAACTCCTCGTGGCAGTAGCATAGGGAGTTGGAGCCATCGGGAGCTTCGAGCTTAAGGTTGGTACGCAGCCAGTCGAATACGGGCATGAAGTTGTAGCAAACGCACTTTACGCCCACCTCGCCAAGGCGGCGCAGGTTTTCGGCATAGTTGGCGATGTAACGGTCACGGGTGGGGCGGCCGAGCTTGATGTCCTCGTGTACGGGAACACTCTCGATCACTTCCATCTCAAGACCGTTTTGGTCGCACAGCTCTTTAAGACGTGCGATATCCTCGCGGGGCCATACCTCGCCTACCGGGACGCGGTAGACGGCAGTGACCACGCCGGACATGTTCGGGATCTGTCGGATATAGGAAAGCGGAATGCTGTCGCTCTCACCATACCAGCGGAAGGTCATCTTCATAGGGTCTTTCTCCTTTTTTGTTATTTCAGGGGAATTTCTTCGCTGTTTGAGCGGTACATGCCAAGAATGGCACGTACCACACGCGCGCCCTCTTTTCCGTTGATCGGAAAGGGGCGGTTTTCGCGAATACAGGAATAGAAATCCGAGATGAGTGCCTCATGACCGTTGCCCCATTCGCTCTTGCCCCCCTCAATTTTACCGTGGGAGAAGGAGGCGGCCTCGCCGTCCACAGCAAGGGTCGCGCCGGTCAGGGTCAAGGTCCTCTTATCGGCGGTACGCAGCACCATTTCCACGGGGAAATCGGCCGCGTTTGCATTGGAAGCGTAGAAGTTAAACATTCTGCCGTCCGCATAGCGGAAGAGGGCGGAGGCGGTATCCTCCACCTCGATCACGCCCGAAAGGCGACGGTTTTCGCAGGTGGCCTGCACGGTGTCGGGATCGCCCATCAACAGAAGCATCAGATCCAGGGTGTGCAAAGCCTGATTGATCATCACGCCGCCCCCCTCGGTATCCCATTTGCCGCGCCAATCGCCGCTTGCATAATAGGCGGCATCGCGGTTCCAGACTACATAGCCGAAGCCCGACACAGCGGGAGATTCGGAAATCAGCCGAAGAGCCTCGACACTACTTTGGTTGTAGCGGTTCTGATGGCAAACGGCAAGCTGACGGCCACTCTCAGCCTCTGCTGCGAGAATACGGTCAATATCCTCCTCGCGGATGCAAAGGGGCTTTTCGCACAGGACGTTGCAGCCCGCGCGAAGCGCGTCAATGATCATCTCGGCATGCAGGTAGTGCGGGGTGCAGATATGAACCACGTCAAGCTGCTCGCGTGCCAGCATGTCACGGTAGTCAGTGTACATGGTCGCCTTGCCGCCCTTTGCCGCAAAACGATCCAGCTTGGCCTTGTCGTTATCACAAACGGCGACCAGCTCCCCGCCCGCCAGGGCAATGGCCGGGCGGTGCAGGACGCTGATACAGCCAAGGCCGATAATGGCTGCCTTCATGATTTCTCCTTCAGCTTATTTGCTGCCGTACGAGCCCGCAGTATCCAGAACCACGCTCTCGCCCTCTTTTACGCGGCCGGTAGCAACGCGCTTCTGGTGCTCGCGGTAGAACTCCTCGTCATCGAAGGGAAGCTCGATCATCTTGCCGGTGAAGCCGGAGAACAGCATCGCGTCCATCAGCATAACGCCCTTCAGACCCTCCTTGCCGTCCACGAACAGCTCCTCCTTGCCGAGCAGATAGTTGGTGAAGTTGGAGAGGATCGCGGGATGCTGACGGTTCTGGCCATCGGTCTCCACCTCGGCAATTCTCTCGCCCGGCTTCGGGTTGCCGAAGCCCTGCTTGCTGGTACGGCAATACTCGCGCTCCTCCTCCAGCAACGGAATGTATTCCAGACCCTTGCTGTGGTGGCTGTCGCAGATCAGCTGGCCCTTCGTACCCTGGATCTCGAAGCGGTTGGAGCCCGGGTAGTCACCGGTTGTGGTGATGAACACGCCGGTCGCGCCGTTCGGATACTCGAAGTACGCGGTCACGTCATCATCAACCTCGATATCGTGCCACTTACCGAAGTGCACGTGTGCCTGCAGCTTGGTGGGCATCATGCCGACCACCCACTGGAGAAGGTCAAGCTGGTGCGGGCACTGATTCAGCAGAACGCCGCCGCCCTCGCCGCGCCAGGTGCCGCGCCAGGAGCCGCTGTCGTAGTAGAACTGGGTACGGTACCAGTCGGTGATGATCCAGTTCACGCGCTTGACCTCACCGATCGCGCCGGACTGCACCATCTCGCGCATCTTGCGGTACACGCAGTTGGTACGCTGGTTGAACATCATGGTAAAGGGAACGCCGGTCTCCTCGGCCACGCGATTCATTTCCTTGACGTCCTTGGTGTATACGCCGGCGGGCTTTTCGCACACGACGGCGATGCCGTGCTTCATGGCATCGATGGCCAGCACGGTGTGCTGATAGTGCGGAACGGCGATGACAACGGCGTCCACACCGCCTGCGGCGATCAGCTCCGCGCCGGTCTTGTAGCAGGCGAAGGTTGCATCGGGATACAGCTCCTTCATGCGGGCAAGCTTGGCATCCTCCAGGTCTGCGATGGCCGCCACGGTTGCATCCGGAACCCAGCCGCTCATGATGGTTCTGACGTGAGAGGAGCCCATGTTACCGACACCGATCACACCGAAGCGGATCTCCTTCTTGGACCAGCCGTTCTCGTTTTCGGTATAGCCGGCCTTTGCCAGCACGTTCTTGATACCCGCGCAGGCAGCATCAAAGGACTCGTTGTTGTCCTTGTACACGTGCTTACCCTTCATCTCGGTGTTGTCGATCTGGGCGTAAGCATCGAAGGTTTTGAGGTGGGGCTCGATGGTCAGGGTGGTGTCATGAGTGATGGCGTTTACCATTTCGAGCAGCTTGCCGTCGCCCTCACCTGCGGGCACCAGCTCGCCGGTTTCCTTCACAACGTCCTTGATGTGGTAGTAGCCGATGGAGCCGGGCAGGTGCTTAATGGCATAATCCATATCCTGGCCGCACTGAACGAAGTTGGCAGGGTCAAAGATGAAGCGCAGGCCCTTGACGCGGGCAATGAGCTTTTTCACCTCGTCGGCATTCTCACCGAAGATATCTTTCTCATTCTCGTGGTACAGGTACACGCCCTCCTCCCCTGCGGCGTTGACCATAGCCTGCAGGCGGGAAACCACCTCGTCCTCTGCTTCCTTGGCGTTAAAGAAGCTGAACATACGGATACGGGTGCAATCGAAGATTTTGGCGAGCTTCACGGTGTGACGGACCGTTTTCATGTACTCGTCGAAATCACAGGTGATGTCCACCTTGCCAAGGGGGGAGCCGATGCTCCAGACCTTGATGCCTGCCTCGGCAAGGCGAGCGGCATAGGCCTTTGCCTCCTCCTCGGTGAAGGAAGACACATTCTTTTTGTCGATGGAACGAAGCTCGAGATAGGGAATGTTGTTGCGTTTGAGCGCGGCGATCTGCTCGTCAAGCGTATTGCCCGCTTCATCCGCGAATGCGCAAAGCTTAATCATAGGGGTAAACCTCCATTTATTGTTGGTAGTTCCATTATATAACAGTAAAAAAAGAAATGCAAGTATATTTTCGAGGTTTTGCTATTGCATTTTCTACCAAAAAATGCTATAATACAGTTGAGAAAGCAAGCACCCCCCAAAGAAGGGAGAAAATCATGCGTATCAATGCCACCATACCCGTACCAAGCAAAAGCTCCGCTACGAAAAGAAACAAAAACGCGCCGCTGGCCTATCTGGCAGACCTGCACTGCGATATGGGTTATGCGCTGGACAACCCGCCCCAGGAAAAGAACTTTTTTCACCACTCGCACTTAAACTACGAGATGCTGTACTTTGTGCGCGGGGATGCCGAATACAACATCGAGGGGCGAATCTTTCCCTTGAAGCCTCACGACCTGATCTTCATTCAGCCGAAGCAGTTTCACTGCCTGCATCTTTTATCCCTCGCACCCTACGAGCGGTATGTCTCCAACTTTGACGCGCACGTTTTGCCGTGCGAGAACCGCGAGAGGCTGGACAACCTTCCCTCCATTGTGAATATCGAGGAAAACATCTTTATCCGCACCTGCTTTGAAAAGCTGCGCTCCTATGCCAATCGATTCTCGGAGGCGGACACGCGCCTGATGATCCGATGCGCGGTGCGGGAGATTCTTCTCAACCTCATCTACGAGGCACCCACCATCCGCCGCGACTGCGCCCAGCGCAATCATATTATTGACCGCATCATTGCCCTGACAAACAAGTATCCCGAAAAGGATTGGAATGCGGAAACGCTTTCGCGCGAGCTGTATCTGTCCAAGTCCTATATTCAGAACGTGTTCAGCCAGCACATGGAAATCGGGCTGAAAAACTACATCAACACCAAAAAGATCCTGTACGCGCAATCCCTGCTCCTGTCGGGGGAGAGCCCTGCCTTCGTTTGCGAGGCCTGCGGCTTCCACGACTATTCGACCTTCTACCGTCTGTTCCGCAAGATTACGGGCACAACGCCCACCGCCATCACAAAGGGGCTTTGATTGCAAAAAAAATCTTGACACGAAGCCCCCGGGCCTGTTATAATAATAACAGTGAGAATAGTCTAATCGTGCTAATCTCGCAAATTTTCAACATGGAGGGCTTATACATGGATTTTCTCAAAAAGCTTTGGCCTACCCCCTTTAAGATCAAAAAGGGCAACGTCGTTTCCTTCGTGGTTCAGCTGCTGATCTTCTTGGTTCTGACGGCCTTGTTCGGCTGGCTGATCGGCCTGCTTGCCGGTCTGCCGATCGTAGGCATCGTGTTCAGCATCGTCGGCTCGCTGATGGGCATTTACACGTTGGTCGGCGCGGTGCTTTGCCTGCTCAAGTTCCTTGATCTGATAAAATAAAGTGCCAAACAAAAAAGGACGAGGAATTCTCGTCCTTTTTTGTTTTATATGCCGCTGACGTCCACAGGGCCGCCGGGGCCGTAGGGACGGCCGTAGGCATCCGAATCGCTTGCCTTGCCGGGACCGGTATAGGCGCCGCCGCTTCCGCCGCCGTAGTAGTTGTCGTCATCACCGCCGCTTGACGGGAAGAACTTGATCTTCACCCAGATGGCGGCCGCAATCAGGATGACGGCCACACCCCAGCCCCAGTAGTGGGAGAGGTAGTACATAAACGCGCCCTTTTCGTTCTTTTCGTATTGCACAATGATCGCCTTGGCATCCTCCCAGGCGCTTGAGCCGTCATTAGCGAGGTAGAGTTCCCCTTCCCTGTACGTCTGATAGCCTGTGCCGTGGTAGCGGTCTACCCAGTCAGCGTAAGAGTAATAGTAGGTCTTACCGTTCACCTCCATACTGGAGGCCTTCACGTGCTCGCCGGTTTCGACATGGATATATTCCACCGCCTTATTGTCAAGGCTGACCAACATCGGCAGCACGATGCCGCCGTCATCCACGCGGTAAAGGGCGGCCAGTGCCACCCCGTCGTAGAGCTTAACGAAGCTGTGGCCGTCGATCTGACAGATAAGCCCTGCACCGTCCATCACGCGCACCTCATTTTTGCCACCCTCGGGCAGAACGGAGGCGTAAGCAGGCAGGATCGCCAGGTCGTAGGCTTTATTCGTGTAGTTGCTTGTCGCCTCCATGCGCACGGTGTAGCTGCCCGCCGAAAGGTCGGTCAGGGTAATGAAGGTGGGGGTGAGGACATCCTTGATTTTCACCGCCTCGGACACGGCCTGCCCGTCAGCAGAGAGGACCGTGGCGCGCCAGCGGTACATCGTGGTGCCCCCGTCGGGGATCTCAAAGCGCAGGACAAGGTGGCCCGCCTCCGTCATCTCGAAGGTGTGGAGATTGACGTCGGAGGCGCTTGTGAGGTTGTCGCGGATGAAGTTTGTTTGCGGCTCGCTCGGCTCTGCGGCCGCGCCGAGGGGCAACGCAAGCGTCGCGAACAGGGTCACGGCGAGGAGAAGAAAAAATAGGATTTTACGGGTCATACAGGCGTCTCCTTTACTTCCGTTTCGGCGGTTTTTTCTTTTTCGCGGCCGAGAAGCCGAATTTGCCGAGCTTTTTGCCGAGGGCAAAATACTCGCCGTGCGAGTAGGCGCACAGCTCTGCGCGGTCAAGGCGCAATTTGCCGCCCGCGTCGATGAGCGAGTCATCCACCGTCACCGCCACGATGTCCGCCAGGTACATATCGTGCGAGCCGAGTCGCTTGACCTCAAAGACCCGACACTCGAGCGACAGCGGACTTTCGGCGAGGCTGGGACAAGCCACCTCGGTCGAGGGGATGGAGTGCAAGTTGCATTTTGCGAACTTGTCCACTTTCGCCCCCGTATAGGTACCGCAATAATCGGCGGCACGGGCAAGCTCCGCCGTGCAGAGGTTGATGACGAATTCCCCGCTTTTTTCGATGATATCGTGCGAATGGCGGGTCGGGCGCACCGAGATATAGGTGCGCGGCGGGATGGTGGACAGGATGCCTGTCCAGGCCACGGTGATTAGGTTCGCTCTCTCCCCGTCAGCGCAACTGACGATAGCGGGCGGCAAGGGGAAAAGCATCGCACCCCCGCGCCATTTTTGTCTTGCCATGCGTTACCCCCAATACACGCCCTGATTGGGCACGATCGCCTCGTAGTGAATGCTGTCCAGCAGCTCGCGATTCACCACCGTGACGCTCGGCAACTCGGCCGAGATGAGCCTCTCGAAGGCTTGATCCTTGAGCTTTCCATCAAAGTTGCCAAAGAAGTCGGCATTTTTCTCATCCTTGTACGCACCCTTCGGGTTCTCGGCACGGTAAAGGAAGTGCACACCGTATTCGCTTGTTACCTCGCGCACCTCGCCCACCTTCATGGAAAGGGCGGCTGCGGGAAGCTCCTCGATATAGGTGGAATAATCCTCGTCACGGGAGAAGAAGTATCCGTTTTCGTAGCTTGCAGCCGACTCGTCCTCATTGTACTCCTTGACAAGATCGAGGAAGGCTGCCTGCGTGATTCCGCCCTCGGCGGTCACGGCGGCGCGGACGAGCCCTGCACGGTACTCTTGCACCGCGAGCTTTGGCTCGGATTTTGCTTTGTACCGATAGCTTTGGGTCACGGGATCAAAGATGCGGTTACCGTCTGCATCGGTCTCAAAATCCACGTACGGAATGAAGATCATATACACGCGGGAATAGCTGTTTTGGCAATATTCCTCGGCCGTTTCCTCGGAGATGGCGTAAACGCCGTCCTCGCCGAACAGGTATTCGCGCAGGGCGGCTGCCTTTTGCTCGTGCGTGATAGCGGTTTTGAGTCCGTTTATATCCATGCCCCAGACGGACAGAGCCTCCTCGAGCGCTTCCCTGCCGCCAAGCGATTCCTCCATGCTTTCGATCGCGGCATTTACAATGTCCCGCGCGGCGGTGTCCAGGGTTAGGCCGTAGCCGTCAAAGAGCCCGACGCAAACGAGCGAGCGTTCGATATTCGCGTGCGCGATCTCGGCCAGGCGGTCGCGGTTTTCGTCGGTCTCCATCGCGGAAAACTGCGCGCGGTAACAGGCCATCCAGTAGCGATACACGTCCTCGGTGATCTTGGCGTTTTTATAGGAAAGCAGGGGCTCTCCCGTGTCCGCACAGGCGAACAGACACGGGCAAAGCAAAATCGCGATCAGCAGCAACGCCGTCAGCCTTTTCAGTCCTTTTTTCATGCTGTTTCCTCCTTTTTTTCCTCCGTTTTTGTCGCCGCGTGATAGGCAAGAAGCAATTTTGCCGCCGCCTCACAGGGCTCCTCCCCCGCACCCAGGCGCGCGACCACTGCGGGCGGTGCGGTCTTTTCGAATTTCAGGTTGCCGCGGTCGGCAAATACCACCGACCAGCCGGCCAGGTCCACCTCGGTCAGCACAAGCCGTATGCTGTCCCCGCGCCCCTCGACACGGCGGATACGGTGGCGGCAGGCAAGGGCACGCGAAAGCGCAACCCACAAAAGGCGAATAAGTTCGCGCGGCACACGGCCGTAACGATCGGCGCATTCCTCCAAGATATCGGCCATGTCCGCCTCCTCGGTGATGGCGGAGATCTTTTTGTAAAGCTCCATGCGCGCAGCCTCGCTTGCCACGTAATGCTCGGGGATATAGGCACTGGCGCGGATGTCCACGGTCGCCTCAAAGTGGGGTGCGGGGGCTTTCCCCTGCTCCTCCAGCACCGCCTCGGACAAAAGGCGCACGTACAGCTCGTAGCCCACGGCCTCAATGTGGCCGTGCTGCTCCGCGCCCAGCAGGTTACCCGCGCCGCGGATCTCCAGGTCGCGCAGGGCGATTTTGAAGCCCGCACCGAAGGCGGCGTATTCACGAATGGCCGAGAGGCGGCGGGCCGCCACCTCGGTCAGAATTTTGCCAGTTCGGTAGGTCAGGTAGGCGTACGCCTGCCGTCCCGAGCGACCTACGCGACCGCGGATCTGGTGAAGCTGGGCAAGGCCCAGGCGGTCGGCATCCTCGATGATGAGGGTGTTGGCATTCGGCAGATCCACGCCCGTTTCCACGATGGTGGTACACAGAATCACGTCCAGCTCCCCGTGCCACAGGGCCTGCCAAATATCCTCTAATTCCTCGCGGTCGGTCTTTCCGTGTGCAGACGCAATACGCGCGTCGGGCAGGTCGCGCGACAGGCGCGCGAGCACCCTGTCCATGGTTTCCACGCGGTTGTACAGGTAGATGACCTGCCCGCCCCGACGGAGCTCGCGGCGGATCGCCTCGGCGATCACGGCGTCATCATGCTCCATGACGTAGGTTTCAACGGGATGGCGGTCAGCGGGTGCCTCGTCAAGAAGCGACATATCGCGGATGCCGTTCATCGCCATATTCAGGGTGCGCGGAATGGGAGTCGCGGTGAGCGTCAGAACGTCCACGTTCCCCGCCAGTTCCTTTAATTTTTCCTTTTGTGCGACCCCGAAGCGTTGCTCCTCATCCACGACAAGAAGTCCGAGGTCTCGGAATTCAATCTTGCTTGACAGGAGCTTATGGGTGCCGATGAGGATGTCGATCTCGCCGCGGCGCAGACGGCGCAAAATGGCGTCGGTCTGCTTTTTCGTGCGGAAACGAGAGAGCATCTCCACGGTCACGGGGAAGGCGCGCATGCGGGCCAACACCGTTTCGTAGTGTTGCATGGCCAGCACGGTGGTGGGCACGAGCATGGCGACCTGCTTGCCGTCCGCCACCGCCTTGAAAGCGGCGCGGAGCGCGACCTCGGTCTTACCGTAGCCCACGTCGCCGCATAGCAGTCTGTCCATAGGGACGGGGCTTTCCATGTCTCGCTTGATCTCCTCGGCAGCGGCAAGCTGGCCGTCGGTCTCCTCAAAGGGGAAGGCAGCCTCAAACTCGCGCTGCATGGCATCGTCGGGGGAAAAGGCGTGACCGGGTCGGCGTGCGCGCGCGGCGTACAGATTAATCAGCTCGCGCGCCATATCACGCGCGGCGGCCTTGGCCTTGCCTGTGGCGCGGCCCCATTCGGCCCCGCCCATGCGGGAGAGGCGAACGGAATCCTCGGCACCTCCCGCGCCGATATACTTCGAGATCATTTCGAGACGATCGGCGGGTAAAAACAGCTTATCCGTGCCCGCGTAGCGGATGGTGATATAATCTCGGGTCGCGCCATCCACGGTCATGGTGGTCATGCCCTCAAAACGACCGATACCGTGCACGGCGTGCACGACCAGGTCCCCCTCACGCAGGTCGGCGTAGGAAAGTAGCCGCTCGCCCGCCGCCTTCTTTTTGCGGCGGCGGTCACGCCTTGCCTCACGGCGAAGCTTGCCCTCGTCGGGCAGGGCGGAGAGTACCGCCACGCGGGCGGCGGGCAGGTCAAAGCCGGAAAATTCGCCCGAAAAATCCGAAAGAACCGTGGTATAGATGATACCCGTGTGTTGCAAAGCCTCCAAGGCGGGGGTGTCAGGGGGCACGGAACGGGTAGCAAGCCCCGCCCCGGCAAGTCGCTCGGCGAGGGCGCTTTCCTCCCCTGTCGAGGAGGTGACGAGCAGGATGCGATAGCCGCCCTCGGCGAACGTGCGGGCATCCTCACAAAGCAGATCGGTGCGGTCGAAATAGGACACGCCCGTGCGACAGCGGAAGCCGAACAGCCCCGCACTTTTCCTCACGCCGCGCACGCCCGAGAAGGCATTAAGATGCACGGTCACGCAGGCAGAAAGTGCCCCGTCGAGCCATGCCTCGGAGCGATAAAACAGCTCGGCATTGGCGGGGACAAACACCCCCTCCGAAAGCAGGGGCATCACGCTCTCACCCATCAGCGTATGGGTGGCGGTGAGGTTGTCGCGCGCGGCCGCGGTATCCAGCATCAGCACCGTGGGACGCGGGCGGTCCAGCAGGTAGTCAAAGAGGCAATCGGGAGCGGCATACACCTGCCCGATGTATTTGTCAAGGGTCGGCAGGGCCAGACCGCCGTCAAGTGAGGAAAGCTCCGAGGCCAGGGTCTTCTTCCCTGCCTCGCTTGCCTTTTTGTCAAGGGTCAGGATGGCCTTTTTGATGCGCGCCTTGGCCTCCTCGTCCGGCAAAAGCTCCCGTGCGGGGAGCAGGAGCAGATGTGCGCACTCCTCAAAGCGGCGTTGGGTCAGGGGGTCGAAGCGGGAGATGCGCTCGATCTCGTCCCCGAAGAATTCAAGACGCACGGGGAAGGCATCCCCGGAAGCGAACACATCCAGGATATCGCCGCGACGGGCGTACTGGCCTATGCCGTCCACAGCCTCCACGCGGGCATATCCCATGGCAAGCAGGCCGTCGGCAAGGTCACCCGGGGCGATCTCCTGCCCCGCCTGCAGGGTAAGGGCCAGCTCGGCAAGGTGCGTGCGCGGCATGGTGGCCTGCACGGCGGCGGCAGGGGTGGTGACGATGACCTCGGCCTCGCCGCGAAGAAGCGAATGCAAGACGAAAAGCCTCTCACGTTCCATGCCGTGGGAGGCGATCATGGGATGAAGGACGAAATCGCGCGCGGGATAGGGGAGCGCGCGAAGTCCCGCGACCGAGAGCTGCTCGGCTACGCGGTGAACGGCTCCGTCCTGCGGCAAAAGCAGCAGCGTGGGGTGTCCCGACGCGGCACTTTCCCGCGCAAGCTCTGCACAAAAGGCAAGTTGCGCGCCGCCCGACAGGCCGTTGACCAGGAGAGGAAGCGGACTTGCGGCCGCTCGCTGCTCGCGTGCGGCGGCAAGGACGGCAGAAAATTCTCCCTCGGCGCGAATGGTATCGGTGATAATTCTCATATATTCCTCGGAGAATTATTTGGAGTAACGGTTCATGGCCTCGTCGATGCAGCCGTTCAGCCACAAGCAAACAGCCTCTTTCATATCCGCGTGGCGCGCGATGATGGCATCGCGGTCGGCGGGAGCAGGGCGGGAGAGCACCCAATCGGCAAGGTCGTATTCGGGGCGCGGCTTTTTGCCCACGCCAATCTTGATGCGGGCAAAATCCTCGCTTCCGATAGAGGATATGATGTTTCGCAGGCCGTTATGCCCGCCGTGTGTGCCCTTGCGGCGAATGCGGAACAGGCCGGGGTCAAAGCTGACATCGTCACACAAAACCAGCAGATTTTCGGGCGGGAGCTTGTAAAAGGCAAGTGCCTCGGACACCGCCGTGCCCGACAGATTCATAAAGGTCTGGGGCTTGATAAGCAAAACCCGTTTGCCGCCGAGCGTTGCCTCACCGACAAGAGCGTGGAATTTGGCGCGGTCGATGCGTGTCGAGGACGCGGCGGCGATATGGTCGATCGCCTCAAAGCCGACGTTGTGGCGCGTGCCCTCGTATTCCTTACCGGGATTGCCGAGTCCGACCACGGCATGCGTGATCGGAAGGGGCGACGCACTCTCTATTTTCTTGAACAGATCAAAAATGTTGCTCATTCTTCGTCCTTTACCATGATCAGATCAGCCGCGTAGGGCATGGCTGCGATGGCGTCGCACAGAATATGCCACTCGGCCAGCTTATGGCTTTTTCTCGCGTAATACATGTTGATCAGCGTTTCGTAGTTAAGGGTGACGGTACGCATCTGGTCGTAGGACGAGGGGAGCAGCTGGATAATGTTGTGCCAGTGGGTGCGGTCCTTGGTTTCGACGAAGGATAGGCGCTCCTTTTCGAGAAACGCAATCAGGGTGTCCAACGCCGCGAGGGCATCGGAGGTCAGGCGGTCACAGGAAAAATCTTCGCGTGTAAAGGGCTTCGCGTGGATCTTGTGCATGGTGGAGGTGGAGTTGGCAACCGTGGCGACCTTATAGGTGTCAAATTCCTTCCACCAATACAGGGGGGCGGTGATGTCCATGGACACAAAGATCTGGCGCAGAAATTTGCGGTGATCGCTGCCTGCGCGCGCAAGACGGCGACCAAGGTCTCGATCGTTCTCGCCGAGGATAAAGTTACCCTTTTCATCGGTGTAGCTGTCCATGCGCGCCCAGCTGTTCATGGGGTTGCGCGCGCCGCGGATCGCGTTTTCAAAGTTCATCACACATATTTTTTCGACCTTCAGCATAAGTCCCTCCGTGCCGTTTGTTTTCATTAAATCATATTATACCACGCGGTGCGGGCGGATGTCAAGCAGGCGAAAAAAGCGGACGGAAGAAAAAAGCAAATAAAATTTTTGAAAAAATTGAAAAAAAGTATTGACAAACAAAACTCCCTGTGTTATAATCTAATCCGTCGCGGGAAAAGAGGGCCACAATTCCCTTCGCGCGTATGGGAGCATAGCTCAGTTGGGAGAGCATCTGCCTTACAAGCAGAGGGTCATAGGTTCGAGCCCTATTGTTCCCACCATGCCCACTTGTGTGGGGTGTATGTAATGGCTTGGTAGCTCAGTTGGTTAGAGCGCCGCCCTGTCACGGCGGAGGTCGTGGGTTCGAGCCCCATCCGAGTCGCCATTACATGCCTCTGTAGCTCAGTTGGTAGAGCAGAGGACT
>JAFTYE010000016.1 GCA_017464805.1 Clostridia bacterium | reverse complement strand
TTCCGCTGATGGATCTGTTCGAGCTTGATGCATCGGACAGCGGTGCTAACGATACGCACAAGAAGCAAAATATTATAAAGATCGTTTCTGAAGCGGAGAAAGATATCCGTTCGCTGATGATGAAAGCCAAGAATGCCGAGGACGGTGACCGTGCCATCTACGTGGAGAAAGCGCAAGAGATATTCGAGCGTACTCTCTCTGCCGTGAGCAAGAACGTTGTCAACGACCATGTCCTCTGCCTGCTCCTCAAGGAGCTTGATAAAAAGAAGGACAGCGCGGTATCAAGATGCAGGCATCTGCTGTTCGCCTGTCTTGTGTATGAGGACGGTCGCAGGCTACTATCCAAGGTTAAAGGAGCGCGGGATTACATCTATCCCGAACTCGTATTCTGGAATGACGATCCCGGCGAAGCGTGGAATCTGATCACGGAAAATATCCTCGGATACCTTCATGTGATCATAGACAACTCGCAGAACACCGAACAGCTTGAAGAAAAATTCTATTCAAAATAATTCCTACCACACCTATGAGTATGAGTGTCGAGAAAAATCTCGGCACTCTTTTTTATTGCAAAAAAATCATAAGGAGTAAACCACCATGAAAACTTACGAAACCAAAAACAACAGAAGAAAAACAAGAAGGAGGTACTGCCTTGAGATACTACGATTCTAAACGCAGAGATAACCCCGGCGATTTCTTTCCGATGCCGAAGGCTGTGTTCCGTCTCGGACTTGACTACGGCGAGATCGCTCTCCTTGCATTTCTCATGTACTGCGAGGACAGGAAAACCTTCACTTGCCATCCGAGCTACGCTACGATTGGTGAAGCCATTGGCATGAGCAACAACACCGTCAAAAAATATGTAGATAGCCTTGAACGTAAGGGCTTCATCTATACCGAGCCAACGATGGTGAAAACCCGTGACGGCCGCGCTCACAACGGCAGCCTGCAATATACCTTGCAACCGATCAAGCCCATCGAAGAAGCATACTTCGAAAAGCAAATCCGTGAAGCAGAAGCCCGTATGCGTTACGAAAACGCTATGAAAAAATTTGAAAAGAAAGGAGGAAAACTTGATGAAGCAGTCAATGTATAAGAACCGAGATGAGATGCCTATGTTCCTTACCGTGATGGACGTGGCAAATCTCCTCGGCATCTCCCGTGCGAGCGCCTATGAGCTTGTGCGTGAGGACAACTTCCCGAAGCTGAAAATCGTTCAGGGGCGCACGATTATTCCTCGTGACCGACTCCTCGAATGGCTCGATGAGCAAACGAGATACGATGAATTACAACGGTGAACGCAACAATAAGTGAACCGTGTACCACGCACAGATGGGGGCTTTGTAAGCCCCTATTTTTTAAGCAGGATAAAGCCGCGGCTCACCTCGGCAATTCACATCGCACGGCAACGCCGAGCGAGGCAAAAAGTCAGGTGTTGTAAGGCTTTTCGGAGATACGGCATATAGGCGCCACCGTATCTCATGGCGCCTATTAAGCCCACAAATGAAGTACGCATACAGACGGCATAAGGGATTTATGCCTCTTTTGCGTATCTCAACCATGGCGCTATTACAACAATCACAAAATAATTACTAATTCAGGAGGTAACCCCTATGTCAAACAAAAGAAAGAATAATGAGGCGATGCCTGCGATCAGCGTTCGCCTCAGACAAGACCAAATCGATGAATGCGAAAGGCTTTATAAGAAGCTTGGACTTGAATCGAGGAACGATTTTATTCGTGATGCGATTGATTTTTATTGCGAATACCTACGCTGTCCCGAGTCGGTAAAATTCTTAACGCCGGCTCTTGAATCTGTCATCAGCGGTAAAATTCGTGACACAGAAAATCGCCTGTCGCATTTGCAATTCAAAACAGCCGTTGCGATTGAAAAGCTCTATCTTCTTCTCGGAGATGAGTTTGAAAAGAGCGACGATCAGTTCGATGAATATAGAGAAGCCGCCGTTCTAAACGTAAAGCAAACCAACGGCTCGTCCCGTTATTGATTGCGAGGTGAAGTATGGCAGGTCTTATATTCAAAGCGCCGTACTATAAGCCCGGACACAAAACCGAGAACGGAAAGAGCCGCGGCGGTCTTGCAAACTACGTTGCCACGCGCGACGGCGTTGAAATTTTGCGAAGCGGTATGGCTGAATATATCGGAGAACGCCGCGGTTCCCACGGAATGTTTACTGACGAGGGAGAGGTGATAAATCTCTCCGCCGTCGGTAAAGAAATGGATGAGCATACGGGAAATATATGGGGCTTAATATTCTCACTCACGAGAGAGGATGCCGACCGTCTCGGATATAATTCTGCGGCCGAGTGGATGAATCTTCTTCGCTCCCGACGAAATGATATTGCAAAGGAAATGAACATCGCTCCCGAAAATCTTCGTTGGTATGCGGCGTACCACAACGCCGAAACGCATCCGCACGTGCATATGCTCGTTTGGTCGAAGCGACCGCAAGAGCCGTACCTTTCCACCACAGGTATTTATAATATCAAGCATACCATTGCCGGTGATATATTCCGTCAAGATCATCTGTGTATTTATAAAAAGCAGACTCAGGCGAGAGATGATCTCAAGGCAGAGTTCCGCGCGAGAATGCGTGAGCTTGAATATGAGATACGCCGAGGTGACTTTGATTTTGCTCCCGAGCTTGTGCAGAAATTCTCTTTGCTGTGTGAAAAGCTCTCCGAGCATAAAGGCAAGAAGCAGTACGGATACCTTAATAAAAATACGAAAAAGATCGTCGACGATATCGTGAAAATGATTGCCGCGGACGGAAGAATTGCCGAGCTGTATGACCTGTGGTGTCAATGCCAATGTGAAATCCATCGCACCTATACCGACGAGATGCCGGCAAAAATTCTGCTTGAAGAAAACAAGGAATTTAAATCGGTTCGCAACAACGTGGTCGCTACGGCGTTTGAGATCGGACACATTCCTACGCAACGCCGCCGTGAGATAGGATACGACTATACCGAGATGCGAGATCAGGCAAATGATTTTGAATATCTCAAGGAAAAAGCGGAGGATGGTTACTTCATGGCGATGTACCGTCTCGGTAGGTATTATCTTGAAAATACAACCGAGATGATAGATGCGGAGTATTGGCTCGAGCAAGCGACCGAAGGAGAAAACACGGCAGCTATGTATCAGATCTATAAGGCGTACCGTGACGGAAAGTTTACGACAACGCCGAGCCACAAGATGAAATACCTTCGCATGGCGGTAGATTATAATTGTCACTATGCCGAGTATGAATATTCAAAAATCCTCAAAGAGAGCGATTCCAAGCTGTCGAGAGCATACCTTGAACGTGGGGCGAATCACGGAAATCCACAGGCGCAGTACGATCTCGGAAAGCAGCTTGCGGAAGAAGGACGGCAAGAAGATGCGATCAGATATTTTGAAGCCGCCGCCAAACAGAATCTGTGGGCAAAGACGAGCCTTGGACTTATGTACTGCTACCGCTTTGATGAATGGGATCTCGGCATGGAGCATCTGAACGAAGCCGCCGAGCGTGGATACGAGCCTGCGGTTGAAGCGGTAAACGCAATCCACCGTAACCTCAACGCGCAGATCGTTTTCGGCGTATGCGACCTTCTTTATTACGCATCCAATATCATCGACGATAGAGCCGAGGATATGTATACGCAGGATAGGCTTCCCGTTATTGATAAGAAGCAGCGCCGTGAGATTCAGGCGAAGAAGCATGGGCTTACGATGGGAGGAATGTGATGGCGGCAATTGATAACAAATTGATAACTCTGCAGACAACCTCTGGATATTCAGTTGAACCTGTGGTATGTTTGTGGTACGAACAAAAATCTAAAGAAAGGACGAAAAAATATGGCTAACAAACGCAGACCGCAAGGTGATGGCACTATCAGAAAAAGAAACGACGGACGGTGGGAAGCTCGCATCATCATCGGACACAAAAACGATGGAACGCCGATGTATAAGTCGGCATTCGCAAAAACGCAGAAAAGTGCCCTAAAGGAACTGCATCAGCTCATAGAGCTGTACCGTGACATTGATCTCACCGAAGAATGCCGAATGACACTCGGTGAGTGGATGGACAAGTGGCTCGATGAGTATATGATATTCACCGTCAGAGAAACAACGCTTGAAAGATACCGAAGCCTTGCGAACAATCAAGTCAAGCGGTTTATCGGTGACAAACAGTTGTCATCGCTTACGACCACCGACCTTCAAAAGCTTTATAATAAGATCAAAAAGCAAGGCAGAGTGAAGCCGAACCGAGATGGCTCATACGAGCTGTCCGATAGCGTGGTGCGAGGTGTTCACATGATGCTCCACGAAGCATTGAACACGGCGGTGCAAGAACGGCTGATAGCAAAGAACCCTACGAACGGTACTACGATACCGAAAACAAATTATGCCGAGAAGCAAGTCCTTGGCGACGAACAGCTCGACAGATTCCTCGAAGAAATCAAAAAAGAGGAATATTGGTGTGACTTCTTCTACGTGGAGGTAATGACAGGCTTACGCCGTGGAGAGATCTGCGGATTAAAATGGAGCGATATTGACTTCGGTGCAAACAAGCTCCGAGTGCAACGCTCGGTGTCGGCAAAGAGGGGCGGTGGCGTAAATATCGGAGAAACAAAAACGAATACGGGTACTCGCAATATCATTATGCCGCCGAGTGTCACCGAAATACTGTTAAAGCGAAAGCAAACGGCAATCACCGAGTGGGTATTCCCGGCATTCCTAAATCCCGAACAGCCGATACACCCCGAAGCAGCCTACCGAAAACTGAAGGTAATACTGAAGCACGCAGAGCTACCGCTGATACGCTTCCACGATCTCCGTCACACATTCGCTACTCATGCGATGAAGGGCGGTGTCGATGCCAAAACGCTCTCGGGCATCCTCGGTCACACGAACGCAAGCTTCACGCTCGACACCTACACCCACGTGACGAGCGATATGCAGAGAAATGCCTCGGCGGTGGTAGGTACTATGATGAAAAATATAATGTTAAAGGAGTAGACTATGGCAAGAAGAAAATATGGCGAAG
The DNA here is from genome assembly GCA_017464805.1 of Clostridia bacterium. Lineage (GTDB taxonomy): Bacteria > Bacillota > Clostridia > Oscillospirales > CAG-272 > UBA1740. The sequence continues at coordinate 371,639 of JAFTYE010000016.1, read as the reverse complement.
GGAGTGTATTCCTTCGCAAAGACGGACGGTGGGAAGGTCGTGTCGTTGTCGGTTATGCCGACAACGGCTACCCGAAAACCAAAAGCGTTACCGCTAAAACCCAAGGCGAGTGCAAGGAGAAGCTGGCGGCACTCAAGGAGCAATGCGGAAGAACGACCGACAGACTCAAGCCCGATATGCCTTTCGGAGATTGGCTTGACTTCTGGTATCAGAACTTCTCCAAGCCGAAAATACGGCTGACCACGCAACTTAGTTACGAGGGGCGAATCTATACGCACATCATCCCCGAAATCGGTAAAATACCGCTGAACAAGCTCTCGCAGAACGACCTACAGCAATTTTACGCACGGCTGAAGAAAGGCGGTCGCAAGCGGTTCGTGGAGCAGTACGGCGAAGGCTTATCCGACAGAATGGTACGCTCATGCCACACCACCTGCCGAACCGCACTCGAAAAGGCGGTGGTGGAAGGACTTATCACAACCAACCCTGCAATCGGTTGTAAGCTACCGCCGAAGAAAGCAAAAGAGATGCAAGTGCTAACGCAGGCAGAAATCCTACGCTTCCTCAAACAAGCCAAAGAAGAAGGATACTACGAAATGTTCCTCCTCGAGCTGACTACGGGAATGCGCCGAGGTGAGATCATAGGACTGAAATGGCGTGACCTCAATCTGCAGACAGGCGAGCTTCGTATCACACGGCAGGTCGTAAAGACAGGAAAGTCAACCGAAATCTCCGTACCCAAGACAAAATCCTCGGTACGCACCATCCTCCTTCCACCCGATATGGTGAAACTCCTCGCAGAGCTGAAGAAGCAGACCAAAGGCGAGTGGATGTTCCCGTCGCCCGTGAAAGAGGGAGAGCCGAGAAATCCCACGGCGGTGTACCACCGCTTCCAACTCATTCTTGAACGTTCCCACTGCAAGAAGGTACGCTTTCACGATCTACGCCACACCTTCGCTACGATGGCACTCCAAAACGGTTTGGACATCAAAACGCTCTCCGCTATGATAGGTCACATAAGCTCGGAAACGACTTTAAACATCTACAGCCACATCACAGACACCATGCAACAACAGGCAGCGGTGAGGATAGACCGAGAGATCGGCGGTACAAACGCAAAAATGCCCGAACCGCCACCTCCCAAGGTAAGTGCCGAACCAAGCCTCGAAAACGCCACAGAAACGGTTTTTGAGCCGTACAAGCCGAAGATAAGAAAGAGTGGCACAGGATGCGTGACGATGATAAACGACCACCTTTACGAAGGACGGTTCACACCGAGAGTCAACGGCAAACGCATATCCAAGAATGTCTACGCCAAGACACGAGAGGAATGCGAGGAAAAACTTGCCGAGCTGATAAAAACGATGAAAGCGGAAATCGCCGAGATGAAAAAGGCAGCCAACGCCTAAATGAAAGAGGGGCGACCACGAATGGTCGCCCCTCAATATTTGCGATGCAGTAGTCAAAGAAAAGGATTTTTAAGATGTAGTGGTTAGGTCAGGCTTCTGATGAATTTTCAATTTTATCAAATCCAGTTAAGAATCTATTTAGCCTATCAAATTTTGCATAAGTATAAGAGCGCACATCAAGCTGTCCTTCTCGCATAAGCTCTCCTATAAGATAAGGATATGAGGTAATATCAAGTTCTTCGCCTATTAAAGTAACTTTTCTAAAACGATCTTCTCTCAGACGGTCGTCCTCGTCTGAATATAAATGAAAAGGTTTAAGATACTCTGTTATCTCATCTAGAGTCATCTGCCTTAATTTTTCGGCATTCAAATATCCGATGTTCATTTTGGCAGAAATAACATCCGATATGCTTTTCTTTTGGGATTCCTTTTTTATTGCATCTTCAACTCTTCTTTTAAATTCATCTAAATCCATGCAGGGTTCTATATTGTAAAACATGGCATAGGTAAGGATATGCTTAGGTTTCCCTATATACAATTCTGGTATTGTTCTATCGATTTTTTGAAGCAGTTGGAGATAAGTTTCGTGTACAGATATTTCTTCACTCCAATTGTCAGATAGAAGAACATAATACTGAAATGTATTAAAAAGGTCGACATAGCACCACAGCATATTGCCTTGATTGAATAAAATCAAATTATGGTATAACTCCATTGAGGTGTTCAATTCTATATGCGTGTCGAGCGTGTTGAGAGGAACAAATGGAATCACAGTATATTTGAAGGAGATATTGTCAATTACACCTTCTTTTGAACTAACAGTTACACCATGTGATAAGATGTTTGAGTCTATTCCTTTATCAAGTGCAAAATTAAACGCAATCTTACAGATGCCGTTTATAAATGTATTATTCTCGATAGGAAAATCATATGCGAATATTTCCATAGGAAGCTTTGAAATGTCACACTTAAGCTTTTTGCTTAAAGTAGGACACGAAACGATTTTTCCGTCTTTGATAAGCACGTCGTATAACGCGCCTTGATAGGATGCTTTTCCACTGCAGACGGGATGCGATTTTTTGTTATTGGTTTTTGTAAAATTCTCAATACGACTAATAATCGGGTTGAATGTCTTTGTAAATGGAACATCGATATATTTGCTAATGTAATTATTGCATTCAGGACAGCATATATCTTCCGATTCATATAATCCTCCAAGCGCATTTTGAATTATATGCTCACGACTTCGAGTAGTAATGAGTTTACCACAATAAACGCAGTTTTGTCTTTGTGTCATATCTTCACCTTTTACTCATCTGAAAAATCTGTGTATTGAACAACATTTTGGACATCGATGATATCGAGCCAATTTATTAAACGAATTAAGTAATGACCGTTAGGAGTTGTTTCACCAGACTCCCATTTTTGGTATGTTCTCACTGTGGTATCAATAGCTAATGCCACATCTTCCTGACTATAACCCAATGCTTTTCGCCTTTCTCGCAAAACGGTGTGATCAAAACACATAGTCATTGGCCCAGCATATACTTGATACCATTCATCGGACATATCATTATTGTTATTGTAAAAATTCAAAACGTGAATGACTGTTTTAGGAGAGATTTCGAAAATGAGATATCCTTGTTTGGATTTTTGGCAAGTACAACTACATTTTTGAATATTTGTAGCTTTAATGCCTATCCATTTCATAATGGGTCTTCCGTTTTCATCGCAGGGAAAGCGACCTTCAAATTTTAGAATTCTCCCTTCACGCATAAACGGTTCGTATAAGCCGGTTTCAGTTATCTCGTATATGATCGGATCAAGACCTGCCTTTTCCAACATTTCGTTATATGAGGTGATAAACCTGTCTGGGAAATAATCAGAACGCCCATATTCCTCACACATATGTAGATAATGACACCATTGAAAAAAGCCATCACCGGATACAACGCCGTATTGATTAATCCAATAACTGAAAATTCGATTTAATGGCAAGTTGAGATGGTAAAAGGCATATTCCAAATTAGTGTATATGCTTTCGATATCTCTTTTTTCAGAGTTCGCCGAAAATATATGATCCAGTGTTCCCATATTGTCGAGATCCATAGATTTCGGGTCTTTTGTATAAAAGTAAAATGGTATGCGTTTTACGAAATCAGACACCGACAAAGGAATATATCCGTATTCATCATCTAACCAAATAGAATAAGAGGGGCGGTCATCATGCAATGTCCGTCTATCGCAATAGGCAAATATTTCATTTCCTACAATATCGTGCATGCCGAGATATTTGATTATCTTTTCTTGGTCGTAGTAGGAAGCATCAACGTACTTCAAAACAAATTGCTTTTGTTCTTTGGTAATCATATATTACACCATCCTTTCGTGCTTATATTATAACACGAAGAATTTGGGTAGTCAAGCCGTCATTTTATTCGTCTTTTAACGTGATTCGGGAACATACAAAGAAATTATAACCCAATTAATTCGCAAAAAAATGAGGCGTGACGACTTTTGTTTCGCCTTTGGCTTAAAAAAAGAGCAACTATAGAAGTTGCTCTTAGAATTTTATTTGCTTATTTTTGATATTTCGGCTTTAATGGGATCTTCAGATAATACAAATTGTTCACAGAAAAGCGCAATATCATTTTCATCCATAACGGGAATAGGCATTAATTGTTTTTCCATATAATCCGTGAAAGGGTGAATGGTAACTGGATTCATAAGATATTTTAAAAATCCTTCTACTTCCGGATATCCCTTTAGCCATATATTATTTTTATTTTGGACGGTTATTCCTTTTTCGAGACTCAGCTCCATAGTTTCGACATACGGATTGGTAAAATATTTCAAATAGGTTGAATCATCAGTAATATATACATCATTATCTTTTAGTGGAGTAAAATCAAATGTGTCAGTACATGCAATTAGTATAATGTGGTCGTCGTCAAAAGGCAGTTTGGGTAAAGGTATAGATGCCTTTTCCTTGAATTTCTCCCAATCATATTTTATGGATTCTTTACGCCTATGCAATTGATCTATAGCCTCATAGACATTTTTCTTTCGTGTTTCTAATTCACTTAATTCATATGAAGTCATAACCGCTTTTAATTCAGTGAGAATAAGGTAATCCCCTAAAACAGCAACAACATCAAATTCAATAGCTTTACCGTCAAAAGCCATATATTCGATTTTATTTTCATTGAGCGTAAAATTAGGAATTGCCTTATGTTTTAAGTCAAACGAGCTATCCAAATACCCATTTTTTAAGGTGGAAATAAAATAATTCTCAAAATCACGTCCAGTTGCAGAGACATCTTTTTTATAGCGGATAAATTGGCGCTCAATATATCTATCGGGGTTAACTTGATCAATTAATGCAGGACTAAAAAGTACTTGAGTTTTGCTAATTTTTAGTAAAGGTTGAGCAAAAACATCGTCATCTCTGTTGTTGGCTTCATGGAAGATGAATCGGTCGATCAGTTTTTTTGAATAATCTATATCAAAGCCATAAATTCGAGACAACTCACCAACAAAATATGATGTATCAACTATGCACAGTTCCTTAAAATATGTGGTTTGATCACTGTCATTGATTAATTTTGCTGAAGCTGAACATGCTATTTCAGAAAGTGTATTTAAATAAAAGTATGTTTTTAGCAAATCCTCAATTGTAACACCTTTTACAGTTTGCTTTAAATAATACTCTTTGGTTAGAAGCGTTATAAGATGTTCTTTTATTTTTGATATATTTTGGGCAATTTTAAAATCCTCTACATCGGGATGATAATTCTCAATATTTAAGAGTAGTTTCTCGCTTGATTGTAGTGCAACTAATCCTTCCGCCATCGAAAGAATCTTTGCTTCATAACTATCCAACAAATGTTGGTTTCTTGGATCGGATATCGAGTATCTTCGTACTTGATACTCTCTCCTATACACTCCAAGACACTTTGCTTTATATTTTTCATCGTTTTCAATAGAAAAAACAAAGGCCTTATTTCCATCTTCCATTGTAGTGGTGCTATGGAAACAATAATAACCATAACGGATATTTTCTTCTAAGCGACACAAAAGCTGTCGTTGTGATGCAATATATAAATGTTTTTCAAATTCAACGTTTTCATACGGATGAATGACATCAAAATTTATATTTTGAACTGTCTCTGCCATAGATTTGCCAAACTGATAATATAAGTAACGTAAAATCTCGTTTATACTTTCGAGATGTGATTCCAAACTATCTAAAATAGATGTTTTTACATCCTCATAATATTCTACACCTCTATCGGCCACCGACATTTCTAATCCGGTAACCATGTTTTTAACAAAATCTTTTCTGTAATTCTGTTTTAAAATACGAATTTGATCTTCATAAAAAAGTATTATACTCAACAGTTGCTCCACAAAAGGCATTTTGCTAATTGCAGAATCATCCATACATCGAGAATTGATAGAGTTCATATTGTAAAAACAATATGTGTAAAACATAATATCAACAATATCTTTTATTATTTTGTTATCAATGATTAAATCCACCTGAAAAGCAATAGATGTATCTTTACGGGGATCATTAATTGCTTCGCATAGCCTTATTGTTTCCGTTAAAATCTGAGCGTATTTTTCGTAATCTTCCGACGTATATTTGACCCCCATTGGATTTAGAATACAATTTGCGTTAAACAATAAATGCTTTAAATTGTGGTCATAAACCAATCCATCCTTAATTTCAGAATTATATGCAAGTATTAAGCATAATAACGCATTTCTGCATTTTGACAAATCATTGTTAGCATATGCTTCCTTAAATTTTTGAACAAACAATTGTTTCACACACACCCTCCTTTGAGATAAAACCAAATACCCCATATTATTTTAAAACATTTGACCATTAAAATATAAGTGTCCATAACTCGAATGCGTTATGGACACTTAATTGGTCGGAGTGACAGGATTCGAACCTGCGGCATCGACGTCCCAAACGTCGCGCGCTACCAACTGCGCCACACCCCGATGAGTGAAAAATATTGAATTTTTGAGGTTTTTTCGTAAGTGGTCAAATCTGTGGTCAAACCACTTATTATGAAAATTTTGCGAGAGAGTAGAGTGCCGAAAAAGTCAGAGTTTGTAAGGCTTTTCGGCGTTTTCTGCTTCGAGATACCTTGGAGGCGGTGTCCTGCTCCCAAAGCAAGTGCGCTACCAATTGCGCCACACCTCGTCAAGACACACGGATATTATAGCCTCTTTTGCTTCTTTTGTCAATATCTTTTCGGGAAAAGGAGAGTTTTTAGCAAACAAAATTGACAAAAGCGGCAGAAGATGGTATAATAAACGCGTATGACTAAAAATGCTTTTGAGGAATCAATAAAATGGCAAACCGTATGAGAATTCTGGGAATAGACCCCGGGCTGGCGATCGTCGGTTGGGGCATCGTGGAGCGCGTGAACGGCATGACCTTCCGCCCCATTGCCTACGGCTCGATCAATACCCCCGCCCATACGGAAGTACCGTACCGCCTTTCTCTCATCTACAAAAACCTATGCACCATCATCGAAAAGTATCACCCCGACGAAATGGCGGTAGAGGAACTTTTCTTCACCAATAACCAAACGACCGGCATCGCAGTTGCCGAGGCGCGCGGAGTCATTCTTCTCGTCGCCGAGCAGCACCATATCCCGGTGGCGGAGTACACCCCTCCCGAGGTCAAGCAGGCCGTGGTCGGATACGGCAAAGCAGAGAAGCATCAGGTGATTGACATGGTCACGCGCCTTCTCAACCTGCCTGCCCCCCCGAAGCCCGACGATACCGCAGATGCCATTGCCATTGCCCTCTGTCACGGACAAAGCGCAGGAGCCATTCTCCGCGCCATTGACAGACGTTGAAAGGAACGAACAGAAATGTGGATCAGTAACGCGTGGAAGGACTATGAATTAATCGATGCCTCGGACGGTGAACGCCTGGAACGGTGGGGAAAATATACCCTGATCCGCCCCGATCCGCAGGTCATCTGGCATAACGACAAAAAATCCCCGCTTTGGAAGAAGGCAGATGCCAGCTACCGCCGTTCCCGCACGGGCGGCGGCGCGTGGAGCGAAAACAAGCTCCCCGAAAGCTGGAGCATCTCCTACCGCGACCTCACCTTCCGTATCAAGCCCATGGGCTTTAAGCACACAGGCCTGTTTCCCGAGCAGGCGGCCAACTGGGATTGGTTTTCCGAGCTCATCCGAGGCGCAGGTCGCCCCATCAAGGTGCTGAACCTGTTCGCTTACACGGGTGGCGCAACGGTTGCCGCCGCGAAGGCGGGCGCATCCGTTTGTCACGTGGACGCTGCTCGCGGTATGGTAGTGGCCGCGCGCGAAAATGCGGCCTTGTGCGGCTTGCAGAATGCCCCCATCCGTTACATCGTAGACGACTGTAAGAAGTTCATTGAAAGGGAACTGCGCCGCGGTAACCACTACGACGGCATCATCATGGATCCCCCCTCCTATGGTCGCGGGCCTACGGGTGAGGTATGGAAGCTGGAGGAGAATATTGATAGCTTCGTCGCCATGACGGCGGGACTGTTCAGTGGAGCCCCCCTCTTCTTCCTGCTCAATTCCTATACCACAGGCCTTTCCGCCTCTGCAATGCGTTATCTCGTAGAGCTACATCTTTCGTCAAGATTTGGAGGAAAAGTCGAGGCAGAAGAACTCGGCTTACCCGTTACCACCACCGGCATGGCGATCCCCTGCGGTAGCAGCGTTCGTTGTACTTTCGTTCATTAAAGGAAGAGCACCTTGGAAAACATTATTGAAACCGAAAATATTACCTTTTCTTACAGCGAGGAAAGAGGCAAGCAGAACCCCGCACTGGACGGTGTTTCCGTTTCGGTCCGCGAGGGCGAGTATGTGGCCATCCTCGGCCATAACGGCTCGGGAAAATCCACACTTGCCAAGCTTTTGAATATGATTCTCGTTCCCGACAGCGGCGTGATCCGCATCGGCAGCGATGAGATCACATCCCCTAATTTTTCAGAGGATGATATGTTCCGCGTCCGCCGGAACGTGGGCATGGTCTTTCAGAACCCCGACAACCAGCTGGTTGCCACCGTGGTCGAGGAGGATGTTGCTTTCGGTCCCGAAAATCTCGGAATTCCCAGAGAAGAAATACGGCAGAGGGTAGATGCTGCTCTGGAAGCGGTCGGCATGACCGAATACGCAAAGCACGCACCGCACCGTCTTTCGGGCGGCCAGAAGCAACGCATCGCCATCGCGGGCATCATGGCCATGATGCCGCGTTGCGTCATTTTCGACGAGGCCACGGCCATGCTGGATCCTGCCGGACGGCGAGGGATCCTTGCGATCATGGACTCTCTCAATCACGAGCACAGCATCACCGTTCTCAACATCACTCACCACATGGATGAGGCGGCGCGTGCCGATCGCGTGATCGTCATCAACGATGGTGTTGTGTATATGCAGGGAACGCCTGCCGAGGTCTTTGCCCGCGTCGACGAGCTGCATGCTGTTGGCCTGGAAGCACCGCAGGATACCGAGCTTATCGAGCTTCTTCGCCGCATGGGACTTCCTCTTCCTGCAGGCTGCGTGGGCTTTAATGCATGCGTTGATGCACTCGCCCGTCTCTATGAAGGAGGTGCGCGATGAGTATTTTGGAGCTTCGGGAGGTTTCCTACGTTTATGGCGAGGGAACACCCTTTGAAAAGATTGCCCTTGACCGAGTCAGCGTATCCTTCGAGCGAGGTGTGATTACAGGTCTTATCGGGCATACAGGATCGGGTAAATCCACGCTCGTTCAGTTGCTCAATGGCCTTTTGCGTCCCAGAAGCGGTACTGTGTTGCTTGATGGTGTCGATATTTGGGAAAAGCCGAAGGAGATCGGCAAGATCCGTCACCGCGTTGGTCTTGTCATGCAATATCCCGAGTATCAGCTTTTTGACGAAACCGTTCGTGCGGACATCGGCTTCGCCCCCCGCAATATGGGACTTTCCACCGACGAGGTGGAGGCCCGTGTGCGTGAGGCGGCCGACTTTGTAGGTCTTGGTGAGGAGCTTCTCGATCAGTCGCCCTTCGCCCTGTCGGGCGGACAAAAGCGCCGTGCTGCCATCGCGGGCATCATGGCCATGCGTCCCGACGTTCTGGTGCTGGACGAGCCCGCCGCAGGATTGGACCCCCTCGGCCGCCGTGAAATTCTCGGTGGATTGCGGAAATATCAGCGCACAAGCGGCACCACCGTCATCCTCGTCAGCCACAGTATGGAGGACATGGCGGAATACTGCGACCGCATCGTGGCCTTGAACCATACCAAGGTCTTCATGGAAGGCAGTGTGGATGAGGTCTTTTCTCACGCACGCGAGCTTTCGGAGGTCGGCCTTGACATCCCCCACATCGCACGCGTGGCTCTGGAGTTGCAAAAATGCGGCGTGCCTCTTTCTGGTAACCTCTACACGATAGAGGGGGTGGCGGTTGCCTACCATCGCGCCCTTGTCGAAAAAAACGGGCATACCGCCTCGGGAGAGGAGGGAAATGACCGTGCTTAAAGACATTACTCTTGGGCAGTATTTCCCGGGTGATTCGATCATTCACCGTCTTGATCCCCGCGCCAAAATGATCCTCTCGATCCTCTATATCGTGGCGATCTTTTTCGCAAAAAACGTCTTTTCCTTTGTCATTTTGACGCTTTCCGCGATCCTTCTCGTGCTGATCAGCCGCATTCCGCTCTTGACGGTTCTGCGCGGTCTGAAGCCCGTTTTCTTCATTCTCCTCTTTACCATGGTGATTAATTTATTCTTGACCACCTCGACCGAGGAATCACCCCTGTTCGCTTGGAACATTCCCGTATTTTCTTGGACGTGGCAGATCACCATCTACCGCATTGGTATCTTGCGTGCGATCTTTACCGCCTTGCGCGTGATCCTGCTTCTTTCCGTCAGTAGCGTCTTTTTGACCTACACTACCTCGCCCATCACGTTGACCGATTCGCTTGAAGATCTGATGGGACCCTTGAAGGTCATTCGTGTCCCCGTGCACGACATCGCCATGATCATCACGATCGCCCTTCGCTTTATTCCCACACTGATCGAGGAGACCGACAAGATCATGAATGCGCAAAAGGCACGCGGCGCAGACTTTGCCACCGGATCGCTTGTTCGCCGCGCCAAGGCACTCATTCCTGTGCTTGTGCCGCTCTTTGTTTCCTCCTTCAAGCGGGCGGATGATCTGGCCATCGCCATGGAATGCCGTTGCTATCGCGGTGGGGAAGGGCGCACGAAGCTGCATAAGCTTCGCTATCACCTACGCGACCTGCTGGCTGCTATTTTGATGGTGGCACTCTTCGCTTCTGTTTTGTTCGTCAATCATATAAATCCCCTTGGAATAGGGCTTTGAAAGGATAAGCCATGCGTTATTTAGCCTTGGTCCGCTACGTGGGGACAAATTTCTTCGGCTTTCAGGTACAACCCAACCGTCGCACCGTGCAGGGCGAGCTGAACCGCGCAACCGAGGCTCTGTTCGGCGTACCCTGCTTCATCACAGGGTGTAGCCGAACCGACAGCGGCGTGCATGCGGAGCAGTTTTGTCTGCTCATCGAGCCAAAGGATGAGGAAAAAGCCGCTCCCGTTCCCCCTGTCAACCTGGCACGTGCCATTGCCGTCTATATGCCGCCCGATCTGGCCCTTTATGCAGCGATCGAAGCCCCCGAGGGCTTCCATCCGCGCCATCACGTAAAGGAAAAGGAATACCGTTACGACATCTGGAACGGCGCGACCGCCAATCCCTTTTATGCGGATCGCGCGTGGCACTATCCGCGCTATCTGGACGACACCGCCATTGCCGACATCAACCGCGCTGCCGCCCACTTGGTTGGCCGCCATGATTTTCATGCCTTTATGGCAAAGGGATCGCAGATTAAAGATACCACCCGTACCGTCTTTTCCTGTTATTGCAAGCGTGAGGGCGAGTTCGTTCGGATGTATATCCGTGGGGACGGTTTCCTCTACAACATGGTACGCATCATCATGGGAACCTTGATTGATGTGTCACAAAAACGTATTCTGCCCGAAAATATTCCCGATATTTTACGAGGGGCGCAACGAGTGGATGCCGGTATGACGGCACCTGCCTGCGGTCTTTTTCTTGCAAAGGTTGTGTATCCGGATGGTCTTTGCGACGAGCTTTATCGGTAAGACGCGCTGAAAATAGTGCGTCTTACCATTTTTTTATTCTCCTTTTCTTTCTTTTGCGGGACATACTAAACGCGACCAATATTTCCACGACAGAAGGAACCATCATGAAACAAAAGAATAAAAAAGCCAAAGGAATGGAGATTTTCAAGAGAATTACCATTTTCTCGCTTGCGACAGCCGTCGTTTTGCTCGTTCTCGCCCTTTCCGTTGGTGCTTATGTATATAATCATATCGACTATACGGCAGATGAAGCTCTTTTTGAAATGGCAAAGGGAGAAAGAACCACCAAAATCTACTACAACGGTGGCGATAACGCATCTTTCCGGGTGCAGGTCAAACCATCTGTACTGCCAAGTGGTTATCATCCCGTCGAGTGGGAGGAGCAGAGAATCGTTGGGCGCGAGGGGGGCGTTTTTTGCACCTATGAGGATATCCCGCAGAATTTGAAGGATGCCTTCGTTGCGATCGAGGACAAACGTTTTTTCTCGCATGAGGGGGTGGATTGGTGGCGGACTGGCAAGGCTGCCTTGAATTATCTGCTGCATTTTGATGGACGATTCGGCGGATCCTCGATCACACAACAGCTCATCAAAAACATCTCCGCCGATAATGAGTTGACCGCTTCCCGAAAGATCAGGGAGATCTGCCGTGCTATTCACCTTGAAAAAAACCACTCCAAGGAAGAGATCCTTGAGCTATATATGAATATCATTCCCATGTCACAGGGGTGTGTGGGGGTTGGCGCAGCAGCTGAGATCTATTTCGGTAAAAGCGTCGGAGAGTTGACCCTTGCGGAAAGTGCCACCGTGGCGGCTGTCACCAATTCTCCCGTGCGTTACGACCCCGTGAACAATCCGGAAAACAACCAAAAGCGCCGTGACCTGATCCTTTCCGAAATGCGAAAACAAGGCATGATTGATGAGGAAGAATGTCTCGCTGCACAAGGAGTGCCTGTGGAGGTCAACTCCTCTAACAAGGATTCTGCCAAGATTTATAGTTGGTATACGGAAACAGTAATTGCGGATGTTGTGACAGATCTCTCTCGTGAATACGGGCTCTCCCGTACTGCGGCAGAGCAGATGGTCTTTGGCGGCGGTCTTTCTATCTACACGCAAATGAACAAGGATGCACAACAGTACCTGGAAAACTTTTTTTCTGATTACGAGAATTTCCCAACCGCCCTTCGCGGCGGTCTGTGCATGTCTATGGTAATCACCGATCCTCAAACGGGTGATCTGCTCGCCTTGGTTGGCGGGGTAGGTAAGAAAACCGAAAACCGTATCCTCAACTATGCCACCGCCGCTCTGCGCGCTCCGGGCTCGGCGATCAAGCCCCTGTCGGTGTATGCTCCAGCGTTGGAGGAGGGGCTCGTCACATGGGGAAGTGTCTTTGATGACGTCCCCGTGACGTTTTCCAAAACAAGCGGCGGCTATACCGCCTGGCCGCATAACTTCCCCGCGGTGTATAGCGGGCTGACTGACCTGCGTGCGGCCGTTGCCCATTCCAAAAACACCGTGGCCGTGCGCATTCTCGAACGCCTTGGCAAAGAACTCTCCTTCTCCTACCTTTCGGGAAAGCTCGGCCTCACCACCCTGGTGCGGAGTAGGGAAGGTGCAAGCGGTGGGCGCGTCACCGATCTGGCAAGCGCGCCTCTTGCCCTCGGGCAACTTACGGACGGTGTCAGTCTGCGCGCCTTGACAAATGCTTACGGTGCCCTTGCCAATACGGGTGTCTATAACAGTTCGCGCTCTTATTCCGTTGTTCTTGACCGTCACGGCAATGTCCTTTTGTCAAATAGGCAGACGGGCAAGCGCGTCTTTTCCGGCGAAACGGCCTACCTGACCACCGAACTTTTGCGCGGCGTGACCGAGGAAGGGACTGCATCTGCCGTTACCCTCAAAAAAATTGTTCCCGTTGCCGCTAAAACGGGTACCTCGGGCAATACCTGCGATAAATGGCTTGTTGGCTATACCCCCTATGCCGTGGCAGGAATCTGGTGTGGTTATGAGGACGGTGTTACCCCCGTCCCGAATGAAGAAGCCAAGACCCACATCTCGGTATGGGATCAGGTAATGCATGGACTTCATAACGGCCGCCTTTTGTCCGAGAAAAGACGCACACGGGTCTTTGAAACACCGCATAGCATCGTTCGGGTCGCATATTGCAGGGACTCAGGCCTGTTGCCCTGTGAGGCCTGCCGCGCCGATCCGCGCGGAGAACGTATTGTATACGGCTATTTTGTCAAGGGAAGTGAGCCGAAGCGAGTTTGCGATCGCCACGTTCTTGTCGAATATGACGAGATAGGCGGCGGCATCGCTACCGATAAGTGTCCCGAGGATAACATCAAGGAGATTGGCCTTCTTCAAAAAAATGAGAGAAATTTCCCGGCAGATGTCTTTGTCAGCGATTCACAATACGAGTATATCCCAACAGATGAGGAAAAAGATCTCCCCGGAGAGGTAGATGTGCATCACGGCACAAGCCGTGCATCGGATGACGGCGCCTTCAACCGTCCGTGTCCTTTGGAGCATGAAGAATACGAGGATGACGGGAAAGAAATAGATCCATTCGAATGGTTGCGACGGTATTTCAAAAAGGATAGAAAAATCTCTTGACTTTTTCTCCCCAATACAGTATAATAGCGGTGAAAGAACTTGTAAAGGAGAAAAAGATATGAAAACCGTTATGATCCGTCTGGCCACTATTGAGGATATCCGCAGCTTTGTGTCTGCCGTTCTGTCCTTTGATTTTGAAATCGACCTTCGCTCGGGCAGATATCTCATTGATGCGAAGTCCATCATGGGTATTTTCAGCCTCGATCTGATGAATCCCATCGAGCTGATCGCACACACCGAGGATACCGATACGCTGATGTCAAAGATCGCACCCTTCATGGTGAAATGATCCGCCGTAGATAAAAAAACCGCCGATTTCTCGGCGGTTTTTTTATGCCTTGTGCAGTTGTCTGTATAGCTCACTTTTTGAAATGCCCAGTTGTTTCGCTGCGGTCTTGATGGCATCCATGCGCTCCATTCCCTGTGAGGAGAAATAGGCGACCATCTCTTCGCCGCTCATGCCCGCAACAGGGGAGAGCTCTCGCTTGCGGACGGGGATGCCGAGTGACTCGCCACCCTCCAGGATCAGAACGTACTCGCCGCGCGGCTTGTTTTCCCGGTAAAAGGCGATCGCGCTGTCCAGTGTGGTACGAATTATTTCCTCATTTATCTTGGTTAATTCGCGGCAGATTGATATTCTTCGCTCGCCAAGTGCCGTGCGAAGATGGGCTAGCGTATCGGTCAGTCGATGCGGTGCTTCGTAGAGGATCATCGTTCTTTGCTCGTTCTCCAGCTCGGAAAGCCGTTCTCTTCGCGTCTTGTTGTCGGTTGGCAGAAAGCCTTCAAAGGCAAAGCGAGCAGTGGGCAAAGCAGAGAGTGCCAACGCTGTCACGGCGGCACAGCATCCGGGGATCACCGTCACGGGAACACCGTGCTCGGCACAAAGGGAAACCAGATCGGCACCCGGGTCGCTGATGGCGGGCATGCCGGCATCCGTGATGAGTGCACAGCTTTCTCCCGCTTGCAGACGGGAAACGATCACTTCGCCTCGCTCGCGCTTATTATGCTCAAAATAACTCACAATTTCTTGCTTTATTTCAAGGCAGGCAAGCAATTTTCCGGAATTTCTCGTATCCTCGGCCGCCACGAAGTCCACTTCGCGTAGCACCTTTTTGGCGCGCTCGGTGATGTCGGCCATGTTGCCGATCGGAGTGGCAACCAGGTAGAGCATCCCGCCTACCGTTTTGTTCTTTTCTTCGTTTATCTTGCTCATATCGTTATTCCTTGCTTTGTGGCAGATAGCCGTTTGACATCACGCATTCCATATCGGTCGTGTATTCTTGCGTGCCGCTTTTGTACAGGATCAGCGGCCGCGTAACACGAAGCCCGGGCTTTCCGCCGGACAAACCTTCGACAAGAACCATGGAAGGGGAAGCATTCTCGGTTGCATGTACGAAGGTCATGCGCTTTGGCTCCAGCTTGACTTCTCGCATGGCATCAATCAGGTCTATCAGACGGTCGGTGCGGTATACACAGTAAAACCTTCCCGCAAATCGAAGAACACGGGCAGCCGCGGCACAGAAATCCGAAATGGTGCCGTGAATTTCGTGGCGCGCAATATTTTTTTCCTCGTTTTCATTGGCGGCTCCGCCCGTGTGCATATACGGCGGATTGCAAAAAGCAATGTCTGCCGTTTGTCGTTTCATGCCGTTTTGTGCGTAGTCACGCACGTCGCAACAGCAGGCGTGCAAGCGATCGGCATAGTTGTTGAGACTTGCGTTGCGCGCGATCAGCTCCGTATAAGCAGGTTGGATCTCTACGCATTCGATCTCGCGGAATTTTTCCTTGGCAAGGCAAAGCAGGGAAATGATGCCGCTCCCGCCGCCAAGCTCCACTGCGCGGGCACGTTCCTTGCTCTGCATATAGGCCGCAAGAAGCAAAGCGTCGGTTCCGAAGCGAAGGCCGTCCTTTTTTTGGATCAGGCGGATGCGGTAGTTAACCTCGTCGAGCTGCTCGCCGTTTTCAATGAGGATGGATTGCATGCGAACTCCTTTTACAAAAACAGAGGGGAGATTGCTCACCCCTCCGTTTTTATGTTATCAGTCTTCCTTGACTGGTGCGCCAACAGGGCAAACACCTGCACAAGCACCACACTCAACGCACTCATTTGCGTCGATAACGTACTTGCCATCACCTTCGCTGATGCAACCAACGGGGCACTCACCCTCGCAGGCACCGCAAGCGATGCAATCATTGGTAATCTTGTAAGCCATGATACACCTCCATATTTATTCATCCTCACTATTCTACCATATTTCCGTAAAAAATCAAGAGGTTTTTGAAAAAAAGATTGCCGACGCCCAAAAGCGTCGGCAAATTTTCAGGAATTTGCGCCTTCAGTTGGCTTTTTACCTTGCTTTTTGTTGCCCTTGCGAGGATAATAATGCTTCTTGTGGTTCTTTTTGTTCGGCTTCTTTTCGCCGCTTTCCTCGTTCTTTTCCGCTTGAACATGGGAGGGGGTCTCTTGCGGTGTAGTTTCCTGAACGGGCTGTGCGATATCCGCTGCATCCTCGGCAGGCTGTAAGCCACCCTTGCCCTTGCTGCGGATCACACGAATGTCCGAGATGGCGTACAGCTTTGGGGTGTCGGTTTTTTCATCCAGACGGACCTTGATCGTGCCGGCAAGAGGTCGCGCCTCTACTACCGTGCCAAGCCCGCTCGGCGTGCTGACGTAAGAGCCGACGGTCGGGGTCTTTTTGACCGCCTCCTCGTAGGTGTCGTGCTCGTAGCGCAGACAGCACATCAGTCTGCCGCACGCGCCGGAGATTTTATTGGAGTTGAGCGAGAAATTCTGCTCCTTCGCCATCTTGATGGATACCTGCACGAAATCCGACAGGAAGGTCGAACAGCAGAAGGGGCGGCCGCAGGAGCCGAATCCGCCCATCATCTTGGCCTCGTCACGGATACCGATCTGACGAAGCTCGATACGGGTCTTAAACACCGAAGCCAGATCCTTGACCAGCTCGCGGAAATCCACGCGACTCTCGGCCGTAAAGTAGAAGAGAAGCTTGCTGTTGTCAAAGGTGTACTCCACACTGACAAGATCCATTTCCAAGCGGTGGCTCTTGATCTTCTCTCGGCAGACCTCGGCTGCCTGCTCCTCAAGACGCCGGTTTTCCTTATAGCGTGCTACATCGGAGGGGGTGGCGGCGCGAATAATGTCCTTGAGCGGTGAAACGATCTCCGTCTGCGGGATGCGGCGGTTGGCAATGGTGATCTTGCCCATCTCCACGCCGCGTGCCGTTTCCACGATAACGGGCGTCCCCAGCGTAAGGGTCATTTTTTTCGGGGAAAAATAATAGGTCTTACCCGCGTTGCGAAAGCCTACGCCCACGATCTCGACCATGGAGTCCTCCTCGGGAACTGCGGGGGTGTCAAGCTCGGGAGCGGGCATCTCTTGTATGTTTTTTTCTTCGTTCATCATCTTATCCTATCGCTTATCTTTTTGTATGGATGCTTGAAAATTTTGTGTTCAGTATAGTGACGATGGTGTTGACATTTGCATTCTGACGGATCTGCGTGATCGCTTCGCGGAGCGTGTCGTATAGATCAAACAGGCAGCGCATGGAAATCGAGCCGCCGCATTCCTCGGCTTCTTCGGGCGTGGAAAAGAAGCAAAGCGGCGCATGCTCCTCGCGCTTCAAAACAATCAGGTCGCGGATAGCAAGAATGAGCATCTGCAACTCTGCCGCAAGCTCTTGCCGCTTTGTGGAAAGCTGGGCTGTTGCCTCGTGAATACCCAAAAAATCCGCGCGTGCCATAACAGCACGTAAAATGGCGCGTGCGCGTTCCTTTTCGGCATAAGAGGCGTTCAGTTCCTTTGTCTGCAAAAGAGAAAGAGCTTTGCCGGGAGAGCCGCCTGCCGCCGTCAGTAGATGGCGGTAATGCTCCTTGTCGATGGTGGAAAAGCGGATGTCACGCCCCGCGGTCTTCAAAAACGCATCCAACTCGTCCTCGGTAAACAGGGACATGCGAACGGTCTGTACGCGGCTGCGAACGGTCGGGAGCAGGGAGGTTGCATCCTCACAAAGCAGAAAGATCACCACGTCGGGTGGTGGCTCCTCCAAAACGACGAGAAGCGCATTCTGCGCTGCGGTCGTCATTTTTTCTGCCTCATGGACGATATAAATCTTTTTTGCTTGCTCGGTGGCCGATAGGTACATGTCGCTTTTGATCTCGTGAATGGCGGCAATGCCGATGGAGGCCCCGTCCCCCGCCGTCACGTGATGCAGGTCGGGGGTCTTGTCCGAGAGGATCTTCTCGCATGCAGGGCAGATCCCACAGGGGAGAGGGATCCCATCCTCGCCTTGACGATGACAGCAGAGAGCTGCGGACAACAGATGGGCAAAGAAGTTTTTTCCCGTACCGGTGGGGCCTTGCAGTAGGTAGGCATGAGCCAGCGTGCCGCGCAGAATATGCTCACCAAATTGCGCCTTATGCCGCTCGTTTTTCAGCAAAGTGGGGAAAAAGCTCTTCATGTTGCCTCCGGCACCGATAATTCTACAACTATATTATAACAAAGAGATGCGCGTTTGTCAACCTTGTGCATGGAATTCCCGCATTTGAGGGGTAAAAAAGAAAAGAAAATGCAAAAGCATATTGTCTTTTTCGGGGATTTGTGATATAATAATTTGATGAATGATGAATAAGGAGAGAGGCTATGGATATCTCGGTCGTCAGCTTTAACATTCGGTGTGCAAACGACCCGAACGGCCATTCGATCTCCGAGCGTGCACCGCGCCTTGGGAGCGTCATGGAACCCCTCGGAGCAGATTTGATTGGCTTTCAGGAATACGTTCCCGAATGGGAGCCGTATATTGCCGAAGCCTTCGGCGTGGATTGCGGTATCTTCAACCGTTGGCGTGCAGAAGCCAACAGGGACGGCGTTCCGATCTTGTGGCACAAGGACAAATTTGATTGTCTGAAGACAGGTTGCTTTTGGCTCTCGGATACCCCTGATGCGGAGTCGCGCGGTTGGGATCGGGTCTTTAACTGCTACCGCATCTGCACCTATGCCGTCCTTCGTCATAAGGAAAACGGCACGGAATTCGTTTTCATGAATACCCACTTCGGTGGCGGCGATGACTGTCAGGTCAAGAGTGCCGACCTGATCGCTTCGCGAAGCAAGGAGATCTCCGACCTTCCCACCTTCATCATCGGTGACTTCAATATGACTCCCGACACGAAGGGCTACGCCGCCATGACGGCACATTTCACCGACGCCAATGCTGTCACGGCAAAGGACGCGCGTGCCACCTTCCATGGCTATGAGCCGAGCGCGCACCCCGATGAGCACATCGACTACTGCTTTGTCGGAGAGGGAATTGTTCCCGTAAGCCACACCCTTCTCGACGGAACGGTAGATGGAAAGCACCCCTCGGATCACTACGGATTACATATAAAATTTAGTATATAATTCGCGGCAGAAAAACGTCGCGTTACGGAGGAGCTTATGAGTAAGGAAAAGTTCTATATCACCACAGCAATCGCGTACAGCTCGCGCAAGCCGCACTTTGGCAACACCTACGAGATCATCATGACCGATGCTGTTGCACGCTTCCAACGCGCAATGGGCAAGGATGTGTATTTTCTGACGGGCGCGGACGAGCACGGACAGAAGATCGAGGAATGTGCCGCCGCCGCAGGCATCACGCCCCAACAGTACGTGGACGGTGTTTCGGGTGAGATTCGTCGCATCTGGGACCGCATGAATGTCAGTTATGACCAGTTCATCCGCACCACGGACAAAAAGCATGTGGACAGCGTGCAGCATATCTTCAAGAAATTTTACGACCAGGGCGATATCTATAAGAGCGAATACGAGGGCTGGTATTGCGTCCCCTGCGAGTCCTTCTTTACCGAGACACAGGCTGTGGACGGTAAATGCCCCGATTGCGGCCGCCCTGTCGAGCGTTCCAAGGAAGAGGCCTATTTCTTCCGTATGAGCAACTACACCGACCGCCTCATGAAGCACATCGAGGAGCATCCCGAGTTCATCGAACCGGAGCTTCGCAAAAAGGAAATGGTCAACAACTTCCTCAAAGCCGGTCTTCAGGATCTGTGCGTGTCCCGTTCTTCCTTCAAATGGGGCATTCCCGTGCAGTTTGATGACCGTCACGTCATCTACGTGTGGGTAGACGCGCTTTCCAACTATATCACCGCTCTTGGCTACGATCCCGATAAGGCCGAGCAGGACGAGCTGTTTAACCACTACTGGCCTGCCGATGTTCACATCATCGGTAAGGACATTCTGCGCTTCCACACCATCTACTGGCCCATCTTCCTCATGGCTCTGGGGCTGCCGCTTCCGAAAAAGGTCTTCGGTCATCCGTGGTTTAATTCGGGTGTGGATAAGATGTCCAAATCCCGTGGTAACGTCATCTATGCCGATGCCCTTGCAGACCTGATCTCGGTGGACGGCGTTCGTTACTACGCGCTCTCCGAGATGCCCTACGCCGCCGACGGCAGCATCACCTACGAGAGTGTTGTCAACCGCTACAACACCGACCTCGCCAATAACCTCGGCAACCTCGTCAGCCGAACGCACGCCATGACGGCGAAATACTTCGGCGGCGTGGTTCCCACCCCCGGGGCAGAGGAAGGTCCGGATGCTGATCTCAAGGCTACCGTAAAGGCCGCGATCGAGCAGTCCTGCCGTCAGATGGAGGCATTCCACGTCGCAGATTCTCTCGATACCATCTTCGGCATGCTTCGCCGTGCGAACAAGTATATCGACGAAACCATGCCTTGGGCACTCGCTAAGGATGAGCCATCCCGCCCGCGCCTTGCTACGGTGCTGTATAATCTGCTGGAAACGATCCGCGTCGGTGCGGTCCTGCTCACTTCCTATATTCCCGAAACGGCCGAAAAAATCTTCTCAATCCTGGCAACCGATAAGACGGATTTTGCATCCATCTCCGAATTTGGTGCGCTGACCGTTGGTGCGGCTCTTGGCGAGGGGCAGACTCTCTTTGCCCGTATCGATGAAGCGAAGTTCCTTGCCGACCGTGCAAAAGAGCAGGAAACAGCAGAAAAAGTAGAGCAGAAGGAGGAAACTGCATCAGAGGTAGAACCCCTTGCTCCGCAGATCACCTTTGATGACTTCATGAAAGCAGACCTTCGTGTTGCCAAGGTTTTGGTTTGCGAAAAGCTGCCAAAGGCAAAGAAACTCCTTCGCCTTGAGGTCGATCTCGGCTTCGAACAGCGTCAGATCGTGTCCGGTATTGCCAAGGATTACACCCCCGAGGATCTCATCGGTAAGAAGGTCATCGTCGTTGCCAACCTTGCCCCCGCCAAGCTTTGCGGCGTAGAAAGCAACGGTATGCTCCTTGCATCGGGTGGCGACCGCATCCGTGTCGTATTCCTTGACGATGACGCGCCTCTTGGCGACCGTATCCACTGATGACCCCGCTTTTTGATTCACACGCGCACTATTTTGACGCGCGCTTTGCATCTGATGATGAATGCCCCGAAGGGGTAGATAACCTGCTGGACCGACTTTTTTCGCAAGAGGGAATATCCCACATCCTCAATGTCGGGACGGACATCCCTTCATCCCGCCTTGCCATCGAACAGGCAAAGCGATACCCGGGCATGTACGTGGCGGCGGGTATTCATCCGTCCGATTCTGTCCGTTATCCCGAAATGGAAACCGAGCTTGTCGCCTTGCGTGCCCTTCTCACCGAGGGGAATGACAAGGTTGTGGCACTTGGTGAGATCGGATTGGATTATCATTATCCCGACACCAACAAGGAGCAGCAGGCCGCCTATTTCCGTGCCCAGCTTAAAATGGCATGCGAACTGGACCTGCCCGTGGTTATCCACGACAGGGAAGCGCACGGCGATTGCTTCGATGCCGTCTGTGAAAATCCCGCCGTCCGCGGTGTGTTTCACAGTTACAGTGGCAGCGAGGAAATGGCAAAGGATCTCATCCGTCGCGGCTTTTACATCTCCTTTTCGGGCACCATAACCTTCAAAAACGCCACAAAAATCGCGGCAGTTGCCAAAAACCTGCCACACGACCGTGTCCTGATTGAAACCGACTGTCCCTACCTCGCCCCCCATCCCTTTCGCGGGCATCTTAATCATTCGGGGCTTCTGCGCCACACGGCGGAGATGCTGGCCACGCTGTGGGGGATGAGCAAGGACGAGGTGGCTTCGGTCACCGCACAGAACGCCAAACGACTTTTCTTCAAAGGAGAATGATCATGACGATCACCTATACGGTTGGGGATGGACTCTACATCAACATGACCAACCGTTGCACCAACCGTTGCGATTTCTGCATCCGCCATAATGGGGAAGGGGCATACGGCAGTGACTCTCTCTGGCTTGAGCGTGAGCCCACCAAGGAAGAGGTGCTTGCCGCCATCGAAGAGGCTGATCCCACGCAGTACCGCGAGATCGTTTTTTGCGGCTACGGTGAGCCTACCTGCCGCCTGGACGACATGCTTTGGGTGTGCCGCGAGATCCGTGTCCGCTGGAACAATCCCATTCGCCTTAACACCAACGGTCACGCGTCCCTGATTCATAAGTATAACACCGCACCCGAATTCAAGGGGCTTGTGGATGTTCTATCCATCAGTCTCAACGAGTGTGATGCCGAAAAATACGATGCTATCTGTCACTCGGCCTACGGCCCCGCCGCCTTTGACGCCATGCTGAAATTCGCACAGGATGTCAAGCCTTACGTGTCCGAGGTCGTGCTCTCGGTGGTGCGCCAGTTTCTCTCTCCCGAGTCGCTCGCGGAGTGTGAACGTATCTGCCGCGAGATCGATGTGCCGATTAAGATCCGCGAATATATCGCGAACTGATCTGCCTTGGAATAAAGTATGAAAATGTAAAAAACCGCGTCAATTTGACGTGGTGTTTTTCCTCGTATTTTTTCACCTTTTTCGGCAAATAATAGAAGCATCACAACAAACGAGGTGAAAGATGGGAAAACTACAAATTGTCAGAACGACGGCACGGGAAATTCTCGATTCGCGCGGTCAGCCGACGATCGAAGCCTGTGTTACACTTTCGGACGGCACCACGGGTGTGGCCTCTGTTCCTTCGGGGGCATCCACGGGAAGCTATGAGGCGCACGAGCTGCGGGACAGCGGTCGTCGCCGCTTTGGCGGGCGAGGGGTGCTGGATGCTGTTTATAACGTCAATAAGTTGATCTCTCCCGCGCTCAGCGGTATTTCCGTATTTGAGCAGGAGGAGATCGACCACACTATGCTTGCCCTCGACGGTACGGAGCATAAGACGAAGCTGGGGGCAAACGCCATTCTTTCGGTGTCCCTTGCCTCGGCACGCGCAGCAGCGGCCGGCCTCGGCCAACCGCTTTACCGATATCTTGGCGGTTGTATGGCAAAGGTCATGCCTATCCCCATGATGAATATTCTTAACGGCGGTGCCCACGCGGCGAACAATATCGACATTCAGGAATTCATGATCATGCCTGTCGGGGCTGCCAGCTTTGTAGAGGCCATGCGGATGGGCAGCGAGATCTATGTGGCTCTCGGAAAGCTTTTACGCACACGTGGGTTGGCAACTACCGTAGGAGATGAGGGCGGATATGCCCCCAACCTTTCAAGCGATGAGGATGCGATTTCGCTCATCTGTGAGGCGATTCGCGCGGCAGGATATGACGAGGACAGTGTGAAGATCGCCCTGGACGCCGCCGCCAGCGAATGGGCAAGTGAGAAAACAGGCGAGTATATTCTTCCGAAGCGTGGCCGGGAAATGACAAGCGAGGAGCTGGTGTCCTATTGGCAGAAGCTCGTAGCCGACTATCCGATCATCTCCATCGAGGACGGACTCGGAGAGTCCGATTTTGACGGGTGGCAGTTGCTTACTTCACGTCTTGGGAAAAAGGTGATGCTGGTCGGGGATGACCTCTTCGTCACCAATGTCGTGCGTCTGAAAATGGGTATCGACAGTGGCGCGGGGAATGCCATTCTTATCAAGCCCAATCAGATCGGCACGCTCTCCGAGACCCTGGATGTTATCCGTATGGCAGGCCGTGCGAGGTATCGCCACATCCTCTCTCATCGTTCGGGCGAAACAGAGGACACCACCATTGCCGACTTGGCTCTTGCCACGAACGCGGGCTTTATCAAATCGGGAGCCCCTTGCCGTGGCGAACGTGTGGCCAAATATAACCGCCTCTTGAAGATTGAAGGGGCAATGGCGGGCTTCTCGCAATACGGCATTTGAGATCGCTTTTGAAAAAAATTCTGCATAGGGCTTGACAAATTCTCCAAAGTATGGTATGATAGGCAAGTCGATGCGAGAGCATCGCTTGCAGATGCCCCATTAGCTCAGCTGGTAGAGCACATGACTTTTAATCATGGTGTCCGGAGTTCGATTCTCCGATGGAGCACCACGCAGAAACGGTTTGGGTTTCCAAGCCGTTTTTGTTTTGGATAAACAGGAGAATGGTCATGTTCGACAGAAATACGATTTTTCACCAGTTAGAAGAAATGGGCACACCCCGAACAGGTGTCGTCCTTGTCCATGCCTCCCTCCGTTCCGTCGGTGAGGTGGAAGGGAGAGGCGATGGTTTTATCAATATTTTAAAGGAATATTTCACGGCAGAAGGTGGTTTGCTTTGTATTCCCACCCACACGTGGGCGAACACACTGCATTCCGATCGCATCACCCTTGATCTTGCGGAGGGGGGGACTTGTATCGGCATGCTTGCCACCCTCGCCTCCCGCCGCCCCGATGCCGTTCGCACGGCGCATCCCACGCACTCCATGGCCGTGTTCGGGGATCGTGAAGCGGTTTTGCACTTCATCGAGGGAGAAGACAAACGCATAACCCCGGCCGCTCCCGACGGCTGTTACGGCAAGCTCGCCGACATGAACGGCAAGGTGCTTCTTATCGGCGTGGGACATGAACGCAACACCTATATGCATGCCGTTGAGGAAATGATGCACGTTTCTAATCGCCTGTCGGCAGAACCCGTCTGTACCACCGTTCGTCACCCAAACGGCGAAATTGAAAAACGCTATGTTCACTACCATGCTGCTGCAGGCATTCCGCACATTTCGGAGCAGTATCCGAAATACGACGTTGCCTTCCGTCGCTTTGGCCATATCTCCGACGGCTTTGTCGGCAACGCTCCCGCGCTCCTGTGTGATGCGCGCGGCATGCGAGATGTGATGATGCTGGTGCGACAGAGAAGTGAGGGGCGTGAGCTCTGCGCGGATCACGTACCGCTTGATCCCGCATGGTATGAATAAAACGAAAAGCGGACGCGTTGCGTCCGCTTTTTTATATCTGAAATGGTGGAATGTAAGACTCGTCACTGCTCTCGGAGTCCTGCACAAAGCATTGCGTGATCCCCAAACGCCGCACAGCGGCTACCACGCGCTTATATTCGATAGGCTTCACCCGCCGATTGATCTCGGGAAAGGCATCCAGCTCGCCGCAGGGGGTGTATTGGTTCATCACTGATAGATAAATTTCCTTGCCGTATCGCCCTGCAAGATATTCGACGATGCGAACTCCTTCCGTCGATTGTCCGGGAAGGACCAGATGGCGTACCACCGTACCCCTTTGCAGGATGCCGTCTCGCAGGATGGGCGCACCCGTCTGTCGTGCCATTTCCTCAATAGCACCGCAGGCCACCTCCGGATAATCCCGCCGTCCCGAATAACGCTCTGCTATCTCAGGGGAAAGGTATTTCAGATCGGGCAGGTAAATATCTACCAGCCCGTCGAGTATCCGCAGGGTGGAAACCTTGTCATAACCGCCTGTATTATACACCACGGGGATAGTCGGTTTATAAGCCGAAAGAACATCATATAGTATATGGGCATAGTGCGTGGGATTGACGAAATTGATGTTGTGTGCTCCTGCCTCCTCAAAACGCTTGATCTCATCAATCAAATCGTTGCGTGAATACGGTCTGCCGCAATACAAACGGCTGATTTTGTAATTTTGACAAAAGATGCAGTGCATGCTGCATCCCGAGAAAAAGACAGTTCCGCTGCCGTGCGATCCACTGATGATCGGCTCCTCCCACGGGTGCAGGGCAATGCGGCAAATGCGTGCCTCCTCACCGGCGTGACATAATCCGACACCATTTGTGCGATCCGCACCGCACTCGTTCGGACACAGGTGGCAATTTTTTACTTCCATCCTCATCACCTCATGCCCATTATACAATAATTGTTTACAAAAAACAAGCGCAAATTTTCTTGACAATTCCGCTTTGTATGTTACAATAAATAAGAAAGGGAGGAATGGCCATGCAGACCGATATCAGAACTCTGATGCAACGCATCGATCGGGCAAAAACACCCTACCATACTGTTGAACTTTGCGCACAGATATTGGAAGCGCAGGGCTTTTCGCGCCTCGATGAGGCGAGTGAGTGGCAGCTTGTACGCGGCGGTCGTTACTTTGCTATTCGTGACGGTGGCGCGATGGTCGCATTCTGCATTGGTAAGCAGACGGGCGGCTTTCGTATCGTGGCCTCTCATACCGATTCTCCGTGCTTGAAGATCAAAGGAGAGAAGCCCGTCTTTGAGAACGGATACCTGAAATGGAACGTTGAACGCTACGGTGGCACACTGCTTTACAGTTGGTTAGATATTCCGCTTGTGCTTGCGGGAAGAGAAGTCCGCCTTGATCCCGAAACGGGAAGCCTGCAAGCTACACTTGTGGAAGAGACGCGCAGATCCGTGATCCCCAGCCTTGCCATTCACTTTCAGCGCGAGGCAAACGCCGCACTTTCCCTGAACGCGCAGTCCGATATGCAACCCGTCCTCTCTCTTGACGCTGCAGTTTATGAAGTGGATGAGAGTGTGCTCGGACGCGATCTCTATCTCGTCAATGCCACCGCGCCGTACTTGGCCGGTGGGAAGGATGAGTTGCTCGTTTCGCCGCGCCTTGATAACCTTGTTTCCGTGTTTGCTTCGGTCGAGGCTCTTTCGGGGGCAGGGGACAGCGGTATCTCCATGATCCTTCTCGCGGATAACGAGGAGGTGGGTAGCCATACCAAGCAGGGAGCTGACTCGGATATCCTTTCTCGCACGATGCACCGTATAGCAGAATCGCTTGGCGAATCTATGAATATGTTGCTGTCGCAATCCTTCCTTGTGTCCTGTGATGGCGCACATGCCGTGCATCCCAATCACCCCGAAAAGTCCGACTCCGCCAATCCCGTGCGGCTTGGTGGCGGTGTGGTGGTGAAGCATCACGCAGGGAAAAATTACACCACCGACGGATTCTCCGAAGCCGTGGTCAAGGCCATCATGCAAAAGGCTGATGTGCCGTATCAAAACTTCTATATGCGCGCGGATATGCCCTGCGGCAGTACCCTTGGCGCGATCAGTGCCACGCAAGTGTCGGTGCGTTCTGTGGATATCGGTATCCCACAGCTTGCCATGCATGCGGCAACCGAAACCATGGGGGTGGCCGATTACGGATACCTCGTTCGTGCCCTGCACGCGTTTTTTGCGTCTGACTTCCGTATGCCAAGCTACAATACGGGGGTGCTCAAATGAAGATAAAAACAAATCCAAAGAAAAGGGGTGAGCATCATCAAAAATCAAATATTGCGTGATAAGATTCATGAGGCGCTCGTTTCGGTTTTGCCTGTGACAGCCGTTGTGCTCATTCTTTCTTTGACGGTAGCTCCGCTTTCACTTTCCACATTTCTGTCCTTCCTTTTCGGCTCTGTGTTCCTTGTTGTCGGCATGGGGCTTTTCTCCCTGGGCGCCGACACGGCCATGATGCCGATGGGCGAATACGTGGGTACCAACATGACCCGCTCGAAAAAGATCTGGCAGGTGATATTGCTTTCCTTCACGGTCGGCATCCTGATTACCGTATCCGAGCCTGATCTGCAGGTGCTCTCACAATACACCCCCTCGATCGATACCACGGTTCTGATTTGGTCTGTTGCCATCGGCGTCGGCGTGTTTCTTGTGTTGGCGATGCTTCGTATCCTCTTCGCCGTGAAGCTTCGCTATCTCCTTCTCGCTTCGTATGCGCTCATTTTTGCGATGGCGATGTTCGTATCCCCTGATTTCTGGCCGATTGCCTTTGATGCAGGCGGTGTAACGACAGGCCCCATGACCGTGCCCTTTATCATGGCGCTCGGTATTGGTGTGGCGGCTATCCGATCAGACAAGGATAACAGCGCGGACAGTTTTGGTCTGATTGCTCTTTGCTCGGTCGGCCCCATCCTTGCCGTGCTCCTGCTCGGGCTTCTTTGGAATCCGCAGGGGGATTATGTGGACTTCGTTATTCAGGATGCCGAAACCTCGCGTGAGCTCGGTCTCTCCTTCTTTACCGCCATTCCGCACTACTTATTGGAGGTAGCCAAGGCTCTGCTTCCGATCACCCTGTTCTTCCTTGTCTATCAGCTTATCGCCAATCGCCTGCCCATGAAGCAGCTTTACAAGATCCTTGTGGGTGTTGGGTACACCTTTGTGGGTCTGACGCTCTTCCTCACGGGTGTAAATGTCGGCTTTATGCCCGCGGGGCACACGCTCGGCGGCTACCTCGCCTCCTCGGATCTGCGCTGGCTGATGGTACCCATCGGTGCCGTGATCGGTTACTACATCGTAGCCGCAGAGCCCGCCGTTCAGGTTTTGCAAAAACAAGTAGAGGATATCACCGCTGGTGCGATTCCGCGTCGTGCGCTGGGTATCACCTTGGGTGTCGGCGTGGCGATTTCGGTATCCCTTTCCATGATTCGCGTGCTGACGGGTATCTCGATCATGTATTTTCTCGTTCCCGGTTATCTGATCGCCCTGACGCTTTCCTTCTTCGTACCTGACATCTTTACGTCCATCGCATTTGACTCGGGCGGCGTGGCCTCCGGACCTATGACTGCCACGTTCCTACTCCCGTTCGCCATGGGTGCCTGCTCCGCATTAGGGGGCAACATTGTCACCGACGCTTTCGGTGTGGTTGCCATGGTCGCCATGACACCTCTGATCGCCATCCAGATTCTCGGTCTTGTCTATCAGCTCAAGCTCAAGGGCAGTCGCCAGAAGATCGCTGCCGAAGAGGATTTGGAGATCATCGATTTCCCGACCGTACGGAGGTAAACGCTATGCAGAATATGTATTTTTTCGTTACCATCGCCAACCGTGCCGACGATAAGGAATTTGTTAATTTCTTTGAAAAATACGATGTCAATAACATTTACAGCACGCCCGCTTACGGAACGGCGGGAGACTCTGTGCTGGATCTGCTCGGCATCGCGCGAACCGAGAAAACGGTGAACATCTCTCTGCTCCCCGAGGGCAAGATGAAGCATCTGATCGGCAAGCTGACGCATGAAATGCTCATCGACCTGCCGGGGCGGGGAATCGCTCTGGCCGTGCCGCTCTCCAGCATCGGCGGCCGCGACGCGCTCAACTATTTCTGCGCGGGTGTCACCGAGGACGCGCCTTCCCAAGAGGAACAAAACGGATCGGAAAGTGAGGACTTGAATATGCAGCATACAGAATTGATCGTCGTCATTTGTGAAAAGGGACATACAGATCTGGTCATGGACGCCGCAAGAGCAGCGGGAGCTCGTGGCGGCACCGTGACCCGCGCAAAGGGTACCGGCTCGCAGTATACGGATAAATTCTTCGGCCTGTCGATCGCCGAGGAAAAAGAGGTCATCTATATCGTGTCCACCACGGAGAACAAGCCCGCCATCATGAAGGAGATCATGGCAAAGGCGGGCGGCTCCACCGAGGCGCATGCCGTGGTGTTCTCCCTGCCGGTGACCGACACGGCCGGCCTTCGCCTCTTTGACGACAAAAACGATTAAGAGAAAAGAGCCCTCTGCGGAGGGCTCTTTTTCATTTCTTGTAAATACTTTCGTAGGTCTTTCCCTTGCTTTCCATCGTGCGCTCAAACGCCGTGCGGAAGAATAGATACGCCCCCATGATCAAGGCATACAGGATCAAGAACAGCAGGAAGTCGGCCAAAATCGCCCCGGCTTCCGTGCGCCCGGAGATGATCACCACAAACATCACGTAAAAGGGAATCAGGCAGGCAACAAAGTGTAACACCACTCGCAATATAAGCGGAATTTTTTTGATGCGCAGGATCAGATTGGCGCAGGAGAGAAGCAGGGAAAAGCCGAATATCGAAAGGATGCTCCCTACCTCGATGGCATTGCCGAAGCCGGGAAATGCCGAACCAATGAGGAACAGGGCAAGCACTAACAGGGTGAAGCAAATGCAGGATTGCGAAAGAATGCGTTTGATCATGGGGAAAACAGTCTTCATATAATAACCTCCGAGGTTTCTGTTTATAAGAATAGCACATTTGGCGAAAAAAAGCAAGGGGCGAGGGACCCTTTCTTTTATTTTCTCGTGTATATTTCTTTTGACGAGAAAAAATATAGATATTCTATATTTATTTTGTAAGAAAGAAGTTGACATTTGGAAAGAGAAAGTGTATAATTATTCATACACTGGGGGTGTGTACCCTCGGTGAAAAGAAGCAAAGGAAACGCATTGTGCGTAAACAGACAGATGATGAGTAGGCGTTTGGCAAGAGAAATTGCATTTTCGATCGTATTTGAGAGCGGATTCCAAAAGGACGTGGATATGGCGGATATTTACGAAACCGCCAAGACCGTCCGTGAGTTTGAGGATGATCCCTATATCCGCGAGGTAGTACTCGGTGTTGCCGAGCGCAAGGATCGACTCGACGATCTTATTGAAAAATTCAGCCACGGTTGGAAAAGAAACCGCATCTCGCCCGTATCCATGGCGATCATGGAAATGGCGGTGTATGAGATGCTGTACCGTGAGGATATCCCTTCTGCTGTGTCGATCAACGAAGCGATCGAGCTTGTCAAGACCTACGACGAAGAAAATGCGCGTGCCTTTGTCAACGGCATTCTGAACGCCGTGTCAAAGGAGATCGAGGCATCTCATGAGGGATGAGTATATCCTCGGCATCGATACAAGCAACTACACCACTTCTCTTGGCCTGTTAGACCTTGACGGAAACGTCGTTGCCAATATCAAGTGCCCCTTGCCGGTTCGGGAAGGGGAACGTGGGCTCCGCCAGTCGGATGCCCTTTTTGCCCATGTCAAGAACATTCCCTCCGCGATGCAGGAGCTCCGCAAGGCGATCGGTGACGGGAAGCTGCTCGCGGTAGGGGTGTCCTCTCGCCCGCGTAACGTAGAGGGGTCGTATATGCCCTGCTTTTTGGCGGGCGTTGCCACCGCCGAGTCGGTTGCCGCAACCTCGGGCATTCCGCTGTATACCTTCTCCCACCAATGCGGGCATATCATGGCGGCCCTCTTGTCCTGTGAAAACGAGGCTCTGCAAAGTGCCGATTCCTTTGGCGCGTTTCACGTGTCGGGCGGAACCACAGAAGTGCTTTCGGTTAGGGTCGTCCGCGGCGGCTTCCTTGCCGAATGCGTCGGCGGCACCAAGGACCTTAATGCCGGTCAGATCATTGACCGCGTGGGTGTGGCACTCGGCCTTTCCTTTCCGTGCGGCCCTGCGCTTGAAAGGCTAGCCCTCGGCTACGAGGGGAAGACCCCAAAAAGAAAGCCGCCCCTTGACGATTGCTACGTCAATCTCTCGGGACTTGAAAATATGGCCCTGTCGCTCTATCGGGAAACGGGCGACCGTGCACAGGTCGCGGCTTTTGTGTTGCATCATCTGGCAGATGCCCTATGCGGTATGGCGCAGGCGTACAACAAGACACACGGAAAGGGAACGATCCTTTTTGCGGGCGGCGTGATGTGCAACAGCATCATCCGCAAAAAGCTGCTTGCAACCACCGATGCCGCCTTTGCAACGCCGCTCCTTTCGGCAGACAATGCCGTTGGCATAGCTTGCCTTACGACAAAGGCCTATCGTGAGAAAATGAAACAGTAAAAGAAAGTAAAGAAATGGACTTGAAAAGCTTTCGCGCTCTGACGAGTGATGGCACACCGCCGCAGATGATCGGACAGCCGACCTTGACCGTGTCACAGCTTAACGAATATATCCGCGCTCTTGTTGCGAAGGATTTGTTCCTGGAACAGATTTGCCTGTGCGGCGAGATATCCAACTTCACGGCCCATCGGTCAGGACACTTCTATTTTTCCCTCAAGGACGAGGGGAGCGTTATTCGAGCCGTGATGTTCCGCTCCGCCGCGGAACGCGTGCCCTTTACCCCCGAAAACGGCATGAAGGTCGTGGTCAAGGGAGGCGTTACTGTCTACTCGCAAGGGGGACAATATCAGATTAACGTCCGCACAATGGAGCCGGATGGCGTCGGCTCTCTTGCCTCCGCGTTTGAAGAAAGAAAGAAAAAATTGGCGGCAGAAGGCCTTTTTGATAAAACAAGAAAAAAGCCTATCCCCCAAATGCCCCGTCGCATCGGTGTCATCACCTCGCCAACGGGCGCGGCCGTGCGGGATATTCTGAATATTCTCGGCCGACGCTATCCGCGTGCCGAGGTTGTATTGTATCCGACATTGGTACAGGGGGGAGATGCCCCCGCTTCGCTTATCGAAGCACTTCACTACTTCGACAAAACAAAGGATGTAGATGTCCTCATCATCGGCCGAGGCGGCGGCTCGATGGAGGATCTGTTTGCCTTCAATGACGAGGGGCTTGCCAGAACAATCGCGGCATGCTCTATCCCTGTAGTTTCTGCCGTCGGGCATGAAACCGATTTTACCATTGCGGATTTTGTGGCCGATCTCCGTGCTCCCACACCGTCCGCAGCGGCAGAGATTGCTGTTCCCGATCAACGGGAACTTGCAAGAAGATTGGATCACCTGCATGCGCGCTTGCGCCAAATGCTGCAAGGCTCGGTGACACAAAATCGTCGCGTGCTGGCGGCTTTTCTTGCCCGTCCTGTGTTAAGAAACCCCGTCACACTAGTGGAAAACAGGGAACTCATGGTTCTTTCGGTCACGGAGCGCATGACGGCGGCATGCCGCCGCTCGCTTGCAGAGGTACAGGCGGGCTTCCGTGAAACTACGGCGCGCCTTCATTCTTTAAGTCCGCTCGGGGTTTTGTCGCGTGGATATTGTGCCGCCTTCGCAGAGGACGGCCATGCCGTTTCCTCGGTAAGTGCGGTGCAAAAAAATGATGAATTGCAATTTCGTTTTGCCGACGGACATGTGCAGGCGCGCATTGAGTCTGTTGCGGCAGATGTAACAAAGTAAGGAGAACATCATGGCAAAAAAAGAAATGGAATGGAAGGGGAGCTTCGAGGAGGCCTTGTCCCGCCTGGAACAGATCGTTTCGATGCTGGAGGAGGGAAAGGCAGGCCTTGACGAGTCTCTTGAAGCTTATGAAGAGGGGGTCAAGTTGGTAAAGTATTGTCACGATACCCTGAATAAAGCAGAACAGCGTGTTCGCATTTTGATCAAAAACGAGGAAGGCGAAATGACCGAAGAACCCTTTTCGCCAAGTGAAGGATGATGAAACAAAACGACCTGAAACAAGCCATGACGCTTGCTGCGGAGCAAACGGAAGCTCGCCTTCTCGATCTTCTGGAAGAAAAGGATTCGGATCTGTCCCTGCTTTTTGAGAGCATGCGGTATAGTGCCATGGCAGGCGGAAAACGAATTCGCCCCTATTTGACCATTGCTTTCTGTGACTTATTTGGCGGCAGACTGGAGAACGCCCTCTATTTTGCCGCAGCCATCGAAATGGTACACACCTATTCACTGATCCATGACGATCTGCCGTGCATGGATGATGATGACCTTCGTCGCGGCAAGCCGACCAATCATAAGGTGTACGGAGAGGCCGAGGCAGTTCTTGCGGGGGATGCGCTACTGACCATGGCCTTCGAAGCTCTGACCCGTGCATCCGTTTCCCCGACCGACGCGGTGCGCGCGGTACGCTGCCTTTCCGAGGCGGCAGGAGCGCGCGGTATGGTGGGTGGACAAATGATGGATATCCGAGCCGAAAAGATCTCTCCTGACAGGGAAACGCTGATGCGCTTGCACAAACGCAAAACGGGTGCCCTGATCACCGCCGCGGCGGAGCTGGGCTGCATTGCCGCAGGGGTGACGGATGAAGAAACGCTTGACGCCTGCCGTCAATATGCCGGCGGAATCGGCCTCGCCTTTCAGATCATCGACGATATCCTTGACCGCTACGGAGACACGGCCACCCTCGGCAAACAAACGGGGCAGGATGAAAAGGACGGGAAGACTACCTTCCTCACGTTTGCAGATAAAAACGAAGCTTATAGCGAGGCAGAACTTCTGACAGATGAAGCAAAGGCGGCGATTGAAGTCTTTGACGGTTCCGAGAATCTTCTTCTTTTCGCCGATATGCTTTTGCATAGAACACACTGAAAAAGAAAGAAAAAATATGGAAATATTCAAGGATCTACTTCGCAATGACATGCTCATTTGTGCCGTTGTTGCCTATTTCATTGCGCAGTTCTTCAAAATACTGACCACCTTGTATAAGGAAAAAAAGCTGGATATGCAGAGACTTTGGGGATCCGGCGGTATGCCAAGCTCTCATGCCTCCACGGTCGCGGCACTGACCTTTCGTTGTGCCAAGGTTTGCGGTGTCGCGTCACCCGCCTTTGCCATTTGCTTTATTTTTGCCTCTGTTGTCATGTACGACGCAACCGGTGTACGTCGTGCGGCGGGGGAGCAGGCAAAGCTGCTTAATCAGATCGTTGCCGACCTTTTTTCAGGCAAGCCCGAATATACCGAAAAAGCGTTGAAAGAGCTGATTGGTCACACCCCCTTGCAGGTTGTGATGGGTGCCTTGCTTGGCATTGTAATTGGTTTGTTCTTTCCCTCGCTCGGGGTTCTCGTTTCATGAGAATCGATGAATATATCAAGGCAGAAGGCCTTGCCGCCAGTCGCAGTCGCGCAAAAATGCTGATCAACAAGGGGGCTGTTACGGTAAATGGATCTCCCGTCACGAAGGCA
The DNA here is from genome assembly GCA_017464805.1 of Clostridia bacterium. Classification (GTDB taxonomy): domain Bacteria; phylum Bacillota; class Clostridia; order Oscillospirales; family CAG-272; genus UBA1740. The sequence continues at coordinate 336,556 of JAFTYE010000016.1, read as the reverse complement.
TCCTATGAGGTGCGCGCGGGGGATGAGGTTCTGGTGTGTGATCTCCCATACGTCAGCCGTGGCGGTTTGAAGCTGGAAGCGGCACTCATCGCGTTTTCGCTCTCACCGAGTAAATGTGTTGCGCTGGATATCGGTGCATCCAGCGGTGGCTTCACCGATTGCCTGTTACAAAAGGGAGCTGCCTTGGTGTATGCGGTGGATTCCGGCAACGGCCAACTGGCAAAAGCTCTTGCTTCCGATCCTCGCGTGGTTTCTATGGAGGGGTACAATGCCCGCTATATGAAGGCCGCTGATTTTGAAAAAACACCGACCTTTGCCGTCATGGACGTTTCTTTTATCTCGCAAACCCTAATCCTGCCCGCCCTCTCGGCTCTTTTGCCGCGCGGTGCGACCGTGGTCACGCTCATCAAGCCGCAATTTGAAGTTGGCCGAACTCATATCGGTCGTGGCGGCATCGTCCGCGATGAAAAGGCAAGACAAGTAGCCGTTTCGCGCGTTTTTGAAGCGGCTCGCCTTGTGCGCCTTGCCCCGCAGGGCTACATCACCTCTCCCATTTGCGGCGGCGATGGGAATATTGAATTTTTAGCACACTTTATAAAGGAAGGGGAATAATCCTTGAAAAACTTTTTGATCATTCCAAATCAAAAAAAGGATAAGGAGCTTACCCTGACCCGTCAGGTAGCCAAGATTCTTGCTGCAGAGGGTGCTTCGATTTTCATGGAAGAGAACGGCTCGACGACGGACGTCGAGCATGTTACTCTTTTTGCGGCCGGTGAGATGCCGCAGGATATTACGTGTGTCATCACCGTTGGCGGTGACGGCACGGTTCTGGAGGCATCTCGCACCGCCCTTCGCTTGCGCGCCCCTCTTTTGGGCATCAACCTTGGCAGGGTGGGCTATCTGGCGGAGCTGGAGCCAACCGAGCTGTCACGGCTTTCGGATCTTGTGCAGGGTAACTATACCGTCAAGGAGCGCATGACGCTCCAAGTAACCTTGCTACGCCATGGTAAACGGTGGGAAATGCCCCGCCTTCCCGTCAATGACGTGGTATTTTACCGCTCGGATCTCGATCACGTTGTGTCCCTCTCTCTGCAACAGGGGGAAGGTGAGTCCCTTTCCTATCTGGCAGACGGCCTGATCCTTGCAACGCCCGTCGGTTCGACCGCGTACTCTCTTTCGGCGGGCGGCCCGATTCTTGCCGCGTCGCTTGATGCGGTGTGCGTTACCCCGATCTGTCCCCATTCCTTCTATAATCGCTCTCTGATCTTCGATACCGCGCAGCCCCTGTGTGTACGCAATACCGCCGAATCCGACTCAATCTCCGTCACCATGGACGGACGGGAAAATTTTCTGCTTGAACCGGGCGATGCGGTCATCGTAGAAAGGTCGAAGCGCACGCTTCGTATGGTTTCCTTTGTTGAACGAACCCTTTTGGATCTGTTGCATCAAAAAATGAAATGACGGAGATGGTTGTTATGAAAAACAATAGACAGAAAAAAATACTCGAGCTCATCGAAAAGTACAGCATTGATACGCAGGAGGAGCTGCTTACTCGACTGCGCGATGCAGGCTATACCGCTACACAGGCGACCATTTCCCGGGATATACGTGACCTTAAGCTTGTGAAGACCATGACGGCGATCGGTGTTTATAAGTACACCCACCCCACCAAGCAGGAAACCCCTGTTCCGCGCTTTAACAGTGCCCTTGCGGAATCGGTGACCCATGTGGATGCGGCAGGGAACCTGATCGTGATCCGTACCTATCCGGGTATGGCCCAGCCCGTGGCTTCCTGCGTTGATGCCATCGGCCATGACCAGGTGCTTGGTTGCGTGGGCGGTGACGACACCGTCCTTGTGGTTGTTCGCGATGCGGAAAAGGCGGGTGAAATGTGCGATAAAATAAGGCAGATGCTCAACACCCTGTAAAATCTTTTGGGAGGATGTCACGAATGCTTGCATCTCTTCATATAGAAAATATAGCGGTCATCAAATCCGTCGATATAGATTTTGAGGGTGGTTTTTCTGCTTTCACGGGTGAAACGGGTGCCGGTAAATCTATTCTGATCGATAGCATTAACCTTCTTCTCGGCAACCGCGCAGATCGTGAGCTCATTCGAAAAGGAGAGGATCGTGCGTTGGTCAGTGCCGTGTTTTCGGATCTGGATTCCGATACGGTTGCCGCCCTTCGCGCGCTCGGTATCGAACCGGACGAGGAAGGCCTTCTCTTGATCCAACGCACCGTTTCGGCAGACGGACATTCCTCCGTTCGCCTCAACGGTCGCGCAATCACCTTGTCCGTGTTGCGTGAGGTGGGGGTTCTTCTCATTCATATTCACGGGCAGAACGACAACCGCTTGCTGACCGATCCCGAGCAGCATATCCGCATTCTGGATGCCTATGCCGATGATGGAGAGGAGCTGGCAGAGTACCACCGCGCTTACGACGAGCTTTGTCGCATCCGTCGCAAGATCCGCGAGGTGTCGGGTGACGAAAGCGAACGTTTGCGTCGACTTGAAATGCTCCGGTATCAGGTCGCGGACATCGACGCGCTTTCCCTACACGAGGGGGAAGAAGAGGAGCTTGAGGAAAAGCGTCGCCGCCTGCAAAATGCGGAACGCATTTCGAAGCAGACCTCCTTTGCCTACCGCGCCCTCAAGGGAAGTGAAAAGGGGAGCGTGACATACGTCCTTTCCCGCGCCGTGCAGTCCCTTTCTCAACTGCATGATGTCATTCCGCAAACGGCGGAATTTTCCCAAAAACTCGAAGATTTTATGTGGCAGATCGATGATATCGCCGAGCAGGTAGCCGACCTCGGTGGTGATGGCATGGAGGATCCCACCGCCATGCTCAATCGTGTGGAGGCCCGCCTTGACGGTATCAATAAGCTCTGCCGTAAGTACGGCAAGGACGTTGCCGCCATTCTCTCCTTCCGTGAAAGCGCAGCACAGCAGCTGGAGCAGCTTGAGGGGGCGGACGAACGTCTTGATGCCCTTCAAAAGCAGGAAAAGCTTGCTGTTTCGGAAGCAAAGGAGACAGCAGCCCGTCTGCACGATTGCCGCGAAAAGGCAGCTTTTCGCCTGCAAGGCGAGATTACCGAGGCCCTTTCCTTCCTGGATATGCCCCGTGTCAGATTTGTCATTAAAACCGAGCCTCGCTTTGAAAAGGGAGAGCCACAATTCGACCATTTCGGTCAGGAGAATGTTTCCTTCCTCATTTCCACCAACCCCGGTGAGCCGCCGGCTCCCATGTCCAAAATCGCATCGGGCGGTGAGCTTTCCCGCATTATGCTGTCCCTCAAAAGTGTTATTTCCGATAAGGACGGCATTCCTACCGTTATTTACGACGAGGTAGACACCGGTGTGTCGGGTAAAACCGCCCGCAAAATCGGCATGAAGCTCCGTGCCTCCTCTGCTGCTACCCAAATTTTCTGCGTCACGCATTCCGCCCAGATTGCTTCACTTGCCGAGCATCATTTTGTGATCCGTAAGCAGGAGAGCGAAGGCCGTGCTAGCACCACAGTCGTTGCCCTAGATCGGGAGGGACGCGTGGCAGAGCTTGCTCGCATTCTCGGCGGCCTTTCGGTCACCGAAGCACAACGACAGGCGGCTCTTGACATGCTGGACGGGGAATAATCACGACAACCTGTTTGACTTTTCAAATAACCTCGTTTTTTTGAAAAGGAGAACTGTGCATTGTTGCATAAAAACAACCTGCCGCGAATTATTGCAGATCTTTTGATGCTCAAGGAGAAGGGGGAATGTCGCTTTGACTATGCGACAGACCGATCCTTTTCGAAATTTTGCACTTTTCGCATCGGAGGAAGGATTGCGCATCTTTTCATCCCGCAGGATATACCGTCCCTTTGTCTTTTGTTTAGGACGCTTCGCTTAGGAGGAGTGCCGTGTCTCGTTTTGGGAGGCGGCAGTAATGTTTTGCCGCACGATGATGGGTATGCAGGAGCGGTGGTCCTGACCTCGCACCTGCGGCAGATACGTGTCTTTGAAAATCGCCTGTATGCTGCTTGCGGCGCGACACTCAACGATTGCATTCTGGCTTCTGCCGGGCAGGGTCTTTCGGGAATGGAATGCCTGTATGGCATTCCCGCTACCGTAGGTGGTGCCATTTACATGAATGCAGGGGCGAACGGAATGGAAATCTCCGATCGCCTTGAACGGGTCGAGCTGTACGATCCCGACGCGGATGTGGTTTTTCATCTTTCTCCCTTGCAAATGTGTTTTTCTTATCGAGAAAGCATACTACATATACGTCGTAATCTTGTTGTTCTTGGTGCGACCTTTGTACTGACCCCCAAGGACAGTAGGTGCGTCATGCAGACTGTGCGTGACGTTACGCAAAAACGCCTGCGCTCCCAGCCTCTGCAATACCCAAGTGCCGGCAGTGCCTTCAAACGCCCCCGTTCGGATACCGAAGCCTGGCGGCTTATTGACGGTTGCGGTCTGCGCGGTCATTGTCGCGGCGGCGCACAGATATCCGAAAAGCACGCGGGCTTTATCATCAACCGCGGTGGCGCTACCGCCGAGGATGTACGCACCCTGATCACGCATGTGCGCCGTGAGGTGCTGCATACCACCGGTGTTTTGCTTATACCGGAAATTGAAATATTAGAAAACGGAAAGTAGAAAGGCATGTCGTTTACAGAGGTTGTAAAAAACGAAATACAAACAGGGCTCGGCAAAAAGCCCTGTTGCCGTCGTGCCCTCCTGTTTGGCATGATGCTGATGCGCGGTGTGACGGAAGGAGATACAGTCTTCTTGGAATTGAATAGCACGCACCTGCGTGAATTTGCCGCTACCCTCGTTCTTGAGCAGTTTGGCCGCGAATGTCGGGAGGGGAAGCGAAAGGGAACCGTTGATTCCCGAATGATTTCCTTCGTTTCAACCAATGCTGCTGCGAAAATACGGTCTGCCGAGAATTTAATGCCGAAAAAACCAGTTGAAGAGAAATGCTCGAGCTGTCGTCGATCCTTCCTTGCCGGCGTTTTTTTGGCCTGCGGTCGCGTCACCGATCCGGAAAAACAGTATCTTCTGGAATTTTCCTGCCGCGAACGACGGGATTTTCTGCGTGGTTTTTTAGAGGAAAATGGCTTATTCCCGAAATCCTCGGACCGTCGCGGGGAAAAACTTCTATACTTCCGCGACAGTACCTCTGTCGAGGATGTTCTTACCCTGATCGGCGTGACCCACGCAACCTTTACGGTCATGGATAAAAAGATCGAGCATGGCATGCGCAACGATGCCAATCGCCTCGCTAACTGTGATGCCAATAATATCGGCAAGGCCATTTCGGCCGCCAGACGGCAGGTGGAGCTGATCCGCCGCCTGATCGACGAAAATAAGATCTCCTTTTTGCCGCCGGAGCTGGAGCAGACAGCCAGACTTCGCCTGCAATATGAGGATATGTCTGTTGCCCAGCTCGCCTATAAGGCGGACCCGCCCTTAACAAAATCGGGATTGCATCACCGCCTTCGAAAAATTGCCGATCTTGCCTACTCGTTGCTCAATGAAAGGAAAGGGGAAAGCTGATATGGCGGATTTTGTGCATTTACACCTGCACAGTGAATACAGTCTGCTTGACGGTGCCTGCCGTATCGCAGACATCCCCCGCAAAGCGAAGAAAGAGGGGCACTCTGCCGTTGCCATCACCGACCATGGTGTGATGTACGGTGCGGTTGCTTTCTACCGTGCCTGTAAAGCGGAGGGCGTCAAGCCCATCATCGGCTGTGAGGTCTATGTAGCCCCCCGTTCCCGTTTTGACCGTGAGGGAAAATTGGATTCTTCTGGTCATCACCTTGTTCTGCTCGTCGAAAACGAGGTCGGGTACCGCAATCTCATTTCGCTTGTTTCCCGTGCCTTTACCGAGGGCTTTTATGCAAAGCCTCGTATCGACATGGAGCTTCTTCGTGATCATCATGAGGGCCTTATTGCTTTATCTGCCTGCCTTGCGGGAAAAATTTCCCAGCTTATTCTCGCGGGTGATATTCGCGGGGCAGAGGCCTACGCGCTGGAAATGCAGGCGATCTTCGGCCGCGACCGCTTCTATCTGGAGGTACAGGACCATTATCTTTCCGAGGAGAGAACGGTTGCCGATGCGATTTGTGATATTTCCATGCGGACAGGCATTCCCATGGTTGCCACCAACGATGTCCACTATATCGAAAAAAAGGATGCAGACACCCAGGCCATTCTGATGTGTATCCAAACCGGGAATGTCATCACGGACGGACGCCCCATCGGCTTTGAAACGGACGAGTTCTACTATAAGAGTACCGATGAAATGGCGCGTCTTTTTGGTGACTTCGAGGGCGCGCTTGACAACACCGTCAAGATTGCCGACATGTGCAATTTCGATTTTATTTTCGGGCAGACCTATCTTCCGAGCTTTGAACCGCCTGCAGGTAAAACGCATAAGGAGTGCCTTTTTGATCTCACGCAGGCGGGCTTTTCGCGCCGCGTGCAGACGGGGGATATCGACTTCATGCAGGACAGGAAAGAGAAGTACGAGGAGCGCATTTCTTATGAGCTTTCCGTTATTGATAAAATGGGCTTCAATGCTTATTTTCTCATCGTGCAGGACTTTGTTGGCTACGCCAAGGATCATGGCATTCCCGTGGGGCCTGGGCGCGGCTCGGGTGCGGGAAGCCTCGTTGCCTTCTGCCTGGGCATCACCGATGTAGACCCTTTACGCTACGATCTGCTCTTTGAGCGGTTTTTGAATCCAGAACGCGTGTCCCTGCCCGACTTCGATATCGACTTCTGCTACGACCGCCGCGGCGAGGTCATCGAGTATGTGCAAGGCAAATATGGCAAGGATCACGTTGCACAGATCGCTACCTTCGGTACGATGGCGGCGCGTGCCGCCGTGCGCGACGTCGGACGAGCCCTCGGTATGCCGTACAGCGAGGTTGATAAGGTAGCCCGCTTGATCCCGCATGAAATGAACGTCACGATCGCGGATGCCATGAAACGTAGGGAGCTTCGTGCGCTTTATGATGAATCTGCCGAGATCCGCCGCCTGTTAGATATGGCGCGTGCGCTTGAGGGCATGCCGCGCCATGCCTCAACCCACGCGGCGGGCGTGGTCATCACCGAAAAACCGACCGATTATTACGTGCCGCTGTCCACCAACAGCGATACCATCGTTACCCAGTATGACATGGATACGGATGCCGCCCTGGGTCTTGTCAAATTCGATTTCCTCGGTCTTCGCTATCTCACCATCCTTTCGGATGCGGAGCGTGAGATCCGTCGGCGAGAGCCGACCTTCCGACTTGCTTCCGTTCCCGTGGACGATGCCGCTACCTTCCGTTTGATCGGCGAAGGACAAACGGGTGGTATTTTTCAGCTGGAATCGGCCGGCATGCGGCAGATGCTTACCCAATTGAAGCCGAGCAGCATGGAGGATATCATTGCCGCCATCGCGCTCTACCGTCCCGGTCCCATGGACTCCATTCCGCGTTATATCGCCTGCCGCAACGGAACCGAAAAGGTGCAGTATGCTGTTCCCGCGCTGGAAAAGATACTCGGTGTGACCAACGGCTGTATCGTCTACCAGGAGCAGGTCATGCAGATCTGCCGTGAACTGGCAGGATACAGCTTTGCCCACGCCGATGTCGTGCGCCGCGCCATGGCCAAGAAAAAGAGCGATGTCATGCAGGCAGAGCGCGCACAATTCAAGGCGGGTGCCGAGGCACGCGGTGTGGACGGTGAGGTGGCCGACGGCATCTTTGACGAAATGGTCAGCTTTGCCAGTTACGCCTTTAATAAGAGCCACGCCGCGGCCTATGCAGTCATTTCCTACCGTACCGCTTACCTGAAAACGCACTACAAACGCGAATATATGGCCGCCCTGATGACCTCGGTTTTGCTTGATGCCACCAAGCTTGGTGAGTATATTGCCGAATGCCAGCGTTCAGGAATCGCGGTCCTTGCCCCCGATATTAACGAAAGTGACCTACATTTTTCCGTGTCCTGCGACAATATCCGTTTCGGCCTGCTGGCTATTAAAAACGTCGGCCGCCTTTTTGTAGAGCAGATCCTGCGCGAGCGCAAAAATGGCCCATTCATGAGCTTTGAGGACTTTGTGCGCCGTATGGCGGGCGGGGAACTGAACCGCCGCCAGGTGGAGGCCCTCATCAAATGTGGTGCCTTCGATGGCCTCGGTGTCTTCCGCAGTCGTTTACTTTCCGCCTACGAAACCATCCTTGACAATGCGGCCGCCCGCGTACGGAGCAACCTAACGGGGCAGTTTGACCTTTTCTCGGATCAGACAGACAGCGTAGCAAACGACACCTACCAATATCCCGATCTGCCCGAATTTAATATACGAGAATTGCTGATGCTCGAAAAGGAAAGTGCGGGCATGTCCTTCTCGGGACACCTTCTTGATGATTATTCCGACCACATCGTTGCCTTGAAAGCCGAACCGATCGCAGGCATCCTGCAATCCTATTCCGAGGAAACGGGCGAATCGGACCTTTACGAGGATAAACAACACCTACGAATTGCGGGGATTCTTTCTAAGCGCATCAACAAGAACACGCGTGCGGGAGATCCCATGGCCTTTGTGACGCTGGAGGATCGCTACGGCGAGATGGAGGTCGTGGTGTTCCCGAAGGTGCTGGATCGTTTCGCCTCGGAGCTGTTTGTCGAGAACGCCGTCTGTGCGGAGGGCACGCTTTCTCTGCGTGAGGGAGAGGCACCCAAACTTCTTCTCTCCTCGCTCGTTCGCCTTGAATCCAACAAAAATCGTGGAAAAATCACGGCAGATATCAAAACCGCATCGACGAAAAAGCTTTATGTGAAGCTACCGTCACTTTCCTCGGATTCTTGCAATGCCGCCCTGGCCATTCTGCGTGCTCATCCAGGAACGACCCCTGTGTTATTCTATGGCGAATCGGAAAAACGCTACGTCGCCGTCAAGGATACGGGTGTTGATACCACACCCGCCCTGCTTTCGAAGCTACGAGAGTTGCTTGGTGACAAAAACTTCGTTCTGCAATGAGCCGCGTCAAGAATTGTTTACGGATTCTTCCGAAAAAAGACAGATATGAAGATTGACAGTGCGGTTATCCTAATGTATAATAAGAGAGAGATACCCTACGATAAACCAAACGGCCTTGGCCGATATGATAAGGTGATATATTATGCAAATGTGTTCCAGATGCCATAGGCGAGTTGCCGTGGTGTTTATAACCCGAATGGAGGACGGCAAGACCGTCAATGAGGGAATTTGCCTCAAATGTGCGCGCGAGCTTGGCATCAAGCCCGTGAACGATATGCTTGAGAAAATGGGCATCAGTGAGGATGATTTTGACCGCATGAGTGCCGAGATCGGCAATATGTTCGAAAATGGGAACCTCCCTTCCGAGCTGGATAAAGAGAATGAGATCGATGGCGGTGCTCCCGCCATCGACCTGCCCAAGCTTTTCCAGGATGCGGGATTTGTACCCAAATCCGCCTCGCCCGACAAGTCGGGTGATAGCAAAAGCAAGGAAAAGGAAGGGAAAAAGGCAGAAGGGAAGAAAAAATTCCTCACCACCTATTGCCAGAATTTGACAGACCGTGCCCGCGAAGGCAAGCTCGACCGCATCGTCGGCCGTGACCGCGAGCTTTCGCGCGTGATTCAGATCCTTTGCCGCCGCCAGAAGAATAACCCTTGCCTCATCGGTGAGCCCGGTGTCGGTAAGACTGCCATCGCGGAGGCTCTTGCCTGCCGTATTGCCGCAGGCGAGGTGCCTTACCGTTTGAGCAACGCAGAGGTCTACCTGGTGGACTTGACCGCCCTTGTGGCGGGAACGCAGTTCCGCGGTCAGTTTGAATCCCGAGTGCTCGGCCTTCTGAACGAGGTCAAGGCTGCAGGGAATATCATTCTCGTCATCGATGAGGTGCACAACATCGTTGGCGCGGGCGAGGGTGAGGGAAGCATGAATGCCGCCAATATCCTTAAGCCCGCCCTTTCGCGTGGCGAGGTGCAGGTCATCGGCGCCACGACCCTCAAGGAATACCGTAAATTCATCGAAAAGGATACTGCCCTCGAACGCCGCTTCCAGCCTGTCATGGTCGAGGAGCCGTCAGTCGCAGACAGTATCAAGATTTTGAACGGCATCAAGGACTACTACGAAACCTACCACGGTATCCTCATTCCCGATGCCGTGATCTATCAGGCCGTCACCCTTTCGGAGCGGTATATCACCGATCGATATCTGCCCGATAAAGCCATCGACCTCTTGGATGAGGCTGCCTCGCACGTCTCTCTTTCCTCAAATGCCCTGAACGAAAAGCGTCGCACTGACGATGCTCTAAAAGCACTTTATGAGGAAAAAAACGCAGCAGAAGCCATGCCGGACGAGGAAAACGAAGAAAAATACAAGCGTCTTGCCGACGTCAAGGTCAAGGAGCTTCAGCTCTTAGATAAGCAGGCACAGCTCGAGAAGGAATGCGCCGCCGTCACCTTGACGATCGCCGACCTTGCCGAGGTCATTGAGATCTGGACGGGCGTTCCAGCCACCTCTATCCGTGCCGACGAGTTCGAGCAGCTCGATAAGCTCGAGGAACGCTTGAAGACCCACGTGGTCGGTCAGGACGAGGCCGTCTCGGCCGTCGTGCGCGCCATCAAGCGCAGTCGCGCGGGTGTGTCCTCTCGCCGCGCTCCCGTCTCCTTCATCTTTGCAGGCCCCACCGGTGTCGGTAAGACTGAGCTTGTCAAGGTGCTGGCCGCCGATCTGTTCCACCAGCCCGAAACACTCATCCGTCTGGATATGTCCGAGTTCATGGAAAAGCACTCGGTGTCCAAGATCATCGGTGCCCCGCCCGGTTACGTCGGTTACGACGAGGCAGGTCAGCTGACAGAAAAGATCCGCCGCCGCCCCTATTCCGTAGTGCTGTTTGACGAGATCGAAAAGGCGCACCCCGACGTTCTCAACATCATGCTTCAAATTCTCGACGAGGGCAAGCTGACCGACGCGCAGGGGCGCGTGGTCAATTTTGAAAATACCGTCATCGTCATGACCACCAATGCAGGCTCCGCCCGTGTCGGAACGGTTTCGGGCTTCGGTGAAAGTGTGATCGAGCAGGGAAAAGCCAACACCGAGCGTGCGCTTTCTTCCTTCCTGCGCCCCGAGTTTATGAATCGCGTGGACGAGATCATCACCTTCCGTCATCTTGATAAAGATGATTTTGCCAAGATTGCCATCATCATGCTGGGCGAGGTCAAGGACGCACTGGCCGAAAAAGGGATAGCCTTCACGTATACGGAGGATGTTCCCGCTCTGATTGCCGAGCAGTCTTACTCGCACAAATACGGCGCCCGCAATATGCGCCGCTATATCCGCACAAGCGTGGAAGACCCGCTTGCCGAGGAGGTCATCTCGCATTATGAATCTCCTGTGACCCATGCAAAGCTCTCTGTAAAAGACAACAAATTAAAGATTTCCTGTAAATGATAAAGAGGTAACATCATCATGAGCGAATGTACCCATAATTGCAGCACCTGCTCCGCGAATTGCTCCTCGCGGGAGAGTAATCAAATCGAAGCAAACGATCTCCTTGCCCCCCAGAATGCCGCCAGCAACGTCAAGCGCGTGATCGGCGTAGTCAGCGGCAAGGGCGGTGTGGGAAAATCCACTGTCACCTGTGCCCTCGCTACCCTCATGAACCGCCGCGGCTATAAGACCGCTGTTCTCGATGCCGACATCACCGGCCCCTCCGTGCCTCGCGCCTTCGGTTTGCGTGATGTGCGCCTGGAAGGCTCGGAGCTGGAAATGTTCCCGGCACAGACCAAAATGGGCATCTCTGTCGTGTCTACCAACCTGCTTCTTGATGAGGAAAACAAGCCCGTAGTTTGGCGCGGCCCTGTTATCGCGGGCATGGTCAAGCAGTTCTGGACGGATACCTGCTGGAACGAGGTGGACTATATGTTCGTGGATATGCCTCCCGGAACGGGCGACGTACCTCTGACGGTCTTCCAGAGTCTGCCGCTCGACGGTATCGTGATCGTGACCTCTCCCCAGCAGCTTGTGTCCATGATCGTCGATAAGGCGGTCAATATGGCCAAGCTCATGAACGTCCGCATCCTCGGTATCGTTGAGAATATGAGTAGCTTCCGTTGTCCCGACTGTGGCAAGGAGCATAGGCTCTTCGGTGACAGCGGCATCGAGGAATTTGCTCGTGAGCGGGGCGTCCCCCTGCTCGCCAAGGTTCCCATGGATCCCGAGCTTTCCTCACTCTGCGATAAGGGCCTGATTGAGCTGATGGAAAACACGGATTTTGATGCCGTGGCCGATGCCATCGAGAACGCGACCAAATAACGAAAATAATAAAAAAGGCACCCGTTGGGTGCCTTTTGACTAATTGATTTCGTTTGCATTCTCGCATATCGGGAGAAATTCTCGCGTTTGACGGTGGTAAAATTTCTCTCGCAGTGATAGAATGATGGCACCAGGAGGTATGGTAATATGGAAAAAAAGACCATCGGAAAATTTATCGCCGTTCTGCGAAAGGCAAACGGCATGACGCAAAAGGAGCTCGGTGAACGCCTGTTCGTCTCCGACAAAACGATCAGCCGCTGGGAATGTGACGAATGTACCCCCGAGCTATCGCTGATCCCCGTGATCGCCGAGATCTTCGGCATCACCGCCGACGAGCTCTTGCGCGGTGAGCGCGCCGCTCCTCCGAGTGGGGATATCGAGACGGAAAAAGGAAGAGCCGCCAGCCAAAAGGGGGATAAGCAGTTCCGCTTCATGCTGCACAACCGCATGAAGAAATATCGCATACTATCACTTATATCCATCGGAATCGCTATTCTCGGCCTGATCGCTGCCGCTGTGGCGAACCTTGCCTTCTCAGAAGGGCTGATCGGCTTTTGCCTCGCTGCCGTTTGTGTTGTCGCAGCCGCGATCTGTCAGATCATCTTCGCCTCTAATGCTTACCTCCTCGTAGAAGAAGAGGACACCCACGAAAAAGAAATAAAGGAAGCCAATTCCACCGTCACCATGCAGGCCGTTCGCGTTTTCTTCGGTCTGCTTGCGGAGCTCGCCTTCTGCTTGCCGATAGTATTGCTTACGTACGGTGGTGTAAACTATGGTTTAATGTTCGAATCCTGGCTTCCCAACGGCTTTCTTTGCGTCCTCATTCTTTTGTTCCTGTGTCATTTCACGTATCTGCTTAGGGTTAAGAAGTTTTTGGTAAGCCGTGGGCTTCTTTATATTGGGGATGACGAAAAAGAAAAGGATGCCGCTTGTGGCCGTCTTTTTAAAAGGATGCTTGCTTTGTGCCTCTCGATTCTTGCGGTGATCGGCGCGGTTGCCTTTGCCTTTGGTTTGGTTGGTGCCGAGCCATTCATTGAGAAAAAAGTATTCACCGATCCGGAAGAATTCAAGACTTATATGGAGGCAGAGTACGATGAGTGGGTGGAGCACGGGTATTATTACAGGGATGAAGGCGGAGATGTTGTTCTGCTTCCGCCTGCGAAGGGAGAGGATGAATTTGATAAATACTATAAGGAAACGGGCGTTGTTCGTGATGAAAACGGAAATGTTATCTTGACCTTCTATTATCATTCATCTCTCTATCATCTGATCTCTTTCTCAGAAAATGAGCAGATGCCCGTGACCGTCATCACGAGGGAAGCGCGCGGAAACGGATACGACACCTTCAATACGGTTATGTCCGTTTTGTCATTCTTCGCCGTTTCCGACGTTGTGGCTTGTGCCGTTGTGTATCTCGTCCGCCGCCACAGGATCTACAAAAAATAAAAATCATGGGTCTCCATTCTTTAAAAATGGAGACCTCCCTCTTTGCTGCTTTGGTTTTCCGTGCTATAATATCTGTTGACGGAGGAATATAAAAATGTTCAGAGAATTGACAAGAAAAAACAAACAGCTATCTGCGGAAGATTGTATCCATATTCTTGAAGAAGAAAAGAGAGGCGTCCTCTCGGTCAACGGTGATGACGGTTATCCGTACGGAATGCCTATGAACCATTGGTACAACAAGGAAGACGGGAAGATATATTTTCACTGCGGAAACGTCGGACATCGACTGGATGCCTTAAAACGGGACGGAAGGGTCTCCTTTTGCGTGTACGATCAAGGCTATCGCGTGCTGGGGAAATGGCCTCTTCATATAAAGAGCGTGATCGTATTCGGTAGAATCGAGATCCTTAACGAGCCGAGCGCGATTGCCGATATCACGATGAAGCTCAGCCATAAATTTACGCAGGACGATGCCTATATCCGGGCAGAGATCGAGCAGCACGTGCACAGGACGCTCCTTCTTGCACTGACCCCCGAACACATCTGCGGTAAATTGGTTGAGGAATCATAAAAAAAGAAGGCCTTTCGGCCTTCTTTTTTTTGCTTATTTCGAGAAGCTGTAATCCGGGAACACGGTCTTGTGCGTCTCGGCAGATTCTACGATGGACAGGCAAGCAAGTGCGCTCTTGGCACCCTCGATTGCGTTGGTAACGATCGGCTTGTCATTGACGATCGCGTCGATAAATGCGGCGATCTCCGCCTTGTTGTTGTGGTCGTTGATCTCCACCTCGACTTCCTCGGGCTCCTTGTTTACGTTGCCCGCCTCGTCGGTCGTCCAAACGGTGATCGTCTTGGCGTTGCTGGTGCACAGGATGGTACCCTTCGTGCCGTATACCAGCGTGCGCATGCCGCTACCGGTGCGCTTGCAGCCGCAGGAAACGAATACCTTACCGATCACGTCGTTCGGGAAACGCATGATCGCAACCGTCGCATCGTCGTAGGGAACAATGGGCATCAGTTTGTGCGTGCCGTATGCGGTGATCTCATAGGGATCGCCTGCGATCCAACGCATCAGGTCAACAGCATGGCAACCGCCGCCGATGACGCAGTGACGCTTCGGATCGGCACGCCAGTTGGTCACGTCCTCGATGATGTGCAGATAGTCGTGGGCATACTCGGATTCTACGTAGTAGATCTCGCCGATCTTGCCGGAATTAATGATCTCCTTAACCTTAACGAAGGCGGGGGTAAAGCGGCAGATCTGACCGACCATGAAGCGAGCCTTGCTGGTTCTCTCAGCTTCTACGATCGCACGGATGTCCTCGTAGTTCAGGGCAAGGGGCTTTTCGCAAAGTACGTGAATGCCTGCGTTCAGAAAGTCGATGGTAAGCTGCCTGTGCAGCTGATCCGGCACGGCCAGAACGACCGCATCCAGACCGATGTTCAGGGTGTCGCGGTAGTTGGTGAAACGTTTTTCCTCGGGAATGCCGTACTGGTCGCCGTACTCCTTCAAACGCTCGGGAAGAATGTCGCAGATCGCGCCAATCTCGCAGCCGTTAGCCTGTGCGCCTTCCAGGTGACGCAGACCGAACTGCAAACCCATGATACCAATGACCATTTTTTTGTCTTTCATTATCATAACCTCCGTGGAATTTTTGTATTTGCTTTGATAAGTCCATTATACGAAAAAAAGTAGGTGATTGCAAGAGAAAAAAGTAAAAAAAACGCAAAAAATACAAAATTCCACAAAACATAGATTTTTCGAATGAAAAAGAAGGTGGCCGCCAGCGGGATACTATGTTAAAGTATCCGCTGACGGCCGTCTTTGTCTTGTCAGTATAGCTTGTATTTCAGCCGCAGATTGTCTGCGATCATGGCAATAAATTCCGAGTTGGTCGGCTTTCCTCGGTTGTTTTGAATCGTATATCCAAAATAGGAGTTAAGGGTGTCCACGTCTCCGCGGTCCCATGCCACCTCAATGGCGTGGCGAATGGCACGTTCCACGCGTGAGGTCGTGGTCTGATACTTTTTCGCAACCGAAGGGTAGAGCACCTTCGTGACCGAGTTGATCACGTCGTTGTCCGCAATCGTCATCAAAATAGCCGTCCGCAGATATTGATAACCTTTAATATGCGCCGGTACACCAATTTGGTGGATGATCTTGGTGACCTGCGTTTCGATGTCGGGGCCACTTCGACCATCCCGTGCCTGCTCCTGAATCGCACCGTTGGCACGTAGCCGTGTGAACGAACGGATATGCTCAAACAGACTGGGATAATCAAAAGGCTTGAGCAGGCACAAATCCGCTCCCGCATTCGTTGCCTCCACGAACATGGCTGAATTGGCCGCAAGCGATACCAGAATGTAAGCGGGCTTCTTGCCCGGTGCAAAGTTAAAGGATGAACAGTTGCGGATCACGCCGATGCCGTCGATTTTGGAAAGCCAGGCATCTACGATTACCACGTCGGGGTGAAAATGTCCGATCTTGGACACGGCTTCCTCGCCGTTTGATGCCTCCTCGATAAAGCGGTAGCCCGCCTTGAAAAGATTCTCGCGCAGGGCGCGACGCTCCTCTTTGCTTTCGTCTGCAATCAAGATTTTTGTTGTGTACTCCATTATTTTGCTCCTATTTGGTATTATTTGGTTTATGATGATATTTTACCATATATTTCCAAATATTTCAAGTGGAAAGGGCGAAAAATGTTGTACAAAGAATCGGGGGGTCAATTGTTAAAATTTACCAAAAAATGCCCAAAAAAGAGAAAAACAAGAGGATGCATGTCGGTTTTGGTCGTCCTTTTGGGGTGAAAATGTTTGGAAAAAAGGGAAGAGACGCGATGCAAATGAAAAAAGTGTAAATTGTGCGGAATTATTTTGTTTTGCTGTTGCAAATTTGACAAAAGCGTGCTATAATAACTATTGTGAGAAGTTTGGCTTTTTTGCCCTGCTGCTTGATGACTATTTTTACAAGGAGAATGCAAATGACCAATAACAAGAATGTTTTGACATGGATCAACGAGATGAAAGAACTCGTAAAGCCGGATCAGGTTATGTGGATCGACGGTAGCGAGGAGCAGCTGGAGGCTTTGCGCGCAACCGCGGTCAAGACCGGCGAAATGATCAAGTTGAATGAGGAGCTCCTCCCCGGCTGCTATTTGCACCGCACCCGCCCCAACGACGTGGCTCGTGTTGAGGACAGAACCTTTATCTGCACCACCAAGGAAGAGGACGCAGGTCCCACCAACCACTGGTGCGCCCCCGCTGAAATGTATAAGAAGCTGTATGACATCGCTCGCGGCTCCTATCAGGGCAGAACGATGTACGTGATTCCTTTCTCGATGGGCCCGATCGGCTCTCCTCTTGCCAAGATCGGTATTGAGGTGACCGACTCCATTTACGTCGTTCTCAATATGGCAATCATGACTCGCGTAGGCGCGAAGGTGCTGGACACCCTCGGCGATTCTAACGACTGGGTTCGTGGCTTCCATGCCTCCTGCGACATCGATCCCGAGAAGCGTTATATTTGCCAGTTCCCGGAGGATAACACCATCATCTCGGTCAATTCCGCATACGGCGGTAACGTTTTGCTTGGCAAGAAGTGCTTTGCACTGCGTATCGCCTCCTACCAGGGCTGGAAGGAAGGCTGGATGGCAGAGCACATGCTCATCCTCGGCCTTGAGAACCCGAAGGGTGAGGTTAAGTACGTAGCGGCTGCATTCCCGTCCGCCTGCGGTAAGACCAACCTTGCCATGATGATCCCCCCGAAGTACCTGCGTGAGAAGGGCTACAAGATCTGGACGGTTGGTGACGATATCGCCTGGATGCGCATCGGTCCCGATGGCCGCCTGTACGCTATCAACCCCGAAAACGGCTTCTTCGGTGTTGCCCCCGGCACCAACGAAAAGTCCAACTATAACGCACTGGAATCTACCAAGAAGAACACCATCTTCACCAATGTGGCGCTCAACCTCGACAATAATACCGTGTGGTGGGAGGGTCTTGATAAGAATCCGCCCGAAAACGCACTGGAGTGGAAGGGTAATCCTTGGAACCCCTCTATGTTCGTGAAGGCAGACAAGAGCACCTATGCCGCGCATCCGAACTCCCGCTTTACCGCTCCCGCTGTGAACTGCCCCTGCATCTCGAGCGAGTTTGACAAGGGTGCGGGCGTTCCGATCTCCGCGATCATCTTTGGCGGACGCCGTGCAAAGTGCACGCCCCTGGTTTACCAGTCCAAGAGCTGGGAGAACGGTGTGTTCATCGGCTCTGCGATGGCATCTGAAACGACCGCCGCTGCCGCCGGCGCAGTCGGCGTTGTTCGCCGCGACCCCATGGCCATGCTACCTTTCTGCGGCTACAACATGGGTGACTACTTCCGTCACTGGCTCGAGATGGGCGAGAAGCTCGGCGACAAGGCCCCCAAGATCTTTAACGTCAACTGGTTCCGTACCGATGATGAGGGCAACTTCGTATGGCCCGGCTTTGGCGACAACATGCGTGTCCTAAACTGGATCATCGACCGTTGCGAGGGTAAGGCGGATGCGACCGAGACTGCGATCGGCTACGTTCCGAAGCCCGAGGATATCGACCTGACCGACCTTGATATGGATATGGAGACCCTTGAGTCCATTCTGACCGTCGACAGCGAAACCTGGAAGAAGGAAGCTGCCGAGATTGAGGAGCACTACAAGAAGTTTGGCGACAAGCTTCCTGCAGAACTCCGCAAGCAGTTGGAAACCCTAAAGGCCAACCTGTAAAAACAACAAAAAAGGGCCCCGTGCAATGCACGGGGCTTTTTGCTTGTTATATAACGGGAAGCTCCACTTCGGGGAGAGAAGGAAGCTTCTGCTCTCGTTTCAATAGATCATAAAAGAAGGAGTGACAATGGCCATTCACTGCCACGGCCCGCTTCTTTTTCTTGCAAAAAACCGTATCCTCAACCTGTTCTGCCACAGTGGCATGCTCACAGTACACGCAATAGGAATCGTAAAGCGGCTCCTCGATTTGTTTCTTCATGTTGCCATCTCCTTTCTTCCTTATCAGTATACCATGAGGAAAGCAAAAAATCAAGGCCCAATTCCAAGAAAAGGGAAGCATAGAAGCGTCAAAAAAACTGCCACTACCGCCTGAATGAACTTGGCAGAAAGATACCGTGAAAAGGAATAAGGAACCCCCTGCAAAAAGGAAGCCGCTTGCAAATGTACCGACAGACCGCCGAAGTTGGCCGCAACCGTTGCACATAAAATGGCAAAAAGGGGCATTGGTTCAAGCAGGGTGGCCGCACTGGCACAAGCGCCCCCAACCTCTAGAAACGCGTAAATAAATGCGAGCAGAATGCGATTTTTGATAAAAGATGAAAGAATGCCGCAAATAGCCGAAAATATCAAAACGAAGCCGCACACGGACAGAACGTTCAAAACACTCTTTTGTACCGCTGTGACAAAGCCGCCTCCATCATTCTTTGAAGGTACAGCCCGTTCGGGGAAACTTGGCGATTTGTGCGGAAGTATGGAAAAAAGAATACCGCACAGCAGTGCGCTTACCAGTTGAAGGACGTATAGCAGTATGCCGATCTTGACGGATCCGAACAGGGAAATACCCACCCCCGCTACCAAAAAGGCAGGTCCTGTGTTGTTAGAGAAGGAGAGAATATTTTCGACCTCTCGTTCGTTCAATTTACCATCTCTGTATAAATCTGCCGCGATTTTTGTCCCGATCGGAAAGCCGCAGAGCGCACCCAGGGTGAAAGCAGATATTCCGCAAGAGGGAACTCCAAACAAAAAACGGCAAGCCTTGTCAAGGGGTGTTGCGGAGCCTTGCATCCCACTCCCGGCAACCAACATGTCGCATGCCACCATGCACGGAAAAAGCGTGGGAATGATCGTTTTGCCGCATAAAAGAATACCCTTTTGAATCCATGGGATCACGTCCCTTGCAAAGATCAGAAGCGTGCATAGCATGAAAAACCCCATTAGTGCAGATAGTGAAATGCCGCACCGCTTCTCGGTGTATGCCGTCATGTTTTTGTGCTCCCTTTCATATACATTATTGAAATTTATGTCGGGTGGTGAAAAAATATGAGAAAAGACAGGGAAAAGAAACGCGTTTTTTCTTCTTCTGGAGAGCTTCCGATCACGGAACGCGAAAAGATAGAGATCGTTCGTGTTGGACGGGACAGACGGATCGTCATCAACGGCATCAAAAGAATTTTGCAATACGACCGTAGCTGTATGGCCTTTTCACTCGGAAAAGAGCGGCTCGAGATTCATGGAGAGGAGCTTGATTGCATTTCCTATATCAGCGGCGCGATCGGGATCAGCGGAAAAATCCGGGAACTTTGCTTTTGTTATGAGGAGGAGAGAAAATGAGACGCATTTTGCACTATCTTCTCGGTTACGTAAAAATAAAAGTCCGGGCAGAAAAAAAGGAAGCGTGCATCAACCTGTTACGCGATAAAAAAATGGATTCCTGGGATTATTTTGTGGCAGATGACACTTTCTTTTTATCTACCACACGAGGTGGTGCCGCCGTGCTTGCCGCTTCGCTTTTTGAGAACGAAACGCTTGATGCAGAGGCGATCGGTCTACTGCCATCTCTTTGGCACGCGAGGAATCGTGTTGGTCTTCTTCTTGGGGCTTTGACATCTGCCTTGATTTTTCTGTGGCTTTCTTCCTATGTTTGGGATGTTCGTGTGGAAGGAAATTTGCGTCTCTCGAACGAGAAGGTTCTTGAACAGTTAGAAGAAGCGGGGCTTTCGGTCGGTACTCCTATACGTCATCTTGATCAAAAACAGATCGCGGGGGATGTTCTTCTGGCATCCGATGAGCTTTCCTTTGTGCGGATCAACATGAACGGAACAGTCGCGCATGTGACGGTGCGAGAGCGGGATGCGGCACCCGATTCGGAGAAAAAGGAATGTGCAAACCTCGTTGCCAAGACCGATGCGACCGTGGAGATCCTTTCAGTTTCGGCGGGGAATGTGCAGGTGCATAGCGGTCAGGTCGTCAAGCGTGGCGATATTCTGGTCAGCGGGATCACCGAGGGGCTTCACGGCAGTCGGCTTGTACGGGCAAAGGGCGAGGTCTATGGGCGGGTGGAACGCACCTTCACGATTACCGTTCCTGCCGAAATTACCGTTTCGGAGGAGGAATACACAAAAACCACCGCATTTTCCTTCCTTTTTTTTGGAAAAAGCATAAATATTTATCGGAATACTGGAAATTTGCCGGCGAGTTATGCTACAATATATCATGGTGATGCTTTTTATTTGGGAGATTCCATAAAACTCCCCTTTGGTGTGGAACGCAGCATTCTACATGCTTATACGGATAGGCAGAAAACCCTTACCGAAGAGGAGCAGGTTCGCCTGGCTTACTCGCGCCTCGGAGAACAAATGTTGCCTTACTTGCAGAATGCGGAACTACTATCCAAAAGCATGTATGGTAGCTTCGGCAAGGAGGGGTATACCCTAACGTGTGCGCTGCAAACGCTTGAAAACATCGCCTTGACGCAGGAATTTTCTGCAAATTAACGGAGGAAGTCAAAATATGGCTCAACAGCTTGTGCTGGTCGATTCGGAGGAACTGACCGCGCTGATCTTTGGCACATGTGACGAAAATGCCAGAAGAATAGAACAACGGTTCGGTGTGCGCATCTCCAACCGCCATCCCGAGAATAGTATGGGGGATGCACTCGTCGTGGACGGTGAGGATAGACAGCAGGTGGAACGTGCCGCGATCTCCCTGCAATATCTCGTCCGCATGGCGCAGTCGGGCAATGCCCTGACCGAACAAACGCTCGATTACGTGCTTTCCATGGTCGCAGACGGAGAAGAACACGAACTGGACTCTCTCAAGGACGACATCATCTGCATCACCACGCGCGGCAAGCCCATCAAGCCGCGTACTGTCGGACAGAAAAAGTACGTCGAGGCCATCAAGAAAAATACCCTTGTTCTCGGTATCGGCCCTGCCGGTACGGGTAAGACCTTCTTGGCCGTTGCCATGGCGGTGGATGCCCTGCGCGCCAAGCAGGTCAACCGTATCATCCTCACTCGCCCCGCCGTCGAGGCAGGCGAAAAGCTCGGTTTTTTGCCGGGCGATCTGCAAAACAAAATTGATCCTTATCTACGTCCCCTAAACGACGCACTGTTTGAGATGCTAGGAGCAGAGAACTATAACCGCCAGCTGGAGCGCAACGCCATCGAGATTGCACCACTTGCCTACATGCGCGGCCGCACGCTGGACGACTCCTTCATTATTCTCGATGAGGCGCAGAACACCACTCCGGAGCAGATGAAAATGTTCCTCACGCGTCTTGGCAACAACTCCAAGATCGTGGTCACGGGCGACCCGTCCCAGACAGACCTGCCCTTCGGAAAGAAGAGCGGCCTCGGCATTGCCGTAAAGATCCTCAAAAACATCGAGGATGTAGCCATCCATACCTTCACCGAGCGTGACGTCGTGCGTCACCGCCTGGTGCAGAAGATCATTTTGGCATACGAGAAGTATGAACGCGAGCATGCGACATCTGCCGCAACTTATCGCGCGAAAAAGGAAGGAAAATGACAATGAAGTTGTCAAAATACCAAAAAGCGGACGAGCTTGTTCTGTATTTTGAAACCGAACCCGAAACGCTCAAAGTCCCAAGTGAAGCCGAAAACGTCGTGCGCCTTGCCATTGCCGAAGCGTTGCGCTACGAGCAATTCGAGGCAGGTGCAGAGGTATCTGTTACCTTCTGTAATGACGACTTTATTCGGGAGCTTAACCGGGAGTACCGTGAAAAGGATACCCCTACGGACGTGTTGTCCTTTCCCATCTTTGACGCGGACGAGGAAGACCCCGTCGCCGAGGAGATCGTACCGCTTGGTGATATCGTTCTGAACCTCGACCGTGCCGCCCTGCAAGGCGCGGAGCTCGGGCACTCGCTCTTACGTGAGGTCGCTTTCCTCACCGTCCACTCCATCCTGCATCTCTTGGGCTACGACCACGAACGCTCGCCTGAGGAGGACGAGGAAATGTGCCAAAAGCAACGTGACATCATCGCCATACTCGAAAATGGAGAACACATATTATGACAAAGACCGCCTTTATTGCCATCGTCGGCAGACCGAATGTTGGAAAGTCCACCCTTCTCAACGCCATCCTTGGCGAAAAGATCGCCATCGTATCCAAAAAGCCGCAAACCACCCGTAACCGCATCACGGGCATTCATACCGCAGGGGAGTCGCAGTTCGTCTTCCTCGATACCCCCGGTATGCACCAGCCTCGTACCCGCCTTGGCGATTATATGGTCAAGACCACCGAAAATGCCATCGGTGAGGTCGATGCCGCCATCTTGGTGGTCGAAGCGCGTGAGGAGGTCGGGGACATCGAGGCAAAGCTGATTGAGCAATTCGGTAAACAAAAGCTACCCGCTATCCTCGTTATCAACAAAACCGACACGGTGAATGCGACTAATATCGCCAAAACCATCAAAGCATATGCGGATGCCTTCCCCTTTGATGCGGTAGTGCCGATTAGTGCCAAGCACGAAAGGGGAATTGACACGCTCCTCTCGGAATGTGAACAGTTCTTGGAAGAAGGCCCCTTCTTCTTCTCGCCCGATGAGATCACCGATCAGCCCGAGCGTCAGATCGTGGCCGAGATCATTCGCGAAAAGCTCTTGCGTACTCTGCAGGAAGAGATCCCTCACGGTGTTGCCGTGGTGATCGAGGATTTCAAGGAGGAGGACAAGATCCTCCGCATCCGTGCCGAGATCTATTGCGAGAAGCAATCGCACAAGGGTATCATCGTCGGAAAAGGCGGTTCTGCCTTGAAAACGGTCGGCTCCTATGCCCGTGAGGATCTTGAAAAGTTCTTTGGTGTGAAGGTGTTTCTTGATCTGTGGGTCAAGGTAAAGGAAAAGTGGCGCGACAATGTCGCCACGCTGAATAATTTCGGCTATCGGGAAGAATAACATGCTGACAGAGGTAAAGGGGCTTGTCATCCGAACGGTCAACCTTTCGGATAATGACAAGCTTCTCACGATCTTCACAGAGGAGCACGGCAAGATCACCGCCGTGGCAAACGGCAGCCGCGTTCTGAAAAGCCGCTATCTGGCGGCGGCACAGCTTTTTTGCTACGGCAGCTACGTCCTCTACAAAAAGGGCGACCGCTACTGGGTGCGAGAGGTCAGTCTGATCGAGAGCTTTTTCGATCTGCGTTCTGATCTCGCCCGCACGGCCCTTGCCGCCTACGTCTGCGACGTGGCAGACGACGTGGTGGAGGAAAATGCACCCGACAAGGAATTTTTGCGTCTGGTGCTGAACACCCTGTACGCTACCGCAAACGGTCAACATCCTCTGCCTAAAATTAAAGCCGCCTTTGAGATGCGAGCCGCCTGTATTCTGGGCTTTATGCCGATGCTGCAAGGATGCCACTATTGCGGCAGGACCGACGGTGATTTTTTCCTTGACATCATGAACGGTGTCGTTCTTTGCTCGGAATGTCATCGTAACGGGGAAGGTATCGACGTTCCCTTGACGGCCGAGGATATTTGCACCTCACGCATTATTTGTCCGCTGTCATCGTCAGCCCTTGCGGCACTTCTGTATGCTTCCGTCTGTCCGATGCAAAGACTCTTGTCTTTCCGGTTGGATGAGGCGGACATGCCCTTGTTTTCTGCTTCTGCCGAGAAATATCTCTTGAATCATTTGGAAAGAGGATTCAAATCGCTGGACTTTTACAAGCAAGTTTGCGATTGATTGGAGAAAAAAGATGTTATATACGCAAAAGACCCTGTCCACCTTGGAATACGACAAAGTGATCGCCCTGCTCGCGGATCGTGCCCTCACCGATGGCGCGCGCGACATGGCCCTGACCCTCGTACCAAGCGATGATTTTGACACCGTCTTTCTTCGTCAAAGAAAAACGGCAGACGCGAAGCGTCTGCTCGCCATGAAGGGCTATCCGCCTTTTTCGGGTGTAAAGGACATCCGCGATGCCGTGGAACGCGCGGAAAAGGGAGCGATGCTCTCACCGCGTGAGCTTTTGCAGATCGCCGCGGTCTTGTTTACCGCCCGCACTCTTGACGATTATCAGAATGACAAAAACGACCGTGCGCAGGCGGGGAGCCTAAAGCCCCTTTTTGAACGGCTTCTTCTCAACCGCGTGTTGGAAACCAGGATCACACATACCATCCTTTCGGAGGACGTGATCGCAGACGAGGCAAGCCCCGAGTTGGCCGACATCCGCCGAAAGATGCGGACTGCCGCTAACCGCGTGAAGGAAACTCTTCAAAAGTACGTTGGCGGCTCTTATGCCAAATATTTGCAGGAAACGCTGGTCACCACCCGTGACGGCCGTTACGTCATCCCCGTAAAGGCCGAATATCGCAACGAGATCAAAGGGCTTATTCACGATACCTCCTCATCGGGCGCAACCGTTTTTGTGGAGCCGATGGGGGTCGTGGAAGCAAACAACGAGCTTCGCTTGCTCGAAAACAAGGAAGAAAAAGAGATCGAACGCATCCTTTGTACGCTGTCCGCCCAATGTGCTGAATGCTCGGGCACGATCTTGTCGGATTATCATGCCATCACGGAGCTTGCCTTCGTTTTCTCTTGTGCCTCGCTTGCCGAGCACATGCGCGCCGAAATGCCTATCCTGACCAAGGAGCCGATTGTGGATCTGCGCCGCGCAAGACACCCCTTGCTTGCCCCCGATACCGTCGTGCCGATCGACGTCGCCCTTGGCCGCGATTACCGCACCCTGGTCATCACAGGTCCGAATACGGGCGGTAAGACCGTATCCCTCAAAACCATCGGTCTGTTCGCCTTAATGACGCAATCAGGCCTTCAGATTCCTGCATCCGAAAACTCCGTCATGGGAATCTTCTCGGACGTCTTGGTGGATATCGGTGATGAGCAGAGCATCGAGCAGTCGCTTTCCACCTTCTCCTCGCACATGGTCAATATCGTGTCCATTTTGGAGCAGGTCAGGGAACACTCGCTCGTTTTGTTCGATGAGCTTGGCTCGGGAACCGACCCTGTGGAAGGTGCCGCCCTTGCCAATGCCGTGCTTGAACACGTGCGCGAAAAGGGTGCGCTGACCGCCGCTACCACTCACTACGCAGAGTTAAAGGCCTACGCTCTGGAAACAGAGGGCGTCTGCAATGCTTCCTGTGAATTCGATATCGAAACCCTGCGCCCCACCTATCGTCTGATCGTGGGAACACCGGGCAAATCGAACGCCTTCGCTATCTCCGAAAAGCTCGGCCTTTCACCCGAGATCATCGCGGCCGCGCAAAAGCTCGTTTCCGGCAGCAGTAAGAAGTTCGAAAACGTGATTGACAAACTGGAAGAGAGCCGCAAGGAAATGGAAAAAAATCGCGAGGAGGCCGCCCGCCTGCGCGCGGAATACGAGGCATTCAAGCGGAAGGCTGAACGCGAGCTTCGTGACAAGATTGCCGAAACTGAGAAAGAAGCCGAAAAAGAGAGAAATAAAGCGCGGCAGGTTTTGGAAAGTGCCCGCGCCACCAGCGATTTTGTTCTGAAACAACTGGACGAGGTCAAGAAAAAGCAGAAGAACCGTAGCTTCGCCGCCGATCTTGCCGAGACCAAGCGCGCCATGCGCGCCCGTATGCAGGAAACCTCGGACGAGATTTATGAGGCAGAGAATGCCTTCGTCGAGGATGAGGATTATACGCTTCCGCGCCCGTTGCAGGTAGGGGATCGTGTCTTTCTGCTTGGCTTTGGGCAAGAGGGCGAGGTCGTAGAGCTGCCCGACAAGAACGGAAACGTCAGCGTCCGTGCGGGAATCCTCTCGGCCAAGCTTCCGCTTCCCCGATTGCGTTTGTTGCAGGGGGATGAAAAGGTAGAGAAAAAAACAAAGCAGGCCACACCGACTTCCTCAAAGGGCAAACGCCGTGAGCCGAGCATCCCGCTTTCCGATTTCCGCGTGGAGCAGGACGTGCGCGGCAAAAATGCCGAGGAAGCCTGGGCCATCGTGGACAAATATCTGGACGATGCGATTCTCGCAGGAATCAAGTCCGTCCGCATCATCCATGGAAAGGGGACAGGCATTCTGCGTGCTTCTCTGCAAAATGACCTGCATCACGATCCGCGTGTTTCTTCCTATCGTAACGGCGCCTACGGAGAAGGCGATATGGGAGTCACGGTCGTTGAGCTAAAATAAATCAAAAAGCTCGGCATGTGATCTGCCGAGCTTTTTCTATTGACTTTTTGTTATTCTTCGCTGATGCATTTCTTTTGTCAGGACACCTCATGGCACTTCGGGCATCTCATGTATCGCGTTCTGCCTGTGTGCGCCGCCCGCAGAACGTCGGAGAACTTCGGCACGTAGCGGTGTGCGATGGAGCTCCCAATCTTTTCCTGATTCATGGTGTACCTCCTTTCGTTCCCGGTATAACAACCCGTTCGGCGGAAGTCTACACACCGTTGGTTGAAGTGGGGAATATCCACCAGCGATTGAGTGAAAACGCCCCGACTTCGGTGGAAAGTCGGGGCGTTTTTTATTCTTCTCGTTTTCCGCCGCATCCGCCGAACATGTCGGTCATGTCCGCCCAAAATACGCCGTCTTCATTTTTCTGAAACCCGATCGCCTTGATGATCGTTTCACTTGCCGCATCGGACGCACAGGTGGCGGTATGGATGCCGCACAGGTCGATGAAATTGAGCATCGCGCGTCCCATCAGAAAGACCGCCTCAAAATCCTCAACTCCCGGTAAAAGCGTTACGTTTTTGATGTGTCCGTGATTTTTTTCGATCGTAAATTGCGCCACGCCCAAAAACTCACCGTCAAGCGTAGCGGCGTACGCCATACAGTCGGGATCGTAGGAAACAGCGCAGCGGGCGCAGGCACTCGCCTGCTCGTCCTTGCTTTGTATCGGTTTGATTTCCAGCATGTTGTCCTCACTTTGTGCTCTTGTACAGATAATCGACTTCTTCTTGTTCCAGATACCGCCATTTTCCAACGGCAAGGCCGTTGAGGCGTAGCTGGCCGATGGCCACGCGGGAAAGCCGCTTGACGGTAATGCCCGCGATCTCGCACATTTTGCGGATCTGTCGGTTGCGACCCTCGTACAGATACATATGCAAAACCGTATCCACCTCTTCGGGCGTGACCTCCACCTCCACCGGCTTGATAACGTAATCATCGATCTTCAAAGGCGAGGCGAGGATCTCGATCTGCTCCTTCGTCGGATGTCCCGCTACCTTGACACGGTAAACCTTCGGAATGCTGTGGGACGGATGGGTCAAGCGGTTGGTCAGGGTGCCGTCGTCCGTGAGCAAAAGAAGCCCTTCCGAAACGCGGTCAAGACGGCCGATGGGATACACGCGTGTGTGTACGCCGTTCAGTAGCTCTGTCACGCATTTGCGTCCCTCGGGATCGGTTGTTGAGGTGATGTACCCGCGCGGCTTGTTCAGCATGATATAGGTGAACTTCTTTTTGCGCGGACGGATCGTTTGTCCGTGAAAGGTGATGGTGTCGCGCTCGGGATCGACCGTGTCGCCCACACGCGCCACCTTGCCGTTGATGGCAATATTTCCTTTTTCAAGCTCTGCTTCGCAGGCGCGGCGAGACATCACGCCGTTCTCGGAAAAGAATTTTTGAAGTCTGATTTTTTCCATGATACACTCACAAATTGAATAGATGTTTGATCTTGTCAAATAAATTTTCTTTTCGCTTCTCGACGGCAACGCCCTCCTCGGCCAGAAGCGGCACTCTTGCAACCGTCTTTTTGTTCACCGTGTAGTATGCCATGCCCAAAACCTGTCCAGCGCGAATAGGTGCAACGGCAAAGCGGTTGATCTCTACGGAAAGGGTAGGGGCGTCGGAACCCTGTGGCAACACCACGGTTGCAGGATTTTTGGCAGACAGGGAAACGCTTTCTGCTGTGCCGCCCACAACAGGGATCTCGAAACGAAGATCGCCGTCTGCCACGGTATATCCCTCGTAAAGTGAAAAACCGAGATCAAGAAGAGCGGCGTGATCACGCCAATCGTCGGGCGCGTCCAGCGTGACCGCGATCAGGCGCATGCCATCTCGTTCCGCCGCACTGACAAGGCAACGGCCACTCTTTTTGGTAAAACCCGTTTTGATTCCCACACAATCCTCATATAAGCGAAGGAGCTTGTTATGATTTTGCAAGGTTCGCGCCGTCTCGCCATCCCCTGTGGTGATGACCTTGCTTTTGGTGGCAACAATGCGTGCAAAGGTTTCGTTTTCCATCGCCGCCGCACTGATCCTTGCAAGATCGATTGCTGTGGTGTAATGAGCCTCGTCGTACAGGCCGTGCGGGTTGGTAAAATGGGTGTCGGAGAGCGAAAGAGTGCGCGCCTGCTCGTTCATCAGCTCGGCAAATGCCTCGATGCTACCCGCCACGTGAATGGCAAGAGCCGCCGCGGCATCATTCGCGCTGGCAAGAAGCAGGGCATACAGCAGATTTTCGACAGTTTGTTCCTCACCCACCTTTAGATAGACGGAAGAGCCCTCGATTCCTACCGCATCGGCAGAAACCGTCACAGCCTCATCAAGGCGACAATGTGACAGAACCACAAGGGCGGTCATGATCTTGGTTGTACTGGCCATTGGATGTCTGTGTTCCGCTTTTTTGTTGTACAGCACCAGATCCTTTTGGGGTAAATACAAGCAAGCGCATTCGCCGGAAACACTGGGATAAACGGCGGCAGAAGGCAACACAAGCCCGACTGCCAACAATATAACGGCCAGCAAACAGGCCAAAAAACGTACACATTTATGCAACATAAAACGCCTCCGCGCGGAAGTTTTTATGAAGAAGTTTATACGCTTTTTTGTCGCTTATACCTTCGTCACGGTGGAGAATTATGCCTGTTCTTCTGAAACGATAAGCTCCTCGGTGACGGTTTTTTCACCATCCTCTACCGTCTTTTCTGCCTTGACTTCCTTTTTCTTCTTTTCGGAAGTGAAGACTGCCTTGAAACGCTCCAGCAGATCGGGGGAACGCTCAATAAACGAGGTCACCTTGTCTACCGTGTCGGGCTGTGCGGGATTCGTAATGGGCAACAGCTGAACGCTTCCGTCAGCGCTGATAACGAGAAAGGAGATGGGGGTCACAGTCATGCCCGTTCCGCCACCGCCGCCAAAATTCTGTGCGGTCTGCGGTGCTTTTTTATCGTTGTAATCGATGCCGCCGGAGGCAAAGCCGACGGAAACCTTCGATACGGGGATCACCGTGGTGCCGTTCGGGGTCTCGATAGGATGGCCGATCACCGTTTCGGCATCGGCAAGGCCCTTGATCTTTTCAAGAGAGGTGCGGATGATTTCGCTGATTTTGTTCTCGGACATGATACATGCCTCCTTTTTATTTTGCCTTGGACTTTTTGGAAAGGAATACCCACGCGAATTTCACCCCGAGATGGATGAGCTGATAAACACGCAGGGAAAAGGTCAGATCGCAATCTGTCGAGCTTTTTTGCCCGATAAAATCGGCATATACACCGATGTCGGCTCGACAAGAGGGGTGAAGGTTGGTGTGACGATCAAGAAAAGCGAGCAGATACGCAAGGCTCTGTGATGTCACACCGTAAAGAATCGCCGTTTGTGCCGCGTCCCCCGTTGCCACGGTGATGCGAAGTCGGTGGACGTCCAAACGAAAGTAACGAAGAAAACGGCCGTAAAGTGCCGAAAAAAGATCAGAGAACAACGCAAGCTGCTCGGAAAAGGACGGCTTCTGCTTGCGCTCGGGCGGTTCCTGTTTTATGACCTCGGTCGGCTTCTTTTTTTTCTTTTTCAGCCGCTTGTAGGAAAAGTCTCGAATGTGGACCTTCTCTTTTTTCGGATAGAGGGCAACCCTGATAAACCAAATCTTGAGGAATACGCGAACCTCCCCCTCGTATATCAGAGAAACACGCAGGCGGGTAAGGAGCAGAATTAGGAGGAAGAGAAGAGAGGCGAGCAGAATATAAATGCCCGGTGACATATTCGTCCTCCTTTTTCTTGTTTATTCGTCGATATCGGGGGTTTCGCCGATGGCCACGGCGGTCTTGTCGGGAACGGGAGCGTCGTCGGGATCCTCGATTTGTTGCGGTGCGTCCAGCACGGCCGCGTCCATGATCATTTGGTTCTGATCGGGTTGAACTTCAAGGCATATCTGCTTTGAGAGCTTGGAAAGCATCTCGGCCGCCTCCTCGGAGGTAACGCCGGGAAGCTCGGTTAGAGAGGAAAGCCCGAAGCAACGCAGAAAATCGGGGGTTGTACCGTACAGCATCGGACGACCGGGAGCGTCTAGCCTGCCTTTGGATTCGATCAGACTGCGCTCGAGAAGCGAGTTGACCGCATAGCTCGAATCTACGCCGCGCACCGTGTCGATGTAGGAACGGGTAACGGGCTGGTTGTAGGCGATGATGGCCAGCGTTTCGATTGAGGAGTTGGACAGGTTGCCGCCGCGGCGGATACCGAGTGCCTCGCGGATGTAAGGCAGATATTCCGCCTTCGTGCAAAGCTGACAGCTGTCATCAAAGGTCAGCATCATAACTCCTCGCGGAATGGGGGAATCGTTGTAGATCAAGGAGTAGGAATAGACAATCTGCCGCGCTTTTTCAAGCGAAAGTGAAAGAACACGCGCGATTGACGCATAGGTAACGGCATGTCCCGCCGCGAACAGGATCGCTTCGATAGTCTCTCCTATCTCGGGGGGGACATCTACGATCTCGGGAATGACCGAGATCGGTTTTTTTGCCTTCTTCTTCGGGGCCTTCTTCGCAAGAGCCTCTACGCTCTCCGTGGGAGCTTGTTGCATTTCTTCGATTAGAGACACGACTTATGCACCTTCGCTTTCTGTTTGGTCAAATTCACTGCTTGTCCCCTCTTCGGGAACGTAGTCGGGGTTGAGTCTGAATTTCATCAAAAGTCCATCTTGGAGGGCCTCTGCTTCTTCCTCACCGTTATCGCATATCAGAACACGCTTGATCTTGATCAGCTCGAGAAGTCCCATAAACATGGCAAGAAGCTGGGAACGCTCGGTCGCGTCTTTCAAAAGGAAGAAAAGGGAAGTCTCGCCTCGTGTATCAAGGCGGGATACAAGTCCCTCAATCTCATCCTCGACAGAATACACCTTCGTCTTGACAAGAGGTGTGATGAGATGCTCGGGCTGACGCTCCTTTTCGCGCATACGCAGAAGCATGGCATTCATGGCCTTGGAAAGGAGCATAGGGTTGAGTCCCAGCGGCACACCGCGGTCGGGCGGGATTTCGTCAATATCCTTGGCCATGCGGCCGGAAAATTCGGCATATAAGGGGCGTAGCTCCTCGGCTGCCTCTTTGGCCTTCTGGTAGATCAGCAGGGCATCGATCAGCTCTGCACGCGGGTCTGGATCGTTCTCCTCGTCGCGGGGCAGGAGCATGCGGCTCTTAATTAGCATCAGCTCGCTTGCCATCACGACAAACTCACTGGCGATATCCAGATCCATTTTTCGGTTGGCTTCAATATACTCCATATACTGATCGCAGATCACGGCAATCGGTATGTCGGTGATGCTGACCTTGTTCTTGGCAATCAGCGTCAGAAGTAGGTCTAGCGGACCTTCAAATTGGTCCAGCCGATAGGTCAGTTCTTCCATGGTTCCTCCGTTTAAGATGGGATAAAGGAAAGAATGAAAAATATGGCGCTTGACAGCTTGTCCACAATGAAGGACAGAATGCCGGAAAAAGCACCCAACCAAAGGGCAACGAGCAAAACGATTTGAATGATGCGCTCGTATTTCATCACCTTGAAATACCACTTCGGCGGCAAAAACACGAAGAAGATTCGTGACCCGTCAAGCGGCGGCAAGGGAATGAGATTGAATACACAAAGGCTAAGGTTTAGGTAATGGAACAGAAGGAAAAACAACTCTAAATACAAGAAGAAGAAAAAGAATATCTCCGAGGATACAAGCGGAAGCACCGCGTCGCCGAGCAACTCCACCAGTTTGGCGATCAACGCACCGATAAAGGCAAGCAGAAGGTTTGCGAGCGGACCTGCCGCCGCTGTGATGGCCATACCCTTGCGTGGATTCTTGAAATAGCGCGGATTGATGGGCACGGGATTTGCCCAGCCGAATCGGAAAAGTAGCATGCAAAGTGTACCGATGGGGTCAAGGTGCTTCAAGGGGTTAAGCGTTAATCTGCCAAGCGAGCGCGCCGTCGGATCGCCGAGGCGATAGGCCGCGTAGCCGTGCGCGTATTCATGCACAGACAGGGCAATGAGTGCCGCTGGAATGGTTAGTAAAAGTTCAATAAAATCAAATTTAGGCATAGTGATGTATCAAATCCTTTTTATGACAGATGCGATAGGATCTCGCCCCACACCTTTTCCCGCCCCTCTCCCGTTACGGAGGAATAAGGAATGACGCGGATCCCGGTGCCGGCAAAACAGCTGTTTTCCCACTCGTCCAGCGTCTTTTGCATGGCACGCTTGCTTAATTTATCGCATTTTGTGGCAACGACGAAAAAAGGCATGTGTGAATCAATAAGAAAGTTGATCATCATAATGTCATCGTCAGTCGGACCCACGCGGATGTCTACCAGCTGAATGACTGCCTTCACGCAGTCAATGTTCTTATTCTTGACAAAATATCCGTCGGTCAGCGCGGACCAGGCCTTTTTTTCCTCGGGGCTTCGTCTGGCAAAGCCGTAGCCGGGCAGATCCACCAAATACATCTGCTTGTCAATGTCGTAGAAATTGACGGTGATGGTCTTGCCGGGCGTCGAACTGACGCGCGCAAAGGACTTGCGACCGAGCAGGGAATTGATCAGTGAGCTTTTTCCGACGTTGGAGCGGCCGGAAAAGGCCACCTGCGGTCTTTGATCGGTTGGAAATTGATGCGGCATGCCTGCACTCATTTTCAGAGACACGTTGTTTCGGTTTATGTTTGCCATATTTCCTCCGTTATACGGTAACAGCTCCGATAGAATGAGAATTGCTCGCACCCGGCAGAATGGTCTGCGCGGGGGATTCCTTCTTTTTCTCGCAGGGGGCATCGCCGGCATCCTGTGTCGGTACGCATACGAGTGCGGCGGAAAGTACATCCCACACATTTTCGCAGAACACAAAGGAAAGCCCTTCCTTTGCCTGCACGTCCACCTCGTCCATATCGCACTGATTATCCTTGGGCAAAAGAACGGTCTTGACCCCCGCATTGTAGGCGGCAAGCGTCTTTTCTTTCAATCCGCCAATGGCAAGCACGCGCCCTTGCAGGGTCACCTCTCCCGTCATGGCAACATCCCGACGAACGGAAATGCCCGATAGAGCGCTGGCGATTGCCGTGACAAGTGTCACTCCGGCGGACGGACCGTCCTTCGGTATGGCTCCCTCCGGAACGTGAATATGCAAGTCCCTGGTTTTGTAGAAGTCAGTGGAAATGCCCAGACGGCCCGCGATCGAGCGCACATAGCTGTATGCGATATGCGCAGATTCCTTCATCACGTCACCAAGCGAGCCGGTCAGCTCCAGCCTGCCGCTGCCTTCCATAACGGCGACTTCGATCTGCAAAAGGTCACCGCCCGCCTCGGTGTAGGCAAGGCCGTTGACCACGCCCACGTGATCGTTTTCGGCAATTTGCTCGGGGCGAACCTTGCGCTTCCCGAGGTAAGTCTGAATATTTTCGGCCACAAAGGCAACCCTTTTACACTTGCCCTCGGCGATATCCTTTGCTGCCTTGCGGCACAGGTCCGCTATGCGACGCTCCAAATTGCGTACTCCTGCCTCGCGCGTGTAGTAGTCGATCACCTCATAGAGCGCGTCGGAGGAGAAGGTCGCCTGACGGCGGGTCAGTCCATGCCGCTTCAGCTGCTTGGCTACCAGATGGTGCTCGGCAATATCGTGCTTTTCGCGGCGGGAATAGGTAGAAAGCTCGATGATCTCCATACGGTCAATGAGAGGCAGGGGAATCTCATCGTAGCGGTTTGCTGTCGCAATAAACAGGCAGTCCGACAGATCAATCGGCATCTCTACAAAATGATCGCGGAAATACTTGTTCTGCTCGGGATCCAGCACCTCCAAAAGAGCAGAGGACGGGTCGCCGGTGTGCGAGGCGGAGATCTTATCGATCTCGTCCAAAACGATCAGGGGGTTGCGCACCTTCGCTTGGATCAGGGCTTCGATGATCCGCCCGGGCATGGAGGCCACATAGGTCTTGCGGTGGCCGCGGATGTCCGACTCGTCCTTGATGCCGCCAAGCGACACACGCACATATTTGCGCCCGAGCGCACGGGCAACTGA
Source organism: Clostridia bacterium (assembly GCA_017464805.1). Taxonomy (GTDB): domain Bacteria; phylum Bacillota; class Clostridia; order Oscillospirales; family CAG-272; genus UBA1740. Next base: position 301,541 of record JAFTYE010000016.1, on the reverse strand, counting down.
CGCGGCAATGGATGTCTTGCCGACACCGGGAGGGCCGACAAGGCAGAGAATCTGATTGCGGAGATTGGGGGTCAGCTGCTTGACCGCGATGTATTCGAGAATACGCTCCTTGACCTTTTCCAGACCGTCGTGGTCGTCATCCAAGATCTTTTTGGCGCGCAGAACATTCGCTTTCTCGGAAGAGAGCTTGGTCCATGGAATGTCCAAACATACGTCCAGATAATTGCGGATGACCGTTCCCTCGGCGGAGCCGTAGGGGGTCTTCGCCATGCGGGAAACTTCTTTGCTCAGCTTTTCGGCAACCTCCTTTGGGAGTCTTGCCCGCTCGATCTTGTCGTAATACTCGTCGCATTCCTCGTCGCCGCCCTCTCCCAGCTCCTGCTGGATGGCGCGCATCTGCTCGCGCAGGAAAAATTCCTTCTGGTTGTTGTCGATCTTGCCCTTCACGCGGCGGTGGATATCGAATTCACAACGCAGAATATCAAGCTCTTCTGCCAGCAGGACAAGCAGCTTTTCCATACGGCGCGCGGGATCGCGCAGAGCCAGTACGGTCTGCTTGTTGCGGTCGCTGAGCAGGACACCGGAGGCAAGAAAATCGGCAAGCGCACCAAGTTCCTGTATGCCGCGCGCGGCATAACGGGCCTCGTCGTTCAGCGTAGGATGTACCTCCACGATCGCGTCGAGAAGCAAAAGAGCCTCACGCATCATGGCGATATCGGAAACCGACAGGGAATCGGATACCTCTTCCTCGCAGGTTATCACCTCGGCACGGAAATATCCGTCCGAGGAGAAAATGGAACGAACCTTTGCACGGCAAACACCCTCAAAAATGGCGCGGAAACCGCCGTCACCGTTCGGGCCCGCCTGCTTGATCACGCAGACCGTTCCCATGGTGTAAAAATCACGCTCGGTGGGTTCGTCGATTGAGGAGTCGCGTTGGGTAAGCAACAAAATTTTTCCGCCCGATTTGGATGCGGCACCAATCGCCTTCAGGGATAGGGGACGGATAATATCAAGGCTCATAGATACGCCGGGAAAGGCGACCGTGCCGCGTACCGAAAGTACGGGCAGGATGAGCAGTTCGTTTTGTTCGTTTTGAAAAATTTCGGACATAAGCTTATGTATAACCTTTCAAGGGACTTTCGAGGGATAGCATATACATTCCTCAACATAACATTATACCATACCATTTTTCAAATTTCTATATGTACAGCGAAAAAGTTTTTGACATTTTTCCCGTTTGAACGGCTTTTTCGGAATTTTCGAAAATATTTTGAAAAACCCTTGACAAACGACAGTCGCCATGATATACTACCAAAGGATGCAAGACATCCCAAAAGAAAGCAGAATGTTCCGTTCTCACCTCGGCGCACAGGCGACCCGGGTTTATAATCGACAGGTCGAGACTGTCTTTTATTGCGTGCGGAATTTTTTGCACGCATTTTTGTTTGTTGGAGGTACACAACCATTAGCACGAAAGATTTGCCGATCAATGACGACATCAAATGTAAAGAAGTGCGCGTTATCGGACCGGACGGTGAGCAGCTCGGTATCATGGACCTGAACGCGGCGAAGGAATTTGCCTACGACCGTGACCTGGATCTCGTTCTGATCGCTCCCACCGCTACGCCTCCCGTTTGTCGCGCCATGGACTACGGCAAGTATTGCTTCGAGCGTGACAAAAAGGAAAAAGAGGCACGTAAAAAGCAGCAGATCGTCAAGGTTAAGGAAGTCCAGCTCTCCTGTCGCATCGATACCCACGACTTTGAGACTCGCGTCAACCAGGCGCGTAAGTTCCTCTCCGGTGGGGATAAGGTGCGCGCCATCGTCCGTTTCAAGGGACGAGAGATGGCACACATGGATCTCGGACGTGACATCCTCATCCGCTTCCAGGAAGCGTGCGCGGGTGTCGGCAACAGTGAAAAGGCTCCAATCGTAGAGGGGCGCTTCATGTCCATCATCCTTTCGCCTGTAAAACAGTAATCAATTTGGCACAGCCAGTACAATAAAAAGGAGTAACAATCATGGGAAAAATCAAGACACATAAAGCGTCTGCCAAAAGATTCAGCGTCACCGGTAACGGTAAAGTGAAGATGAATCACTCTCATCACCGCCACAACCTTGGCATCAAGACCGCAAAGCGCAAGAGAAATCTGCGTAAGGGCGCTATCCTGAGCGAATGTTTCGCTCCCACCATCCGCACGCTTATTCAAAAGTAATAAGCTTGAGACGAAAGATTATTGGAGGATTATAGAAAATGGCAAGAGTTAAAGGCGCCATGATGACGCGTAAAAGAAGAAATAGCATGCTGAAGGCTGCAAAGGGCTACTGGGGTGCCAAGAGCAAGCACTTCAAGATGGCCAAGCAGGCTGTCATGAAGAGCGGCAACTACGCATTTGCAGGTCGCCGCATGAAGAAGAGAGATTTCCGTTCTCTTTGGATCACCCGTATCTCCGCACAGGCTAAGGTATGCGGCATGAACTATTCCACCTTGATGCACGGTCTGAAGAAGGCCGGTATCACCCTTAACCGCAAGATGCTCTCCGAGATCGCTATCGCCGATAAGGAAGCGTTCGCAGCCCTCGCCGAGAAGGCAAAGGCCGCCCTTTAATGAATATGGTCTGCTACCCAACGGTGGCAGACCGTTTTCTTGTTTTTGGAAGAAAAAATACGGCAGGAGGCCAAAATGAAGATTATTGACCCTATCATCACCAGCCGCAAAAATCGCCTTGTGATCGACACGGCTGCCTTGTCTGAAAAGAAGCATCGGGAAGCCACCTGTAGCTTTCTGATCGAGGGGGAAAAGCTGGTTTGTGAGGCGGCAGAGCACGCTCTGCCGGTCTTTCGTCTGTTTGTTGCGGAAAGCAAAAAAGGAAGTATGCTGCCCAAGCTTGAGCGTGCCTTTTCTTCACCTGTCTACCGCGATACCGAGGTCTATATCCTCGCAGATGACTGCTTTTTGAAAATTTCTTCGGAAAAAGCCCCTCAAGGGGTGATTGCCGTGTTAAAATATCTTGACTTTTTCAAAAGAACGGCTATAATATATGATGAAGATGTTTTATCTCTTCAAAACAAAAGAGCCGTGATGCTCTATGACGTACAGGATCCCGGCAATCTCGGCGCAGTTATCCGCAGTGCTGTGGCCTTTGGGGTCGATTGTCTGCTTTTAAGCCCGTCATGCGCTGACCTGTACGGCTCCAAGACGGTTCGTGCCGCAATGGGCAGCCTGTTTTCTGTTTCAGCCTATGTGGTAGAGGATGTGGGGCAGGCCATCGGTGCTTTGCGCCGCGGCGGCCGTCGGGTTCTGGCGGCGGAGCTGCGCGACGGCGCGCTTCCGATCGCCAGCCTCACCCTCTCTGCCTCGGATTGTATGCTCATCGGAAATGAAGGGCACGGTATCCCCGCAGAGATCTCTGCTCTTTGCGATTACAGCGTTTATCTGCCGATCAGTCGCGGAGCTGAATCGCTTAACGCCGCCGTGGCGGCAAGTGTTCTCTTGTGGGAGCAAAGCAAGGTCGATTAAGGAGTTGACATGAGCGAAAACCTCTATTGGATATGGTTGAGCCGAAGATGTGCATACGACAGCGGCTCTCTTGACCGCCTTTTGCGCGTCTATACCTCACCGCGTGCCATCTATGAGGCGAGCGAAGTGGAGCTTCGTCGCGCCCTTGGCGATTCGGCTAAGACCGACCTTTCACGCCTGTGCTATAAGGATCTTTCGGATGCCCAGCGCATCATGGACTTTTGTATGATGACGGACGTGGGCATACTGGCCTATGACGACCCCCGTTATCCTGCCAGACTTCGTATGTTGTCCGATGCACCCCCTGTTCTGTACTACAAGGGAAATCTGCCCACCTTTGAGGGGAGGCTTGCCGTTGCGGTGGTCGGCACGCGGAAAATGAGCGACTATGGCAAGCGCATGGCCTTTGAGATCGCACACGATCTGACCCGTGCGGGTGCCACGGTGGTGACCGGTATGGCACTCGGTATTGACGGTGTTGCCTCGGCTGCCGCCGTTGCCGCAGAAGCACCGAGCGTGGCGGTTCTCGGCAGCGGTATCGACATCATCTATCCACGCGAGCATCAGTACCTCATGCATGCCATTACCCAAAACGGCGTTGTGATGACGGAATTCGCGCCGGGTACACCGCCCGACGGGAGAAACTTTCCGCGTCGCAACCGCATCATCAGTGGCCTGTCGCAGGGCGTTCTTGTGATAGAAGGAGACAGTAAAAGCGGTGCTCTGATCACCGCGCGTCATGCCGAAAAGCAGGGGCGTGACGTGTACGCACTTCCGGGTAACGCAGATGAGGTAAACAGCGAAGCCACCACCCGCCTGCTCAAAAACGGCGCATGTCCCGTCAGCTGTGCGGACGATATTATCCGCGTATATGAACCCTTGTACGGCAACACGCTGAACATGCTTCGCCTCCTCGATGCTACCCGTGTCCGTATGGACAAAACGCTTTCCTCTCTGCGCGTGTCGGCTCGTCTGTACTATCCGAAGTATAAAGTCTACAACGGAGAAGAAGAAAAGAAAGCCCCCGCGACCCTCGTCCCCGATAAAAAATCGAGGTGGTCGAAAAGGGAACAGGTCGAGAAAAAAACGCAGACCCCTGTAACCCCTTCGCCCCAAAAGGCCGATGGTGAGGAAAAAATGCAGCTCCTCGATCCCGCCACACTTGCCGTCTACAAAAAGATCAAGCCGGGCCTCGCCTTTACGGTAGATGAGCTGTGTGCTGAAGGCTTTTCTGCGGCAGAGGTCCTTGCGGCTATGACCATTCTTGAAATCCATAAGTGCGTGATGGCGCTTCCGGGCGGCCGTTACACACGCTTGTGATATATCTTACGAAAGGAATGTGCTTGACACATAAAATCCATGGCAAATTTAGTTATCGTTGAGTCCCCCTCCAAGGCTACCACCATCAAAAGCTATCTTGGGTCGAATTATAAGGTTATCGCCTCCAAAGGCCATATCCGAGATCTTCCCAAAAGCACGCTCGGTGTAGACGTGGAGAAGGATTTTGAACCGCATTATATCAACATTCGCGGTCGCGGCGACGTGATCAAGCAGTTGAAGAAGGAAGCCAAAGCAGCAAGCAAGATTTTTCTGGCAACCGACCCTGACCGTGAGGGCGAGGCCATCTCTTGGCACCTTGCCGCCGTTCTCGGTATCCCTGCGGATAAGGAATGCCGCGTTACCTTCAACGAGATCACCAAAGTTGCCGTCAAGGAGGCGATTAAGCACCCCCGCGTGATCGACCAACATTTGGTCAATTCCCAGCAGGCGCGCCGTATCCTTGACCGTATCGTTGGTTATAAGCTCAGTCCCTTTCTGTGGAAGAACGTCAAAAGCGGTCTTTCCGCAGGGCGCGTGCAGTCTGTTGCTACTCGCATTATCGTAGAGCGCGAGGAAGAGATCAAGTCCTTCGTGCCGAAGGAATACTGGACAGTCGATGCTCGTGTTTCCGCCCTGTCGGGGGATGAAGTCGTCGCACACTACGTCGGCAAAAAGAAGCTGGAATCCCAGGCAGATGCCGAAAAGCTTCTTTCTTCCTTGTCGGATGATGACTTCACCGTCAAAAACATTCGCTCGGCAGAAAAGAAAAAGCACCCCGCGCCCCCCTTTACCACCTCAACACTCCAGCAGGAAGCATCGCGCAAGCTCGGCTTCCAGTCCCAGCGTATTATGAAGGTCGCACAGGAGCTTTATGAGGGTGTTAACCTCGGCAATGAGTTCGGCGGCGTACAGGGTCTTATCACCTATATGCGTACCGACTCCCTTCGCATCTCCGCAGGCGCGCAGGAAGCCGCACGGGCCCTTATTGAAGATAAGTATGGCAGGGAATACCTTCCGACATCTCCCCGTGTTTACAAGACCAAGGCAGGCGCACAGGACGCGCACGAGGCGATCCGTCCCTCGAATGTGACCATTCTGCCCAAGAATATCAAAAAGATGCTGACCTCCGATCAGTACCGCCTGTATAAGCTGATTTGGGACCGCTTCGTGGCCAGCCAGATGGCGGGTGCTGTCATCAGTACCACTGCCATTGACCTTGACAATAACGGCAACGCCTTCCGCGCAAGCGGTTATACTGTAAAATTCCAAGGTTACCAGGCCGTATATGAAACGGCAGAGTCTGAGGCACAGGGTGAGGACGGCCACCTCGGCCATCTTCCCACCGTCGCCGTCGGCGAGAAGATGAAGACCCTCTCCGTCACCCCTGATCAGCATTTCACCGAACCGCCTCCGCACTATACCGAGGCGTCGCTGATCAAGTTCCTGGAGGACAACGGCATCGGACGCCCCAGCACCTACGCCCCCATCATCACCACCATCATCTCGCGTAGCTACGTTAAGCGTAGCGGAAAGACCTTGATCTCGACCCCTCTTGGCGAGGTCATCACGCGTCTGATGAAGGAGAGCTTTCCGGACATTGTGGACTATGAGTTCACCGCCTCGATGGAAGATAAGCTCGACTCGATCGAAAACCAGACCAACACCACAAACGGCGTCCTCTCCGAGTTTTACGAGGGCTTTGCCAAATCGCTTGACACGGCCATGAGCTCCGTATCCCGTGAGAACGTGGAGATCCCGCCGGAGGAATCCGACGTTGTATGCGAATTCTGCGGCAGTAAGATGGTCTATAAAAACGGTCGCTTCGGCCGATTCCTGGCATGCCCCCGTTACCCCGAATGCCGCAACACCAAGGCGGTTGACAAGAACGGCAACCTGGTTGAAAAGACCGAGGTAAAGCGTGAGATCGCAGACTTCAAGTGTGAGGAATGCGGAGGTGATATGGTTCTGCGTAACGGTAAATTCGGCAGCTTCTACGCCTGTGTGAACTATCCGAAGTGCCACTTTACCAAGCAGAAGGTCACTGATATCGGTGTTCCGTGTCCCGAATGCGGTGCCAAGGTCGTTGGCAAGCACAGCCGCGGACGCGTCAGCTTTTACAGCTGTGAGCGTTATCCCGATTGCACCTTCTCCTCCTGGGATATGCCCACCACGGAAAAATGTCCCGATTGCGGCAAAACGCTCTTCTTCCGCAAGAGCCGCAATATCACCATTTGCCGTGATAAAAAGTGCGGCTACAAGCGTGAGGAAGTGCTCGCCGAAAAGCCCGAGGGCGGAGATAACGAATGAGCAACACGGACCAAAAGGCGCGCATTTGTGTGATCGGAGCCGGCCTTGCAGGTTGTGAGGCCGCATGGCAGGCCGCACGCATGGGCGTGGCGGTCGAACTTTACGAAATGAAGCCGCACCGCTACACCCCTGCCCACCACAGCCCACAGTTTGCGGAGCTTGTGTGCTCCAATTCCTTGCGCTCCGCCGATACCTCCAATGCCGTGGGACTTTTGAAAGCGGAGCTTTCCGCTCTTGGCTCTCTTGTCATGGAAGCGGCTCGTGCTACCAAGGTGCCGGCAGGCTCGGCACTCGCGGTGGACCGTGAAAAGTTTTCTGCCTATATCACTGATAAGATCCTCTCTCATCCCGGTATCACCGTGCATGAAGAAGAGGTCACGGTTCTCTCTTTCGATGTGCCTTGCGTCGTAGCCACAGGCCCGCTGACAAGTGACGATCTGGCCGAGAAGATCGAAGGATTGACCGGGGGAGAGGGACTTCATTTTTACGATGCGGCCGCACCGATTGTGGATGCCGCCACCGTTAATACCAAGATCGCCTATTTCGCCTCCCGTTACGGAAAAGGGGATGCGACCGACTATCTCAACTGTCCCTTGACCAAGGAAGAATACGATGCTTTCTATACCGAGCTCCTAAAGGCCGAAACGGCGGTACTCAAGGAATTTGATGCAAGCTCGCAAGCCGAGCCGACCGTCTTTGAGGGCTGTATGCCCATTGAGGTTATGGCGCGGCGTGGCGTGGATACGCTCCGCTACGGACCGATGAAGCCCGTGGGCCTGCCCGATCCGAAAACGGGAAAGGAAGCCTACGCCGTCGTGCAGCTTCGCCGTGAAAACCGAGAGGGAACGATGTATAACCTCGTCGGCTTTCAGACCCATCTGACCTTTGGTGAGCAGCGTCGTGTGTTCCGCATGATTCCGGGTCTTCAAGAAGTTGAGTTTTTTCGCTACGGTGTGATGCACCGCAACACCTATCTCCGTTCGCCCGGCATGCTCACGCCTTACTATTCCATGAAAAGTCAAAATTCCTTATTTTTTGCCGGGCAGATGACCGGTGTGGAGGGATATGTGGAATCCGCGTCCTCCGGCCTTGTGGCAGGCATCAATGCCGCGAAAATGGCACTGGGAGAACCCCTTATCGATTTTCCGCCGATTACCGAGATCGGGGCACTGGCACACTACGTCAGTGAATCTCCCTCACCCAATTTTCAACCTATGAATGCCAATTTCGGCATTATTGCCCCGCTCCCTGCGAAGGTAAAAGGTGGCAAATCCGCGCGCAACCTCGTGTACGCGGAGCGTGCCCTCACGGCCATAGCCGAGCTTTTGCACGGAGAGCTTGGATGCCTTTCGGCATCGGAAAGGGAAGCCCTATGAAGATCATCATAGACGTCATGAGCGGTGATAACGCACCGCTTGAGCTGTTAAAGGGTGCTGTCATGGCAGCCGAAGAATACCGTGTTCCGATTGCCGTTGTCGGTGACCGCACGATCATTGAAGAAACAGCGAAGGAACATGACGTTTCTCTTGAAAAGATCGAGGTCATTCATGCCGATTCCGTGATCAATATGGAAGATAAGCCGCTCTCGGTCATTCGGGAAAAGAGCGATTCCTCCATGAGCGTGGGACTTCGTTTGCTCGAAAGCGGCGAGGGCGATGCCTTCGTCAGCGCGGGCAATACAGGTGCGCTCCTGGCGGGTGCAACCCTGCTCGTTCGTCGTATCAAGGGCATCCGCCGCGCGGCGATCGCCACGGTACTGCCGTTCCCACGGCCCATTTTGCTCATGGATTCGGGTGCCAATCTGACCGTCACCCCCGACGATCTGGAGCAGTTCGCCTATATGGGTGCCTTTTATATGGAGAAGCTTCACGGACTGAAAAAAGCCCGTGTCGGCCTGATCAATAACGGTACCGAGCACAACAAGGGCCTGCCCTTGCAGGTGGAAACCTACGCGCGTCTTTCGGAAAATACCGACCTGGATTTCGTCGGAAACGTGGAAGGAAAGGAAATCCCGTTCTCCCCCTGTGATGTGTTGCTTGCCGACGGTTTTACGGGGAACATCGTCCTCAAATATACCGAGGGTATGGGTAAATTTATGCTCAAAACCCTGAAGGAGCTGTTTACCAAAAATTCCGCTACCAAATTGGCGGCTCTGGCCATGAAAAATCAGCTCACCGAGCTGAAGCATCAGTTTGATGCGTCCGAGTACGGCGGTGCACCCCTGCTTGGCATCTCCAAGCCCGTCATCAAGGCACACGGCAGCTCGGATGCCAAGGCACTGAAAAATGCCGTGGTACAGGCAATCGCCTTTATTCAAACGGGCATGAACTACGATATTGCTGTCGTGGCGGCCGAATTGGAAGCCAAAAACGCTGCAAAAAAAGCGGCAGAAAAAACCGAAGAAAACCCAAAAAATTGAAGGGAGTGATTGGGAATGAACAAAAGGCTCCTTGCCTGGCAGATGGAGTTTGGATATGTTTTTTCCGACCTTTCCTTGCTCGAAACAGCCTTTACGCATTCCTCTTACTCTCACGAAAACAAAAATATCTCGCAGGACAACGAGCGGCTTGAATTTCTGGGCGATGCCGTTCTCGGTGCGGTGATCAGCACCCTGCTTTACCGCACTTATCCCGCAGAAAGGGAAGGAATACTTTCCTCTTATCGGCAGACCATCGTCTGTGAGGCGACTCTGGCCGCCCTTGCCACCCGTTTGCAGGTAGGTGAGATGTTGCGCCTCGGAAACGGAGAGCTTCAACATAACGGCAGAAAAAAGAGATCCATTCTGGCCGATGCCATGGAAGCGGTCGTTGCGGCCGTCTATCTGGATCAAGGTGCGGTGATCAACGAAACCGTTACAACCCTAATCGAACGCTTATTCACGGACGAGATCCGTGCGTGTGCCACGCGCGGCCTCGACTACAAGTCTCGCCTGCAACAGGTCGTGGAGCAGGACGGCGGCGAACGGCTGGAATACCGTGTTGCCTCTGTCACGGGACCCGTACATGACCCCCGCTTTACCGTCGAGGCACGCCTTAACAGTAACGTCATCGGACGGGCAAGCGGCCGATCCAAGCAAGAGGCAGAGCAGGGGGCGGCAAAGGAGGCTCTTTCTCTCTTTGGCGCCGAATAATCGATCTGCCTCGCTTTATCTGATGAGAATATTATTAAAGGAGTCAATCCTGTGTATCTTAAATCACTTGAACTGCATGGCTTTAAGTCGTTCCCGAACCGCACGGTTCTGACCTTCGAGCGCGGCACCACCGTGGTTGTGGGCCCGAACGGAAGCGGTAAATCCAATATTTCCGATGCAATGCGTTGGGTGCTTGGCGAGCTTTCCAGCCGCAACATCCGCGGCACGAAGATGGAAGACGTCATTTTTGGCGGTACGGATGACCGCCGTCCCATGGGCTTTGCAGAGGTGTCGGTCTGCTTCGACAACACCGACAAGGAGCATGCCCTCAACCTCCCGTACGACGAGGTCGTTGTCACGCGCCGCTATTACCGTGCAGGGGAAAGCGAATATTTCATCAACCGCAAGCCCTGCCGCCTGCGTGACATCTACGAGCTTTTCATGAATACGGGTGTCGGTCGTGAGGGTTATTCCATCATCGGTCAGGGGCGTATTGCCGAGATCCTTTCCAAAAAGAGCGAGGATCGTCGTAACTTCTTCGAGGAGGCGGCCGGTATTTCCAAATTCCGCTTCAAAAAGCAAGAGGCGGAAAAGAAGCTCGCGGACACTGAAAACAACATGGTTCGTGTGCGGGATATCCTCGGCGAACTGGAGGGGCGCGTAGGTCCCTTGAAGCGCGATTCCGAGAAGGCGCGCCGTTATCTTGAGCTTTACGATAAGAAAAAGCGCGCGGATGTGTCCCTATGGCTCTACGACACGCAAAAGCTGCGTAATGATATTGCCCTTTGCCGTGATGCCTGCTCGCTTTCCGAGCATGAGCTGGCGCTGATCACGGAGTCGCTTGCCTCGCTGGAAGCGCAAAGCGACCGTCTGGAAGAGGAGCGTCGTAACAGCCACCTGCGCTCCGAACAGCTGCTTTCCCAGATCAACGAAACCACGAAGAATATTCACCGCTTGGACAATGAGTTTGGCCTGATGCAGAAGGAAGCAGAGCATCGTGACGAGATGTTCGCCCAACATAAGCTGCGTATTCAGGAAGCCAACAAAACGCTTGTTATGCTGGAAGAGGAGTGCAAGCAGAACGAGCTGAAGCTGCTTGGCTTCGCGCAGGCAGAATCCGACCTGACCGACGAGCACCTCGGTGTCTTGTCAAAGCAACAGGAAAAGATGCTGTCCGCACAGGAGATCGAGGCACTTCTGTCCGAAAAACTGGAAGAGCTTCACATTTTGGAGCAAGCGGCTGTGGATATCCGCGTCCGTATGGACGTTCTGAAAAGCACAAAAGCCAGTGGCGACGATAAGAGCGACAGCCTGCAAGAGGAGATTGCTCGCTACGAGGAAGAAGGCAGAGATCTTCTTGCGGAGGCTGAACGCTGTGAAAAGAATGCCGAGGGCTATAAGAATCGCATCGCCGGCTTTGAGGCTGCGGCCGAAAAGGGTACGGAGGAAACCGAACGTCAGACTGCTCTTTGCAAAGAAGCGCAGGACGAACTGGCCAACCTCAAGGTGCAAAGAAGTACCTATCTGCAACGTGCCGAAGCCCTGCGCCGCATGGAAGAGCATTTTGAGGGGTATAACAACAGCGTGCGTTTCATCATGCAGCGGTATGAGCAAAAGGCCGTGGCTGGAGCAGGGAAGATATACGGCCCTGTATCCAAGCTTATCTCCACGGGTAAGGACTACGTTACCGCGATTGAGACCGCACTGGGCGCAAGCTTGCAAAATATCGTGGTAGATAATGATGAAACGGCCAAGGCGGCCATCCGTTGCCTGCGTGACAACCATGCGGGCCGCGCCACCTTCTATCCCATCAGTGCTATTCGCCCCACACCAGAAACGGATGAGATCCGCCGTGCCGCGACCTATACGGGTCATGTCGGCCGTGCGGACAAGCTCGTTTCCTTTGATTATCCCTTTGCGGGGATCGTCGAGTGGCTTCTCGGCCGCACTGTGATTTTTGATACGATCGACCACGCCGCCGAGGCTGCCAAGGGACTGAAATACCGCGTTAAGCTAGTAACCCTGGACGGCCAGGTCATCAACGCGGGCGGCTCTTATACAGGCGGCTCCGTGAAGCACGACAGTGGCATCATGACCCGTGCCGCCGAAATCGAAAAGCTGGATGCACAGGCCGCTGAATTTTTGAAGAAGATCCAATCTGCCGAAAAACAAATCAAGGATTTGGAAGAAAAGATCGCCATCGCCCGCAACGCTACCCGTGAGGCAGAGCAGCAAAAGGAGCTTCTCCTCACCCTCTCCCGCTCGCAGTTTGCGGCACTGGACAATGCAAATGCCAAGTTGAATGCCAATCGCAATCTGACCGAAAAGCTGAAGGCCGATCTTGCGTCCCTGCTCAAAACCGATACCGCTTGTGACGAGGAGATCACCACCCTCACGCGTGAGCTTGCCTCGTATGAGAAAAAGATCCGCGAGTTGGGGAACTTCCGCGCCGAAAAGGAGATCGAGAAGAACGGACTTCTTGATGAGCGTGAAGAGCTTGCCGCCAAGGCATCCGAGATCCAGATCCGTCTTGCCGAGATCCGCGGTGAAATGTCTGCCGTAGAACAGCTTTCCGAGAACGCCAAGCAGCGTATCGAGGAGCTGCAAAGCGAAAAGGCAGAATATGCCAAGAAGATGAACGAGCACGAATCCTGGATTCTTGATCACAAAAACGTACTGGATGCCAACCGCCGTGACCGTGATAAATTCCAGCTGCAGATGGACGAGATCGGCAGTGACCGTGAATCGGTCGAATCGGATAACGACGAGTACGATAAGCGACTCAACGAGCTAAAGCTCCAAACGAGAAATAAACAGAACCAAAAAGATCTGTGTACCGAGACCCACAACCGCAACCGTCAGAAGCTGGAAAAACTGACAGACGAATACGACCGGCTCGGCTCCCGTCTGTACGACGATTACGAGCTGACGGCAGAGGACGCCCGAGCACTCGGTTATCCTCCCGTTACGGCGGAGAACCACCGTGAATTTGTCGGTATCCAGACCGAGTGTAAGCAGGCGATCCGTGCCCTCGGCTCGGTCAACGTGGCCGCCATTGAGGAGTACGACGTTGTCAAGGACCGTTATGAAACCCTCTCTGAGCAAGTCGATGACCTAAACCGTTCCTATGAAGAACTTACAGGAATCGTGGCAAAAATCGAGGCAGAGATGAAAAACAGCTTCATCACTGCCTTTGAGGAAATCAACCGCAACTTCGCCGTTGTATTCCGTGAGCTGTTCGGCGGCGGTCAGGCAGAGCTGGTGCTCACCGATCCCGAGGACGTTCTCAACTGCGGCATCGAGGTCAAGGCGGCTCCTCCCGGCAAGATTATCAAGAACCTGTCGCTCCTTTCGGGTGGTGAGCAGGCATTTACAGCCTGCGCCCTGTTCTTCTCCATTTTAAAGGTCAACCCCACCCCGTTCTGTCTGCTCGATGAGATCGAGGCGGCACTCGATGAGGTCAACGTCTACCGCCTTGGTGAGTACATCAAGAAATTCTGCGGCGAAACGCAGTTTATTCTGATCACGCATCGCCGCGGTACGATGCAGATCGCCGATCGCCTGTACGGCGTTACGATGCCGGAGCGCGGTATTTCCCGCGTGATCGCGTTGGACGTGAATGAAATCGAAAGCAAGAGTAAGGAGTTTACCGATGGGCTTCTTTGAGAAACTGAAAAGTGGTTTGCAAAAAACCAAAAACGCGATCTTTGGTCGGGTCGATGACCTGCTGAAAGCTTTTGTTCGCATTGATGAGGAATTCCTCGAGGAGCTTGAAGAGTTGCTCATCACCGCCGACGTCGGTGTGGATACGACCGAGGAGATATTGGATAGATTGCGTGAGCAGATCCGCGAGGATCGTATTAAAAACCCCGACGACGTGCGGGCTGCACTGCGAGGCATCGTTCGTGAACTGATCGGGGAACACGAGCCCCTCAACCTCACCACAACCCCCTCCGTTGTTCTGGTCATTGGTGTCAATGGCGTAGGGAAGACCACCTCGATCGGCAAGATCGCCGCATCCTTAAAGCAGGATGGCAAAAGGGTCGTGGTAGCCGCGGCGGATACCTTCCGCGCCGCCGCCACCGAGCAGATCGCCGTATGGTGTGAAAGAAGCGGTACTGACCTTATCAAGCAAGGTCAGGGCGCCGACCCCGCCGCCGTGGTCTTTGATGCGATCAACGCGGTAAAAAGCCGCCATGCGGACGTCCTCATCATTGACACCGCAGGCAGGTTGCACAATAAGAAGAATCTCATGGACGAGCTTGCCAAGATCGACCGCGTCATTCGTCGTGAGTTGCCTGATTCCACCAAGGAAACCTTGCTCGTTTTGGATGCCACCACGGGTCAGAATGCCGTTGCTCAGGCAAAGGAGTTCAAGAATGCCTCGGATATTACAGGCCTGGTCCTTACCAAGCTGGACGGAACGGCAAAGGGCGGCATCGTTCTCTCGGTTCGCCGCGAGCTGGGCATTCCCGTGAAATTTATAGGAGTTGGAGAGCAGATCGACGACATGCGTCCCTTTGACGCAGATGCGTTCACTGATGCTCTGTTTGCATCATGAAAGTAGTTTTAGCATCCCGTAACCGTAAAAAAATCAGCGAAATGCTCACCCTTCTACGCGCGCAAGGCGGTGCGCTTTCGAACGTGACCGTGCTCTCCCTTGACGATATCGGCTATACGGGCGATATCGAGGAGGATGGTGCCACTTTCCGCGAGAATGCCGTCATCAAGGCATCCGTTCCCGCTTCTCTCGGCTATATCGGCATCGCGGATGATTCCGGCCTTGCCGTGGATGCGCTGGACGGTGCCCCCGGTGTGTATTCCGCCCGCTATGCAGGTGAGCCGTCTGATGATGGGAAAAACAATGAAAAGCTCTTGTCGGAGCTGGAAAACATCCCCGACAGGGAAAGAACCGCGCGCTACGTCTGCACGATTGCCTGCGTCTTTCCCGATGGCCGACGCTTTACCGCGGACGGTGATTGCAAGGGGCTGATTTTGCGCGAATATCGCGGCAAAAACGGCTTTGGCTACGACCCGCTCTTTTACTATCCGCCATTCGGCTGTACCTTTGCGGAGACCACGGCGGCAGAGAAAAACAAGGTCAGCCACCGCGCCAATGCCATTGCCGCCTTTGCCAAAAAGTTAGAAACCTATATGATTCCCGTTCCGCAACTGACCGGCAAAACGCGCGCGCATCTGCGCTCGCTTTCCAACGATATGCAGCCCGTTTTTCAGATCGGAAAGGGTGGTATTACCGAGGAAATATGCTACCAGCTTGACCGCGCCTTGATCTCGCGTGAGCTGATCAAAGTGTCCGTTCTGGAAAACTGCCCCTATACCGCAAGGGAAGCCGCCGATACCGTTGTCTCCATTCTTGGTGCCAATGTCATCTCGGTGGTCGGTCGCCGCTTTGTGATCTACCGTGAATCTGCGGAGAACAAAAAGATCTTCCTATGAAAGACGAACGGATAGGGATCTTTGGCGGAACCTTTTCGCCCCCACACCTCGGCCATGCCCGTGCGCTCTCTGCTTTTCTTGAACAGGAAAAGCCGGACAGGATGCTGGTCATTCCCACCGCCATACCGCCGCACAAGCAGCCAAAGGGGGATGCAGACCCGTCACAGCGACTTGCATTGTGTCACCTCGCCTTTGATTCGCTCGGCGTGTGCGTGAGCGATATCGAGATCGCACGAGGCGGGAAAAGCTATACCGTCGAGACCCTTGAACAGCTATCCACCCACGGCCGACGTCTTATCCTGCTTTGCGGCACGGATATGTTTTTGTCGCTCGATACCTGGTACAAGGCGCAGCAGATTTTCGCGCTTGCTGAGATCGTTTACGCACGACGTGAAAACGATGCAGCCTGTGAGAAGCTCCTTGCGGAAAAGGCAGAGGAATATAAGACACGCTTCGGTGCGATCATTCGCCCGCTAGCCGTCAACGTGCTCGAACTGTCATCAAGCGAGGTGAGAGACGCCATCGCACAAGGAAAGAATACCGCCTCATTTTTGCATCCCGATGTCGGGAGGTATATAGAAAAATGCCGACTGTATCAAGCATAAACGAGCTTCGTGATATCGTTCGAGCGCGACTTGGCGAGCGACGTTTTGCTCACACCCTGGCGGTCGAAAAGGAGATCATCAAGCTGGGAAAACGCTATCTGCCACGAAATATCTGCCGATTGCAGATAGCTGCACTCCTGCACGATGTTACCAAGGAGCTTTCAACCGAAGAGCATATTGCCCTTTGCGAACGATACGGTGTTCCCCTAACCAACGCAGAACAAATGTCCCCCAAAACCCTGCATGCCAAGACGGGAGCCCTGCTCGCCGCCGACGAGTTTGCCGATCTGGTCGATGAGGAGATTGTTGAGGCGATCGCCAAGCATACCACAGGGGCGAGGGATATGTCCCTTTTTGCGAAGCTCCTCTATCTTGCCGACTATATCGAGGAAACAAGAACCTTCCCCGATTGTATCCGTCTTCGCAAGATATTTTGGGACGACTTTGACGATCTGCCTCGAAATAAGCGCGGGGAAAGATTGGATCGGGTGCTGCTGGCATCCTTTCAATTGACGATCGATGCACTTCTTGCGGAGGGGGCTGTAATCGCGCCTGAAACGATAGAGGCGCGTGATGCCATCCTTGCAGATATTAACAAGTATAATTGATTTCCCCAATACGCAGACTAACCAAAAATTTTGGGTAGGTTGCGTATATGAAAAAAGTACTCACGCTTTTGTTGATTTTTTCGTTGATTGTGGGCGGCACGGCCCTGTCTGTGTATGCCTATGCTCGCACCCGTCAGACTACGACGGATGACGGCGATGCGGTGAATTGCCTTGTGCTCGGAAAAGATCAATCCTCCGGGAATACGGACGTGATGATCCTTGTGGGCTACCGTCCTGTCCAAAAAAGTGTCACCCTGATGCAGATCCCGCGGGACACCTATTACAATGCAAACGGCGAGAAGATGAAGATCAACCATCTGTATCCCGCCTGCCTATCCAAGGGAATGGATGAAAAAAATGCCATTTCTTTTGTGGCAGATGCACTTTCTACCGCCTTTGCCGTTCCGATCCACGGGTCTCTCTTGGTAAGCTTGGATACCCTTTCCGCCTTTGTGGATGAGATCGGCGGTGTGCCGATGAATCTGCCCATTCCCATGCAATACCACGACGAAGCGCAGAATCTCTTGATCGACCTGCCCGCCGGTGAACGCACTTTGACGGGCAAAGAGGCCGTGCAGTTCGTGCGTTTTCGCTCGGATTACCTTATGGGCGATATCGCTCGGTTAGATGCACAGAAGATCTTTCTTGCCTCCCTTTACGAGAAGCTCAAAAGCACTCCCAATGCACTCGAGGTGGCAGTATCCTTTTTGCGCGACGGCTCCTGTGTGTTCGCGGCAGAGGATTCCTCATGGCTTACCCCGACCCTTGCCCGCGTCTATTTTGAAAAGTCCGCCTTGCAGATGTCCTTTCTCTCCATGCCGGGGGAAGCATCCGTGTCGGATGGGCTTTGGTATTATACCCCCAACAAGCAGGCCCTTTACGAGGTGCTTCGCGACTACTTTGCTTTCGGCCATCTCAAGCCGGATGACGTAGATTCCAATACGCAGCTTTGCAAGGAAAATGACTCCCGAATGGAAAACATCTATTTTTCCACGGGATATTCTTATAAAATTTATACCCAGGATGAAATCAAAGATATCACAATAACGAAGAAGGAATAAACTATGGACAACATGGAAAACAAAACTCCTTCCTTGGATATTTCCGCGGCAGAGCCACGTGAGATCGCCATGGAAGCGGCATCGGCACTTTTTCGCAAAAAGGGAATTGACATTCGTCTGTTCTCGGTAGCGGATACCACGGTCATTGCCGACTATTACGTCATCTGCTCGGGCCGTGCATCTACCCATGTGGCGGCACTCGCCGATGAGGTGGATTACCGCCTTGGCAAAGCAGGCGTGCGCTCCTATCGCACGGAGGGGCGTGACGGCGGGGAATGGTTGCTGGTGGACTTCGGCACCGTCATCGTTCACGTATTCTCCCGTGAGGCACGAGAATATTACAACCTGGAACGGCTGCTTGACAGCGAAAAGGAAATAGACCTGAAAGAGTTCCTTGAGGACGTACAAAATAAAATCGAAAGCGGAGAAACAGAGGCATGAAATACGATTATCGGTCGGTAGAAGACAAATGGCAGAAAAAGTGGGAAGAGGCGCATGCATTCGAGGCACAGGACGGCTCGGAAAAGCCCAAATTCTATGGGCTTGTTGAGTTCCCGTATCCCAGCGGTGCCGGCATGCACGTTGGTCATATCAAGGCATACGGTGGTCTTGAGGTCGTATCCCGTAAAAGAAGAATGCAGGGGTATAACGTCTTGTTTCCGATCGGCTTTGACGCATATGGTCTTCCTACCGAAAACTATGCAATCAAGACGGGTATCCACCCCCGCGTGGTTACCGACAACAATATCAAAAAATTTACCGAACAACTCAAGCGTGTAGGATTTTCCTTCGACTGGTCGCGCGTGATCGACACCACCGAGGAGGACTACTACCGCTGGACACAGTACATCTTCTTAAAGCTCTTTGAAAAGGGCTATGCCTTCCGTGATACGGCTCTGGTCAACTACTGCCCGAAGTGTAAGGTTGTTCTTTCCAACGAGGACTCGCAGGGCGGTCATTGTGACATCTGCCACAGCGAGATCGTGCAGAAGTCCAAGGATGTCTGGTACCTGCGTATCACCGCCTACGCCGACAGACTGCTCTCCGGCCTTGAAACCGTAGACTATCTGCCCAACGTCAAGCTTCAGCAGGAAAACTGGATCGGCAAATCCACGGGTGCCTTCGTGAACTTTACTGTCAACGAAAGCGGAGACGCTCTCCGCATCTACACCACGCGCCCCGACACACTATTTGGTGTCACCTTTATGGTCATCGCGCCCGAGCATCCCCTGGTCGATAAGCTGGCCGAGAAGATCGGCAACATGGATGCCGTTCTTCGCTACCGCGAGGAATGCGCCAAGAAGACCGAGTTTGAGCGCACCCTGCTTGTCAAGGATAAGACCGGCGTTCGCTTGGACGGCATCACCGCGAAAAATCCCGTATCCGGCAAGGATATTCCGATCTACATTGCCGACTACGTTATGATGGGCTACGGCACCGGTGCGATCATGGCTGTTCCCGCACACGATGAGCGTGACTACAGCTTTGCCAAGATCTTCGGCGTGGACATCATCCCCGTCATTGAGGGCGGTGACATAGAGAAGGGTGCCTACACCGGTGATGGCAAGATGATCAACTCCGGCTTCCTCAACGGCATCGATAACAAGAAGGATGCTATCATCGCCATGCTTGCTCACCTTGAAAAAGAGGGAATCGGTGAGGCCGGCGTTCAGTTCAAGATGAAAGACTGGGCTTTCAACCGTCAGCGGTATTGGGGTGAACCTATTCCGATCGTACATTGTAGCAAGTGCGGCATGGTTCCCGTTCCGTATAAGGAGCTTCCGCTTCGCCTGCCCGAGGTGGAGGAATTTGCCCCCGGTGAGGGCGGCGAGAGCCCGCTTGCCAAGGTGGAGAACTTTGTCAAGTGCAAATGTCCCCGCTGCGGAGCCGATGCCCGCCGTGAGACCGATACCATGCCCCAGTGGGCAGGCTCGTCCTGGTACTTTTTGCGCTATATCGACCCGAGTAACGACAAGGCATTGGCCGATCCCGAAAAGCTGAAATACTGGATGCCCGTTGACTGGTACAACGGAGGCATGGAGCACGTGACCCGTCACATGATCTACTCCCGCTTCTGGCATAAGTTCCTGTATGATATCGGTGAGGTGCCCTGCGATGAGCCCTATGCCAAGCGTACCGCACAGGGGTTGATCCTCGGTCCCGACGGCGAGAAGATGTCCAAATCCAAGGGTAACGTCGTTGATCCCAACGACGTGGTGGATTCCTACGGCGCGGACGTTTTGCGTACCTATATCCTCTTTATGGGCGACTATGCAAGTGCCGCTCCGTGGTCGGATGCGGGCGTGCGTGGTGCCAAGCGTTTCCTTGAACGCTTTGCCGATATATACGACATGGTAACCGACGCGCCATCCTCTTCGTCCATCGAAAGTGCCGTGCACAAGACCATTCGTAAGGTAAGTGACGATATTGAGGACATGAAATTCAATACCGCCATCGCCGCCATGATGGGACTGCTCAACACCATCTACGACGAAAAGAGGATCAGCCGCGAGGATTATAAGATCCTGGTTCGCCTGCTTTGTCCCTTTGCACCGCACCTTGCGGAGGAGCTGTGGGAGATGCTGGGCGGAAACGGCCTTTGCTCGCTTGCCGCATGGCCTGTATGCGATGAAAGCAAGACGGTGGATCAGATGGTGGAGCTTGCCGTTCAGATCAACGGCAAGGTGAAGGGAACAGTTACTCTCGATAAGGATGCATCCCGTGAGGACGCACTTGCCGCGGCAAAGGCCGATGAAAAGATCGCTGCTCTGCTTGATGGAAGAACCATTGTCAAGGAAATCGTCGTTCCCGGTAAGATCATCAACATCGTTGTAAAATAATTTTAAGAAATTCGAAAAAATCTCTTGACAATGCCAATAATTTGCAGTATAATATCAGAAGAGATTAAGGTCTCTTTGCACAAGCGGAGGGAGGGGATATATAATGGCAGAAGTTAGAGTGAAAGAAAATGAAACTCTCGACAGTGCTCTGCGTCGCTTTAAGCGGCAGTACGTAAAGTCTGGTGTTCCTACCGAACTGCGTAAGAGAGAGTGCTACGAAAAACCTAGCGTAAGACGCAAGAAGAAGTCTGAAGCTGCTAGAAAACGCAAGTACAAGTAATCTCAGAAAAACCGACAGCATTCGCTGTCGGTTTTTTCTTTCTTTTGCTGAATTTACAAGTCAAGAAACAGAAGATATTGAGCCATACTAACCGTGCAGAAAAAATGAAAAACACGGTGAGAAAATGAAGAAACACATGTATCGAAATTGGGGAGTTGCGTTGGCTATCTGCCTTGCGTTTTCCCTTGTTTTTTGCAGTATGACGCTTGCCAGTGAGCAAGAAAAAGCATATAGTTGGTTCGTGCGACACAACGAAACGCATACCCAGCCCGTCACGGATGCAACGCAACGGTTGGTAGAACGGTATGACGGTTACCACGTGGACAAGGCTCACGGAGACGGATGTGAGGAAAAGGTCTTGTACCTGACCTTTGATGCCGGATACGAAAACGGAAACGTGGAGAGAATTTTAGATGTTCTGAAAGAAGAAAACGTACCTGCCGCGTTTTTTGTCCTAAAAAATATTATTATCAAGAACGGCGATCTGGTGAAACGTATGGAAGGCGAGGGACATCTTGTTTGCAATCATACGATGACGCACCCGGATACGACCGTCATGTCAAAAAAAGAATTTGAGGCGGAGCTGACAGGACTTGCTTCTCTTTATACGGAATGCACGGGAAAGGATATGCCTATGTACTATCGTCCTCCCGAGGGACGGTATAACGAAAGAACACTGCAGTACGCCAAAGACCTAGGCTATAAAACGGTCTTTTGGAGCCTCGCCTATGCGGATTGGGACAATGATCACCAACCGGAACCGCAGAAGGCAAAGGAAAAAATCCTCTCACGAACCCACAATGGCGCGATTGTTTTGTTGCATCCGACCTCTGCCACCAATGCCGAGATCATGCGTGACCTGATAAAGGAGTGGAGAGCGATGGGGTATCGCTTCGGTACGCTTGATGAATTGACTGCCGCACAGTCATGAGAATTTTGTTCCGAAAGGGATTGGCCCTTCTCACGTCATTCCTCTTTATCCTTATCGGCATCCTTGCTTATCCCGTGTCTGCTCGGGAAACGATAGGAGTATATTCTAAAGCAAGCACGGGCGAAAAGGTGATCGCCTTTACCTTCGACGACGGACCGCATCCCTATTATACCGACCAAATACTCGAGGTGCTTGAGCATGAGAATGTGCATGCTACTTTTTTCGAGATCGGCGTGAATATTGCCGCCTATCCCGACGTTACAAGGCGGGTGGTAGCGGCAGGACACGAAATCGGCAACCACTCCTACACCCATCCCATCGGTCGTGCGAAGGAAACCTCCATTTGGGAAGAAGAAATCAGGAAAACCGATAAGCTTCTTGCCGAACTCGGTATTCAGTCCCCCTCGCTGTTTCGTCCGCCGCAAGGGAAGTGCCCCGTGGGACTTTCCTCGCTCCTTGAAACCACCGACAAGATTGCCATTCTTTGGAACGTGGACACCCGCGATTGGGAGCACCGTACAACCGACGAAATTATCCGTGAGGTGGAGGAAAACGTGCGCGGCGGGGATATTGTTCTTTTTCATGATTACGTCAGCGCGGAAAGCACCACCATCCCTGCCATAAAAAAATTGATACCCGCACTCAAAGAGCGTGGATATCAATTCGTAACCGTATCGGAGCTTCTTGACACCTATGTGTTCAAAAACCATTGATTCATTCCGCTTCCGGCAGTCCGGTGTCCTCGACATCGGGCTGCTTTTCTGCTTCATAGGGGTCGATCATGATCTCTTTGATCTTGAAATAAGCGGCATAGGTGGACATGAATGCACCGTTGGAGAACAGGAGCACAACGGGGAACAGAATGGCTGCCGCGGACAATACGCCGTAAAAGCCAATCGCCAGGGCGAGATTGATTGCCACAAGGATAACGATGCCAAGCGTGGCCATGATGTTACGCTTAAATCCGACGAGGGCGAAAATCAGAGAATTTTTAAGGATCTTTTTGATTGAAAGGTCGAAGGTAACCATCTGAATATAGATATAAAAGCGCATCCAGAAATAGAGGAGCGCAAAGACGACGGTGATGCCCAACATGATGCCGCCGAAAATGCCGCTCGGTGTGGAGAGCAGAT
Organism: Clostridia bacterium; assembly: GCA_017464805.1. GTDB lineage: Bacteria > Bacillota > Clostridia > Oscillospirales > CAG-272 > UBA1740. The sequence continues at coordinate 278,346 of JAFTYE010000016.1, read as the reverse complement.
ACACGATATCAAAGGGAATGAGGAACAACAGGATCGCATCTAAAATACCAAACGGCAATGCTTGCTTCCAGTTGCGCCGCACGGCATAAGCAAAATCCGAGAAGATAAAAACAGGATCGCCCTTTACCATATTTCGAAGAATGTAGGTCGTACCAACGTTTACGATTCCAAAGGTAAAGATGACGAGTGCCGAAAGCGCAAAGAGCACATAGGTCGTTGTGGTCATGGCGGAAGCCTCGTACTGAACCCCCTCGATACCCATAAGCATTAGGTTAAAGGCGGACGGCTCGCGTTGTTGACCCAAAATGCCAAAAAGTATTGGAAAAGAAGGAGAAGAAGGGGCAAAATAAATGACCCGAGTCAAGGTGGACATGGCGATCGCTGCAAAAATCAGCGGAAAATTGCCAAGAACCATCAACAGGTTGACACTCAACAGCCTCGTGAAATAGAGCTTATATTTGATAAAAAAACCCTTGAGGTCGGTCTTGGTGTAAACGTCCGTCTTCTCAACACCGCGGCCCTCGCGTTGGCTGTCAAAAAGCTTGAATTTCTTTTTTTCCTTGTTTTTCATCCTACACCTCTTTTATATGATCAGACACATGACGGCGCACACCGCCAGAAAGAGCACACAAGCAAGAACAATCTTTAAAAAATGGGAACCTATTCCGCGGCAGACAGCAATTATCCTCCGCCATCCCAGTACTGAAAGGTTCCGGGAAAGGGCAATCGAGCGCACCGAGAAGAAGATCAGCATCGCACAAAAAACAGATTCCTTGCACAAAAAGCAAGCAAAAATGGAAGAAGAAAGCGTACAGATCTGCCAGCATGTAAGCGCATGCGCGATCGCCACACCGCAGCGGAGCCCCCGCAGAGAACAGAAAAATGTGCAGATAATCGGAGAAAGAAAGGTAAGTGACGACAGAAAAATCACGCAAAAAAGCAGAATTTCCGAACGGTAAACATTTAAAAAAATCGAGAAATCTTGCGGCAGATCTTGAAATTTCACCCCGACCCCCTCCAAAAAGCGATCAAGCAACGAACAGGAGAAGGTTACGGGAGAGGGGGAGAGAATGCCGTAAAGCAGCATACCGATAAGAAAAAAGAGAATATAAATAAGAAGCGTGAGAATTGGCAAGCGTATGCCCCCTTCGTCACGCAGGACCTGGCGGCGATAGGCACTTGGCTTTACGGAAATGACGGCACTTTCGCAATTCATAGGCAACTCCTTTGACATCTTTATGCTATGCCTTGGGTGCCTGTTTTTATGATACTACCCATTACTATACCATGTTTTTCTTCCTATTTCAACACCAAATTGTGAATTTATGCACAAAGAACGCACTTGACAGGGGTGGTTTTGATGGTATAATATACGCAGAAAGGCAAGAGAGGGGGGGAAGCATGAAAAAGGAAACGGTTCTTCAAACCTTTACCCACATGCCACAGCTCACGACAGAACGCCTGCTCCTTCGCAAAATGCTTATTCTTGATGCCGCCGATATGTACGAATATGCTTCCTTACCGCAGGTGACGCGATATCTGCTTTGGGATCCTCATCCCGATCCCGATTACACCAAACGCTACCTTGCTTATCTACAGACCCGCTACCGCACGGGTGAGTTTTATGATTTTGCCGTGATCTGTCGGAAAGAAAACAAGATGATCGGCACATGCGGCTTTGTTAGGTTTGATGCCGCACACGACTCGGCCGAGGTCGGTTACGTCCTTAACCCGCGTTACCATAACCAAGGATATGCTACGGAAGCACTCCGTGCCGTTCTCGATTTCGGCTTTTCGCAACTGGGGCTTCACCGCATCGAGGCTCGCTTTATGAAGGATAACACAGCTAGTCGACACGTTATGGAAAAATGCGGCATGCAGTTTGAGGGGATTCACCACCATCTCTTGTTTATCAAGGGGCGGTACGAGGATATCGGTATCTGTGCCGCCATAAATCCACATCATTTTTGAAAGCCCCGTTTTCGGGGCTTTTTCATATTTGCGCCCCTCCACTCATACATATAAAACACCTATCAAAAAACAAGGAGATATGTATGAAAAGAATTCTTTGTGCATTTTTGGCACTTTTTTGTTGCGTCTTCGGCCTTTTTTCCATTTCGTCGACCGTTTCTGCGGCCGAGCAGGTAGACCTCCATCTTGATGCCGTTTCCGCTGTTCTTATGGAAGCGGAAACGGGAAAAATCCTTTATGAACAGAATGCTGATGAGCAACTTCCGCCCGCATCCATCACCAAAATCATGACCCTTCTTCTCGTTATGGAAGCGATTGATGCGGGGAAGATCAAGCTCACCGATACCGTCACCGCCAGCGAGCGTGCCGCTTCTATGGGCGGATCCCAGATTTATCTCAAGGTCGGCGAGCAGATGAATGTGGAGGATCTCTTGAAATCTGTTGTGATTGCCAGCGCGAACGATGCGGCAGCCGCCCTTGCGGAGCATCTTTGCGGTTCGGTGGAAACCTTCGTCGAAAAAATGAATGCGCGAGCACAACAGCTTGGGATGGAAAACACCCATTTCGAAAATACAAACGGCTTGGATGATACCACCACCCAGCATTATACCAGCGCACGAGACGTGGCGATCATGTCGCGCGCGTTGATCGCACATCCCCTGATCCTGCAATACAGCTCTATTTGGATGGACAGCATCCGTGACGGGGCCTTCGGTCTGACTAACACCAACCGCCTCGTTCGTTTTTACCCTGGTGCAACGGGACTGAAAACCGGCTCCACCTCCAAAGCCAAGTTCTGTATCAGCGCGACCGCCGAGCGGGACGGCATGCACCTGATCGCTGTCATTATGGGCTCGCCCACACGCGATATCCGTAACGAGGAAGCCAAAAAGCTGCTTGACTACGGCTTTGCCAACTTTGCCGTTTACCATGATGCCGCCGCCGATCTTGGTGAACTCACCGTCACGGGCGGCTTACAGGATATCTGTCGCGTTCGCATGGACGGCTTTACGATGCTGGTGAATAAAGAAAACGTGTCATCGGTCACCCGCAAGGTAAACCTACCACCCGAGCTTGCCGCACCCGTCGCCAAGGGGCAAAAGATCGGTACGGTTTCCTATTACGTCGGGGAAGAGCTGATCGGCGAATGCAATGTTCTTGCTACCGAAACCGTCGGAAAAATATCCTTTTTCGACATCTTTCTTCGAATGTTGAAAAATTGTTTCGGTGTGGATGGATAAAATCGCAAAAACCTGTTGCAATTCACCGTATTTTCATATATAATATTGGCAAATAAAATACGATCGTGTATGATTTGGAGGTTATAAAATGGCAGTAAAAATCAATGACAAATTTGTTACCCCCTTTGTTGGCGCGCATGAGCTGAAAAACATCCGTCCCGCCCTGCATGCAGCTTACAACACTCTGCTTTCGAGAAACGGTGCGGGAAACGATTTTCTCGGCTGGCTCGACCTTCCCGTAAACTACGATAAGGAAGAGTTTGCACGTATCAAGGTCGCGGCAGAGAAGATCAAAAAAAGCTGTGATATCCTGGTCGTCCTCGGTATAGGTGGCTCCTACCTCGGTGCCCGCGCAGCCATCGAGTTTGTAAAATCCCCCCTCTATAACGAGCTGAAAAAGGATACCCCGAATGTCTATTTCGCGGGCAACAATATCAGCCCCAATGCCCTCTGTGAGCTGCTTTCTATCTGCAAGGGGCGCGACGTCTGCATCAACGTCATCAGCAAGTCCGGCACCACCACCGAACCCGCCGTTGCCTTCCGCGTATTCCGCGAGTGGCTTATTAACAAGTACGGTGTGGATGGCGCACGGGAGCGTATCTTCGTCACCACCGACAAGTGCCGCGGTACACTGAAAAAGTTCTCGGATGAAAGCGGCTACGAAACCTTCGTCGTTCCGGATGACGTCGGTGGCCGTTTCTCTGTCCTTACCGCCGTAGGTCTGCTTCCCATCGCCGTAGCGGGCATTGATATCGATGCTATGATGCAGGGCGCGGCAGACGCGCGCGAGGCCCTAACCGTCGAGAATATTGACGAAAACGAAGCACTTAAATATGCCGCCCTACGTACCATTCTGTACAGAAAGGGCTGCGCCACCGAGATCATGGTAGGCTACGAGCCCTACACCCTGATGATCTGCGAGTGGTGGAAGCAGCTCTTCGGCGAGAGTGAAGGGAAGGATCATAAGGGCCTACTCCCCGATTCTGTCAACTTCTCCACTGATCTGCACTCCCTCGGTCAGTATATCCAGGATGGTGTCCGTAACCTCTTTGAAACGGTGCTGGATGTAAAGGACTGCGGTTGTCGCTTTGAAATTCCGAACGATCCCGCCAACGTAGACGGATTGAACTTCCTCTCCGGCAAGGATCTTGATTATGTCAACAAGACCGCTATGCTCGGTACCTTGATTGCCCACACGGACGGCGGTGTTCCCAACATCGTGCTGGAAATTGCGGATCGCAGTGCGCATTCTCTTGGTTATCTGTTCTATTTCTTTGAGATCGCCTGCGCGGTGGATGGCTATATGCTGGGAGTCAATCCCTTTGACCAGCCCGGTGTAGAGGCCTATAAAAAGAACATGTTCGCCCTACTTGGCAAGCCCGGATACGAGGCAGAACGTGCAGTTCTGGAAGAACGCATCCGAAATTAACAAAAAATCAAGGAAATTATTTCAAAATCTATTGAAATTTTACAGGAATTGGTGTATCATATAGGCAGAAGTGGATTCATTCCACGAACACTATCGTAAAGGAGAAGGATTATGGTAAAACTTATTGTCGGCGTAAGAGGAACGGGTAAAACCAAGACACTCATTGATATGGTGAATGAGGTTGCCGCAAAAAGTAAGGGTTCCGTTATCTGCATCGAAAAAGGAAATAAATTGAATTTTGACATCACGCACAAGGCCCGTCTGATCGACGCGGATGCATATGCGATTGCCGATGCACAGGCACTTTACGGCTTTGTTGCCGGTATCGCTGCAAGCGATCACGACATCACTGATCTATTCATCGATTCTACTCTCAAGATCTGTGCAGGCGATGTTGCTGCCTATGAAACCTTCGTTGGCGAGATTGCCGCACTTTCCGAAAAGATTGGCTTCAACGTTGTTATGACGGCTTCCATGCCTGCCGAGGATTGCGGCGAGGCGGTTCGGAAATACATCTAATCTCTGTCAACTTTTTTCCAACTGCATATCCTATTATCGAGGCGCGTTATGTGTCCTCGATAATATTTTTTAGGGGGAATAACACCAATGTCTGAGAACAACAGATGCTCCTGTAACGCGGGCGGCGCCTCCGGCGGCGGAAGGGAAACCGTTTGCATCGACACCTACCGTGTGTTGGATTCCTGCCGAGACAGAGATTGCTACGAGAATGCGCGCGTATATCTCGGCAGACGCGGTCAGGAACTCGTGAACAGAAACGGTGCTACCGTGCAGGTCGTATGTGCCAAGATCCTTTGGACCTACATTTCGGTGGATCCGATCCAGTTCAACCGAGGCTTTTATCAGGTTACGGCCCGTTTTTATATCCTCGTTCGTATGGAAGCCTGCATTGGCGGCGGCAGAAGTCAGGAATTCTGCGGTATAGCCGTGCTGGATAAAAAGGTCGTTCTGTACGGCGGCGAGGGAAACGTTCACATCTTCCGCAGCGATCCCGAAGCCAACCGTTGCACGCCTTGGAGAGGCTCGAATCATTCGACGAACACGCCCATCGGCGTGATTGAGGCTGTGGAGCCCGTCGTGCTTGGTTCGCTTGTAGTCGAGCCGGACAACTGTGATTGCCCGTGCTACTGCTGCTGCTCCTGCGATGAGATTCCCGAAGATGTACGTGAGCAAAGTGGCATTGACGATCTATCCGACTCCGATGAGGATTCTCGTCTTTACGTGTCGCTTGGATTGTTCAGCGTTTTTCGCATCGAGCGTCCCGCACAGTACCTCATCACCGCGTCGGATTATTCCGTCCCGGATAAGGAATGCGTATCGAGCGAGCCCAACAATCCCTGTAGCCTGTTCCGCAATATGGCTTTCCCGACGGGAGAGTTCAACAGCGGTGCAAGCGGTCGTGATAAGGATAATCACCGATAATCGAAAGCTCCGCAAGGGCAGGCTCTCGAAGGGAGCATAAAGGCAAGTCTACAAGACAATGCTGTTTGAGGGGGGCAAAACAAGAAACATCCAACACGGACCCTTTGTCCGTGTTGGATGTTTTAGAATTTTTTCAAAAACCTATTGACAAGACAGGTAGGTAGTGCTATAATACAGAATCATAAACCGTTGAAGCGGAGATAACGTCATTCAAGACTACACAGAGAGCCCGTGGTGCTGGAAGTCGGGTTAGAAACTGTTTGGCAAATGGACCGCTGAGGGCGCAGTCAAAGGAGCAGACCTGCTCCGAGTATTCTGCGACGTTGAAGGCAGACGTGAATTGCCGGAGATATGTTTGTATCTCGCTAAAGCGCACATACAATTCCCGTGGAATTGTGGTGAATCAAGGTGGCACCGCGGATAGTGTTTATCGGAACTGTTCGTCCTTGATAGAAATGGTATATTTCTGTCAGGGGCCTTTTTATATGAAAAAACTCCCTTGACAAGGAATAAGTCAAGGGAGTTTTTCTCTTAAAGGAGGTTATGTTCATGTTTATATTGGCAAAGCGATGGCAAAACGAGCTGCAACTCACACCACACGAAGCACAAAATAAAATTAAGCATTGAAGGAGAATATTACCATGAAATTCAATAACATTGAATTCGATACCTACTTTAAGAACTATCCCGATCACAACGGCTTTTTCGGAAAATACGGCGGCTCGTACATTCCGCCCGAGCTTCAGGTCGCGATGGATGAGATAGCCGAGGCTTACCAGACCATATGCAAGTCTTCCAAATTCATCGCGGAGCTTCGCAAGATCCGCCGTGAATTTCAAGGAAGACCGACACCAATCTCCCACCTCGAAAGGCTTTCGAGCAGCATCGGTACGGGCGTTCAGCTTTACGTTAAGCGCGAGGATCTGAACCACACGGGTGCGCACAAGCTTAATCACTGCATGGGCGAAGCTCTTCTTGCAAAATATATGGGCAAAAAGAAGGTTATTGCAGAAACCGGTGCAGGTCAACATGGCGTTGCTCTCGCTACCGCCGCCGCCTATTTCGGTTTGAAGTGCGATATCTATATGGGCTCCGTCGACATCAAAAAGCAGGCTCCCAACGTGGCAAGAATGAAGATTCTCGGCGCTAGAGTGATCGAGGTCACGGACGGCCTTGCTACCTTAAAGGAGGCAGTTGACGCAGCGTTTGCGGCGTACTGCAAAGAATATCGGGATGCCATCTACTGTATCGGCTCCGTGGTAGGTCCTCATCCGTTCCCGATGATGGTACGTGACTTCCAAAGTGTTGTCGGCATTGAGGCGAGAGAGCAATTCCTTGACATGACAGGGGAACTTCCCGATGCGGTGGTTGCTTGTGTTGGCGGCGGCTCCAATGCCATGGGATTATTTTCGGGCTTCCTGAACGATCCTGTTGACATTTACGGTGTTGAGCCCCTCGGCAGAGGCATCAAAATGGGCGATCACGCCGCAAGCCTGACCTATGGCGAGGAGGGTATCATGCACGGCTTCAACAGCATTATGCTCAAGGATGAGAACGGCGAGCCCGCTCCTGTGTACTCGGTCGCAAGCGGTCTGGACTATCCCTCCTGCGGCCCCGAGCACGCTTTTCTCCACGACCTTGGCAGAGTAAAGTATGACGTAGTCAATGACGACGAAACGATCGATGCATTCTATACGCTCTCCCGTCTTGAGGGCATCATTCCCGCTATCGAAAGCTCTCATGCCGTTGCCTACGGTATGAAGCTTGCCAAGACCATGGGAAAGGGCGCTGTGCTTATCAACCTTTCTGGTAGGGGGGATAAGGATATGGATTACATCATCGAAAAATACGGTATCAGATAAACAAAAGGGCATCGCTTCGGCGATGCCCCCTTTTTCGTGTTTCATGAATTCCAAGTTTGTCAAGAGAACAGGACGGTAATGGAATGCGTCGCCGTTGCGTCGAAACGAAGCATGCCGTCTTGTGCCGAAAAGGGAACGTGACGTTCGTCGATTCGTACTTCGGTTGCCCTCTCGGTATTCGTAAGGTGCAAGGATCGAAAGGAGAGTCGGTCCTCTTTAATGGAGAGGGCAAATGCTCGTTCGGTCATACGGATCACGACCCACGCATCGTCACAGGAGAAGAAGGAACGGAAGGGTCGCTTGGTCGTTCGCGGATCAAAGCCTACCTCCCCGTGCGTCATGTCAAACGTGAAGCCTGAAAAAAGAGGGATAAAGGCCCATGATGCCATGGGGCGGGCATAGTTGCTACCGCATTCGATCTCGCTGAACGGATTGCGTTTTTTCCGTCGTAGCGGTCACGCACGCTTTTGACGATCTCGTGCGCCTCGTCTTTCATCCCCTCGGCTAACAAAAGGCCTGCCAAGGCGTATTCAAAGCCGCTCATACACTCCACACAGTAGGAGATTGGGATTGCCGGCTTTTTGGCTCCTTTGGGGTAGTCGCACATAATCGCGCCGCCCTCATCCTGAAGCGCAAAGACGCGCCATGGATTTGCAAAGTTCCGTAGGCTGGGCTTATAATTGTTGCGATAGATCGCACGCAGGGCAGAGCGGCGGTGTTCACGATCAAAAATGTCTCCAAGGCCGTAAAGGTGTGCGTGCCACTGTGCTACGATCTGATCGACAAGCGATCTGTCGGTGATATCAATCTTTTGTACATAATACTCGCCGTTAAAGAGCTCTTTTTCTATGTATTGCGAGCTGTTTTTGAACAGGCGGCGGCATTTCGCCGCAAATTCTGTGTCACCAAGAGCATCTGCCATTTCGGCGGCAGCACGCAGGGCGGCAAGATAAAAGCCCTGTAACCAGGAGGAAGGAGAAAAAAGCTCCACGTCCAGTTACTCACGCGGAAGAAGGTCGTGATGCTGTCGCGCCAGCCACCGCGGTACCAAAAGGGCTACATCGTCACATTCTCTCCCAAGCTGTGTATGTGTCTTCTTATAGGTCTTCATCTGTTGCTCCGTTTGAAAAGATTTGATATGACCATTATAAATGGTTGCACATTTTATGTTAATGTAAAAAACCACAAAAATGCGTTAAAAACGCATCTCTCGCCATTCGTATCAAAAAAGAAATATTCTGCACCATGAATGGATAAATTGCGTAAAACAGAGAAACAATATCGTTGTAATACCGAGAAATGATATCCAAACAAGGAGAGAATATATGAAAGCAACAGGAATTGTAAGAAGAATAGATGATTTGGGACGGGTCGTGATTCCGAAGGAAATACGGAGAACCATGCGTATCCGCGAGGGGGATCCGCTGGAGATCTATACCGATCGAGAGGGAGAGGTGATCTTCAAAAAATATTCACCGATCGGGGAGTTGGCATCCTTTGCAGCGCAGTATGCAGAGACCTTGCAAAAAACCTGCTCCATGGCAGTGGTCATCTGTGACCGTGATGCCGTCATTGCCACAGCAGGTGTACCGCGTAAGGAGTACGCAGATCGCAAAGTTTCTTCGGATTTCGAGGAGATAATCGAAGGCAGAGCTCTTTATACGCATCGTGAGAACGCCGAGCGCATCTCGCTGATTGAGGACGGTGGATCGCATTACGTCAGCTGTGCCATGCCGATCATCACAGAGGGGGATGTGGTTGGATGCGTCGCCTCGGTTCTGCCGCACGATGATGACGGACATCACAAGATCTCTTCCGAGCTGGAAAGTAAGCTGATCCAGACGGCAGCCACTTTTCTTGGAAAGCAATTGGAAAGTTAAGTAGGAAGGCAGAGCATCGCTCTGCCTTCCTTTTTTATAAACGTGTGGGAAAGGGCTTGAATTATTGAACAAATATGTGTATAATAGAATGGATAAATCATACAGAAAAGAGTTGTTCCTTATGCCGTTATATCGAAAAGATCTTGGCCGAGGTGTGTTTTACAACCATATACAGACCGATGTGTTCAAGACCTCGTCTTTTTCCGTGAATTTTGTGGTACCGCATCGCCGTGAAACGGCGGCCGTTTATGCGGTGCTTCCCATGGTTTTGCATCGCGGATGCCGTGCGTATCCCGACAGGCGCGCGATCTCCCGCCGTTTGGAGGAACTGTACGGTGCGGCTCTTTCCGTACGTAGCTATAAGCGCGGAGAACTTCGCGTGATCAATTTTACCGTCAACACGATCGACAATACCTATCTGCCGAAGGACGAGCAGATCGACCTGTTCAAAGAGGTTCTATCCCTTCTTTCGGATCTTTTGCTTGATCCTGTTCTTGAGGACGGACATTTTCTTGTTTCCTACACGGAAAGCGAGATCCGCAATTGCAAGGATACCATCCGCGCCGCCATCAACAATAAAACGCGCTATGCCTTTGATCGTTGCGTTGAGCTGATGTTTGAGGGAGAGCATTACGGTGTACCGAGTGACGGGTATATCGAGGACTACGACGGCATCACGCAACAGGATCTGACAGCTGCATACCGCTCCATGCTGGAGGAGGCCCGTGTCGAGGTCTTTTATGGCGGCAAGGAGTCTCCCGAAAAGGTCGAGCCGTTTGCACAATCCTTTTTTGAAAAGGTGAACCGCAAGACAGACGGTCATTTGCCGGACACTGTGGTAAGCTCCGAGGTGAAGAAAATACGGCATTTTGATGAAAGTACACCGGCCGAGCAGGGAAAACTGGTCATCGGCTTCCGCACTCCTATCACTGCCAATCATAGGGATGCGGTCACATTCGCGGTTTTTAATGAAATCTTCGGCGGCTCCGCTTCCTCCAAGCTTTTCATGAACGTTCGTGAAAAGATGAGTCTGTGTTATTCCTGTTCGTCCGTTGGTGATACCACGAAAGGGGCCTTGATTGCATATGCGGGGATTGACAATGAAAACAAGCAAACGACTATCAATGAAATACTGAAGCAACTAGATAATATCCGGCAGAATGTCATAACCGATGAAGAATTGCATTGTGCAAAACAATCCCTTGCCAGCGCATATCAATCGCTTGTCGATAGTGTGTCCTCTCTCGAGGTGTGGTATTTACGCCGCATCCTGTGTGGATATAAGGAGGAGCCCGAGGATGTGATCGAGCGCGTCCATACCATTTCAAAGGATGAGGTCGCTGCCGTTTCGAAAACAGTCAATTTGGACACCATATATTTCCTGAAAGGAGACAAATCCGCTCTTTATTCCGCGGCAGATTGTACAGAGGAGAACGAAGATGCAGAATAATACCCAAATATTCGAGCACAAAAACGAAACTCTTGGGGAAATGTATTATGAGATCCGTCACACAAGCGGCCTTCCTATATACCTCATCCCAAAGGACCTTTCGACTACCTACGCGCTTTTTGCCACCAGATACGGGTCGCTTGATAATTCTTTTCGCACCCGGGACGATGCAGAAATGGTGACCGTTCCCGATGGAATTGCCCATTTCTTGGAGCACAAGATGTTCGAGGCCGAGGATGGTGTTGACACTTTCGAGAGATTTGCAAAGATCGGAGCGTCGGCCAATGCTTTCACATCCAATGACATGACCGCTTACGAGTTTTCCTGTACGGACAATCTATATGAAGCATTGGAGATTCTTCTTGACTACGTGATGCATCCGTATTTTACAGAAGAAAACGTGCAAAAGGAACAGGGAATTATTGGACAGGAAATTCAGATGTGTGACGATAATCCCATGCGCCGCTTGTACTACGAGCTTCTCAATCTTCTTTACGTAAGGGATAAGGTGAAAATCAATATCTGCGGCACAAAGGAATCTATTGCCTGTATCACACCGAAGCTGCTGTATCAGTGCTACAACACCTTCTATCGTCTTTCCAATATGGCGCTGATCGTTTGCGGAAAAGCAGAATGTGACCGCGTGATCGAAGTCGCAGACAAGGTTCTTCCCGTCCAGCCCTATCAAAAAATCGACCGTTATTACGAGGCAGAGCCAAAAAGCGTAGCCGCTACTCGTGCAAAGGTTGCCATGTCGGTTGCTCGCCCACTCTTTGCCGTGGGCATCAAGGATGTACGTGAGTTCGTTGGAGGTCGGGAAGATGAGCGACATGCCCTTCTGCTGCGAATGATTGCAGATATGCTGTTCGGCTCCTCTGGCGAGTTTTATAATGAAATGTACGAATGCGGTTTTCTGAATAATAGCTTTGATGCCAGTTATGAGGCATCCCGCACAAGCGGCTTTATGCTCCTGTGGGGCGAGGCTGACGATCCGGAGCTGGTCTATTCAAAGATCATCGAAAAAATCAAAGAGTCACAAAAAAATCCGCCGAGCGAGGAGGAATTTTTGCGTGCAAAGCGCAATCATTACGCGGCCTATATCCGCACCTTCGATTCCACCTCAGGCATTGCCAACGAGTTCTTGGAGGATTTATTTGCGGGAGTTGACACCCTTGAGGTTGGAGATATTCTGTCTTCCGTCACCTACGAGGATGTGGTGGCAGAGATCCAGAACTTTTTCCGTGATGAGCGGATCGCCATGGCGGTGGTTGCTCCGATAGCGGAGGGAAGAGGTGAAGCATGTTAAAGGTATCAACTCTGTCCTTTCCGGGACTCGGAATCGGAGAATTCAACGTCAACAGTGTGGCATTTACGGTTTTTGGAGTTTCGGTTGCGTGGTATGGTGTGATCATCACCTGCGGTATTGTGCTGGCTTGCCTGTACGTTATGTATCGGGCAAAGCAGAATGCCATTTCCACGGATGATGTGCTGGATCTCGCCTTGATCATCGTACCCGTCGGCATTGTGTGCGCGCGCCTGTATTATGTCGTCATGAAGCCCGAGCTTTACAACAGTTTCTTTGATGTCATCAATTTGCGGCAGGGCGGACTTGCAATCTACGGTGGCATCATCGGCGGCGGACTTGCCGCGTGGTTGGTTGCCAGACATAAAAAAATCGATATCCTGTTGCTTCTTGATATGCTTGCGCCTGCCGTGATGATCGGTCAGATCCTCGGCCGTTGGGGGAACTTTATGAATGCAGAGGCATACGGCGGAGTAACCGATCTGCCGTGGCGAATGGGCATCCATACCTACGGCCTCGTGAAGTACGTTCATCCGACCTTCCTGTATGAGTCGCTTTGGAATCTGCTTGGTTTTATCTTGCTGAATTTTCTATTCAAGAAGAAACAGTATAACGGGCAGATCTTCTTTGGCTATATCGTGTGGTACGGTCTTGGCAGATTCTTTATCGAAGGGTTGAGGGCAGATAGCCTATATCTTTTCGGTACCGGTATCCGCACCTCTCAACTGGTCGCCCTTCTTTGCGTGCTGGCTGGGGGCGGCATGCTGATATACCGCGCAATTAAAGATAATATCAAAAAGAAAACTGAGGTAACAGATGATGGCAATTCGAATTGACGGAAAGCTCGTTTCCGCATATCTGCGGGAACAGATCAAAAAGAACGTTACGGCACTGAAAGAGAAAACCGGTGTCACACCGGGGCTTGCCGTGATGTTGGTTGGCGACGATCCCGCTTCTGCCGTTTACGTACGGAACAAACACCGTGCGTGTGACGAGGTCGGAATGTACTCCGAGGTCATCACCATGCCAGCCGACACCACAGAGGATGCGCTCCTTGTGCGCCTGGCAGACTTGAACAACGACCCTAAGATCCACGGTATTCTGGTGCAGTTGCCGCTTCCGAAGCATATTTCTGAAGAAAAGGTGATCGCCGCGATCGATCCGCGCAAGGACGTGGATGCATTTCATGAAAGCAATGTCGGCAAAATCATGCTTGGCAGCTATGATTTCTTGCCTTGTACGCCCGCGGGTGTCATGGAGCTACTTCATTACTACGACATTCCGATACAGGGAAAGGATTGTGTTGTGGTCGGCAGAAGCAATATCGTTGGTAAGCCGCAGGCGCTTTTGTTGCTTGGAGAGAACGGAACGGTTACCATATGCCATTCTCGAACGAAAGACCTTGCCACCAAGACAAGGGAAGCGGACATTCTGGTAGTCGCCATCGGCAGACCGAACTTTATCACGGCTGATATGGTGAAGCCAGGGGCCGTTGTGATTGATGTGGGCATCAACCGCCTCCCCGACGGAAAACTGTGCGGTGACGTAGATTTTGAGGCTGTTGAGCCGATTGCGGGAGCTATTACGCCCGTGCCGGGCGGCGTCGGTCCCATGACTATCACGGTTCTACTTAAAAACGCTTTGAAGGCCGCTCAAAAATCTTTAAAATAACATCGAGAAAAGTTTAGCTTTTCTATTGACAAGTCAGGTTTTGTGTGTTATAATGCTATGACGCTTATCTTGGGCTCCTAAGGCTCACGCCGCCCAAAGGTAGCGATTTTGACAAGAAAGAGAGGTGCTTTTCGTGTACGCAGTTATTGAAACGGGTGGAAAGCAGTACAAAGTCAGCGAGGGCGATGAGATTTTCGTCGAGAAGCTGGGTGTTGAGGATGGCGCAACCGTAACCTTTGATAAGGTTCTCGCCGTTGCCGCTGATGCTCTGACCGTTGGCGCACCCTATGTGGAGGGTGCTTCTGTTGAGGCTACCGTTTTGAAGTCCGGCAGAGGTAAGAAGATCTATGTTCTGAAGTACAAGGCTAAGAAGAACGAGAAAAAGAAGATCGGCCACCGTCAGGACTACACCAAGGTTCGCATTACCAAGATCGTAGGCTAATATGACGAAGATCACGTTTTACAAATCAAACGGTGTATTTTACGCGTTTGAGGAAACGGGGCATACCGGTTACGGCGAATCGGGAGATGACGTTCTGTGCGCCGCACTCTCTGCCATGACCATGCTGATCGTCAATGCCATTGAGGTGTCTTACGCGTCGGACGTGGAATACATCATCGATGAAAAGACCACCGACATCAAGGTGATTGCGCGGGGCGCGTTGCCAGCCTACGAAGCAAGCGATGAAAAACGCTTTGCAGTTTCTGGACTTATACAAGCTTACTACTATCAGTTGAATGACTTGATTGAGGAATATTATGAATTTCTTTCGGTCGAGGAAGTAGAAGAGTTGATCGTGTGAGTTCACAGTTTTTAAAAATTTATATGGAGGTTCCCTTTGATGCTGAGAATCAGTTTGCAGTTTTTTGCCCACAAGAAGGGCGTTGGTTCTACCAAAAACGGCCGTGACAGTGAATCGAAGCGTCTTGGCGTGAAGTGTGCAGACGGCCAGAGCGTGCTCGCCGGCAACATCATCGTCAGACAGCGCGGCACCAAGATCCATCCCGGTACGGGTGTTGGTATTGGCACGGATGATACCCTGTATGCTCTCGTGAATGGCAAGGTTAAGTTCGAGCATATGACCAAGGATAAGAAGAAGGTTAGCGTTTACGCTGACTGAATACACAAGAAAGAGAGCAGATTTTTGTCTGCTCTCTTTGTGCTGATGAGGTAAATATTATGACATTACTCGTATTGGCCGCGGGCATGGGCTCGCGCTATGGCGGCCTCAAGCAACTGGATCCCATGACGGAGCACGGAGAATTCATCATCGACTTTTCCATTTACGATGCTATTCGTGCAGGCTACAACAAGGTCGTTTTTGTTATCAAAAAAGAAAACTACGACGCGTTTCGAGATACCATCGGCAAGCGCATTGAAAAGGTCATTGATGTAAAGTACGTTTTCCAGGAGATGAGCAACATCCCCGCACATGCTTCGGTACCTGCTGAGCGTGTCAAGCCCCTTGGAACGGCACATGCCTTGCTTGCTGCCCGTGATGTAATAAACGAAAAATTTTCGGTTATCAACGCCGACGACTACTACGGTCCGAACGCTTACAAAATGGCAGCCGATTACCTGAGCTCCGTTGGTGAAGGACACTTTTGCATGATCGGCTACGTGCTCAAAAATACCCTTACCGATCACGGTACCGTATCGCGCGGCATTTGTGTGGAAAAGGGCGATGGTATGTTGGAATCCATCACGGAGCGCACTAAGATCCGCCACGCTTCTGACGGCAAATGTGCCGAATATGCAGACGGAGATACATGGGTGCCTCTGCCGTACGATAGCATTGTATCTATGAACTTTTTTGGTTATGATCCCTCTGTCTTTGCCTTTGCGGAAGAAGGTCTGGCTCGTTTCCTCAAAAACCCCGAAACGGATCTCATTAAGGGTGAATACTACCTGCCTACTATGACCTCGGAAATGATGGCGGCAGGAAAGTGCGACCTTAGGGTTTTGACGACCACAGACGAGTGGCACGGTGTTACCTATCTTGAGGACAAGGCAGAGGTGGTTGCCTGCATCGAAAGACTGGTTTCCGACGGTGTTTACCCCGACGGACTTTGGAAGAATAATTAAAGGAGACAATTATGGCTATTCTTGTAACGGGCGGTACCGGTTACATTGGCTCTCACACTACAGTGGAGCTTCTCGGTATCGGTAAAGATGTCATTATCGTGGATAATCTTTCCAACAGTAAAATGTGTGTTCTGGATAGAATTGAGGCCATCACAGGGAAGCGTCCTACCTTTTATCAGGTAGATCTTCTGGATACTGAAGCATTAGATGTTGTATTCGCAAAACATCCCGATATTGATTCCGTTATTCATTTTGCAGGACTGAAGGCCGTTGGCGAATCCTGCGCGCTTCCTTTGAAGTATTACCATAACAATCTTACCGGCACCTTCCATCTTTTGGAGGTTATGGCGAAGTATAACGTGAACCGCATTGTATTCAGCTCCTCTGCTACGGTTTACGGTGTACCGAAGAGTGTACCGATTCGTGAGGATTTCCCGCTTTCCACGACCAATCCGTATGGCGAAACCAAACTGATGATTGAGCGCATCATGAAGGATGCCTGTGCTGCCAATCCCGCTCTCAGCGTGTCGATTTTGCGTTATTTCAATCCCATCGGTGCTCATGAAAGTGGCATGATCGGGGAGGATCCCCGCGGAATTCCCAATAATCTGTTACCTTACGTGGCCAAGGTTGCCGCAGGCAAGCTGCCGCATCTCAATGTATTCGGCAACGATTATCCCACCGCAGATGGCACGGGCGTTCGTGACTACATCCACGTAGTGGATCTTGCTCTCGCTCATCTGAAAGCACTGGATCGCACCGAGGCCGTGCAGGGAATTGAATACTTCAACATCGGTACCGGTGTAGGATATTCGGTTTTGCAGATCGTTGCAGCCTTCGAAAAAGCGTACGGCTCCCGGGTTCCGTACGTAATCGCGGCTCGTCGTCCCGGCGACATTGCAGAATGCTATGCCGACCCCACAAAAGCTGCCGAAATTCTCGGTTGGCACGCGGAGCGCGACCTCGAAAAAATGTGCGAGGATAGCGCAAGATGGCAGAAGCAGAACCCTGATGGCTATGTTGACTAACTAAAAAAGCAACAGAAAACACACGGCAGATCACATATGCCGTGTGTTTTTTTGTTTCGCTTTTTTGTTTTGAATTCGCTCACAAAAACAAATAAAACCATTAAAAAACGCAGGTTATTTTTCGGCAGATATGAAGTTTTGGCGCAAGATTTCATATCCGAGTATCGTCGTGGCAGAAGCTGCCGACAAGGACGCACGGAAATCGCGTCCGTACGGGATCTTTACAACAATGTCGGCCTGTTCCAGGATGCTTTTCGAAATGCCACGTCGTTCGCCGCCCACGATCAGAAGAAGTGGCATTTTTAGGGGTGTTTCGTGCAAAATGTTATCTGTCTGCTCATCAGCACATACAACGGTATAACCCTTTTTGTGAAACAACTTGATCACGTCAACTGGGTCAGAAACGAATACACGAAACCGCTCGGAAGCCCCTGCGGAGGAACGTGCCACCACGCCTGCCGCGTTGAACCAATTTCGTTCGGAAAGAATGATACCGCTTGCTCCGCAGGCGTACAGAGAACGGAGCGCGTATCCGAAATTATAGGGATCCTCGATCCCTTGGATCATGGCATAAAATCCTTTTTCTTCAATGTTTTCCACACAATCTGCCAGCCTTGGCAGGGTTCTTTCGCCGCAGTCTGCCAAAACACCGCCATGAGTGGTTCCGAGGGCTAAACGGTCTATCTCATCGGGTGGTACAAGCTGCAATTCATATCCGTATTCAATGGCCTTTTTTTGTAAAAAATCCAGCTCCCGATGTTCTTTTTCCTTGCGTGTTTCGTCGAACAAAACGCGAAAAATCGGACGGTCGTTGACCCCGTCCCGACGACCTTCAAGTAAGGCACTCAGGGAAGTCATACCCTCCAAAATCGTAGAAGATTCAAATTTAATGCTTTCTTTTTGCATGATACGGATAAACCTTTCATATAGTTTAACAGATTGTATGAAGGAGGAAATCGCCGTTCATCGGCGAGCCTTGTCAAATGAATGTTCACAAGCAAAGCGAAAGATGCGAGCTTCTCGCAGCATATCTGATCGAGCATAAAACCACCGTAAGGCAGGTGGCACACGCATTCGGAATCAGCAAAAGTACCGTACATAAGGACATTACCACGCGTTTGCGTTATACAAACAAGCGAATGTACGCAAAAGTAAAGGATATCTTGGAGCAAAACAAACAAGAACGGCATTTGCGGGGTGGCGAGGCTACGCGTCGGAAGTATTTGAAAAAACAGAGCATCAGTTAACAGGAAAATGCATCCTTAAAATAAGAGGCTGTCTTTAAGGAAAATGCTTGAAATACACTTGCGCCGCAACTTTTTGTGATAAATTCTTCGGTTTTCTCATCAACGGGCATGCGATGATCGTAGCCGTGTGCGTTTGAGCCGAGAATGACAGAATGTCCCGTATGTAGCAAGCGAATTGCCTCGTATAGAATGTCTTTGTTTTGGAGAGCGTTGGCGGTGAACTGATACACAACATTCGGGAGTCCCGAAAGCGTTTCGTAATCCCGCTGACTGTACATTAGAAAATATCGTTCGGTGGCTGAAATAATCGGTATGATCTTGCGTTTATGCAGTAGATGAGCAAATTCCGCCATCATGTGACGGTCAAAGCCTGCGAGGGGAAGCTCAAGCGGCAGGCAACGGGTATGAGAAATACAAAGCCGTTCCAATAACGGCAAACGCGAAACACCTTGCGTCAAATAAACCTCGGCGGATAAGAGCATCTTCATGTGCCGAATCAATGGCCCGGCTTGGTTACGCAATTTGGTAAAGCTTTCTTTGCGTCGGGAGATAAAATGCGCACAAGTTTCGGAGCGCATATCGAAGTGCGAAGTAAGAATAAGCTTGCGCGTGCGGACTCGCTGAAGGATCTCCAACATGGAAAGGGATTCATCTATCGTCCGTGGACCGTTGTCCATGTGCGGAAGCAAGTGAATGTGCGCGTCACAATAAAACATGAAAAAACGCTCCCAAAAAAGAAAGAACTCTTATGAACTTATCATAACAGAAGAAATGGTAATTTTCAAGAAAAAACCGCCGTTTTTGTAAAAATCCCTGCATTTTGCCCCTTTTATGTTCCCTGAGTTATACAAAATTTGCATTTTGTATAATTATATCAATTACTAAAAGTATATAGCATAAGCTGCTTTCCTTCTCTGTCGCTGTTTTTATTTAATTCTCCTCCGAGAATTGTACGCATCTTGCAAGCAGGGTTTGTGCATTTGACCCAGTATGTGGTCATCCCTGTTCCAAATGCGTTCTTACACGCAATTTTTGCGGCCTTACGGTTGCACCTTTTTGTGTTAGTTTCATTTTCCATCTTGCTTTTTGTAAAATATATGGTATAATAAAGAAAAAAGCAGGATTTCCCTGTCATTTGGAGGATTTTTTATGAAATTGCGCGTTTTGACTGCCACTTCGAAAGGCAAGCTTCTGACCATTGCCGAGATGCTTTCCAAGGAAGGAGGCGCCGATTACGCAGTTGATGTCATCCCCCCTGCATACGCATGTGATCGTGAAAGACTGGTCATTGTCGTTGCAAGCGTTGCCGCAAAGATGCCCAACGCATTCTCGATCTTCTGCAAGGATCTGAGCAAATCCAGAGCTCAGCACGTGGCTCTTTTGGTTGATGGCAAGCCCGAGCATGCGAGCACCATCGTGGAATGGATCAAGGATGCGGGCGCACATGTTTGCGACGAGATCCTGTATATGAATGGCGGCCTTCCTTTTAAGTTTACAAAAAGCGTAAGCGACGAGGAGAAGCAGGCGGCCAGTGATTGGCTGAAGCGTATCTTTGAGGACATTTCAAAAGCGTGAGTAAAAAAGCGAAGGGGTCTTCCCTTCGCTTTTTTGAAAAAAATTTTATTTTTTCGCGAAAACTATTGCATTTTTGGAAATAATATGTTATAATGCAAAAGTCGTGGAGAGATGGCTGAGTTGGTCTAAGGCGCACGACTGGAAATCGTGTAACCGTTGATAGCGGTTCAAGAGTTCGAATCTCTTTCTCTCCGCCACAATAGAAAAAGGACGGCTTTCTGCCGCCCTTTTTTGTTTATACAAGCACTCCGATAATGCTCTTGCACTCCTCTGCTTCTTCCTTGGTGGCAAAGGGGAGACAATCAAGCTCGTTATACTCACCTACACGTGCAAGACGAAGGATCAGAGCTTCACCAACGATCAGATCATAAGGGTTTGCATAGAGAGCTGAAGCGATCCAATTCACAGGCTTGCCGGTGAGCTTTCCTTCCTCGTCCTCGTCAACCATCATCACGATATCACGTAACAAAGGATTATGCATGAAAACGTTCTCAAAATACGGAGCACGGATAGCCGCACGATACTTGTCATAATTGTAAGGCATCTCAATAACGTCAACGTCACCGTCCGTGGTGATCAAAACAGCGAAACCTAATTCATTCATTTTCATAGCAAACGTAAACCTCCAAAATTAAGATAGAACCGCCAGACATGCATCCTGCATGTCAACGGAATAATGACTGTACAGATCTAACGTGATACCAATATCAGAGTGACCGAGAACCGAAGACACGATCTTCGGGTTCACGCCGTGGGAAAGCATGACCGTCGCATACGTATGTCGCAGATCATGAAAACGGATAGACGGCAAGCCGAGCCGGCGCAGCTGCACCCGAAAATGCTTGTCCAGGATCGCCGGAGAAATAGCTTGACCGTGATCAGAGCGCAAAAGATAACCGTCAACATTCATGTGCCGGGCGTATTGATATGCTCGGATGATTTTGAAATCCCCCTCCGTGAGCTTGATCACCCGAAAACGTCCATTTTTTGGTGTAGAAACGACCTCTTCCCCACCAACAACAGCACGAGTACGCATAACGTACACTCTCCCGGCATTGACGTCCTCATCCTTCAAGCCGAGAATCTCGCCGCGGCGAAGGCCGTACCGAACGGCCAACATATACGCAATGTAGTCAGTTTTGCTGATTGTTCCATCAAGGAGCTGCTTAACTTGTTCCTCGGTCAAGACCCGATAATTGTATCGATCGCGCCGGGGAAAGTCGTACAGGATCAAAGGGTTAATAGCACAATAGCCACGCTTAAAAGCGTAGGAATACATTTTACGGAGCGTGGCCAGAACGTAGATCACGGTCGTGTTGGAAAGCCCCTGCTGTTCCAGGATCTTCACCAAGCTATCAATGTTACTGTATCCGATCATCTCGATATCGATCGGGCCGAGATATGGCAGAATATGCTTTCGCATATTCCGCCGGTAGCCGTCGGCTGTCGTAAGCTTCAAGCGACGCGCTATGTAGTTTTGGTCGAAATCAGTTGCTAACTCGAACAAGGTCATCCTCTGTTACCTTCCAATCGTGCTTTAATATGTCATTCACTTGGTTGAAGTACTCGACCTCTTCACCGATCTTCACGGTGACGTGGTTTTCGTACTTATACCGGCAATCCGAGCCGCGCACCCAATATTCCTTGCCGGGGAGATCGTAAAAGGCGTAAGGGCTCATTTTGACGTACTCCGTAGCCGGGTACATTTCCTGGTTACGGCTGCACCAATAATAACGGCCGAAGATCTTTTCTGCTCCCTTCGTGACGTACTTCGTCACGTAGTTTGCAAGAGCAAGACGGTTGCCGTCTACCGGAATAGCGGTAGAAAAGCCGTACCGCCAAGCAGGAACGTTGTACACGGTGCAGCGGATCTGCGCCTCGGATATCTTTTTACGGTGGATCGTATCAAGCGAAACAGGCTTGTTATAGCCCTTTACCATTCGCGTACCGCTATCCACCAGGTCTAATTTGTCATTGATCAGAGCGTGAGCGTGTATTCTGCCGTCCTTGTGATATTCGGGTATGAGCACATATTCAAGGCCTTTTCGTGCTGCTTGATTTTGCAGCCAATTCCTCATTTTCGGCATTACCTCTTTTACGTTCCTGGCATCAATACCGTCACCGAAGGTGATCGTAAGAAAATAGGTGTAGTCATTCAAAAGTACAAGCTGCTCGACTCGCTGCTTGGCGCGCCATAAAACATCCTTACGTTCTCGTTTTTCGTTAAGCTCTTCCCTGCTGCTGTTTTCCTCTTCCTCTACATCCTCTTCCTCGGCATCGCCCCAAGGATCAAATTTCGGGCAAGCATATGCCTTCGGCACAGGGATGCGGAATTTTTCTTTGTTACAGGAATAGACCTTATAAAAACCGTCTTTGAAATGCAGGATCTTCCGCGCGTATTTTCTCTCGGGGTCAGCAAGATCAACAATATCAACCTCTTCACCGAAATATCGATGATTTTTATAGAGAATATCACCGTTGGGTTTGATATGCACGTCCTTATCCAGGGTGATGATCTCTTCTTGATTTCCGTCATATTCATGCATGGCAAAAACCTCGATATTTATTGACTTTTCAAGGGGTCGCTGATTGAATTTTGTGGTTAATATCAAGTAATGCGCGCGCATACGCGCGCACGCGAGGCCAGCGCGAGCCCCGGGTGGGGGGGCAGGCCCCCCACCCGGAACCCGTGCCGCCCCCGCTTAATCGTCCTCGTTTTTGGTATCTGCGAAGACCTTTTCATACGGACACGTGATGACCGTGTTCGTCTTCATCGTGTCGGACTTGTACCTGCGCCAACGGAACGCCGGCACGGTATCATAACGCCCGGAAAAGCTGCGAGAGTCGTAGAGGGGGCGAAACGGTACAAGCCCGATCACCAGGCGCGAGCTCGCACCGTCCATGCCGGTCTCTACCGTCTTGATCTCCTCCGACACCGACACCGTGCGGACTCTCGCCACAAAGATGGGGAGGATCGAGAAGAAGGAGATCCCCATCATGTTATTGAGCGACTGCAAGCGGCGGCGACAGGAGAAGATGATATTCTCGCTGCACTGCTCGCAGACAAAGACCGCAAAATCTCCGTAGTGACGGCAGAGCCTCAAAAACTCGTCGTATGCGCCGTTGTTGATCGCGTTGGGATTGTTGTAGCCGAACTGGCTGCACCACTGTCCGTGCTCGTCAATGAGGATCACAGAACGCTGCGGCAGCCTCTCCTTCAGAAGCAGATGCTCCGGGAGGAGCTTGTACGACTTGCCATGCCACGGGATCCGCATCGGAATATTGGAGACCAGGATCGGCATCTCATGCAGAGGCTTTTTGCGCTTCTTGGTGCGAAACCAATTTGCTACCGTGCGGCGCATGTTAGCGAACAACGTCGCGCGCCAACGTCGACGGAAAGTCTTCACGGCAAGCCAGGTAGCGCAGAACGTCTTGCCGGTGCCGTTGCCGCCAACGAAGCCGTTGAGGGTTCCCACCTGGAAGGAGTAGAACTTCCTGCGGAAGATCACAATAACGATCACGATAATAACAAGCCAGATCCAGATCATCCGTTACTCTCCTTCATGTCCTCTACCCAATCAAACAGTTTTCCGAACCAACCGCCGACAACGGGCAAGCTTTCCCATTTTTCACGCCAAGCGTTCCATTCTTCATCTTCTACACCGTCAGACAGATCCGGAACATCGGGAGAATCTATAAAAGCATTCACCACGTTTCTAAAAAGCACAGACAAGCCTTTATCAATGATGTTGTCGCCATCACCGGTATCCATTTCCATGAGTTTATCGATGAAGGAGCTCGTTGTCATATAACGGCCAACGAAATCACCGTTTCCATCCTTAACCCATCCGATACCGCCCGACATACTGTCATACACCGCAGCATATCCCAAGTTTGTGGCGGCAACTCCTACCTCATCGTCCGCGCTCGCATTTTCAATCACCCCTGCAACGGGAGTAACAATACCTTTTTCGATATTCGTATAACCGCCGGAGGCATTGTACATGCCGAACAAAAGAAGGATCGCCAAAAATACTTCAAGGACAGTGCCGAAGGACGAAACGAACGTGCGAGCGATCGAGCCGCCGCCACGGCTAACGCTACGAAATGCACGTGATCTGATCTGCCCACGTCGCGCATCGGCGCGAGCTGCGACACGTTCACGTTGCTTTTGTGCATAGAACTCCGACCGTTGGCGACTTTTCTCTGCATAGAACTCCGACCGTTGGCGACTTTTCTCTGCGTAAAACTCCGATCTTGTCATTTACGGATCACCTTCCTTTCCGGGGAGAATCCGATCAGCTTACGGAACAGCCGCCAGGGCAAAAAAAGCAACAACCAACACGAGGCATAGACCATAGATCCTTGCACGAAAAGAGAAAGAAGATTGACCGGAACCAGGAAATAAGAAATCCAAGACCATCCTTCCGTTCCGATCAAGCCAACGATCTCAGAGCTTAAAACCGTGAGAGGTTTAAGAGTAAGCGATTCACCGGCTATGTAGCTGATGATCTCCATAAACGAATTATAAAATGCTTGCATTTATACCTCCATCAAACGATAATATCGATCACGACACGGAGAATGAAGAGAACGATAACCGCTGCCAAGATCGCAAACGTCACAGCGGCAAAATTGATGCCGAAGACCTCGAAGTTGAGAGATCCCAGGATCACGTTCACCGGTGCTTCAAGAGCTGTGAAGATCAACTTCGTAGTAAGCGTACCCTGGTCCACCGAATCTGTCCAGCCCTTATCTCGGATGGCCTTATAAAGTGTGCCGTAACTGATCTGATCCGTAAAAGTAACCCCTTGCTGTTTCACGTAGTCCGCAAAGTCTTGCAAGTTGGCAACGCTGCCTTCTGCGAATCCTTCGGCATAGCCGGTATCGTAGCCTTCCTCTCGTGCTGCTGCACTGTTGGCGTTACCAAGTGTTTCACCGGCAGTGTATCCTTCCTGGTAACCACTTGTATACCCCTCATCTTCACCGACTTTATAGCCTTGATTATACGAGTCATCCAGTAGCTCATCAAGATTCGCAAGGGCATAATAAACCTGTGCTTCTTTACCGAAAGCATACGAAATCTCGACATTACAAGCCTGATGCACTACTTTGACCTGCGGATAAGGAGGAGCTGATACCACAGGAACAGACTCTCTTCGCTTAACAAGACCGGCCTCATACGACCAAACGTATAGCATGTACTCAACGGATCTATTGTCTCTGTCATACCACATTTTGACAAAAACCTCATCCACAGACCCATAACCATAAGAATATCGCGTCCATGAATTAACGTTCGCGCCGTGAACTTGATCCGTATAACGGATACCATGCTCGATCTGAGAACCGCCAAGACCGCTCCCTGCCCAACGTACCGAATGCACCTTCTCATTCGGGATGTTCAAATATTGCAGATTGCAAACAACATCCGTAAGTATGCCGGTTTCTTTATATAAATCATCCGGATTATAATCCAAAAAAACGTTTATACGGTAGTAACAGTAATACGGGTTCTCCTCGTTATATTCTTTAATGTTAATATCGCTCGCCACGTCTTCCGAATCTGCATCAATCCAATGATAATACGGAATATCATTACTATACGCTACAAAAGTTTGCTTATCCATGGTAAGCAGATCTTGCTCAAAAACACCGGCCGACACCGGCATGATACATGCGCTCAATATCACAATAAGGGTGCCGACCAATGCCGACACCCTTACCATGACAGAGCGCGATCTTCTCTTGCTCTGTTCTGTCATAGGTTATGCCCCCCGACGTTTCAGAAGACGCAGGAAGAACCATGCTGCACCTACGCCCAAGGCGATACCGCCGATCGTAAAGAGAAACTGTGCAAGATCGGTGTACGTAGTGCCATAGGTGATCACACCGTCCGTTCCGACAGTCGTGCCGTACAGAACGGACTTGAATGCGGTATTGATCATACCGGCATAGCCCTGCACTGCCGAGACAGCACCTTCAAACATTGCCTGGATCAGTTGAATAGGATTATTCGTAACTTATACCTCTCTTTCTTTTATTCGCTATCCGTCTGCGCGTCGGCCGCACTCGCATCCGTTTTCGCCTGGATCATAAGCCCGACGGTATCCTCAAGATCCGTCAGGCGTTCGTTTTGCGCTTCCATGCGCTTTGCAACAAGCCTGCCCTGCAAGATCACGTAGACCAGGAGCAGGGCAAGCAACAGTAAGTAGAACACGTTACTTTACCGCCTTCTGCTGGCTTTTGATAAAGTCCGAGATCAGGATCACGCTCGACAGTACCATTTTCTTGCCGGAGGGCGAGAGCTCATAGAGCACTTCCTGTCCGACCAGGCTCGGCAGCTCGTCCGCGCCGTGACCACGGAAGATCACCGAGAAGGAGTCCGCAGATACAGGATAGACCATACTCGTTTCGCCAATGCCCTTGGTGGGATCGACAGGAGCCGAGAGGTGCACCTTGAAACCTACGAAATCTCTCGCAGGACTTTTTCCTTCTGCCTCAATGTGATACTCATGTCTTTCAAATCCGATGATTTTTGCCATTGTCTTTACCTCTTTCTGTTTTTGATTTTTTATTTACTCTGCACTTGCAGGTGTGTACTCATCTTGCAGCCATTCACGGCAGCAGTCCGCGCAGTTGCGATTAACAGCGCACTTTTTTTGCACCAGGCTTCCGAGCCGATATAGTTGAACTCGTTCGGACAGACCATAATGCAGCGCAGGAACTCTTCCTCGCTCATGCTCTTGATCTTCTCAAAGTTGGTCATGCTGTCACCTCATCCACGATGGTCTGACAGGCTTCCTCGATCGAGGAGGCACATTCGTCCAGGGTGTCGTACAGCTCGGTTGCTGCCTCGTACTTTTCCGAGCCTTGCAGGTTCTCCGGGAAATTCTCAATATACTCCCCTTCCTCTGCTACCAGATCTTTCAGATCTTCCAGCAACGTGGAGATCTGTTCGACCACGTCCGTGATCTTTTTGCGCCGGTTCTTGTTCATAGGTCATCCTCCAATGTATGAAATTTTCTATAACTCGAAAGTTATATCAAGGCCATTATATAACTCATCCGTTATAAAGTCAAGTATAACCGAGCAGTTATATGTTAAAATCGTTACAATGCACAAAAATAAAAAGGATTTTTTATGCAAAATTGTCAAAGATTAAAGGGATTAAGAAAAAAATTCAGCAAAAGTCAAACTCAAATCGCAGAAGTATTGCAAATCAAACAACCACAATATGCACGTTATGAATCTGGATCACAAGAGATTCCGTTGCATTATCTTATCGTATTGGCATACTTCTACAACGTAAGCTTGGATTATTTAACCGGACTCATCGACATCCCCGAAAATCTTAACCGTTTTTCTCAAAAAAGGAGTTAAATTTGTGTATTTTCAAAGACTACGTGACCTGAGGGAAGATTCAGATCTTACACAAGAACAAGTAGCAAATTTTTTAGGAATGAAACAACCTCAATATGCACGTTACGAATCCGGCTTGCAAGAGATCCCACTACATCACTTTATCAAACTCGGGATTTTTTACAATGTCAGCCTTGACTACTTAGCCGGGCTTATCCCAACGGTCGAAACGCTCGACCGTTTTACTAAAAAAAGGAGTTAACTATGGCATACAAAATCATTGGATACTTAAGAAGACGTTGGAATGATGTAAAATACATCAACCGAAAAAGTTACGACGGATATGCGCTTTACATGATACAAGAAATCAGCGATCTCATAGAAGAAGAACATGAAGGCATCGGAGCATACGATTTTCTCATCTCCACAGAAGACTTAAACCTCATCCTCCAACAAAACAATTGGACAATGCATGACCTGATCGACAAAAACTGCAGAGTTTTACTAGAAAGCGGAAGCAAAAATTACATCAACGAAATCCACTTTGTCTAATAAGGCAGAGCCGTCCTAACGGAAAAGCCCCTGCGCCGGGATACCTTGTATCTCGGCGCAGGGGCTTTTCCTATTGCGGCCTGACGGCTCTGGCCGGGGCTTCCCGGGGGCGCTATCGCGCCACAGGGTTACGCTATCAGCCGGGTCGGGGGTTTTATGCGCCGCAAAGCGGCGCGGCCTACAATGCGGCGATCCGGGACACGGTCGCAGGGATCTACCGGGGGCGCGGTCTTTACCGCACGATCAGAGCGGGGCAGGTTCGGCGCGAACTACGCGCCTTGTGCATTTTGGGGGCGTTGCCCCCACCTCGTGCACGGAGCTTCCCGATGGGCGAGCTGCACCACGGTAGCGAAGCTTCACCGAAGGGGGTACTTCTCTGCTTTGCACGACCCCTCACGCAGTGGCGTAAGGTATCGGGATCTTCATTATAGCCGCGCGGAGCGCGGCCTATGAGGCGAAATTTTGCGTTTTAAGCCATCTTATGCTATCAATGGGGGTATTTCCGTCTATAGACAGTCTTTTGCGCTCTGACGGCGTTTTTGGCTTGACAGGGCGGTTTTTTTGTGGTAGAATAGCACCGTTGCCGCGTGGAGCGTAGGACTGGAAATCGTGTAACCGTTGATAGCGGTTCAAGAGTTCGAATCTCTTTCTCTCCGCCACAATGGGTTCGCGGTATATCCGCGAACCTATTTTCTTTTTTCGAGGTTTCTGTTATGAATGTTGCCGAAAGCCTAATTTACAACGTTGCGATTCTGTTTTTGATGCTGACACCGGGTCTGGTAATGGTAAAATGCCATCTCTCGACCCCAGGATTTGGCAAGGCACTTGCCAACTTGGTTCTGTACATCGCACAGCCTGCCTTGATCGTAGTGGCCTATATCCGCCCCTATGATGCCCAGATCTTCCACAATGCCATCTGGGTGCTGATTTTCTCTGTTCTTTCGCATTTCCTCTTTGCGGGTGTTGCCTTTCTCTGCTTCAAGCGCGCTGAGGAAAGCGTGCGGAAAATGCTGCGATTTGCCACCATTTTTTCCAATGCCGCCTACATGGGCATCCCGCTGATCGTTGGTATTTTGGGTGACGAGGCTGCCATTTACGCCTCCGTCTACGGCATTACCTTCAACGTCTTCATCTGGTCACTTGGCGTCTTGATCTGCACGGGTGACAAAAAGCGAACGTCCTTCAAAAAGGTTCTGTTTCATCCCACGACGGTTGCCACGGTGATCGGCTTGATCTTCTTCTTTTTGCCAATCGACGGCTACGTTCCCAGCTTGTGCATTGAGGCTCTCAACATGCTCAAGCAGCTGGTCGCGCCCCTGTCCATGATTATCATTGGACTGCGTCTTACGGAAATCAAGCTCAAGGGCATGTTCCGTGACCCGTATCTCTATCAGTTCCTCGCGCTTCGTCTGCTTATTCTGCCTGCGATCGTTTTCTTAATCATGAAGGCGTTTTCACTCCTTGGTCTTCCTGTTAACGAGATCGTCATGACCGTCATTCTGGTTTCCGCGTCCACACCCGCCGCCACGGCAACCTCCATGTTCGCGGAAAAATTTGACGGAAATGCCGCATACGCGGGAAAACTGGTTGCGATATCCACCATCCTATCTATTTTAAGCATGCCGATCATTTCCCTGCTTCTGAGTATATAAAAACAAAGGCGATGCAAGAGCATCGCCTTTGTTTATCCTTTTACAGCACCGGCCACGACGCCACGAATGATGTGCTTTTGCATGAGCCCATAGAACACCACGATCGGAATGATCGCCAACACCAGCATGGCCATGAGTGCCCCCATGTCGCGCGATCCGTACCCGCCTTGCAGGTACTGTACCGCTACGGGAATGGTGCGATATTTGGAGCCTATGACGAGCAACGGCAGCAGATAGTCATTCCAGATCCACATAGCGTTCAAAACGGCTACGGTGATGGAAATAGGCTTCAAAATCGGCAAGATAACGTAGAAAAAGCGTTGTACGGGCGTGCAGCCGTCAATTTCTGCCGCCTCTTCAATGGCAAGCGGAATTCCCCGAATGAAGCCGCAGAACATGAACACCGACAACCCTGCCCCGAAGCCGAGATAGATCAAAATGATACCAACCGGGTTTTCCAAATGCAGAACGTTTGCAATCTTGGACATGGTGAACATGACCATCTGAAAAGGCACGATCATGCTGAACACAAAGGTGTAGTACACGACACGGGTAAATCGTCCGCGTACACGCGTCAGATACCAGGAGGTCATCGCGGTAAAGATCAAAATGGCCAGAACCGAAAACACCGTGATAAACAACGAGTATCCGAGCGCACTGAAAAAGCCTATTTTCTCAATCCCAGACAGATAGTTGTCAAAGCCGACGAATGTGTCCCTTGTTGGGAGCGCAAAGGGGGCATCCGAAATGAAGAATTGCCCTTTGAAGGAGTTCATCAGCACGATAAAGATGGGTGACAAAAAGGCAACGGTCAAGACGGCCAAAAGGATGACGAGAAGCGAATTGACGAGTTTTTTTGTTCTCATGTCTCTACCTCCCTTGCACGTGTGATACGGAGCTGAATAAGGGCTACCAGGGCCACCAGAACAAAGAATAGAACCGCCTTTGCCTGTCCGACGCCTTCATTCCCTACACTTCCGTAAAATGTGTTATAGATATCCAGTGCCAGCATCTGTGTTTCTTTGCCCGGCGCACCGCCCGTGAGAGCGTAGTTCTGGTCAAACATCTTAAAAGAATTGCTGAGCGTCAGAAAGGTACAGATGGTAATCGAGGGCATGACAAGCGGCAGCGTAATGTGCCGCAGAGTGGCGAAGCCGCCTGCGCCGTCGATGGCGGCAACCTCATGCAGTTCCGACGGAATGTTTTGCAGACCTGCCACGTAAATAATCATCATATACCCGATCATTTGCCAGTTCATCAGGACCACAAGTCCCCAAAAGCCGTACTCCGCGCGATAGGTGAGATCCACGCCCATCCCCGACAGCACACCGTTGATGATAAGTTGCCAGATATACCCCAGCACGATGCCGCCGATAAGGTTCGGCATGAAGAATGCCGTGCGAAAGAAATTGGTTCCACGCAGCCCCTTCGTTAGCAATAATGCGAGGATAAATGCAAGCAGGTTCACAGAAACCACAGAAACGACCGTGAATTTGACCGTAAACCAAAAGGCATTCAAAAAATCGCGGTTATCGGTAAAGATACGGATATAGTTATCAAGCCCCACAAATTTTGCGTTCGTAACGGTGGTAAATTCCGTGAAGGAAAGCCACACACCGGCAAGAAACGGGATGACAAACGCGATCAAAAAAGCAATGAGAGTAGGCAGCAAAAACAGCCAACCGTATTTGCGTAAGCTTTTCTGCATCAGGCAGATTCTTCCTTCCAGCGGGTCTTAAAGAGGGACACGACCTCGCTCCATTCTTTATTTCCCTGTGCGTACTGCAAGAGTGCTGCGCCAAAATCACTTTTGAAATTTTGGCTCGGGAAGATCGAGAACACCCACGGAACGGTATTCACACCGTCCTTGTTCATCCACTCGTATACTTCCTTTCCAAGCGGATCAGAGGGGGCCTCATCCTCTTCGAAGGTGTCATAGGGGGCGATAAATCCAAGCTCGTTCGTTACCAGATCCTTACCGCTTTCGCTCGTGTACAGCCAAGCGAGGAAATCCTCCGCCAGCTTCTGTTTTTCAGGAGTGGCCTTGGCATTAATGGCAAAGTAGTTTTCCGTTCCGACGCAAAGTCCTTGCGTGTTTTCGCCTTCTGCCCCAATATAAATTGGTAAGAATTTGATATTTTCGGATTTTACCGTGTTGCCGTTCACACCTTGGATCTGGCTCCATGCCCAGTTTCCATTTTGGACCATGGCGCATTGACCAAGAGCAAATTCCGCCATCGAATCGGCTACCTGCTTGCTGCCAAGAAGCTTGGGATCGGTGGTGGAGTTGTTCAGATATAGATCAAAGAGCTGCTTGTAGTGTGTGTTATAGGAGAAATCAACCTCGGAAATATCGTCACGGCTGATGTCAATATTCCCCTTTTCGAACTCGTAGTAGATCGGCAGATTCGCCAAATGCGTCTGGAATCGCCAGTCTTCCCCTGATTTGAGCGAGGTAGCCGCAAAGACGCCGCGTATGCCCAGTTCATCCTTATGGGCTGTCATATCCCGAACCATGGCAGAAAGAGCCTCAAACGAGCGAATTTCGTCCATAGAGGCGTATTTCGTGGCGCGGTTAGTCAGGGCGAAGTAGCGATCGGTAATTTCTTTGTTATAGATGATACCGTATCCCTCCACAACAGCAGGAATGCCGTACACACCTTCTCCGGATGAGATGGCAAGCTGGGGATCGGATAGGTGCTTGTATATCTCGGTATCCGAGAGGTCCTTGCAATAGTCCTTCCATGCGTTGTAACCAATGACACCGTTGAGCTGGAACAAAACGGGGGCATCGCTTTTACTGATTTCGGATTTCAGCGTCTGCTCGTAAGTGCCGGACGCTGCTGTGACCACGCGCAGCGTCTTCCCTGTTTCTTCTTTATATTTAGCCGCGATCTTGTTGTAGGCGGCGGCGGATTCCGGCTTGAAATTCAGAAAATACAACGTATTCTCGTCGTTTCGGGAGCATCCCACCATACTACCGAGCAAGACCAGGCAGATGAGCGTTATTGCCAATATTTTTTTCATAACGTACTCCTTTCTTCGATGTACGATATAGTCTATCCGTGGAAAAATCAAACATGCAAAAAGAGCGTTGCCAATGCGTGGCAACGCTCTTCCATTTTTATTCAAATTTGATCTGTTGCAGGACAATATCCTTCTCGGCAAGCAAAAGGCCCGTTGCAGGAATCTTTTTCTTGCGATAGCGGTCGGGGTTTTCGTACCTATCCTTGAAATCCGCCGTAGCGTAGATCAGACGCCCTTTTCCTTTTTTCAGGGCAAACAGGGTCAAGCCGCCTGCCGTTTTGGTGGCCATTTTTGGAATGAGTGAGGTGGAAAGCAGAATAGCACGATTCATATTATCGACCATCAGAATTTCCTTCGACTCATCCTCGTAGAAGGCAGCCACCACGGGAGAGGATTTGGAGAACGCACCGGTCAGACGGCGACGCTCCGCACTGTAATTGTCCATGGAAACGCGCACGCCTTTTCCGTTTTCAAACAACAAGACAAGGTTGTGTTTTTTGTTGTAAGAGGTTAGTGCCTTGGCAAGAATCGGCCGCTCTCCTTCATTCATATTGAACTTGGCAGGTAGGAATTCACCCAACGCAGAAGCCTTGGTAGTATCAAAATCGGCTACCTTTGTCTTGAATACGCGTGCATGGTTGGTGAAGATGACCAACTCACCGAGG
Source organism: Clostridia bacterium (assembly GCA_017464805.1). Lineage (GTDB taxonomy): Bacteria > Bacillota > Clostridia > Oscillospirales > CAG-272 > UBA1740. The sequence continues at coordinate 244,905 of JAFTYE010000016.1, read as the reverse complement.
TTGTCGGTATCCTCCTCGGAAAGGATATAGTCCCCTTCCTTGAGGTTCTGCTCGTCGTTTCCGCGCAGAGATTGCAACGTGATCTTCTTGAAATAGCCGTCATGTGTCAGAACGAGACGGACGTTATAATTTTCGACCATATCCTCCTGGGTAACGGTAAGGAGATCATCAGGGCTGATTAGTTGTGTCTTGCGCGGCTTGCCGTACTTCTTTTTGATCTCGGTAAGCTGATTGACAATGTAGGCTTTGATCTTCAGCTCGTCGGCCAGGATCTCCTTCAGCTCTGCAATGCTCTTCTGAATATCCTCAATCTCATTCAGTCGGTCAATGATGTACTGGCGGTTTAAGTGACGCAGCTTGATCTCTGCCACGTATTCCGCCTGCCGCTCCGTGAGATCAAAGGCCTTCATCAGATTGGGAACGATCTGGTCGTCGTTCTCGGTATTCCGAACGATATAAATCGCCTTATCAATATCGAGAAGGATCTGTCCAAGACCAAGCAACAGCTCCAGCTTAGCTTCCTTCTTCTTCAGGTCAAAGGTCAGCTCACGGCGTACGCAACCGAGGCGGAAATTGATCCATTCCTGCAAGATGCCGAGAACACCGAGCTGATGAGGAGTACCATTGATAATGAGATTGAAATTACAGCTGAAATTGTCGTCAAGCGAGGTGAGCTTATACAGCTTTGCCATCAGCTTGTCGGGATCAGTGCCGCGACGAAGCTCCAGTGTCAGCTTAAAGCCGTTAAGGTCAATGGCATCACGAACGTCGGAGATTTCCTTGATGCGGCCGCTTTTGATCAGCTCGGCGATCTTTTCCATGATATCCTCGATGGTCGTGCTGTACGGGATTTGGAGAATATCAATACAGTTCTCGGAAGCGTTATACTGATAGCGGGCGCGCACACGGATAGGACCGATGCCGGTCTCATATACACGACGCATCTGCTCGCGGTCATAAACGAGAAGACCGCCGCCCGGAAAATCGGGAGCCTTGATGATATCCAGTAGCTTTTCGGTCGTCAGCTTGGGATTCTTAAGCAGCGCAATTGTGCCGTCGCACACCTCGGCAAGGTTGAAGGAGCAGATCGAGCAGGCCATACCGACGGCAATACCGATATTCGGAGAAATGAGAATGTTTGGGAAGGTCGTGGGTAACAGGGTCGGTTCTTCCTTGGTGTTGTCGTAGTTGGGCACCATATCCACGGCATCTTTGTCAATTCCACTAAATAATTCACGGCAGAAGCCATCAAGGCGTGCTTCCGTATAACGGGAAGCGGCATATGCCATATCCTTACTGTACTGTTTGCCGAAGTTGCCTTTGGAATCTACGAAGGGATGCAAAAGAGCTTCGTAGCCGCGCGTCAGACGCACCATCGTCTCATAGATCGCGGCGTCGCCGTGAGGGTGTAGCTGCATGGTCTTACCGACGATATTGGTGCTTTTGGTACGCGGACCGTTCATCAGCCCCATTTCATACATGGTATACAGGAGCTTACGGTGAGCGGGCTTGAAGCCGTCGATGTCCGGCAGAGCGCGCGAAATAATGACGCTCATGACGTAGGGCATATAGTTTTTCTCGATCGTTTCGGTGATCGGTTGCAGGGTGATCTCTGCCGATTGTACAGGAACGGATGCTCCTGCCTTCTTTTTCCTTGGCATTTTGTGACCTTCCTTTGTTGAACTTACAGGTGAACGATTTGATGCGCGGCGGCGCGGATCATGCGATTGTAAAGTGCCATGCCCATCTCCTCACGCGGCGGCAGAGGGGCGAATATGCAGTCGAAGGAGAGCTTGTCCATTTCGCGAAGAAGCGTGAAAAGACGTTTTGCCTGCTCCCTCGTATCTTCCCTTTTTCCCCAGATGATACATTGATCTGCCGGAAAATACGTTGAGAAAAAATCAAAATCTTCTTTGTAACAAAGAATACCGATCTTCCCTTTCCGTTTCTTTGCATAGGCGGTGATTTGTTCCCTTGTTCCATCTAAAAGAATGAACGTGGTTTTGGGTGCATAGTGGCGATATTTCATGCCCGGTGAGAGAACCGTTTGTCCCTCGGGCAGTGCCGCCAAAACGGCATCGGCAATATGTAGCTCCGGCACGATCTCCATGAGCATGCTTGGTGTGACGGCACCCGGCCGCAAAAGCGTTAAAGAGCCGTCTTCCTCGATCTTCACGATGGTGGATTCCAGCCCGATCTCGGAGTCACCCCCGTCAAGGATCATGTCTACTCGTCCCATCATATCCTCCGCAACGTGGCGCGCGCATGTAGGTGATGGACTACCGGAGAGATTGGCTGACGGCGCGGCGATCGGTACACCCGCGGCACACAAGAGCGCACGCGCAACAGGGTGCGATGGACAACGAACGGCAACCGTAGAAAGACCTGCCGTCACCGTGGACGGTATGGTGGGTTTTACGGGCATGATAACCGTCAAAGGCCCCGGCATAAAGGCTGTAGCAAGACGGTCATAGACCTCATTTGTGACGGCATATTTCTGTGCGTCTTCGGGAGCTTCGACATGAACGATAAGGGGGTTGTCCGACGGTCGCCCCTTCGCGGTATAGATACGGGAGGCGGCGGTAGCATCTGTTGCGTCGGCACCGAGGCCGTAAACGGTTTCCGTTGGAAACACCACAAGGCCGCCGCGGCGAAGGATATCACCGGCACGTGCAAGTGCGTTTTGTGCCGCCTCACTATCCACACAGCGGATTTCATAGATTTCAGTTTTCATCTTCTCTGGCTTTCATCTTTTCGGTGGTATCCGCCGTGATCAGGGCATCGAGAATTTCGTTGATATCTCCGTTCATGAAGCTTTCAAGTCGAAATACGGTCAGCCCGATGCGGTGATCTGTGATACGACTTTGGGGATAATTGTAGGTGCGTATCTTTTCACTGCGATCCCCCGTACCCACCTGACTTTTTCTCGTGCTCGTGACGACGTCGTTTTGCTTCTGCTGCTCGGCCTCATAGAGCTTGGCGCGAAGCATTCTCATGGCTTTGTCGCGGTTCTTAAATTGACTTCTCTCTTCCTGACAAAAGACCACAATTCCTGAGGGTTTATGATAGATACGTACGGCCGATTCGGTCTTATTGATGTGCTGACCGCCTGCGCCGCTGCTTTTGAGCGTTTCTATCTCGATATCGGACGGGTTGATCGTCACCTCGACCTCCTCTGCCTCTGGCAGTACCGCAACCGTGACGGTGGAGGTCTGGATGCGTCCCTGTGACTCGGTCTTCGGAACGCGTTGAACGCGGTGGACACCGCTTTCGTATTTCATGCGTGCGTAAGCTCCCTCGCCGACCACAAGAAAGGACACCTCACGAAAGCCCCCCAGCTCGGTCGGATTGGAGCTCATCGGTTCGATCTTCCAACCGTTCGCAGTTGCGTACATGCTATACATACGAAAAAGATCGTAGGCGAACAGGGCCGCCTCTTCTCCACCTGCTCCCGCTCGAATTTCAACCACGACATTTTTGTCATCGTTTTCGTCACGCGGAATTAGGAGTCGGCGAAGCTCTTGCTCCATGTCCTGCATCTGCCGCCGAATATTCTCACATTCCGAGGTTGCAAGCTCGCGCAAGGAGATGTCAAGGCCCGCCTCACCCAGTATGGATAAGGCATCCGAAAGCTCTTTTTCAAGCCGACAGTAGGTTGCATAAGCGAGGGCAACAGGCTCCAGATTTTTGCGCTCTTTCATCAAATCGCGCATCAGCTGCGGCGAGGAAAGAATGTCGGGGGTGGTCAGATTACGCTCGATCTCTTCGAATCGAATGGCGATCTGTTGTAGCTTGCGGAACATCTTATTTGATAAAGGCGCAGAAGGCCTCGTGTGTGGTGTATAGATCTGCCTTGGAAACCACCTCGTACGGTGCATGCATGGAAATAACGGGAACGCCGAGATCGACGGTGTCAATATTCATGTTCGCCAGATATTGAGCGACCGTACCGCCGCCGCCAACATCAACCTTACCAAGCTCGGAGGTCTGCCAGATCACACCATTTTCAGCAAACATACAGCGCACACGGCCGACAAATTCTGCACTGGCGTCACTCGTCCCGCTTTTTCCGCGCGAGCCTGTGAATTTGGACATGGTGGTACCACACGAGATCATCGCACTGTTACGACGCTCGTAAGCCTCGGAGAAGTTGGGATCATAGGCGGCGTTCACGTCTGCTGATAGACAGATGGAGCGCGCGCGCACAATAGCGGGATTGGCACCGCGAGCAGTAGCAACAAGGTCGATCATATCCTTGAGCAGACAGTTTTGCATACCAGTAACGCCCATGCTGCCGATCTCTTCTTTGTCCGCGAGAATGGCCATAACGGTGTGGCGTGAAGGGGTTTCCAAAATTGCGGTAATGGCTGGATAGGAGCATACGCGGTCGTCGTGGCCGTATGCGCCAATCATGGCACGGTCAAAGCCAATGTCGCGCGCACGGAAGGCGGGCACGGCGGAGATCTCCGCGCTGATGAAGTCCTCTTCCGTGATGCCATACTTTTCGTTAAGAATGTTGAGAATGTTCAGCTTGATCTTCTTCTCGACCTTCTCGTCCGCAAACGGAAGGCCACCGACAAGGATATTCAGCGACTCACCCGGAATGGCGGTTGCCATCGTGCGAGCCATCTGATCCTGAGCAAGGTGCGGCAGAAGATCGTTGACGTAGAAGACGGGATCGGACTCATCCTCGCCCACCACCACGTCCACCGTCGTGCCGTCCGCTTTTGCGACTACGCCGTGCAGGGCAAGCGGAATGGCGGTCCATTGATATTTCTTGATACCACCGTAATAGTGCGTTTTGAGGAAGCCCATACCGCTATCTTCGTAAAGCGGGTTTTGTTTCAGATCCAGACGGGGAGAGTCGATGTGCGCCGCCAGAATCCGAATGCCCTCTTTTTCAAGGTCCTCTTCTCCCATGCGGAAGATAAAGAGATTTTTGTTGCGGTTGTTGTAGTAGCGGAGATCACCGGGATGAAGCTCCTCGCCCATCTCATAGGCGGTATAACCCGCTGCCTCTGCCATGACAATGGCGCGGTAAACGGCCTCACGCTCGGTCTTGGCGGCATCAAGGAAGGACTTGTAGCCCTCGGCATACCGATAGATCTGCTCAATGCGGGCTTCGTCTGCCTTCTCATACACATTTGTTTTCTTGTATGTCAGCTGCTCGGAAAGATTCTGACCCTTGGATTTTTCTTCCATGTTCTTCTCCTTCATTGGCCTTACGACCAAGTATACGTATTCACTTTATCTTTATCTTTTATACGATCAAAGCGTAAACCGATCTTTCGCAAAATGGCGAGTGTCCTTTCCTGCAAGACAGGAAGGTCGCCTTCGTTATAGATTAGATGGTCGGCGCGCAATTTGTAAAATTCATCGCTTGGCTGTGCGACAAGACGGCGAATGGCTGCCGCCTCGTCGATTCCGTCACGTGAAAGAATCCGTTGCAAACGAAGGGACTGCGGTGCAAGGACCGCAACGGTCACGTCGCACAAACGGTCAAATCCGGATTCAAATAAAAGCGGAACATCCAGAATGACTAGAGGCTCACCGTCCTTTTCATAATGTGAAAGCAATATCTCACATTCCTCATGGACAAAGCGGTGGGAAATATCATTCAGCAGGGCCAGGCGCGCCTTCCCTGCCTCGGTAGCTTCAAAAACGACGGAGGCCAGTTTTTTTCGGTCGATGGCTCCAACTTCGTTCAAGATGCCTTCACCGAACGCCTCTTTAAGCGCCAAAACGCAGGGTGACGGCGCGGAAATTAGGGAGTGGTACACCGCATCGGTATCGATGATCTTCGCGCCGCAGGAGGCAAAAATTCGGGCAACGGTGCTTTTTCCGCTACCACTTCCGCCGGTCAGACCCAAACGAAGCATAACCGTCCCTCCATGTAAATACTTATTTGATTTATTATAATACACCTTCCTATTTTTGTCAAGAGCCGTATTTTGGCGACAAAGAGAAAAAACCGCCTGATGACAGGCGGTTTTTGATCAAAGAATTGCATAGGTTTTTCCGGCATCCGTTTCCATACGATAGGTCTTTCCGTTGCAAAAAACACAAAGTGAATGTCCCAAAACCGAATGCACCGTAAGAGAGGTGACCCTGCCGTCCCTCCAAGAGGCGTCAAAAAGGAAACCGCCTCGCGCGCGGAAACCGGCGAAGGACCCATCTTTCCACTCTGTCGGCAAAGACGGTAGAACGCGGATGATATTTTCGTGACTTTGTAGAAGCATTTCCGCCATGCCCGCTGTCGCGCCGAAGTTGCCGTCGATCTGAAAAAAGACAGTCGGATGATGATCAAAGAGGTTTCGGTAAGTACCCGTTTTGTAAAGATGCTTCAGCATGGAAAGGGCTTTATCCCCCTCAAACAAACGGGCAAAAAAACAGACAATCCAAGCGGCACTCCACCCCGTTTGACCGCCTCCGTTGTCAAGACGGCGATGAATCGTGATGCGCGCGGCATCAACCAGAGCCGGGGTTCTTTCACGTGTGATGTCCGTACCGGGATACAGGCCATAGAGATGAGAGATGTGCCGATGGCCCGGCTCAATCTCCTCGTAATCCTCTGCCCATTCCATGATCTGCCCTAATTTACCTATTCGAATTTCAGGCACTTTGGCGATAGTCTGTTCCCATTCGTTTCGCAAAGCCTCGTCCACACCAAGGATCTTCGCGGTCTTTGCGGCAATACAAAGGATCTCTCGGACTATGCAGTTGTCCATCGTGGGACCGGCACACATGGAATGAACTTCCCCGGTCTTTGGGTCAAGATAATGATTTTCGGGCGAATTGCTCGGAGCGGTAACGAGGCATCTTGTTTGAGGATCTTCCACCAGAAAGTCTAGAAAAAACAAGGCAGATCCGCGAATGACAGGATAATACCGCTGCAAAATCTCTATGTCTTCCGCAAAGAGATATCGTTCCCAGATTTGGCGACAACACCATGCGCCTGCCGTGGAAAAAGCACCCCATGAGGGATCCTTCCCGGGAGCGGTAAAACCCCACGGATTGGCCAAGGTGTGAGCCACCCAGCCACGACAACCATACTGTACAGCAGCAGTCTTTTCTCCCGCCTTGGCAAGATCCTCGATAAAGCGGAAAAAGGGGGTGAGCTGCTCGGAAAGTCCGAGGACTTCTGCGTGCCAGTACATCATTTGCAGGTTGATGTTGATATGGAAATCGGCTGCCCATGGCGGCATTTTATCCTTGACCCAAATTCCCTGCAAATTGGACGGCAAACGGCTATCCGTGGACGAAGCGATCAGAAGATACTTTCCGTATGTGAAATAAAGCTCCGAGAAGGTCGTATCCTGTTCCCCGCGACAGATAGCTTCAAGCCGCTCGTCAGTTGTCATGTGGGAGAGATCTTCCCCCGCAAGAGAAAGGGTAGCGCGCCCCATCTGCTCGCGGTGTGTGGCAAGATGGTCTGCATAGATTCGTTCAAAGTCAACCTCTTTGGCGTGGTTGATGCGTTCTCGGCAAACCGTTTCGGGATTATTTTCGGTGTCATAGGAAGTGGCAGTGGTGGTATAAATGACAACACGCTTGGTATTTTCCAGGAAAACCCCATCGCTTTCAGAATCGCGGAATACGCGAATCTCTCCGCCATCGGTCACACAGGAAACGATCGTACAGAAGGAGGATGCCCCCACCCCCTGAAAGCACCCGCAAGCAACAATATTACCATCTTTTTCATATGAAGAAGTAGCAACATTCGGCTCAAAACGGAGCTTTAGTCGCATCCTTTCCCGTCCGACGATCTCGGTCACGGTGACATTATATCGTTGCGACACAAAGGATCGGCGAACAGTAGTACCAAAGGAAACGGTCGCCACACCGTCAAAGAGGTCGAGCTCCCGCCGGTATTCGCGGCTATCCGTGATGGGAACACCCACCATCTGAATGAACAAATCTCCCGCAGGTTCAAAAGAGCCGAATGGGCCTATATAGCGTTCACCACTTCCCTCTTTGCATACAAGGTACTTCTTACACAGTGCCTCCGCTTCCGTGAGTTTGCCTGCAAACAGAAGACGACGCATCTCTTCAAGATGCTCGCGGCATGCCGGATTATCATTATCATGCGGCCAGCCCGACCACATGGTTTCCTCGGTCAGTTGAATGCGTTCGGTTTCCACGCCGCCAAACACCATCATACCAAGCCGACCGTTGCCGAGCGGGAGGGCTTCCTCCCACGCGGCAGCAGGACGACGGTACCAAAGCTTTCGTTCCATAAAGGATAGCTCCTTTTATTTTTTGATGCGAAGCGTTACGATCTCAAAGGGGTTGACGGTCAAGGTCAGATCGTGGCCGTCGAGAGAAAGAGTCCCCTGCTTCACCTCCATGAGGTTACAAAGATCGACCGACTTGGCATCGAAGCCCAAAATCAACTTGACCTTGGTACGCATGTTTTTGGTCTCATACATACGGACAATGAGATCGTTTCCGTCCTCACTCTCTTTGATCGTTTCCACAATGACATTATCGGAATTACAAGAAATCATGGAGTAATTTTGCGGCAGAGTGCCATCTCCGTCTTTTCCTTCGCAGACCATCATGGGCATATTCAGATCGTATGCCAAGCGAACGGTATCGGCCATACAGAGATTACCGGCATGCGGATAAAGGGAATAGGTAAACTCATGCTTGCCTTGATCTGCATAGGGATTCGGATAGGTGGCACATTTGATTAAGGTCAGCTGCATTAGACCATCGTGAATATCGTGGCCGTATTTGCAATCATTAAGAAGACTGACACCATAACCGTTATCCGAAAGATCCGCATACTTATGGCCGCAAACCTCAAATTTCATGGCGTCCCAAGAGGTATTTTTATGTGTGGGACGCTCAACCGTACCGAATTGGATCTCGTAGGTGGCATGGTCAGTATTGACATCCACCGGGAACGCTACCTTCAGCAATTGATGCTGCTCGTGCCAATCCACGTGCGTCTCAAAGTCAATGCGCGGCAAGTCGTTGTAGAGCCAGATCGTCTGCACAATCTCACTTGCCATATGCGGCCTGGTCAGACGGATACCCGTGCGTGCGCCTTCGTCTATCGTTTCAACGGAAGAAACGGTGTCTATGAAATAGACCTTGTCCTTGTGGTACTCGGACATTTCCCATCCATCCCAATTATACGGATTATCCTGATAGATACGTAGCCGATTGCCGAGATGATCTTTTTTCAGCACCTCGCGATCATTTTTCTTATCATACAGGCGGGTGATGTTGTAGTTTTCATCAAATTCCATGGCATAGAACGGCGTATCTACCGATCTGCCGCAGATTTTCACAGAGCTTTCTTGATTCTCGAGATCGACCACGGCATATCCTTTTGCAGGAATACTCGGAACATAGTAGGATCTGCCGTCCGCTTTGACTACACCGGAGTTTGTAAAGGAGTGGGGATTGAACACGACATGTTTGCCATCTGCCTTGATTTTTCCAAGCAAAACAGCAATTGACTCATTCATCTCGCTTTCAGCGAGGGAACGAATTTTGGCATAGTCGCGGTCACAATCCTCGTACACCTCAAAGATCGAAGAGCCGGGTATGATGTCGTGGAATTGGTTGGTCAGAATCATTTCCCAGCCTTCATGTAGCTTCGCCTTCGGGAAAGGTCTGTTTGCCAGCACGTTTGCCATCGAGGTAAGCCATTCGGTCGTTTGATAAAGCTGCTCGCTTTTGCGATTGTTGCGTTTGTTCTTGGCAATACCGGTTAGGGTGCCGCGATGAAGCTCAAGGTAAAGCTCTCCCTGCCACTTCGGCAGCTTGGGATTGCCATTGATCTTACGTGCAAGGCGTGCAAGGGCATCACTTGCAAATTCGCTCTTGGCATTGGGGCAACCGGGAATGCCATAGGCGGTGCGGCGCATCAGCTCGATGTGCTCGGCGGTCGGTCCGCCGCCGCCATCGCCGTAGCCATAGGTCAAAATTGCTTCATTGCTCAAATCTTTTTGCTGGTAGCGATTATAAGTACCTGCGATCATCGGGGCATTTGTATCTCCTACGTAAGTGGTGCGGATAGAAGGGGCGGCATAACGGTGCCGATTTTGCGGCGTCAGGAAGAAGGAGTTGATCTCGGTGCCGTCAATTCCCTTCCAGGAGAAGGTATCGCAGGGCATCATGTTGGTTTCGTTCCAACTAATCTTGGAGGTCACGAACCAATCCACGTCGCTCTTTCGCAGAATCTGCGGCAAGGCAGCAGAATACCCGAAAACGTCCGGCAACCACAAGATATGACTATTCACGCCGAACTCATCGCGGAAGAAACGTTTGCCGTACATGACCTGGCGGACAAGGCTTTCCCCGCTGGAGAGGTTACAGTCTGCCTCGACCCACATCGCACCTTCAACCTCCCATCTGCCTGCGGCGACCATTTTCTTAATCTCTTCATACAGCTCGGGGGCCTCCTCCTTCGCATCCTTATACAACAGTGCTTGGGAGGACATGAATTTGTATTCGGGATAACGCTTCATCAGCTCAATAACGGTCGAGAAGGAACGCTGCACCTTTTCGCGCGTCTGCTGTAAGGTCCAAAGCCATGCACAGTCGATATGCGTGTGACCGATGCAGATGGTCGTGGCATCCTGCTCATGGCAATATTTTTCATAAAACTCACGTTGTATATAGGCTTCCGCTTCCGAAACCGACTGATAAAACTCGGCAGACGGAATTTTCAACAGGTTCAAATGATCGACCGCCTTGTCGAGATAAGATAAAATGGTCGCGTATTCATAGGAATGCACGTCCAGAAAATCCAGAACTTGACGCGGCACGAGCAGATCGTAGTACAGCTTCTCAACCGCATCATTTTTCGTGAACAGGGATACACGCAACTCCACGCGCGAGAGCTTCGGTCCGGTGTAGGCATAGAGATATACATCGTATTCCTCCTCCTTTCCGAGCAGAATATCCGTATGGTTGAGGTCAAGGCCCTGTTGCATTTTGCCGTTGACATAGCCGATGAACTGGGGGTTATCGGCATCCCAACCACTTTTATCGGTGGAAACGGAAAGATACAGGATCTCACCCATCATTTCTGCAGGACGTGAGACGTGAATGTAGAACCAAGCGTGGTCATCCTGCTTCCTTCCCCATTTTCCGTCTATATTGTAGGGAGCGAAGAGAGAAAGATCGGGCATATTGTTGCCCACCTTGTAATCACACGGATAGTAAAGGACCTGATTGACGGGCGCGTGATGAAGCACTCTGTTCTCATTTAGGATGTCCGTAATCTTCTTCACCTTGTCATAAGTAAAGCCGTCACAGGAATAATTGGACATAATACACACTCTCCTTTATTAAAAACCAAAATGATAGAGGACATTCGCGGAGACGACAGTGGCCCAATTGTGGGCCGCCCAAAGTTGATCGGGTAACAGCTCGATCTCAAGCTCTTCAATATCCTCTCGCTTTCCATCAAGATATTCGGATATTAAATTGCGGCAGACCTTCATTCTTTGCAAAAGACCGCCCAGTCGAAGATCCTGAATGTCAAATCCGAATGGCTTGTTTTCCTGCATCCACTGTGCGCGGAATGCATCATAAAATTTTTCCAGTGCTGTAGAAATACGCTTACATTCCTCGCAAAGGCTGACAAGTGTTTCCCTATCATTCGACTGATACGCACGGCGCAGGCGAACGCCAAAATCGGCCTTCAAGGACAAAAAATGTGCAAGCTGCTTTTGCGTGCGAAAGAGGTATCCGTACTGCTTATTCTTGGAGAGACGAGAGAAGGTAGACAGACACGCCGCTGCCTTTTCGACGATCTCGGGATGTTGTTCTACCGTTTTATCGCGCATACCGACGAGCGGATCATTGTAGGTCAGGAATTTTGCCATGGCGGTGCAGTTCGCAGGATAGAGCTTGTTCAGACTATCGATTGCCATAAAATCGTCAAAGCGTATTCCGGTCAAGGAGCGGAAGAAGCGTTTCGTTTCCGCCATGCGGCGGTTACCGTACGCAAGGGATGCCGTATATGCCAGGGTTGGCAGAACGGCGAACGGAGAGCATTCTGCCCCCTCGTCCCCCCACGCGGTGGTGAACAGATGCTTGACGCCGTTCTTGGCACAGGCGAGTGTGGCCGCCGCTGTTGCACGCAATGAATACTCGTTGTCCGGCGTGAAGCCAACCCATTTCCAAGCTCCTCCCGCAAACCATATCTCGCGGTTGAATTTTTTGTGGGCAACAACCATTTCATCATAGGATTTGCGGTCGGTATGATAATAATCCCAGTAAACCAGGGAGATGTCTTCGGGCAGATTTTGAAATACGCGTTCAGGAACCTCGCATTTTTCTCCATCCAGATAATATTTACCGTTTGCCGCCAGACGGAAGAACATATCACTCCACATCATAGGACGGAAGCCGTACTTCTCTGCTATCTCGCACACACGCTTCAAATGCTCCGCCAGGATATCGAAGCGATCCCGGTAGCCGTTACGATCCAGGTACTTACCGAGGCCTACCATGTGTGCCTCATCCATGCCGATGTGAATGCGCCGAGAGGTATAACATTCGGCCAAGGTGGCGAACATCCGCTCGATCAGCGTATAAACCTTCTCATCGCCGCAAAGCAGAATGTCGCCGCAATCCTTGTACTTCGCGCTGTAATGTTGCCATTTGAAGATGGCATTGAGATGTGCCAGCACCTGGATACATGGAATCATCTCGATACCAAGCTCCTTGGCATAGGCGTCCAGCTCCTTCATCTCCTCCTTGGAGTATCTGCCGCGAAGATAGCCAAAGTAGGGCTCCCCATCCACCTCGTAGGTATCCTCGGTGTACAGCTGTAGCATGTTGTAGCCCATAAGTGCGAGCAAGCGTAGAAGACGCTTGACGCTTTCTACTGTCATCACCGCATTGCGGGAACAGTCCAGCATCAGGCCCAGCGTTTCAAAGGAGCACTTCTCCTCATGTGTATAGGCGTGTTCTGTGCCGAACTGCTTGAGCAGGACAAGACCACGTGCCAGATCGGCATTGGTTTTATAAGCCAGAGTGGCAGAGCTCCCATCGCAGGAAATGGCGATTCCTTCTCCGCCCTGTTTCAGAGTTACGGAGCTTGGCAGATGCCAGGAAAGCTCCTCTTCCAAAGCTATAAGAATCGTAGGATCCATAAGAAAACTCCTCTTTTATATTCTATTGAAAATAGACTACCACATTTTGAAAGAATTGTCAACATAAAAGTCCTTTTTTTAAAAAAATCCCCCTGTTTTTCAGGGGGATTCTCGGATGACGTTACTGTCCCAGCGTGCGCAGATACTCGCGGCTGATCTTGGCCGCCTCCAGGCTGGGAACATCATAGGTCTGGTCCTGCTCGACAATGATATATTCCGTACCTGCCTCCTCGGCGGCAGCAAGGATTGCAGGAAAATCCTGCATACCCTGTCCGAGCGGACGGAAGAGGAAGCCGTTGTCCTCGCGGGTGGTGGCTTTAACGGGATTGCCGTTCTCATCAATAAGAGCATAAGCGGGACCAGACGCGAGCTTCTTGCAGGTGAAATCCTTGAGGTGCAGGATACGTACATTTCCTGCAAAGGCGCGCAAATACTTGCAGGGATCCTCCCCAGCGTAGCGTACCCAGCATGTATCGAATTCGGGCTTAAGGAGATCACGCGAGATCTCGTCCATCATGATGTCGTACTTGTACTTCCCGTCCACCATCTCAAACTCGAAGTCATGGTTGTGGTAGCACATGTCGATGCCGTTCTTTTTTAGCAGTTGGCCACAACGGATAAAGGTAGCCTTGGTTTCTTCCCATTCGGGAGAGCCGGGCAACTTTGCCTTGTCGTACCATGGAATGGCGGAAAATTCAACGCCAAGCGTCTTGACGAAATCCACCCCTGCCTGACCCTTGGACTCATAAAAGTCCAGCGTCTGGTGAACGGAAATACAGGTAAGACCATATTGATCCAGCAAAGAGCGGATCTCTTCGGCACTTTTGCCGAAATAACCGGCCATTTCTACGTAATCATAGCCCATCTCCTTGACGGCTTTGAGTGTGGCCGCCATATCCTTTTCCATCTGATCGCGCACGCCGTAAAGCTGGATACCAACCTTAAACTTTTTCATATCACACCTCAAATTTCTGGGATGTCGATCTCGATCTCGTGACCAAGCTCGGCACTTCTCACGATACCGTCAATGATCGCCTGGTTGTAGAGGATCTCACTGGTCGGTACGGGGGCAGTGCCGCCATTCTTGACTGCATCAAGGAAGAGGCGGATCTTGTCATAGAAGTTTTTGTTTCCGTCGCTGGGGAGCATCGGGATCTCTGTGCAAACAGAGTTGCCTGCCACCTCGTGGTAGATCTTGAGCGGACCGCCGATCGAGCCGTTCCAACAATCAGTGGACGGAATGCGGAGCGAGCCTTTGGTACCCATGATGATGGTATCACCAGGGGTGTCCAGGTGCATAGCCCACGCGATACGGAAGTCGAGAATGATGCCGCCCTCCAGACGGATGAAGCCCGCACCGAAATCATCAACGCCGAAAAGACTTGCATATTCGGCAGGCTTGCCCTGTGCGATAAAATATTCGGGGTTCTGACCGAAGAAGGCAGACCTGTAGCCCGATACGGTCAGGGGCTTCGGATAACCCAGAGCATTGAGCACCATATCCAAGGAATAACAGCCGATGTCACCCAGCGCACCGACACCGCCCGTTTCCTTTTCAATAAAGGTAGTGCCAAAGGGAGTGGGAATTCCCTTTCTTCTGCCGCCACCCGTCTGGATGTAATAGATCTGACCAAGCTCACCCGACTGAACGATCTTCTTGACCATTTTCATGTTGGCATCGCAACGGGGCTGGAAGCCGATTGACAGGATCTTGCCGCTCTTCTTTTCGGCGCGGCAGATATCAACCGCCTCCTCGGTGGTCACGCACAGTGGTTTTTCAAGCAGAACGTTAACACCCTTCTCCAACGCATAGATGGTACACTCCGCGTGCGTGCAGTTATATGTACAGATGCTGACCGCGTCAAGCTCTTCACTGTCCAGCATCGCGGTATGCGACTCATAGCAAGTGCAATCAGTGAGCCCCCACTTTTCCGCAAAAGCCTTGGCCTTTCCGGGAACGATATCGGCCAGTGCCACGATTTTGACATCAGGCATTTTTTCATACTGCTGCATGTGCGAGCCGGCAATCCATCCAGTACCGATGATGCCGACACGCAAAACCTTTGCGGTGTCAATTGTTTTTTCCTCCTGATTGGTCTTGAATGCGTCAAGACCGGCTACTCTCTTGTCTGCCATAGTTACCTCCAAAAAAAAAATTGTTGATTTTTATGGGAACACATGCTATAATCATTATAAAAGATGCAAAATCGGAATACTACCCCAATTTTGCAAAAAACTTGTACAATTATGACTTGTTGAGGATTATGTATAACGAGCTTGTAAAATCAAACGTACCCGAGATGCCTTTGCATGTAGGGCATTCCTGCAATACCCGCACGAAACCCTCTGTGTGCCACCTTCATTTTCACGACGAGATTGAGATTATTGCTGTAGCAAAGGGGATCAAGCGTGTTTATGTGAATGAAAAAGAATACGTACTTTCCGAGGGGGACGTGGTATTTGTCAACTCTCGCATTCCCCACGGCACACAGGACGATCCACCGATGTCCGACACCGTGCTCTTGCAGTTCCGCGCGGATGCCTTTTTGGAGCTACCGCATGAAAACCGTCCCCTGCGGCACCTCGCCCGCTTTTTGAGCAACGCAAGCGAGTGTCCGATCCGCGTAATCCGACGTGCAGATGACGACGGTGCATTTTTTGAATACGTGTGGCAATTATCGAAGGAGCGCGAGGAGAACGCCCCCTTCTACAACATCCGCCTGCGGGGTTACGTTTATCTAATCCTCGGATATCTCTACCGCGAGGGCATTTTGCAAAATGTTGAAACAGGCATTCACAACCGTTCTATCGAAAAGGTGTTGCCCGCCCTGTCTTACATCGACGAGCATTATGCCGAGGATATCCCCCTGTCCGCGCTCAGCTCCCTTTGCGGACTCAGCGAGGGGTATTTCTGCCGACAGTTCAAGGCGGCAACCGGCAACACCTTCATCGAATACTTAAACTTCGTTCGTATCTACAATGCGGAAAAGCTGCTCAACCGATCCGAAAAACCCATTCTTGATATTTCCATGGAAGTCGGTTTCTCGACGGTGTCCTACTTTAACCGCACCTTCCGCCGCTTCAAGAGCTGCTCGCCTGGCAACTATCGCCGTGCGCAGTATCTGCGCGAATGACAAAATGCAGAAAACCCACGGCAGATGTTCTGCCGTGGGTTTTCTGCTGCTTTTACAAGAAAAAGCCGTACATTTCATAGATGGCCTTTCCGTTTAAGTAATGGTTTTTCAAGCCTCGCTCCAAGCGTGAATTTTCGGGAAGATCACGAATTTCAAAATTCTCATCTGCTTGTCTAAATATAAACGTGAACACGCCGCGCGCCGCGCTCTTCATGCACATGGGCGTAAAACGACTGCAAAATTTCGAGATGTTTGAATCCACGCCGAGTATGTCTACAAGTTGGGGATCGATCAGCCAGCTGGCACAGGTAAATGCCTTGTATGAGTATTCCGGAAAACAGGTCTTCAGAAACGATCGGGCTTTTTTAAAGGAAGTTTCAACGGCCTCGTCGGAAAGGCCTCCGCCTGCGGGAATGTGAAGTCCTACGACGGGATCACCGCCCACAAGAACAGGATGCCATTCTTTTTTGGAAAGCGTGATCCTTTCACGGCTGACGTATCCGCTTTCAAGGAACGGATGACCGACGTAGTGATCCTCGGTTTCCTCAAAGGTCGGCGTCCACGCGCCCTTTTCGTCCTCATACAGATAGGATCCGATGGCGAATCCGTCTCGATGGAGCTTCATTCCCTTGGCAAATACAACGGTAGCACCGTCCTTGTTTTGATAAACGGCATAAGTGTTCGGAAATTCACGCGGCAATTCCAGCTCCAATCTGCCGACATTGTAGATTGTGGCGTCGTAGGCACGCTGCCACCAACCAAAATTGGAATAGCCCGCTTCCCCATTATGACGCGCCATGTAGAAGTCCACGCCGGCCTCTGCTACACGCAAAGAGGGATAGAGAATATCGTCTGGAACGCGGCGTTTTTTCATTGTTTTATAAACATCGGGGATAGACTGACAAATCGCAAGGCCGGGAAGGACACGGCAAGCTTCGGCATCCGGTCCCCTTTGCGGTTGTGGCATATCAAGATTAGAAAGATCCTCTTCGATCACCGCCCTGTCCCGAAGTGCCCGGCACAGGAGCGCAAAGAATAAGGAAAGCTCTGCGCTTTCAGAGATCTTCACGGCTGTCCGCTTATAAAGCTCCTTGTAGGTAGGCAGAACGCGATACTTTTCATGCAGCTCGTCGTAATAGGCTGGATCAAGGAGAGCATGTCCCTCTTTTTCCTGCTTCTCTGCAACCTCACTATAAAATTCCTTCCACCGTGCGGGCCATTTTTCACAGCCAAGGCGGCTCATCAATTCTTCGATCGTGTATCTTCTCATCTTAAATCTTTGCCGAAAGCCTTTCGTCGTCCCTGAATACCTTCACGGCGCGTGCAATGCGTTCCGCCGCCATGCGAACGGCGGCGCGACCGATACGCTCGTTCGGATAAACGGGAAATTCCCCTGCATAGGCGTTCGGAAACTCCAACCACCATCCGCCATCGCGGAGCTGAAGATCGACCGCATTGTAAACGTCGGAATCATGGGTATGGACACCGCTTTCCTTACCCAAGAGATCATAACGCATCAGCTCGGGGTGCATGCCCATCATGACCGCTGCCTCACCGTAGCAGGCATGACCATATACAACGTTGAGTTCCTTGCATTTCAGAAGATCTGCTTCGTCCTCGGGGGTTAACTCGGGGATAGAGCCGGAACCGTTTTTGAGAATGTAGTCCGCCATTTTGAAGGGGGCCTCTTCCTCTACGGTAATCGCGGCTACGACATAATCCTTGTTGCGGTTGTCGATGTCCTGCAAGAAGGCTGAGATCCACGCACAGTTACCGCCGTGGCCGTTGTAAAGCAGGATCTTTTTGAAGCCGTTGAGCGAGATCTGATCACAAAGCTGCTCAAGAAGAGTCAAAAGTGTGGCAAGCGGGAGTGTCAGCGATCCTAGGTTATGATCCTTATCTCGTGCGGGGACCGCACCGAAGATGAAATCGGGAAACACGCACACAGGTTCAATCTGCGAGGCGAGGTAGACCGTGTGGCTTGCCGCCATGATATCCGTACCGAGGGGCATGTGCAGACCGTGCTTTTCCACGCATCCAATGGGAATGATGCAGGTTCCCTTTGAAGCCTCCATGATCTCCGGGAGAGTGGCGGTGGTGTGATACATCCAACGAGTTTCCATAAGCGTGCTCCTTCCAAAAGCAAATTGCACTATCAGCACTATCATTATAAAGCAGACAAAACAAAAAAACAAGCCCTTATTTTACTTTACCGATTTGCATAATTTATTTTTCGGAAAAAGATATCCCCCGACCGTTCGGTCGGGGGATTCTGCATATTTGTTAGTTTGCCTCGGGGCAAAGGGGACCAGCCAGCTCGCGCAGGAAGAAGAGCTTACCGGGCAGGGTCGGGATGTAGGTGGAGGTGATGAAGCGTGTCGGACCGTAGCGAAGGGTCATCCATAGGGACATACCCTGCCATTGCATGCCACGGGAGAGAGCACCGTCAGCACCGCCGATGGCATAGTCAGCCGAGAACATCAGAGCAGGACCGATGGTGTTGGCACGGCAAGGAACCAGCGTGGTGCGGCTCTTGAAGGAGGTGATGGCATTCTGCTCGATGGTCAGGGGATGCAGCTGCACACCGATGCGATAGGGCTGTGCGCGCCAATCCTCGTCGTTATCGAACTCAGCACCGATCATGGGCTCCCAGAATGCGATATGGCACATGCGGCCGATACCATATACCAGAACGAGCTTTGCACCTTCCTTCTTGAGGGTGGCGATCTTCTCGGGATAGGTGGGGAGATTGTCCTTGGTCGCGAAGTTGCGGTGATCCTTCGGAACGGTCAACTCGCCCAGAGGATTGTAGAAAGCGTTTTCCATAGCGCTCTGGAAGGAGGCCTCACCGGTGATGGTGTTGCCCTCGCCGTCTGCCCACTCGTCCATATTGAAGCACCAGACATTGGCGCAGGACACATTCCATTCCTTCAGGAAGTAAACGGCCCACTTGTACATGCCCATAGGACCTACGGGCAGAATGAAGGCGATCTTGCGACCCTCTGCGTTTGCGCGGCGGATCTCATTTGCAATCTCGTGACCCATCTTGACGTCGAACTCGGCGACGTTCTCGCACTGAATGGGGGTGAAGTCCTTATTCCAGAAGGACTGCTTCTCAAAAATAGCCTCGGGAGCGTTGTCGCAGCAGGCATCGATCTTTTCCATGTCCCATCCCTTCGGATAGAAGCCCTCGAGCATACTGCCCTTTACGGTAGAATTAAAATCCATGATATATCTCCTTTGTTTTTATTTTCAGGGTAACAGACGTTCAGTGGTGCCCTTCAGATACACCTGGCACTGACGGAAGCCTTCGGCATACTCGGCACCACACTGATAGCCGCGATAGCGGGAGCAGGTCTTCACCATATCGGCGAAGTCGATACCGTCATGCTCACGCATCCAGACGAGCTGGCTCTCGTGACATTCCAGCATGTTGATCTTCAGATCGATCTCCTCGGAGATGTCAACGTAGTGGGTGGGGTTGAAGCCTACACCTGCAAGGGTATCCATATAGAAGATGGGAACGAGCTTCACGGCGTTGCTGGTTTTCGAGGTATGATAGTTCGGGAGCGTAGCGGTGAAGCTGGCATCAAAAACCAGGCGGGAAACCGCAGTGTGGTCGGGCATATAATCGTCGGGGTCGTGGGTGATAATCACATCAGGATCAGCGTAACGGATCACGTCGACCATCTTGTCGCGTGCTTCCTTGTTGTTGTCGTAGATCTCCAGATCGTCAAAGCCACCCCAAATGACCTCAATACCTGCCATCGCGCCTGCCTTTTTGGCTTCTGCCGCGCGCATGACGGTCAACTCATCAGGCGGAATGACCACGTGACCGAGATTGCCGGAGGATGCGTGACATACGATGACCGTATCCCCCCTTTTGACACACTTGGCAAGCGTGCCGGAGCAAGCGATCTCAACGTCGTCGGGATGAGTGCCAATTGCCAGAATACGCATAATTATTCTCCTTTATCGATAGACGATTTGTTTTGTTCGTTTAGAATATCATACCATTTTTGCCGATATGTGTCAATGTAAAATCCATAAAATTCTTGTTTTTTTACTTTTTGATTTTAAAAACTGCTTTCAGAGGGAAAAAACAAAATTCTGCCGTGTTTTATCTCTTCATTATTTACCGAAGGTAATGGCATCAATGGCACAAAGTTCCTCGTCCGTGAAGGCGGGGCCGGTTGTCATGGCAATATTGTCAAGGATCTGCTCGGGGCGAGAGGCACCGACAAGGACAGAGGTGAGCCCCTCGGTGTGCATGACCCAAGAGAGTGCCATGCGGGCAAGGCTCTCACCGCGCTGCTTCGCAATCTCATTCAAGGCGCGGATCTTCTTCATCTTTTCTTCGGTGAGGCTGGCCTCACGCAAGAAGCGACCGTCCGTACGGACGCGGCTGTCGTCCGGAATACCGTTGAGGTAACGGTCAGTCAGCATCCCCTGCTCCAGCGGACTGAAGGCGATAATTCCCTTCTTTTCCTCTCGGGCGGCAGTAAGGAGTCCGTTTTTTTCAATGGTGCGGTCGAAGATCGAGTAACGGTTCTGGTTAATGATAAAGGGGCAATGTAGTTCACGCAGAATGGCGGCGGCCGCCTTCATGTGTTCACCGTCATAGTTGGAAAGACCGATGTAAAGAGCCTTTCCGGAGCGCACGATATCCGTCAGTGCCAGCATCGTTTCCTCAAGAGGCGTTTCGAGATCCATACGGTGATGGTAGAAGATATCCACGTAAGGAAGCCCCATGCGTTTCAAGCTGGCATCCAGGCTGGAAATGAGATATTTACGGGAACCGTACTCGCCGTAGGGGCCGGGCCACATATAATAACCCGCCTTGGTGCTGATGACCAGCTCGTCACGGTAACCGGCAAAGCCGTCACGCATGATCCGCCCGAGATTTTCCTCCGCTGCACCGGCGACGGGACCGTAGTTGTTGGCCAGATCAAAGTGCGTGATGCCATTGTCAAAGGCAGTCTTGCACATAGCCTTCATGTTGGCATAATCGGCATTGGTACCGAAATTGTGCCAGAAGCCGAGGGATACGGCAGGTAGCTTCAAGCCGCTTGCACCACTGTAACGGTAGGGCATGGATTCATAACGTGCGTCGTTTGCTTTGTACATCGAAATTACCTCATTTCGTATAGATTAGGTATTTTTTAATGACTTTCATCAAAAAAAATCCTAGAGAACCACAGGAAAGCATCTCTCCAATGCAGACCGTGAGGGCGGAAAGCAGGATGGAAGGAACGGTAGCAGGCAGACCGTACGCCACCACGAGGACGATCGGAACGATCACAGTGTTCGAGAGGATGGGCGGCAGAAGGGACAGAATGGGACGGCGGCGCAAAAGGCATGTACCGATGGCACCAAGCAATGTGGCAATGCTACCGAAAAAGACATCAAAAATTGCGGCAGATGTCAGAAAATTCGCAACCATACATCCAAGATAAAGCCCGGGGATCGCGGCGGGAAAGAAAGCGGGCAAAACGCACAGCATTTCCGACAGACGAAGCTGGACAGCACCGTTTGCCAAGCCAAAGGCATTGGACAGGACGGTAAGTAGCACGTAGAGTGCCGCTACCATCGCACCGAGGGTAACATTACGAAGTTCTTTGTTTCTCATGGGTTCTATTCTCCTTAGTTTTGTTTTAGGTGAGGATGGTTTCGAACTCACCGCGTCGGGTAATCGACATCTCATTATATCACAATTCTCCACCCTTTTGCAACGTTTTTATAAATTTGTTTGACAAAGAGGACAAATACCGTTATAATATTCTCATAAACGACACACGAAGAAAGGGGAAACCTGTGAGGAGCATATTCGTACGGTATCTGACCGCTTTTGCCGTGATCATTCTGGTCAGCTTTCTGATGCTCACCTCGATCGTTTCGGTCAGTATAGACAACTACGCCGTGGACGAGCAGCGAAGTGACGCGGAAAGAATAACGGAGATCACCGCCGCCATGCTGGAAAATGCCTTCGCTACGGCAGAATCGGATAGCTTCAGCGATTTCGTTGCCGAGACGGATCCCGATACAGTACCGCGTATTTTTGATCTTCTTTCTACTCATACCAAAAATGCGTCCTTTTTCATAGCGAACGCGAACGGCCATATTCTCTTCTCTTATGTTCGAACCCCCGGAATCGACGACTCAATCACGGAAATTCCGACTGTCATCGTACAACAGTTGATTGAAAGTGGCACGTTCAGTGAATACGGAAAAATGGGCGGCCGCTTCTCCTCCAACCATCTGGTCAGTGCCCTGCCCATATACGACGGTGACCGCCAGATCGTCGGTTCGGTGTTTGTCTGTTCTGCCGACGTCAATGCCAATGCCTTGATTTCCGTGCTAAACAAGAGCATCATGTTGGCAAACCTTTGGATCATGCTGGCGGTCATGGTGGCGGCCTATTTCATCACGGAACGTCTGACCAACCCCATTAAAGAAATACGGCATGCCGCGCGCGAGTTTGCCAAAGGAAACTTTGAGCCGCGCATTCAGGTCGTGGGAGATGACGAGATCTCCGATCTTGCTTTAACCTTCAACCAAATGGCAGACTCGCTTGCAAAATCCGAGAACCTGCGTTCCTCCTTCCTTGCCAACGTTTCACACGATCTGCGTACTCCCATGACCAGCATCGCAGGCTATATCGACGGTATCCGCAGCGGTGCCATTCCCCCCGAAAAGCAAAACCACTACCTTGGCATCGTTTCCTCCGAAATTCAGCGGCTTTCGCGCCTGGTCAACCAACTTTTGGACCTTTCCCGCATGGAAGCTGGCATGCGCCAATTCAATCCATCAGAATTTGACATCTGTGAGCTGGCACGTTTGATCCTGATATCCTTTGAAAGCAAGATCGAAGAAAAGCATCTCGAGATTGAGTTTGATACCGAAGAAGACCGTATGCCCGTCTTCGCCGACCGCGATGCCATGCATCAGATCCTGTACAATCTTTGTGACAACGCGATCAAATTTTCCTACGATGGCGGACTTCTTCGCATCAGCATCCGATCCGGCGAAAAAGGCAAGTACACCATTACGATTTATAACGAAGGCTCCGGCATCCCGAAAGATGATCTGCCCTATATTTTCGACCGTTTTTACAAGAGCGACAAAAGCCGTGGCCTCGACAAGATCGGTGTCGGACTTGGCTTATATATCGTCAAAACCATGCTCGTCTCAAGTGGTGAAAGTATTCGTGCAGAAAGCGAAGAAGGCAAAAACTGTGCCTTTATTTTCAGCGTCAAGCGTTCGGTTTAATCTTCTGTTTTAGATTTAGAAAAAGCCGCAGATTACAAAATCTGCGGCTTTTTGATAACTCTTTGTCCCTCCGCTGCATAAAATAGCAATGATTTCATACATACGGAGGGGTATAATTTGAAAAAAAATCACAGCACATCTACACAGCGATCGGAAGTGCCGAAAAAAACAAACTCTTTCATTGCCGCCAACGGATATCGCGGATTCCGCTCCCGCTTTGATGAGGTTTATCGGACAAAGCAATACGAGCACCTGTATATCTTCAAAGGAGGCCCCGGAACGGGCAAGAGTCACTCCATGAAGGAGATAGCAAAAAAGGCAGAAAAAATCGGGGCAGATTGCGAATACATCTACTGTTCATCCGATCCCGACTCGCTGGACGGTCTGATTCTCGAAAAGAACGGTCATCGCATCGGCATTTTGGACGGCACGGCACCACACACGCGGTGCACGGAGGTTCCGGGCGCGGTGGATGAAATCATCAATCTTGGCGAGTTCTGGGACAGTAGCAAGCTTACACCTCATCGGGAGCAGATCTTTTCCCTGCAACAAAAAAAGGCGGAGGCCTACCGCCGTGCATACCGCTTTTTGAGAATTGCAGGAGAGGCAGATACCTTTCTCTCTGATCTACTGGAGCCATGTGTGAAAAAGGAAAAAATGGCCAAGGCAATTTCCAGAACGGTACGGCAGATTCCCGAATCCGAAGCAAGAGGCACGCAGATACGCTACCGACAGGCGTGCAGTATACGGGGACTTGTCTACTTACCGACCGAATCGAAAAAAACAGTCGTTGTATCTGACTATCTAGGTTCTGCCAGATTTTATCTGCTGTATTTAAGCAAAGAGTTAGAGGCACAGGGGCGTCACCGCTGCACGGTCTTTCCGTCCTGCTACACGGACACGGTCATCGATGCCATTCTTTTGCCGTCAAACGGCATCCTGTTCACCTCAAAAGAAGAGGGGGAAGAGCCCTCGGTTAACATGAAGCGGTTTCTTGACAACGAGCGTCTTTCACTTTGCCGATCGCAGATCCGACATTTGCGAAACGTGTGCCGCGACATGCAGGAACATGCCCTTGCTTCCTTGCGGGAGGCGGGTGATTATCATTTTGCTCTGGAGGAACTATATGGCAAGGCAATGAATTTTGATGCCAAGGGCGAATATATTGCCATGCTGTCCGAAAAAATCCTTTCCTACTTACAGGGAGGCGGTTGACAGTTCCCTTTTTTTGTGCTATGATAAGAGCACGGCGAAAAAAGAAAAAGCAGCCGCTTCGGCTGCTTTTTCTTTTTCCGAGCATCATTTCTTCAGTTCGGAAACGATCTTCTCGGTATCCGATGCGATCACCAGCTCCTCGTTGGTGGGAATCAGGTAGATTTTCACGCGAGAACCGTCCTTGCTCAAGCAAGTCGTCTTAATCGGACGCTGGACAGCGTAGTTGGCCTCGTTGTCGAACTCAACACCGAGGTATTCCAGACCTTCGCAAGCCATAGCACGGATGGAAGGCGTATTCTCGCCGATACCGGCGGTAAACACAATGGCATCCAGCCCGCCCATAGCGGCAGAGTATGCGCCGATGAACTTCTTGATCTGGTAGCCCAGCATATCGAGCGCGAGCTTGGCGCGGGCATTGCCGTCTGCGATGGCAGCTTCGATATCGCGGCAGTCGGAGGATACGCCGGAAATGCCAAGGAAGCCGCACTTCTTATTCATGTAGTTGTTCATCTCATCGGGAGTGAGGCCCTCTTTGTTCATGATGAACGGAACAACAGCAGGGTCCATGTCACCGCAACGGGTACCCATGAGAACGCCTGCAAGGGGGGTAAAGCCCATGCTGGTGTCCACTACCTTACCGTCCTTCACGGCGGAGATGGAGGAACCGTTGCCAAGATGGCAGGTCACAACCTTCGTTCCCTCGGTCTTACCGAGGACCTTGAGCATTTCACCGGCTACGTAACGGTGAGAGGTACCGTGTGCGCCGTAGCGGCGAACGGCATACTTCTCATATACCTCGTAAGGAACGCCGTACATATAGGCTTCGGGAGCCATAGTCTGATGGAAGGCGGTATCGAATACCAGAACCTGCGGCACATCAGGCATAACCTCAAGACATCCCTGGATACCCTGGATGTGTGCAGGGGTATGCAGGGGGGCAAGATCACGACACAACTCCAGCTTTGCCAGCACGTCATCGGTCAAAAGAACCGACTCCGAGAAGTAGGCACCGCCGTGCACGATGCGGTGACCGACCGCCTCGATCTCGGACATGCTCTTTACGCAGCCGTACTCGGCATTAACCAGAGCATCTACGACGTACTTGGTAGCCACGGTGTGGTTGGGCATGGGCAGGTTTGCCTTATGTTCCTTCTCCGTGATCAGGTTTTTGTGTGAGATTGCACCGATGGTGCTTTCTCCCTCGATACCGATACGCTCACAAAGGCCCTTTGCCACCACCACATTCTTTGTCGTATCAAATAACTGGTATTTGAGCGAGCTACTGCCCGCATTTACGACCAAAACATTCATTTTGTCATCCTCCGTTTTATGTAAAATTATTTTCCATCCGTTATTATATATGATTTTCGTTCCAATTTCAATATTTTTTCAAAATTTTAAGGAAAGTTTATAAGAAAGATGAAAATTGTAGCCGTTATTTGTGAATTTAATCCCTTTCACGCGGGCCATGCCTTGCTTTTTCGGCGCGTCCGCGAGCGGTTTGGCGAGGATAGTGCGATCGTTTGTGTGATGAGCGGAAGCTTCGTTCAGCGGGGGGAGCCCGCAATCCTTTCGAAGTGGGCACGCGCGAAGGCCGCCACATGCGAGGGAGCCGATCTGGTGCTGGAGCTTCCCTTTCCCTATTCCGCGTCCTCTGCAGAGCGGTTTGCACGTGCGGGTGTGGCAATTGCCGATGCACTTGGATGCGTAGATTATCTTGCATTCGGCAGTGAAGCTGGTGACACGGAAAAGCTGTTTCGGATCGCTGAAAATATGGAAAGCGCGGAATTTTCACGCGCCTATGCCGAGGCAGATGCCAATAAGGCAAGCGGCACTGCCGAAAAGAGCACCTTGGCATACGAGCGCACATTCGGACACGAAACGACTCTCCACACCCCGAACAACATCCTCGGTGTTGAATATATTCGTGCGCTTCTGCAAAGAAAAAGTCGGATCCTCCCTATTGCGTTCAAGCGAGAGGGGATGGCTCACGATGAAACGAATAGCATAGAAATCGGCAGTGCGATGGCGGCAAGACAAATGCTTTATAACGGTGAGGAAGAACGCGTATTTTCCATGCTCCCCTCTGCTTCGGCGGCGGTGCTCCGTGAGGAGTTAGCGTCAGGAAGAGCCGTGCTGTCGCCCGAAAAATTTATGGATGATTTGCTACTCTGCTACCGGCTGTTTGATCCCAGGAAATACAAAAGCGCAGACGGGCTTGGCGGCGGCCTTGCACATCGGGTATATGCCGCGGCGCAGAAGGCGTGCACCGGGCAGAAGTTTTTTGAAGCAATCCGTACCAAACGATACACCGATGCCTTTTTGAGACGCTCGTTGTTATATGGAATTTTGGATGTGACAAGAGAACGCCTCAATTCCCCGCCCGCCTACACGCAGGTGCTTGCCTTTGGTGCACGGGGACGTAGCATCCTCTCTGCCGCACGGAAAACGGCATCCCTTCCTATTCTGACAAAGCCCGCCGATTATAAGACACTCTCCGAGGCGACGAAAGAAGCGGCAGAGCTTTCTTATCGTGCCGATTCGATCTGTTGCGCGCTTTCCTGCGAGCCTTCTTCCCCCTCCGATCTTCTTCGCCACTCCCCCTACCGAAAAGCTTGACGAATGTTCCCGAAATGTTCTTTGGGACAAGCCCTTGACATTTCAGGAAAAGTATTGTAAAATATTCTTCGCAAACGTTTGATGAGCCTGAGCGGGCGCGCTTTGGCCGGACCCAATGAAAGGAGTACTCACATGGCAGAAGCAACCATCGGAATCAAAGGAAAGTTCCTTGAATACAAGGGCAAGCCTTTGGTCCGTCAGGATGACGAGCTTTACTACGGCAACATGTCGGACAAGTTCATTCTCTTTCTGATGATCATGAACTACAAGGAAGACGAAAAGCTTCATACCAAAATCCCCGGAAAGGTGATGGTACAAATCATCCCTACCGACGGAAGCCAGAAGGTGGAAAAGCAAGGTATGGCAGACGGTCTTTACGAGGCGCTGGATCTCGGCGGCGCATGGCTTGAACGCGCAAATCGCGTGTAAACGAGAAATAATTTCATAGCGGTTATATAACCCAAGGAGGTATCCATTTTGAAGTCTTCCAGAACGAAGGCTGAAAGATGCGTGACGGTTATATTATCTGCACTTTTAGTAGTAGCGTCTTTGAGCATAGCAGGTTGTTCCTTACGATTCCTCTCCCCTGACAAGACCCCCTCGGATGAAAACAGCACCGTCGTTCAACCAGGTAACACGGACGAAAACAACGCCAATAACGAGAAACCCCAAGAGGACAAGCCGACGCTGCCAAGCTACTATAACCCATTAACAGGGCTGGCATCAGCGACCGATTTGTCGATGATCCGCCCTGTTTCTGTTTGTCTTAGCAGTACAAGCTCCCCGCAATACGGTGTCGCGGATGCGGAGATCCTTGTGGAGGCACCGGTGGAAAACGGCGCGACCCGCAACATCATGATCACCACCGCCTACCGCGAAATGAACCGCATCGGCTCGATCGGCACGACCCGCCCATATCTGCTCTCCATCGCCTCGGATTTCGGAGCCGTGTCAGTCTGTAAGAGCGCAAATGACGTCCGCGACGGCGTATCCTATCCCGAATTCCCTTGTATGAATTATGAGATCGATGGCGCCACCACGGTCTTTTTCAAAAGCGGAGAGGAAGGAGCGGCCGAGGAGCTTTATACATCCGGCACACGCCTAATCGGTGCGCTTGAAAACTTTGAAAAGGGCGGCGTAACACTTCCGTTTACATTCGTGGAATACGGAAAAACGGTCACTGCATCGGACAAGCGTGCAACCGGCGTCATTATTCCCTTTTCCTCCACCGATGTGACACAGTTCCTCTACAATGCCGAGGACAAAGTCTATCTACGCTCGCACAATTCCGCCCCGCATCTGGACAATACCAGTGGCAAGCAGGTCAGCTTTACCAACCTAATCCTGTTGCATTGCGAAAGCTCAATTTACAACCGCGTCAGCGGCACGGAATTTGAGCTGAACACGGAATCGGGCGGCACAGGCTACTATGTCACAAACGGTTATGCGACCGAGATTGCATGGTCGAGAGACGCGGAAGGCAAACTGCAGCTGTCGGATGAGAGTGGTGCGGCGCTGACCGTCAATCGCGGAAAAACCTATATCGGTCTGATCGATCTGGTAAACAGCAGCTCTGTTCTGATCGTGGAATAAAACAAAAAACGGTCGATGCCTTACGGCATTGACCGTTTTTTCTAGCCTAAATGGGCTCGAACTGACAAGCCTATTTAGCTTAACCTACAATACTGAAATATAGGATGACGAGAAGTCCGAGTGCGATACGGTACCACCCGAATACCTCAAAGCTGTGACGCCGAACAAAATCCATCAAGAAACGAATGCAGACGAAGGAAATGAGGAAAGCCGCGATCGAACCAACAACAAGAAGACCAATCTCCGTAGACGTGCAGGTATATCCTACCGTTCCCTGCGCCGCGCGCAGAACGTACTTTCCAACCTTCAAAAGCGACATGCCCGCCATGATGGGGATGGCCATGAAGAAGGAATATTCGGCCGCCGCCACACGGGAGACACCGAGAGCCATACCGCCAAGAATGGTGGAGCCGGAGCGCGAGGTTCCGGGAATGATCGAGAGGCATTGGAACAGACCGATAAAGAGAGCCTGCTTGGGGCTAAGATCGGTAATTTCCTGTACGGCAAAGGATCTGTTTTGGCGCAGGCGTTCCAGAATAATGTACAGAACACCGTACAGGATCAGGGTAGCCGCCACCACGAAGGGACCGTAGTCCGAGGCAACCACATATTCATCGATCAGGTCATCCAGTGCCACACCGACGATGCCGGCGGGAAGAATACCGATCAGGACCATGAGCCAGATGCGCCATGTGCATTTCTTCTCTGCCTCGTTTTTTGTCCTAGAAAATGGATTTAAGCGATGAAAGAAAAAGCACACCACCGCAAAAATAGCGGCGAGTTGGATCACGTACAGGAACATGCTGTAAAACTCGGGGCTCATCCGTTCAAGCGGCAGGATGCGCTCCAAAAGAATCATGTGACCCGTACTGCTGACAGGCAACCACTCGGTGATCCCCTCCACGATGCCGATCAGGATCACTTTCAGATATTCTAAAATAATCATACGTCCTCCTTACTCTCCGATAGCGGCACGGAGAATGTCGCCATCCTGTACGGGAAAGGGCATCTTCATATAAAAGGGCATTTGCGGATGCGGTACGGCCTCAATCGGTTGCATCCCTTCGTCATAGAGGGCTTCGACCACAAGCGGAATGCCAACCTTACCAGGGGTCAGCAGATCTACGCGTGCGCCAACGGAAAACTTATTTTTCTGGATCATACGGGCAAGTCTGCTCTCTTTATCATATGAAACGACCGTGGCAAGATATGCGTTCTCCTTAATGTAGCCGTTAAAGTCGGTGGTGTTGGCCGTTTCGGTCGGTTTATCAAAGTAAAAGCCTGTATGATACGCACGGTGACTGACCCCTTCGAGCTCTCTTTTCCATTTGGAATTGAAGGAATAATTTCCGGCAGAATACGAGTCCATCGCCATTCGATAGGTATTGGTGACCACCGCTGCATAATAGGTACTCTTCATGCGGCCCTCGATCTTAAAGCTATTGATGCCCGACTCCATCAAGGCGGGAATATGCTCGATCATACAGGTATCACGCGAGCTCAAAAGGAATGTTTCGCCATTGATCTCCTCGATCGGCAGGGGCTGATCTTTTCGTTTTTCCTCGGTGATCTCGAAGATTCGCTCGGAGATTGTATAGTTCCAGCGGCAGGGCTGGGTGCACATGCCGCGATTGGCATCCCTGCCCGTAAAGAAGTTGGAAAGAAGACAACGGCCGCTATAGGAAATGCACATGGAGCCGTGAATGAATGCTTCCAACTCCAGCTCACGGGGCGTGTTGCGACGTATCTCCAAAATTTCCGCAAAAGTGAGTTCCCTTGCCAACACAACGCGGGATGCGCCAAGAGCGTGGTAAGCCCGACAGGCGGCGGCGGAAACCACATTTGCCTGTGTGGAAATATGAATATCCACATCAGGTAGCATTTCCTTGGCCAATGCGATAACGCCGAGGTCGGCTATAATGAGAGCATCCGGCTTGGCACCCGCAAGCTCCGAAAAATAAGCCCGCAGGGCAGCATATTCCCCCTCGTGTGGCATGACATTGATGGTGAGATAGACCCGAACATTCCGTTCTCGCGCGTAGGAGATCGCACATGCAAGCTCCTCGAGTGTAAAATTATCGGCTGCGGCACGCATACCAAAGCGCGAGCCTGACAGATACACAGCATCCGCACCGTAAAGAATGGCGGCCTGCATTTTTTCAAAATTCCCCGCAGGGGCTAACAACTCCGGCATATTGTCTCCTTCTCGGCAAAGCCGTTTTCGTTTCTTCGATAGGAAAGACGAACGAAAATCCGTTCACCGTTTTCCCGTCGGAAGGAATAGCTTTCCGTTTGTCCTAGCGGTAGGTGAAAGAATTTTCCGTCATACACGACCGAATAGTGTCGCAGACCGATCAGCTCCACCTCCGCACAAAGGTCCGACACCTTTCCGACCACGGCATGAATGTCCATGCCTTTCTCCGAGAGGATGCACAGCTCTCCCTCCTCGGCCGCAATCGCAACAGCTTCATCCCCTTCGGAGCAGGAATTATCACGCTTTATTTCAAGGCAGATCACATATTTTCCAAATTCAAACGGCATATAGCATGATCTCCCACGCAGGCAGGCAATTCCGTCTACGCAAATAAAACGTATAGTCGGAACGGATGCTGTCCAAAAGAAGTGGTAATGCAAATAGGTCCTCACTTCGGTGATAGAGGGAGATGCCGAGAGCAGGACGGTCACGCAGGATGGTTTCGCGGCTTCCGAGCAGGGCTTCGCGCTCTGCACCTTCTACATCGTATTTGATGTAGTCGATCTTTTCCCCGGCAAGCATATCAACCGACACAAGCGGCGTGATAATCTCGCGATGCTCGTAGGACGCGCCGACAAGTGAGGAGTTTCGGTTACCGCCCGAGGAAAACTCCGCATCCCCGACCTCATTCCAGAGTGCGGCCTGTATAGGATGAACATTTTTGTGATCTGCCGCAAATTTTTGTAGCCTTATGAATGTTTTTGGGTCAGGTTCTACGGCGATAATGCGTACAATTTCGGGAAAGGATTCCAGCATTTCCCTCGCGGTGTCTCCGCTATAAGCACCCCCGTCGATGGCGGTGCGCACGGTTCTGTCTGCAAAGCAGAAATTCTCCTCGTTCGCGGTCGAATATGCCTCTTTGAGATAGAAGACATCCGCCGTGAGCTTATAGGAAAGAACGGCGGAAAATATCCGACGGGAAAGATTATCCGCAAGCCGCTCGTACACGGCGGCAAGCTCGCATGCGTGCGCTTCCATAAATTCGCGTGTAAAATAGGTCTTTCCTACCACCGGCATATCCGGTAAATACAGGGGGTGCCGCTTGGCAAGGGAGAAAATCTGTTCCATCACCTTGGACAGACGTGTAGCGAAGGATACAAGGATCACAAAATCGGGGTAAGTTGCCTCGATTTCGGCAAGTGATTGCACACGGTAGCCGCGAAAGGACTGGCCGCGTACAAATCCGTCGCTTGCAAAGACGGCGGCGGGCGTTTTGCCGATCTTGGCAAGTTTATCAAAAAGCTTGTCCGCGCCGTTGCCCATGCCGTACACGACAAGAGGACGCTCCTCTTTTGATAGCGTTGTCCATATATCTTCCCCTTCGGGAAGGATCAATTTGTTTTCTTGCATTTTTTTGGCCCATCCCTTGTTTTTGTCAAAAGGTTTTGCTATAATAAGTCCAACAAGTCAATTATAGAAAAGGAGTGTTACCAATGGAAAGCTGTCTTTTTTGCAAAATCGCCGCAGGCGAAATCCCCTCCGATCGCGTTTACGAGGACGAGAAGATCCTGTGCTTCCGCGACATCAATCCCCAGGCTCCCGTACACGTGCTGGTGATTCCCCGTGCGCATATCCCATCTGTGGATGAGGTGAATGCCGAGAACTGCGACATCGTTGCCCACATTTTCAAGAGAATTCCCGAGATCGCTAAAACCGTCGGGCTCTCGAACGGATACCGCGTAATCAGCAACTGCGGTCCCGATGCTTGCCAGTCGGTCGGACATCTGCATTTTCATATCCTCGGCGGCAAAAGGCTATCGGAGGAAATGGCATAAATTCTGAAAAAAACAGCCGTTACGGGAAGTAACGGCGTTTTTTCTTTTCGTTGGGTCAGTTAGATCAATTCCTTGGTCTTGGCTGCCTTACCAACTCTGTCACGCAGGTAGAACAGCTTCGCACGGCGAACCTTCGCCACACGAACGACATCAACCTTTGCAACATTGGGAGAGTGGATGGGGAAGGTCTTCTCGACACCGACACCGTAAGCGACACGTCTTACCGTGAAGGTCTCGGAAATGCCGCCGTTACGCTTTGCAATAACGGTACCCTCGAAAATCTGGATTCTCTCCTTCTCGCCTTCCTTGATCTTATTGTGCACGCGAATGGTGTCACCAATATTGAATTTAGGAAGCTCGGTCTTCATCTGCTCATTCACAAAAGCCTGAATCATATCCATGTGATGATTCCTCCTTTATCCTCGAACATTCATGCGGAGCAACGCAGAGGACTGTTCGGTTTTTAGTCATGCCATAGCATACCTATGGTATTATAACACCCCATTTTCAAAAAATCAAGTCTTTTTTCAAAAAAATCTTCTTGTATATTTCATTTTGTCATGCTATAATAATATTTGTTAAAACATATATTCCGATATACACGAGCAAGGAGTGCTTTTACCATGCAAAAAAACAATGATACGAACCGGGAGCTTTCCTCGGGCGAAGCACCACAGGAGTTGGACGCGACCGCCATTGCCGATGATGATAGTTTCGGCACGGGAGAGATAATACAGACGAAGTCCAAGCTTTCCTCAGATATTTTTGACTTTTTGGAGATGCTGGTGGTGGCCGCCTGTGCCATCATTCTCCTCTTCTCCTTCGTTGTCCGACTTTCCTCTGTGGAGGGCACGTCTATGGTCGGTACGCTTGATGACGGCGATAAGTTGGTGGTTTCGGGACTATTCTACGAGCCGAAACAGGGTGACATCGTCGTATTTCAGGATCTTGAAAACGAGCTCCATAAGGGTGCCATCGTAAAACGAGTGATCGCCGTGGGCGGTCAGACCGTTAAACTGAAATACACACCAAGCGGTACCGTGAATACACTCACCATCACCGTAGATGGTGTAGAGTTGAAGGAATCTTACCGATACTACGATCCGCTTTACTTTAATAAACAGGCACACACAGGCGAATATACCTATACCGTTCCGGATGGTTCGTTGTTCGTGATGGGAGATAACACCTATATCTCCGACGACAGCCGCGGTTCCTTTGGTTACGTGGATGAGGACAAGGTGATCGGGCGCGTTGTGTTCCGCCTTTGTGGCCAGGATCTTTCCTCGCTGTTTGTAAAATTCGGAACCGTTCAGTAAGGAGTTTTTATGCCATCCTCAACGATACAGTGGTTCCCCGGGCACATGGCCAAGACCAGACGCCTGATGCAGGAAAATCTACCGAAGGTAGATATCCTAATCGAGGTGCTGGATGCCCGTATTCCGCAAAGCTCACGCAATCCCGAGATCCATCGAATTGCCGCCGGCAAGCCGATGCTGACCCTTTTGAACAAGGCTAACCTTGCCGCTTCCGAGGGAAATGAAGCATGGCTTGATGCGTTCAAGAAGAAGGGCGAACACGCTGTTCTCACGGACTGCGTAGACGGCGACGGCATTCGCAAGATCCCCGATGCCATCCGTGAAATTCTTTCCGAGAAAATCGAGCGTTACCGCGAAAAGGGGATGGAGGGCCGCCGTCTGCGCGCCATGATTGCCGGTGTGCCAAACGTCGGAAAATCCTCGTTGATCAACCGCATGTGCGGCTCCGGAAAGACCAAGGTGGAAAACCGCCCCGGTGTGACCCTTTCCAAGCAATGGGTCAGTACGGAGCTTGGCATCGACCTCATGGACATGCCCGGCGTGCTGTGGCCAAAATTTGATGATCGCGTGACGGGCGAAAACCTCGCCTTTACAGGCGCGATCAAGGACAACATTCTGGACACCGAGGAGCTTGCCATGCTCCTGTGTGCCCGTCTTGCTGGGCTCTGCCCTGCCCAACTTGCTAGGCGTTACAAGCTGACCGAGCAGGAGGTTATCTCTTCGGACGGATACGATCTGCTCACTCTGATTGGCCGCAAGCGCGGCATGCTAATCTCGGGCGGTGAAACCGATTTCCGCCGCGCATCGGCGATGCTGCTGGACGAGTTCCGCCATGCAACGATCGGGCGTATTACCCTGGAAATGCCCTAAAACAAAAAGGAAAAGACATATGCCGAACTTCGAAATCGAGAAAAAATACGTGGCAGAAGGCTATTCTCTGGTCTGCGGCGTGGACGAGGCAGGGCGCGGGCCGCTTTCGGGCTCCGTGTATGCCGCGGCCTGCATTTTACCGCTTGACGCAGATATTCCCGGGCTGAACGATTCCAAAAAGCTCACACCAAAAAAACGCGAAGCTCTTTTTGACATGATCTGCGAGAAGGCGGTTGCCTACAGCATCGCCCACGCGACCCCTGAAGAGATCGACGAGATCAACATTCTGAACGCCGACATGCTTGCCATGCACCGCGCCATCTCTATGCTCTCTCCTGCGGCAGATCTCGCCATCGTAGACGGTAACATCGCACGGGATCTTCCCATCCCCGCATATCCTGTCATCAAGGGCGATGCACTTTCCTGCTCAATCGCCGCGGCCAGCATCCTTGCCAAGGTGGCACGCGACCGCGCGTGTCTTGCGGATGATGAAAAATATCCGATGTACGGATTTGCTAAGCATAAGGGTTATGGAACAAAGCTACACATGAACGCACTCCGTACATACGGCCCTTGTCCTTTGCATCGCCGTAGTTTTTTGGGATTTTTGGGTGACGGCCGTGAAGACTGAACGGCGGCAATTAGGCGACTTTGGAGAAAAGGCAGCGGCGCTTTTTTTGAAGAAACAACGTTACCGCATTCTGGAACGCAATTTTATTTGCGGTCATCATGAGGTCGATCTTGTCGTTGAGGATGCCGAGCATCTGATTTTTGTTGAGGTCAAGACCCGAACCTACAACGAACATCATATTGAAAAGTACGGCAGTGCCGGTGCGGCTGTTACCCGGCAAAAGCAACGCAATCTTATTGCCGCTGCCAGAAATTATCTCAATGATTATAAAAAATGTAGACGGATCCGTTTTGACGTGATCGAGGTTTACGTATCAAAGGACGACCCCTCCGTCATTCAGAATATCCATCATATGACGGATGCATTCCGCCCATGAAAGGAGTGTTTTATGAATCTCATTGACCTGCACTGCGATACCCCGTATCGTATCCATAATGAAAAGATGACCTTCGAGGATGACCGCCTTCAGATCTCCTCCCGCCGTCTGCACGCCTTTGACAGCGTGACACAGGTTTGTGCGATCTGGAGCGACAAGAACCTCTCCGATCAGGAATGCTACGCCTCCTTCTGGAACGTGCGTCGCTCCTTCTTGGAGGCTCTTGACCGCGCGGTACTTCCCTCCCAATTCTCTTATATCCTTGCGGTGGAGGATGCACGTCTGCTTTGCGGTGACATCGAGCGGCTGGAGTTGCTACACGGCGCAGGCGTTCGTTTTCTAACGCTTGTTTGGCACGGCTCCACCCTCATCGGCGGTGCTTGCGACAACGACGATCCCTTAATGCCCTTTGGACAGCAGGTCGTTCGCCGTTGCTTTGAACTTGGTGTGGTTCCCGATGTGTCCCACGCTTCCCGTCGCGTGATCGAGGAGGTAGCCGAGATCGCCAAGCAGTACAACAGGCCTTTTGTGGCTACCCATTCCAATTCTTACGTCGTAACGCCGCACCGACGCAACTTGACGGATTTTCATTTCAATTTAATCAAGGAATCCGGCGGTGTGGTGGGGCTGAGTATGGCTCCCCGTCATTTGACTACAAGGGAGGAGCGTTGCAGCATCGCCGATGTTCTCTCGCACATCGAGCACTACTTCTCTCTCGGCGGTGAGGACTGCGTATGTCTTGGTTGCGACTTTGACGGCATTGATGCAGCTCCTGTGGGACTTGAATCGGTTGATCGCCTGCCGCGCCTAGCCACCGAAATGACCCGTATCGGGTACACCGAGGAGCAGATCAACAAACTCTTCTATGAAAATGCAAAACGATTCATTGACAAAAATATCGGATAATAAAATCAGGCAGATGACATTTCTGTCATCTGCCCAGTATCAGTTTATTCTTCTTTGGGCTTAAAGGTAGCACACACCGTTTCACTACTGGAAAGGGCGTAGCTGGGGCCTACCGCGATCTCCCCAGCGGTACAGCAATTCTCTTTGTCGTGGTACATACAGTTTTTTACGTCACAGGTGATGCCCTTGATCGGCTTACATTTGTGGTCCTGATTATAGGTTTCCATGATCCATCCTCCTTGGTTTGTGATGCTTTTATTGTTGCCCGATCCCCTTTCTTTTATTCTTGTATTCTTGCGGAGAAAACTATGCTATACGTTATTGCCGATCTCCATCTGTCCACGGCCGAGGGTATGAACAAGTCCATGGACATTTTCGGAAGACGATGGAGCGGTTACACCGAAAAACTGGAAAAAAACTGGCGAATGGTTGTCGATCCCGAGGACAGCGTGGTCATCCCAGGTGACATTTCCTGGGCACTGTCGCTTCCTGAGGCAGAATGCGATCTTCGCTTTCTGAATTTGCTCCCCGGGCACAAATACATCAGCAAGGGGAACCATGATTTCTGGTGGTCGACTGCCTCGAAAATGGAGAAATTCTTTTTAGAGAAAGGCATTGACAGCATTTCCCTCTTAAACAACAACGCATGGCTTTGCGAGGACTTTATCCTGTGCGGCACACGCGGATGGTACCAGGACGAATCCTGCGAAAACATCCCCAAGGACACAGATTTTGACAAGCTAGTAGCAAGAGAGGCGATCCGCCTAGAGATCAGTCTTTCCGCAGGAAAAAAGCTGGCAGAAGCGAATCCTACAAAGGAAATGCTCGTATTTTTGCATTTTCCACCCGTTTGGAACGGTCTTGTCTGCGAGCCGATCCTGGCGACATTAAAGAAATTCGGGATACGGCGGTGCTATTTCGGCCACATCCACAGCAATTATACCGTACCCCCAAGCTTCGAATGGGACGGTATTTGCTTTTCCCTAATCTCTGCGGATTTTCTGAATTTCAGCCCGCGTCCGATTTTGCCCGATTTTTCCTGACAAAATGTGAGAAAAATGCGGAATACGCTTGACAAAATCGCTTTGATGCGGTACAATATCAATGTTTGTTTATACTAATATTACCATATACTTTCGGAGGAAAAAAACATGAGTCTGTCCAAGAAAACGAAATCCAAAGCAGAAAAGAACTGCTACGAGCTGGAGATTTCCGTAGAAAAGGAAACCTTTGCCGCAGCCGTTGATGCAGCTTACCGCAAGCAGGCGGCCAACATTAATGTTCCCGGCTTCAGAAAAGGCAAGGCCCCCCGTGCGCTGGTTGAGAAGATGTACGGCAAGGGCGTATTCTACGAGGATGCTATCAACGCCTGCATTCCCGAGGCATACGAGGGTGCTGTAAAGGAGTCCAAGTTGGACATTGTCGGCCAACCCCAGTTTGACATCATTTCGGTTGGCGATGAGGGCCTTGTTCTGAAGGCTGTTGTTTACGTAAAGCCCGACGTGAAGATCGAGAACTACCTCGGCATGGAAGTGGAAAAGAAGGTTGACGAGGTGACCGACGAGGCCGTTGATGCCGAGATCACCCGTGCACGTGAGCGCAATGCCCGCGTAAAGGACGTGACCGACCGCGCCGCCAAGATCGGCGATAGCGTAAACATGGACTTCGACGGCTCCGTAGACGGTGTTCCCTTTGACGGCGGCAAGGCTGAAAAGTTTGATCTGAAGCTCGGCTCCGGCCAGTTCATCCCCGGCTTTGAGGATCAGGTTGCCGGTCACGAGATCGGCGAGGAGTTCGACGTAAATGTAACCTTCCCCGCCGACTATCACGCAGAGAACCTTGCTGGTAAGGCTGCCGTGTTCAAGGTCAAGCTGAATGGCATCAAGGAAAATGAGCTTCCCGAGGCAGACGATGAATTCGCAAAAGACGTTTCCGAATTCGACGCCTTTGCTGAATATCGCGCCGACGTTCGGGCGAAACTCGAAGAGAGAGCCGCCAAGGCAGCCGAGAATGCCTTTGAGGAAAAGATCATGGACACCCTGATCGAGAAGATGGAGGCTGACATCCCCGCCGTTATGTTCGAGGAGGAGACCGACAACTTCGTTCGTGATTACGAGAGCCGCATGAGAATGCAGGGTCTGGATCTAGCTACCTACTTCAAGTATACCGGCATGACGCTCGAAACCTTGAAGGAGCAGCTGCGTCCTCAGGCCGAGAAGCAGGTCAAGATCCGTCTGGCACTTGAAAAGATCGCAAAGCAGGAGAAGCTGACCGTTTCCGCCAAGGAAGTGGAGGCAGAATACAAGCGCATCGCCGAAGCCTACAACATGCCCGTTGATAAGGTGAAGGAGCTGATCGCAAAGGACGGCATCACCGTCGACATGAAGGTGAAGGCCGCCATGGATCTGGTAAAGGAAAAAGCCATCGCAAAATAACCGTTTTTACGCATAAGGAGGAAACCCATGGCACTGGTACCAATGGTATTGGAGGAAACCAACCGCGGCGAGCGTTCGTTTGACATTTACTCGCGCTTGCTCAATGACCGTATTATCTTCTTGGCTGACGAGGTGAATGACACCACGGCATCTCTCGTTGTGGCACAGATGCTCTATTTGGAATCGGTAGATCCCGACAAGGACATTCATTTTTACATCAACAGCCCCGGCGGATCGATCAGTGCAGGCATGGCGATCTACGATACGATGAACTATATCAAGTGCGACGTATCCACCATCTGCATCGGCATGGCGGCAAGCATGGGTGCCTTCCTTCTTGCGGCAGGCACGAAGGGCAAGCGGATTGCCCTGCCGAACAGCGAGATCATGATTCATCAACCCCTTGGCGGCATGAAGGGGCAAGCATCGGACATTAAGATCCATGCCGATCACATCTTGCGAATCCGCGATAAGATGAATCGCATTCTGGCAGAGCGCACGGGGCAGGACTTTGAGACGATCGTCCGTGACACCGAGCGTGACAATTTCATGACGGCAGATCAGGCCGCTGCATACGGTTTGATCGACAAAGTCATCGACAAGAGAAATTAACGAGGTACGCTATGGCACCCACCAATCACGAAACAGGCGATCCCCGTTGTTGTGCCTTTTGCGGACGCACGGAGCATCAGGTTCTGGTTCTGATTCCGTCCCCGAGACAAAGTAACGTATATATTTGCGACGACTGCGTCAGCGTGTGCGCCGATCTTTTAGGCGGGCAGGAGGAAGCAGAGGTCGAGACGAAGGTAGAGCCGCTCTCCTATGATTCCCTTCCAAAGCCGAAGGAGATCAAGGAAATGCTGGACACCTACGTGATCGGACAGGACGAGGCAAAGCGCGTGCTTTCCGTAGCGGTATACAACCACTACAAGCGCATTCTTTCCAAGGAAAAGAAGGGGGAGGATGAGCAGGACGGCGAAGAGGACGTAGATATCCAAAAGAGCAACGTGCTTCTTCTCGGCCCAACGGGCGTGGGCAAGACCTATCTTGCACAGACGCTGGCTCGCAGCTTCAAGGTTCCCTTCGCGATCGCGGATGCAACGACCTTAACCGAAGCAGGCTACGTGGGTGAGGACGTAGAGAATATTCTTCTCCGTTTGATCCAAGCTGCCGACTACAACGTAGAGCTTGCCGAAAAGGGCATCATTTATATTGATGAGATTGACAAGATCTCCCGCAAGGGTGAGAACACCTCGATCACACGAGATGTATCGGGCGAGGGCGTTCAGCAGGCACTTTTGAAAATTCTCGAAGGCACGGTTGCAAACGTACCGCCGCAGGGCGGCCGAAAACATCCGAACCAGGAATTTATTCAGATCCATACGGAAAACATACTCTTTATCTGCGGCGGTGCCTTTGACGGTCTTGAAAAGATCATCGAGCGTCGCAAGGGCAAGAGTGCCATTGGATTTGGCGGCGAGGTTGCCGGAAAGAAGGAAAAGGTCGAGCGCGGTGTTTTTCGCGATGCGACGGCACACGATGTCATGAAGTTCGGTATCATCCCCGAGCTGGTAGGCAGATTGCCTGTCATCGTGTCGCTTGAAAATCTGGATAAGGATGCTTTGGTACGTATCATCAAGGAGCCGAAGAATTCACTTTCCAAGCAGTACGAAAAGCTCTTTTCTTTGGACGGCGTAACGCTTTCCTTTACCGATGACGCATACGAGGCGATTGCTTCCCTTGCCATTGAGCGAGAGGGCGGCGCGCGCGGCCTGCGCTCGATTATGGAGGGTGTGATGATGAAGCTGATGTATGAGATTCCTTCCGATCCCACGATCAAGAAGGTAACCGTCACCGGCGATTACGTTCTCGGAAAGAAATCCGAACCGACCATCAAGCGCAAAAAAGTCGAATAAAAAACAAGGCAGGTCGACAACCTGCCTTGTTTTTTATCTCGGTTTCAACATTCTTGTGAGGGTTAACGGAATGTAAATCCGCGAGGGAAATGTAGCGAGGCGGATCTCCAGCATGACCTCATAGCTTGCCTGTTTAAGCTCCCTCGGGACGAAGGAGATCGTATAGAACTTCTTATGCCACGGCAGATCCATCTGGAACATAACCTCTCTGCCATCGGGTGTCTCCCATTCCGCAGGCAAGTGCAGGATCACTGTGTTCCAATCCGAGCGTTGGAAATACCCATACTTGCCGAGGATGTCCAAGTCTATCACAAAGGGCTTTCCTTCCTCCAAATCCAGCGTATCCGTGATAGCGCGCACCTCAAAGAACGGACTTTCTCGACGGATGCACATGCGGTCGGCATAAAGCGTGTCGCGGAAATATTCTACCTTACGGTAGCCGAGCTCCTTCGCGGGACAAGCAAGGGCTCTACCTTCCTTGGCATGAATGGTCAGCTCGCCGTTTTCGCCGATGCTGATGTTTTTCTGCATTTTGCCTTCCCAGTAACGCGCATGCAAAAAAACGGGCATTAGGTGCAAAATACGTTCAGTCAGCTCAGTAACCGTTTTGGCAACGTGAAGCTTGGTGGTATCGACGTATTTTGTTTTGATCTCATCCCCAATGGGAGCAAGCCATTTTTCATGGATGGAGGCGGTACCACCAATGATACCGTACAACGCGCCGAGCGTGCCTGTCGTACAGTCGGCATCCTCACAACAGCCCGCGGTAATACAAATGGCACGAGAGAAATCGCCACCGCCGTAATAGTGCCCCAGCAGAACGATACCGATGTTGGCAGGTGCGTCATAGCCGTGGGGGCCGAACGGAACCTCGGGATCCAGTTTCTGTCCGGGCAGAGGACGCGAGCCGAAGGAGGACGGGAAGGCTTGCAGAAGCTTTTTGCGAGCGATCTTCCAATTAAGGGATTTGTCTGCCGCACATTTTCTCACAAATTCAACAACTCTTGCAATGCCACAATCCGCAGGAATATAGGAAAGACCAATGTCGATCAACAGCTCCATGTCGGATTCCACAAATGCGGCACTCTGTATAGCGGCACAAAACACCTCTGCGTAAATCCCCTCGCCGAAGTGATCGACGCAGGCATCTTCATAGGCATAGTGCGCGGCAAGCTCGGGGTGTCCCGGATTCAGGCACGCCCAGATCTCGCTACGGATCCATGCACCATTGCTTTGGCCAAAGGAATTGTGATGCTTGCCCGAGGCGGATGGGAGAATGCCCGCACGCAGATTTCTCTTCCCCATGCCATACTCTCCGACGTCTGGAAAAATGTGGGTGAGCCAGTAGTTTGCTAGCACCTCAGAATTGACGTTTTTGCCGTAGGCCTCACAGGCTATCAAAAAGGCGAGTTGGAGGTCGAGGTCATCATTGGGCAGAACACCAAGCGAAAGGTCGTGGGTATAATAATCGAGGTCAATCACACCCCGCTGACTCTCAAAGGGTGCGCCGAGCGTGCCGCCGATATTTTTACCGAGCCAGCAAGCCCGCATTTTGTCAAGATATGCACTGATTTTCAGATCCATGATGTACCCTCCTTTCGGGTATTTTTATTGTAGCACGGATTTTCTCATCCTACAATAGCAAAAGGATACATCTTTTCTTCTTTTTATACAATTTATACTTGCAGGATAACTATTTTTTTGATAAAATGGAAAAAAAGAATCGGGGGGGATATGATGAAGCGTTTTGAAGTAACCGATAAGCTTGGCATCGTGGTAGAGCGTTCGGTGCGTGAGACAGGCACGCATGAGCCGGAGCATACCCATGATTTTATCGAGCTTGTTTACACAGCCGCAGGAAACGGCACCCACTATATCAATGGTATTCCCTATCCCGCACGCCGCGGCGATCTTTTGTTCATCAACTACGGCGAGGTGCATGCCATCACGGTTGACAGCACGTTGACCTTCTATCAGTTTCTTGTCAAGCCCGAGTTCATCGCCGAAAATTTTGTTAATTCCGAAAATATCGACGATATTTTTCTGCTATTTTTACCCGAGGGTGCGGAAGAGCTTCAACGCAGGAAAACCTCGTGCGTGCGCTTTTTCGGTGCCGAGAGGACGGAAATCGAGCACTTGATTGCCAACATGCACAAGGAAGCGGAGGAGAAAAAGCCCTGTCACCGCTTTGTCTTAAACGGATACATGCAGCTTTTGTTCAGCAAATTGATCCGCGCGCTGATGGAAAGCTCCGCTACTTACGCGGATCGCGCACAACTCCTCACAGAGGAAATTCTCGCCTATCTGGATGAGCATTTCACAGGCCCCGTGACGGCTGATGCGCTTGCCAAGCATTGCTTTTACAACCCCGCCTATCTTGGCCGTGTTTTTAAGGCGGTTTACGGCAAGAGCCTCAAAGAATATATCCGCGAGCGGCGCATGGAATACGCCGCCGAGCTACTCTCTGACGGAAAACTATCGGTTGACGAGGTGATTGAGCGCGTCGGATATACAGGCAAGGGACAATTTTATAAGCATTTTTACGCGCACTTTGGTACATCACCCGGGAAATTTTGAAAACAAAAGAACGGTTTGGATTTTTCCAAACCGTTCTTTTTATGCAAATATTGAGAGGTTACCGATGGCAAGCTTTTCTCCCTCAAAGCCACGCGGTGCAAGGTCGCGTCCGACGGTAGACAGGAGATCAAGACGCATATAGCGGGCGCGGCATTTCGGAAAAGAAATGATGTTTTCTGCACCAAAAACGCGGCAGATTCCCTTTGCACACGTTTTATAATGTTCACCGTCAAGGCTGACGGAAAGTGCGTATTCCGTGGCGAGGCTTGCCATAAACGGGAGTGCACTCCATTTGGGATCGACACTTGGCAG
This sequence comes from Clostridia bacterium, assembly GCA_017464805.1. Classification (GTDB taxonomy): domain Bacteria; phylum Bacillota; class Clostridia; order Oscillospirales; family CAG-272; genus UBA1740. Next base: position 200,580 of record JAFTYE010000016.1, on the reverse strand, counting down.
TACGCGATTGATGATCCGTGGATACAGCCCTACAGCGGAAATCTCATACTCGGACTGCATATCCACCACAAGAGAGGCAGTTTCCCCTTCGGCGATCCAAGTGTTTGCGGGATCGCCGTCGATGGCAACGGCGGCATCCTTGCCGCTAACTGTATCGATCACCGTAAAGCCATCTACCGACACGGGAGTGAGGGCGAGGACTCCCTTTTTTTCAAAGGGACGCCCCGTCCATACGGGAACGGACCAGGTCCTTCTTCCCTTCTCGTCGACAAAGCGGAGATAGAAATAACGGGCATCGGGCGCAGTAATATCGAAGCTGAAATTAGAGAAATCAATGTCTGTCAGGGTCAGGAGCGTTTCACCCCCGTCCGAGATCACGCGGCAACCTATCGGGCACGAGGTGAGATCATCATGGAAGTAAGACAAGCTGACCGCGAAGTGATAGGTGTCGCTCGGTACAAGATCGGCGGGAGCTGTCGAGCCGTTGACGGTATAGCGGATCTTGAGGTTGCCGCTTTCCGAACCGTAAAAGCGATTATGTCTCAGAGCGTCTATAAAGGCCTCCTTGGACTTTTCGCGCGCCATAATGATCGTTTTCCCCGGGAAACGCTGGTATCCCCACCGCGTTCCGCCGTCAAAAGCGGGATTGCCGTGAGAATCACTGGAACAAGTGGTGCTGATGCGGAAGCCGTTATCCAGTGCTACCGAATAGACATATTCGTGAATGAGGTTTTGCTGGCGATCGCTGCCGTCTCCCATTTCGATACCGCGGATAAGGCGTAGCATTTCGGGGGTGTTGTTCTTGTCATAAGAGAAGTTCCACACACCTTGTGTGCTAAAACCGATGATCTGCGGATGTGCAAAAACGGCAACAGGTGCAGGACTGTCCTTGTAAGCCGAAATAAACTCCTCAAAGGACTTGGCATCCGAGTACCCCGCGGAGTTAAAGGTAACGATCTCGCCGCCGTTATTGTGCAAAATTCCAAAGCGGTCGGTTTCGCGGAAGGTGACCTCCGCCTCCACACCCGGGAACACAATAACATCCATGGGTTGGGCTTTTCTCTCCTCCGTAAAGCCACGGAAGAAGTCGGTGTCGTTGATAACACCCGCATGATCGGAGATGACGCCAAAATCAATAAGGTTTTCTTTTTTGATATAGTCTATGTATTCGGATTGGAATTCGCAGTCACGGTCTGCAAAATCGTCGTGTCCGTGGATGACAGAGGTATGATCGTGCAGGTCGCCGACGTAATATTCGGTCGCCTCCTCGGACGTACAGGTCTTGGGCTCGACTACGGTGACCGCGCAGGTATATTCCTGTCCCTCATACGTAGCCGTTACGGTAGCGTTTCCGACAGAACAAAGCTCAAGAAGGACACCGTTACGAAAGCACATGCGATCCTCGCCCGCAAAATCGCGTACACGAACCGCGGTATTGTCCGAATACCAGGAAATATCGGCTTGGGCGAGCGTTTTATGCTCCTGGCTGTCAAAGCTGAGATGAAGGGGCAACACATCCCCGCAAAAGGACGTTATTGTTTTGCAAGATAAATCAGCTGCCATGAATTTTCCTCCGGTTTTTGAGAAAACAAGTAGCAAGCACCTTTTGGTGCTTGCCATGTTGTATCAGTCAATATCTTCGAGGACTTGTTCGGGGGGCGTTTCCAAAATGGTAGGATCCTTGATGTAGCGCATGACGGTCTTAAATGCGGAAGCATAATAGTATCCGTCACAGATACGCTCATCCGTTACGGCGCGGAAACCAACGAAATAGCGTTTTTCAAACGAGCCGTCTTCCTTGAATACGATCTTGGAATACTTTTTGCCGTAGCAGAGGAACACGGGTAGGTTGCCGAAATCGTACAGGTGGTGGTAAATCGGGCCGATACCAAGACTACCCATACTGGTGATGACCATAGAGCCGTGGAAGGGGCTGACCTTGGTCAGTGCACGCGGAAGCATGCCGTAATAATCCAGAAGCCGCAAGAATTTGATGGTGTATTTCAACAAAAATCCAGGGATATAATTGAGCAGCTTGGCCGTATTGTCAAATGCCGTCTCTTCCCCCGTGCCAACAGCCTTAAGAGCCTCGGCATTCCACTTTTCATATACATCGGCGATCGTATCTGTCGGCTCAAAGATACACTTCATGGTCGTATCGGGCGAGGTAGTGGAAAGCTTTTTCTTGATGGTCATGACCACTTCGATATTTTTTCTGGCATAGACCTTGTTACCCGCAATAAAGCGGTTAATGGCGGGACGTTGGGACACCGCACGCACGTAGGCGGCGATGATAATATGTAGAATACCGAGATTTTTCATGCCCTCCTTCCGCTTTTCACGGAGGTAATTTTCAATTTCGGTTATGTCGATCTCGTCTTCAAAGTGATTCTGCGAATCCGAGCGGACGTGCATGATATAAGGCGAGATGCGCGCCGCAGGCTCTAGCGTACGGAGCTTACGTCCGTCTGCACGATCACCGAAATGCCATCTCCGTTTCTTTTTAACTGAGCCTTTTTCCTCACGTCTCTTTTGCTTTTCCTGCTCCATGGCGGCCTTCATGGCAGCCTTCTGCTTCTTTTTAAGTGCCTTTTTCTCTCTTTTTGTAGGGGACACGGAAACTTCCTCGGCTACGTCGACCATCATCAAGTAGCCGTCCTTTTTGTGTTGTTCCATACTTTCATCCTCTTGGTTCGCAAGATTGGTGTCGTATAAACACGATATATGCTATATTATATCATATTATTCATAAAAAATCAACCCTTTGTTCACAAAAAAGCCTTCCTAGATCGGAAGGCTTTTTTTAAAAGGAAACGCGCAGAAGGCAAAAATCAAGCGGCGGCACAACCTTTTCACCACTCACAGGCAATTGCGTCATAAGATCGGCACAAGAGCCCGACACGGGATAGGAAAAAGGTGTATTTCCGGCGTTCACTAGCAACAAAATACGCCCCGTTTCCCCTTCTCGCGAAAGAACAAGATGCTCGCCTTCGGCATACGGAACTTCATAATAGCCGCGCGCAAGGATATCCGATGCATCCGCTCGTAGTTTTCCCATCTGTCGGTAAAAGGATAGAAGCCCATTCTCCTCTCTGCCCCATGGGAAAGTACGACGGTTAAAAGGATCCTTTGCCCCCTCCATTCCCGCCTCGTCACCATAATAGATACAGGGAATACCGGGCATAACGGAGAGAATGGCGTAGGCCAAACGCAGACGACGCAGACCAAGCATGCGTTCCTCTTCATCAAGACGGATATCCTTCATCTGCTCATAGGAAAGACCAGTCACGTCCTTACCGCCAAGAATGGTCAGGATACGGACTGTGTCGTGCGTGCCGAGAAGGTTCATCAGCGACTCGCTGACGAATTTAGGATAATGCGCGTAGATCGTCCGCGTAACGGCAGAAAACTCCTGTGCACCCCCTTGTAGCAGATACTGCACGATAGCATTTTTTAGAGGATAGTTCATCACGGAATCCAGCTCCTCGCCTCGAAAATACCGACGCCGTTTTCCATAGGCTTCCTTATTGCTGGCATCCTCCCAGACCTCGCCGATCACGGCATTTTCTCGGGAATACCCCTTGATACGACGGCGGAGCGCACGGAGAAAATCCGGATGCAGCTCATCCGCCACATCAAGACGGAAGCCGCCAATTCCTGCCGCAAGATAGGTATCAGCCACGCCGTCCTTGCCCGTCACGAAACGAATATAATCGGGGTTGGAGGAGTCAACAGTCGGCAGGATCTTCACACCCCACCAGCAGGTGTATTGGTCTGGGTAGGATTGGAAAGTATACCACGGATAATACGGTGAGGCGGTGGATTGATATGCTCCCTCTGCGCTGTAGCGTCCATCGATGTTGAAGTAGCAACTGATCGCCCCCGTATGGTTGAAAACACCGTCAAGTAGCACTGTCATTTCCTGCTGTTTTGCCTCTGCAAGCAGACGGTCAAGAGCAGCACGGCCACCAAACATTTCATCTACGCGCATATAATCGCCCGTGTCGTATTTGTGGTTGGAGTAGGCCTCAAAGATCGGACATAGATACAATACAGTCACGCCAAGAGAGCGTAGATATGGGAGCTTTTGCCGTACACCGTCCAGATCACCTCCGTAGAATAGGTTATTTTTCAGAGGCGCACCCGGGTAGGCGGGATACTGTGTAATCTCGGCATCCCACGAGGGGGCCATCTCCACGTCCGCGCGGGGATCGGCGTTTCCGCCACGAAAAAAGCGATCAACGAAGATCTGGTACATGACACCCGTCTTCAAAAAATCGGGTGTGGTGAAGTCGTCACGGTAAATGGTGAGCTGATAGGCTTGTGCAAAGCTCTCATCATCCGAAAACCACGCATATTCGGAAATATCCTCTCCGTGCGAGTAGAGGCGACCGTAAGCGGTGTCTGCGACGACATGATAGTAGAACAGGCCGTCCTGCGCGTTACTGCACAGCTCGGCCCCCGACACGGACACGGCGAAGCGGTCACGCGTTAAAAAATCAAGCTCTTCCGCCTCTATCCGTCGAAACGGAAATTCCATCACACGCCCGTCGTCATCCGAGTGAACACGCAGAAAGGCGGAGCAGGTGGCAAACGCGGGGTCAATGGAGATCTCAAAGCGAAGCTGCTCACGGCGCGGAAAGGCAGCAAACAGGGCCGCCCTTTTTTCGGTAAGGGCGGTCTTTTTGACTTGTAGGGGATTCGGAATATCACGAAAATTCCGGTAAACCTGCATGAAAAAACCTCACGGATTGTTCTTTTCGTGGATGGGTTGGATGCGCCAGATGTTCTCGGCATATTCGCGGATACTGCGGTCGGCGGCGAAAATGCCTGCCGAGGCGATGTTCACCAAGGACTTACGGCACCATTCCGCTTGCTTGGCATAATCGGCGATGGCACACTCGTGTGCCTGGTAATAGGAATCAAAATCCGCAAGACACATATAGGGATCGGGCACGCCCGCGCCCATGACGAGATAGTTGGAAAACTCCGCAAAGGACTGTCCGCCAAAGCCTACGGTTAGGGTATCCATGACATCCTTGATCTTCGGATTCGCGTTATAATAGTTGGCAGATACATACCCGTGCTTCCACAAATCGTCTACCTCCTCGGTAGTCAGGCCGAAGATATAGCAATTTTCGTCACCGACTGCCTCGTGGATCTCCACGTTCGCGCCGTCCAGCGTGCCGATGGTCAAGGCACCGTTAATCATGAGCTTCATGTTACTGGTGCCACTGGCTTCCTTACCGGCAAGGGAGATCTGCTCCGACAGGTCGGCCGCAGGAATGAGGACCTCTGCCACGCTGACGTTGTAGTCCTCCATAAAGATCACTCGAATCTTTTCACGAATACGCGGATCCTTTTCGATCTCGCGGCTGATCTGATTGATGAGCTTAATGATCTGCTTGGCCATATAGTAGCCGGGAGCGGCCTTTGCGCCAAAGATAAAGGTCTGCGGACGGATGTCGAGATTGGGGTTCGCTTTCAGGTCATGGTACAGGGAGATAATGCGCAGGACGTTCAGAAGCTGACGCTTATACTCGTGCATGCGCTTGATCTGCACGTCAAAGAGCGAATCCGGATCCAAGCGCACACCGTTACGCTGGTAAGCGTAGTAAGCGAAGCGCTCCTTGTTGCGCCGTTTGATATCGTGTAGGCGGGAAAGAACGGCCTCATCATCCTTGAATTTGAGAAAGTCCGACAGACGCTCGGGCTCCTTTTTGAAGCAGTCGCCAATACATTCGGAGAGGAGTGCGGAGAGATCGGGGTTGGCATAGCAAAGCCAACGACGGTGTGCAATGCCATTTGTAACGTTGGTAAACTTATGCGACTCGAAATGATAGAAATCCGAGAAGATGGTCTTTTTCAAAATATCCGAGTGCAGACGGGACACACCGTTGACGGTATGCGAGCCGACAACCGATAGGTTTGCCATACGCACGCTTCCGTGATTCAAAATCGACATACGGGAAATGCGGTCCCAATCGCCTGGATAGCGGTTCCACAGATCGGCACAGAAGCGGCGGTTAATTTCGCAAATTATGGCGAAAATTCGAGGCAGACGAAGCTTGAAGAGGTCTTCGTTCCAGGTTTCCAGTGCCTCGGGCATGACCGTGTGATTGGTATAGGACACGGTTGCCTTCACGGTAGCCCACGCATCGTCCCAGGTCATACCATGCTCATCAACGAACAGACGCATCAGCTCGGGTACAACCAGGGCCGGGTGGGTGTCGTTGATATGAATGGCCACCTTATCCGAGAAGTTCGCAAGCGACTCGTAGGCACGTAGGTGGTCGGCAATGATGCTTTGCAGAGATGCCGACACAAGGAAATACTGCTGGCTGAGGCGAAGTAGCTTCCCTTCCGTGTGGTTATCGGCGGGATACAACACCTTGGATATCACATCCGCGTTGTTGCTTTCCTGCATCGCACGCACGTACTCGCCCTGCGAAAAGAGCTTCATGTTGAAGTTGGTGATGTTTCTTGCCTTGAACAGGCGAAGGCTGTTGACTGCCTCACAATCCGCACCCGAGGTCATCATATCATAGGGCACGGCTTGCACCTCCTCATAGTCGGTGTACTGCACGTGCATGCGGTCATTTTCCCAGATCTCCTTCACGCGGCCGCCAAAGCGGACAGTGCAGGCCTTATCGGTACGCGGAACGAGCCAAACATCACCGCCAGGCATCCAGACATCGGGCAATTCTACCTGATCGCCGTCGATAATCTTCTGCTTAAAAAAGCCGTATTCGTAAAGGATAGAGAAGCCAGTGGCGGAATAATCAAGGGTCGTTAGGCTGTCCATGAAGCAGGCAGCAAGACGGCCGAGACCGCCATTGCCAAGACCCGGGTCGGGCTCATGGGTATAGAGGGTGTCAAGCGAGAAGCCAAGTTCGGACACGATGTCCTGCATGGCATCATCGATGCCAAGGTTGCAGAGATTGTTTTTGAGACAACGGCCGATGAGGAATTCCATGCACAGATAGTAGACCTTTTTCGCCTCTTGCTTTTTCACATTAACCTTGAAATCGGCACGCTTCTGCGTCAGGATGTCCTTGGTCACGAGGATGACGGATTTGTAGACCTGCTCCTCACTTGCTTCCTCGGGTGTCACGCCGAAATAACGGGAAAGCTTGCTGACGAGCATTTGCTTGAGTTCGGATTTTGGGGGGAGAGTTCTCATTCTTTACTTCCTTTAAGTTTCAATTAAATCTTTATAAATTGACAGATATCCTGCAGCAGATGCGCTCCACGAAAAATCTACTGTCATAGCATTATGCACAAGAGCCCTCCAGTCCTTCTCGCTCTCAAACAGATCGACTGCACGGCGCACCGCGTCCATCATATCGTGCGCGTTGTAGGAAGCGAAGGTAATGCCGTTCCCTTCTTTCGTTTCAGGGTTATAGGGATGGATGGTATCGCGCAGACCGCCGATGGCACGTACCACAGGCACGGTACCGTAAGCTGAGGCGATCATCTGGGAAAGACCGCAAGGCTCACTCTTGGAGGGCATGAGGAAAATATCCGAGCCTGCATAGACCTGTTTAGCGATGGCTTTATTAAAGGCGAGCATCACGCCGACCTTACCGGGATAACGACGCGCGAGGTCGGAGAAATAGTCCTCTAACTCCTTTTCGCCCGTTCCGAGAAGGACGAACTGAATATTCCACTGTAGCATTTCCTCCAGCACGCAACGCACAAGGTCAAAGCCCTTATGCGAGGCAAGGCGGGAGATCATGGCGACAACGGGAGTTGTGGGGGATTCGGCGAGGCTAAACATACGTTGCAGGTCTGCCTTGTTCTCTGCCTTCCCTGCCATATTTTCGATGGAATAGGAGAATTTGAGATCGTGATCTCCGTCGGGATTGTAGTAATCCGTATCGATTCCGTTGACGATGCCGTGCATTTTGTATTCCTGCTGGTGAATGATGGCGGAAAGACGTCCGCTGAAATAGGGAGATTGCAACTCACCCGCGTAACTGCGGCTGACGGTAGTCAAGCGATCACAGCAGACCATCGCCCCCTTGGTGAGGTTGATACAGCCGTCAAATTCCACGCATGGACGCGCCTCGGCGGGCAGATCAAACACATCCCCTAAAATAGCAAAATCGAAGATTCCCTGATAATCAATATTATGGATGGTGTACACGGTTTTTATGTCACCGTAGCGTTGATCGGCTCCGTATTTTTGTTTGAGGTAAATAACGGTCATGGCCGCCTGCCAGTCGTTTGCGTGCAACACGTCCGGAAAAAAGCCGATGAGCGGCAGCATATCCAACACGGCATGACAGAAAAAGGCATAGCGTTCGCCGTCATCATACTGTCCGTAGATGCTGCTACGGCGGAAATAATATTCATTATCAATGAAATAATACGTGGCAGATCCATTTTTGTAGGCATACACACCACAATACTGGCGGCGCCATGCGAGGTGCACGGTAAATTCACAGACCTTTTCCATCTTCGCGCGATAGGTGTCGTCGATACTACTGTAAAGGGGCATGACGGCACGCACGTCCGCACCGCTTTGAGCAAGAGCCTCGGGGAGAGAGCCCATGACATCCCCCAGTCCGCCCGTGGAGGCAAACGGAACGGCCTCGCCACCTACGATCAGAATTTTTTTCATATCCAAATCATCCTTTTTATTCATTAGAGAGAACGTCCCTTTTCCACGCAGAACGGAAGCGAGGGGTGGCCAGCTAGATGCACACCGTCATGGAACAGAACGTATTTATCCGCGATCACGCAATCGAGATGCACATTCTCACCCGTGTAGGTATCCATGAAGAGGATAGAATTCTTGACCACCGTGCCCTTTCCGATCTTGACACCGCGAAAGAGGATGGAGTTTTCCACCGTTCCTTCGATCACGCAGCCATCAGCGATCAGGGAGTTCTTGACAAGGGCCCCTGCCGCATGCTTGGTGGGGGCGGAGTTTCGAACCTTGGTCAAAATGGGGCGACGCGGGTTATTGAATAGATCGTGGCGTACCTTCGCGTCACGAAGCAGCTCCATACTGTAATTGTAGTAATCGGTGATCGAGTTGATGGAAGCGTAGTATCCGTCAAAGCGATAGATAAAGAGCTTATCTTTACCGATATTGCGGCTGATGATATCGCGACTGAAGCTATTATAGCCGTGCGCCTGCGCGTTCATGAGGGCATTGAGCAAATAGGTGCGGTTGATGACCCAGATATTGATATTCACATCCGCCTCGGTACCATCATAAGTGTGCGGGTGCACGAGAATATCGGTCAGACGTCCTGCCTCGTCGGAGGACACGATGATATTGTCGTTGACATTCTGTTCGGTGATAACAATTCTCTTCACCGCCATGGTCAAATCCGCGCCACTTTCCTCATGCGCACGCACCATCTCTCGCAGGTCAATGTTACAGATGCCGTCGCAGTCCGAAAGAACGACCACGTCCTCTTTCATCGTAGAGATTGAGTGCTGGATGCTCATCAGAGCCTCCAGTCGAGTCTTATAAAGCTCATTGTTATAGTTGGCATAGGCCGTGATAAAGGGGGCAAGGATGCGGATACCGCCGCTTCGGCGCGCCAGGTCCCAATCCTTACCCGAACCGATATGCTCCATTAAGGAGAGGTAGTTATAGTGGGTGATCACCGAAATATTGGTGATGCCCGAGTTGACCATGTTGGAAAGCGGAAAGTCAACCAGACGGTAACGGCAACCGAAGGGGACGGAGGCCATTGTTCTTCTTTTGGTCAGATCCGCGATGCTTTTGTCATGAATGTTGGAAAAGATAATGCCCGCCGCGCTCATCATACCTCGTTACCTCCCTGCTTTTTTGCGTATTCTGCCGCGCCCAGCATCTCGCCCATGGCGACGATATCGCCTGCGCGAATGTGAACGCCGTTTCCGACCACGGCGATCTCCTGCTCCTCGCCCTCGGCGGCGATGGCACCAACAATAGCACCCGAATCAATCACCACATCCTCGTCCAGAATGGCATAAGACACAGTGGCACCGCTTTTGACGGTACAACCCGACATGACTACGGAATTACGGACAACAGCCCCTGCCTCCACGGTTACACCGCTGAACAGGACGGAATTTTCCACCGTACCGCAGATATCGTTACCTTCGGAAATGATGGCATTATGCACCACGCTCTCCTCACCGATATACTGGGGTGGCAGGGCGGGTGTACGGGAATAGATGCGAAAATGGCGATCGTAGAGATCATAGGTGGGATACTCGCCAAGCAGATCCATGTTGGCATCCCACAGGCTCTTGATCGTGCCGACATCCTTCCAATAACCCGAGAAGGCATAGGCATACATACGTTTCCCTTCCGCGAGCATGGTTGGGATGATGTTTTTGCCAAAGTCGTTTGAGGAGGCGGAATCCGCCTCATCGCGCACAAGGTACTCTGTGAGAAGCTTGGCGTTGAAGAGGTAGATGCCCATGGAAGCGTGCGTGCTCTTTGGCTGCCTCGGCTTTTCTTCAAATTCCACGATGCGACCAGTGTCATCAGTGTTCATAATGCCGAAACGGCTTGCCTCCGTGATCGGAACGTCAAAGACGGCGATGGTACAGTCTGCACCCTTTTCCTTGTGGTAGGCAATCATGGCACTGTAATCCATTTTATAGATATGGTCACCCGAAAGGATGAGAACATATTCGGGATCGTACCGTTCAATGAAATTGAGATTCTGGTAGATGGCATTGGCGGTGCCCTTATACCAGGCGGCACCATCCTTTGCCTGATAAGGAGGAAGAACCATCACGCCGCCCGAGGAACGGTCAAGGTCCCAGGGCTGGCCGTTACCTATGTATTCGTTGAGAACGAGGGGCTGGTACTGCGTCAGCACACCGACCGTATCAATACCCGAATTAACACAGTTAGACAGAGGAAAGTCAATGATGCGGTATTTTCCGCCGAAAGGGACTGCGGGCTTTGCGGTTTTCTCCGTGAGGGTATACAAGCGGCTACCCTGTCCTCCGGCGAGTAGCATGGCAACGCACTCCTTACGCTTGAACATGTTAGTTGCCTCCCATCAAAAAATTTTCTTAAAATACACAGCACACATAGCAGGGAGTGTCAGGCGCAGAACGCCGTCCCTGCCCACGATGCGACATGCTTCAAGTGGTGTACCCACACCACCAAACCGTGCGTCATCGGTGTTGATCAGAATTTTATATTCCCCTGCCGCAAGCGTGGGGATTTCGTATTTTTCCCTTACACATGGGGAGAAGTTGAACACGGCCACGACCTCGTTCCCCTCACCATCCATACGGGCAAAGGCGGCCACGTTATCCTCGCGGCGGTCGGCGTATATCCAGCGAAAGCCGTCCCAGGAGAAGTCCCGCGCCCACAGGCATGGCTCGGACAGATACAGGCGATTCAGTGCGGCCACGCACCGACGTAGCTGATCATGACGGGGATAGTCGCACATAAACCATTCCAACTGATTTTTGAAATCCCATTCGCGGAACTGTCCATATTCAGAGCCCATAAAGGTCATTTTCTTACCGGGGTGCGCCATCATGTAGGCATAGAAGGTGCGGGCGGTGGCGAATTTTTGCTCATATTCTCCAAAGCATTTATCTAGTAGTGACTTCTTGCCATGCACGACCTCGTCGTGTGACACGGGCAGAACATAGTTCTCGCTGAACGCGTAGACGAGCGAGAAAGTGAGCTTGTCATGGTGGTACATACGGTAGACGGGATCGGTTTCGAGGTAGGAGAACATATCGTTCGCCCAGCCCATATTCCACTTGAAATTAAAGCCCAGCCCCCCGTCCGACACGGGTTTGGTGATCATTGGCCAGGAGGTTGACTCCTCAGCAATCATTAGGGCATCGGGAAACTCCGCAAAGATGGCAGTGTTAAGCTTTTTAAAAAAGGCAATGGCCTCGAGATTTTTGTTATCACCGTAGACATTGGGAACCCATTCGCCAGGCTCGCGGTCGAAGTCGAGATAAAGCATAGCTGCCACGGCATCCACACGCAGGCCATCAATATGAAACTCCCGCAACCAATAGAGTGCCGAGGAAATCAAAAAGGACTGCACCTCCTCGCGCCCCACATCGAAGAAGCGCGTTCCCCAGCTGCGGCTTTCCTGACGGTCCTTGCCCTGATATTCGTACAGGGGCACGCCGTCAAACTCATAAAGACCATGCTCGTCTTTCGGAAAATGAGCAGGGACCCAGTCAAGGATCACACCGATGCAGTGACGGTGCATGGTGTTGACGAAGTAACGGAAATCATCGGGCATGCCGAAACGTGCGGTAGGGGCAAAATATCCACATACCTGATAGCCCCAGGACTCGTCAAGGGGGTGTTCGGTAATTGGAAGGAGCTCCACGTGCGTGTAGCCCATTTGCGAAAGATAAGAGGCAAGATGATCCGCCAGCTCACGGTAGGAGAGATAGGCATTGCCGCTCGTGTTTTCCCTGCCCTCACGCGTCAAAAACGAGCCGAGGTGCACCTCATACACATTCATGGGAGCGCTATAAAAGGGCTTTTTATCAGCGATGGCACGGCGGTGACGCATCCAAGCGGCGTCCGTCCATTTGTGCGATGTTTCGGTGCAGATGACCGAGGCGGTCTTGGAAAGCGTCTCGGAGGCCGCGGCATAAGGGTCTGCTTTATCGTGTACACCCGTGTCGGAGTGGATGCGATATTTGTAACACTGCCCTTCGATCGGGATCATTGTGTCGAATGAATATTCAAAAATTCCACCGTCACTTACGCGGTGCATCGGAGCATCTTCCTGCCAGCCGTTGAAATCCCCGACCACGTAAACGGCTATGGCATGCGGTGCCCACACGCGGAAGGTATATCGGTGGCCGTCGCTTTGCCGTTCACGGTGAACACCGAGGTAGCGATAGGCGTAAAAATTCGTGCCCTGATGAAAAAAATAGGGGGCTTGATCCTCGCCTGTCAAAGAACGGTTCTTTTCCAACACGACACCAGCCTCCTTAATATTTATTACTATATATAATTATAGCGTATCCGGAAAAGAATTTCAACTGATTTTTAGGGTTTTGCTCCACTTTCTTATTATTTTTTTCGAAAAAAGATATCAAAAAGTACAAAAAAACGCCATTTTTCTCAAATTTATGAAAAATACATCATCAAGGCAAATCCTTCAGACAGGCAAAAAACGCGGCACTTCCGCGCCGCGTTTTCATCGGTTTATCTCAAGAAAAGATGCAACAGCTTTTCGAAAAGCTTGCTCTTATAGGGCTGATAGCGCATAGGGAGATCAAGCCAGGTCTTTTTATCCACGATTGATTTATAGTGGGAAAAAGCATCAAAGCCGTCCTTGCCGTGATAGCTGCCCATACCGCTTTCTCCAACGCCGCCAAAGCCCATTTCGCTTGTAGCGAGGTGAATAACAACATCGTTGATACATCCGCCGCCATAGGAAAGCTCGGTCCTTACCCTTCTAACATGCGTCTTGTCGCTTGAAAACAAATAGAGCGCAAGTGGCTTATCCTTTTCTTTGAGCTCTTCAACCACGGCATCAAAACTCTCAAAGGTCAAAATCGGCATGATGGGGCCGAAGATCTCCTCACCCATAACGGCATCGTCATAAGTCACACCATCCATGACGGTGGGGGCGATTCGGCAGCTTTCCCTATCTGCTTCACCGCCGACAATGACCTTTTTTGCATCGATCAAGCCGTAAAGGCGGTCAAAGTGCTTTTCATTGATGATCTTGCCGTAATGTATGTTGGCAAGGGGTTCATCTCCGTACTGCAATTTGATCTGCTTGACAACCTCCGCCAAAAAACGATCCTTAACAGAACGCTCGCAAAGGACATAATCGGGAGCGACGCAGGTCTGCCCGCAATTGAGATATTTGCCAAACACGATGCGCCTCGCGGCCAGCTTGACATTGGCACTTGCATCCACGATACAAGGGCTTTTTCCCCCCAGCTCCAAAACGACCGGGGTCAGATGCTCTGCCGCATGACGAAGCACCTCTTTTCCTACCGCCTGACTACCGGTGAAAAATACAAAATCGAATTTTTGTTCGAGCAGAGCGGCATTTTCGGCTCTACCCCCCGTGACCACCGCCACATACTCGGGAGAAAAGCATTCGTTGAGGATTTTTTCCACTATTTTGCTTGTGGCGGGTGAATAGGCACTCGGTTTGACGATTGCCGTATTCCCTGCGGCAATGGCATCTGCCAAGGGATCAAGCGTCAAAAGAAAAGGATAGTTCCATGGACTCATGATCAACGTATTCCCGTAGGGGGTCGGGTGCTTATAGCTGTGCGAATGGAATTGTGCAAGCGGTGTATGGATAGTTTTGGCTTTAGCAAATTTCCGCACGTGTCTGATCATGTAGCCAATCTCCGTCAGAACGAGACCACATTCACACATAAAGCCTTCGTAATGGCTTTTACCGAGGTCAGTTTTCAAGGCATCGTTGATCTCGATCTCATACCTTTTGACGACCGCATATAGCCTTTTGAGCTGCTGTATGCGGAATTTAACAGGTATGGTTGCCCCACTTCTGTAAAACTGTCTTTGTTTTTCCAGTATCGCCTGTATTTCCTGATTTGTCATATCGCTCTCCATCATGTTTTTTTACATTTTTTCAAAGCCGACAAGGATACCTCCCTTTTCGGCGTAAAAGCTACACAAACCTCTGCATTTTTGTATTTCGATCTCCATGTGCTCGTGGCGTGCTTGCAGCATTTCCTTCAACCGAAGTGCACCGGACTCATTTAAACAATGGGATACCTTCACCTTTCCCGTTTCAAGCCCCAATTGCTCCAAATTGCGAACAAGCGTCTCAAGGGCACGTACCTCACCATGGCATTTGCGCCCTGCCTCAAGGGTGCCTTGATCGCTTGCCTTTCCAACCACACAGATGCCGACAAATCCCGCAATTTTAGCAATAAGAGGAGAGACCCTGCCATTATTGGCAAGGTTTTTCATGGATTTTAGCATAAACACAAGCCCTGTTTTTTTCAGATATTGTTGAATATTTTCACAAATATCCTCATACGACATATCGCCTCGCACGTATTCCGCAAGCTTTTCGAGGACAAGACCTATTTCCGGGCCCGCCGAAAGCGTATCAAGGACAAACACTCTTCTGCCTTCATGTTCAGATTCATATATCTGCTTTGCGACACACGCTGCATTATAGCTCCCAGAAAGCGCGCTCGTTATGGTAACGCAAATGACATCATCGGCATCTCCAAACGCATGCAACCAATCCGTTGCGTTCGGACAAGAGGTCTTGGATCTGCCTTTATATTTATCGAAAAAATTGACCATCGTGTCAACGTCGAGCGTTGCGTCATCCACAAATTCCTCCTCGGCTGTGATGATCTTTAAGGGAGCTGACGCAAATTCTCCCCCTTCCAGCGCAAGGATGTCTGACGAAGAGTCGGAAACGATTTTAATTTTTCTCATGAATATCTCCAATTCTGCGGTAAAAGCCTGCTAACTCCTTTTGTGTCATCAGCTTCGGTACGGGATAGAGAGGATTGGCCTCCTTCTCGGCATGCTTCGCCATTTCGGGAACATCCTCTGCCCGAATGCCGGCAATTCGGCATGGGATGTCCATTTCGGCGTTCAGCTTTTTGACGGCGTTAATAAATTTTCCTGCTGCCTCTTGATGTCTATCCTTCTCAGTACACACACCCGCGGCAATACCGAGCTGTTGAAGCTTTTTGTCAATACAGGTACCATATTCCTCTAGTACATAGGGCATGATAACAGCATTGGCAAGGCCATGGGGTGTTCCGTACTTGCCGCCAAGGGAATGGGCGATGGCATGAATGTAGCCGACGTAAGACTTCGAAAAAGCAATACCGGCCTTATATGCGGCAAGAAGCATGGCCTCTCTGGCACGACTGTCCCGTCCATCCCGATAAGCATCCTTGATATGATCAAAGATCAATTTAGTCGCTTCAAGTGCAAGCATTCGTGTTTCACGGTTGGTAGAACGTCCGATGTACGCTTCCACGGCATGGGTCAGCGCGTCCATTCCCGTGGTAGCGGTTAGGTGCGGCGGGAGCGTATAGGTAAACGAGGGATCCAGCACGGCATAGTGTGGAATTAGGGGAAAGCTCATGAGTGCGTATTTATGATGCGTCTTACTATCGGTGATGACTGCCGCGAGTGTGGTTTCACTTCCCGTTCCCGCCGTGGTGGGAATAGCGATCAAGGTTGGGAGCTTTCGCATGACACGCAGCACGCCGCGCATTTGCCGGATCTGTTTTTGCGGATATACCGCACAAGCACCGATCACCTTGGCACAATCCATGGAGGAGCCGCCACCGATAGCAATCAGTGTATCACACTGATATTTTCGGTAAAGGCACAAGGCTTCCTCCACATTGTCCGTCGTGGGATTTGGTTGCGTTTTATCGTATATAACATATGTGATTTCGTGTTTTTGCAACACCTCTTCCAGTGATGAAACCAGACCGTTTTTCACAATACCGGCATCCGTGACGATTAGCGCAGCCCTGCTCTTTTCTTTTTTGAACACATCACCAAGTGCCGAGCAGGAGGACACCACCTGAGGTTCTCTGTAAGGGAGAAAGGGTTGGGCGGCACGGAAAGCCGCTTGAAAGAGGCGGCATCCTATTTTTTTGAGTATGAACATATTAATTTTTCTTTATAGATTTCCTTCTGAACTTCCGACGATCGTTCCCCGATGTTGACAAGTCAACAACTTATATCCATTATATCACACACTTGTTGACTTGTCAACAAGTTTTGAAAATAAAAATACGGGAAGCCTATGCTTCCCGCATCACATCTGGGGTGAGTGATCGGAATCGAACCGACGACCTCCAGGGCCACAACCTGGCGCTCTAACCAACTAAGCCACACCCACCATATCGCTGTGAACAAGGTGCCGCGCGGTGGCGTACCTTGGGGGACTCGAACCCTCGACCTACTGCTTAGAAGGCAGTTGCTCTATCCAGCTGAGCTAAAGGTACATAACGGGCAGCACCCATTCACAACGTCTGTTATTATACCAAACATATTGGCATTTGTCAAGGTTTTTTGGAAAAAAGTTTCCATAAATCAAGAAAAGTCGGTGCAAAAGCACCGACCTTTCTAGAAAATTTATTCAGCGGATCCCTCATTGCCGAATTTGGCAACCTCGGACGCGGAAGAAACGAGTCCCGCAAGCGACTGAAGCTCGGAGGGGATGATAAGCTTGGTGGACTTGCCGTCACCAACCTTGGCGAGCGTTTCAAGACCCTTGATGGCAATGTAGCCCTCACCGGGAGCCACACGGTTGATCATTTCGATACCGGCGGCGGTAGCCTCTTGCACCTTGAGAATAGCCTCAGCTTCACCTTCTGCCTCGCGGATCTTCTTTTCCTTGGCGGCCTCAGCACGCAAAATCGCGGACTGCTTCTCTGCCTCAGCTTCCAGTATCATGGACTGCTTACGACCCTCGGCAACCAGGATGGCACTGTTCCGCTCACCCTCGGCGCGCAGAATGGCCTCACGGCGCTCGCGCTCTGCCTTCATCTGCTTTTCCATGGCCTCTTGAATTTCCTTGGGAGGCATGATGTTTTTCAGCTCGACGCGGTTAACCTTGATACCCCACATGTCGGTGGCTTCGTCCAGGATGGCGCGCATTTTGGAGTTGATGATATCACGAGAGGTCAGCGTGCTATCCAGATCCAAATCCCCGATGATGTTACGAAGTGTAGTAGCAGTCAGGTTTTCAATAGCGAAGATCGGGTTGGTCACGCCGTAGGTATACAGTTTGCAATCTGTGATTTGATAGAATACCACCGTGTCAATCTGCATACGCACATTATCCTTCGTGATAACGGGCTGTGGCGGGAAATCTACAACCTGCTCCATCATGTTAATACGCTTGGAGACTTGATCAAGGAAAGGCAGCGTCATGTGAACACCTGTTTTCCATGTTGCAAGGTAAGCACCAAGTCGCGTTACCACGTAGGCGTGAGCCTGTGGCACGATATGGATATTGCAGATGGCAAGAATCAAGACAACGACACCGATGACGATAAGAGCAATCAATCCGGGATGCATAATGAAATCTCCTTTTCTGATTATTAATTAGTTTTTACTTTTTGCAAATGAGCTTGACACCCTCGACGGCAACGATCTCGACGATGTCACCCTCCTCGTACTCGCAATCATCGGCAACCGATCGAGCACTCCAATACTGCCCATGAACCTTCACCTGACCGGCACCGGCAATGTTCTCGATCTTTTCGATTACAATTCCCTTTTCGCCGATGATGGCATCAATGTTCGTGGCAGTATTTTTACCGGGACGAACGAGCCACGGACGTGCAAAAAACACGCAGGCAAGAGAGAGCACGATAAATACGGGGATCTGCACGTAAAGCGGCACCTTCAAGAACGCAAGGATCATGGAAACAAGCGCAGAGGGCAAAAACCAGATGGCAACAAGTGCACCGGGTGTTGCCACCTCAATGGCAACGGCAGCCACCATCACAACGATCCAAAAATACGGCATAATATTCCTCTTTCTATGTATTATTTACCACTTAATATCGGTTTCAGGTTTGTACGGCATAAACAGAAGCGACTCCTGCTGCGTCCTTCACAACGAAGAACAGTTGCTCCTTCATAGCATCACTTCCCATGTCGTTTCGAAGGGAGCCATTATTGTCCTTGATCTTGTAGGTCAAGCCGTAAGCACGGACGGAGGAGTATCCCACGGGAACGGTCTGTTCCGTTCCTTCGTAAAGCGTAAAGGTGATATCGTACAACTTTTGCTTCGTAAAGGCTTCAACTTTGCCGTCGGATGCTACATATTCGGGCGAAAAGCAGGCATTGTAGGCTTCATGATCACCAGCCATGGCTGCCTGCACAAGACGGAACAACAGCACAAGCTCCGCATCCAGCCTGGAAAGGTCCTCCTCGTGGATAGAAACGGTAACTTCGTAAGCAGAGAGTATTCGGTAATAGACGGTGCGGTCAAGAGCCATGTAGTCCTCATCTGCCTGAGGATCGGCACTGAGGGTAGCATCCGCAAAAACGAAGGAAGGAGGCTTGGGAGTTTCTTCCCCATCACTGAATAACAGGGGTAAAACAGCGGCAAAAATAAGCAGGACAACCGACAAACCAATAACGGTAATAAGCATGCGACGGCCTGACTTTTTTTCCTCATTAAGCGTAGCGATCATTCCCCTTTTCAGTTTAGTTCTTTTTCAAGCATAGTATATCATAACTTATAATAAAAAGCAATCCTTTTCTGAATTATTTTGAGGTGCAAAAGCCCCTCAAAAACCATTAACGGAAAAAACTATTGACAAATCTCGAATTTTGGTGTATAATCATGAATTGTGAGCCAATTTGTGCAACAAATTCCAACAAAAAACTCTCATAACTTTGGAGGAAAAGCCATGTTTGAAAAAGTGAAAAATCTGTTAGTTGAAGAGCTACGCGTTGACCCGGAGGTTGTTACCCCGGAGGCTGAGCTTGCCAACGACCTGGGTGTCAACTCGCTTGAACTTGCCGACTTGATCCTGCTTTGCGAGGAGAAATTCAATGTGACTATCGACGATGATGACCTGCATACCTTCATCACGGTGAACGACGTTGTAAACTACCTCAACGAAAAGACACCCGCTTGAGAACATGAACTTAAAAAGGCAACGCTGTACAGCGTTGCCTTTTTTCATGTTAAAAATAGACAAGAGTAATATTCCCGTTTTCCTTGTCCATATCCGAATCCAGCTCCACCTGTGGGCAACGGTCCACCAGGTATCGAGTCAAGTTGTCGGTCATAGAAAAATCTTCACCTCGGATCATCAGAGTGATCCGTTCCTCTTTTTTATAAACACGTAGCATCCTGCGGATCTCGGAACGCAGACGTACGCGCGCCGCCCCAAGCCGCTCATCATGAACAAGCTTAACCAAATGACCACCACGAGCACGAACAGAGGCAAGAGAAAATTCTACCTGCTTCAAAGCAGTTTTTGTTCCGGGAAGACCCTCGGGCACCTCCACGTGTATAACCTCATCAAAGGTATAGGTCTGATCCATATTCATAACAACTCCCTTTCGTGCAACATTCCATTCTTCTTTTATTTTATCACATAACGGAACAGATAGCAAGAGAAAAAAGTTTTTTATCTTTTATGTTTACAAAAAAACGGGTTTGTGCTATAATGAGGTATCAAAAAAAGGAAAAGAGGTGGGATCATGAGTCACACAGGTGACAGTGGCGCAAGTACTGATGCGCGAAGTTGGAATGGTGTATACTTTTTTGCACAACAAAATCGGTTCTGCCTTGAATTAAAGTAGCATTTTTCAATCTTCCGCAACGGTCTTTGCATCCAAGTTCTTATAAAAAAGGAGGTAAAACCATGGAAGAAAAAAACAAAAAAACCGAGGATATCGTCAGCATGCTGACCGCACGGGATTTCGCATCTCTGCGACGAGCATTGTGTGACGAAAACCCCGCAGACATTGCGGAGCTTTTTGAAGAGGTAGCAAAGGAGCAATATCCCTTGGTCTTCCGCCTGTTGCCCAAGGAATTAGCGGCAGAGGTATTCGTGGAAATGGACAGTGACGTTCAGAAGATCGTGATTGGCGCGTTCAGCGACTACGAGCTACAACAGGTGTTGGATGAGCTGTATTTGGACGACACAGTCGATCTGATCGAGGAAATGCCCGCGAATGTTGTCAGCCGCATCCTGCGGAACTGTTCCCCTGCCGACCGGCAAATGATCAATCAGCTACTTCGATATCCGAAGGATAGTGCCGGCAGCATCATGACGACCGAGTACGTCAATCTAAAACAGGACATGACGGTGGAGGATGCCTTTTCCCTGATCCGCCGCGATGCCATTGACAAGGAAACAATCTACACCTGCTACGTAACAGCCCCCAACCGAAAGTTGATTGGCATTGTATCTGCCAAGACGCTCATGATTTCCCCTCTTGACAAAAAAATTGGAGATATTATGGAGCAGAATGTCATTTCGGTCAACACACAAACCGACAAGGAGGAGGTCGGCTTCTTGTTTGGAAAGTACAGCTTTCTTGCGTTGCCCGTAGTGGACACCGAGGGACGGATGCTGGGCATCATCACCTTTGACGATGCCATGGACGTTATCTCCGAGGAAACCGAAGAGGACTTCGCCGTCATGGCAGCCATCACGCCCTCCGAGGGCGATGCCTCGTACCTCAAGACCTCCGCTTTCTCCGTTTTCAAGGCGCGCATTCCTTGGCTACTGCTATTAACACTTTCCGCAACCTTCACGGGGCTGATCATTTCCTCATTCGAGGCATCTTTGAGTGCCTGTGTGGTTTTGACCGCCTTTATCCCCATGCTGATGGGCACGGGCGGTAACTGTGGCAGCCAGTCGTCCGTCACCGTGATCCGAGGACTTTCCCTCGGCGAAATCGAGTTCCATGACATTTTTACGGTTCTATGGAAAGAGCTACGCGTTTCCCTGCTCTGTGCAGCTGTTCTTGCAGCGATGACATTTGTCAAGATCTTTTTGGTCGATTATTTGTTGCTTCACGTACTCGAGCCCGCAGAGATGCTAACGGTGCCACTGACCGTGTGTCTGACGATGTGCGTAACAGTCGTGAGCGCCAAGCTGATTGGCTGTGCGCTTCCCATCCTGGTCAAAAAGCTGGGGCTCGACCCCGCCGTTATGGCATCCCCCTTTATCACGACCATCATCGACGCGCTTTCGTTGGCTGTATATTTCGCGTTTGCTGTGTGGCTGATCCCTGGCATTTCATAATAAAGAAAAAAAGATGGCAACGGAAGATCCGTTGCCATCTTTTTTGTATTAGCCGCCGTACACGGAGTTCCACCAGTTCTGAAGGGCACCGTTCAGGGCGGTCATATCATATTCCTTACCGTCCAGAATGGGATTCAGCTCTACGTAGTAATCCGAAGCGGCGATTTCTTTCGAGGCTACATCCATAAAGGAATTAAGCTCCGCAAGCGTTTCGCACTTATCAAGGCGATCAAAGTAGGACTGCGATACAGCAGACATCTGCTCCCACGCATCAGCATCCACCTGCGAAAGATAAGAAGCCGTACCGAACGCAATCGAAAGGAGTGCCTCACGGTTCTGGTGCTTGGCAACATCCTGCCAGAAATTCGCAGGCATTCCCTCTTCGGGATAAGCCTTGAAGGTGTTTCCGGTGTAATTGATATTCATCATATAGTTGCTGTTCAAACGCTTCAGGGTACCATCATCACGGATCTCATAGTGCGTACCCTCAATACCGTACTGCAGAATATTGCGAAGCTCGGTTTCACAGGTGAGGGCGCGGATGATTTCCATCGAACGATCCAGATTGGCCGTATAGCTACTAACAGCAAACATAGAGCCAAAGACATTTTCGTCTTCCAGACGGGGATAGGTCAGCGGAACAACGTAATAATCCTCACCGTAAGTTTCATAGAAGGAGTAATCGCCTTCCAAAACCGCAACACCGAAGGTGTCCTGCGGCTGTTCTGCATCTACAAAGTAACCGTTCTCCTTGCAGTAGAACATTTCACGCATGAAGGACTGATAGTTTGCATCCGAGAAGATGTTGACGGCCGAGATTGCGTTACCGATCTGCACGGTGCTGTTCGCGTACATGGTAGCGAGAACGGATGCGGAATCGGAGCCGTATGTAGACCAATACTTAACCAGCGGATAATCGGCCATGCCGTACATAGGTGCAATCTGCGTGGTATCCTCATTCTGTGCGATCTTTTCAATCAGTTCAGCGGCGGCTGTACCGAAGCCGAAGGAGGTAAACTGCTCGGGCTCGTATTCATATTTCAGTGCCATTTCCTTATTAACGAGCATGAAGGTGTAATTGCCGATGATATTGTTGTTCGGGATACCGTACCATTTACCGTTGATGGCGGCGTTATTCAGCAGTGCGTTGTTCACGTACTTCTTGATGATCTTGTTGGTGGTATTTAGACTAGATGTCAGATCTTGTACACGACCCTTGGAGATATAGCCATCCAGCATTTCTCTGCCCGTGACCAGAACGATGTCCATCTGATATTCCCACACGTCCGGATATTCAAGACGGGTCATGCCCTCATCATCACGGTAGGTCTTGTTGGTGATGGTGATGTAGGGGTTCTGCGAGGGCTTGGATTTGCCGGGGTTGCTTTCAATATGATTGAACTTCTGCTCCAGCTTTATTTCGTACTCATCCTCGGTGCAGAAAACAAGATCCACATGTGTGGTGTAGTCCGCCTCGGTGATAGTATTAAAGGCTTCCTCGATTTGGGCCTCGGTTTCGAGAGAAACCGTTTCTTCACAGATCACCCACATCGTAAGAGTAACCGTTTTACGCGACGAGTCTGCCGATGCGGTGGGGTCGGTTTCGCCAGCGCAACCCGCAAGCACGGAAACGAGCATCACCGCGCAAAGCAAAAGACATAGCAGTTTTTTCTTCATGTTTGCCTCCTAAAGGTATTCAACGCAAGGTTTAATATCTTATTCATTTTAACTCAAATGACAAAAAAAGTCAAGGAAATTTAATCATTCAAATATGAACTTTTGGTAACATTCTGCCAGAAGTAATATCGGCTTTTAGGTTTTTCGTCAGCTTGTACAAAAACAGAGTTGCTCATTTGTACAAAACGCCGAACCTTTTATTCAAGGTAATCGCGCAGAAGCTTAGATCTACTGGGATGACGGAGCTTTCGCAGAGCCTTCGCCTCGATCTGACGGATACGTTCACGGGTGATGTTGAACTCCTTGCCGACCTCCTCAAGCGTGCGGGCACGGCCGTCCTCCAAGCCGAAGCGGAGTTTCAGGACCTGCTCTTCACGAGGCGTGAGGGTACGAAGAACGGAGCAAAGCTGCTCACGAAGCAAGGAATAGAAAGCAGTGTCGGCGGGAGCAGGAGAGTCGTTATCCTCAACGAAATCACCAAGGTGGCTGTCCTCTTCTTCACCAATAGGTGTTTCGAGCGAAACGGGATCCTGTGCGATCTTCATGATCTCGCGGACCTTTTCACTGGTCATGCCAATCTTTTCGGCAATTTCCTCAGTGGTGGGTTCACGTCCTAACTCCTGCAGAAGCTGGCGAGCGGTACGAGACACCTTATGAATGGTTTCTACCATGTGAACGGGGATACGAATCGTGCGCGCCTGATCGGCAATCGCACGGGTGATGGCCTGGCGAATCCACCAGGTAGCGTAGGTTGAGAACTTGTAGCCCTTATGGTAGTCGAATTTTTCAACCGCCTTCATCAGACCAAGGTTACCTTCTTGGATGAGGTCAAGGAAATACATACCTTTACCCACATGGCGCTTGGCAATGCTCACGACCAGACGTAGGTTTGCCTCCACCAGCTCGTCCTTTGCCTTTTTATCACCAAGGGCGATACGCTCGGCAAGGTACATCTCGCGCTCTGCATCCAGCAACGGAATTTTACCGATCTCCTTGAGATACATACGGACGGGGTCATCAATGGCAAGCCCCTCCTGCACCAAGAGCTTTTCCATCTCCTCGGCACTGGTGTATGTGTCTACATCCGGTTCTGTTTCGGAGAATGGGTGAGCCTCCCCTTCGGCGGCAACACCGTTGCCCTCCAGGGTCTCGTACATCTTCTCCATTTGCTCGATATCATAATCGATATCCTCGAGGACCTCCATGATATCGCTACTGTTGAGGGACGCGTTTTTGCTCTGCTCAATCAGCTCATTTACATCCATCTTTTTTTCGTCATGCATTGTGATTTATCTCCTCTGCCGTACTTTATTGCTCGTCTTTTCGACGGTTGATGATATCTGTTAAGCTTTTTAGGGTGATGCCCGCATCCTTTTCACGTTGTCCTGCAACGGCCTCGCGAAGGATGGTGATGCTATCGGCAAACACATTTTCCCCGTTTTCGGTGAGTTGCATGCGTCTGATACGCATTTGGGTGATCCGTCCGACCTCCTCGGGCGAGAAAACGGCATTAACATCCGTTTGCCTGTTTTCAGAGCCGTCGGTTAGAAAGGCAAACACCTTTTTCCCAAAGGCGGTGAAGAAGTCATCCTGTACCAAGGAATACGGGGGCGCGGTGGCCTTGGAGCATAGCTCCTCGCGCATCAGCATTAGGCCGAGCACCGTTTCCTCCGCACGTGCGGCAGACGGATTTCGGACGAAATCGGGGTTGATCTTGTCCCCCAGGCCTGCCGTGGATTGGCGGATCTTCTGGTTTTCCTTTGTCTTGTACTCCTTGCGTTGCTTGGCAAGCAAGCGTTCCACGTCTCGGCGAATACTGGCAGGATTGATCTCGGTCTTCTTGGCAACCGTGGCGATATATACGTCACGTTCTGCCGAGGAATAAAACCCGGAAATCAACTCGCAAAGCCCTGCAAGTGCCTTGACCTTCTCCTGCGGAACGTTCAGATCGTAAGCACCCAGAATGCGCTCGAAGTTGTAATCAAAGCGCGTGCGGCTCTCTTCCAGGTTGCGGCGAAACTTGTCCGCGCCGAATTTTTTGATATACTCGTCGGGGTCCTTGGCATCCTGAAGCTTCAGAAGCTTGACCTCGACTCCCACATCCGAGAACATGCGAACGGCACGGTCGGCGGCACGCCGTCCTGCCTCGTCCATATCGTAGGAGATGATCACCTTTTTGGTGTAGCGCGAGATCATGCGCGCCTGCTCCTCGGTCAGGGCCGTGCCCAGCGTGGCCACCGCGTTGGTAAAGCCTGCGGCATGCAGGGCGATGACATCCATGTATCCCTCGCACAGAATCAACTGCTCCGCACAGGCGGTGCGCGCAAAGTTGAGGGCAAACAAGTTGCGGCTCTTTTTGAACACAGGGGTATCCGAGGAGTTTTTGTACTTCGGTAGGCTGTCGTCCATCACGCGTCCGCCAAAGGCAATGATATTGCCCGTAAGGTCGATGATGGGAAACATCACACGGTTGCGGAAGGCATCGTACAATCTTCCCTTTTCACTTCTACCACACAAAAATCCGTCGATCAATTCCTGCTCGGTGTATCCCTCGCTTTTCATGTGATCCGAGAACACGCCGTATTCTGCCGGCGCGTATCCAAGGCCGAAATGGGTGATGGTTGCCGCCGAAAGGCCTCTCTTTTCCCGAAGATAATCCATGGCAGCGCGCGCATTCGGGGTATCCTTATGTAGATTGGCGTGGAAGAATCTCGCCGCCTCGCGGTTCATATCGTAAAAGCGACGGCGGTCATATTTCTTACCGCCTGCCGTTTCTACGGTATGGCGAACGGTGATCCCCGCACGCTTGGCAAGCACCTCGATGGCATCGGGATATTCCAAGTTTTCCATCCGTCGCACGAAGGTGATGGCGTCGCCCCCCGCACCGCAACCGAAGCAATAGAAGCTGTTTGATCCGGTAAAGACGGTAAAGGACGGCGTTTTTTCGCTGTGAAACGGGCATAGGCCCGTGAGGTTCGTCCCTGCCCTTTTTAGGGTCACGTAGCTACCGATCAAGGATGGCAGGTCGGTGCGGGCCAGAACCTCTTCAATAACGGCTCTTTCTATCATCGTTACCCCTTCCAGACCCGAGGGATGAAGATCGCCTCATAGGTCGCAATGGCGTAGCGGTCGGTCATGCCGGAAATGAAGTCACACACGCAGCGGCCAAGACCGTCACGCTCGATATTGCCATAGTAAAGGGACGGCATTTTTTCGGGATTCTCGCAGAAATACTCGTACAGGCGAATAAGCAAATCCTGCGCCTTGTCCTCATCCGCTTTGGCGAGCGAATCGGTGTAGACGTTCTTTTTCAGAAAATCGCGCAGGGCCATGGTGGCCTCGCCGATCTCGGGCGTCATTTCGATCTTATTTTGGTCACGACTCGCCTCGATGACCGAGGTGACCATGGTGTTAATGCGCTCACTGTGCGTGGTGCCGAGAATACGGATCAGCTCGGCAGGAATTTTTTCGGGCGTCAGAATGCCTCCGCGGACAGCATCGTCGATATCGTGGTTGATGTAGGCAATACGGTCGGCATATTTGACGATCACGCCCTCAAGGGTGGATGCCATGCAATCGCCCGTATGGTTGAGGATGCCGTCACGGACCTCATAGGTCAGATTCAGCCCTTCTCCATCGTTTTCAAGAAAATCCACCACGCGCAGGCTCTGCTTGTAGTGGGTGAAATCTGGATCAAAGCAACGCTGCATGGCCGTTTCGCCCGCATGACCGAAGGGGGTGTGCCCCAGATCGTGACCGAGCGCGGCAGCCTCGCAAAGATCCTCGTTGAGGCGCAGGGCGCGCGCGATGATTCGCGCCACCTGCGTGACTTCCAGCGTGTGGGTCATGCGGGTTCGGTAGTGCTCATCCGTCGGGGAGAAAAAGACCTGTGTTTTGTGCATCAAGCGGCGGAAGGATTTACAGTGCAGGATCCTGTCACGGTCGCGCTGAAACTCCGTGCGGCTATCGCTCGGCGCAACGGGAGTCAACCGCCCTTTGGTGTTTTTGGTCAAAAAGGCATAGGGGGACAAAAATTGCTCTTCCCTTTGCAAAAATATATCACAAATTCTTTCCATGTGCGCCTCCTGTTCGTGTCACCTCTAAATATAATATACTACGGTTTCAGTCAAAAAACTTTTTTATTCGCAAAAATCGCGTAAAAAATTAAAAATCGACGAAGTGACCCTTGGGCACCGACAAAAAATCCCCCGCGCAAGCGCGGGGGATTGACAAAATTATCTGTGCAAGGTATCCATTTCAATCGCCGATAAGAATCCCGAGGCGGTAAAAACCTTATATTCCCCGACCGAAAAGCCGTTATCAATCTCTATCATGACACCATCCTTCACGGTATACAGTTTCTTCGGCGTAGGATTCACAATAAGGATTTTTGGGCAATCTGATCGATACACACAGCGGTGCTGCACCTCATACTGAAAAAGGGTGCCGGCACGAGTGCGAAGTCTATGCAAAAAGGAAAGTGTACCATCCTCGCGGATAATCAGTGCTACACCTTTGTTTAGTCCCCCTACCAGCTTGCAGGAATACTGTCGCTCTCCTATGGTCAGACGAAAGTTTTCTTCCCCCTTGATGAAAAGCACAGAAGAATAGGGAGCTTTTATTTTTGGGAGAGCAATTCTCTTTTCAACTGTAATCTTTTTCAGTTTCTTCAAAAGATTGCGCCGCTTTCGCCACGCACGCGCGCATCGGTATACTAGCGGGATCAGGAGCAAAATGACGATACACACAATTACCTCGACCGCCAAAATCTCTTTGACAACAGGCCATAGGTTGATGATATTTGAAACAACAATGGCCAAGATATAAGCCACCAGAACGTACATGCCGGATATGAGTGCGCCATTTCTGTCGTAGAGCTTTTTGGTGTATTTCTCCTTTTGCGGATGATAAGACCAATAGCGATATGCCGACAAATGCGCCAAGACAGCGATCAACAGAGCCATGGCACACAAAATGCCCTTCGCCGACATCATGCGATCCTTTACCAGATCGGCAAGAGATTTGAACGTCCAATCCAACGGAAACAGGCAATAGATCAAAAAGAAGATTACCGCTTTGATCCAAAACGGCTTATTACCGAAAAGAAAGAGTAGCCTCCCCTTGAATGCAACGGGCCTTTTCCTTACATATTCTTCCCTTAATAAATTATTGAAAATCGTAGTATGCCTTACAAGAGAGAAGAAGCAGAAGGCCATCGTGATAACGCAAGCCTGATTCGGCCAAGTTGTGTAAGACGTACCCTCGTAATACAGGTCGAGATTAGAAAAGGTCATGAAAAACCAGATCATCTGTGGTATCATGACCGACAAAAACAACAGATCGCCGTTCAGGAGTCGATAATATTTTGCAATTCTTTTCACAGCCTGCTCCTTTCGGCAATTTCGCGATCCTGATAGTATTATAACATACAAGCACACAGATTGCAACGAAAATCTCCCGCGCGTCGCGCGGGGGGATCCTCTTTAGAGATAATCAAACCTCTCGCCTTCATCTCCGAAGATGACACGGCCGCCCGAGAGCTCGGTGAGGCGGTGGCGAAGTCCGTCTGCCTCTTCCGCGAGGGTGGCGAGGTGGACGGTAACGCGATCGGCGAAGTCGGTGTTTTCTATACGGATATCAGGGGTATTCAGCGTGGGCAGGAGCTTTTGGTAGTCGGTATAGGAGCATTCGACCGAGAGCATCGCGAGGCGTGCGCGCACGACGATCTCACCCTCATCGAGTGCCATTTTTGCCGCTTGGGTATAGGCGCGGACCAGTCCGCCCGTGCCGAGCAGCGTTCCGCCGAAATAGCGCGTGACCACCACGATCACGTCCTGAATTTCCGACTTGCGGAGCACGTCAAGTACGGGCATGCCTGCCGTTCCCTGCGGCTCACGGTCGTCGCTGTACCGCGCGGTGTTGTTTTCGCGCAGGACGTAGGCGTAGACGTTATGCGTGGCATCGGGATACTGCGCGCGGATACCCGACAGAAAGGCAAGAGCCTCAGCTTCGGTGGATACGGGCGCGACGTGTCCGATGAACTCGGATTTCTTTTCCTCAAAGCTGGCGTGCGCTTCACGGCGCACGGTTGTATAGCGCATATCCTCAGCCATCTTCATCCTCACTTGTTTTGTATTCGGTGGGGTCTGTCAGGTACTTACGGAACTGCCCGATGCCTGCGCGGTCAAGCACAACCTCGACAAGCACCCCCTCATCGGTATAGGACACGTCCTCGACGTTCCCTACGCCGTAGACGGCGGAGAGTCGCCCTTGGTCACTGTACGGGAAGCAGAGCTGCACCTTCTTTTTGCCGTTTTGGATCATTTCAACGAGGCGCGCGAGCAGGCGGTCGATGCCCATGCCTGTTTTGGCGGACACGAATACTGCCGCGTCGCCCATCGCGGCGGCATTCGGCAGATCCACGGCGGCATCGCATTTATTGAACACGTAGAGGACGGGCTTGCCTGCCGCGCCGAGGTCGGATAGCAGCTCCTCGGTGACGGCGAGATGCTCTTCCCCTTCGGGGTCGGTGGCATCGATCAGCACCATGAGGATATCGGCATACGCAGCTTCCTCCAAGGTGGAGTGAAAGGCTTTGATGAGGTGGTGCGGCAGCTTGCGGATAAAGCCGACGGTGTCGGTGAGCAGCATACTGACGTTATCGGGAAGATCCAGTCTTCTCGTGGTGGGGTCGAGGGTGGCAAACAGCTTGTCCTCGGAAAGCACGCCTGCGTCGGTCAAATAGTTGAGCAGGGTGGATTTGCCTGCGTTGGTATAGCCGACGATGGCGACCTTCGGGATGCCGCTGCGGTCGCGCGCGGCGCGCATGGTGGCGCGCGTGCCCTTCATTTCATCAAGCTGAGCTTCGAGGGCATCGATGCGGCGTTTGATATGGCGGCGGTCGGTTTCAAGCTGGCTTTCACCCGGACCGCGCGTGCCGATCGTACCGCCAAGACGGGAAAGCTCCTTGCCGCGTCCCATCAGTCTGGGAGCGGTATATTTGAGCTGGGCAAGCTCGACTTGCAGCTTGCCCTCGCCCGTTGTGGCGTGCAAGGCGAAGATATCGAGGATCAGCATACTGCGGTCAATGACGCGGATGCCGCCGAGATCCTCTTCCAAATTGCGGATCTGCGATGGGGATAGCTCAAAGTCAAAGACCACCATATCGAGGTCGTTGTTCTCGCACAGCTCGCGCAGCTCTTCTACCTTGCCGCTACCGATACAGGTGCGCGGATTATAGGCGGCTTTTACTTGAATGAGGCGCACGACCGCCTCTCCGCCCGCGGTTTCCAGCAGTCGGCAAAGCTCGTCGAGGCTACGCTCACAAGCGGCAACGGATGCCGTATCCTCTGCGATCGCGACGAGCGCCGCGCGGCCGCAAACTTGGTTGTCGGACATAATTTCACCCCCAAAATGCTCTTTAGAAGAAGAAAAAGAGGACGCGGAGCATCCTCTTTTTCGTGTCACCAATCTTATTTGTTGGTCATAGCAAGACGCTTCTTGAACTTATCAACACGTCCGCCTGCATCCACCAGCTTCTGCTTTCCGGTATAGAAAGGATGGCACTTGGAGCAAATTTCCACATTGACATCCCCGACAACGGAACGCGTCACAACGGAGGCACCGCAAGCGCACTTGATGGTTGCTTCCTTGTAATCCGGATGAATTCCTGCTTTCACTTCTTTCACCTCATTCACATAGTTTTTGCCATGCTTAAACGCAGTACACCCTATTATAGCAGGACTGCTTTGAAATTGCAAGGGATTTTTGAAAAAAAGTTAAATTTTTTGCATAATTTCCTGTTTAAGGTCGGCGATGATCTTTTTTTCGAGGCGAGAAATATAAGATTGCGAGATGCCGAGTGCGTCGGCTACCTCTTTTTGTGTTAATTCCCGTCCGCCACGCAGGCCGTAGCGCATCTCGATGATCTCACGCTCACGCGCGCCGAGCCTCGCGACGGTCGCGCGGACCATGCGCCGCTCCTCCATCTCCTCGATATCGCGGCAGACCGCGTCCGCATCGCTGCCAAGGATATCCGAGAGGAGAAGTTCGTTTCCGTCCCAATCGACGTTCAGAGGCTCGTCGAAGGAGATTTCCCTTCTCTGCGCGCCTGTTTTGCGTATGTACATCAAGATCTCATTTTCAATACATCGCGAGGCATACGTCGCGAGCTTGATATTTTTATCCGCACGGAAGGTGCCGATTGCCTTCATCAGCCCCATCGTGCCGATGGAGATCAGATCCTCGATGCCGATGCCCGTGCTTTCGAATTTTTTCGCGATATAGACGACGAGGCGCAGATTGTGCTCGATGAGGATGGCACGCTTGCTTTCGTCGGTCGCGGCGGCGGCGATGATCGCCTCCTCCTCTTCCTTGTCAAGGGGGGCGGGCAGAATATCGGGGCCGTTGATATAATAGATCTGCCCCCACGAGCGACGCGAAAAGACCGCACACACGGCCTGCCATGCGCGCCGCCACCATGCAATAAAGCTCCTCATCTCCTACCTCCAAAGCACCGACGGCACGATCGCGCCGCACCCGGCAAAATCCTCATCCACCCCGTCACAAATAGCAACAAGGGCATCCACGGCCTTTTTTGTTTTTTGCTTTTCGTCCAAAAACAGCGATATATTATCCGGCAGATATCCAACAAGAACACTTCCGCCACCAATGCCGTTTGCCAGCACCACACGCATTTTTCGCTTGGCTCTATCCGACAGAGCGCGCGTTCCTTTGTCTTGCCTGTTTTTGGAAAAGGCGTCACAAACACCGAAAGGAAGGATGCGCTCCATGTGCGCGCGACGCACAAGGATCACGGGCTTTCCCGAAACCGGATCGCGCAACAGATTACCGCTATCCACGATCCCCTCCACCGACATTTTTTTCCCCGCTTCCTCAATCTCGACAGTCACGCGTTGCACGCTCGATCGGCGGGACAGGATACGACCGACCGAGAAGATCAAAATTCCGCTGACGGCGGCGTATATCAGAAAATAACGGGCGCGAGTGGCGTTGCCGGTCACACTGCCAAGCCCTGCCGTTCCGAAGAAGTCGACAAGGGCAGAATATAGAGCCCCGATCGCGCCGCCAAGTAAAACGGAGATAGCATAAAAGGAAAGCACGAGCTTGCAAAAATCCCATTTTCCAAGCGGAGCGTAGGCAACAAGACAGATCAATACCGCCACCCCGACGTTGACCGTCAAGGAAAACGCAATATGCCAATTAGGGAGCAAGGACAGGACGGAATAGATTCCGCCGAGTGCAGCGGCGGCCAGCAAACGAAGTACACGGCGGCGCAGATGCAGAAAACATCCGACAAGCAACAGGATAAGAAAATCCACGCTGGTATCCAAGAGAAACAGAATGTCCCCATATACGACCGAGTGCATGTATTTCCCCTCCCTTTCGTGTGGTACAGGGGCATTATAACAGAGGGGGCAGGACGGATTATGTAGAAAACAGGGGGAAGAATTTTTTTGTTAAAAAAGAAAAAGCGAAGATTCCTTCGCTTTTTCTTTTTCTCAATTTACAGAGGTCTGCGGCCTTCAATAGCGCGGTGGAGGGTGACCTCATCTGCGTATTCCAGATCGCCGCCAACGGGGATACCGTAGGCAAGGCGGCTGATCGTCAGCCCAAGGGGCCTTAAGATCTTGGAAAGGTACATGGCGGTCGCTTCCCCCTCCACGGTTGGGTTGGTGGCCACGATAATCTCCTTTACGGTATCGTCACCGAGGCGAGCAAGCAGCTCGCGGATATGTAGTTGCTCGGGGCCGATGCCGTTCATGGGTGAAAGTGCGCCGCCGAGGACGTGGTAGAGGCCTCGGTATTCATGAACGCGCTCCAGGGCAAGAACAGCCTTGGCATCCTCCACCACGCAGATGATCGAGTGATCACGTCCGTCATCCGCGCATACGTGACAAAGCTCGCTTGTGGAAATATTACAGCACGCAGAGCACAGGTGGATGTCCTGCTTGGCGCGCAAAATAGCATCCGCAAAGGCTGCCGCCTCCTCTTCCGAAGATTCCATCACGGCAAAAGCGAGGCGAACGGCGGTCTTGCCGCCGATACCCGGCAGAGCGCGAAAGCGATCTACCAGATTTTGAAGCGGGGCAACAAAATCCGCCATATCAGAACAATCCCGGCATCCCGGGCATGCCCATCTGGCCCGTGATCTTGCCAAGCTCCTCGGATGCAGTATCCTCGACCTTACGGATGGCCTCGTTGACCGCCGCCATGATGATGTCGGTCATGGTTTCGATATCATCGGGATCGACGATGTCTTCCTTAACATCCAAGGAAAGAAGCTCCTTTTTGCCGTTGATGCGGACGGTAACCATACCGCCACCTGCGGAAACCTCATATTCGGCGGCCTCCAGCTCCTCCTGCTTTGCCGCCATATCCTGCTGCATCTGCTGTGCCTGCTTGAGCATGCTGGCCATATTGCCCGCGCCGCCCATGCTATTTTGAGGAATTCTGACTTTCATGGTTTTTCTCCTGTCTTTCTTATCATTCAAGTGCCTTGGCGATCTCGTCTACCAAGGTATAGGCTTCGTTTGCTTTATTTCCTAAGATGGAAAACTGCGCGGTGGAAATATCGCGCCCTTCTTCTCCCGCAATCGCCAGCTTTAGAGCAGCTTCGGTTTCGGGGCGAGAGAGCATCTTGGCAGAAAAATCGCTGTCCGTGCAGATTAGATACGCGCTCCTATCCTCGGTACGGTAAGCTTTTGCCACGCCGAGGAATCCGTTCAAGCTTGGACGCTCCCGCGTGACCTTATCCACTACCTCGCTCCATGAGGGCAGGCGCAGATACACAGGCCTGCCGTCTTGCTTTGCCTCGATTTTCGGGGGCACGGTGGGCATGGGTGTTTCGATCTTTGGGGCAGGTGTTTTCGGATCCTCTTTGATAGGGGCGATTTTTTCGGTTTTTGGCATAGGAATCGGTTCTGCCTTGATATTTCCAGAATATTTTAGCCTCTCAAGCTCACCCTCGAGAGTCTCGAGGCGGGCAAGCAGGCTTTCTTTTGTGAAGGAGAGCTTCGGCTCACACATACGCGTCAAGGTCAGTTCCACAACGGTACGACGAGAAGAATCAACGCGCGTCATTTCGGTCTGTGCGGCCTCCAGCAGCTCAGCATGATAGAGGAGCATGCTGATGGTGAAGCGTTCGGCAAAGGCATAAAGGCGGGTTGCCTCGTCATCAGTAAGATCAAGGTAGTCCTTTGCATTGCCAGTCGTTTTGGCAACCAAAAGGTCGCGATAATAGTCCAGAAGATCTCGAAAGAACACCGTCAGATCGCGTGAGGACATGACCTCCTGTGCCACGCGGTCATAAATGGTGGCATAGTCACGATCCAAAACGGCACCGACAAGCTCCTCCACGGCGGCACGATTCCCCGCACCGAGGATCTTGGAAACGAGCGCGGCATCTATGATCTGATTAGAGCCTGCACACAGCTCCAAGAGGCTGATGGCATCCCGCATACCGCCCATGGCCATACGCGCGATGAGGCGCGCGCCCTCGGGATCAAGAGAGATGCCCTCGGCCGCGGCAATCTTTTCAAGCCGAGAAACGAGCACCGCCGTGGAGATGCGGCGGAAATCAAACCGCTGGCAACGGGATACGATGGTGGTGGGCAGCTTTTGAAGTTCGGTGGTGGCGAGGATGAAGATCACATGTGAGGGCGGCTCCTCCAGCGTTTTGAGTAGCGCATTAAAGGCGTTCCCCGTCATCATGTGTACCTCGTCGATGATGTACACGCGATAGCGAAGCTCTGCGGGAGTAAAAACGATCTCGTCCTTAATACCGCGGACGTTATCCACGCCTGTATTGGATGCGGCGTCCATTTCAATAACGTCGGTGGCGATGCCTGCGTCGATGGCGCGGCAGGCAGCGCATTCATTACAGGGATTACCGTTTTTCGGATTCTCGCAGTTGACCGCCTTGGCAAGGATCTTGGCACAAGAGGTCTTGCCCGTCCCGCGCGAGCCACAGAACAGATAGGCATGAGAGGTCTTCCCCTCTGCTACCTCATACTGGAGAATGTCCGTGACTTGCTTCTGACCGCATACGTCATCAAAATCACGGGGACGGTATTTCCGATACAGCGCGCGATACATGCACTCACCTCACATCACTTAAAACAAAAGCGGAGCCGCAGGCGATGTTTATCGTTGCGTTCCCCGCATTGTCGGTTTATTGATCAATGCATTACCGTATGCCTGATAAGACCATACTCCGTAAGATCGAATCATCTCCGAGCCCCGTTCTCCGCCGAAACTGCTCCGAACAGGCACCCCTGCGGCACATCCGAACATCCGTTTAATGCTGCTTGGTTCCCCACCTGACATGGTTCGCGGCATCGAATTGCGCAAGACCCATCCTTCAACACAGTCGCGTGCGGCACAGACAAGCCGAGAGACATCCTCAAAAACGGAAATCACCCCTGCTACAGCGGATTTCAGGTACAAGGACCCGCTACTTCCCCGGCCAGTATGGCCTTGTCAGGCACACGGTAACGTATAATGTATATATTTTAACAGATAATCTGATATTTTGCAATAGGAAAGCAGAAAATTCAAAAAGTATTTTCAAATCACGAAGCCGCCGTTGACACCGATGACCTGACCCGTGATAAAGTCACCGCCCTCGCCCGAAAGAAACAGGGCGCATGCCGCCACGTCAGACGGCTGACCTATACGGCCAAGAGGAGTTTCTTCACACAGAGAGGCGAGTGCGTCGCCGTCAAGCGAGGCGTTCATATCCGTTTCGATCAAGCCCGGGGCTATGCAATTGACAGTCACGCCACTCGGGCCGACCTCCTTGGCAAGCGACTTGGTCAAACCGATCAGAGCCGCCTTGGTGACCGAATAATGCACCTCACAGGATGCACCGACCTGCCCCCACATAGAAGAGATATTGATGATCCTACCCGACTTGCGAGCAATCATTTCAGGCAATATTTCGCGGCAGAAGTAAAAAGCACCATTCAGATTAACAGAGATCAGACGATTCCATTCATTGGTCGTGATATCGGTAAACAGCGAGAAAGCAGACACGGCAGCATTATTGACAAGCACATCAATCCCGCCGAGGTTTTCCCTTGCCTCGCTGACTGCACGGCACACGTCCACTTCCTTTGACACGTCGGCACAAATGGCGAGCGCACCCGTTTCACGCGAGAGGTTTTCAGCCACCTCGACAGACTGACGATAAACAAAGGCGACACGATAGCCATTTTGCGCATAACGGCGCACCATCTCCGCACCGATGCCGCGGGATCCGCCCGTGATCAGTACAGTCTTCATAGAGACCCCCTGTGGAATTTTTCAGTTGATATTATAACAAAAAATCCGACTCTTGTCAAGATTGCAAAATTGTGATATACTATTTTTATCAACACAGAAAGGACCCGTATGTTTATCATCTTTGACCGCGACCGCGAGACCGCCCTATCCTATCGACAAAGGCTCTACCGGAATCGCATGCATTCTGTTTTTCTTGCGCAGGAGGAGGCAGATCGCGTCCCCGACTTTCCCGCACATGCCATTCTTCTTCCCCATCCCAATCTGCTGGAGGATCCCATCGGGTTCTGTGCGCTTTTGCGAAAGAAATATCCGCTTCTGCCCGTAGCCATGATCTATCGGCAGTCATCGCTGAACTACTATCATCTGCAAAATGCCTGCGACATTCTCTTTGACGAAAAAACAACCGTCCCGAAGATCATTGGTGAGCTCTACACGCTTTACGAGGACAAGGGTAATCGCTCGCCCCTCTCCCGTATCAGTGACTGTGTCCGCACGGATCGTCGCTCTTCCTTTATTTATGTGCTCGGTGAGCCGTTTCTACCATCCCATACCCAGTGGATGCTGGTACGGTATCTGACGCTTGCGGCACCGCGCGCCGTACCCGTCGATGAGCTCCTTGATGTGGGCTTTCTTCCGGGACGCGCGCGGTCTCACAAGAACGTCAGTGCCCAACTGACACAACTGGATCGCGTGATATTCCGCGGCTTCGGTTTTCGGGTATTTGTAAACAAGCACCCGTCCTCCTATTTTATTCGAATCACAAGATCCAAATGATTTTAGGCAAAAATACAAGCACAATCCGCATATCATGTAGTAATGCCGCATGATTGCGGATTTCTTTTTTAAGGAGATTGCCCGTTATGTTTGCCAATTTATCCTCCATCATCATGAACTTTTTTTGTATGCTGCTTGGCATCGGGGAAAACCAAAGCTTTCCGCCACCCTTGCCCGCCGAAGAGGAAAAAGCACTGTTTTTCAAAATGAAGGAAGGCGACCGCGTCGCGCGAACGAGGTTGATCGAGCACAACTTACGACTGGTGGCGCATATCGTGCGAAAATACTACACATCCTATCGTTCACCCGATGATCTCATCTCCATCGGCAGCCTGGGACTGATCAAGGCGATCGATTCCTTTAACATCGAGAACGGCGCGCGATTTGCCACCTATGCAGCGAAGTGCATTCAAAACGAAATTCTCATGTTTTTCCGCTCGCAAAAGAAGCTGTCCTGTGAGGTGTCGATCAACGAGACCATCGACATAGACCGCGAGGGCAATCCACTGACCTACATCGACATCATCAGCTGCGAGGACACAATCGCGGACGATCTGGACATCAAGCTACACACGCAATACGCCTACCGCTTGATCCGCGATATTCTTTCAGAACGGGAGCAACAGATCCTTGTCATGCGCTACGGGTTAACGGGCAAGCGACCACTGGCCCAGCGCGAGGTAGCAAAGGTGCTGGGAATCTCGCGCTCTTATGTAAG
The DNA here is from genome assembly GCA_017464805.1 of Clostridia bacterium. Classification (GTDB taxonomy): domain Bacteria; phylum Bacillota; class Clostridia; order Oscillospirales; family CAG-272; genus UBA1740. The sequence continues at coordinate 162,374 of JAFTYE010000016.1, read as the reverse complement.
CCGTATTGAAAAAAGGGCACTTGCCAGACTAAAGGAAAATTTTGAGGCAAGAAATTTTTATCCGGAAATGTGATACGAGTATCAAGGACGCGGTGTTGGTACATAATAAGGATCACGCGGATCACCGCGCAAAAAAGAAAGAGGTAGCGTAACCATGATCATTGACAAGATCGCCTTGATCCTGACGATCGTCGGCGCGTTAAACTGGGGCAGCATCGGTCTGTTTTCTTTCGACATCGTGGCTTGGATCAGCGGCGGCCAGACCGCCCTTATGGCAAGAATCATCTACACGCTGGTCGCGCTGGCAGGTATTTGGTGCATTTCTCTTCTGTTCCGACCCGAAGAGGATACTGCCGTCGCAGAGCGACATTAACGATACCGCCCAGGCAAGACCGCAGAGGGAAAGGCCGATCACGCACACGCGGATCGGTCTTTTTCTTTCCCTGTCCGTTTGAATATCCTTCGCATATACTGATATGGGAAAAGGTTTTTCTTTTTCCAGCACTTCCCTGATTAAAACGCTCTTGTTTGCGGCAACAATAAAAGCGAAAAGAAATCTTCTGAAAGGACCCCATATAGTGGGAATGATGCCATGAACATAAGGCGAGGAGATATTTTTTATGCTGACCTCAGTCCGGTCGTCGGAAGCGAACAAGGGGGGCTTCGTCCCGTTCTGATCGTACAAAACGACGTGGGTAACCGATACAGCCCCACGGTCATTGCCGCCGCCATCACCAGCAAGCTCGGAAAAGCCAAGCTGCCAACGCACATCGACGTCTTTGCCAGCCGCGTGGGTCTGACCAAGGATTCAGTCATTCTGTTAGAACAGATCCGCACACTTGACAAGCGTCGCTTGCGCGAAAAGATGGGACACCTTGACGAGGAGCTGATGCAGAAGGTAAACAATGCTATTTCCGTCAGTTTCGGACTAAACAACACCCCCGAGGCAACACAACCGCCGCGCGTGTACGCGCGTGCCGATGTATCGACCGAATAACAAATTTTACAAAAAAGCGATTGCATAATCGCTTTTTTTGTTTTATAATAAGAGAGATATCAAGAAAAGAGGTATCCCTATGATCTTTCGTGAAACCTTCAAGGTCAATTCCCACTCCTGCGATTATAACGGCATCGTCCGCCCAGGGGCGGTGATTACCTATTTGCAGGAGGCAGCCAATTTACAACTGGAAACATACGGACCGAGTGACGCAGAAATGCGAGAACAAGGTCAGTTTTTTGTGCTCAGTCGTCTGGGCATGGCTCTATCCTCCCCTATTCGGGCTTATGAAACATTAACCGCAGAAACCTGGTCGGCCCCCAGCCGCGGCTTCAGCTTCCTGCGATGTCATCGTTTGCTTCGCGGGGGCGAGGTAATCTGCGAGGCATGCAGTGTCTGGGCTTTGCTCGGATTGGAGGACAAGCACCCTCTGCGCGTGGATGCCTACCGCCCGAATTTTGATGACGAGCCGCTCTCCGCCTTTGGCATGCCGGACCGCGTACGCGTGGATGCCGCGCGTCTTTCGGAGGTTGGCAAGCATACCGTTCGCTACGTCGACACCGACCGCAATCAGCACATGAACAACACGGTTTATGCGGATATGCTTTCCGGCTTTCTCGACCTGCACGGCGTGTACGTGTCCCGCCTTTCGATCAACTACTTCCATGAGGCTCCGATTGGCATGACGCTTTCGGTTTTCCATGCCTACGCGAACGATGGACTGCACGTATTTCGCACCCTGCGTGAGGACGGTGAGACTAACGTCGAGGCAGCCTTTACGCTAGCCGATCTATAAGAAAAGAGGCACGCTATAGCGTGCCTCTTTTCTTTCGGGCGATCTGCAATTCCGTTCATACTTTTCTCCAAATCCTCATATAGTAAATTATCAAGAATACGAGGAAAACGAGGAAAAAAAGAGATGACATACAAGCCGGAGGGGTATCGGATCGCCGGTACCGAAAACCACGAATTTCTTTCTTCGCTTGCAGGGCTGGAAAGGGCGCAGGAAAAAGGCAAGATCCTCGAATCCACCGCCCTTTTGTGTGACGGGGATTTTACGCTGCATTTCGATCTGTTCGGCGTACACGGAATCATGCCGCGCACGGAAGTCCAGCACAATGAAGGCGGAGAGGAAACAAAGGACATTGCCATCCTAACGCGGGTAGGCAAGCCCACCTGCTTCAAGGTAGTCGGGTTTCGCCGTGATGAACGGGGCAATATATGTGCCATTCTCTCCCGCAAGGCGGCACAGGCGGAATGTCGCTATGCCTTTATCGACACCCTAGCTCCGGGGGATGTTTTGGCGGCAAAGGTGACCCACCTGGAGCCGTTCGGAGCATTTGTGGACGTGGGATGCGGCATCATTTCCCTGCTTTCGATCGACGCAATCTCGGTCTCCCGCATCGCACACCCGCGCGACCGTTTTTCCCCGGGAGATCGTATCTTCGTTGCCGTTAAGAGTATTGACGGAACGGGAAGAATTTACGTAACACAACGGGAGCTACTCGGCACGTGGGAGGAAAACGCCGCCCTGTTTTCCGTCGGGCAGACGGTAGCGGGCGTGGTACGGAGCATCGAAAGCTACGGCATTTTTATCGAGCTGGCACCAAATCTCGCGGGGCTTGCAGAGCGCAAGGACGGGATCGAAGTGGGTAGCCATGCCGCCGTGTACATCAAAAACATCTTACCTGAAAAAATGAAGGTAAAGCTGGTCATCATCGACACGCACGCAGGTGGCGGCGAGAAGATCCCCCTGCACTATTTCATCGACCCTAAAAGCACGGCTCATCTGTCTTATTGGCGATACTCACCCGCATGTGCGAAGAAACTGGTGGAAACAAAATTTGATAATTAAAAAATGCGGCAGGTTGTACCTGCCGCATTTTTTCTTGCTAATATCGAGTTTTCTTGTGAGTGGAAACTGCGGACGGATTATACATGGAGAGGAGTTTCAGTGCCTTATTCGTTGCCTCGAAATACACAAGACACTCCTTTTCTCTCCCATCGACAAACACAAGACAATAGGAGTCGGGGGTGGTAGGAGCACTGCGGAAATCGTAGACCCTTGCATAGCGGCCCATGTTGGTGTTGGGCTCTTCCGGCATCACGCATCGAAGGTCGCGGATATGGAGGCGCAAAATCTCCTTGCGAAGCTTATTAGAATAGATCCTTGCGAAGGATATCTCCCCGACGGCAATGATATATTCGTAGGTGCAGGAAACGTATCGCCAGGTGATCATGACGAAGATCACAAGCGAGAACGGGAGAAGTGCGATCAGATGCGGAATATGAATAGCATAAAACACGACAAAAAACAAGGCAGCAAACAAAGCGTAGCTGATAATCAAAAGAATCCGAAACAAAAGATTTTTTCCGCTCGGCTTTGCATCCACCGCATATTCAAAATAATTATCAGTCATGAACCTCTCCTTAATAGAAGGATGCTACCTGCTCCTCACGAGAGAGGGGCTCGGCGGCTGTGCAGGATTCTACCTTAAAAATCGGCCCCCTGGAGCCGTAGAGCTTATGGAACGCTACGTCCATCTTGGCGGTTACGGTAACCCAGTCCTTGCTTTGCAGGTCACACTTCCCTTTTTGCGTGCAGATCAGGCCACAGAAGGTAATATCGTCCGCACAGCAGGTCATCACGTGCCGCCCGATTACAAAAGCATCGGACGTGAGCTTGGGGTCACGCGCGACCATGCCCGTCAGGCGGATGGTCTTTCCCTTATATTTTTCCATATCCTCCGACATATCGCGGTACCAGATCGCATAGTCGCGATTGGCGATCTCCACGACGGGAGCCTCCAGGTCGAAGGGCAGCGGATCCTCGATATCGTCGTATTTGATCTCGTGATCCTCATATTCATAGGCAATGTTTGCACGGCGACTAATGCCGCGCACGATCTTGTGTAGCTCCATGCGGTCGACGGTATTGGCATCAAAGCGGTTGAAAACGATCATCTCCGCATTCGTCATTTTGCTGACCGTGAGGGACCGCATGTTGGTGTTGTAGTTGACAAAGGTGTTCGCGTCCGCCAGCATGATCTCCTGATAGATGAACCAATTGTCCGGCATGGCGCGATAAAAATCCTCGTTCATCCACATACCGTTATATTCGACCAAAATGCGATCTGCTTTGTATTTTCTCTGCAAAGCGAAGAGCTTGTCGGGGTTCAAACGCGAGATGGTATCGATGGATTCAAAGAAAACGTTGCTTTTTGCAAAGGAAGAAAAGTCCAATTCCTCGATGCCCTCTTCGCAGGAAAGCACGAGCGTGGGCTCACCCGAATTGAAACTCTCATCCTCAAGCGTTTCCTGAATAAGGGTAGTCTTCCCTGCCTCAAGAAAGCCCGTAAATAAGTATACCGCTACGTCCATTTTTACTCCTTACACGCCAAACAGGTGTGCGATCTTTTCTTTATCCAGCTCAGCGCCAATAACACAGATGCGCCCCGTCACGTCGGCCGAGCCGCTTCGTACATCGGGCTCACCCGGAACATAATCAAAGTGGATCCACTGTCCGTCCTCCCCTGCCACAATGCCCTTGGCGCGCAGAATCATGCCGTATTCCGTGCCGTTTGCAAACGCCTCGAGAGCTTCCTTGATAGCGGCGGCGCTATAACGACGCGCGGTTTCCGTGCCAAAGCTGGAAAACACCTCGTCGGCATGGTGATGGTGGTGGTGGTCGTGATCGTGACAGCCGCAGGTGCAGTGCTCGTCGCGCTCTTGATGGTGATAATCATGGTCATGATGATGCTCGTGCTCATGATCATAATGGTGGTGGTCATGATCATGGTCATGGTCATGGCAACCGCAGGTACAATGCTCTTCATGCTCATGATGGTCATGGTCATCGTCATGATCGTGATGATGGTGATCATGATCGTGGTGGTCATGACAGCCACATTCTTCATCATGATGGTGGTCATGGTGATGATGCTCGACCTCTTTGTGCAAGCGGTCAAGCTCCACTGCCAGCGAATCGGTTTTCTCAATGGCGGCAAGGATCTGCTTGCCGTCGATCTCGCCCCAAGGAGTGGTCACGATGGTGGCCATTGCGTTATGCTCACGAAGCAAGGCCACGCAGGCAGCAAGTTTTTCATCGCTCATACCGTCGGTATGGCTGAGTACGATCGTACCTGCATGCTCGACCTGGTCGCAGAAAAATTCTCCGAAGTTTTTGAGGTACATTTTGCATTTTTTCGCATCCACGACGGTCACAAAGGAAGACAGTGCGGCATCCCCAGCTTCTACGCCCTCGGCGGCACGGATCACGTCGCTGAGTTTGCCCACACCCGATGGCTCGATCAGAACGCGGTCGGGGTGGTAGGTTTCCAGTACTTCAGCAAGCGCGCGGCTGAAGTCGCCGACCAGACTGCAACAGATGCAACCGGAGTTCATTTCGTTGATCTGGATACCGCTGTCGCGGAGGAATCCGCCGTCAATACCGATCTCGCCGAACTCATTTTCGATGAGCACCAGCTTTTCGCCGACGTATGCCTCGGCGATCATTTTTTTGATGAGAGTGGTCTTTCCGGCACCGAGAAAGCCGGAGATGATATCAATTTTGGTCATGAGAGCACTTCCTTGTCTAAATATTTCAAAAAAAGTATAGCACCGTACCGCGAAAAAGTCAAAGGGCGGACGGATTGTTTACAAAAGCGTTACGAAAAATCGAATACTGCACGGCCATCCTGCAAGCGCAACGAGGCGTCAAACGCCTTGCCGCTTTTTCCAACAAAGCCCGTGATCTTTTGCGTTATTCCTTCCGCGAGCAAACGGCGCACGCTAGCGGGTGTAATAACGCGGCCGCAAATGGTCATATTGACCGAGAAGCGGCATCCGTTTTCCTTGTAGTTTGAACAACCGTAACCGAAGGTGGTACGGCGTACCGTGCCACCACACAAGGGGCAGGTGCCGACTTCCTCGCCGAACAGGCCGATGTCGTCGTCCGCTTCCGCTGTGGCGGAGGTACGTTCAAAGACGGCGCGGATCTCCTGCTCTGCAAGAGCCACACTGTCGCCGACCGTCATTTCCTGTCGGTAAACTTTTTTTAATGCCTGACCAAGCTCGGAAGTTTTGTATTTATCCATGCTGATGTGCAAGCGCAAAAGCGACTCGATGAGGAAAATACCGCCCGGCAGGATGGTGTAGACGTCCTTTTCGAGCTGGATGTATTTGCTTTTTCTGGCATTGTCAATGATGCCCGTTCGTGTGGCCTCGGTACCGAGTTCAAGTCCTTCAAAAATCGCGCGATAATCCTCGGCATCGTTTTCGGGGGTGTCCTCCCCCTGTCCCTTTGCATTTTCGGTAGCGGCCGCCTTGTCTTCCTTAAAGGGGTTTTTGAGGTAGTTGTTGAGCGTTTCGATGGTATAGTGACGCGGGGGCGTGGTTTCCTTTTCCACGGGCTTGAAGTCCACGTTGACCTCGTCCCCTTTTTCCAGCTTCGGAAGCACCTTGTCCTTGGTGGTGGCATCGTCGTATTTCATCCATCCCTTTTCAAGGATCACCGTGCCGCGAAGTGTAAATTCTTCCCACTTGTCCACCGCGATCTTGATCTCGGATTTCACACAAACGCAGGGCTCAGAGCAGAAGACCGCCACGAAGCGGCGAAAGACCGTCGAATAAACGAGAGCCTCTTTTTCGTCAAGCTGCTTTTTGTCAGGGATGTGATAAGTAGGGGTGAGGGCGGAGTGAGATTCGATCTTGCTGTCGTCGAAGATGGTTTTGCTTTCCTTCAGTGCCACGGGATAACCGAGCTTGGCGATATTGGCAAGGATATCCTTCATCTTACCCTTCTCGGCCGTTGCCAGGTACTCCGAGTTGGTACGGGGATAGGTCAGGTAGCCCTTTTCATACAAACGTTGCACGATCTCCAAACTTTCCTGCATGGACATTTTGTGCTTTCTACCAAGTAGGTTTTGCAGCTTGGTCAGCGAAAAGAGCTTGCCGGGCGAAAGCGAGTCTTTTTTGTTTTTCACGGACACGACCTTGGCACCGACGGAATTGTAAAACTCCGCCGCCTTGACGGCGCGTGCCTGCTGCTCCTTCGAGAAACGAAGCTTGCTGTTGAGCTCCACCACCTCGCCATTCGTTTCCGCGCGGCTGGCAATGGTGTAGTAGATCTCGGGGGTGAAGTTTTTGATCGCCATGTCGCGGTCGTAGATAGCCTTGACGATGGGAACAATCACACGGCCGACGCGAAGCAGACTACCCGTTTTCAAGGTGGCATAGCGCGTCAGGTTGACACCGTAGAGCCAGTCGATGTAGGTACGGGCAAAGCCCTCGTTTGCCAGGCTTTCGTACTCCTCCTCCGGCTTCAGATCGGCCGCGGCGGCACGAATGGTTTCGGGGGTCTGATCGGGAAGCCAGAGGCGCAAAAGAGGCTTTTCCGCGGCGAGGGCGTGCGAGATGCAGAGGCGGACGATGATCTCCCCCTCGCGATCGGCATCCCCCGCGTTGACAATAGCCTCGATGTCTGGGCGGTTACAGAGGGTGCGGATAGTGGCGAACTGCTTCTCTACCCCTGCGTCAGGGGCTTTGTTTTCCCCACGACGGAGCGAGAAACGAAATTCCTGTGGGAAACAAGGGATGTTGTCCATCGACCATTTGCCGTCTTCTCTGCCCGGCTGATAGTCCTCGATATCCGCAAGAGAAAAGAGATGACCGAATGCCCACGTGACGATATAATCCTTGCCTTCGAGATAGCCGTCGCGGCGCAAGCTGACACCAAGGGCGGCAGCAATATTGCGCGCAAGACTCGGTTTCTCGGCAATGATCAGCTTCATGGCGGTCACTCCTTTCCTGTATTTTGGTGGTTATTTTTAAGCGTTCTTCAAAACGTTGATCGCCTGCTTATAGTCCTTTTTACCGAAGACGGCAGAGCCTGCGACCATCACGTCCGCACCTGCTTCGATAGCCGCGGCAGCAGTTTCTTCATTGATACCACCGTCTACCTCAATTTCAAAGGACAGGCCGCGTCTTTCGCGCTCTTCCTTGAGCTGCCGCACTTTATTCAGCGTATACGGGATCAGTGCCTGTCCGCCGTAGCCTGCCTGCACAGTCATCACGAGCACCATGTCACACAGGTCAAGATAGGGATATGTATATTCGATAGGGGTCTTGGGGTTGACACAAACGGCAGCCTTCTTTCTGGCAGCACGAATGGTTTCCAACACCTCTTTCACGCAGGCACATGCCTCAGTATGGATGGTGATGATGTCCGCACCCGCTTTGATAAAGCGTTCCACATACCGTTCAGGCTTTTCGATCATCAGGTGCACGTCAAACACGGCATCCGTCTTGTTACGAAGCGAGGCAATGATCGGGAAGCCAAAGCTCATGTTCGGCACGAACATGCCGTCCATGACGTCCATGTGCAAATACTCTGCACCTGCGTCAAGCACAGCCTTTGCCTCCTCCTCAAGGCGGGAAAAATCGCAGGAGAGAATGGAAGGAGAAATTTTTATCATGATCTTATGTCCTTTCTTGACATCTTTTTACTCTTTTATCTGCCGTCACAGTCATTTTTTCGGTTTTCGCCGAATGGCCGCAAGTGGCTGTTGTTCCCCGTTCGGGGGGCATGCCATATCTTATATTGGGTGGGGTAGAAAATACGTATTCCGTTTTACGACAAGGAGAATAAGAGCCGGGACGTGAACGAGTACGCCGTAAAACAGAATACCGAAGATGCAGCGGGAAACCGCTGCATTTTTATTTTTTCAAAAGGCAGACGGCGTGGGCGGCAATTCCCTCACCCGCCCCCGTGAAGCCGAGCCTCTCCTCGGTCGTGCCCTTGATGTTGATCCGTCCGACTTCGCAGGAAAAGGCGGCGGCGATATTCTGCCGCATACTTTCGATAAAGGGGGCAAGCTTGGGTCGCTGGGCAATCACGGTGACATCTAGGTTGCAGAGCGAGTAGCCCTCTTTTTTCATATAAGCGACTACCTCATCAAGTAGGCGCAGGCTGCTGATGCCGCGGTATTTTTCATCGGTATCGGGAAAATGGTAGCCGATATCCCGCGCACCGAGCGCGCCGAGGACAGCATCCATGGCGGCGTGCAGAAGCACGTCCGCATCCGAGTGTCCGAGAAGGCCCTTTTCATAGGGGATCGAAACACCGCCGAGAACAAGCTCTCTACCCTCGACCAGGCGGTGCACATCGTAGCCGTGTCCGATACGCATTGTCATGTCGCCCCCTCCCTTGCCCGAAGGACCGCCTCCGCACGGAGAAGGTCTATGTCGGTTGTGATCTTGAAATTTTCGTCCGTGCAATCTACAAGGCGGACAGTCTGACCGATCCGTTCGCAAAGCATCATGTCATCAGTTGCCATGAATTTTGCCTGCCACGCGGTATAAGCGGCGGCACGGTAGAGTGTTGCGGAAAAAACCTGCGGAGTCTGGGCATACCAAAGCTCTTCACGATCTACAGTCTCGATCACCTCACCGCGCGAATTGGCACGCTTCACGGTATCATGCACGCGGGAGGCAGCGGCCGCCGCACCCGTGCCGTAGGCTACCCCGACCACCGTGGCAATCTGCTCCGGTCGAATGAGACACCTTGCAACATCGTGAATAGCCACAAAGCGGCATTTGGCGTCATCGATCGCCTCAAAGCCGCGAAGGGCAGATTCCTGCCGCGTTTCTCCCCCCACGACCGCACGGCGAAATTTTTTGATGCCGTAGGACGCCATCATGTCGGTGACGGCGGAAAGCTCGTCCGCACGCGTGACCACGATGATATCGTCGATATAGGAGCAGGCCTGGAAAGCAATGGCAGTATGTGCCAAAATGGGCTTACCCCCAAGAAGCAGCATCTGCTTGGTTTTTCTGTCGCTTCGTGCCATGCGGCTGCCGATCCCACCCGCCAGAAGGATGGCGGTGGTACGCGGCCTCTTTTTGCCTGTCAGAATGCGGAGGACGCGACAAATGCGTTGGGTGGCTTTTGACATACACTTCACTTCCTGTAATACACAAAATGGGCGATCAGGGAACGGACACGACCGCCTTCCTCGATATTGGGAGCGGTCAACACCACACCGTCCCCCGACATGAGGTAGCTTGCCTGCAAGTCCTCTACGCGGGTACGCAGAAGGATGTCCCCCGAGGTCAGAAGCAGAAACTCTCCGTTCCGAACGGAAAGGCACCCACCGCGCCCCACGATCTCATCCACGTCCCCCATACGCTCGGTAACGTAGCGGATCGCCTGACCGTGTAGCTCCTGTGCGCGGTCACGGCGGTAGGCGGCACTGCCGGGATTCTTATTTTTGAATATCTTTTTCCAGAATGCCATAGGCTGTCCTCTTATTTGAATATTAAGTTCTAGACTACATTATAGCACAACTCCCCCAAAAAAGAAAGGAATGGATGTGAATTTTTCCTTTTCTTTTTGAAAATTCCCCACGTTGGCCAAAAAAAGGCCGTTTTTTCCCCCACTTTTCCCCCACCGCCGCTTTTTGTAGTCAATTTTGAGATGTTTTTATAGTGTTTTTGTGCAAAAAATACAAAAAGCGACACAAAAATTTGTGCAGTATTTTTTTAAAAAATTTGCAAAAACCCTTGAAATTTAAGCTCGAAGGGGGTATAATAATATCAAAGTGGTGGAAAGTGGGGAAAATTTCCCCTTCTGCCCTAATCATGAAAGGAGAGCACGGTATGTTGTTCGTTGGCGAATATAAACATTCCATTGATGCCAAAAACCGTCTGTTCATCCCCGCCAAATACCGCGACATGCTCGGCGAATCCTTTTATATCACGAGAAAGATGGAGAAGTGTCTGGCAATCTATTCCGAGACGGAATGGAACAAGCTGACGGACAAGCTCAACACCCTGCCCGATTCTGTGGTTGGCAGCATCAAGCAGTTCCTGTATTCCAAGACCATCAGTGCAACTCCCGATTCCCAGGGGCGCGTGGTTCTTCCCCCCGAATTGCTTTCCTATGCTTCCATTGATAAGAACACCGTCATCATTGGCGTTGGCGATCACCTGCAGATCTGGTCAGATAAGCTTTGGGAAGAAAAAGAAAATGCAATCGACACCGAAGCACTTATGGAGCAGCTTCGTCAACTTGGCCTTTAAGGGTCTCCGGACATCCGAGATACAAATATGAACAACACACAATTCGCGCATACCTCGGTGCTTCTTTCGGAATGTATCGATTCTCTTTCGATCAAGCCGAATCTCACCTACGTGGATTGCACGACGGGTGGCGGCGGACATTCCCTTGAGATCGCCACGCGCCTTGGCAAGCACGGCCGTCTTCTCTGCTTTGACCGCGATGAGGCCGCACTTGCCGCCGCAAAGGAGCGACTTGCTTCTTACCTTGATAAAGTAACCTTTATTCACCGCAACTTCACCGACCTGGGTGAGGTGCTGGATGAATTGCAGATAGAGAATCTGGGCGGCGTGCTGGCTGACCTTGGATGCTCTTCCCATCAATTTGACACACCCGAACGTGGCTTTTCTTATCAGCACGATGCACCGCTCGACATGAGAATGGACACGGATGCGGAAAAGGATGCCTTCACCGTAATAAACTCCTATGACGAGGCTACCCTACGGCACATCATCTTCGAGTACGGGGAGGAGCGGTTTGCACCGCGCATCGCCGCCAAAATCGTAGCCGCCAGACGAAACGCCCCCGTGAGGACCACGAAGGAGCTTGTGGAGATTATCAAGTCTGCCATTCCCCGTGCAGCGCGAGAAAACGGTTCGCATCCTGCAAAAAGAACATTTCAGGCCATCCGCATTGAGGTCAACTCCGAGCTGGATGCTATTGAGCCCATGATTCGCGCTGCTGAAAAACGTGTGATAAAGGGCGGCAGAATTGCTTTGATCTCCTTCCACTCACTGGAAGACCGCATCGTTAAGCAAAGCTTCGCTTCCCTGTCAAGCGGATGCACCTGTCCCAAGGATTTCCCCATCTGCGTATGCGGAAACAAACCAAAAATTGAAATTCTGACAAAAAAACCGATTTTGCCAAGCGAGCACGAATTGATCGTGAATCCTCGCTCCAGAAGCGCAAAATTGCGTGTCTGTGAGAAAATATAAAAAGGAGAACCGTCATGACCCAGACCATTGCACTGAACGGCAGCATGCCCGAAATCAATCCCTTATATATCAAGCTTCGTCGCCGTTTTTCCTACCAGGGCGATCGCACTATCGGTGAGGTGAAGGCACAGGAAGCCATCCGTGACGGTTATGCACCTTTTGCAACTCCAGCACGTCGTACCATGAACCAGGCTAAGAACGCGGCAGAGTGCCATGTGACTCGTGCCAATTCCCTGCCTACCCGTCAGGCAAAGCGTCAGGTTGCTGTGCGTTCTTCCTCCATTTCGGGCGGAACGGTGGTCGTTTTGGTACTGTGCGCGTTCCTGCTTTTGTTCCTGCTCTTCTCCGGTGCTCGCATCAGTGAACTGAAAAACGAGCTTTCCGGCGCTCAAAACAATGCTTCCGAGTTGCGCGTTGAAGATCGGAGCCTGAACCTTGCCATCGCCGATGCTGAATTGTTCGCGGCAGAGGGGGCTTGCGAAGACGGCGATATGAATGGCGGTACAGAAACCTCCAATCTTCTTCGCGCATTTTCCCAAAACTAACATTTTTCAGAAAACTCCATCGTATAATAATAGCGACAGCCAAAGGCTGCCGCTATTTTTTTGTAGCTTGGAGAGATTATGCTAAAAAAAGATTTTTCCCTTTTGTTCAAAAACAGATGTCTTATTCTTCTTTGTGTGTTTGCTCTTCTCTTTTCTGCCCTGGCGGCGACACTCTTCCGCATGCAGATATTTTGCTACGAGGAATACCAGCAAAAGGTACTGGAGCAGATCACCGTCGGTTCCTCGCTCAAAGCGGATCGCGGCAATATATACGACCGAAACGGCAATTTGCTTGCCTCCTCAAAGACCACGTGGCGCATCTACATTTCGCCCGTAGACATCCGCGCAGCCATCAAAAAAAGAGGCGAGGGAGTGGCCGAAATCATTGCGAAAGGGCTTTCGGATATTCTGTCAAAGGACTATGACGCCATTTACAAAAAGACGCAGAACTTCTATCGCCTAGACGAAACGATAGCAAAAAACGTGGATAAAGATACGGCAGATCGAGTTTTGCGCTTTGCCATGGACAACGAGCTGACCAGCATGATCCACACAGAGGCGACCACCTCCCGTTACTATGATCAAGGGTCACTCGCCGCACAGGTAATCGGTTTCACGGGCGGTGACAACCAGGGACTTTTCGGGCTCGAGCTCTTTTACAACGAATATCTCAGCGGCACGGACGGACAGTACATCACCGCCAAGGATGCCGCAGGGCGGGACCTTCCCTCCGGATATGCAAGCTACGTTCCCGCGACGGACGGATACGATCTGACCACTACATTGGACCTTTACATACAAAAGCAACTGGAGTTGGTACTGGCCGACGCAGCAGAGGACGCGGGTGCAGTCAACCGTGTGAGCGGTATTGTAATGGATGTGAACACCGGTGGCATTCTGGCAATGGCGACCCTGCCAACCTACGACCTCAACGCCCCTTATCAGCTAGATGAGGCTTCCCTTTCCGTTCTCGCAAGCTATACCGAGGGAACAGAGGAGTACAAAAACAAAAAATCTGAACTACTCTACCAAATGTGGAACAACAAGGCCATCACCGAAACCTACGAGCCAGGCTCTACCTTCAAGATCGTTACCTCTGCCATGGGACTGGAAGAGGGCGTCATCTCCCCGACCTCTCCTTTTCATTGTTCGGGAGCGTTCACGGTCGGCGGAGTGATCATCCACTGCCACAAGAGGACGGGGCACGGCTCGCTTAACTTCGCACAAGGACTGCAACAGTCCTGTAACCCCGTTTTCATGCAGGTAGGGGCACGCGTAGGGGCAACCTCCTTTTACGATTATGTCGAAAAATTCGGATATCTGAACAAAACAGGGATTGATCTGCCTAGCGAAACGGGAAGTATTTTCCACAAGCTCGAAAACATTCATGAGGTCGAGTTGGCAACGGCATCCTTCGGACAGCGATTTAATGTATCCATGATCCAACAGATTACCGCCGTAGCGGCTGTGGCAAATGGTGGGCAGGCGGTAGTACCGCATCTAATGTCCTCCATCAGTAAAAGCGACGGACAGATCCTACTCTCATACACGACAAAAACAGGCGAACAGATCGTATCGAAGGAAACCTGCGCTACCATCAGCAGCATCCTGGAGGCGGGTGTTTCGCAGGGGGGCGGAGCCAAAAACGCTTACGTGTGCGGCTACCAGATCGCCGCGAAAACAGGAACAAGTGAAAAGCTGAACGGCAAGCGCATCGGCTCCTGTGTTGCTTATGCACCTGCCAACGATCCGAAAATCGCAGTCATCATCATGGTTGACGAGCCGACCTGCCCCGTCATTTACGGTAGTGTCGTAGCTGCGCCTTACGTTTCCGATCTGATGGAAACGGTGCTTCCCTACCTCGGGCACGCCCCCTCGTACACAGAGGAGGAAAAAGAGCTGTTAGAGATCGAGATCGGAGACCTTGTAGGGATGAGCCGTGCGGAGGCAGAGAAAAAAATCCGTTCCCTTGGTATTTCCTTTGAATATGGGGACGAGGGCGGCGGCGATACTATCACCGCACAGGTTCCTGCTGCAGGAGTGAAGGTCACAAAGAGCGGCGGCAAGGTCATTTTATTCACAGGAGGCAATCAAAAAACAAGCACCGCCGTGCCAAACGTGCTTGGCATGAATGCGGCAGCGGCGAACGCTGCCATATTAAATGCGGGGTTAAATGTTCGCATCGAGGGTGCGAAGAATTACAAGCTTGAGGAGGGGGCAACCGTTGTTGCCGTATCCCATGCGGCGGGAGAATCTCTTCCGATCGGAAGTGTGGTAACGCTTACCTTCCGCCACATGGATGCCGACGAATAAAAAGGACGTTAAGCGATCTCACAAAATCCAAGAAAACGAGGTACCACATGAAGCTCTCTTCTCTTCTTTTCGAGGGAGAATTTTCCTCCCCGTACGATCCGCAAAGCATCGAGATCGGCGGCATTTGCTGTGCGGGTGACCGAGTGACCGACGGTTGCCTGTTTGTTTGCATTCGCGGCACGCGGTACGATTCCCATCTGCTTTTGCAGAAGGTAGCCGCCGCAGGGGCGGCGGCCGCTCTGATCGAGGATGGAGCGGACTACACAGCCCCGGAGGGATTCCCTGTTTTTTCGGTGGCCAACACGCGCCGTGCGCTAGCCTTTGCCTGTGACCGATTTTGTGGCCGCCCTACGCAAGGGATGCACCTGATCGGTGTGACGGGTACGAACGGAAAAACCTCCACTGCCGCCATGATATACCGTATATTATCAGCATCGGGAAAATCGGTGGCTTGCATCGGCACGGTCGCCTGCAAAAGCGAGCAAAAAAGCTATGATCGGGATCCCGCCACCGAAACGAGAACGACCATGACGACCCCCGATCCCGACATCCTCTATCCCATGCTAAAAAGCATGAAAGAGGACGGGATCGAGTACGTTGTGATGGAGGCATCCTCGCATGCGTTGGCCCTTGACAAACTCGCCCCTTTGTATTTTGACGTGGGCATCTTCACCAATCTCTCACCCGAGCACCTGGATTTCCACGGAACCATGGAGAATTATTTGGCCGCCAAGGCTCGACTATTTTCTCAATGCAAGTATGGTATCCTCAATTTTGATAGCGAATATGCCGAAAAAATTGCGAAAGCCGCACCCTGCCGCATTTTACGGTGCGGCGCAGTGTATCATGAGGAATACAATGCGGAGGAAATCCGCAATCGGGGTGCAGAAGGTTCCCTTTACGTTCTATCCGCACCCGGCTTACGCCTGCCCGTATCCGTTCCGATCCCAGGCAGTTTCAGCGTATACAACTCCCTTCTTGCGCTCTGCTGCTCTGTCACCCTCGGCATCTCTCCAACGCTAGCGGCCAAGGCATTAGAAAAGATGAAGGGAGTACCCGGGCGGCTGGAAAGACTACCACTTGCGGGCGCACCGTTTTCGGTTTTCATCGACTACGCACATACCGAGGCTGCCCTGCGCAACCTCCTCTCCACCGTCAGTCATTTTCGGCGCAGTGGGGAGCGAATCGTGCTGTTGTTCGGCTGTGGGGGTGACCGAGACAAGGGCAAGCGCGCGCCCATCGGCCGCGTGGCGGAGGAATACGCAGACGAGATCATTCTGACCTCGGACAACAGCCGAACGGAAGAGCCCATCAAAATCATACATGACATTCTGCAAGGAATGAAAAACCGCTCAAAGCGTACGGTGATCGTGAACCGCCGCCGTGCCATCGAGCATGCCATCATGAACGCGCAAGCGGGGGATATCATCCTGCTTGTCGGAAAGGGACACGAAACCTATGAGCTTGTTGGAGGGGAACGCAAGCCCTTCGATGAAAAGGAGATCGTTCGTCTTTCATTTGAGAAACGGCAAAAGGAAAAAGGAGTACTATGAGAATCAAACTGGATCACGCTTACACGTCGTGTGAAATTTCGGAGATAACTCAAGGCAGATTATCAAATAATAAACTGGAAGCATCCTATCTCTGCACGGACTCACGCGAGGTAGAGCCGGGAGATCTATTCGTTGCGTTGCACGGCGACAAGGATGACGGGCATGCCTATTTGGAGAGTGCCGCCGCGGCCGGTGCGGCGATCCTTTTGTGCGAGGAGGGGCATACCGTCAAGGGATGCTGTACCGTGGAGGTCAGGAGCACGGAGCGGGCGTTGGCATCTCTTGCCGCGGCCGCTCGCACGAGGATCGATCCGACGGTGATCGCCATCACAGGAAGCGTAGGGAAAACGACCACCAAAAACACCGTTGCGGCCATTTTGTCCACCCATTTTCAAACCCACAAGACCTATGGGAATTTCAACAATCTGCTGGGTGTTTGCCTTACCCTGCTTTCCATGCCGCAGGATACGGAAATTCTGGTGTGTGAGCTGGGTATGAATCATTCGCGCGAAATCAGCGAGCTTTCCACCCTCGTTGCGCCGGATATTGCCGTAATCACCAACGTGGGTACGGCTCACATCGGGCAGCTTGGCAGTCGTGCGGCTATTGCACGTGCGAAGCTTGAAATTTTAGAGGGCTGTCGGGACGGCGCACTCTATCTTTTTCCCGGTGAGGAGCCCCTGCTTTCCCCTCCAAAAGAACGGCGGCTTCTGACGATTCCCGTGGGCAAGAGTCCTGCCTGCTTATGTCGTTACGAAAACGCCATCTCCCGACGCGGTTGCGTATCTGCCGATTTCATCTGTAACACGACCTATTACCCTGCCGTCAAGATCCCGGGGATCGGACTGCATCTTGCTTCATGTGCCGCATTTGCCATCATGATTGGCCAAACGCTGGGATTGACGCCAAAGGAAATACGGCATGGTCTTGCTTCTCTACCTGTAGAGGAGATGCGGCAGAAGGTGCTGAAAATAAATGGGATTACGGTGATTGAGGATTGCTACAACGCATCCCCCGAATCGGTACAGGCCGCTCTGACCACCCTTGTATCCACGGCAAAGGAAACGTATGGCAGGGCTCTCGCCTTACTGGGTGACATGCTGGAGCTGGGAACCGAAACGCGCATTTTGCATGAACAGGTCGGCTGGGCTTGCGCGGATGCGGGGATAGACCTTCTCTTCACCTTTGGGGCGGCGGCTGAGAACATTGCCGTAGGTGCCGCCAAAAAAGGAATGCACGAGGAGTTGATCTTTCACAATCCCGACCCATCCGCGCCCGACATCAGTGCCATGCAGATTCTAACTGCCCTACAACCACGGGACGTGATCCTGATCAAAGCATCACGAGCACTGGCTGCAGAACGGATCATCGACACCCTGAAAAAACAGCGGTGCAATGGAAAGGAAAACAAAAAATGAGCGCGGCAATATACAGTCTGCTTGGATTTATCCTATCGTTTTTGATTTGTTCATTGGTGACAGCACAATTGATACCGCGCTTGCGTGCCATGAAAATGGGACAAAAAATCCTGGAGATCGGGCCCGTCTGGCATGCACCAAAGGAAGGAACTCCCACCATGGGAGGGATTGCTTTTTTGTTTACCGTGGCCTTGACCGCGCTTGTGCTCACTCCCTTCATCCTGCAAAATCATTCCGCAAAAACAACCTTCGCTCTGGTGGCAACGCTACTCTACTGCATAGTAAACGGCACGATCGGAATCGTGGATGACCTGACCAAACTTCGCCACAAAACGAACGAAGGCCTGACCCCTACACAAAAGCTGATTCTGCAAACCACATTGGCCGCCGCCTATCTTGCTCTCCTTCGCATCACGGAGATTTTGGGAACGGAGCTTTACATTCCGTTTCTCGGAGACCTTCACCTTGGCTTTTTCACCTACTTTGTTTTACTCGTATATCTGGTGGGCATTACCAACTGCGCCAACCTTACCGATGGCATTGATGGTCTTGCGGCATCAGTCGGGTCGGTGATCTTTGTGTTTCTCATGACCCTATCGGTCTTTCGAGATATGCTTGCCCCTGCGCTGATATCTGCGCTCCTGTTCGGTTGTGCGCTTGCCTTTTTCTTTTTCAATCGCCATCCTGCGCGCATTTTTATGGGCGACACAGGCTCGCTTTTTCTCGGAAGTGCCGTTGCGGCTGTTCCAATCATTCTTGGATCGCCTCTACTCGGAATTATCTGCGGAATTATCTATGTTTTGGAAGGAATATCCGTCATCTTACAAGTACTTTTTTATAAAAAAACAAAGAAACGTTTATTCTTGATGGCACCGATTCACCACCATTTTGAGAAATGCGGTTGGAGCGAAAACAAGATCGTTCTGATCTTCTCCATCTCAACCGCACTTGCCTGTACACTGGCCGTGCTTTTGCCATAGGAGGTCGGACGCATGGATAAAAAAGCCTTCATACCACTTTCCTTTCGTTTTGACAAGAAGGATTTTCTGCCAAAGATTAAGTATCCTTTTCGAGAGAAAAGCCATGTCGATTTTTATATATTGGGACTTATTGTACTGCTCTCGCTTATCGGTTCGATGATGATCTTCAGCGCAAGCTATGCTAACGCTCTTGCGCGATATGGGGACAGCTTTTATTATATCAAGCGGCAGATCATCTGGCTATTCGTCGGGATTGCAGTGATGGCACTTTTCTCCCGCCCCTCCTCTGCCTTTTATCTGCGCTGTACACCGCACGCATTCATCCTAACACTTATTTTTCTTATGCTGGTTTTGGTGGTTGGAGAAAGCGGCGGCGGTGCACAGCGGTGGATCGCCATCGGGTCCCTAACCTTTCAACCATCCGAGCTTGCGAAAACGACCCTGGTCCTAATGCTGGCACGGCACTTCACCCTGCACCGCGACACGGTGCTTGATATTCACGCCCGCAAAAATTTTCTTGTGGGTACGTTGGTACCCCTTGCTTACATCGGTCTTGTATGCGGCCTGGTGGCCTTGGAAAAGCATTTATCCTGCATCATCATTTTAGGTGCGCTCGGTGTATTTTTGATGTTTGCGGCGGGAAGCCGTTTGCGGTATCTGGGTGCGTTCGGAGCTTGCGGAGTGGCGGGGGTGACGGCACTTGCCCTCCTAACCGACTATACCAAGCGTCGTATCCTAATCTGGCAAAACCCCGAGGCTTACCCCCTTGACGGCGGTTGGCAGACCTTACAGGGGATGATGGCAATCGGCTCGGGCGGGTTCTTCGGTCTGGGACTTGGCAACAGCCGCCTGAAATTCAGTTATGTAGCCGAGCCGCAAAACGACTTCATTTTTACTATTACCTGTGAGGAGCTGGGCTTTTTGGGTGCGATTCTGATTCTTTCTCTGTTCGTTCTCTTTTGCCTACGCGGCTACACGATCGCCATGCGTCATCCCGATCCGTTCTGCGCGCTCACGGTATTCGGTATCACGACCAAAATCGCCTTACAAGTCCTGTTAAACGTGGCGGTGGTCACCAACTCCATTCCGAACACGGGTATTTCCCTTCCGTTTTTCAGCTACGGCGGCTCCTCGCTTGTGATGCTGTTCGCGGAGATGGGCATTCTTTTATCCTTTTCGCGCGACGCGCACATCCGACCTTGAAAGGAGCACACATGCGTGTACTGTTAAGCGGCGGCGGAACGGCGGGACACATCAACCCCGCCATCGCCATTGCCGATCTGATCAAGCAAAACGCCCCCCACGCGCAGATCGCCTTCGTGGGAACACCGAGTGGTATGGAAAACCGTCTGGTAGCAGCAGCGGGGTACCCAATACTACACGTACGTGTGGAGGGCTTATCTCGTTCCCTGTCTGCGAGAAATGTACGGGCCTTGTGGTTTGCCATGACCTCCCCCGCAAGGGCAAGGCGAATCCTTGCAGATTTTTCGCCAGATCTTGTGATCGGCACCGGCGGATACGTATGCTGGCCAATCTTGCGCGCTGCGGCGGCAGCGGGAATCCCATGTGCCTTGCACGAGTCCAATGCCGTTCCCGGCCTTACCACGCGCCGTCTTGCCCCTCACATGGACGGCATATGGTTGAATTTTGAAGAAACGGCCAAACAACTCCCACAAGGGTGTGTGCGTCCGATCTGCACGGGCAATCCGCTCCGTCAAAGCTTTACGAGGTTGACGCGCGAGGTAGCACGAAAGCGACTTGCCCTTTCGGAGAAGGAGGTGCTCCTTCTTTCCTTCGGTGGCTCTCTCGGCGCAGAGCGTCTCAACGAGGCGATGCTGCGCTTTATGAAAGAAGCACAACCCAAAGCAAGCAGCCTCACCGTCATACACGCCTGCGGCATCAAGCACTACGACACCTGTCGTGCGGCCTTCGGTGAGAACACGGTAAAAAGCAGGCTCTTTCCCTACATCGACGATATGCCGCTTTACATGGCAGCGGCCGATATAGTTTTGTGTCGGGCAGGTGCCATGACCATTTCGGAAATCGCTCTGTGCGGCAAGTGCGCGATCCTGGTTCCGTCGCCCTACGTGGCAGGAGATCATCAACGTAAAAACGCGGAAATTTTGGTAAAAAACCATGCTGCTTTCTGCGTCGAAGAACACGATCTGCCCGATATTAAGCTTGAAAAAACGATTTTTTCATTGATTTCGGATAAAAAAAGAAGGCGTGCGTGCGAGATTGCGGTCAAAAAATTCGCAAAACCAAATTCCGACAAAATTATTTGGGAGCAAATTCAAAAAATCAGAAGAAAATCTGCGGCAGAATTCGAATAATCAATTGTTAACATTTTGTTAATTATCCATTTTAGAGGTTGCAATCCGCTATGGGTTTATAGTATCATATAGACAATGAATTCCGTCGTTCGTTGCGGCGGAGGAGTAATGAAAATTTCAGCGGAAGCGAGGATGTAACATGAACGTACAATTCGATGACGATCTCTTTGGAAGCGGCATCAACATTAAGGTAATCGGCGTAGGTGGCGGCGGCAACAACGCCGTGAACCGCATGATCGCCACCAACATTCGCGGTGTGGAGTTCATCGCCGTGAATACCGACGCACAGGCACTCCGTTCCTCGAATGCCAGCACCAAGCTGGTAATCGGCGAAAAGATCACCAAGGGCCATGGCGCAGGCTCCAACCCCGAGGTTGGTAAGCGCTCCGCCGAAGAGAGCATTGACGACATCAAGCAGGCTCTTGAAGGCGCAGACATGGTATTCGTTACCACCGGTATGGGCGGCGGAACCGGCACCGGTGCGGCTCCCATTGTAGCAAAGGCCGCTCACGAGATGGGCATTCTAACTATTGGCATCGTGACCAAGCCCTTTGCATTTGAAGGCAAGAAGCGCATGGTTCAGGCCGAGCTTGGTATTGATACCCTGAAGGAGTTCGTCGACTCCCTCATCATCATCCCGAACGAGCGTCTGAAGCAGGTATCCGATACCCGCATCACGCTGGCTAACGCATTCGAGATTGCCGACGAGGTTCTTCGCCGCGGTGTACAGAGCGTTTCCGAGCTGATCAATGTTCCCGGCTTCGTTAACCTGGACTTTGCCGACGTTACTGCTATCATGAAGGATGCAGGCTTCGCACACATGGGTGTTGGCTCTGCTACCGGCGCGGACAAGGCACAGATCGCCGCAAAGGCCGCCATCTCCTCTCCCCTGCTCGAAACCTCGATTGCAGGCGCAACCGGTATTCTGGTGAGCATCACCGCTTCCCCCGATATCGGCCTGGAGGATATCGACCTGGCTTCCTCGATGATCGCAGAAGAGGCACATCCTGATGCCAACATCATTTGGGGTGCTGCGTTTGATCCTTCCCTTGAGGATGAGATGCGCGTCACCATCATCGCTACCGGCTTTGACAGTACCCGCGCAAACGAGAGAGCCGCCGCAATGGAGGCAACCGCCCCCGCTCCCGAGGTTACCGTAACCATGACCGAGGAGAAGGAGGCCGAGCCGATCGCAGAGCCCACCTTTGCGAAGAAGGCAAGCGCAGAGCCTGCTATTTCCGACGACGATTTCAGCGCGATTATGAGTGCACTCAAGAGATCCAAGAGATGAGCTCCATACATAAAGCCGCCGAGCATTGCTCGGCGGCTTTCGTTTGCAAATGGAAAAGCGGAGAGCAATCTCTCCGCTTTTTATTTTAGAGAATGCAGTGTACAGGCAGGCCGTCCTTGTAAAGAGGAGCGACTTCCCCGCAGATCAGAGGACGCAGATAGGCGATGCAGGCATCGGTGACGCCGTTTGCCTCGGCATTGATGTACTCATCCGGCACGTGCTTGACTTGGTTGGCAATCTCACAAACAGGAGCGGTACCGTACACGATACGGTAGGCAGGCTCATTTGCACGGGTCATGGTAACCATGCAACCGCTTTCCCCGGCAAGGGCTGCCGAAACAGCATGCTCACCTGCCGCAACAGACTCGGACAGGTCAGCAGCAGAGGCAAGGTGTGCGGCGCAACGCTGAGGCAGGTTCAGCTCGATAGAACGAACCTTACAACCGAACCGCTCCTTGACGGCAACCTCCAGAACCTTACCGGCACCAGAGAGCTGGGTATGACCAAAGGCATCTACACCGCCCGTAAGACCTTCACCAACGTACTTGCCGTTTGCGTCGTGAATGCCCTCGGAGATGGCCACCACCACGTTGGGATGACGATCCAGGGCCGCGCGAACGTCCGCAAAAAAGGCATGCAGATCAAAATTCTTTTCGGGCAGGTAAACGAGATCGGGGCCGATGCCGCCGTCTGCTCCCGGCAGGGCGGCGGATGTGGTCAACCAACCCGCATCACGACCCATAATCTCCACGATCGTGACGGCGGGAATGGTATAAACGGCGCAATCGCGCAGGATCTCCTGCATTGTAACCGCGACATATTTTGCGGCAGAGCCAAACCCGGGGGTGTGATCGGTCACGACGAGGTCGTTGTCAATGGTCTTCGGAACACCAACGATCTTTGCTTCATACTGATTCTTTGCAAAATAGGCGGAGAGCTTATCCACGGTATCCATGGAGTCATTGCCGCCGATGTAGAAGAAGTAGCGGATGTCGTATTTTTTGAAGATGCGAAGGATCTCGGCATACACGCTTTCATCCTTTTCGGGCGGAGGGAGCTTTTTGCGGCAAGAGCCGAGTGCCGAGGAGGGGGTGTTTTCGAGGATTGAGAGGCGTCGCTCATCTGCGAATTCCTTGCCGAGGTCGATCAGGCGCTCTGCAAGCAAGCCCTCCACACCGTTACGCATTCCGAAAAGCGTACCGATCTGACCTTTTTTCTGTGCCGCGAGGGCACCCTTGATAACCCCCGCCAGCGTGGCATTGATTGCCGCGGTAGGGCCGCCGGACTGTCCGACGATTGCGTTTCCATACAAAGACATAGGGGATATTCTCCTTATTGTTTATTCGCCTTATTATAGCACACAAACCACTTCCCTGTCAACAGTTTTAAGCAAAAGGAAAAACGGGTCGCTATGCGACCCGTTTTGATTAAGAATTTCCAAGGCATTTCACTTCCAAGGAGGTGAAGAGCGAGTTGCCCGTCGAATCCACCGTCACGGAAAGCCATTCTGCGGTCGTACCGCGGTAGGATACGGAAGAAAGAGCCGTACACTTATAGAACGCCTGTGCTTCAATGCCGTTAAGCGAGGCCGGCAGGGTTATGCTTTTCAGACCCGTGCACCCCTCGAACGCATTTTCACCGATGGTCGTTACCTTGCCGGGCAGAATCATCTCCTCAAGAGAAAGGCAACCCGTAAAAGCATATCCGCCGATCGTCGTCAGCGAATTGGTAGCCGGGAATGTCACGGACTTGAGAGAAAGGCAACCGTTGAAGGCATTTTCCCCGATTGCGGAAACGTACTTTGGGATATTGACGGATTCCAGATTCATACACCCCGAGAACGCATAGGCATCCAACGTCATAAGCGAGGACGGGAGCGTGATCTTTTTGAGCGAGATGCACATGGAGAAAGCGGCTTGTCCGATGGTTTCCAGCGCGGGATCGGAGCCCGCAAATCGAACGGTTTCCAGCTTCAAACAGTTAGAGAATGCGCCAGAGCCGATCTCGGCAAGATACTGCGGAATGGTGACCGAGGTAAGTGCGGAGCAGGCATAGAAGGCACCCTCATTCAGATAGAGGAGCTCATCGGGCAGAGTGGCATTCGTAAGTACGGTGCATCCTTGGAAAGCGTAATTGCCGATATAGCGGATGCCCGGCATGGTCACGGTACGCAGGGCGGTACAGTCGGTGAAGGCATAGGAAAAAATCATGGACACGTCCTCGGGAATACCGACCCGGGTCACATAATCGTTGCCTGCAAAGGCATGCGTGCCGATGAGGCCTACCTTATAATCGCCGATCTTGTCGGGAATGCTGACCTGCGTAGCGGTACCGAAATACTTGGTGATCATGGCAAGGGGCTCTTCACCTTCCGTGGAATACAATACATAGCGGAAGGCGGCACCGTAGGTGTACAGATCCTCGTAACGGTAGCCGTAATAAATCGCGTCGGACACCTCCGACTCGATCCATGTAACCGACCAGCCGTCTGGCTTTGCGGTAGTCTCACAGTACACGACCAGGCGGTTCGAGCCAGCGAACGCGTAGTCCGCAATCATGGTAACAGAATCGGGCAAAAAGACCTCATCAAGCCGCGCACAACCGCTGAAGGAATAGGCGCGGATGGTGGTGACGGTGTCGGGTAGCATCATGGTTTTCAGCGCGGAGCACTGATAGAAGGCGTAACTTTCGATATCGGTCGTGCCGCTCGAAACGGTAACCGAGCCAAGGGATTCACAGTAAGCAAAGGCGTAGCTGGGGATGACTTTCAGCGAGGACGGAAGGGTCAAGCTTTTTAGAGACGGGCAGGAACGGAAGACCGAGGAGCCCATCTCCTCTACCCCCGAAGGGATCAGAACGGTAGCGAGATCGGCCGATTCGCGGAAGGCCTCCGTGCCGATCGTTTTCAGTCCGCTTGGCAGGGTGACGGAGTTGATATTTTTAGTTCCGCGGAACGCACCGTCTGCGATCGACACGGTACCCTCACGCACGGCGATATCGGTCAACTCGACAGGCGTTCCCTTGAACCGATAGAGAACGCAACCCGCGTACACGGGGCCGTCCGGTTGAACGGTGTACCAAAGCGTGCCGTCAAGTGCGGAGCTGTCAATATCCGACGTGGCATCCGCGAAGGTGATATCGGCCAGTGCAACACAGCCATAAAACGCACGGTCGCGGATCATGGTAACGGTAGACGGAACAGAAACGGATCGAAGGGCACTGCAACCTTCAAACACACTGCTTTCCAGCACCGTAAGCCCCTCGGGCAGGGTAACGGATTGCAAGGACTCGCAGTTGCGGAAAGCAAATTTACTGATACTCTTGACGGTGCTCGGAATGACGACCTCGATAAGCGAGGTGCAGTTTTCAAAAGCATCGCGGCCGATGGAGAGAGTTCCCTCCCCGATCAACACACGTTCAAGCGCGGTGCAATTGTAGAACATACTGCGCGGCAGGGCCTTGACCCCAACGGACAGGGTATATTCCGTTAAAGCGGTACAACCGGAAAAGGCACGTTCCCCGATCTCAGTCACCGCGCCGCCGGAAACGGCAGTGAGTGCCGTACAGTCCGCAAAGGCGTTGGCACCGATCGCGGTTACAGTATCGGGAAGCGTGATTCTCTCAACCGTTTTGCAGCCGGAGAAGGCATAGTTGCCTATTGCAGTAACAGGCTTTCCCTGCACCTCACCCGGAACGGTGACGACCGCATCGCTTCCCTCGTAGGAATAGAGCGAAGCGATGTTCCCGTTATCGGCAAACACAAAATCCCCCGCCGTAATCTTGGTCAGCACGGCTTCGGGCCTTTCGGGTTGCGGGTTGTGATTGATGCGCGGCTTGTCGCAAGAGGCAAGCAACAGTAGCGCAAGAAGCAGCACGGTCAAAAAAAGCCATCGGTTTATCTTCTTCATATATCTCTCCGAGAATGGGGTGAAATTTCATCCCTATCATTGTAACACAGCAACGCCCATCTGTCAATCCAAAAAGTAGTGAGCAAAGTGTTACTTTTTTCAAAACTGCGTTCTGCCCTGCGTTCTGCCCTGCATTATGCCGCTTTTTTGCGAAACATAGACATGCGATCACGAAAAAGATGCCACAGAAAAACCAACAAAAACAGGAAAATCAGCGCGCAGGCACTACCCGCCGTATCGATACAGACGTCCGAAAAAGCACAGGCACGGCCCGGCACAAAGAGCTGGATACATTCATCAACCGTGGCACACAGAGCACAAAAGGCAATGCCGAGCATGCAGCAGCCCGCCCTTCTTTTTACGTTCCAGAGCAAAAGCAAGGATACTTCCGAGCCGAGCAGAGCAAATTCCAAAAAGTGGGCTACCTTGCGGTGGTTCTCGTACAGGAAGCGAAAGGGCTGTCGCTCGACATCAAAGAGCTCTTTGAACCAAGAGGCGACCGATTCGCTTTGGGACCGGGATTCGCTTGCATCCTTTGCGGAGTTTGACCAAATAAAGACAAGCGTCAAAAGGATCAAAATAAGAGGCAGGATCACTCGCAAGCGCGGCTTTATTTTCATGTCCCTTCTCCTGCCGTCAGCTCGGCCTCGGTAAAGGTGTAGGCGTTGTTACAGAATCGGCAAGATACCTCCAGTTCACGAGGCTTTCCCTCGACCTCTTGTTCATTAAGCATGTCTACAAGCTGATCGTGACCAAGCGAGGCAAGCGCGCCGTACATGCGCTCACGGCTGCAGTTGCAGAGGTAGGACACCTCCAGCTCGTCAAAGGGATCAAAGGGAATATCACGCAAGGCAAGCTCGGCAATCTCCATATTCGTCATGCCACGGCGGATGAGGTCCGAAATGGCGGCAAAGTCACGGATATTCCGTTCGATCAAGCTGACCGTTTCCTCCGCCGCAAAGGGCAAAAGCTGAATAAGCAGGCCGCCCGCTGCGAGGCAGGTATAATCGGTGTCCACAAGAACCCCCAAGGCGCACACGGTGGGGATCTGCTCGCTTTCGGCGAAGTAGGAGGCAATATCCTCCGCGATCTCGCCGCTGGCCAGCGGCACGGTGCCGCTTTGCGGCTGTCCTGCCCCCTTAATATCACGAATAAGGGTTAGCGTACCAGCACCAACGGCGGCACCAACATCCAATTTACCGCTTGCCTTGCGGGGTGGATCAACAAGGGGATTCTGAATGTAGCCGCGAACGTTACCATAGTAGTCGCTGACGCACAAAAGCCGTCCTGCTTCCCCGCTTCCCTGAACAGAAATGGTCAAGGTATCGTTCTTTTCGGGAAGCAGTGCACCGATCATGGAAGAGGCGGTCAAAAGCCGCCCGATGGCCGCCGTGGCGGTCGGGGCAGTTTTATGCAGACGCTGTGCTTCTCTGACGATTTCGGTGGAATTCAGCACGCTGATACGGGCACTTCCGTCCCGCGTCATACCGCGCAGCATGGTTGAGAATTTTCTTTCTTGTTTCATCATGGCTCCTTTACAGCCCTTGCGGCAACGTAGTAGCGCTCATCGGTTTCTTTCGCATTTTCAAAGGAAAAATCAGAGCAGATGTACAAAAGCTCAAATCCATTCTCCTTCAAAAGACGAGTAAGAGCGGTTATGGTGTACATGCGCTCCGTGCGCACGGTATCGGTGCGCTCGTAGTTTCCGTCTTCCTTTTCAGAGAACAGGCTAATGTAAAAATCGCACAACCTCGTCCGTTCGGAAAAGTGGTTTTGCCACGCGCACAGGACACCGTCATCCTCCAGCACGTAGGCGCGGTCACCGTAGATCTCACGAAATTTGTAGGGAGAGTTCACATCGAAGAGAAAGATGCCATTCGGCACAAGGTAGTTATGCACCCAATGAAAGCAACGGGAGAGCGCGGTACGGTCGGTGACGTGATTGACCGCATCCAAGCAGCAGACCACCGCCTCCACCGTTCCGTACAACTCGAAGTCGCACATATCCTGGCAAAGATACAAAATGCGCTCCGCCATTCCCTTTTTCTCGGCCGAGTCGCGCGCCACCGACAGCATGTCGGGGGAAATATCCACGCCGATCATATCGTAGCCGCGACGGCAAAGCTCCTCGGTCATACGGCCTGTGCCACAGGCGAGATCAAGGACAGATTCTACCTTTTCGGGATAATAGCGGTGGAAGGATTCCTCGATAAAATCGGCCCATTTCTGATAATCGAGATCGCCGTTAAAGGCATCGTAGAAGGGCGCAAGAGCCTGATAGAGCTCTTTCATGCTTTTTCTTCCCCTTTCTCTTTCATTCGTGCGAGCACACCAGCATAGCCGCTTCCGTTTTTCAGGGCGCGACTGACACGGCTGATGGTAGCGGTGGAAAGCCCCGTGGATTCTGCCACATCCAGAT
Organism: Clostridia bacterium; assembly: GCA_017464805.1. Classification (GTDB taxonomy): domain Bacteria; phylum Bacillota; class Clostridia; order Oscillospirales; family CAG-272; genus UBA1740. The sequence goes on along the minus strand of JAFTYE010000016.1, from coordinate 133,565 downwards.
AACTTTCTCCTTGGGCGAGCATGACGGCGGCAAGCCACCGTCGGGACATTTCCGCTACCTCTGCATCCGTACAGACGTCGGCAAAGAAGGCGCGGCATTCCACTTCCTCTTCAAGCAAGAGGATGGCCTTATAAAATTGCTTTTCAGCATGCTCTTTGTCCGTATGACGTTTGGTCTTCATGAGTCCTCCTGTCCGAATCGCACAAGAACCTCGTCTGCCTCCAGTCTATCGGTTGCAAAGGCACGGCGAAGCAGTTCTGCCGGAATATAACCGTCATACTTGTCATAGGCAGGGCTTTCCGATAGGCCAACAAGAGCATCCTTGTCAATCCCTTCCTTGGCAAGAATACGGGAAAGGCGAGCAAGAAATACTTCCCCATCCGACCGCCATGCCTTGAAGGTCATATAGCAGCATCCTTCGCAGGAAAGATCGGAGATGCCGAGTACTTTCGCATGCCGCAAAAGTAGACGGCGCAGGGTGCGGAAGGCGCGTGTGCCGAGCCACGGGAACAGGCAGAAGGTACTGCCGCCGATCGGGATGAGCATGCTGTGCTCCATACCCGTGTTACGGGCGAGGTGGCGTGCGGTCTCCAGTCTGGCGGCCGCGTTTGGCATAAGGTAAGGATACTGCCTGGTATCAAAGAGGATGTCGCGCATTTTTTCAAGAAGGCGGGTATGGATCTCGCCGCTGTCGCCAGGCCAGGAGATCTCCATTTTTCCGTCCACGGCCTTGGCAAAGATCAAGCGACGCGGCAGATCAGTCTCCACGACCTCCCACACGCGACCCGCGAGGGCAAAGCGATCGCCGACGGGGGGCGGATTGGTGATGGTACCAATCTCGTCCGATTCGCATCGGACGGTATAGTCCTCGCTATCCTTGAAGACCGCGTAGAATTTATAGCTTGACAGGAGTCTCTCTCCTTTCAGACCCACGATCAGCCCCTTTTCCTCCGTCATCTCCAAAAACTCGTTTTCCAGCATGGAAAGGAGCAGGGTGCGGTAATCCTCTTTCGAGACGTTTTCAAAGGGCGGAAGCGAGAGAATCCGGTCCGCCAGCGCGGAGGGACGAAGCTCACCTGAAGAGGCGAGGATAGAAAGCGTTTGATGGAATGCCAGGCTGAATGGCATTTTTTTGACGCGGGGCGGCTCGATAAACCGCTCGCCGATATAGAGTTCCGCAATGGCGATGGCGCGCAACAATCCCCACGGGATGAGTTGTGGCAGAGGGGCATTCGGCAAGGGGGTTTCCTCGCGGAACACCTCGATCATCTCGGGGGGATCGCCACGGCGGCCCGAACGGCCAAGCCGTTGAAGAAAGCCACTGACCGAGGTGGGGGCATCCACCTGCGCGACGCGCTGTAGCCGGCCGATGTCGATGCCCAGTTCCATGGTCACGGTGGCGCAAGTGACGGCAATCTCGTCACCCTCCTTCATGCGTCGCTCGGCATCCTCGCGCAAGGCGGCAGAGAGGTTTCCGTGGTGGATATAGAAAACATCGCGCTCACCGCGTCGCTTGGCAATCTGACGCAACGTAGCGGTCACGTATTCGGTTTCCTCCCGAGAGTTTGAAAAGACGAGAGATCTTTGATCCTTAACGGCATCGTAGAGGAATTCATAGCCCGCATCGACATCGGCTACGCCACTTTTCCCTTTTGCGGCATTCGGTCGCTGATCCTCATTCGGATTGCCGATGTAAAAATGCTCAAAGCCGAGCCGCCAGCGAAGCTTTTCATGCTCGGGTGCAGAAACGGCGGTTTCCCTGCCACTTCCCGCGCCAAGCCAACGAGCGGCCAGCTCCGCATCCCCGATGGTGGCGGAAAGGCCTACGCGTCGAGGTGAGTGACCGATGATGCAAGAAAGACGTGCAAGTTGACAAAGAATCTGGTTGCCGCGGTCGGCGGCGATGAGTGTGTGCACCTCATCGATCAGAACATAGCGAAGCGTGCCAAACAGACGTAGCAGATCCGTCCCCCGCTTCATCAGCATGGCCTCCAGCGACTCGGGAGTGATCTGCAAGATGCCGCGCGGATTTTTCAGGAGTTTTTCCTTTTGGGAAACGCCCACATCCCCGTGCCAATGCGTGACGGGAATGCCGCTTTGCTCCAAAAGATCGGTCATGCGCGCGAACTGATCGTTGATCAGGCTTTTAAGGGGGGCGATATACAACACTACGATCCCCTCGCTCCTCGACGGGTTTTCATAGAGATCCGTCAAAATGGGAAAGAAGGCCGCTTCGGTTTTTCCGGAGGCGGTTGCCCCTGTGAGGAGAAGATTGTCCTCGCTTTCCAGGAGCACGCGCGCGGCAAAAAGCTGGGCAGGACGAAGCCCCTGCCAGCCGTGGCTGTAAATATATTCCTGCACAAATCCAGGAAAACGGCCAAACAGTCTATCCGCTTCTGTCATAGACTCTCCTTCCTCTTTTTTTGGGGCATCTGCCGTGCTATAACTATTAAAAATCAATGTCTGCGGGAGTGAATGCGGGAGTGGTTTTTGGGGTCTGCACAGAGAGTTGCTCGGTGCTTGCACTGTCTGCGACTGGTGCGAAGCTATCCGAAACAAGCTGTCCGAAGGTGGCCGATGGGTTTTCGTGTAGAATCGAAAGCAGGGTAAGATAGTCGCGGATGATCTCGCGCGGGGTGATCAGCTCACCCGCACCTGTGCGGACAAGCGCAGCACGCAGGAACGTGACCATCTCCTCGGCACTTACCTTCTCCCCTGCCCCCGTTTGCTGGGCATGCAGGCGAGTGAGTCGCGTGATCAGTGCCAACAGCTCGTCATCGCCGAGTCGCCGCAGGCGAATGACGGGAGTGGATAGCGTGGAATATCCCTGTTCGACAAAGCGGCTGTCTGCCAGGCGGCTTCGAAGTGCCTCGTAGCTGAACAGACCGCGGCGCGTATCCTCAAGGAATTGAGGAGTACCGCCGAACACGATGCCGAGCGAGGAGGCACGCCCTTGCAGGGTGTCGTTGAACATAGCGAGTAGCTTTTCGTAGTTAGCTTCACGGGAGATGCGGTTGGGTATCTTATAGAGGTTCACACACTCATCAATAAAGAGGACGAGACCGCGATAACCAAGGCGGCGGGCAAACACCGCCCACAGCTTGATGAAATCGTACCAGTTATCGTCGTCGATGACAAGACTGACCGAAAAGCCAAGCTCCCGTCTTGCCTCGGTTTTATTGGCAAATTCCCCGCGAAGCCAGCGCAGGCATGCGCTTTTCTTCTCGGCATCGTCGGCAAGTGAAGCGGCATAGTATTCACCTAGCACGCGGGCGAAATCGAAGCCTCCGACACCGTTTTCGAGGTCGGAGAGCGTCCCGAAGATACGCGCGCGCAGGGCTTTTTCAAATTCGGGCGAGTCGGGCATGATGCCCGAGGCAGCCAGCTCCGACCGCATGGCGGAAAAGTGACGGGAAAGCACCGTGGAGAGTGCACCGCCGTCGGGTGCGGTGCGGGAGGCGAGGTTTCGCATCAACTCGCGGTAGGTGGCAAGCCCGTAATCTGCGCCGCCGCAGAGACGACGTTCGGGTGACAGGTCGGCATCCGCCGTCAGGAAGTCGCGGTCAAGGGCATAGCCGCGCGTGAGTTGAATCAGGAAGCTTTTACCGCTTCCGTAGCGGCCGATGAGAAAGCGCACGGCGGCACCGCCGTCCGCGACCGTTTCCATGCTTTCGAGCAGCGAGGCAATCTCCTCTTTGCGGCCGATAGCAATATAGGGAGCACCGGAACGCGGTACAACGCCCGCCGCCAGGGATGACAGCAGGGTGTTCAATATGCGTTTTGGTAGCTTGATATCATCTTTTACCGTATCCATTCCGATACCTCCTCCATATAATCGGGCACAAGCCCGTAGCCATCCTCGGTCATCTCCAGAACCACGTCACCGAGGCGTTCCATGCTTTTTTCGTTCACGGTGCAGGCAATCTCCTCTTCCAACATGCCGCATTCCGCAAGCAAGCGGCGAACATCCGCTCGATCTCCTGCCGTTACAAGATGCAGGTAGCGACGCTCCATCTCGGACAGGTCGTCATCCGCTTGGCATTGCTCGGTTGCCTTTCGATCTGCCGAAGGATAAGCATCGTTTTCTTCTTGTTTTTCAATCTCTTCCCATTCTTCCTCCGACACGAGGGCACGAGTGGTGAACCAGGACTGTCGCTCAATCTCGCCGGCGCGGGACAGGTCTGTACTGTTTGCGGGCGCGTCGTAGAGCCTCTCATACACGGGGATCTCTACGCTTTTTATAGGATGAAGCGCGGGGCTGACGCGGTCGAAGTATCGGTCTATCCGTTCCCTGACCGCGGGATCCAAAGGGGGCACCGCCAGACGACTTTTGATGGAAAGGGCGGCGCGTAGCTTATTTTCCGCATACTTGACAGCGGCGGTCACGGTACCGCGCAGATAGGACACGTCCTGGATGGCATAATAGGTGATCTCCAAGCGACAGCGCACATTCTGCGCGCAAAGCGAGCCGCAGAAGGCCTCGTGCGTTCGCACGGTGCGCGCCGCCTCGCGGAGGAGATCCTTTTGCGATCGAGAGAGGTCGGAAAGAACCCCTGACATAACACTGAGAATATGCTCCTCAAATATTGCCCCTTGTTCTCCCTTTGCGTATCGACTTTCGCGGAAACGATAGGCGGAAAAGAAGGCAAGAGCGGTTTCCGTTCCCTCTTTGCCGTAATCTCCCATCGCGCCGAGATAAAATTCCTTATGCGAGGCAAGGGGAAGGATCTCGGCAAGGAAGGGGCGGAGCCGAACATAGGGACAGGGCAGATCATGAACCAGGCAATAGTCCATGACCCACTCCGTCATGAATTTATCGATGCGCGGCAGGGCTTTCCGATAGGCCACCCACACGTCGCACAGGAAAAATATACCGTCTTTCGGCAAGATAAACTCTGGCAGATTGATGATTTCGTAGACATAGAGATAAAAATAACTTTCCTCGGTTTCAAGGAATTGCCCTTTCCGCAGACCGCTCCGCCAGTACAGGTAATAAGCAAGCTGATCGGGAGTTAATTGGGCATATTGGGGGATGTAGGAGAAAAAGGGCGCGAAAGGACACGCTTCTCCTTCCTTATCAAGATACTTGAGGGCATCGCGGCAGAATTGCCCGTAGAAGTTATACGCCGAGCTACGCCGCTTGACACGCACAAGCGAAATAAATCGGTTGTCGGGTCGCTCATGCTCGGTGATCTGCTCGGACGTGTCAGCATTTTTCTGCGGTGGCGTGGAGAAGCGGCACTCCGCATTCTCTGTGGGAGTGGATTTTGCTTTTTCGTGAGAGCCGACCTCCACGGTAGAAGTCGAAGCGGCAAAGGGAGAGCCTGCCGTGCGCTTTCGCACGGGAAGGAGTGAATCCAGATCCCAAAAGGAATCCATGCCGTCGCCGAAATTCTTGTCGTGCATTTTTCTCTCCTCCTTGCTCTCGGTATTATATCATTATACCATACGCCTTCTTCTTTGTCAACGAAATGAAGGGGGAAAACAAAGAAATTTTATTGGACAATTTTGTGGCTTTCGGTTGACAGGTGGGGGACGATTATGGTATACTTTCCTGTGATAAACCAATTTTCTAAAAATATCCAGGTAAAGGAGATCGCTATGACTCGTTTCGAAAGTGCAAAAGAAAAATATGCCCGCCTTGGTGTAGACGTGGATGCTGCGCTGAAAACGTTGGCAAGCAAGGCCATCAGTATCCACTGCTGGCAGGGCGACGACGTTGTCGGCTTTGAGAATTCCGGAGAGGCTCTTTCCGGCGGAATCCAGACCACCGGCAACTATCCCGGAAAGGCACGCACCCCCGCCGAACTAATGGCAGACTTTGACAAAGCCGCTTCCCTGATCCCCGGCAAAAAGCGCATCAATCTGCATGCAAGCTACGCTGTTTTTGAAGGCAAGCGCGTAGATCGCGACGCTCTGCTCCCCGAGCACTTTGCCGCATGGGTAAGGTTTGCCAAGGAGCGTGGCTACGGCATCGACTTCAATCCCACTTATTTTAGTCATCCGATGGTGAAGGACGGCTTGACCCTCTCCTCCCCCGATGTGAAGGTTCGTCAATTCTGGATCCGTCACGGTATTGCCTGCCGCCGCATCGCCGCCGCGATTGCAAAGGAGTTGGGCACCCCTGTTCTGAACAACGTCTGGATCCCCGACGGCTACAAACACACCCCTGCCGACCGTATCGGCCCGCGCGTTCGTCTTGCCGATTCACTGGATCAGATCTTTGCCGAGAAGCTGGACGGCGTGATCGACTGCGTAGAGAGCAAAGTCTTCGGCATTGGTGTGGAATCCTACACCGTTGGCTCGAACGAATTCTACATGGCTTATGCCGCACGTCACCCCGGCGTTTACAATCTGCTGGACAACGGTCACTATCATCCCACCGAGGTGGTCAGCGACAAGATCCCCGCCTTGCTTGCTTTCTTTGACAAAGTTCCGCTACACGTCACCCACCCCGTTCGTTGGGACTCCGATCATGTGGTCCTTTTGGATGACGAACTGAAGGAGATCGCCAAGGAGATCGTACGTTGCGACGCACTGGACAAGGTGCTGATCGGTCTTGACTATTTTGATGCCTCGATCAACCGCGTAGCGGCTTGGGTCATTGGCACGCGCAACATGGAAAAAGCACTGCTTATGGCTCTACTTATGCCTCACGCACGGCTCAAGGCATTGCAGGACGCAGGCAGCTTCACCGAAATGATGATGCTGGACGAGGAATGCAAGACTCTTCCCTTCGGCGACATCTGGGAGGCGTACTGCGAAATGCAGGGTGTTCCTGCCGACGCAAGCTGGTTTGATGCTGTGAAGGAATACGAAAAAGACATTCTTTCGAAGCGTGCGTAACCAAAAAAACCGTGACCGCCCGTCTTTTGACGGGTGGTCCTTTTTCTTTTTGGCTTTTTTCGCATGTTTTTATCTTCTTTCGCATATTGACAGAAAAATGTATGTATGATATAATAGACAATAGTTGTTTTTCTTTGATCCGTGATACGCGTATTGGTGCATAATACACACGTAAGGAGAAAAAGCATGTCCAAATACTTTGGAACCGACGGGTTCCGCGGAGAGGCGGGTATTACCCTCACCTCCGAGCATGCCTACAAGATCGGCCGCTTCCTCGGTTGGTATTACGGGGAGGGCGGCGCACGCAAGGTACGCATCGTGATCGGCAAGGACACGCGGCGCTCCAGCTACATGTTCGAGTATTCGATCGTAGCGGGGCTGACGGCTTCTGGGGCTGACGCGTACATGCTGCACGTGACCACCACTCCCAGTGTTTCCTACGTCACGGCAAGCGAAAGCTTTGATTGCGGCATCATGATCTCTGCCAGCCATAATCCCTACATGGACAATGGCATCAAGCTGGTCAATTCCCGTGGAGAGAAGATGGATGATGCAACGATCACTAAAATCGAGGCCTATCTTGACGGCAACTACCCCTTCCCCGGTGGTACAGCCGACGCTCCCTTTGCTACAGGAGAGAACGTTGGCTGTATCGTGGACTACGCCGCGGGACGCAATCGCTATATCGGCTATCTCATTTCCCTTTCCCTGTATTCGTTCAAGCGGTACAATGTGGGTCTTGACTGTGCCAACGGTAGCGCGTGGATGATCGCCAAAAGCGTTTTTGACGCACTTGGTGCCAAGACGCACGTCATCAACGCCTCCCCCGACGGTCTGAACATCAACCGCGACGCGGGCTCCACACACATCGAGGTACTCGCGGACTACGTCCGAGAAAATCATTTGGATGTCGGCTTTGCGTTTGACGGCGATGCCGACCGTTGCGTTGCGGTAGACGAGAACGGAAACGTGGTCAACGGCGATCACATCATGTACCTGCTGGCATGCGACATGAAGCACAAGGGTAGCCTGACCAACAATACCGTGGTGACGACCGTGATGTCGAACATGGGTCTTTACCGTGCGTTGGACGAGGCCGGCATGGACTACGTGCAGACGGCCGTGGGTGACAAATATGTCTACGAAAATATGCAAGCCACCGGCAACTGCATAGGCGGCGAGCAATCGGGGCATATTATTTTGAGCAAATATGCCACCACAGGCGACGGCATCCTGACCGCCATCAAGGTCATGGAGGCCATGATCACAAGCAAGTTGCCGCTTTCCAAGTTGGCAGAGCCTGTGCGGATGTATCCGCAGGTTCTCAAAAATATTCGCGTCAGTGACAAAAAGGCAGTGAGAGAAAACCCGATCGTGCAGGCAAAAATGGAAGAAATAACCCGTGTGCTTGGAAATTCGGGGCGGATCCTGCTCCGCGAGAGCGGAACGGAGCCACTCATCCGCGTGATGGCAGAGGCCGATACCACGGCACTTTGCGAGCGTTGCGTGGACAGCGTGATCGACCTGATCCGTGAGCTTGGGTTAGCATGAGGTGTGATATGGAAGAGCTGAAAATATCGACACTATATCGGGAAAGCGAAAGGTCCATCGCCTTCCCCTATCTCAAAAACTATACCTACCCGTGGGAGGTATTATCCTCCATCAAAAGCATCATTGGAGAGATAGGCAAGACTCTTTCCCGCGAGGAATTTGACGAAATTTCTCCCGAGGTCTGGGTCGCCAAAAGTGCGTGCATCGCTCCGACCGCCTGCATCGAGCCCCCCTGCATTATCTGCGAGGATGCACAGGTACGGCACGGCGCGTTCATACGCGGTGCGGCGATCGTAGGACGAGGAGCTGTGGTCGGCAATTCAGTGGAACTGAAGAACTGCATTCTCTTTGACGGCGTGGAGGTTCCGCATTTCAACTACGTGGGAGATTCGATTCTAGGATACAAGGCCCACATGGGAGCGGGTGCCGTTACCTCCAACGTCAAAAGCGACCGAAGCTATATTGCCGTCCATTGCAACGGTAAGACCGTGGAAACGGGCTGTCGCAAGTTCGGTGCGATGCTTGGTGATCACGTGGAGGTCGGATGCAACAGCGTCCTCAACCCCGGCACGGTGATCGGACGGTACACGAATGTCTATCCCCTTTCCTCGGTTCGTGGCTATGTGCCGACCGAGAGCATCTACAAATCCCAAAACAGTATCGTAAAAAAACGTTGAAGGCCTTGGCACCAAGGGCCACAGCAGAAAAACAACCCCGAAAATCCGGGCAATGATAGCGCCAGACCGCCACGGCGGTTGACGAGGTAGGAGATTATCGAAATTTCGGCGGACATCTCCTCGGTCGAATGGACCGTACCGTGCTACAAAGCCGTCGGGCAACCGACAGACAAAATGTACGGACATTTCAAGCAAGACAGAAAGGTCCCACCGTGCTTTCCCGTAAGGCAAAGAACGGTGGGACCTTTATCTTATTTCTAAAATTTGTATTGCGTATCCTTATATTTTTCAAAAATGTAATCAAAGCCATCATCCAAGCAGGTCACCACATTGCCATCAGACGGAAGGTCACTTACATACGCACCATGGAGCATGATCGACAGATCAACAGCATCCCTGTTAAAGGGTTGAATGTTCCACCAACATTTCAGATGAACATTTTCCTCATCAACATATTTGGCAATACGATAATTATAACGATATTCATCCTTGAAGAAGCGGAGCTGAATTTTGGAGGGATCAATCTGTGTATTTTTGAGGATCTTCTTCAAAACAGGGATGCTTTCTTTTAATATCTGATCAACGTACCCGTTTCCTTTTTGGGGGCATATGTCCTCCATGCGCTTCAAATAGGTAGCATTCTCTTCCCTATAATCGACAAGAAGTATTTTAAGGGTGGTATTTGGTTGTTGGAGATAATGCTCAATCTCTTTTTGGAAATGAGCCAAAAATCCATTTCCTGTTATGAAGAACAACTTGATCTCCTTTGGATAGTGTTGCTTATATGGGTTACCAAAAAGTTCAAGCGTATCCTTGTGTGTCGATTTTCCGCCACCGATCTTATCCACACCAAAAGACTTTAACCAGCGATCGTTTTTTTCAATTTTCAGAATGTTGTCCGATATAATTTTGGTGAAGGTGCCGATAATCAAGCTGACGGTGATTGCTGACATCAGCGATGATATGAGATCCGCACCGATCGTTTTCCAATCGTTTCGCGTTTGAAAAAAAACATTGAAAGCAATAATGCCTGCGATGATCAGGAGCATAACGACGACCATGATGACCAGTGAAATGCTGCTGCTTGAATGAAACCTTTTTTTCATACCACTTCCCTTTCGTCGAAAAAATTCAAAAGTTATCCGAGCGTGGCAAGGAAACGACGAAGCACCGCGACCGAGTTTTCAGCCGCATGTGCGGCGAAGGTCGGGAAATCGACGGTAGCATGTCCGTCCGCCTCATCCGAGATGGCACGGACTGCGGCAAACGGCAAACCATTAACGGTCGCAACGTGAGCGACAGCCGCACCTTCCATTTCACAGGCAATGGCACCGAAGGTAGTTGTAATAAATTCCTTACGCTCACGCGAGGCAACAAACTGGTCTCCCGAGGCAATGACACCGCGCTCCGCGTGCATACTGCAGGCTGTCACGCAATAGGCGAGCTTGTCGACAGTTTTTGGGTCTGCCTCGAAATAAATCCTGTTTATGCCAGACACGAGACCGACAGGATCACCGATTGCCGAGGTGTCCATATCGTGCTGAACGAGGGCCGTGGCGACAGCCACGTCCCCGATGCCGAGCTTTTCGGTAAGCGTTCCGCCCACACCCGTGTTGATGATGAGGGTGGGCTGATAGATAAGGATCATCGTCTGGGTACAGATGGCGGCATACACCTTCCCGACTCCGCAGGTGGCGATGACAACCTCTTGCCCCTCCAGAGTTCCGCTTGTGTAGGTGATACCGCTGACAGTCCGGCTTTTGGGGTCGCAGAGGGCGGCGCAAAGTGCCTCGGTTTCCACGCTCATAGCACCGATAATTCCGATCATGTCCTTTCTCCTTCGTAACTAAAATCTGTTTCACCGCGTGCCTCCAGAATATTGAGATAGCGTTTTGCTTCGGTCTTAGCGGCTTCAAGAGTTAGGTTGCGATAGTTGCCGCATTCCACCTCGCTGGCACCGAACACCTCCCCCTCGTGGGATAGGATCTTGCGAAGAACGGCAAGCACCTCACGGTAAACGGTCACAGGAGTCGTATTGCGCATAAGCAGGTAAAAGCCCGTCTGGCAGCCCATCGGGCCAAAGTAGAGGACGGCTTGGCCAATGTTAGAGTTTCGAATATAGGTAGCAAACAAGTGCTCAAGGGTGTGCATGGTGGCGTTATCCATATAATCCCCTGCGTTGGGGCGGCGGGTGCGAAGATCAAAGGTGGTTACGTCCCCGTCCACGCGGGAGATGTACATGCCCGGCACAAGGCGGGTATGATCGACCTCAAAACTTTCAATTTTCTGTATATTCATGGTGTACTCCTTTACAATTTCGTCTTTTATTGTAGCTTTTTTTACGGAATTTGTCAAGTCATTGGGAAGAAGACATGAAATTTCCAAAAAAGTCTAGACTTTTTTTTCGCTTTATGCTACAATAAAGTTGCCAAGAAGTAAAAGAAGGTAATATATATGCTGGAATTGAAAAAAGTAAGCTTTTGCGTACCGTCTGCCGACGGTGGCAAGCATGACATTATCGATAATATTTCCCTGACTCTGGACAGCGGTAGATTCATCGTGATCACGGGCCCGAACGGCGGCGGCAAGTCCACCATCGCCAAGCTGATCATGGGCATTGAAAAGCCGACCTCGGGTCGCATATACCTTGACGGTGAGGACATCACCGATCTGCCGATCGAGGAGCGTGCAAAGCGCGGCATCGGTTACGCCTTCCAGCAGCCGCCCCGATTCAAGGGGCTGACAGTGCGCCGCCTTTTGAGTCTAGCGCACGGCAGCGAGCTGCCCGAGGACGAGTGCTGTGCCTATCTCACAAATGTGGGCCTTTGCTCTGCCGACTACCTCAACCGCGAGGTGGATTCTTCCCTGTCGGGCGGTGAGGTCAAACGCATCGAGATCGCCACACTGATGGCGCGCAAGCTCCGTCTGGCCATTTACGACGAGCCCGAAGCGGGCATCGACCTGTGGAGCTTTGCCATGCTGATCAAATCCTTCCGTTCCATTTCCGAGAGCCGCCACGAGAGCACCATCATCATCTCTCACCAGGAGCGTATCATGCAGCTCGCAGACGACATTCTGGTGCTGGCAGACGGCAAAATCAAGGAATTCGGCCCGAAGGATGATGTCTTCCCGAAGCTCCTATCGCAGGTGACGAGCAACTGCAACTTTCGTAGCAATTCCAAAAATGGGGGTTAAATCATGGCAGAAATGAACAAGATCGACCTTTCCCTTTTGGAGTCTGTGGCCGATCTGCACAAGATCCCCGAGGGGGCGTACAACATCCGCAAGAACGGACAATCCTTGTCGCGTTCCTCAAGCGCGAACATCCAGATCGAGTCCAAGACAGACAAGCCCGGCATTGACATCATCATCAAGCCGAACACCAAGAACGAAAGCGTGCATATCCCCGTCATTTTGACCGAGAGTGGAATGAACGATATGGTCTACAACGATTTCTATATCGGTGAGGGAGCGGACGTTCTCATCATTGCGGGTTGCGGCATTCACAACTGCGGCGATCAAAACAGCGAGCACGACGGCATCCACACCTTCCACGTAGGTAAGAATGCGCGTGTCAAGTACGTGGAAAAGCACTACGGTGACGGTGATGGAACGGGCGAGCGCATTCTGAACCCCGAAACGATCGTTTATTTGGCAGAAGGCTCCTTTTGTGAGATGGAGATGGTACAGATCCGCGGCGTGGATTCGACCAAGCGCAAAACCGTGGCCACCGTAGAGGCGGGTGCGAAACTGGTACTGACCGAGCGTTTAATGACCCATGGAAACCAGACAGCTGACAGCGACGTGGAGATCATCCTGAACGGCACGGACGCCGGCACGCAGGTGATTTCCCGCAGCATTGCCAAGGACAACTCCGTACAGATCTTCCACCCTGTGGTAACGGGTAACGCGGCATGCCGCGCACACGTGCAGTGCGACTCGATCATTATGGACGAGGCAACCGTTCGTTCGGTACCCGAGATCTGTGCCAACCACAGCGATGCCCAGCTGGTCCATGAGGCGGCCATCGGCAAGATCAACAACGATCAGCTGACCAAACTGATGACCTTCGGCATGAGCGAAAGCGAGGCCGAGGAGGTCATCATCGAGGGATTTTTGCACTAAAAGCGGAATATAGAACGCGGCAGACGTAAGTCTGCCGCGTTCTATCGTTGATCCCGATTCGAAGAATGTATTACTATTGACATTTTCCTTTGTTTGTGATATACTATCATCGAACCGAGGAGAATGCGGAGTATTTGCAATGGCTTCATTTGAAGCAAATTGCGCCGCAATAACTCGGTTCTTTTTGTTGAACCTGATATCAAGCGCATCAAGTTTTTTGTGATCATATTCAAAAAACAACTCACCAAGCGTTTTTCCCGATGCCATCATATCGTTCCACTTACTCTCACTGAATTGCAAAACCATAACCGGAACAATGTTTGGATTATACTTTCCGCCGATTGCCTCTACCACAATGTAGTGACCGTCGGCGGACTTTTTTGCATAGGCAAAGCTCTGTCGTTGGGTTGGATTGTTTTGATCCGTAAATACAGCCTCAACCATATCAGGGGCATACAGAGCCGCAATGGCTTCCGCCATCGTTTCCTGTGTAAAAGCAACCTGCCCTCTTCCGCTTTCCTGTTTGCTATCGTTATGGTTTTGATATTCATGCCATATATCATCGCCATTCAATGCAATGTGCTTTTTAGAAACATCGATCTTTCCGTCGGAAGCTCTTGATACAAGATCCGCTATTTTTTTCGGAACATGGGAAATTTGCTTTTGATTGTACTTTTCCCCAATGTTTCCCTTTTGCGACAACGCTTTTTCTACAATATCCGAAATCTGCTTCATAACGGACTCTTCTTTGATCGTCCCCTTTGCCAAGGCTTCCAGCTTGTCCGCTATATCCTGCAACCATAGATCGGGCGAATCCATTTCGCCGTTTCCGTATCCCAGCATTGCCTTGGTCTCTTTCGAGGTGTACCATTTAGAGAGATCGGCAATATAACCGCGAACAGCTTTTGCATTGATCACATTTCCACGGAACTGTATTTTGGAAAGATCTTGGATGCATTTCTTGAAAACGTCGCTGTCCGCCTGCGTGGAATTAGCAAATTTGCCAAGCTTCAAATCCCTTATGCGAAGTGCGGAAAACGCGATCTGCCCAAGCAGCTTGTTTCGCTGTGCCCCCTCATCATACCGTGCCTTCCACTTGCCGGCATCAGAGGCGTCAAACTTTTCTTCCAGCTTTGCCTTTACGGATTTCTCACCTTGTTCAAGAAGATTGTTAAGCTGCGTTTGAATATCCTCGGCGAGCTTCTCCTTTTGCTCCCGTGTCCAATCCTCCGTCAAGCGTTGCGAGGCATCTTCATACGCTGCGGCAATTGTTTCGTCGATTGCCGCAGCCTTTTGCCTGTATTCTTCCCACAATTTTTCCCGTTCGTCGGGGCTTTTTCCGTTCGTATCTTTGAACGTCGCCTTGCGCTCTTTGGTTTTTTCTTCCTTCAATTCTTGGATCACTTCATAAGCCTCTGTTGAAATGGCAGACCCTTCAAATTCAAGGACGATTCTTTTGCTCATAAGCTCCATAAAGCTCTCGCGCTTGCCTGCATCGAGATGAGCATTCAGACCAAGCCAAAGCTCGCTGTTCCACTCCTCGCGCACATCGGGCGGTATGTATTCCAAAAACGGAATACCGGCAAGGGCATCCGTTACCTCTTTTTTGCTGAACACCCGATCGCTGGCATAATTCGCCTTTTGCTTCTGTACCTGCCCACGCGACATCACGATCTTGTCCGAAGCAGATGGGAGCGCATATCGCAATCCATCCGAAAGAGATCCTTTCGTTCTGCTCACGCCAAGTCGTTTGGCAACGTCGGCAGAAAATACCTCATTTGCCAATGGAATATCCTTGACATTCTGCAAAAGATCTGCTATACTAATAGCAAGGGACTCCGAGGACACAAGGGCATTTTGCTCTTTAACCCCCGTGCCGCCAAGAGCGGATGTAGGAGTCTCTGTTTTTTTGCCCTTAACTGCACCCAGTTGGTACACATCAATTTCCGTTACATCGTTTTCGAGTTTGGAGACGACGGAACGAACCACATAGAGGTTCTCGCTGTCGCGGCAAGCACCGAGAAGCACATAGGACATCTCCGTCTTTCGTTTCGCGCTACCGTTAAGCTCGTTCACGGCGACGCTGTTTTTCAGCACATCGCCAATTTTCATAACCGCAAAAGCTGTCTCTTGGCTTCTTGCGATGCCGTGTACCATGCCTTTTTTACTCAGCAATACATCGAGCCCGATATCACCGACATGAACATAAGTTCTCTCGTCTGTGTTATTCGGGTTTTTCTGTTGTCTGGCGTTGATTCTGCCGCGTGCCACGACAGCATTTTTGTCAACCTCTCCCTTTTTCGTCACAGGAAGCTCAGTCGGGAATGTCACAACCGAAACATCCTCTTTTTTCACCAAGGCATCATATGTATACGCATGACTGTCTGCGAGCGATACGCCACCCTCCTCGGGGAGGGCAAACCGTCCCTCGGAATTTTTTTCGGAAGAATTTTCGTCAGAGGGGTTGCTTTTTCGCTCGGTTTCGGTTATACTATTGTCAGAGGCGGTCGCTATCGGCGCAGATAATTCTTCTGTGAAGGTGCGGTCGCCTCTTTTTATGTTTACAATGTCATAAAAAATTCGTCTATCGTCCTCACCGATGGCAATAAGCATTTCGCCATTGAAGTCCTCTCCGTCCAGATTGAATACAATTTCGAAACGATCATAGCCGCCTTTGTTGTATTCGTGCGGATGCTTTGCATCTTCGTGACCCAAAAAAGTGCCTGCTGACACAATTTTATCAAGTTCCGTTGAGGCTTTCATTTTCGCCTCGTACACTCCATCCTCTTTGCCGTAAAGACTCTGGGTGTAGCCAGAATGTGTGTACTCCTGTTCGCTTCTCTTAGTAAACAGTGCATTATTTACCTGCTTTCCTCGGAAGTGTAGGCACATATATGTTCTGACTGTTCTGCCATAATCTTTTCTATCAACACCCTTGAAAATGTCACGGTCTGTGTCTATAACCACTTTACCGTCCTGGATAGAAAATCTTACACCCTCATCTGCCCCATCCTCCACGCGGACTGCTTCCAATCCAAGGTTGGCGCGGTTCTGTGCGCTGAAATTGTCAAAGAGCGTTTTGTAATGCCGTAGCAGCTTCTCGGCAGAACGGGAAAGCCGCTTATCCTGCGCGTAATCCTTCTTTGCGGAACGGAAGAAGGACAGGATCCTGCTGGGAAGGGTAGGCTTCTTATCAATCAGCCTTGCAAGCGTGTTTTTGTTGGCGAGAAGCCCCTCTGCATAGTGCGCGTTCATCTCGTCCATGAGAACAAGCGAGCTTCTCTGCCCGACCTTGGCATATCGCTTGGTGATCTTTTGCTTTTCAGCCTCCGAGAGGTTTCGCACCTCACGTTCAAGGATCAGCCTGCCGTCCACCGTCCGATAGATCGCGTGCGTCAGCTCGTGAACGAGCAAAGCCTCGGCGCTTCTCTTCCCCTCGGGGTTCACGACAATCTCATTCGCGCGGGGATTGTAAAAGCCGTCGGCATATACAAGCTCCTGTGTGTCTTCATCCCGAGCGAGTGCCACCTTGTCAAACACGACACGGATACCTGTATGGGCGGATACCCTGGCATACGTCAAAGCATCCTGCTCGCTCATACCGTGCGCCAATGCCTGCCGCAAGGTCATGCGAACGGCACTCTGCCCAGGCGCGTCCAGCGTCTTGTAGTCCGCGATCTGATCCCGCGCCAGCATAAGAATGTCCTTGTACAAATATTTTTTCGCAGAAGGGTTGCTTTTTTCGGTGGTTTGTGGTATACTGTTGTTAGAAGAGCTGCTTTTAAGCGCGTGACCCACGGGGCGCGCCAAATCGGTAGATGACCGGTTGGCAGCTCTTTGTTTTTTCGTTATGTCGTAAACATGGTAGCTGCCGTCATTCTTGGCTCTACCAACATTTAGTATCATATCGAACGTATCGGCTCCATATTTTACAGAAAAGGAATAGTAACGAAATGCATCAAATTTATCATGCTTTACTTTATCAACCTTTTGCCAAAACGCCGCCTTTTTCAGTATTTGCCACAAATTTGACAGCTCGGCTGTTCTCAACGAATCCGCTTTGTGCGACAAATGTTGAGCATCTCTCTTGTCAATTATCGCAGTCACACCGTCTGACAAGGTTATTTTTTTGCCATAAAATTTTTCTATGAGATATTCTTTGATGACGGTATACTTCGATTTTTTTGAGTTCTCAATCCTTTGGGCTAATTCGCTGTCAATTTCAACAATGATTGTGTTTTCATCAGACGATGCTTGTTCTGCATTGTCTTTTTTGTTGTCCTCAATCTCCTCCGCCTTACCGTCCGTCTGCTTTTCATTTTCAGCATTCTCGGTAGTTTTTGCGGATCGGCTCGCTCGTGCCGCAAGATCGGCGATCTGTCCTTTCAGGATATCATCCACCTGCTCCGCCGAAAGAGCCTTGGAAACGTTCCGCGTCTTATGGTCGTACACAAAATAGGTGTCCCCGTCCTTGTAAATACCAAGATCCACAGTACCGCCCATGCTCATAAAACGGTGCGCGCCGTCCGAAAGGTTGGCAGGCAGGCTTTCGGGGAGTGCGGCGGCACTCTCTTTTTTCACCTTCCGCATTGCGCGGGCAGCCTTTACCTGCTCGCGATATGCATCGACACCGCCGTTCTCGACAAATTCCCTCTTTCGACGGTTGAACTCTTCCACTCGGACAGCATCCATATTCTCAATGCCGAGCATCCTGCCGATCTCCTGCTTGCGCTGATCGGTAGAATCTCTCAACAGAGCATCAAAATCCTGCTGGGTAAAGTCCACCGTGCTACCCGTTGCCGCCGTTTGCATCTTTTGAATATCAGCCGTCAGCTGTCCCGCGGTACCGGCGATAGCGACCGTGGAAAGCGTAGGGTTCTGGAAGATCGCACGGTTCAACTGCTTCCGAAATTCCTTCGGATTGCTTTGCATCAGCGACATATCCACGCCTTGGCGGATCGCCTCCGCGCTTACCTCAACAGGCTTGCCGGTCGTCGCATCGGTCATACCGAAGGTGTTGTACCGTTCGGCCACGGCCTCGGCACTGATCACGGCGTTGATCGCGCTCCGCTCGATGAAAGGCATGAAAACGGGAAATAAAAATCGGCAGACTTTCGTCTGCCGCTTTTTTTACATAAGGGTTTGCACAAAGGCTGCGTTCTCCCGCAGGGGGGCTTCACGAAAGATCTTGTTGGCGGCGGCGCGGTATTCCGCGACGGTTTTCGCGCGGTGCAGCTCGCGCGCAGCGAGAGGGGTATCGAAGAACTGATAGATCTGATAGTTCCAAATATCCGCCATGCGGCAGACGAGGTTTCTGCCCTCGCCCATGCGGCGATAATTCTCTTCGAGGATCTCGTCGTGCATGGCGCGCAGGCGCGCTTTTTTGTCGGGAACAGGCGTGCCTCGGCATTCAAGAAAGAGGGCGGGGTTGGCGATGGCACCGCGTCCGATCATCACCCGGGAAATGGCGGGATAGGCTTCGGTGAATTTCCGAAGATCCGCGACGCTGAAAATATCACCGTTGTAGCAAACGGGAGCGCGGCTTTCACGGGCGAAGAGGTCGAAGACCTTCATGCGTGGCTTGCCGCGGTAGATGTCCGCGCGCAGGCGCGGGTGGACGGTCAGCTCCCCGATTGGGTAGCGGTTGTAGATGGCAAGCAGGCGAGGGGCTTCCTCTTCTGAGGAATAGCCGACGCGCGTTTTGACCGAAAGCTCCATACCGCCAAAGTCCCGTTGTAGCGCGGAAAAGACCGTATCAAAGAAGCGGTCCAGCTCATCGGGGATCACAAGAAAGCCGGAACCCTTATACTTGGCGGTGACAGTACCCGAGGGACAACCGAGATTGAGATTGACGTGCGTATAACCGATATTCGCAAGCTGGGCAACGGCCAGCATAAAGTGCTCCGGATTGCGGCAAAGGAGCTGGGGGACGGTACTTTCAAGCGGCAAGCCGTCACACGTGAGGTCGGTAAGGATCTTTTTGGTTAACCCCTCGGTCGTGGGGGCGTAAAAGGGTGTGAAATAGAGATCTGCACCGCCGAAATGGTGCGCGTGGGCTTCTCGGTAGATACGGCCGTTCAGACCGTCCAGGGGGGCAAAATACAGCTTCATGTCTGTTCCCCCGCTTGGGCCTGCTCTTTTAATGCTTCGGAGGCCTCGTTGATGGCGGCGGCAAGCCGCTCGGCGCGGCGGGCGTTTTTCTTTGCCTTGCCCGGGTGACGGACAGGGTGGTCGTCTCGCTTTTCGATGACGAAAAAGTAGGGAGCCGATGGCGAGTTGATGATGCGGAACTTCGAGGCACAAAAGGCATAACGGTTAAGGGTGGCAAAATACTCGAAAAGCATCGCGCCCTCGGCCTCGCCCTCTTTATGCCCCGGATAGACGGCAACGAGCAACACGCCGTCGGGGGAAAGCAGATCGAGTGCTGCCTGAACGGCGGGCAGCGTAGTTTCGCATTTGGTGGTCACGCCCTTTTTCGAGCCGCCGGGTAGGTAGCCAAGGTTGAACATTCCTGCCTGAAAGGGCTCGGCAATGAACTCGCGCACGCGGTGGTGCGAGGCACAGATGAGAGTATAATTTTTGGGCGCGCCTGCCGCGACGAGGTTGTTTTTCGTGGAAACGAGGGCTTCCTCTTGAAGGTCAAAGGCGTAGACCTTTCCGCTCGCGCCGACGGCGTTTGACAGGAACACTGTGTCGCCGCCGTTGCCCATGGTGAAGTCCACGGCGATGTCGCCTTCCTTTAAGTGAGCGAGTATAAACTGCTTTTGCAGCTCGAGCAAATCTATCATAATTCCTCCGATAAAACGAGGCAGACACTATTTTTCGGTTTTCTCAACGTCTGCACGGGGGGTGACATAGGCGGTGTAGTTGGTCTTATAAATCACGTAACCGGGCTTCGCGCCTGCGGGCTTTTTGACATGGCGGACGCGCGTATAATCCACGGCGATACCGCTGCCCGAAACGCCCGAAAAATGCGCGGCGATCTCGGCGGCGTAGGTGTAATCCTCCGCACTCGGCTCTTCTCCGTCACAGAGAAGGATGACGTGAGAGCCGGGGGCATCCTTAACGTGAAACCAGAGGTCATCCTTACCCGCTGTTCGGAAGGTGAGCTGGTCGTTTTGCAGGTTATTTCTGCCGCAGAGCAGACGGTAGCCCGACGGGGTGACGAACTCGCGCGGTCGGAGCTTGATGCTTTTGGGCGGCGTGTAGTTCTTCATACGCGAGGCGTAGCCCGTGCGATAAAGCTCATCACGAATTTCGGTCAGATCCGCCTCGCTTTCCGCCCGATCAAGGAAGCCGCGCACACCCTCGATATAGGCAAGCTCTGCCTCGGACAGGGCGATCTGCTCGGCAAGGATGCGAGAGGCGGTCTTGGCTTTGTTGTAATATTTATAAAGGCGTTGGGCATTTGCTGAGGGAGAGAGGCGTCCGTCCAGATGAACGAGAACATCCACGCCCTCGCCGCTTGAATAGTCGGTAGCGATAAATTCGGTCATGCCACGGGATAGGCGGTAAATATTGGCGACCACGAGGTCTGCCTGACGGCGGTATTCCTCTGCCTTGGCGCAATCGGCGAGCTCCTCGCGTTGCGCTGCCAGCTTACGGCAAAGGCGCGCCTCGGCACCCGACAGAAGGTGGTGCAGATCCATACTCCGCGCGCGGATACGGTCTGCGAGGTCACGCTCGCCAAAGAAGCGGTCAAGCAGTGCCGCGAAGGAAGAGAGCGTTTGCGTGGTTGCAGCACTGCCGCGGTAAGCGGTAGGGGCGTAGGTGTAATCGAGCGGTGTTCCGTCAGCCGACAGCACCAGCGTGGGGGTGAACTCTTCCCTTTTGACTGCATCAAACCACGAAGAAAACGTGGAATAAAACGCGGCAGGTCGAATTTCGCCGACTTTTACATCGGAATTACCTACAGCGCGAAAAACGATCTCGGCGGCGGTTTGGGTCGCCACGCCGAGGTAGGTTCCGGAGAGGTAAGAGGCCGCGCCCTTTTCGGGCGAGGCGGTGGAAAGGCGGGAAAGAAATTCCTCTTCGGTTTCTTCGAGGGGATCGGTCTTATCCTGTGCGGGGGGCATTTCGTAGATCATGCCCGGGAGCACCTGACGCTTGCGGCTGGTGGTGAAATCCACGGGACGCAAAACGGCGACGATCTTGTCCTTTTCGTCGGTCAGAATCAGGTTGCTGTGCTTGCCCATCACCTCGACGATCAGCGACTTTTCGGTCGGGTAGCCCATTTCGTCGTAGCCCGAGAAGGACAGACGCGCGGCACGCTCAAAGCCAACCTGCTCGGCGCCGCGGAATTTTGCACCCGCAAGGTGCTTACGCAGAAGCATGCAAAACATGGGGGGCGCAGCGGGGTTTTCCTTGGCGATGGCAGAAAGGGACATGTGCGGCGCGCCCGCACCCGCCGAGATCGCAAGGCGGTTCTTTTTGCCGTGGTTCGCGAGGATAAGGTCTATTTCATCCTGTGCGGGCTGGAAAATGCGCTCCACCTTGGCATCTGCACAGGTGTTATTCAATTCACAAAGGATAGCACGAAGCATGCCGCCATCGTAAGCCATGGAATACACCCACCTTTCTGCTTGGAGCCTTTATCAAAGTGCCCCGATTTTCGTAAGATACTCGGTAAGAGCTGCGTAGGAGGAGAACACGGGGTAGGAGCAGGAAGCGAGTCGCTCGGGGCTCTGATGACCGTTTGCCATGAGGACGCAGTCAAAGCCCGCTGTCTGCGCGCAGGCGGCATCATGGTCAGTGTCCCCGATCAAGAGGACACGCGCACCGGGATGCTCACGTGAAAAGACGAGAGCTAATTCGGTCTTGTCGTTGCCATAATAATCAGATCTGCCGCAAATTTTCTCGAAGAAATGATGCATTTTGAGGTGAAAAAGCTGCTCTTGCAGCAACTTAATCTCCGAGGCGGAGAGCACGCTTTGCGGAATGCCGAGGGAGGCAAAACGAGTCAAGAGATCAAACACCCCCTCACGAAGTGGTGCTTCCCTTTCCAGGCGGCGGTACTCGGGGATCCATTCGTTGGCGACATCGTCGTAGGACTCCTTTGAAAAATTGAAGCCAAGCCGCGTGTAGTAATCCACGATGGGAAAGCCGAAAAGACGAAAATACTCCTCGCGCGACGGAATGATCGGCAGACCGCGACGAGCAAGGAGAATATTGGTGGCACCCATGCCCACATCCGCATCGTCGACGATGGTACCGTTAAAGTCCCACAGGATATGATCGTAGCGCATACCGCTCCCTCCTTGCATGGAATCCCTATTATTGTATCACATTTTTCTCGAGAATGCAAGAATTCTTTTTTTGAAAAACACTTGACAGAAGAGGAAAAGTATGTTATAATGACATGCTAGTGTGGGTTGTTATGTCGCGATCCCACTCCTTGTTGTCGAAAGACAACCAAAAGTCCATAAGGAGGTGTTAAAGAATGGAGAAGGTTATGTGTTCCTACGAAACTTTGTTCGTTGTCCGTCCCGATCTTGGCGAAGAAGCCATCGATGCGGTCGTGAACAAGTTTACCTCGCTGATCGCAGACAACGGCGGCGCCGTTGAGGCTGTGAACGCGTGGGGCAAGCGCAGACTGGCATACCCCATTGAGAAGATCAATGAGGGCTACTACGTGCTTGTCAACTTCAAGAGTGAACCTACCCTGCCGCTCGAGCTGAACCGTGTATTCGGTATCACCGACGAGATCATGCGTTATCTTGTCGTTCGTTCCTGCGGCGTAACTGC
The DNA here is from genome assembly GCA_017464805.1 of Clostridia bacterium. Lineage (GTDB taxonomy): Bacteria > Bacillota > Clostridia > Oscillospirales > CAG-272 > UBA1740. Next base: position 110,622 of record JAFTYE010000016.1, on the reverse strand, counting down.
TCCTGCCGCGGAAGAAAAGGCTCCCGAGGCCCCCGTTGCAGCTGCAGAAGAAGTTCCTGCCGAAACTGCGGCAGAGTGATCAAATTTTAAGGAGGCGGAAAAACTATGGCCAGTTTTAACAAAGTTATTTTGGTTGGCAACCTGACTGCCGATCCCGAGCTGAAGCAGACTCCGTCCGGCGTTTCCGTCTGCCGCTTTTCCATTGCGGTACAACGTCGTTTTGGTCGCAATGAACAGGGTCAGACTCCTGCCGATTTCTTCAACATTGTAACCTGGCGTCAGTCTGCCGAATTCGTTTCCCGTTATTTCAAGAAGGGCCGTGCCATCCTGGTATGCGGTCAGATCCAGAACGATAACTGGACCGATGCTCAGGGTGTGAAGCACTACTCTACCTCGATCGTGGCCGACGAAGTTACCTTCGCCGATTCCAACCGCGGTGACAGTGGTCCTGCCGGCAATGCGTCTGCTTCGGGTCAGCAGTATACGCCCGACGCTTACGGCAGCCCCGCTTACAACAGCGGCGAAAATGCCAACTTCGAAGAGATCACGAGCGACGACAATCTGCCGTTCTGATCGGCATTATTTTGATTCTTTACGCGTCTGTCCCCTCAGGCTCTCGATCGGATAGACTGAATCGTATTTTGTGAGCCAGAAAGGTTTCGGCTTTTTTCGATGGAAAGAAACAACGACAATCCGCGTCCCTTCCGTCCGAATCACAGAAAGAAGAAGGTTTGCATCTTCTGTGCGGACAAGGTTGACTGCATCGACTACAAGGATGTTGCGAAGCTGAGAAAGTTCATCTCCGAGCGCGCAAAGATCCTGCCCCGCCGCGTTTCCGGCACCTGCGCAAAACACCAGCACGAGCTCAACACCGCTATCAAGCGTGCTCGTCAGGTTGCCCTGCTGCCCTATGTGAGCGATTGATTGTTTTTAGAAAGAGAGAACGTCTGTTCTCTCTTTTCTTTTTTACTCTTTCACAAGGGCTTGACAAAAGTGAACTTTTCGGGTATAATGATGACAAAGCAATGAAGAGAAGGAGTAGATCACTCCCCTGCGGTACAGAGAGAGGACGGTTGGTGCGAGTCCTGGCGTAGCGTGGTCGAAGCAGTCTTGGAGCTATCATGGCGAACGAAGTAGCCGTGATCGGGTTCTCCCGTTACAGAGAGGCGGCATTTTTGCCGACAAAGTGCGGGGGCTTCCCCCGAATTCAGGTGGTAACGCGGATCATTTCGCCCTGAACACATACACTGTGTTCAGGGCGTTTTTATTTGAGGAGGATACAATGAGAAAACGAATCTTAAAAATGCTGAACAAGAATGCGCGCGCATCCATGGAGGATATGGCCGCGGCAACCGGCAGAACGACTGCCGAGGTGGCGGCAGAAATCGGCCGCTTGGAGGACGAGGGCATCATTCGCGGCTACAAGACCGTGATCGACTGGGGCAAGACCGAAAAGCCCTACGTTTCCGCCATCATCGAGCTGAAGGTCACGCCGAAAACGGGACGCGGCTTTGAGGAAATCGCGGAGCGTATCACCATGTTCCCCGAGGTGGAGTCTGTTTATCTGATGTCGGGTGTATACGACCTGAACGTAGTGGTCAAATGCCGCACCTTCGAGGAGGTGGCCATGTTCGTTGCCAAGGAGCTTTCGACCTTGGAGTCGGTGACCTCGACGGCAACGCACTTTGTTCTGCGCCGTTACAAGGAGCTGGACGTGGCTCTCGGCGTGAAGGAGCCTGACGAAAGAGGTCTGATCTCCTGATGAACTACGACAATATTCTGAACAAAACGATCACCGAGATCAAGCCGTCCGGCATTCGCAAGTTTTTTGACATTGCGAGCAGTATGCGGGACGTGATCTCGCTTGGTGTGGGTGAGCCGGACTTCCCCACCCCGTGGAAGATCCGCAACGAGGCCATCCGCACGCTGGAACGTGGCAAAACGCGCTACTCCTCAAACAGCGGACTCTCGGAGCTGCGCGAGGAGATCGCACGGTATATGGAACGCAAATTTGCGCTTTCCTATGATCCCGAGGGCGAGGTTCTCGTCACCATCGGCGGCAGCGAGGCGATCGATGCCTGCGTGCGCGTGATCACCAATCCGGGGGACGAAATTATCATTCCGCAGCCAAGCTACGTGTGCTATGAGCCAATTGTGCAGATGGCGGGCGGCGTTCCCATCATCATCGAAACGAAGGCTGAAAACGATTTCAAGGTGACACCCACAGAGCTTGCGGTAGCCATTTCGCCGCGTACCAAGGCTCTGATCCTCCCCTACCCCTGCAACCCGACGGGGGCAATCATGGAAAAGGGCGACCTTGTCAAGCTTGCCGAGGTGCTGCGCGGGACTGACATTCTCGTTCTCTCGGATGAGATCTACGCGGAGCTAACCTTCGGGGAACTTTCGCACGTTTCCCCTGCCGCCGTGGAGGAGATGAAGGAGCGCACCGTTGTGATCAACGGCTTCTCTAAGGCGTTCTCCATGACGGGCTGGCGGCTTGGTTTTGCTTGCGGACCGAGGGATATTTTGCGGCAGATGACAAAATTGCATCAATTTGCGATCATGTGCGCGCCCACGACCTCCCAGTATGCAGCCGTTGAAGCTCTGCGCACCTGTGATGAAGAGGTCGCCGAGATGATGGCGGAATACGACATGCGCCGCCGCATCATGGTGGACGGATTTTGCAAAATAGGACTTCCCTGCCGAGAGCCGAAAGGGGCGTTTTACGCGTTCCCCTGCATCAGCAGCACGGGCATGACCAGTGACGAATTCTGTGAAAAGCTGCTACACGCCAAGCACGTGGCGCTTGTTCCCGGCACGGCATTCGGACAGGGCGGCGAGGGCTTTGTACGCGCGTCCTACTGCTATTCGACCGACCACATTCACGAGGCACTTCGCCGCGTGGGTGAATTTCTTGAAGAGCTGAAATAAGGAGAAAAATCATGGCAAACGACAGATTTGAGAAGATTTACACCCAAGGCATTCTGACCACGACCGAGATCTGGGTAGACACCGAAACGGGCGTGCAGTATATGTGGCATCACGACGGCTATGCAGGCGGCCTCACACCTCTGCTTGACCGCGAGGGAAAGCCGGTTATTTCCTCTGTACAGAAATAGGGAACCGCCCACAAGCGAATGCTTGTGGGCGGTTTTTTGATTATTCAATTTGGATATTTAATTTTTCGCCCTTATGATTGATATAATACTTGTTGCCGCCCCATCCATCGGAGACACAAGCCCATGTCTCCGAAAAATCAAAGGTTCCGTACATATTAGCCGGAAACTCTGTCTTGTTTCCCGAATAATCATAGAAGTAATACTTACCTTCCGCACTTTTGTACAAAAAGCCGTGTTCACTTAAAGGGTAATACGAATCGTATCCCTCTCGGCGGATCGGATCAAAGGCCATTTCACCGTCCTTATTGAACAGGCAAAGATAGTTGGCACCCGTAGCGTTTTTAACGGTAGCCAAAAAATATCCATTGCAATAGCAGTAAGCATCGTAACGCTGAATCGCATGCGAACCGAAGCTTGTTAACAGCTCACCCTGCGTGTCATACAAAGCAAATTGACCGTCCTTTTCGCACAAAACGACATCATCTATGAGATTGACTGTACTCATGTCATCAAACTCTATACTCGTTTCCGTACCGTCCTCATAATGATGAACGAAAGAATCCCAGCGCGGCTCGAGCCTTTCATAATCATCCGTGATTTTCTGTGTGGAAAGATTGTAAAATTTTTCGCCGCAATACCAATTGTACACCTTTATGTACCCATTGACATAGCTATATGAAAAATCTCCAAAGGTCACATCCTCTTCCTTCATACAATCGAGAATATGCGTCACGATCGGATGCTCTGTGGAAAGCGGCACGACCCATTCGCCCTTGGCATTCAAAACGCCCATATAATAGCGGTCACCGCTAAACGCCTGTTCGGTTTTCGTCGCCAAAAAGTATCCGCATGCCAATGTCTCGCTCGCTTCGATCAAGCTATCATATCCACTCGTTGCGGGGGATGCCAGCACATTTCCCTTCTTATCATAAACGGTATGTGTGCTGCTGCAAACCGAAATACCGTTTTGATAGGGTTCGAGGCTGTAAAAATTCAAGCCTTTATCCTCAAAATTGAACAGAACCTTTCCTTCCGTGTCGATAACCACCGTTTTTCTGTCGTATATTGAATCCCGATAGTATTCCACAAACGCAACGCCGTCCGAAAACGCTCCGGCATTATAAATCGTGTATGTTTTCGTTTCGCTCTGCGTGCCATCTCCACTCTGCGTACCGTCTCCACCACCGCCTTGTGTACCTCCGCCGTTTGAAGGAGGCGAGGATGGCTCTATCATTTCTTTTACAAACCAATCACCGTCTTCCTTGACAAGGACCAAAGAAACGTCTACCGAAATCTGCTCAACACCGTAGTCGGTCATGTCACATACCAGCGTCACTTCTGCCGTTGCCGTATCGCCGTCAATGGAAATGCTTTTGACGCTCCCGACTGTCAGAAGCTCACCGTTGGAAAAGATGCCCATAGTCAGCCCGAAAATATCCGAAAAGTCAAGATCGATTCCGCCAAGCAGGCCACCAAGGATGCCGCTACCAATATTGACAGAAGCCTTCAAGGTATTTCGAGTTCTCGCATCCAAACTATTCAGCAGCCCTTCATAATCTCCGCTGTTATACGCATCAAAAAAGCATCGATCCGATCCTCTATCAATTCGGAATCCGTCTTTTTTACCGTACCGCCGCAAGCACACGCGCCAAAAAGAATACACAGCAACAACAAAAGGGCGCATACATTCTTTGCTTTCATCATACTTCCTCTTTCTGCGCCTGCATTTGCGCTTGCATTGTGACCAATTCTTGATTTTTCAGTTCCCGCGAAGCAGAACGGATAAGAACAAAGGTAAGCACCACGATAAGAATGGATATCCAGCCGCCAAACGAAAGGTGGAAGCTGATAGCTTCAAGATTCACGCCGCTATTGATGAGAGCCGTCCCCAGCTTCAAGATCAAAAACACGCCAAGGTAGGAAACGAAGCTGTAAATCGTAGAAACGATTTGAAAAGTCAAGAATCTCCTGGTATTTGCCTTGATCTGCACAACAGACCAAAAGGAAAGGGCGGCCGAAATGCCGAGAAGAATGACCGCGGTATAGAAAAAGAAGCCCAACACGGAAAAGATGCTGTTTACCGCTTCCCCTGCTTCCAATCCACTCCCCGCAAACAAGGAGCCGACCAATTGTCCGTTGACACACAGATCGTAAATCGAAAAGGGCAGGCCGTCCTTTTCGTTGCCTGTCAGAGGGATATAGAGTACGATCGTTTTGGCAAGCCAAAAAATAATTTGGAACAGAAAAAGAACCCCAAGGCCTATTTTTTTGGCAAACAGACTTCTCTGCTCTTTTTCTACAATCCCCCCAAACGGAACGAGGTTCAGTTTTTGCAGAACAGATTTCACAATATTTCCCTTTTTCGTCTGCTCCTCGGCTGAAACGGCTGTTCCGCACTTCCCGCAAAATTTTTCATCCTCAGCCAACGGATTTCCGCACTTTTTGCAATACATTTCTTTTCTCCTTCGTAACTATGTTTTTATAGTCATATTATGACTATATTATTTTAACATATTATTTTCCGACTTGTCAAGATATAATAGATAAAAAAGGGCGAGGAGGAGCGAAAAATGGAAAAAAACATTAAAATAACAAAAAAAGTCCCCAAAAAAGGGGACGACGGTTATAAAATCGTATCCGTTCGCATGAAAGATGAAACGATCGAAGCACTCGATTCCGTTTCAAGCAAGACGAACCGTTCCAGAAACGAGGTTATCAATATTCTTTTGGAATCCGCGCTAAAAATCGTTTCTATTGACGAAACCTAACTAAAAAGATAAAAAGCGTATGGCGGGTTAACCATACGCTTTTTTATCCTGTCAAGCCATTTTGTTGAGCTTTACGGTGAACTGGCTCTTCTTACGAGCGGCGTTGTTCTTATGAAGAATGCCATGAGCAACTGCCTGGTCAATCTTCTTAACAGCAAGACGGTAAGCGGCTGCAGCCAGCTCCTTGTCGCCTGCCTCAAGAGCGGCGTTGTACTTCTTGACAACGGTACGCATCTGAGAACGGAACATCTGGTTGCGCAGCGTTTTTGCTTTGATAACCTTAATACGCTTCTTTGCAGACTTAATGTTTGCCACGATTCGTTCCTCCTGTTTTCATTTTGAACGGCAAATCCGCCTGAGAGGGGGCATCATTGCACTTTACTACCCAAATATCATACCATACTCTTTCCAAAATAGCAAGTCTTTTTTGAAAAAATCTTGAATTTTTTTCATTTTTTCTTGATTTTACTCTTGACAAGCGAGGGGGCGCGTGGTATACTTGTAAAGTAATTTAGTTTACACCTTGGAGGAGCCCCTATGTTTGAGAAGGATATGACCGTAAGCTTTCTGTTGGATTTTTACGGAAACACTCTTTCCGAGCATACGCGCACGATGCTTTCGATGTACTACGGCGAGGATCTTTCGCTTGCCGAGATCGCGGAAAGCGAGGGCATTTCCCGTCAGGGTGTACGCCATGCCATCAAGAAGGGCGAGGAGGAGCTGCGTTTTCTTGAGGAGCAGCTTGGGCTTGCCGAACAGTTCTGCCGCTTGCGCGACACGGCGGCGCGGCTGACGCTTCTGGCAGACGGGATCGCGCCCGACGCGGATGCCGCTTCCCTGGCACTGGCCGAGGAGGCACGGCACTGTGCCGCCCTGATTTATGCCGAAAATACCGAGGAGGGTTGACGGAATTGTTCCAAAACTTAACCGATAAATTAGCAAACGCATTCAAAAAATTCCGCAACAAGGGTAAATTGACCGAGGCCGATGTACGCGAGGGCATGCGCGAGATCAAGCTCGCTTTGCTGGAGGCGGATGTAAACTATACGGTTGTTCGTGAGTTTGTCAAAAGCGTGACCGAGCGCGCGGTGGGTGAGGTAGTGCTGGAAAGCCTGCTTCCTGCCCAGCAGGTCGTGAAGATCGTGAACGAGGAGCTTGTCAGGCTGATGGGCTCAGAGAGTGCGAAGTTGGAGGTCTCCCCTGCTCCGCCTTCCGTTTATATGATGGTTGGCTTACAGGGTGCCGGCAAGACCACGCACGCGGGCAAGATCGCCCTGATGCAAAAAAAGAAGGGCAAGCGGCCGCTTCTCGTTGCCTGTGACGTATACCGTCCTGCGGCGATCAAGCAGCTGGAGGTGCTTGGCGAGAGCCTGGATATTCCTGTTTTTTCGATGGGCAGCAGGATCAGCCCTGTGGAGATCGCACACGCCGGTGTGGAGCATGCCAAAAAGCATGGACATGATCTGGTGATCATCGACACGGCAGGACGTTTGCACATCGACGAGGAGCTCATGGAGGAGCTGAAAAAGATCAAGGCGACGGTGAACCCAACCGAGATTCTGTTGACCGTAGATGCCATGCTCGGTCAGGACGCGGTGAACGTGGCACAATCCTTCAACGATCTGCTTGACATCACGGGTGTGGTGCTGACCAAGATGGACGGCGACACGCGCGGCGGTGCGGCTCTTTCAGTACGGTATATCACCGGCAAGCCGATCAAGCTGGTCGGCACGGGCGAAAAGACCGATGCGATCGAGGTGTTCCATCCCGACCGTATTGCTTCCCGTATTCTTGGCATGGGCGATATCCTCTCCCTCATTGAGCGTGCAGAGGCGGCCTACGACGAAAAGTCGGCGGCCGAGATGGAGCGCAAGCTCCGCGAGTCGTCCTTTACACTGGAGGACTTCCTCGAGCAGTTCAAGCAGCTTCGCAAGATGGGCAACGTGGAACAGCTGGTATCCATGATGCCGGGGGTAAAGCCGGGTGCCTTGAAGGATGCGAACATCGACGAAAAGCAAATGTCACGCACCGAGGCGATCATCTTGTCTATGACCCCGAAGGAGCGGAACAATCCCGATCTGCTCAACGGCTCGCGCCGCAAAAGGATCGCGGCGGGCTCCGGCACGTCGGTGGAGGAGGTCAACAAATTGCTCCGTCAGTTCGAGCAGACCAAAAGGATGATGAAGCAATTCTCTTCTATGGAGAAGCGCGGCATGCTTGGCAAGATGAAATTCCCGTTCTGATGAAAATTCCGTTTTAAGGATTTTTATAAAAAATTTATATATCATTTTTGGAGGAAAGAACAATGGTTAAGATCAGACTGAAGAGAATCGGTGCAAAGAAGGCCCCCTTCTACCGCGTGGTAGTTGCTGATGGCAGATACCCCCGCGACGGTAGATTCATCGAAGAGATCGGCTACTACAACCCCATGACCAACCCTGCCGAGATCAAGATCGATGCTGACAAGGCTGCCGCTTGGCTGAAAAACGGCGCACAGCCCACCGAAACCGTAAGATCCCTGCTGAAGAAGACCGAGATCCTGAAATAATCACGGACGCGCCGCGTCAGAAAGGTGAAAGCACATGGATTACAAACAGATTCTTGCTGACATCGCGCGCGCAATCGTCGACACGCCGGAGAGCGTTACGGTCACCGAGAGCATCGATGGCGACAACATCGAGCTGACACTTTCGGTTGCCCCCGATGATATGGGCATGGTGATCGGCCGCCACGGTAAGATCGCAAAGGCGATTCGTTCGCTGATGAAGGCTGCTGCTGCTAACAGCGGCAAGCGGATCACGGTAGAGATTCGTTAACTGAACAAAAAAGCACCGCGTAGCGGTGCTTTTTTGTTGCATAAAACAGGAAGCAGATGGCAAAAATGACGATAAAGACAAAAAGGAAAGGATTTTCTTATGACCGCCAAAAAACAATTGCGATGTAAGCCCTGCGGTGCCGTTTTCGATGTGCCCGAAGGGAGTGAGCCGATCTGCCCTGTGTGTGGCGCACGAGGGGACAATTTAGAGGTGCTGGAGGAGCTGCCGCAAAAGACGAAATATGCCGGCACGCGTACCGAGCAAAATTTAGAGGCTGCCTTTGCAGGCGAGTCGCAGGCACGCAACAAGTACACCTATTTTGCCGCCGTTGCGAAAAAACAGGGCTTTGAGCAGATCGCGGCGCTATTTCTGAAAACCGCCGAGAACGAACGCGAGCATGCGGAGATCTGGTTCAAGGAATTATCGGGCATCGGCACGGAAACCGCCGACAATCTGGAGGCCGCCGCTGACGGCGAGAACTACGAATGGACGGACATGTACGCAAAATTTGCAAAGACCGCCGATGAAGAGGGGTTTGTCGAGCTGGCAGCGAAATTCCGAGCGGTGGCGGCGATCGAAAAGGAGCATGAGGAGCGATTCCGCGCCCTGCTTCGCAACGTGCAGATGAACGAGGTATTTGCGCGTAGCGAGGTGAAAATCTGGGAGTGTCGCAACTGCGGTCATATTGTGGTAGGCATGAAGGCACCGCCGATCTGCCCTGTATGCGAGCACGCGCAGGCATATTTTGAGATCCGTGCCGAGAACTACTGAAAAACAACCGCGTCGGAAATTCCGACGCGGTTGTTTTTCAGATATTCTTTTTTTCAAGCAGGGCATTCGAAAGACGAACGAAATCGGCGGTAGAGAGCCGTTCGCCGCGCACATCGGCGGGAAAGCCACATTCCTCGATGGCAACGGCGATCCCCTCTTTGTCAAAGCCGCCGAGGACGGCAAGTGCGTTGCACAGTGTCTTGCGTCGCATGCCGAAGGCGGCGCGGATGACCGAGAAGAAAAAGTGTTCATCCTTTGGATGGTGGGGATTTTCGCGGTACAGATCCATTCGCACAACGGCGGAGCTGACCTTCGGAGCAGGCATGAAGCACCCCGCCGGGACGGTGAAGAGCTTTTTGACCGTACCGTGGTAGCCAAGAACGGCAGTGATGGCACCGTAGTCCCCTTTCCCCGGTGCGGCGGCAAGGCGTGCGGCGACCTCGTTCTGCACCATGACGGTGATGGAGGAGAAGCGCACTCCGCATTCCAGAAGGCGCATCAGGATAGGCGTGGTGATATAATAGGGGAGGTTGGCGCAGACGGCCACCTCTCTCCCCTGCGCTTCCTCAGTGATGAGGGCGGCAAGGTCAATTTCCATCACGTCGCCGTGCACGACGCGGACGTTATCAAATTCCGCCATGGTTCTTTCAAGGATGGGGATGAGGCCGTTGTCGATTTCAATGGCTACGACGCGAGAGTAGCGCAGGGCAAGCTCCTTGGTCAGGCAACCGATGCCGGGGCCGATCTCCAAAATGAGCACATCCTCACGGTCGGCGCAGGAGTCGGCGATCCGCTCGGGGACGGTGAAATCTATGAGGAAGTTCTGCCCGAACTCCTTTCGGAAGGTAATCCCCTCCTCTGCCATGAGCGCACGCACGACACTTGGATTACATAAATTCATATTTTCTAAAATTCCTCTTGACAAATACGGTGTCTTATGGTAAAATAACGATGTTCGCGGGCTGGTGTGGCTCAGTTGGTAGAGCAGCTGATTCGTAATCAGCAGGTCGCCGGTTCAAGTCCGGCCATCAGCTCCAAAAGGTTCGACTTTGTCGGACCTTTTTCATTTTATCACAATTCCCGCGCGCCGTCAATCCTTTATCAAAAAATCCCACCTTGCGGTGGGATTTTTGTTTACAGAAAGGACTTGCCCGCACCTTGATATGGGACATCCAGCACAGCGGCAACCGTGGCACCCACATCGGCGAAGCTATCGCGTGTGCCGATCAGGCGAGGGGCAATTCCCTTTCCGAAGGCAAGGACAGGGATATATTCCCTTGTGTGGTCAGTGGTTTTAAGATAACCCGGGTCACAGCCGTGGTCGGCAGTAACGATCAAAAGATCTTCATCGCGCAGGCACGGCAGAAGTTTTGCAAGGAATGCGTCAAATTCCGAAATGGCTCTTGCGTAGCCGTCGATATCGCGGCGGTGGCCGTAGTGCATATCAAAGTCCACAAGATTGACAAAGGCAAGGCCCGAAAAATCTCGCGCTACCAAGGAGGCGAGGAGCTGCATGCCCTCGACGTTGCCGTGGGTAGGGATTGACTCGGTGATTCCACGTCCGCAGAAGATATCCGAGATCTTACCGACCGCAATGCAGGAAAGTCCTGCTCCACTCACCGCGTCAAGCAGGGTTGGTGCGGGCGGCTCGACCGAGAAATCACGGCGGCGGTCGGTGCGAGTATAATTCCCTTCACATCCGACAAAGGGACGGGCGATCACGCGCCCGACGGCATGCTTGCCAGTGAGGATACGGCGCGCGGCTCGACAGTATTCATAAAGCTGTTCGATCGGCACAACATCCTCGTGCGCGGCAATCTGAAAAACGCTATCTGCCGAGGTATAAACAATGAGATTTCCTGTTTCTTCATGCTCTTTCCCATATTTGGCGATAACGGCCGTACCCGAAAAAGGAGCGTTACACAGGACACCACGGCCTGTTTCGCGGGAAAATTCCTCGATGATTTCTTTCGGAAAACCGTTCGGATAAACGGGCATCGGCGAGGGAGACACAAGGCCGCAAAGCTCCCAATGTCCGATGGTGGTATCCTTTCCTGCGGAGCGTTCGGCACATTTGCCGTAGGCTGCAATGGGCGCAAGGGCACTCTTGTCCGCTATACCTGCGGCATGAAACAGCCCCATACGAGTGAGGGAGGGCGCAACAAAATGGGGGGAGGTCATGATGCTTTTCAGCGTATTGGCCCCCACATCGCCGAAGGCGGCGGCATCCGGCAATTCCCCGATGCCGAAGCTATCCAAAACGACGAGAAAAATGCGTTTCACGGTACACCTCCCTTCAGGACTGCTTTGCCATTTCCACAGCGGTGTTTAGGGCAACGCGCATCATATCGGTGAAGGAGGTCTGGCGTTCCTCGGAGCCGAGAGCCTCGCCCGTGATGACGTGGTCAGACACCGTACAGATGGCAAGAGCGCGCTTGCCCGCGCGGGCGGCGGTCATATACAGAGCGGCCGCCTCCATCTCGACGGCAAGAACACCCATTTTAGCGAACTTGACCGAGTCGGTCGAATCGTCCGAATAGAAGGTATCCGAGGAAAGGAGATTGCCGACATGGTAGCGCACATCTATTTTTTTCGCCTGCTCGATGGCAACGGTTAATAGTGAAAAATCACAAATAGGAGAGAAATTTCCGGGCAGATTGTATTGCTCAACAAAATTCGAGTTAGTACAAGCACCCATACCAAAAACTAGATCACGCACCTTAACCTGCTCCGCGATCGCGCCTGCCGAGCCGACGCGAATGATGTTCTGCACACCGAAAACATTATACAGCTCATAGCTGTAAATCCCGATCGAGGGCATGCCCATACCGCTTGCCATAACCGACACGGACGTACCGTTATACAGACCGGTATATCCCTGAATGCCGCGGACATTATTCACAAGACGCGCATTTGCGAGAAAATTCTCGGCAATAAAGCGTGCACGCAGGGGGTCACCCGGCATCAGAACCGTGGGGGCAAAATCCGCAGGTGTTGCCTTTATATGGGGAGTTGGAAATTCTGCCATGGTTTTTCTCCTTATTTAAGAGTTTTCTTTGGCAAGTTTGACAAGGCGGCTGGTACCGAGACGATCCGCGCCGAGGGCGATAAAATCGCGTGCATCCTCGAAAGACGAGATCCCTCCTGCGGCCTTGATCAAAAGTCCGTCTGGGCGGTTGGCGGCAAAGATGGCTACGTCCTCGCGCGTTGCACCGCCGCGAGAAAAGCCAGTCGAGGTCTTGATATAGTCTGCCCCGCCATCGGCCACGATACGCGGCAGACGGGCTTTTTCTTCATCGGTGAGGAGACAGGTTTCCACGATGACCTTTAGGATGCAGCCGTCACAGGCTTCCTTGACGGCGCGAATCTCGTCGGTGATCTTCTGCCACTGCCCTTCCTTAACCCAAGAAACGCGGATGACCATATCGATCTCGTCGGCACCGTTTTCGACGGCGAGCTTGGTTTCCATTACCTTGGCGGTGGTTTCGGTATATCCACACGGAAAGCCGACCACTGTACACAAGGGCAGGCGGTCGCCCACATATGCCTTTGCCTTCGCCAAAAAGACAGGCGGGATACAGACGGTGGCGGTTTGATAGGTCAGGCCGTCATCACAGATAAGGCGAATATCCTCCCACGTGGCATCGGGAGCAAGCAGGGTGTGATCCACCTTTGCAAGAATTTCGGTTTTCATTTCTTCAGTCATAAGGAGTCCTCTTTTCCTTTTTCTGTCCTTATTGTAGCAAAAAGCATGCCTCCTGTCAAGCGTTTTTCACTTTGGTGGAATTTCAGTGAATTTTGCAAATAATTGTGTAAAAAATATTCATTTTTACTTGTTTTTTCTCCCGCGTTGCTATATAATGTTGTCAAAAGCGGCAGGCAAAAAATGCCGCGACAGAAAGGTGAAACAGGATATGACCATATTTACCGAAATGAAGCATGAGCTTGCCGTAAAAAACGGTTTGGAAAGGTCGCATGAGTTTATTGCGATGGCAGGCGTCTCCCTTTCCCCGCAGAATGCCGATAGCGCAACCAAAACGACAGCAAACGAATTTCCTTCTCTTTTTCGCGAAGCCAATGAGAAAACGCTGACGGGGCTTGCCCTGCACGGCGATCTGACACTGACCGATTGCGAGGGACTTACCCTTCGCGATACATACATTTTCGGCCGTCTGACTGTCAAGAGTGCAGATGTTCTGATCGAAAATTGCTACTTTGAGGAAGTCGTCATCATGGCAAACGACGTACAGCTACGCCATTGCAATACGGAACGCGGCATTTCCGTTGTAGATTGTGAAAACCCATTGGTAGCTCTCTCGGTTTCCAAAGAAATTTTCATTTGCGATGCACACAATGCCGTTTGCCTCTTGAACCGAACCGAGTCTGTAACAGCAAGTGGTTGCCGCAGCCTGTATATCTGTGAAAACGAGATTAAGACAAGCCTTTCCCTGTCGAACTGCGATCACCTGATCGTCAACGGCAACGAGGCGGATGGTGTTTCGCTGGATATGGAGAATATTGCGCACTTTGTCGGCAATAACATCACCGACATCAACGCGCGAAAGGAGTACGGTGTCAACGAGGCCCTGCTCCCGCAGTTAGACAAGGAATGCTTCCTGTATATGCCCCGCTATGCCTGCGTACACGAGGAGAAGAAGCGCGGCATCCGTGAATACTTGATGGAGGAGGCGCAGGAAAAGCCGTTTGTGATCGTTCCTCCCGGTGCGTATCAGACGGGTGCGCAGATCGCCTTTGAGAAGATCGAGGACGGTTGTGTGATCTACGCTTACGGCGTTCTTCTCGAAGAGTTGACCTACGATTACACCGCTCTGCGCATCTGCGACTCGCGCGCTGTGGTGATCAAGGGATTGCAGGTCGACCACATCATCAACACAACAGGCCAGGGTGTGGTCGTTGGCAAGGGTGAAAACAATACCCTGTACATCATGCATGCCGCGGGTATGCTTCCCGATTGGAGCGATTCCCGCTATTTCTCCGGCTCCACCCTTTATCATTATTTGCAGGGACACCCTGATTTCAACAGCGACGGTATTCCGACCAGGGGCGGCTTCCGCTACAATCCCCTGACGGGGCAGATCTACGTTCGCGTCTCCTCCGGCACATTAGAGAGCATCTCGGTTGGTGACACGGTTGCCACGCGCGGCAAAGGGGGAGGTCTGGCCCGCATTGATCGTTCTGCCGATGTTTATTTTGAGGATATGGCAATTTACGGCTGTGCGGGCTTTGCCATTTCCGAGGGTAGTTGCTCTACCCCCACGATCCTACACCGCCTGTGGAACACCCCGAAGACACCTGCGCTGATTGACCGCGTGACCTACGAGCAATATAGGCTGTACGAAAAGGAATACGGGGTTTCCTTCGGTGTGCGTGAGGAAAAAGCACCCGACGGCTCGATCGTTTATCGTGGCACTCCCCCGATCTGCTCCTCGGTGGATGCGACCCATACCACAGGCTCGTCCGTCGGCACGACCGCCATCAGCTGTATTTTTGAGTCAATGTGCGACGACGCGACCAACCAGAACTCCATGCACAGCCGTCTGCACGCAGCAACGGATAACGGCGACGGCACGCTGACCCTGGTTATCAAATCCAGCATTTCCTATATTCAGTTCCAAACCAAGCGTTACGACGGATACAAATGCCGCCCCTTCCGCGTGGGTGACCGTGCATACGTGTACACCTCAACGGGCAAGCTGATCTGCGACACGACCGTTTTGGGTGTCGAGGAGCTTCCGAGCGGCCAGAACCAATGGGGTGGTAAGACCGACTACGTGCGTCTTACACTTCCGAGGGATGGCTTTGACATGGAAACGGTCAAGGACTACGATCTGGAAACCGACCTGCCATCCGCGCCGAAGATCCTGGTGGACAACATGTCCCGCGCATCCTGCGGCTTTGTGTTTGACAACATGCTGATCCGCTACGTGCGCTCGCGCGGGCTTCTCATCAAGACCTCAAACGGCACGGTTCGCAACTGCTCCTTCTACAAGTGCGGCAAGGGCTGTATCGCCATTCTGTACGAGATCCAATGGGGTGAATCGGGTGTTTCGGAGCACCTTTCCATCAAGAACAACTACTTTGAGGAAACGGGTTATCTTGAAAACCTGCCCCGCTATTCTCCGATTTCGATCGAGGGTCTTGGATCGGAAGCCTCGGACGAATATCTGCTTTATCACGACATTTGCTTTGAAGGCAACGTGGCGCGCAATCGCGGCGGCACGTACGCGGTCTTTATCAACAGCGCGCGCGACGTGAGGCTGATAAACAACGACTTCGGCACGCGCAAAGGCGAGGATGAGGAAAACCCCATGCCTTCCGTTTATATCAGCGGTGCCAAGGATGTGGAGCTTTCGGGCAACACCTACTCCCCTTATCTGTCCGATATTGCCGAGCAGGTGCTGGTAAAGAAGAGCATCCACGTGTACGGCGATGACACGAACGGTGAGCTTCCCTGCACACCCGAGCTTTTTGCAGGACTTGAAAAAAGCTCCTCACTTATTTACCCCTGCAAGCTGGCAAATGACGGCGCGACGGATTTTTCCGACACACCCTGGTCGGCAGGATATATGCCTGTCGGCGAGATCTCCTTCATCCCTTACGCCTACGTCAATGGCTCGAACTGGTTTGCTGCCGATCCCCGCAAATCCGGAGAAAACAGCACAGGCGGCATTCAAAAAGCCGCAGGCCTCTTCTCACCCCAGCCCGAGTACAACGTTGCCTTCCGTTACGCAGTACCGCGTGACATGCAGGCACACCTCGGTTTCGAGAGCATCGAGGCACCGACCCAAGGCAGTGCATATCTGGCGATCTTTATCAACGGGAAGATGACCTGGCCGACGAAGGGCGGCTCCTACACGAAGGTTGAAGATTGGTTCCTGCTTGAGGGCGAGGCATCCGGCAAGCGTGCCGCGGCGATCAGCCGAGAGATCCTTGACCTACATGCCGGCGACGAGATCTTGGTGGTTGGCCGACAGAACATCGGTTCCAAGGTTTACCCCGTCATGCCCGTACTTGGCATCGAACAGTAAAAAACGACAAAAAAGCAAGCGAAAATGCGGCGTACTCTTAAGGACAGTTTTTGAAGTACTCTACCTACCTGCTGGAAAAGGATACGGATGATTCTCTTTTCATGGGAGCATACCGCCCGCGAATAGCGGGCAAGCAGACCTGCAGAGGTCAGTATGTAAGGTTTCCTAACAAAATAGGGCGGTTTGAGTGAAAACTCAAGTCGCCCTATTTACATTTGGGGAATTTTGCGATATAATAAACTCGATTATAAAACTAACCGATAAACTTGAATTTATGGGTGAAAACACATGAAATATTTTGTAAATGAAGAAGAAAGAAAAGCATCGAGCAGTACATGTTATTTTGAGTTTCAAAAAGGAAAACAACGAAACAAATATTGGCTTAAAGATTCCATTTGCCTGCATGCTGAGTTGTTTGACGAACTTGGTCTTTTTCATCTTTTTTCCTATTCTCTTGGAACGTTCGATTATTATGGACCTACAAATGTAGTAAACGAACAAAAATGGAACGTTATTATTGAAAAGTCCAAAGAAAATGAACACTGGAAAAGCGTTGTTCAGGAACTTAAGCCTTGGGTAGAGGACTGTTTTACTAAACATCGGTGCTTTACAATTTGCGGCATATAATTAGCTGTCCAATTCCAATTTGTCGATCAAATAACAAAATAAGCAGAAGCCACGGTTCAAAACGAGCCGTGGCTTTTTCCTGCCATACATATTATAGTGCCTATTATCCTTACCGAAAAATGGTTTACGTACTCTGTTTGGTGCTAAAATAGCCTTCTCCTGCGGGAGAAGGGGAACCGCAATAGCGGTGGATGAGGAGTTACTTTGAGAATAAGGACACCTCATCCGTCAGCCTACGGTTGCCACCTTCCCCCACAGGGAAAGACTTTTGGCTTTACCCGAAAGTATATCTTCTTTTCCTGACAACTACTGATTTAATTAAAGACACCAAAGCAATAATATTTTTTGTCTTTTTCAAATTCTCAAGCTTTATTGACAAATCAACAGAAATGTGGTAAAATATACTCGTCACACAATCTAATATTTTTTCGTGTTAGTGGGAACTAACCTTGGTAAAAGGTGTTTCCTTTTTTCCTCATACCCACTAACACTGGCAAGAGATTGTGTGACAACAATGAAGGAACACTTTTTCGGTGCGTTCCTTCATGGGGCGCACTTTTTTTATATACTGATAGGGGGTATATATGGACAATGATATTCCAAGAAAGATAATAGATATAACCCGGTATAGAGCTTATGCCCGGAGAGCCTGCCGTTTGTCTTGGCAACGGAAAGCAAGGCTTTGAATGTTGTTGCGACGAGTGCGACTACTATTTGCTTTGTTTTCCCGAATTTGATCCAAAAAGCAAAAGGATTGATAAAACAAAAATCCCAAACACTCTACTATGACGAAAGTAACGCAAAGGCGCTTTTGACATTTTCATATCAAAAGTCCTTTGCTTACCTTCCGGGAGGTAGAAAAAAGCCTCCCTTGTGTAAAGGGAGGTGGCACGGCTTGCCGTGACGGAGGGGTTGTAAAAGCAAAAACTTATTGTAAAACAATCCCTCAGTCGCTTTGCGACAGCTCCCTTTGCAAAAGGGAGCCTTTTGTTTGTGCAAACCTATTTGTTTCAAAATAGCCATAAGGTTTTTGTAGTCCTTAATTTAGCCTTAGCAAGCACTGCATTTGTGTCCACAAATGCAAAAATACGGCATACCTCTTTCGAGATATACCGTATTCTTGAAAAGCTGTCCTTTAGAGTGACGCTCTAAACCGCTTGCTTTTTGGTATAAAAGGGGCGTTTTTGGGGAAAGCATAGAATATGAAAGCAACAGGCATTTTAAAAGAACTGCGGATAAAGTACGGCAGAAGCATTTTTCTGACCGTTCTCGGAACATTGATCCTCACGTTTGGAGTGGCGGTGTTTACCATTCCGCACCGCCTGGTGGCGGGGGGCATGAGCGGTCTGGCCATTCTTCTGGACGCTTTGATCGGATCGGAATTTTTGACGGTAGACGGCATCATCGCCATTTTAACGTGGGTATTTTTTGCGTTGGGTTGGATATTCCTCGGCAGCGGCTTTGCGGCCAAAACGCTACTTTCGACGATCGTTTACCCGATTGGCGTTTCCCTTTTCCTGCCCCTAACCGATCCGACGGTTTTGGGGGGATTTTTTAATTTACAAGATGCGAAGCACGGACAGATCTCTCTGCTGTTGGCCGCGGCGGCGGGCGGGCTTTTCGTGGGTCTTGGATGCGCGCTTACCTTTCTTGGCGGTGCTTCCACAGGCGGCACAGACATCCCTGCCCTAATCCTCTGTCGGTATTTTTCCCGCCTCAAAAGCTCGGTCGCGCTTTTCGTCACCGATGCGACGATCATTCTCGGTGGTATGCTAATTCAGGGAGATCTGACGCTGACCCTGCTTGGCATTCTACATGCTTTTATATGTGCGGCGGTGATCGATCGAGTATTTTTGGGTCCGAGCCGTGCGCTGATGGCGCAGATCGTATCCAAGAAGTACGAGGAGATCAACCGTGCGGTGATCGAGGAGCTGGGACGCACCAGCACAGTGCTGGACGCAGTGGGCGGATATTCGCAGGAGCAAAAGAAGATGATCTCTGTTTCCTTTACCATGTCGCAATACACCGCCCTGCTTCGACTTGTGCGGCGCATTGACGCGGAGGCCTTTGTGACCGTGCATCGCGTACACGAGGTAAGCGGCACAGGATGGAAATAAAAAATCATCCGAAGTCTTACGGCTTCGGATGATTTTTTATTCTGCTTTCGTTTCACAGTACAGACAGCGGTATACGCGTTGCTCGGGATTGGTGAGCTTGAAGATATGCGGAAGCTCCTGCTCCGTGGTGGTGATGCAACGCGGATTTTTGCAACGGATAACATCCACCAGGCGTGTGGGAAGCTCAATGCGCTTTTTTTCCACCAGATTGCCGTCACGGATGACGTTGACGGTAACATCGGGATCCACGTAGCCGAGGATGGTCATATCGAAGTGAAGGTCTGCGTCCACCTTGATGATATCCTTTTTACCCATTTTGCGGCTCTGAACATTTTTGATCAGGGCTACGGGGCAATCCAGTTCGTCCAGATGTAACAGGCGGTAGATCTCCATTCCCCGCCCTGCGGTGATGTGGTCGATCACGATGCCGTTTTTGATGGAATCAATGTTCACAGTACCACCTCCAGCAATTTGAGAATGAGTGCCATACGCATATATTTGCCGTTTTTGACCTGCTTGAAGTAAACGGCGCGGGGGTCGTCGTCGATGGCAACGGCGATCTCGTTCACGCGCGGCAGGGGATGCAGGATAGAAAGATCTGCCTTGGCGGTTTTGAGCTTGTCGGGCGTGAGGATATAGCTGTCGCGCAGGCGCAGGTAATCCTCCTCGTTAAAGAAGCGTTCCTTCTGCACGCGGGTCATATAGAGGATGTCCAGCTCGGGCATGACAGCCAGCAGGTCGGTGGTCTGCTCATAGGGGATGCCGTTCTTCTGCAAGACGTCCTTTTTGATGTAGCTGGGAAGCTTCAGCTCTGCGGGGGAGATGAGAACGATGTGGATGCCCGCATAGCGGGACAGAGCGGAAATGAGCGAATGAACCGTTCTGCCAAACTTTAAGTCCCCGCAAAAACCAACGGTGAGGCCTTCGAAGTGACCCTTTTCGCGGTGGATGGTCAGGATATCTGCCAGCGTTTGGGTGGGGTGATTGTGGCCGCCGTCTCCTGCGTTGATCACGGGGATCGAGGCATTGAGCGAGGCAACGAGGGGTGCGCCTTCCTTCGGGTGACGCATGGCAATAATATCGGCGTAGCAGGAGACAGTCTTGGCCGTATCGGCTACGCTTTCGCCCTTTGCGGCCGAGGACGAAAGTGCATCGGTGACCGAAAGGACATTGCCGCCAAGCTCGTACATGGCCGCCTCAAAGGACAGGCGGGTACGGGTCGAGGGCTCAAAAAACAGGGTGGCAAGCTTTTTACCGTGGCATGCCTCGGCGTATTTCTTTGGGTTTTCGATGATATCCTCGGCGACCCCGATCAGCTCCTCGATCTCGGTGGTCGAGAGATCCTGTATATCGATGAGATTTCTCATAAGATGCTCCTCGGATTTATTTCTTTGCGCCGTTTACCGCAAGGTAGTTTTTGATACGCTCGACATTCTCGCGGTTGGCCTCGTCTTCCTCGAGGTACTCGATGATGTCGTACACGTCCACAATGGAGTAGACCGGGAAACCAAACTGCTCCTCGATCTCCTGCATGGCACCCTTTTCGGTCTGACCCTTTTCCTTGCGGTCTACCATGATAAAGGTGGCGGCAACCTTGACACCGTCGAGGTGAGAAAGGATCTCCATGCTTTCGCGGATCGCCGTACCGGCGGTGATGACGTCCTCGATGATGACGACCTCTTCCCCTGCGGTCGGCACGTAGCCGACGAACACGCCGCCCTCACCGTGATCCTTCACTTCCTTACGGTTGAAGAAGAAGGGCATGTTGAGATCGTTTTTGGAAAGAGCCACGGCAGCGGATACGGCCAGCGAGATACCCTTGTAAGCAGGGCCGTAGAGGACTGCCTTTTTTGCACCCAGCTTTTCCTTGTATGCCTTGGCGTAAAATTCGCCGAGACGGGCAATATCGTTGCCCGTTTTGATCATGCCTGCATTGATGAAATAGGGGATCTTGCGGCCGCTTTTGGCAGTGAAATCACCGAATTTCAAAACGCCGGCCCCCTGCAAAAATTCAATAAATTCTCTCTTATAGGCTTCCATGGTTTTCTCCTTTTCAGTCTACAAATTCAGCGACGCAACGCTCGTAAGCGGCAACGGGATCTGCGGCGGCGGTGATGGGACGGCCGACTACGATATAATCCGAGCCGATCTTCTTTGCCTCGGCAGGGGTCATGACGCGCTTCTGGTCGCCAACGTCACCGTCGGCAAAGCGGACGCCTGGGGTAACGGTAAGGAAATCCTTACCGCAACGCTCATGCACCTTCCCTGCCTCGAGGGGGGAGCAAACAACACCGTCCAGGCCTGCCTTTTTGGCATTGGCGGCGTAGTGCATAACCACCTCGGCGATAGGCTCATGGATGAGCAGGTCGTTTTCCATGCTCTCCTGATCGGTGGAGGTGAGCTGGGTGACGGCGATCAGCAAGGGACGGGTACCGTCCTCACGGGTCAGACCCTCAATAGCGGCCTCCATCATGCGGCAGGTACCGCCTGCATGCAGGTTGCACATATCCACGTCCAGGCGCGAGAGCACGGCCATGGACTTTTTCACGGTGTTGGGGATATCGTGGAGCTTGAGATCGAGGAAAATCTTGTGTCCACGCTTTTTGATCTCGCGGACGATCGAGGGACCCTCGGCATAGTACAGCTCCATGCCGATCTTCACGAAGGGCTTTTTACCGACGAAGCGGTCAAGGAACGCAAAGGTTTTTTCTGCACTGTCAAAGTCGCAGGCGATGATGACGTCTTTTCCCATGATTATTTCACTCCTTTGATAATTTCTTCAAGCGAGGCGATGCCGTATTTCGCCATGGCGGCGGGCAGCTCCTCAATGATCTTTTTACAGGCGTAGGGGTCAACGAGGTTGGCAGCTCCCACCTCGACGGCAGTAGCACCCGCCAGCATCATTTCCAGCACATCCTCGGCCGATGCAACGCCGCCCATGCCGACCACGGGGATATTCACCGCGTGGGCAACCTGGTAGACCATGCGAACGGCTACGGGGAAAATGGCAGGGCCGGAGAAGCCGCCCATTTTGTTGGCAATGACGGGCTTTTTTGTTTTGAGATCGATACGCATACCGAGCAGGGTGTTGATGAGGCTGATGCCGTCTGCCCCTGCATCCTCACATGCCTTTGCGATCGACACGATGTCGGAAACATTCGGGGAAAGCTTGATGAGAATCGGCTTTTTCGTGACCGCGCGGACGGCGCGAGTAACCTCGGCGGCCGCCTCGGGCGAGGTGCCGAAGCTCATGCCGCCGCCGTGTACGTTCGGGCAACTGACGTTCACCTCAAACCAGCCGATCTGATCGCACATGTCGAGCTTTTCGACGGCGTAGGCGTAATCCTCCACCGAGAAGCCCGACACGTTTGCCATGACTTTTTTCGAAAAACAAGTTTTAAGCTTCGGCAGCTCGCGTTCAATGACCTGTTCAACCCCGGGGTTTTGCAGACCGACGGCGTTGATCATGCCGGCGGTGCATTCCGCGATACGGGGGGTGGGGTTGCCGAAGCGAGGGTCGCGCGTTGTTCCCTTGAAGGAAAACGTACCAAGGATGTTGATATCATACAACTCGGCAAATTCATAGCCAAAGCCAAAGGTACCGCTGGCGGGGATGATGGGATTATCCAGCGAAATGCCACAGAGGCTTACATTCAATTCTGCCATAGGATTTCCTCCTTTTTCAACACAGGACCTTCCTTGCAGATGCGCTTGTAGCCCGTGACCGTTTTACAGGAGCAGCCCATGCAAGCACCGAAGCCGCAGCCCATACGCTCCTCAAAGCTGAACTGTCCTTCGGTTGCGGTTGCGCGATAAACGGCGCGGAGCATCGGCTCGGGACCGCAGGTGAAGAAGTAATCGTAGTCGATCCCCGCCATGGCATCGGTCACAAAGCCGCGCACGCCGTACGAGCCGTCTGCCGTTGCCACGGTGACACACGCCGCACCAAGGGCGCGAAATTCTTCCTCATAAAAGACCTCTGCCTTGGTATTAAAGCCCAAAATGACGGATACGCGCTTCCCTTCCGCGATGAGCCTTTTGGCAAGCATATAGAGGGGGGGTACACCGACACCGCCTCCAAGGAGCAGGGCGTGCTCGCGGACCGGGGTGAGGTCGTAGCCGTTACCGAGGCCTGTGAGGATATCGAGCATCTCGCCCGCCTGCATGCCCTTCATTTTTTCCGTACCGTGACCGACGACCTTGTAAACGAGGGTCAGAGTATCCCCCACGCAATCGCATACCGAGATGGGGCGACGCAGAAACAGGCCGCCAATCTTCAGGTTGACGAACTGCCCCGGGACGGTGATGGCAGATGTGTTGCCCGTAAGGCGCATCCGCCATACCGTTTCGGTGAGGGGGGTGTTTTCGGTGATCTGAAAAAGAGATTGTTGCATCAGCCGTATCCTTTCACGCGTCGATGGTGGAGATGCGCAGGGTCGTTTCGTCCAGCACGTCGAGAAGCACGCGCACGGTATCGAGAGAAGTCATGATGGTAACGTTGTTCTCGGTGGCGATCTGACGGATCATGTGACCGTCGCTTGCCTGGCCGACCGATCCCTCATCGCGCGTGTTGATCACGTAGGCAATGTGACCCTGGCGGAGTGCGTCACGGATCTCGTCCGGATCCTCATGGATCTTGCGGAGCACATGGGTGCGGATGCCGTTTTCTTTGAGGAACTTGGCGGTGCCGGAGGTTGCCTCGATATTAAAGCCGAGGTCGTAGAAGCGGCGAATCAGCGGCAGGGCCTCTGCCTTATCCTTATCGGCAACGGTCACAAACACCGTACCGTAGTTTTGCAGCTTCATGCCGGAGGCTTGCAGAGCCTTATAGAGAGCGCGGTTGAATTTATCATCGTAGCCGATGGCCTCACCCGTAGACTTCATTTCGGGAGAGAGGTAAGCATCCAGGCCGCGAATCTTGCTGAAGGAGAAGACGGGAACCTTGACGTACCAGCGCTTCTTTTCCTCAGGGTAGATGTCGAAGATGCCCTGCTCCTTGAGGCTTCTACCGAGGATACACTCGGTGGCGATATCTGCCAGGCTATAACCCGTGGCTTTCGAAAGGAACGGAACGGTACGGGAGGAGCGGGGGTTTACCTCAATGATGAATACGTTTTCGTTTTCATCAACGATGAACTGGATGTTGTACAGGCCGACGATGCCGATGCCGATACCCAGCATCTTGGCGTATTGCAGGATGGTGCCCTTGACCTTTTTGGAGAGGCTGAACGAGGGGTAGACGCTGATGGAGTCGCCGCTGTGGACGCCCGTGCGCTCGACCAGCTCCATGATACCTGCGATAAAGACGTTCTGTCCGTCGCAAACCGCATCGACCTCGACCTCTTTACCGCTGATGTACTTATCGACAAGGACGGGCTTGTCCGCGTCGATTTCTACGGCAGTTTTGAGGTAGTGACGGAGCTGCTCCTCATTGGCAACGATCTGCATGGCGCGGCCGCCGAGCACGAAGCTGGGGCGTACCAGAACGGGGTAGCCGATCGCGGCGGCGGTTGTGACGCCGTCCTCGATGTTGGTCACGGCTCTGCCCGTCGGCTGGGGGATGTTGAGCGAGAGCAGGAGCTTTTCAAACATGTCGCGGTTCTCTGCTCTGTCGATGGCATCACAGTCTGTGCCAATAATCTTGACACCGCGGTCGGTCAGGGGCTTGGCCAGGTTGATGGCCGTCTGTCCGCCCAGCGAGGCGATAACGCCCTCAGGATTCTCGAAGTCGAGAATGTTCATGACGTCCTCGGGGGTCAGAGGCTCGAAGTAGAGTTTGTCTGCCGTGGTATAGTCGGTGGACACGGTTTCGGGGTTGTTGTTGATGATGATGGCCTCATAGCCGGATTTGCGAATGGTGGTGACGGCGTGAACCGTAGAGTAGTCAAATTCCACACCCTGGCCGATACGGATGGGCCCCGCACCAAGCACCACGGCCTTTTTCTTATCGGTGAGGCGAGAGTCGTTTTCACCGATGTAAGACGAGTAGAAGTACGGGATGTACGCGCCTGTGTGCAGGGTGTCGACCATGCGGAAGACGGGCTTGATCCCCTGCTCGTAGCGGAACTGCCATACCTCGATCTCGCTCGTTTTCCAGAGCTTGGCGATGAAGGGATCGGAGAAACCGAGCGTTTTGGCGGCAACGAGCGCGGTCTTGTCAAAAGGCTTGTCCCGAAGGATCTTTTCCATTTCCACGATGCGGGCGAAGCACTCCAAGAACAGGGGGGTGATCATGGTGATGTGGTGCAGCTGTTCGATGCTCATGCCGCGGCGGAGCAGCTCCGTGACCACGAAGATGCTGTCGGATTTGAACTCGGAGAGGTAGTCTACAAGCTCCTCCGTGCTCATGCCGTCGAACTTGGAGAGGTGCAGGTGGGTCGCGCCGATCTCCAGCGACCGAACGGATTTGAGGATACATTCGTCAAGGGTCGAGCCGATACCCATGACCTCACCCGTTGCCTTCATCTGTGTGCCGAGCACATTAGAGGCAGAGGTGAATTTATCAAATGGGAAGCGCGGGAACTTGGCCACGATGTAGTCGAGGCGAGGCTCGGTGGCGGCGGTGGTGTTGGCAAGCGGAATTTCTTCCAGTGCCATACCAACGGCGATCTTGGCAGTCACACGGGCGATGGGATAGCCACTGGCCTTGGATGCCAGAGCCGAGGAACGGGACACGCGAGGGTTTACCTCAATGAGGTAGTATTCACTGGTGTAGGGGTTGAGCGCAAACTGCACGTTACAGCCACCCTCGATCTTCAGCTCACGTATGATCTTGATGGCACTGTCGTTGAGCATTTTCAGGTCCTTGTCGGACAAAGACAGGATGGGGGCCACGACAACAGAGTCGCCCGTGTGGACACCGACGGGGTCAATATTTTCCATGCCGCAGATGGTAATGGCGTGGTCGCGCGAGTCGCGCATGACCTCAAATTCGATCTCCTTGTAGCCCTTGACACTCTTCTCTACCAGAACCTGATGCACGGGAGAGAGCTTGAAGGCGTTGGTACCGATGGCGATCAGCTCGGCCTCATTATTGGCAAAGCCGCCGCCCGTACCGCCGAGAGTGAAGGCGGGACGAAGCACGACAGGGTAACCGATACGGCCCGCGGCGGCCTTGGCTTCCTCCAGGTCATAGGTGATCTCGGAAGGGATGGTAGGCTCACCGATGGACTGGCAAAGCTCCTTGAAAAGCTCTCTGTCCTCGGCGCGCTCGATGCTTTCGCTGCTGGTGCCGAGAAGCTCGACGCGGCATTCCTTCAAAATGCCCTTCTTTTCCAACTGCATGGCGAGGTTCAGACCAGTCTGGCCGCCGATGCCCGGCAAAATGGCGTCGGGGCGTTCGTATCGGAGGATCTTGGCGATATACTCGAGCGTCAGAGGCTCCATATACACCTTATCGGCGATGGTGGTGTCGGTCATGATGGTGGCGGGATTGGAGTTGACAAGAACGACCTCGTACCCCTCCTCCTTGAGCGCAAGACAGGCCTGTGTGCCTGCGTAGTCAAACTCGGCCGCCTGTCCGATGACGATCGGGCCGGAGCCGATGATCATTACCTTTTTGATGTCTGTTCTTTTTGCCATTTTTCAAAATCCTCCGTATATAGCAATCACAAAATTATTTCCGATACACAATGCGGCCGTCGCAGACGGTCAGCATATTCTGCCCGTACAGGGTATGTCCTGCAAATGGCGTGGCGCGACCCATGGAGAGAAATTCATCGGGGTCGAGCGTATAGGGGGTCTTCAGCTCCCAGACCGAGAAATCGCCGTCAGGCAACGGGATGCCGAAGCGTTTTCGGGGGGTATACACGAGCAGATTGAGCAAATGCTCCATCGTCATGCGTCCCGGGCGGACGAAATGCGTGTACATGAGTGAGAAGGCAGACTCGATACCCACGATGCCGAACGCGCTCTTTTCAAGGCCGCGAGATTTTTCCTCGGCCGAGTGGGGAGCGTGGTCGGTGGCAATGGCATCGATCGTGCCGTCCATGATGCCCTCGATCAGGGCTTCCTTGTCTTCCCTGCCTCGCAGGGGCGGGTTCATCTTGAATCGCCCTTCCTCTTGCAGGTCGTTTTCATCAAGAATAAGGTAGTGCGGGGCGGTCTCACAGGTCACGTCCACACCGCGTGCCTTGGCGGCGCGGATGAATGCCACGCTTTCCTTCGTGGAGATATGACAGACGTGGTAGGGACAGCCGATCTCCTCGCACAGGCGCAGGTCGCGCTCGATCTGGGCGTACTCGCTTTCCGAGGAGATGCCGCGGTGACCGTGGGCGGCGGCGTAGGTGCCATCGTGAATGTAGCCGCCGTGAAGCAGGGCGTTGACCTCGCAGTGCGCGACGATTATTTTGCCAAGGGACTTTGCCTTTTGCATAGCCGCGCGCATCATGTCCTCATTCTGCACGCCGCGGCCGTCGTCCGAGAAGGCGACGGCATCCTGCGCCAAACCTCCCATATCAGTAAGCATCTCCCCCTTCTCTCCCACGGTGATGGCACCGTAGGGGTAGACGTGGATGCAGGCATCTCGCCGGATCAGGTCGGTCTGCTCACGCAGGTGCTCGACCGAGTCGGGCACGGGATCGAGGTTCGGCATGGTGCAGACGGCGGTGTAGCCGCCGCGCGCGGCGGCGAGAGAGCCGCTCTCTATGGTTTCTTTATAAGAAAAGCCCGGCTCACGAAAATGCACATGCACATCGCAAAAGCCGGGTAAAATAACGTATTCGGGAGAATTCAAAAGAGAAAGATCGGAATGGGAAGAAAACACCTGCATAGCAACAGCGGCGGCGGTATCGGTGATATAAGCCTTGGCTTTCAGCTGATTCATCATGATGCTTTTTCCTCTCTTTACAAATGACAGATATAAACACCGCATTCGCCGTCGATCTCTTGCATGACTACGGAGATCTTCTCGGTTTTGGCGGTAGGAACGTTTTTGCCGATGTAGTCAGGCCTTATGGGCAGCTCGCGGTGACCGCGGTCGATGAGCACCGCAAGTTGGACGGCATGCGGCCTCTCGTGCGCGAAGACAGCTTCCATCGCGGCACGGGCGGTTCTACCCGTGAACATAACGTCATCTACGATAATGACGGTTTTTTCGCGGATATCGCAGGGAATCTCGCACTCTGCCGAGATACTTTCCTTCTCTTCCTTGGTCAGATCGTCGCGGTGCTTGGCGATATCGAGGTAACCGAGCGGAACCTCGACACCCTCGAACTTTTTGATATTCTCGGCCAAAATGGCTGCGAGCGGCACACCGCGCCGCTTGACACCGAGCAGGCAGAGGTTGGCGGAGCCGCTGTTGCGTTCAAGGATCTCATGCGTGATACGCGCCATGGAACGCTTGATGGCGGATTCGTCCATGATCTGATTCTTACGGGTCATGCGCTTTCTCCTTTAGGCAGAGTAGGTACAAAAAAAGCCTTGCCTGGCGGCAAGACTATAACGAACCACAGGGGTACAACTGTCCCCATCGGTGAGTATACAGAATCTTGCCGACATCTCTGTATCGACTTAAAGATATCATTTTTGTATATTATAGCACGCGCGCGCGCGGATGTCAATAGAAAGGGCGCATTTTTAAAAAAAATTTCAGGGTGCTTTGCTTCGCAAAGCACCCTGAAAGGGTTTTTAGAAGAGGCCGGAAATTTTGCCGTTCTCGTCCACGTCGATACGCTCGGCGGCGGGAACCTTGGGAAGACCGGGCATGGTCATGATATCGCCCGTGAGCGCGACCACAAAGCCGGCACCTGCCGACACCTTGACGTTGCGAACGGTGACGGTGAAGCCCTCGGGTGCGCCAAGCTTGGTGGCATCATCCGAGAAGCTGTACTGCGTTTTCGCCATACAGACGGGGAGATTGCCAAAACCGAGATCGGACAGGCGGGCGATCTCCTTCTTGGCGGCGGGGGCAAAGGCAACGCCTGCACCGCCGTAAACGCGGGTCACGATGGTGCGGATCTTATCCTCGATGCCGCCCTCCAGCTCATAGGAATAGGAGAAGCCGTTCTCTTCCTCGCAGAGGCGAACGACCTCCTCGGCAAGGGCGGTGCCGCCCGCACCGCCGTCAGCCCAGACGGTGGAGAGCACGACGTTGACACCGAGCTCCTTACATTTGGCGATGACGAGCTCAATCTCGGCATCCGTGTCGGTCGGAAAACGGTTGACCGCCACCACGCAGGGCAGATGGTACACGTTCTTCATGTTGGAAACGTGGCGTAGAAGGTTGGGAAGACCTGCCCCGAGCGCCTCGAGGTTCTCCGCACCCAGCTCGGTCTTGGCAACGCCGCCGTGCATTTTGAGCGCACGCACAGTGGCGACCACGACGACGGCCGAGGGAGTGAGGCCTGCCATGCGGCACTTGATGTCCAGGAACTTCTCTGCACCGAGGTCAGCGCCGAAGCCTGCCTCGGTGATGGCATAATCGGCAAGGCGAATGGCCATTTTGGTCGCGATGACCGAGTTACAGCCGTGGGCGATGTTGGCGAAGGGACCGCCGTGCACAAAGGCGGGCGTTCCCTCGAGCGTCTGCACGAGGTTGGGTTTGAGGGCATCCTTCAAGAGAGCGGCCATAGCACCGACGGCACCGAGGTCGCCTGCTGTGACGGGCTTTTCGTCGTAGGTATAGGCCACGACGATGCGGGAGAGGCGTTCCTTGAGGTCGGTGATGGAGGAAGCGAGGCAGAAGACGGCCATGATCTCGGAGGCAACAGTGATATCATAGCCATCCTCACGCGGCACACCGTTGATGCGGCCGCCGAGGCCGTCGGTCACAAAGCGGAGCTGACGGTCGTTCATATCCACGCAACGCTTCCAGGTGATGCGGCGGGGATCGATGTTCAGGCGGTTGCCCTGGTAGATGTGGTTATCCAGCATGGCGGCGAGCAGGTTGTTTGCCGCGCCGATGGCGTGGAAGTCCCCTGTGAAGTGCAGGTTGATGTCTTCCATGGGAACGACCTGTGCGTAGCCGCCGCCCGCGGCACCGCCCTTGATACCGAACACGGGCCCAAGGGAGGGCTCGCGGAGCGCGACTGCGCAGTTTTTGCCGATGCGGCGCATACCGTCAGCGAGGCCGATGGTGGTGGTGGTCTTTCCTTCCCCTGCGGGGGTGGGGGTGATAGCAGTCACAAGGACGAGCTTGCCGTTCTTTCTTTCGGACTCACGCAGGAGCGCGTAGTCTACCTTTGCCTTGTACTTGCCGTACTGTTCAAGATACTTTTCATCGACGCCGGCGGTCTTTGCGATCTCGGTGATCGGCTTCATCTCGGCCGCCTGGGCGATCTCAATATCGGACAAATAAGCCATATTTAACCCTCCTTGAAGTAGCGAACGGCAGATTCGAACATCTTCATGTCAAATTCACCGAGCACGTTTTTGTACAGGCCGCGACCGATACGCTCGGAGTGGCCCATCTTACCGAAGACACGGCCGTCCGGCGAGGTGATACCCTCAATCGCAAAGACGGAGCCATTGGGGTTGTAGCGGATGTCGCTCGTTGCGTTTCCATCAAGATCGACGTATTGGGTTGCGATCTGACCGTTCGCCGCAAGAGCGCGGACGGTGTTTTCATCGGCAAGGAATTTGCCCTCACCGTGCGAGATCGGCACGGTATAGATGTCGCCGACCTGCGTGGCGGCGAGCCATGGGGACTTGTTGGATGCCACGCGGATGCGTACCAGCTTGGACTGATGGCGTGCGATGTTGTTGAAGGTCAAGGTGGGGGCATTGGGGTCGCCGTCCACGATCTCGCCATAGGGGACGAGGCCAAGCTTGACGAGTGCCTGGAAGCCGTTACAGATACCGCACATAAGACCGTCGCGGCGGCGGAGCAGGTTGTGGATCTCCTCCTTGACCTCGGCGGCGCGAAAGAAGGCCATGATGAACTTACCCGAGCCGTCCGGCTCGTCACCGCCCGAAAATCCACCGGGCACGAAGACCATCTGCGAGTCACGCAGGCGTGCGGCGAAGTCGCTTGCACTGCGGGCAATGCCCTCGGCAGACAGGTTGTTGATGACGAAGATCTCCGCCTCTGCGCCTGCGTCGAGCATGACCTTGGCCGAGTCAAACTCGCAGTTGGTGCCGGGGAATACGGGGATCAGGACGCGCGGACGCGTGACCTTCACGGCCGGAGCCGGGTGCTCCTTGGCCTCGTAGGAGAAGCTCTCACACAGGGGAGTATTTGCCTTTTCCATGCAGGGGTAAACGCCCTCGAGCTTGCCCTCGTAGAGAGTGCCAAGCTCGTTCATGCAAAGGGTGGTGCCGCCGTAGGTGATCTTCTCTTCCTCGGTGACAAAACCGATCGTCTTGCCCTCGATACAGTCGGCGTCTACCTCCAACAGGAAGGAGCCGTAGGCGTAGCCGAAGATATCGGAAAGCGACAGAGCCTGATCGTAGGAGAAGCCGAAGCCGTTACCGATGGCCATTTTATAGACCGCCTCGGCGATGCCGCCAAAGGTAGGCGTATAAGCGGCATAGACTTTGCCTGCGCGGGCGAGGGCCGTTACCTTGCCAAAGATTTCAATCAAGGAAGCGGGAACGGGCAGGTTGTTTTCGTCATATTCGGGGGCAAGGCAGATGAGCCTGTGGCCTGCCGCCTTAAATTCGCCAGAAAGCACCTCGTCGGTCTTGCCGGTGGTGACGGCAAAGGAAACGAGGGTGGGGGGAACATCCAGCTTCTCAAAGGAGCCGCTCATGGAGTCCTTACCGCCGATCGAGGCAATGCCAAGGTCGAGCTGGGCGCGGAAAGCACCAAGCAGGGCGGCAAGGGGCTTGCCCCAACGGCGAGCATCCTTTCCGGGCTTTTCGAAGTACTCCTGGAAGGTCAGGTACACATCCTCGAAGGAGGCACCTGCGGCGATCAGCTTACAAACGCTCTCGACCACGGCGAGATACGCGCCGTGATAGGGGCTCTTTTCGGTCACATAGGGGTTATAGCCCCATGCCATGTAGGAGCAATGGTCGGTGTGCTTCTTCTCGACCGAGATCTTCTGCACCATGGCCTGAATGGGGGTTTTCTGGTGCTTACCGCCAAAGGGCATCAAGACAGTGCCTGCGCCGATGGTGGAGTCGAAGCGTTCGGAAAGGCCGCGCTTCGAGCAGACGTTAAGTTCGGACACGAGGGCGCGATAGCCTTCGGCGAAGTCGGTCACAGGCGTCTTTGCATAATCGGCAGTGGCAGCAGGTGCGATGGAGATATGCTTCTCCGCACCATTGGAGTTTAGGAACTCACGGGAGATATCGACGATGGTCTTACCGTTCCAGTGCATACGCAGGCGCGGCTCAGCGGTCACACGGGCGACTAAGGTCGCCTCCAGGTTCTCCCGTGCGGCCAGGCGCATAAAGCCTTCCACGTGCTCCGGCTCTACGACCACGGCCATTCTTTCCTGCGATTCGCTGATGGCCAACTCGGTGCCGTCAAGGCCCTCGTATTTCTTCGGTACGGCGTTGAGGTCAATCTCCAGGCCGTCGGCAAGCTCACCGATGGCTACGGAAACGCCGCCTGCACCGAAGTCGTTACAACGCTTGATCATACGGCAGGCATCGCCATTACGGAAGAGGCGTTGGAGCTTGCGCTCCTCGGGGGCATTACCCTTCTGCACCTCCGCACCGCAGGTTTCGACCGACTGGGTGTTGTGAGCTTTGGAAGAGCCAGTTGCACCGCCGATGCCGTCACGGCCCGTGCGACCGCCCAGCAGGATCACCACGTCCCCATCCACGGGACGCTCACGGCGAACATTCTCGGCAGGAGCGGCGGCGATGACCGCGCCGATCTCCATTCTCTTGGCGGCGTAGCCAGGGTGGTAAAGCTCGTCTACGATACCCGTCGCCAGACCGATCTGGTTGCCGTAGGAGGAATAGCCTGCCGCGGCGGTCTGCACGATCTTACGCTGGGGCAGCTTACCCTTGATGGTTTCAGATACGGGAACGGTGGGGTCGGCCGCGCCGGTGACGCGCATAGCGGCGTACACATAGGAGCGTCCCGAAAGCGGGTCACGGATCGCGCCGCCGATACAGGTGGCGGCACCGCCAAACGGCTCAATCTCGGTGGGGTGATTGTGCGTTTCATTTTTGAAGAGCAGAAGCCACGGCTCGCGCTTGCCGTCCGTCTCGATCTCGATCTTGACGGTGCAGGCATTGATCTCCTCGGACTCGTCCAGTTTTTCGAGCTTGCCCGTCTTTTTGAGATAACGGGTAGCGAGGGTGGCGATGTCCATGAGGTTGATCGGCTTGGTTCTGCCGAGGTTTTTCCTCACAGAAATATAGCTTTCATAAGCGTTCTGCAAAAGTGCATCCTCGAACTTCACATCGTCGATGGTGGTGAGAAAGGTGGTATGACGGCAGTGGTCAGACCAGTAGGTATCGATCATGCGGATCTCGGTGATGGTGGGATCGCGCTGCTCGGTACGGAAATAATCGCGGCAGAAGCGGATATCGTCCAAATCCATGGCAAGACCCTTTTCACGCACGAAGGCGTCCAGGGCTTCGTCTTCCATTTTGGTAAAACCGTCAAGCGTTTCCACATGGTCGGGAAGATCGTACTTTACGGCGAGCGTTTCGGGAAGGTCGAGGCTTGCCTCGCGCGCTTCCACGGGGTTGATCACGAACTTTTTGATACGGGAAACGTCATCTGCCGACAGTTTTCCCCCTAAAACGTACACGCGGGCGGTACGGATGAGAGGACGGTCGCCCTGCGAAATGATCTGGATACACTGGGCGGCGGAGTCTGCGCGCTGGTCAAACTGACCGGGCAGGTACTCCACGGCGAAGACGGTGTCCTCTGCCCCGGCGACAAGCTCACACGTGACAATATCAAGCTGCGGCTCGGAGAATACGGAAGCGACCGCTTCGGTAAACAGCTCCTTTGTGATGTTCTCCGCATCGTAGCGGTTAAGCACACGGACAGAGGTCAGGGCTTCGATTCCGAGAAGGTTTTTCAGCTCGGCAAAGAGGGCGTTTGCCTCGTTGGCCAGCTCCTTTTTCTTTTCAACGAATATTCTGTATACCATATTACTCCTTATAGGCCGCCATAGCGCGCGCACCGATGTCGTGGCGATAGTAGGCGTTCTCAAAATGAATGGTTTCTACCTTACGGTATGCCGATTCGATAGCGGCGGGCAGGCTGTCTGCCACGGCGGTAACCCCAAGCACGCGGCCGCCGCTTGTAACGGTTTTGCCATCCTTGCGTGTCGCACCCGCGACATACACCGTATCGGCAACTGCGGCAGGAATGGTGATCTCGTAGCCCTTTTCATAGGCCTGCGGATACCCATTCGATGCCATGACCACACAGCAGGCGTGGCCGTCCTTGAATTTGACGGGCGTGGAAGCCAGCCGCTCCTCGGTGACCGCCTGCATAATGGTGAAGAGATCACTTTCCAGAAGCGGGAGCACGACCTGCGTTTCGGGATCGCCGAAGCGGCAGTTATACTCGATGACCTTCGGACCGTTTTTCGTCAGCATCAGACCGAAATAGAGGCAACCCTTAAAGGTTCTACCCTCGGCGTTCATGGCGTTCATCGTGGGCAGAAAGATTTTTTCCATACATTCTGCGGCGACATCGGCGGTATAGTAGGGATTGGGGGCAACGGTGCCCATGCCGCCCGTATTCAGACCGGTATCGTTGTCACCGACACGCTTATGATCCATGGAAGATACCATGGGAACGAGCGTTTTGCCATCGGTGAAGGCAAGGACAGACACCTCGGGACCTTCGAGAAATTCCTCGACCACGACGTGGTCGCCGCTCTTGCCGAAGACCTTGTCAAGCATCATGGAGCGAACGGCGTCCTTGGCATCTTCCCTCGTCATGGCGATGATGACGCCCTTGCCGAGCGCGAGGCCGTCCGCCTTGATGACGGTGGGAATGGGCGCGGTATCCAGATAAGCAAGAGCCGCGTCGGCATTGTCAAACACCTCATAGGTCGCGGTGGGGATACCGTACTTTTTCATGAGGTTTTTGGAAAAGACCTTGCTACCCTCGATGATCGCGGCGTTTGCGCGAGGACCGAAGCAAGGGATGCCGACCGCTTCCAAGGCGTCCACCGCGCCCAGCACCAGCGGATCGTCGGGTGCGACGACGGCGTAGGCTACACCGTTTTTCTTCGCAAAGGTGACAATTCCGTCAATATCCTTTGCACCGATATTGACGCAGGTGGCATCGGCGGCGATGCCGCCGTTGCCGGGCAGGGCGAAGATCTCCTCGACCTGTGGATTTTCTTTCAGTTTCTTGATGATGGCGTGCTCTCTGCCGCCACCACCGACTACCATTAGCTTCATAGTCGTTCTCCTTTCGGGGATCAATGGTGGAACAGGCGCATGCCGGTAAAGGCCATGGCGATGTTGTACTTGTTACAGCAGTCGATCACGGCATCGTCACGGATGGAGCCGCCCGGCTCGGCGATGTAGGCAACGCCACTCTTCTTCGCACGCTCAATGTTGTCGCTGAACGGGAAGAAGGCATCCGAGGCAAGGGACACCCCCTCGATCTTGTCGAGGTAAGCGCGCTGCTCTTCTCTTGTGAAGGGAGCGGGCTGCTCGGTAAAGTAGTTCTGCCAGATACCGTCGGCACAAACATCCTCTTCATTCTGGTTGATGTAGCCGTCGATGACGTTATCGCGGTCGGGGCGGCCGAGGGTGGACTTGAAGGGCAGATTCAGCACCTTTTCGTGCTGACGAAGGAACCAGGTATCCGCCTTACCGCCTGCAAGACGGGTGCAGTGGATACGGGACTGCTGACCGGCACCGACGCCGATCGCCTGTCCGTCCACGGCATAGCAGACCGAGTTGGATTGGGTATATTTGAGCGTGATGAGGGCGACGATGAGGTCGCGCACAGCATCCGAAGGGAGCTCTTTATTCTCGGTTACAAGATTTTCAAGCAGATGCGCGCCGATCTTGAAATTGTTGCGTCCCTGCTCAAAGGTGATGCCGTATACCTGCTTGGTTTCGATCTCCTCGGGAACGAAATCGGGGTCGATCTTCACGATATTGTAGTTTCCTTTTCTCTTGCTTTTGAGAATTTCAAGAGCTTCCGGCTCATAGCCGGGGGCGATCACGCCGTCCGACACCTCGCGCTTAATCATGAGAGCCGTGGTGACGTCGCAGACATCGGACAGGGCTACGAAATCACCGAAGGAGCACATTCTGTCCGTTCCGCGGGCACGCGCATAAGCGCAACCGAGGGGGGACTCGTCAAGCCCCTCGATGTCATCCACGAAGCAAGCCTTTTTCAGCGTATCCGAAAGCGGAATGCCAACGGCAGCGGAGGTTGGGCTGACATGTTTGAAGGATGCGGCGGCAGGAAGGCCTAGAGCCTCCTTCAGCTCCTTGACCAACTGCCAGGAGTTGAACGCATCGAGAAAGTTGATGTAGCCGGGGCGGCCGCACAAAATCTCAATGGGCAGCTCTGCACCGTTTTGCATGTAGATTTTTGCGGGCTTTTGGTTTGGGTTACAGCCGTATTTCAGTTCAAATTCCTTCATGTTCTTCCCCTTACTTGTGCTTATTGATGATGATCTCGGTCGGTGCGGAGCCGTCAAGCGGCACGACACGAACAAAGAGCGATACCTTGTTATCCGCATTGAGGTTGTCCCACACAAGGGCGGCAAGCTCCTCTGCAGTATTCGGCAACTCTACTTCTTCCGGCTCGCCGTAGAAGGAGGGGATGGGGTTGCCATCGTGCCGGTAGGTATGGATGAAATGACCGATGCCTGTCACGGGCAGGTAGTGGTAGAAGAACCGCAGGCAGACCGATGGGTCACCGTTACGGCTTTTCAGGATAGACATCTTGTAGGCGAAGTCACCGTTTGCATAGGTCAGCATGCCCGAGATGCGAGGGGTGTAGTTGGGGCAGTCCGGCTCAAACTCACGAATGGTGAGGGCATCCTCAAAACTCTTCCCTACTTTGAGGAAATCAAAAACGGTGTCGGTCTGATCACCGTTGGTGATGATATCCGTGCCGCCGAGGCACAAGTAGGGGTTGTAGATGATGAGGCTGGGGTCGGTGAGCTTGGATTCATCAAAAGCGCGGGTACGCATGCCACCGTCAAATCTTTCAAAAATACGGTTACGGCTGTTTTCGCTTCTGCCCATGATAAAGTAGGCGATCATGGCGTTTTTGCCGTCTGCCGATTTACCAATTACAATGCCTCTGCCGGGATAGCTGTTTTCCGAGAGCAGAGTCGAGAGGTCGTACATTGCCATTTCAGTTTTCTCCTATTTCGGCTGAAATTTTTTCTACGGCGGCAGGAAGGATCTTCCACTCCGCCAGGCGCATCACGCGCTTTTGCAGGCTCTCTGCGGTATCGCGCGGAAGGATGCGTACTGCTTTTTGCATAATGATCTCGCCACCGTCCGGAATCTCATTAACGAAGTGGACGGTTGCACCCGTGACCTTCACGCCGTAGGCGAGTGCCGCCTCATGCACGCGCAGGCCGTAATAGCCCTTACCGCAGAAGGATGGGATGAGGGAGGGGTGCACATTGATGATGCGGCGCGGATAGGCTGCGGTGAAATTCTCACTCAAAATGGACATAAAGCCCGCAAGAATGATCAGATCGATCTTGTATTCTGCAAGATAGGCTTTCAGCCTTGCTTCAAAGGCTTCCTGTCCGCCAAGCTCCTTTTTGGAAACGATGTGGGCGGGAATGCCCGCATTTACCGCACGGGTGAGGGCGTAAGCGGTGGGACTGGAAGAGAGCACCAGCTCGATCTTGCCGCTGTGCAATGCCCCTGCCCTCTCGGCATCGATGAGAGCTTGCAGGTTGGTGCCGCCGCCCGAAACGAGGACGGCGATGCGTGCTACGCGGCTCATTCGAGGATCACCTTATCCTCGGATGCCACGATCTCACCGATAAGGTAAGCATCCTCACCGTTTGCACGAAGAATTTCAAGGGCACGGTCAGCATCCTCACGGGAAACGACCACGCTCATGCCGACACCCATGTTGAAGGTGTTGAACATATCGCGCTCACTGATGTTACCCGTCTTCTGCAGGAGCTTAAAGATCGGCAGAATGCGCACGTCGCTCTTTTTGATCCGAACGCCCAGACCGTCGGGAATGGAACGGGGCATATTTTCATAGAAGCCGCCGCCCGTAATATGGGACACGCCCTTGACCTTGACCTCTTCAAAAAGAGCGAGCATGGGCTTAACGTAGATTCTCGTGGGAGTGAGCAGGGTCTCGCCGAGCGACTTGCCGCCAAGCTCCGCAACAGGAGCGCGCAGGTCACAGTTCTCCACGTCAAAGACGCGGCGAACGAGCGAGAAGCCGTTGGAATGGACACCCGAGGACGGCAGGGCGATCATCACATCACCTGCCTTCATGCTCTTTTTGTCAATGACCTTATCCTTGTCAACGATACCGACCGAGAAGCCTGCGAGGTCATATTCGTCGATTGGATAGAAGCCGGGCATTTCGGCGGTCTCGCCACCGATCAGCTCGCTTCCCGACTGTACACATCCCTCGGCAACGCCGCCGACGATATCGGCGATCTTTTCGGGATAGTTCTTGCCGCAGGCGATGTAGTCGAGGAAAAACAGGGGCTTTGCACCACAGCAGATGACGTCGTTGACACACATGGCAACGCAGTCAATGCCTACGGTGTCGTGCTTGTCCATGAGAAAGGCAAGCTTCAGCTTCGTGCCTACGCCGTCCGTGCCGGACACAAGAACGGGGTTCTTATAGCCGGTGAGGTCCAGCGGGAACAGACCGCCGAAGCCGCCGATATCCTCGGCATTTTTCTGAATAACGGTGCGGGCAACATGCTTTTTCATTAGCTCCACGGCGCGATAGCCGGCGGTGATATCCACACCTGCCGCAGCGTAACTGTCGGATTTGGATTGTATGCTCATATTCAAAGATTCCTTTCGTCGTCGGTTATGGTTTATTCTTTGCCGTTCCAGCAATAGGTACAAAGCTTACAGGGCTCCATGCCGATGGCGCGGATGACCCCCTCCAGGGACTGAAATTCAAGAGAGGCGAAATGTAGCTTTTCGCAAATCGCACGACGTAGGTTTTTACCGCGCTCGGTGGTGCCGTCGCTGTATTCCTCGATATGGGAAAAGCCCTCCTCCCCCTCCAGCTCCATGATAATGCGGCGTGCGAGCAGATCCATGTCGCTTGTCGCGCGGGAGAAGTTGAGGTACTTGCAGCCATACATGATGGGCGGACAGGCGGAGCGCATGTGTACCGATTTAGCACCGCTGTCATACAGGAAATCGACCGTTTCCTTGAGCTGTGTGCCGCGCACAATAGAGTCGTCCACGAACAAGAGATTCTTATCCACGATCAGATCGTGGACGGGCATTTGCTTCATCCGCGCGACCTTGCGTCTTTCCGCCTGCTTGGAGGAGAGGAAGCTACGCGACCAGGTAGGTGTGTACTTGATAAAGGGACGAGCAAAGGGAGCCTCACTCTTATTGGCATAGCCGATGGCGTGCGGCGTGCCCGAATCCGGAACACCGCACACGTAGTCCACTCCCTCGGCATTGCCGCAGGCGGCATCGCTTTCCGCCATGATGGCACCATTGCGATAGCGCATCGCCTCGACATTGATGCCCTCATAGGTCGAGGTGGGATAGCCGTAGTAGCTCCAAAGAAACGCACACATACGCATTTCCTTACCCGGTTCGACCAGTTGTGTGATACCCTCGGGCGATAGTTCTACTATCTCGCCCGGGCCAAGCTCGCGTTCGGCGATATAGCCCAGCTTTTCATAGGCGAAGGACTCGAAGGTAACGGCGTAGCCATCCTCATTTTTCCCGATCAAGACGGGCGTTCTGCCGAGGCGGTCGCGCGCGGCGATGATGTTCCCGTTCTCACGCAAAAGGAGAATGGACATCGAGCCCTCGATCACCTCACCGACGAAGCGAATGCCCTCGGCAAAGGTGGATCTTGTGCCGATAAGGGCGGCTACCAGCTCGGTGGAGTTGACAACCCCACCCGTCATGGTATTGAAATGACCCATTCCGTCCGAGAGATAGGTGTCGATGAGCTTGTCCGCATTGTTGATCGCGCCGACAGTGGCCACCGCATAGATGCCGAGGCGCGAGCGGATGATGAGGGGCTGCGGATCGGAGTCGCTGATGCAGCCGATGGCCGCTGTGCCCGACATTTCCTCAAAAACGTGTTCAAACTTGGTGCGGAAGGGCGAGTTTTCAATATTGTGGATCACGCGCTGAAGCCCGCGCTCGGGATCGTAGGCGGCAAGGCCGCCGCGGCGTGTACCCAGATGTGAATGATAGTCCGTTCCGAAAAATACGTCCGCAAGACATTCCCTACGCGACGCAATACCGAAAAAACCTCCCATGGTTCCCCCTGTTCTGTATGGTTGTCGTGATGATGATTAAGCGAAAAAAAGCTTCGAAAGAGTCATGGGGTCGATATACTGACCATCACGGTAGACACGCATGTTGCCGGATGCGATCTCGTCGATGAGCATGACGTTGCCGTCCTTATCATAGCCGAACTCAAACTTGATGTCGTAAAGAACAAGTCCCTTCTCCTTCAGGTCATCGGCCACAATCTGCGTGATGTCCTGAGTCATCTTTTTGATATCGTCATATTGCTGTGCCGTCATAACG
Organism: Clostridia bacterium; assembly: GCA_017464805.1. Lineage (GTDB taxonomy): Bacteria > Bacillota > Clostridia > Oscillospirales > CAG-272 > UBA1740. The sequence continues at coordinate 69,776 of JAFTYE010000016.1, read as the reverse complement.
CCGAGGTCAATGAGGCCGTCCTTGGTGACCAGCGGATCACCCTTCTCGTCGTTCTTGAAGGTGGTTTCTACATAGGCGGGAAGGTCTGCACCCTCTTCGATGTAGTCGCTGTAACGACGGTAAAAACTACCGACTGCCTTGTGGCGACAGATAACCTCCAGGCCCTTACCGAATGCCTTGGCGGGGAGAACCTCCATGGTGGTGTCGGCAAGATTGGCACTGATATAGTGGGTCTTGATACCGGCGGCATTGACCTTTTCAAAGAAATAGATGGACATACGGAGATTAACGTCGCCCACACCCTCAATGGTCAGGCCGACGCTGTTCTCACCCGGATCGAACACACCGTCCTTGCCGGTGCAATCGTCCTTAAACTTCAAGAGATAGTTGCCATTGTCGAGTGCGTAAACATTTTTCGTTTTGCCGGTGTAAACAAGTTTCATGATGGTTCTCCTTTTATATATTCAAAAATTAAAGTCAGTGGTTAAACTCGGCGGCGACGGCGGCGTCCTTTTCCAGAACGGCGACGGCATCTGCGGCACGCTTTTCGTCAAGGCGAGCGGCCAGCGCATCGTCCGAGAGCGCAAGAATTTCGATCGCCAGAAGGGCGGCGTTGGTCGCACCGTCGATGGCAACGGTGGCAACGGGAATACCCGAGGGCATCTGCACGGTGGCAAGGAGTGCATCCATACCGTCGAGGTTGGTGGACTTACAGGGGATTCCGATGACGGGCAGGGTGGTGTTGGCGGCGACGGCACCTGCAAGATGCGCCGCCATACCTGCGGCGGCAATGATGACACCAAAGCCGTTTTTACGTGCGTTCTGCGTAAATTCGGCGGCCTCCCTTGGGGTGCGGTGCGCAGAGTAAACGTGCACCTCGTGCGGCACGCCGAAGGATACAAGCGTATCGATCGCCTTCCGAACGATCGGCAGATCGCTTGCACTGCCCATTAAAATCCCAACTTTTCTCACGGTGTTACCTCCTGTTTTGAGAGAGAAATTAAAAAAGGGTGCACTTACCTTATACGAGGAAAAAGTGCGCCCAGACGGTCGGCTTTTGCAGATTTCTGTTCCACTGTGGTAATCCACAATTCTCCGTCAGTCGCAGAAATCTATATATAATATTTACAGTGTATATCATAACATAAGCGCGGGCAATTGTCAAGATATTTCCGAAAGAAAAAATCCACATCGATGGATTTTTCCACCGATGTGGATACCGCAATGGTGAGAGAAATGATTCTTGCTTATGGGGTAAGACGGTTCGGGCCGCGGAACAGGAACTGAACCTCCTTGATCGAAAGACCGAGGAAAAGCATGGTCAGGCGGTCGATGCCGAGACCGAAGCCGCCGTGGGGCGGGCAACCGTAACGGAAGAAGCGGAGATAGAATTCCACGTCCTGAGCAAGTCCCTTCTCCTCTGCCTGTGCCTTCAGGATCTCATAGCGATGCTCACGCTGGGCACCCGTGGTGATCTCCACGCCTCGCCAGATCAAGTCGTAACCCTGAGGAACGCCGTTTTCGTCACGCATGTGGTAGAAGGCACGCTCCTTGGCATCATAGTCGGTGACGAACAAGAATTCGTGGCCGTACTTTTCCTTGGCGAAGCGGGCGCAAAGACGCTCCGCATCGGTGGTCAAGTCGCCGTGCTGGGATTCGGGAACAGAGTAGCCGTAACGCTCCTCCAGCTCACGGTACAGATCCTTCAGCTTGATGACCGGGAAGGGCTGTGCGGGCACGATAACCTCGTGCTCTTCCCCGTACAGGCGGACGATCTCGTCGCCGTGGGCTTCCTTGACGCGGGCGAGCGCGTAGGTGAGCAAATCCTCCTCCATCTTCATAACATCATACATGGAATCGATATAGGAGAATTCCAGGTCAAGGCAGGAGAATTCGGTCGCGTGCTTGTTGGTGTAGGACTTTTCGGCACGGAACACGGGACCGGTCTCGAAGATGCGCTCCAGGCCTGCGGCCATGGCCATCTGCTTATAGAACTGGGGAGACTGGGCGAGGTAGGCTTTGGTATCGAAATACTTAACCTCAAACACATCGGAGCCGGACTCGGAGGCCGCACCGATGAGCTTAGGGGTGTGAATCTCCACGAAATTGCGCTCGGCAAGGAAATCGCGCATCGCACCGACCAGGGTGGTCTGCACGCGGAGCATGAGCTGATTTTCGTCGCGGCGCAGGTCGATCCAGCGGTAGTCCATGCGAGCCTCGATCTCCGAGTCATTCTGAATAGGCAGAGCCTCGGCGGTCGATTCGATGGTCAGCTTTTCAGCGATCATTTCCTTGCCGCCCATGCGGACGGAGGGATTTTCCTTCACCACACCCTCAACCGACAGGACAGAATGAGGGGTGACGTTCACGATCTCGGGGATCGCGGCTTTATCAAAGGTGATCTGGATGCGACCGGTCACGTCCTTGAGGATGACAAACGCACCCCATTTCATGTGGCGGACGGTATCCACGAAGCCGCAGGCGCGGCAGGGAGTATCCAGAGGAAGGTTGGCAATGTAGGTTCTTTCCATGAGAGTTCCCTTTCTTTTATCTTTTACGGATGTATTATAGTACAGTTTTCGTCAATTGTCAAGGGTGGTTTTTCGAGATTCTTCCACGACGCGGTCAAGGAAGGATACCCACTTAACGGACGTGCGGGAGTCGGGCTGCGGATACATGTAGTAGAGCGTGTTGTTGTGATAGATGTCGAATTCCGCACCGACCGTTATGGGGAAGCCGACGATACCGACCGTGTCACGGGTAAAGGAAACGGGGCAACCGAACACGGTTCCTTCAAGGGTAAAGCTGTCGCGGTTCATACGGATGCGGGCGCGACCAGCTTGTGTGTCCATATTCCCCTTTTTATCCACGGCACCGATCACGGCCTCACAGGAAAGCTCGTCCTTCTCAAGATCAATCTGCGCGACCTGCCAGTCGTACCATTCGAGGATCCTGTCGAACGGTGCGCCATGAAAACGGTAGGTCTCATCCAGCTCGGCAGAAAAACTGCACTCAGTGCAAAAAATACGTCTGCCCTGCGTTTTCATCGAAAATTCACGATTGCAGGTAGGGCAACGGTAGAGGATACCGTCCAGGCCCTCGGCGGTTTTTTTGCACTTATAGCGCACGCCCGACATGATCGCCATATCATCATGGGTTATGGCTTTTTGTATTTTCGCCTCGATCTCGGCAAGCGAGAGAGTGGCGACCTCCTCGGGCGAGAGAAGCTTTTCGGTAGTGATATGAATTTTTCCGTGACGCGGGTCCTTCGCCCATTTTGGGAAGGTCGCGGAGGCACCGTTTGCGGTGACGGCATACACGGGAACGCCCAGCTTTTTGACAAGAGCGGCCGTTCCCTCGGTCACGCGGCCGGTACGGCCGTTGCAGGCAAGACGACCTTCGGGAAACAACACGACCGTGTTTCCTTCCCGTTTGGCACGCAAAACGTTCATAATGGTACTTACATCAGGGCAGAACATCTTTTTAGTGATAATGTGCGCCAGATGCAAGATCGGGCGAAGCATCGGCTTTGCCATAAAATGCTCACTTATCACGAAGTTGGGACGGAGGGGATATAGTGCCATGCCGACCAACCAATGATCCTTGTTCGAGGTATGCGAGGCCACGACGAGGGCGGGTTCCTTCAAGTCTGCGATACCGCTACGGTCGATCGTCAGACCGTACCGATGGCGGTAGAGGGGGTAGAGGATATGGTAGACGAACCAGTAAAGCACGGGGTTGATGCGTCCGATCTTTTTTTGCTTCTTTTTGGCAGAAGACATATGGATACCACCTTGTTGTTAATACCTATATTGTACCGCGCGGGGGTGAAAAAAGCAAGAGAATTTGAAAAATTGCACCTTTCTCTTTACAAAAAGGAGTTTTGGTGCTATAATGGGGGCAATTTGGAAATCACCTTCAAGGAGATCGACATGGAGCTTGCTGAAATTCTCGAGATCATTATGCTATTCAGCTTTGGCGCGTCCTGGCCGCTGAACCTCATCAAATCCTACCGTGCAAGAACGACGAAGGGCAAGAGTCTTCCCTTTTTGCTTCTGATCCTGTTCGGGTACGTGGCGGGCATTGCCGCCAAGCTGGCGAACGAGAGCTATATGGCCTCGATCGGCGAGAAGTGGTACGTTCTCTTCGTGTATATACTGAACTTTGTTATGGTCAGTGCGGATCTTGTGATGTACATACGCAACGCGAGACTAGACAAGCTGAACGGATAAATCAAAAAAGGGCGGCGAAATTCGCCGTCCTTTTTGATTACAGATCGAGGAAATCGGAGCGGTAGGTGATGCCGAAGCTCTTGGCCAAGTTGTCAAGCTGTCTGTTGGAGATGCGGTTGACAATCGGCAGGGCGGCATACTTCATCCAAAGCTCGGCCCCCTTCTCCACCGTCTCGATCAGACCGAAGGTCTCGTCCATATCCTTACCGGCACCGTAGATGCCGTGCTGCGCCCAGATGACGATGCGGTAGTCCTCCATCTTCTTGGCGGTAGCCTCACCGATCTCGTTGGTACCGCAAACCATCCAAGGGAGCACGCCGATGCCGTCCGGGAATACCACGATACACTCCGTGCAGGTACCCCAGATGGTGCGGGTGAAGTTTTTATCGTCAAGGGGATGTACGTGGGTCATGGCCACGATGTTGGTGGGGTGGCTGTGCATCACGACGCGGTGCTTCGGGTCCTTTTTGAGGCGGACCATGTGGCTCATCAGGTGGGCGGGCAGCTCGGAGGTGAAGCGGCCGCCGTCGGCAAAGCCCCAGAGCAGCTCGGCGGTGGTGCCGTCCTTTGCTATACGGATAAGCCCCAGGTTCTCCTCTGCATCATACTCCACGTTCTTGAAATACTTACCGGTACCAGTGACAAGGAAGTACTTGCCGATCAGCTCCGTGGCATCAAAGTTCATGGGGATCGCGCGAATGACCTTGGTCGTATCGATAAAGGGAGACACATCCTCCTCGTAAAGGAGATAGCTGATATTGCCGCCGTTACGCTCATCCCAACCAAGGCGGTACATATTAGCGGTGGCATCACACATTTCCTTCATAAAGGGTGCTTCCAAAATTTTTCTCATGTCTTTTCTCCTGTTTTGCTTTCGTTTTCTTACGAAGACATTATAGCACAAGTTTCGGATTTGTCTATACTTGCTCATAATCTTGACAAATAAACATTTTTGTGCTATAATACGAGCAAATTCAATCAATCAAACGAACGGAGAACAGAATGTTAACACCCGAACGGCAGGAAGCGGTCCTGCAGCTTTTGAGAAAAACCGGCAGTGCAACGGTGCGCGAGATGGCGAAATCCCTTTACGTCAGCGAGGCGACGGTACGCCGCGACCTGACCGAAATGGAAACGCACGGTCTGCTTCGCCGCAGTCATGGCGGTGCGGTGCTGATTGAGCACGAGGGGAGCGAGCCATCCTTTTTTGTGCGCAAGGAAGAAAACATCGCTGAGAAGCGGCGTTTGGCGAAGGCGGTTCTTCCCTACCTCGACGAGGGCAGCTGCTTTTTTCTGGATTCCAGCTCCACGGTGCTGGCTCTGGCCGCGGTGTGGGATGCCGCACACAAAACCGTCATCACCACGGGCGTGGATACGGCGTTTCTGTTGTCCCGCAAGCGAGACGTGCAGGTGGTACTGCCGGGCGGCACACTTCATTACCTGGCGGGCGCGGTATGGGGTGCCCTTACCCTGCGGCAGCTTGAGGGCTTTCATGCAGATACCTTTATCTGCTCCTGCGGCGGTATTTCTCCCGAAGGAGGGCTATACGAGTCGGTCACCGAGGGAGAGATCAAGGCCACGATGATGCGTCATTCAACCCGCCGTATCCTAATCGCAGACGGAAGCAAGCTGGGGCGGATGCGGACCTACCGCTTTGCGGGGCTTTCGGATTTTGATATGCTGGTCACGGATAAGCGTCCGTCCGAGGAGATCTGTCGGATGTGCGAGGAAAACCACGTAAAGCTTTTGTTTTTGTCATAAATTTTCGGGCAGAACGGATTGACAACAGGCGAAGAATACAGTATAATAATAGGGCAACACATTTGGGGATGCAATGGTCTCGACAGGGATTTTGAGGTATGATAAGCGTGGCGGGCCGGCTAAACCGTAACATGGCCAACCTTAAATGTAAACGACAATAATCGTGTTGCAATGGCTGCCTAAACGCCTATCCCGTTAAGGGATAGCCGTTTGGCAGTGCCGCGGTCTTTTGTACCGCCCGTTCCCCTTGGGAATACCGCGCCCCAAGGCTGAGCGTCAATTCAGCGGTGAACTTGCATCGGTCTTTCGCCCTTGAGCCGATCAAGCAGAAAAGGGCTACCCCGTAGGCGAGGCTGCCGTTTGGCTTGCCGACGGGGGAAATAACGAAAAACGGCTGCCCACGGAGAAGGTCATGTCAAGAGGTTTTTGGACACGGGTTCGATTCCCGTCATCTCCACCATAAAGCCAATGGCGGCAAGGGATTTTTCTTGCCGCCATTGGCTTTATCGATTGAATGGGGGGAATCGAAAGGGCAACAAAATGTACCCAGTGGGTACATTTTGTGCCCGTGGGTCATAGCAGAAACCTCGCTGATAGCCGACTCGGCGTGCGATAGCATTCACCCGAAGATGCGTCAAGCTTGCTTGTAAGCATCGAGGAGTGAATTCAGCCGAAGGCGTCTTCCCGTTGTCCCGTTTGACGCCTCATCCACCGCTACGCGGTCCCCCTTCCCCCACCAGGGAAGGCAGAAATAACCGACTCGGTATGCGGAGATAATGCTCGCGCAACGCACGAATCGGGTTCGCAGCCGCACCATAGCCGTTGGGGAGCTTGCTTGCCGGCGACAAGGAGCAAGGATCCCGCCGTAGGCGTTCTTCTCGTCATTTTGAAACCGTGGGAACAGGCCTCCCTACACAATCATTAATCCCATCCGACAAGATTTCTATATTCGTATTCGCGCCGCATACGTTCTGCATTATATGCAGCAATGCCTGTATTGTTTTGAATCTCTTCCAGTCTCTTTCCATTATCAACACCTACTTTAACTGCCTCAAAAACACCGGCAATCATCTTATCAAATTTCCCATTCATTTCCTGCAATTCATAGTAGATTCTATCTTGGTTATTGATAATTGTATCGAGTTTGCTCGAAATCTCTTGCATCGTGGCATTCAATACTGAAAATTGGATTCTCTGTTGTATAAGATAATATAGCCCGTCAATTCCTTCTAGTTTTGTAGCAATTCCCAATCTAAGAAACTCATTCATGTAACCAACAGCAACCAGAGATCGAAAACCTCTATCAATCCCCATAATTTCATACATAGACCCCAAAAGAAGAAGAGAATCTTTTCTTTTTTTCACTAACTCATCGCGCTCTGCAATCAAGGCCTCTCTAAACTTTTCCTCCCTATTCACTCGTTTGCTGTCTTCATCCATATTTCTCTTGTACAGCTGATACGCAGCGTCATATTTCTTTTGCAATTCATTCTTCTCTTCTTCAACAGCATTCATGTCTATAAGATATCCGATGACCCCGCCTATCATCAGGCCAAACAATGCCCCCAATAAAAAGCCCATCACAAGATTATCAATGGCAGTAAATATACCGGATGAATTTGAGCAACCAACAAAAACTCCAAGCAGGACACCGGCAAATCCACCAAGCAAAGCTCCATTCCCTGTTGCGGATAGCCTTTGTTTCGTTTGTCCCATTTTAGGAGCTTCAAATCGCCTTGAAACACACAAACCGTTAATGGTCGAATCCATTTTGTCTATTAGCCGCGTCATTAGATAATTATTCATCTCCATCTCGTACAAACTTGCCACGTTTTTCTTCAGTTTTTCCGTGGATTCAATTACCTCACCCATTTTGTCCTCCTAAAATTAAAATAAAATAAAAAAGTGCGCTGACCGAAATCAGCGCACAAAAACGCAAATTCCAGTCGTCGCCAAACAAACTGTATACAGAATGGGTATATTCATACTTCCACCGTGTACGGAATTTGCATTTTATCAAATTCTCCACAGCGGAAGCATGACCAAAAAAGGGTATACGTATCCCTTCTTTAGAAAAAAAGAAAATACACCCATGGCTCTGTATATATTCAGTTTGTTTGGCTCTTTCATTCTAACACAGCAAATGCGTTTTGTCAAGCAAAAAATCTGCACGCGGTAGAAAAATAGACGGATGAGCAATGCGCGCCCCTACAAGGACGGTGGGAGAAATCCCCGCCCTACAAAATTGCGCGGGTGTAAGCCGCAGATGTACAACCACAGCCTTTTCTGCCTTTCATTTTACCGTTTCGTCAAAATCCTACAAGCATCGATCATAATTGTGGTTGACTTTTTCACTTTTATTGGTTAGAATAAAAGCATCAAGCTATACAGGAGGGCTACCATGGCCAGGTTGTTTAACGAGCATAAAAAGCAGAGGGTATATTCTCTTGACGGCACTTGGAAATTCCACATCGACCCCGAGGACAAGGGCGAGGCGGAGGGGTGGCAAAACGGCATTCCCAACGGCGAAAGCGTTTCCGTTCCTTCTGTGTGGAACACCGACCTTTCCTTGCTCACCTACGAAGGATGCGGTTGGTATGAAAAGACCTTTTACTGCCCTGATGAAGGCGTGATGCGCCTGACCTTTGAGGCGGTGATGACGCAGGCGGACATCTGGTTTGACGGGGTGCGCATGGAAGGACACTACGGCGGCTTTTGTCAATTCGAGCGTTTGGTATACGCCGAGGCAGGCGAGCATCGCCTAACCGTGCGCGCGGACAACCGCTTTGACGAGCATTCCATTCCGCAGGCGAAGGTAGACTGGTTCCACTACGGTGGCATCACGCGCTCGGTGTCCTATGAGATGCTTTCGGGTATTTGCGTGCTGGGCGAGCATTTTGTGTATGAGCTTTCGAACAATTTGCAGACGGCGGAGGGAACATTTGAGCTCACACTGTACAACGCAGAGCAACAGGAATGTAGCTCCCGCCTGACGGTGGCACTTGGTGACCAGGTTGTTTTCGAGGAGGCAGTGACGCTTGCGTGCGGTGAGGAACGGCTACTCGTAACGCCGCGCTTTACGATCACGGACGTACATTTGTGGGACACGTGCGATCCGTACCTGTACACAGTGAGGATCGAAAGCGACACCTACGACCTGTACGACCGCGTTGGATTCCGAAAAATCGAGGTTAAGGACGGGCAGATCCTGCTCAACAGCAGGGCGATCGAGTTGCGTGGCGTGAACCGTCACGAGGAGCATCCCGATTTCGGCTTTGCATTTCCTGCTTCGCTGATGAAGCGGGATATTGACATCATCACGGAAATGGGAGCGAATGCCATTCGCGGCTCGCACTATCCGAACAGCCGCTGCTTTGTGGATATGCTGGACGAGCGCGGCATTTTGTTCTGGAGCGAGATCCCGATCTGGGGCTGCGGCTTCTCGGAGGAGACGCTGGGCGATGCGCTTGTGATCGAGCGAACGATGGCGATGCATACGGAGATGGTAAAATACTACTACAATCATCCTTCAATTGTGATTTTCGGCATGCACAATGAAATTCCCTCGGGTACGCAGAACGCATACGGGCTTTCGAGGCTCTGTTATGGGTTGTTGAAGGAAAAGGGCGGCAACCGCCTGGTTGTCTACGCTTCGCACACGCCGCATGTGGACATCTGCTTTGAATTTTGCGACGTGATCTGCCTGAACCTGTATCACGGCTGGTACGGCGGCAATATCGAGGCATGGCAGGGCGCGATGGACAAATTCCGCGCGCGCAGAAGTGAACTGGGATTTGACCAAAAGCCCGTCATCATCAGCGAGTTTGGCGCGGCGGCCATCTACGGCAATCATACCTTTGACTGTGTGAAGTGGAGCGAGGAGTATCAAGCAAAGCTGATCGGGCATTGTCTTGATGTATTTCACAGTGATCCCATGGTTGCTGGCTGCTTCATCTGGCAGTATTGTGACATCCGCACGTCGGAGGAGATGGGGCTTGGACGTGCAAGGAGCTTCAACAACAAGGGACTTCTTTCCGAGTACCGCAAGCCAAAGGCAGCGTATTTTACGGTAGCCGAGAAATTCAAGGCGTTTGCCAAAGAAGAATAATAAAAAAAGGGGGAAGCACCAAGGTGCTTCCCCCTTTTTTGCTTATTTGACACGCGCGGCGCGCATGGCATTGAGAATAGCGAGAACCAAAACACCGACGTCGGCGAAGATGGCAATCCACATATTACCGTAGCCAATCGTGGTGAGCACGAGGACAGTGAGTTTGACACCGATGGCGAAGACAATGTTCTGCCGCACGATCCGCATGGTACGGCGCGCATGGCGCACAACGGTGGGGAGAGAGGACAGGTGGTCGTCCATGAGGACAACATCGGCCGCCTCGATGGCGGCATCCGAGCCGAGAGCTCCCATGGCGATACCGACATCCGCGCGGGAGAGCACGGGGGCATCGTTGATTCCGTCCCCCACGTAGGCGGTGCCGAGTCGACCGGAGAGCAGTTTTTCAAATTCTGACACTTTATCGTTCGGCAGAAGCTCGCTTTTTACCTCATCAAGCCCAAGCTCCCGTGCCACAGCTTTACCGATGGCGGGGCGGTCGCCTGTGAGCATAACGGTGCGTTCTATTCCCAAAGAACGCAGGGATGCGATTGCTTCGTATGCATCCGACTTCGGGGTATCGGCGAGGACGAGATAACCGCCATAACACTCGTTTTCCGATATGTAGAGGACGGTGCCGTTTGCTTCCGACGGGATAAAGGAAATGTCGTTTTCCCGCAAGAGGCGCGCATTCCCGACCAGGATACGAGTGTCCCCTATCCAAGCCTCAATACCACGGCCGGCATGCTCCTGAAGCCGATCCGGCATGACGGTGGGCAAGGCGGCTTCCAATATCGCAGTTGCAAGGGGATGGTTTGATCCGCTTTCGGCGGTGGCGGCCAGGGCGAGCAGCTCTTCTTCTGTTTTTCCCTCTGTGGGGCAGATCTCGACCACGCGGAAGCGTCCCTCGGTCAAGGTTCCCGTTTTATCGAAGGCAACGGTATGAACGGAGGCGAGTAGCTCCAGATATTCCGCCCCCTTAATGAGGATACCACGGCGGGATGCGCCGCCGATCCCCGAGAAGAAGGAGAGTGGTACGGAGATCACGAGGGCACAGGGACAAGAAACGACCAAAAAGACGAGGGCACGTTCCAGCCAGCTTGCAAAATCTCCGACGAAAATCGGCGGCAGAATTGCGAGAAAGGCCGCAAAGCCAACCACGACAGGAGTGTACCAGCGCGCAAAGCGCGTGATAACTCCTTCCACGCGGGATTTGCGCTCGGAGGCACTTTCGACCATGGCCAGAATTTTGGAGACGGTGCTTTCCGCGTAGGGCGCACGAACAAGGACAGTCAGACGACCGCTTACGTTCACGGCACCGCTGACGACGGCATCGCCGATGCCGACGGCACGCGGAACGCTCTCCCCTGTCAAAGCGGCGGTGTTCATTTCACTTTCTCCTTCGGTAACGGTGCCGTCAAGCGGGATCCTTTCCCCCGGAAGGATCAGGATCGCTTCTCCGACCGCGACCTCTTCGGGAGAGAGGTGCACCCATTCGCCGTCGCGCAGGACGGTGGCGGTATCGGGGCGGATGTTCATGAGGGCGGCGATGCTTTTGCGGCTACGGCCGACAGCGATCGACTCAAACAGCTCGCCTACCTGAAAGAGGAGCATGACGGCAACGCCCTCAATATATTCCCCGAGGGCAAAAGCACCCACGGTGGCGATCGCCATGAGAAATTTTTCATCCAAAAAGCGAGCGGCAAAGATATTGGAAAGTGCGCCGCGCAGCACATCCCAACCGACTACCAAATAAGGAACAAGGAACGTGACAAGGCGCACAAGATCTATTCCCCACAAGGGCGGCAACAGATCATGTGGCACAAGAATCGCCGCGACAGTTAGAACGGCGGCGACGAGAATGCGGATAAGATTCTTTTTTTGCTTACGATTCATATCGGCCTCACAGAATGATTCGGCAGTCAGGCTCGATCTTTTTGCAGATCTTTACCGCTTCCTTGATAATGCGATCAAGATCGGCTTCTTCCGCCTCAATGGTCAGGCGAGCAGAAAGATAGTTAACGGAGGCTGATACGACCCCCTGGATTTTCGAAATGCCCTGTTCCATTTTCATGGCACAGTGCGCGCAGTCCAGATCCTCAAGTACCCAAGTTTTTTTCATAGCGATTACTCCTTTTCTGCGAGATGCTCGCATCCGAGTGCCAAAATGCCACGGACGTGGTCATCTGCCAAAAAATAATATACGGTTTTTCCTTCTCTGCGACATCCCACGAGGTTGGCATCCTTCAGCACCTTGAGCTGGTGAGAGATGGCAGACTGGGTCATGCCGAGTAACTCGGAGATCGCACACACGCATAGCTCCGAGTCGAGAAGGGCGCACAAAATGCGCACGCGCGTGGTGTCGCCGAACACGCGAAAAAGATCGGCGAGGTCACAGAGAAAATCGTCGGACGGCAGTCCCTGCTCTACCGCGGCCAAAAGAGCCGCGTGGTCGTGCTTCGGTTTCATGGATCTCTCCTTTCTATCACATGAATGGCCATTCATTTGAATGATTGTTCATATGATAGCACAGAAAAGCGGTGTTGTCAATAGGAAAAGGATATTTTTTCAAAAAATTTTCCCCCTTGCAAATGCTATGCAAGGGGGATTTTGCGTTATTCGATGACCTTATAAATAAGGGGGCGAGGGGCGGGGGCATTATTCGAGAGGAAGGTGGCGGCGAGCAGGCGATCGCGTGCCACTTGCAGAGTTGCCTCGGAATTGGTATACAGGGTGGCAATTTTGTCGCCTGCCTTGATAAAATCACCTGTTTTTGCATGAAGCTGAATGCCGGCACAATGGTCGATCACATCATCCTTTTTGTTTCTGCCCGCTCCGAGAAGAAGGGCTGCAACGCCATAACCTTCCGTATCCACGCAATGGATATAGCCGTCTTTCGGAGCAGTCACGTCCAAAGAATGCTTCGCCGCAAGCAGCTTGTCGGGGGTTTCGATATAGGACACATCCCCGCCTTGGGCGCGAACCATTTCGATAAGGGTAGCAAGAGCACGACCGCTTCCGATCGCTTCCTTTGCCATGCGCTCGCAGGCACCAAGATCACCCTTATCCGCAAGGTACAGCATGTGTGCAGCGAGGGCGATACACAGCTCGACGAGGTCCTCCGGTCCCTCCCCCTGCAAGGTGCGAACAGCCTCCCAAACCTCAATGGCGTTGCCGACGGCATTACCGAGCGGTTTGTCCATGTCGGTCAGTAGCGCGCAGATCTTCTTCCCTGCCTGCTTACCGATGCCCACCATCAAGCGAGCAAGCTCCTCGCTTGCTTCTTCGGTCTTCATAAAGGAGCCACTGCCGGTTTTGACGTCCAGAACGATGCAATCGTCATCGGCGGCAAGCTTTTTTCCCATGATGCTGGAGGCGATGAGGGGCATACTGTCTACGGTGGCGGTCACGTCACGCAAGGCGTACAGGCTCTTGTCGGCAGGCGCAAGGGTCGCCGTTTGACCTACGATGGCAATACCGATGCGGTTGACGATTTCCTCGAATTCGGCGGTCGGAATATCGGTGCAAAAGCCCGGGATGGCCTCGAGCTTATCGATCGTGCCACCCGTATGCCCCAGACCTCGGCCGCTCATTTTGGCGACCTTGATACCGAGAGAGGCAACGATGGGGGCAACGACGAGGCTGGTCTTATCCCCCACGCCACCCGTGGAGTGCTTATCCACACGCAGGCCGTTTATGTTGGAAAAATCCAAGCGGTCGCCCGAGTCGCGGATGGCGAGGGTGAGGGCAGTGGTCTCCTCGACCGTCATACCGCGAAAGTAGATGGCCATGCAGAGGGCAGATGCCTGATAGTCGGGAATTTCGCCAGAGGCGTAGCCACGGACAAAGAATTGAATTTCCTTTTCGGAAAGGATCTCACCGTCGCGCTTGCGGCGAATGATGTCGTACATTCTCATGCCTTCACCTCATCTCCGAAGGAGTGCGGCAGTAGCTCGGCGAGGGTATATTCACGATATTCCTCGGAGTTGCCAAGCAGGACGCGGAGCTTCGAATTGCAAAATTCGGATAATACTTGACGGCAGATCCCACAAGGCGTGCAAATCGTTCCGCGTCCGCCCTGCTTCGCGCCGCAGATGGCGATAGCGACAAAATCACGCACGCCCGCCGACACGGCGGCAAAGATCGCGCTCCGTTCCGCACAGTTCGTCGCGCCGAAGGAAGCGTTCTCCACGTTTGCACCAAGAAACACACGGCCGTCTGCGGCAAGGAGTGCCGCGCCGACGAGAAATCGGGAATAGGGGGCATAGGCGTTCTCTCTTGCCTGCTCTGCGAGCAAAAGAAGCTCTTGATCTGTCATATCACAACTCCTCTCTTTTTTCTTATTGTACCACGAAAAGGGCGCAAGCGCAATATTTTTTTACGCGCAGGGCATTTTTTTCGTTTTCGTGGATTTTTTTGTGTTTCCCTCTTGATTTTCCCGGCACAGCGTGGTATAATACCCATGTTCCTTGCCGGTGTGTTGGAATGGCAGACGAGGTGGACTCAAAATCCATTGCTGGCGACAGCGTGCGGGTTCAAGTCCCGCCACCGGCACCAAAAACACAGGGGGTGACATCTGTCACCCCCTGTGTTTTTTATGATTGATCGTAAGGGGCTTGAAAGGGGAACAACCAAAAACATCAGAGAAGTTTTTGCGAAGAGAGTAACACCGCAAGGGAGTATGCAAAGCCGAGCATGCGCAAGCGATAGGATGCGACCACTAAGGCGGAAGGATTGTCCAAAAAACGGTGAAGGCATTTTTCCGCCGTGGCTTTTCCGCAGAAAAGCAGATCGCGACACGCTCCGTATCCGGGACGGAAGCGTAATCGTGACCACAAGCGGTGCGACATATCTCTTTAATCCCCCGGAAACCGAGTTTGACCAGGCCGGACACAAGATCTTGTTCAAGGGAAAGGATTTTCTTGCTATCCGTCTTGAGGACGGCAAGCCCGACTTCCGCTTTGGCGAGGCAGATGTGCTCAACCTTGACGAGGAGTCGCTTATCTGAATCGATTGATCCTGCAATAGAGGTATGGACAACAAAAAAACGACAAAAAATGGGTGATGTTCTTAGCGGAGTATTTACACTTTGACAAAAGTGCAAGCATCGCATTTGTCTGGACAAATGCTAATTGGGCTAAGCCCAAACCCTTATAACGACAGAAAGAGAGAACAAATCGGTTCGTAGTAGCCGAAATGTCCTCTCTTTTTCTGTTGGTGAAGTTTTTGCTGACACAAAAGTGAAGTTGTGCTATGCACAGTGAAGTTGCGTAGCTTACGCTCGCAGTGAAGTTAAGTTTGCCCATCACTTCGCCGCAGGCGAAACTTCACTCACGAAGTGAACTTCACTATCGAAGATAACTTCACTTGCCCGTAGGGCAAACTGAGTTTTAGCGTGTTCTCCGTTAAGGATAACACGCTAGTTTTTTTCTTTATTCCTCACGCAGGATCTTATAAAGCAGTGTATAGAGCTGAATGGCCTCGTTCGGTTCAAGGGCCACGCAACCTGCCACCTTGGCGGGGATCTCGGCGGCGGATCTTTTGAGCTCCTCCCCTTTCGCGGTGATTCTTATATTGACGGAGCGTTCATCGCTTGTGCTGCGCGCACGGGTAACGTAGCCCTTGGTTTCCAGGCTTTTTAAGACGGGGGTCATCGTGCCCGAATCGAGAAAGAGCCGTTTCCCCAGAGCCTTCACGGAGATTTCCTCATGCTCCCACAAAAGCATCATCGTGATATATTGCGTGTAGGTGAGGTCGAGCGCATCCAGATGCGGGCGATAGCGCTTGACCACCTCACGCGCGGCGGCGTAAAGCGGAAAGCATATCTGGTTTTCGAGCTTAAGCATATCGTAGTTCATTTCACGCATAGGACACCTCCGAGCCGTTTATACCATTATAGCACGGTTCGTCTGCATTAGCAAGGATTTTTTGCGCTTTGCTGTTCCTTCTCATAGGCGGCACGGACGGCCTTCGCCAGCTGATCGGTGCAAGAGGTAGGACGGCGGCCGCAGGTGTTGCCGAGCAGCTCTTTTTCGATCTTTTCCACCGTTGCCCCCTCCAGGAGCTTGGAGATGGCTTTGAGATTTCCATTACAGCCGCCGTAAAACTCGATGTTCTTGACGATGTTTCCATCAAGCTCAAAGGAAATGATCTGCGCGCAGGTGTTTTCGGTTTTATACTCGTGACGCATCAGAGGCACTCCTCGATCGCCTTTTTTAACCCCTTCATGTCGGTAGGCTCAAAGCGGGCGACGATCTCGCCGTTTCGGTCGATGAGAAATTTGGTAAAGTTCCATTTGATCTTGCCATTATTCTTGTAGTCTTTATCGGTCTTTTTTACCACGCCCGACAGGACCAGAGCCATCGGGGACTTACCAAATCCGCCGAATTTGGTGTTTTCGGTCAGCCATTTGTAAAGCGGAATGGCATCCTCGCCGTTGACATCTACCTTGGCAAACTGTGGGAACGTGATGCCGTAGCGATCCGTGCAGAAGGAGTGGATTTCCTCATCGCTTCCGGGTGCCTGCTCCCCGAACTGGTTGCAAGGAAAATCCAAAATTTCGAAGCCGCGTGCGAAAAACTCATCATAAAGATCTTGCAGCTCGTCGTACTGCGGTGTAAAGCCGCACCCGGTTGCCGTATTGACCACGAGCAAAATCTTGCCCTTATACTTCTCAAGAGATACCTCACTGCCGTCCATTGCTTTTACCTGAAAATCGTATGCGTTCATGTCGCACCTCCCGAATAGTGTAGCCCAATTCAATTGAGCTCAATCAATTGTAACACGTAAAACGTGATTTGTCAATAGTATATCTCGAAAAAGATATTCAACACAGCTGCATCAAAAACAAAAAGGGCCGTTCGACGAACGGTCCTTTTTGAATTTATTTTTCCTTTTTCCTTAAAGCATTGAGGAAGATGTACACGCCGACAAGGAGAAGGATGGACGAGGCGAGGACAAGGTACATGGAAGCCTCCTCCACACGCTCGCCGAAGAAGTAGAGGTTACAGTCCAGGACGTCGCGCAACTCATCAATCGCCGCGGCGGATATTCCCTCCTCCTCCATTTCTGCGAGCACACCGCGCATGGCGTGATTGCGGACGAGGGAGGTACCATAGGTTCCCGGCAGGAAGGAGATGACCGATTGCAGGCTTTCTCCGAAGGAGGAGATGGGCATATACGCGCCGCAAATGAAGCCGTAGCCCGAGCTGACAATCGTGCCGACGGCGGAGATCTGCCCCTGTGAGGAGAGGAAAAAATTGATCACCGAGGAGAGGGCTGTACCGAAGAGCACCAGGAGAAGCACGTCAAGTAACAGGAGAAGAACATCCGAGACGGACATATACCATCCCACGGCAGCCACATAGGCAAGGCAGATCCCACTTGCCACGAGGCAGATAAGGAGCGTGGAAATGAGGGTGGCGGCGTAATAGGAAAGCGACAGAGTCGCGCTTTTCACAGGGGCAATACGGAAGTCACGGATACTGCCGTTTGCCTTATCCTGTACCATGAGAAAATTGGAGCAGAAGGCAACCGTGATGCAAGAAACGGCGAGAATCGAGGAGATCAGCTGACCGCCGACGAGTCCGTCGATCAACTCTTTTGGCAGGTTATTCTGCGGCAGACCAGAAGTGAAGCTGTCCCGATAGACATTCCCGAGGAAGGTTGCGTAGAGCACGAGCAGGATGGCCGGGGTGATGAGGGCGGTAAAGAACATGCCTTTATCACGGAAGAAGAGTTTGACGTTTCGCTTGATGAGAAGGAGCGTGGTTTTCACTTCTCTTCACCTCCCGTGAGCTTTTTGCCTGTGACGGCGAGGAACACGTCATCCATTTTTCCTTTGGTGATTTCGTAATCCGAAAAAACCGCGGGGTACGAAAGGATGAGCTCGGTTGCGGCGGCAGTATTCGACACGGACAAGCGAAAGGCATCGCGGATTGGCTCGTAGTCTCGGCCGAGCATTTTCACGGTTCCCTCATCCACACCGTAGAGGGTGATAAAATCGCCTGTATAGGTATTTTTTAAAGAAAGAGGCGTTCCCTCGGCGGCGATGCGGCCGTTGTCGAGGATGACGACGTAGTCGGCATCTGCCGCCTCCTCCATATAGTGGGTTGTGAGGAAGACCGTCATGCCCTCGGTCCTGCGGAGCTCGGAAATGACTGACCAAAGGGTCTTACGCGTTTGGGGGTCGAGCCCCGTGGTCGGTTCGTCAAGGATCAGGAGTTTCGGCTTATGGAGCAGAGCGCGTGCGATGTCGATGCGGCGACGCTGCCCGCCGGAGAGCTTCCCCACCGCGCGGGAAAGCAGATCAGCAAAATCGAGAAGGTCGGCGAGCTCCGAAAGGCGGCGGCGAAACGCCTCTCCGCAGATGCCGTAGAGAGCGGCGCGACTTTCGAGGTTATCCCGAACAGAGAGCGCCACATCGAGGACTGAGCTTTGGAAAACGACGCCGAGGTCCCGCTTGACAGCATCCACGTCACGGTCAAGGTCGGTGCCGTCAATCATGACGGTGCCACTGTCCTTTGCCAGTTGACCCGAAAGGATATGGATGGTGGTGGACTTTCCGGCACCGTTGACGCCGAGGAAGGCAAAGAGCTCCCCTTGCTTGACGCGAAAGGAGAGATCCTGCACGGCATGTACGTTGCCGAAGTGCTTATTCAAGTTGCGAATTTCGATCATATCGCTCATATCGCACCTCCTTTTCTTTGGCTTTATTGTACACTTGCAGTAAAAAAAATGCAAGTCTTTTTTCACAAGCGGTCGTTTTTTAACGGTAAGCGGCAATACGGCAATCAAAACAAAAGGCCGCCGTTCTTCGATCGGCGGCCTTTTGTCAGGCGGTGATCTTTTTGATAAGGTCTTCGAGAACAACGTCACGCTTGATAAAATAAACGTAGCGCATGGGTGTTTCCTGCTTGTGGTGAATGTATTGATGATCGTAGGTGAGCTCGGGGGTCGGAAGAATTCGGCTCATCATAAAGCGATCGTTATCATTGAACAGCCAGGCGACGGCAAGAACATCCCAGATGATGCGCGTCCAGGGCTTACCTGCGGCGTAGCTGTCGGCTTCCTCGATGGCATTTTTGGCGAGGTAATCCGACAGGGGATTTTTGCCCGCAAACCAATATTCCAGCTCGGGCTTTGAAATGGTAAAATGGCTGACCACACCGCGACAGGGGAGCTGTATCAACGGCACGCCCGAGGAAAAGACGACACGCGCGGCAGCGACATCCTGCATCATGTTGAATTCCTTGGTATCGGCAAAGTGATGTGCGTGGCCGCCGAGCCAGACGAGAACGACATTCTCGGCCACGGCAGGCTCAAGAAGGATCGCCGAGGCAATATTGGTGATCGCGCCGATGGCAACGATGTACAGCGGATTTTCGGGCGAGTAGCGTTTGGCTCGCTCGACGAGATCACGCGCGGCTGGCGAATCTACGGGGGTCATTTCATTCGGCAGGTACGTGGGAGAGCCGCGGTAGACGTCCCTCTCCTCCCCCGCGAGGGCGAGGAGCTTTTTGATCTCACGGTAGCTTTTTTCCATGCCGTCCCGCGGGCTGTCAGATCGCTTATTATGGAAAGGAGCAGCGTAGATCGCCTTGACGCACGCGCGCTCGGACGAGCGCAAAAGGTAAGCAAAGGCAAACTGATCGTCCACCTCATTGTAGGCATCGGTATCCAGCACCGCGTCCACGATCCCCTGCGGAACGTTGAGATTTTTCATTCTTTGCTCGTTTGTCATGTTCTTTCTCCTCTCACGGTTTTTCGGTATTCCAGCGGATTTTTGCCGTATTTTTCAAAGAAAACGCGACGGAAGAAACCCCCGTTTTCATAGCCAACCTGCTTGATGAGTACCTCGATCGGCGCATCTGTTTCGGTGAGCGCACGGGCGAAGACGGCAAGCCGCCGTTTTTGCAACAACTCCTTGAAGGAGCAGCCTGTGCTCTTTTTCACGAGGCTACCCGCATAAACATCGGAATAACCAAGCGTGGCGGCAAGGCCGGACAGGGTGGCCGTTTGCAGATTGGCGGCTATATATTTTTCGGTCCTTTCACGAATGTGCTCTTCCCTGTTTTCGGTGCGAAGACACAAAGCGTCACGCTTCGCGAGCACCTCTTCCCGAACGGGGATAGAGGGAGCAGCACCGTTGCGGGACACGGCGATTGCCGAGGCACAAGAGGCGTTTTTTAGGATCGTGCGAAGATCCTCCTCTGCGGCAAGACCTGCCACGAAATACCCCGTAAACGTGTCTCCTGCGGCGGTGGTATCCACCGCGTCTACGAGGTAAGCCGGGTGGCGCAGTCGTTCACCCTCATGTGAAAGGACACAGCCTTGCTTGCCGAGCGTGAGCATGACGGCAAGATGCGGAAAATGCGCGAAAAACCAATCGAGCATCTTTTCGGTTTCTTCCTCGCCTGTGATGGCTCTTCCCTCCACCTCGTTGAGAATAAGGTAGGAGATGAGCGATAGGTCGAGAGACTCGATCCTTTCATTATAGGGAGAGGGGTTTAGTAGGATCCGCATGCCGATCGCTGCGGCACCTTTTACAATATAGTCGAGGTTGCTTATCTCGTTTTGCAACAGGAGCAGATCCCCCTCACCGAAATGCGAAAGGACCTCATCCACATGCTCGTGCGCGATCATGGCGTTGGAGCCTGCATGGAGGAAGATGGCGTTCTCTCCCTCGCGGCTGACCTGAATAATGGCGTGACCGTTCTTTTCGGGTACAAAGCGGACGAAGGAGATATCCACGCCTGACTCGGCCAAGATATTTGAAAGGATCTCGCCGTCCGCGCCGATACAGCCTGCATGAAAGACCTGTGCATCCGCACGTGCGAGGGCGATGGATTGGTTCAGTCCCTTACCGCCGGGGAAGATCGAAAGCTCCTGTGAATTTTCGGTTTCCCCGACCGTGACGATGTGGTCGAGCGAGTAGACGTAATCAACGTTGGCAGAGCCGAAGTTCAGAATTTTCATCCTTTTTCCCTCCTTTTTCTTCATTATACCATATGACGGCATGCAAACAAGTACTTTTTTTTGCAAAAAACTGACCAAACGCAAGATCCCGTGTGCTTGACTTTGCAGGCGTTTTATGCTACAATACCAGTATTCTAGACACGAGAGGTTACGATGCTTATTTCTGTATCAGACGAAAAAAACACGCTCACCTTTCTCTCGCCCATCGACGGCGACGTTCTCTTTGAGGAGATCGACGGCACGCGGGAGGGGGAGGTACTGCACGTCCCCATCAGCCTTTTTGCCAAAGCGGGAGCAACCGTAACGGTAAACGGCATCCCCGCAAGTGAGGAAAAGCCGGGAGAATACACCGTCCGCGTTCCCCTGCGCGGTTACAAAAACACCGTCACGGCATTCTGCCGCGAAACGGGTGAGGAGCAGACTATTACGCTTTTTTGGTTCCGCAAGGGATATCACACCTACCGGCTTGGCGTGGACGACGTGATATTGTGTCTTGAAAACGTTGCCAAAAATAAGGACACGTATACCTCGATCTTTGACGATCCCTTCCTCTCTCTGTTCCATGACGTGCACAACACATACGGCACTCATGTACACATGCATATTTACTACGAAACGGTAGACAAGTCCTTCAACCTTTCAATGTTCCCCGAAAAATACAAGGATGAATTCAGGCAGAACGCCGACTGGCTCCGTTTTTCGTTTCATGCCCGTGCCGACCGACCGTTCAGCCCGTATAAAAATGCAAGCTACAAGCAGGTGATGGCCGAAGGTCGCGCAGTGGAACGAGAGATCCTACGCTTCGCAGGGGCAGCGGTGATGGATCACGTGACCTCCCAGCATTTTGCGGACTCTGCCCTACCGGGAACGCGGGCCTTCCGCGATCTCGGCTTTTCAGTGCTAGACGGCTATTTTGTCTTTGACAGCGAGGGGCGACCGCGGGTATCCTATTACCTTGATGTAGAGCAAACGAAACATGCGGCAACGCGTGATTTTTGGGTCGACACGAAGGAGGATATTATATTCGTGAAGGACGACGTCGTGCTGGACGCACACGAGCCAAAGGATATTGCCCCCTTCCTTGACGCGTTTCTTGAGCGGCAAGACCGCGCCTTTATGTATCTACTGATCCACGAGCAGTATTTTTACCCGCACTTTGAAATGTACTGCCCCGACTACCGTGAGCGCGTTTTCGAGGGAGTTCGTTGGTGCGTGGAGCACGGGTACAGATCCTCCTGGATCTCCGACTTTGCATTTGAATAATTTGAATAAAAAGAAGCCGAACGGCGTGGCCGTTCGGCTTCTTTTGCGGTTTTACGCCTTTTTACGGGCACTGGTCTTCCCTTCGGGGTCTACCTCACCTGCCTTGATGAGTGCCACCTTAGTCAGATATGGGCCCACCAGCTCGTAGATAAGGACGGAAAAGAGGGTAATGTTGGCGACTACGGCACCTGTCGGGCCGAGTGCCTCAGCCTTGATGGCCATGCCGAGTGCCACGCCCGCTTGTGGAAAGAGCGTGATACCGAGATATTTGCGGATGTTTTCGTTGCTTCCTGCCCACGTGGCACTGATGCGTGCGCCGAAATATTTACCGAGGCAACGGAAGGCGATGTACACAACGCCGATCAGGACGATAGTGAGGTCGCCGAACACGGAAAGCTCAAGCTCTGCGCCGCTTAATACGAAAAACAAGATGAAGATAGGGGCTGTCCAACGATCAAGGCGGTCCATCAGCTCCTCGGAAAAGTCGCAAATATTGCAGAAGATGGTACCGAGCATCATGCAGGTAAGGAGAGAGGAGAAAGCGATATGAATCCCACCGAAGATCGGCAGGGTGAATTTCATCATCGAAAGCGCGAGCGTCAGAAGCACAAAGGCGACCGACATGGAAAGGCGTTTGGAGCGCGAATGGAAGAACTTTTCGAAGTAGGTGAAGAGGTAACCCATGGCTGCGCCTAGTGCCAGAGAGAGGATGACCTCAAGCAACGGCTCCACAATCACGGAAACGGGACTCACCTCGCCCGAGATCATGCCCTTGGCCACGCCGAAGGATACCGAGAACAGGATAAGACCGACGGCATCATCGAGAGCAACGACGGGCAACAGGGTGTCGGTCAACGGGCCCTTGGCCTTATACTGCCGAACGACCATGAGTGTGGCGGCAGGGGCGGTAGCCGAAGCGACGGCACCTAGCACGATGGCAGCAGGTAGGGAGAGCTTATCGGGGATGAGGAAATGCAAACCGATGAGGGCGGCGTCCACGGCAATCGTTGTAAAGACTGCCTGCAAAATACCGATGAGTGTTGCCTGACGGCCGATGCTTTTCAGCTGGGAGAGGCGGAACTCGTTACCAATGGAAAAGGCGATAAAGCCGAGGGCCACATCCGAGATAAGGGACAGGGACTTGATATTTTCCATGCTGATAAAACCGAGTCCGTTAACATGGAAGGCACCGAGACAGAAGGGGCCGAGCAAGACACCCGCGATCAGATAGGCGGTGACGGCGGGAAGCTTACACAGCTTGGCCAGACGGGAAAGCATAAGCCCCGCGAACAGGGCGATCGACAAACTAAACAGAATTTCCATAGCATCTCTTTCGGCGGCGTCGTGTTATCGTTTGGGCGTCGTCTTCTTTCTTTCAACCTAACCGATTGTAATACTTTTTCTCAGAT
The DNA here is from genome assembly GCA_017464805.1 of Clostridia bacterium. Classification (GTDB taxonomy): domain Bacteria; phylum Bacillota; class Clostridia; order Oscillospirales; family CAG-272; genus UBA1740. Next base: position 46,029 of record JAFTYE010000016.1, on the reverse strand, counting down.
TTGTCAAGGGCTTTTTGCGAAATGAAAAAGAAAGTGTCAGCAGCCCTCTCCATCGCTGATCTTCCATTCGAAATTCAGGCGCGCGGGGGTATTCTCCACCGCGCCGTGCTGACGGCGAAAATCGCTTGGAGAGTCTCCTTTCGCGGCCTTGAAACAACGGGAAAAATAGGCAACATCCGAGAAGCCGCACTGTTCCGCCACGGCGGTGATCGGAATGGCCGTTTCGGTGAGCAGCTGCTCGGCAAGGTCGAGCCGTTTCTTTTGCAGGTATTGCATGATGGTGATGCCGTATTCCCGATGAAAGTTCTCGGTCAGGGTAACGGTGGAGCAATGTAGATGCATGCCGAGTTCTGCGAGCGTGATCTTGCGGTGCAGGTTTTTGGCAAGGTAGGCCTTGATCAGCTGGCCGACGGTCTTTGTCTGCTCGTCATCCCGCACGGTGCTGCCGACATGAGTGGCAAGGGCGGAGAGTAGCTCGCTGTACGCGGCGAAGGTCTTTTCGCTGTAACGCGGAAGCTCTCGAATATATTTGCCAAGATGCTCCATGTTCAGGGTTTCGTCCGCTTTTTGGGCGCGCTCCAGAATATGCGAATCCTGCCCCGTTGAACGGGTATTGACAGGACCGAGGATCAGGTATCCGACGACCGTATCGTTTGCAAGGACGGGAGCGACCGCCTCGTGCAGACCGAAGGGGCATTTGTACCAATAGACCTTACCCGTGCGCTCCGCACGCCGAAAGGCGAGGATGTCCGACTGCTTACAACAGTCACGACATTTTTTACTACGGTGCAGCTCGGAGCAGTAGGTAGGTACCTCGTCCGCGCTTTGCACAAGGCAGTGGTAGTGCCTGTCAAAGAGGGCGATCTTGGTCCCCGAGATGACCGAAAAGGCGTTGAGTAGTTTTTTGGTATTTTCGGTATACATGCCGCTTCACCTTTCTCTGTGATGCGACCAGTATACCATAAAATCCATAAAAAAACAAGAATTTTCAAAATTTTCTTATGGATTTTTCAAATTTTCTTATGTATACTGCATTGAAAAGAAGAGTCGCTCATGTTACAATAGTTTTGTCCTAAAAATACTTACGAGGAGATTCACTTATGATCAGACTTGGCGTTATCGGTCTTCGTGTCGGCATGCGGCACGCAGACGCTGTTAAAATTTGCGGGAAGGCAGAACTGGCCGCCATCTGCGACACCAACGAGGAAACCCTTGCCAAGGGCAAGGAGCGTTTCCCGAATGCGGATACCTACACCGATTACCGCGACATGCTGAAGGATCCTACTCTGGACGGCATCGTGGTGGCGACTCCCGACAACCTGCATCATGAAATGGTTATTGAAACCCTGCGTGCCGGCAAGCACGTGATGTGTGAGAAGCCCTTTGCCCTGCACTCCGACGAGTGCAAGGACATGATCCGTGTTTCCGAGGAAACGGGCAAGATCCTAATGGTCGGTCAGGTGTGCCGCGTTGCCCCTGCCTTTGTGAAGGCGAAGGCGATCGTAGATTCGGGGATGATCGGAGATCTGTACTTCATCGAGTCCGAGTATGCACACGACTACGTGGACATCAAGGGCTGGCGTATGGATCCCGAGATGAAGCGTCACCCCGTTACGGGCGGCGGCTGTCACCCCATCGACCTGGTTCGTTGGCTGGCCGGCAAGGAAGCGGCCGAGGCGTTCGCTTACGGCACGCATGAGACGCTGAAGGATTGGCCCTGCGACGACTCCACCATCAGCTTGATCAAATTTGACGATTCCCTGTCCGCAAAGGTATACGTATCCGTCGGATGCAAGAGATACTACAGCATGCGTACGGTTATCTATGGCACTAAGGGTACCATCATCGCAGACAACCAGTCCTCCACGATGACCCTGTACGTAGACAAGCTGGGCGAGGAGACCTCCCTGTGCGGGACCAAGATGCGCGAAGTGGGGCACATCCTGCCTGTGGACGTAGCCAGCCACAACTTCGCTTCCGAGATCAATGAATTCTGCGACTCCATCATCGAGGGTCGTGAGCCCACCATTCCCGCCGAGGAAGGCGCGAAGGCCGTTGCCATCTGTGAGGCGATCATCCGTTCTACCGAGAGCGGCAAGCCCGAGCCGATCGTATATTAAGGAAAACAAAAAGCCAGCACTCGGTGCTGGCTTTTTTGTTGCATTTTTCAAAGCTGCGGACGCTTATGCATCACGTCATCGAAGAAGTGGCAGTCGAGGACATCGGAAAGGGAATCTTCCTCTTTCCAAGCGATGCGGCAGGCTTCATCCATGATCTGCTTCGCTTTTTCTTCCTGTTTTTCAAGTTTTGCAAGGAGAGAAAGGGCAACGTTTTTGTAGATGCGCGCGTGGATATCCAACAACTCCCAGGACTTTTTGTGGCAGGGATCGCAGGCATTCCGATTGGCCTTGATCGTGGGGACGAAGGTGTCGATCGCAGCGACCGCCTCACGGAGAAGGATCTCGAGCTGTCCCTCTGGCAGGGGCATTTTGAAACGGATGGCACCCGTATCGAAGCAACGCGACAGGGTGGCAAGATACTTCCCTACCGCCTCTGCATGCTCTTTTCCGTAGGTGGCAGCGTAGAGGTCACGGCGGAGCGTATCGAAGTCGACGTCCGTATCCCACAGGGTGCGGCCCATGGTGGTCATGGCAAGGGAAGTCGGGAAGGCGTTACGCTGGAGCTGACAACTGACAAGGCCGCCAAGGCCAAGCGAATCGTAGTTTCGGATATCGTCGTACAGAACGCGGGAGATCTTTTCCCCGCCCGCATCAAACAAGTGATCCCACATCAGGTGGTAATCGAAGACGAAGGTGTCCCCCGAGAAGAGCTGTTCCCACTGCCAGAGATAGGCGAGGTTTTCATCGACCGAGGAGGGGAGGTCCAGCTTATTGAGCTTATAGGCGGGTGCTTCCTTGACGGCGAAGCCGTGCGGGAAGGACTCCTTATAATTACGAGTAATGGGGGCGAACATCAGGATGAAGCGGTCGGGATTTTCAAGGCGTTCCTTAATGGGGGGTGGCAGAAGATCATAGTAGATGAGGAAGACGACGCGGGCATCGATCTTTTCTTCCATGAGGCGTGCATCCAGCTGATTGAGAATGCGCACGTAGTAATCTGCCGGGGGATATTTGCGGCATTCTTCGCATTCGCAGGTGTTGTTGAAGTAATCACCGAGCCAGAAATGCAGGATGTCGGTCATCGGATTTTGCTTCAGATAATCGACCACGCTCTCCACCATGGCGGTTTGTACATCGGGGCGCGAATAGCAAAGCTGGGTGGCAAGCGGCATACCCATCCACACGTCGCGCTTACCGTCAACGAGAGCGCAGACCTCACGATAGGAATCGGGGATATCCTCGGCCTTTACCTCGTCCCAGCCGTGGTTGGCAACGCCGAAGGGCTCGCAGGTCCAGCCGTGACCGACGGCATGAAGCATAAGGCCGCGTTCCTTGGTGGCCGCCTGTATGCGGGCGACGTATTCATACGATGTCTCGACCGAAAAGGGTTCGGGCTTTTTGACGGGACTGCCGCGGTGGGAGTACCAGCGATCAAAGAAGATAAAACCGTCGCGGAACTGGGTATAATAGCCGTTAAAGCCGACCTTTGGCATCCATTCAATGAGGTCAAGCACATGCTCGACACCGACGGTACCCTCGATACAGATGGCGCGGAAGCGCTTTTTTGCTTCGGTTTTTATAGAGATATTTTCAGGCAGACAGGAAATTTGCTGCAGATAGTTACCGTCCTTACCGGGGCGCACCCAGCGGGCACCGCAGACTTCCAGGAAGCGGTAGGCACCGAAGAGAATGCTACGGGGATTGGAGCCTGCGATATAGCCGCGACCGCCGTGAAACTCAATAGCAAATTCATCGTCCAAGGTCGGGTCGGTACCGACTGCTTCAAGGCCGAATTCGGCATAGCTGCCGAGCTGCAGCTCCCATTCACCTTGGTAGCCCATGGCGGTAAGATAGCGGTCCAACTCACGCGCGGCGAGTTGAACGGTCGGATTTTCAAAAAGGCATACAATACGGATCATAGCAATCCTCCTCTCGTTTGGCTTGATTGTAACATAAAAAGTAACACTTTACAAGGTTTTTGTGAGAAAAGTTGACAGAATTTTTCTGTGGGAATTTTACAAAAATATACAAAAAGGGATTGCATCTTATGCATAAATCATTTATAATATATCTATATATCATACGGGGAACAGAGGGGACGCTTATGTCGGATATGCAACAGCCTACCGCCACCATTTCCGAAAATCTGCGTGCTTTGAGCGAGCGAGTGTCCCGCCAGCAGGAAAAGGCCCTTGCCTTTCTTGCGGAGCTGGGGACGGCTGACGGTGCGCTCCTTTGCATGCGTGAGGGAGAGGCCGCGCCGATCTTGCGCACCCTTTGTCCGAGTCTTCCACCGACCGAGCCGCACACCTCTCACCTGGCAGAGCACCGCACGATGCTTTCCCTTGCCCTGTCCTGCGGGACGGAAGCTCTTTTGCCCGCCTATGTAAGTGCCATGATCCGCACCTGCCGCGAGGGGGGCGCAGAGCTGACCCTTTCGGACTTTCTGCCGATTTCCCGCGCACAGTCGGCGAGAGTGGCCTATATGAAAAACCCTTACGCGGATGAGGCTTACGAGGCACTTTGCACTTCGCTTCCCTCCCCGACGGCGGGATATACCGACTCCTACCGTGCCGCCTGTGAGGAGGTAGCGGCGGGAGAGGCGGATTTTTGCATTCTGCCTTACGAAAATGCGAGTGGATACCTATCCACCACCGACGCGCTGATCGAGCGATACGCGCTTTGCCGCACGGATAGCTGTCGCGTGTTCCACGCTGAAGGCACGGACGTGACACACTACGCGTTGTACGGCAGGGTCTTTCTTGCACAGGACGCGGAGGCAACTTGTACGCTTGACTATCGTTTCCCGTATACGGAGGAGGACGTGCCTGCGCGCCATCATGCGGCCATGAGTGCCTTTTCGGTAAAGGCCAAGCGCATACGCGCCGAGGAGAGCGAGGAGGAGGCAAACCCAATGCGCGCCTTTGTCACGGCCTCGGTTCCTAAAAAGACACTATTGCCGTTTTTGACCTATCTGACCATTTTTGTACGGGGATGCGTCGTGTGCGGCTTACACAAGGAGAAAGAATTATGAAAAAGCAAATCGTTCATCAAACACGCGGCACCTGCTCCCGCGCCATTGAGGTCAATCTTGATGAAAACGGCGTGATCAAAAGCGTACGTTTTCTTGGCGGTTGCTCCGGCAACACAAACGGCATTTCCTCACTTGTTGTCGGCATGAAGGCGGCTGACGTGATCGAACGGCTGAAAGGTACGCGATGCGGCATGCGCCCGACCTCCTGCCCCGATCAGCTGGCACAGGCACTGGAAAAGGCACTGGCCGACGCATAAAAAGCAATTTTTCGATACCCAGAAAGGCACCCACATGAACTGCAAAGAACAATTTTTATCTTGGAAAAACAGCACAAAAATGACGGCAGAGATGCAAAAGGAGCTTCATGCCGTTGAAAAGAACGAAGAGCTGCTTGCCCTGCGCTTCGGCTCTTCCCTTACCTTCGGCACGGCGGGTCTGCGCGGCATTATGGCACTCGGCCCCGGCTGTATGAATGTTTTTACTGTTGCACAAGCAACACAAGGCCTTGCCAATCTCATCTGCCGCGAGGGCGGTCACGCGCGAGGCGTGGCCGTTGCCTACGACACAAGAAACAACTCCGCCGAGTTTGCACGCATTGCCGCGTGTGTGCTGGCGGCAAACGGCGTGCGCGTGTACCTGTTTGACGGACCGCGCCCGACCCCCGAGCTATCCTTTGCGATTCGAGCACTTTCCTGCCAGGCGGGCATCAACATCACCGCCTCGCACAACCCGAAGGAATACAACGGCTATAAGGCTTACTGGGAAGACGGCGCACAGTTGCCCCCCGACCATGCCGCGACCGTGAGTGCCGAGATCGCCAAGATCGATATGTTCGAGGGTGCCGAGTTTGCCGATTACGACGAGGCAGTACACACAGGCAGAATCACCCTACTCTCGAACGACATGGATGATCGCTATATGCAGGCAGTCAAGGCGACTGCCATTTTCCCCGAGGTTGTGCGCGAGGTGGCCGACGATCTCCGGATCGTATACACGCCTCTGCACGGCACAGGCCGCATCCTTGTGCCGCGTGTGATACGCGAGCTGGGGCTTTCCAACCTCTATACCGTAGAGGAGCAGATGATCCCCGACGGCAACTTCCCTACTGTGAAAAAGCCGAATCCCGAGATTCCCGAGGCCTTTACGCTTGGCATTGCGCTGGCGGAGAAGGTCGGCTCCGACCTGGTGATTGCCACCGACCCCGATGCAGACCGCGTCGGGGTGATGAGCCGCGACAGGAGCGGCAAGTTTGTGTGCATCACGGGCAACCAGATGGGTGCCCTTCTTCTCGATTACGTGATCACCGCACGGCGAGCCGCGGGCAAGATGCCCCCTCTCCCTTATGCCGTCAAGACCATCGTGTCCACAGAGCTGGCTAAGCGCATCTGCGAGGTGCAGGGGGTCACGCTCTTTGACGTACTGACAGGCTTTAAGTTCATCGGCGAGGTCATCAAAAACCACGAGGAGGGCGGCGAGCCCGGTGAATTCCTCATGGGCTTTGAGGAGAGCTACGGCTATCTGTTCGGCGGCTATGCGCGCGACAAGGACGCCGTTTCGGCCACCATGCTGATCTGCGAGATGACCGCCTACTATCGCAAGCGGGGTCTGACCCTTTCGGACGCGCTTGCCGATCTTTTCGAGCGGTACGGATACTACCGCGACCTTACCCATGACATCTATATGGAAGGGCTTGACGGCATTGAGCGTCGCCGCCGCATGATGACGAGTTTGCGAGAGAGGATGCCGCAGAGCCTTGGCGGCTACAAGGTGGTGCGCGTGGGCGACTATCTGGCCGGCACCATGACCGACCTTGCAAACGGGGACGTAACTCCGACGGGACTGCCGACAAGCGACGTTCTTTCCTTTGAGACGGCCGTGGGCGACAAGATCCTGGTTCGCCCCTCCGGCACAGAGCCGAAGGTCAAGATCTATATCCTGGCGCATGGGGAGAGCCAAGAGGAGCTTGCCAAAAAGATCAATGCCTACCTGGCGGACAGCCAAAAATTTGCCAATTGACGGGAAGCCATGAAATCCATCAACGAGATATACCGAGAATCCTTTTACCTTGAAAACACAGAGGACGGGCGCGCCTTTCTTGCGATCGTCCGTCCCCTGCTTCACCACCCTGCGGTACACATCCTTTCCACCTACCGCCACCACATGAGCACGGATCGCTTACAGCACGTGACAAGCGTGGCCTACCTTGCCTATCATATCTGCCGTGAGCAGGGGCTTGCCGTGGAGGAGGTATGTCACGCCGCCCTTTTGCACGATCTGTTCTATTTTGACTCCGAGCGAGGCGATGCCCCCCGTTTTCCTTGGGTGCGGCATCCCGTGATTGCCTGGGAAAACGCAAGGGAGCTGTATCCCTTTACCGAGGTGGGGCGCGACATCATCTGTCACCACATGTGGCCGCTTACCCTTCACCTGCCCCGCACGAGAGAAGGAAGGATCGTAAGCTGGGCGGACAAGTACTGTGCCATGCGGGAATTCTTCCGCGGCTTCCAAAAGCCTTCCTACATAAGACGAAAGGACACAAGACCGTGACCGAAAGACAGAAGCATATCCGAAATTTTTCGATCATCGCACATATCGACCACGGAAAATCCACGCTCGCAGACCGTATTCTGGAGCTGACGCGGACCGTTGGCGCGCACGAGATGGAGGAGCAAATCCTGGACAACATGGATCTGGAAAAGGAGCGCGGCATTACCATCAAGGCACGCGCTGTGCGCCTCTTCTACCCTGCCAAGAACGGCGAGGAATATACCTTCAACCTCATCGACACCCCGGGGCACGTGGACTTCAACTACGAGGTATCGCGCTCCCTCAAGGCCTGCGACGGGGCCCTTCTCGTTGTGGACGCGACACAGGGAGTGGAGGCGCAGACGCTGGCCAATGCCTACCTGGCGATCGACAGCGATCTGGAGATCATTCCCGTTATTAACAAGATCGATCTGCCCTCGGCCGACATCGAGCGCGTACGTGGGGAGATTGAGGATGTAATCGGCATTCCTGCCGAGGATTGTCCCGCGGTTTCTGCAAAAACGGGACAGAACATCGTGGATATCATGGAAAAGGTCATCACGGACATCCCGGCCCCCGAGGGAGACGAGGACAAGCCTCTGCGCGCCCTGATCTTCGATTCCTACTACGACAGTTATCTGGGCGTGGTGGTCTGCGTGCGCGTGATGGACGGTAGCCTGCGTGCGGGCCAGCGCATCCGTCTGATGAGCAACGGCGCGGAGTTTGACGTGGTGGAGGTCGGCGCGATGGATGCCTTTGGCCTGCGAGCGACCGAATGTCTGCTTCCCGGTGACGTGGGCTACCTAACCGCCAGCATCAAGAACGTATCCGAGACGCGTGTGGGTGACACGGTGACCACCGCCGCGGACGGTGCTTCCGAGGCCCTGCCCGGCTTCCGCGAGGCACGACCGATGGTCTTTGCGGGCATCTATCCCGCGGACGGCGCACGCTACGGTGATTTGCGTGACGCGCTGGAAAAGCTCCAGCTTAACGACGCCGCGCTTTCCTTTGAGCCGGAGACCTCGGTCGCGTTGGGCTTTGGCTTCCGTTGCGGGTTCCTTGGGCTTCTCCATATGGAGATCATCGAGGAGCGACTGGAGCGCGAGTTCAATCTCGACCTCATCACCACCGCCCCCAGCGTGATCTACAAGATCCACAAGCGCGGCGGCGAGCTGGCATGGATCGAAAACCCCTCCAACTACCCGGCACAGGATGAAATCGAGGTAGCGGAGGAGCCTGTGGTGCGGGCGAGCCTGATCACCCCGACCGAGTACATCGGAGGGCTGATGGAGCTGTGTCAGGAGCGACGCGGCGAGTATCACGATATGAAGTATCTGGACGCGGGACGTGCGGAGCTGCATTATACCCTGCCCCTGAACGAAATCATCTACGACTTTTTTGACGCGCTGAAAAGCCGTAGCAAAGGTTATGCTTCGCTGGACTACGAGCTGGACGGCTACCGTCCAAGCAAGCTGGTCAAGCTGGACTTTTTGCTCAACGGCGATCCTGTGGATGCGCTGTCCTTCATCGTGCACGAGGAGAAGGCCTATGGCCGCGCGCGCCGCATCGCGGAAAAGCTGAAGGAGAACATCCCGCGTCAGCTGTTCGAGATCCCGATCCAGGCCGCGATCGGCTCCAAAATCATTGCAAGAGAAACCGTCAAGGCAATGCGCAAGGACGTGCTTGCCAAGTGCTATGGTGGTGACATTACCCGTAAAAAGAAGCTGCTGGAGAAGCAGAAGGAGGGCAAGAAGAAGATGCGCCGCCTCGGCTCCGTCGAGGTAACACCCGAAGCGTTTATGGCAGTTCTCAAGCTCAACGACGAATAAGAAAAGCCGCCCCGTGCCGTGGGGCGGCTTTCAAAAAAGGAGGGATGCGACGTGGCAGACAAGTCGCTTGGTTTGTATATCCACATACCGTTTTGCTTGCAAAAGTGCCTATACTGCGATTTCTGCTCCTATCCTGCGGTAGCCGAGGAGATGCGCTCAGCGTATGTGGCGGCCCTTTGCCGCGAGATACGCGAAGCCGCACCCATACTGACCGACTACCTCGTAGATACGATGTTTTTCGGCGGTGGAACACCATCATTGTTATCTGCCGAGGAATATCTGCACATTTCAAAAGCGGTTTTTGAGAATTACCGTGTTGTTCCCTCTCTCGAATTCACGAGTGAGGCCAATCCCGCAACCCTTGACGATGAAAAATTGACGGCGATGCGGGAGGCGGGGATCAACCGTTTGAGCATCGGCATGCAGAGCGCAAATGCGGGCGAGCTTTCGGCCCTTGGACGCGTACACCGCAACGAGGATGTTTTCACCTCGGTGGAAATGGCGCGGCGTGCAGGCTTTGACAACATCAACCTGGACCTGATGTTTGGCATTCCCGAGCAGACGAAAGAGACCTTTGCCACCAGCCTGGAGGCCGCGCTTTCCATGTCGCCGGAGCATTTGTCCGTTTACTCTTTACAGATTGAAGAAGGCACACCCTTTTACGAAAGACGCACCTTCCTTTCCCTGCCGAGCGAGGAGGAGGAGAGCGAGATGGCGGAGCTTCTATATCGCACGGCGGAGAGATCGGGATACCGCCGCTACGAGATCAGCAACTTTGCAAGGGACGGCATGGAGTGCCGCCACAATCTGCGCTATTGGCGCATGCAGGATTACCGCGGCTTCGGCGTGTCGGCACATTCGCTGATTGGGGATCACCGCTTCTTCAACGGAGGTGGGCTGTCGACCTACATACACGACCCGTTGGGTATTGCGGAAGAGGAGGAGCTTCTCTCCCCTGCCATGCGGGAATATGAAGCCCTGATGCTTGCACTTCGAACCGCCGACGGGGTCGAGGATGCGGCATTCACTGCCGAATTCGGGCACGGATTCGCCGAGAAGTACGGAAAGCGGATCGCCCCCTTTCTGTCCCGAGGGCTGATGGTCCTGCAAAACGGCCGCTACGCGCTGACCAAGGCGGGTATGTCCGTCTCAAACGGTATTTTGCGCGAAATTCTGGACGAAATGTAAGATGAGGTCGATTTTTCCCGAAAAAATCTATTGACAGACGAGCCGTTTCTTGATAAAATAGAGAAGAAGAGCATATACTACACAAAAGGAGAGGCGCGACGCGCCGATATGAGACATGACGGATGCATTGAATCATAACGAAGAGCTGAACGAGGATGAGGTTTATACCTACACGCTGACCGATGAGGATGGCAAGGAATACGAGTTCGAGCTTCTCGGTACCTGTGAGCTGGACGGTAACACCTATTATGCCATGGCTCCGCTTGGCGAGGATTCTGAGGAATATGTGATCCTGCGCGCGGAGGAAGACGGCGACGAGGTCAATCTGATAACCATTGAGGATGACGACGAGTTCGACCGTGTAGCGGAGTTCTTCGATGACGAGTTATTCTCGGAGATCGATTACGACGCTGAATAGGCATCCAATAAACAAGATTTTCGTCCTGCTTAGTTCGTGATAGGGTTAGTTTTGGACCTACAAGATATTTAGAGGAGTCCGACCTTCGAGAAATGGGTATGCAGACCTCCCGACGTGCGCCGCTTTTGCCGCCCACGTCGGACGCTGGGAGCACAAAATGATCGAGAGGACACCTACCTGCACAAGCAGGGTTAAATACTTGCTCTACACGGCTTGGCGGGATTTCTTTTTACTCAAATGAAAATTCAAGAACAAGGAGATACATAAAATGGGACTTATCCGCGCTATTGCTGCGGCGGCGAACACCGTAGCCGCTGATCAGTGGAGAGAATTTTTCACCTGCGATTCCCTTTCCAACGATGTGCTGGTGGCCAAGGGTGTTAAGCAGACCGAGGGCAAGGGCTTTTTCCGCCGTAACAAGGGTACCACCGACATCATCACAAACGGCTCTGTATTCGTGGTGAACGAGGGACAGGTCGCCCTGATCGTGGACAACGGCAAGATCGTGGAGTTCTGTGCCGAGCCCGGTAAATTTCAGTGGGATGCCTCCACCGAGCCTTCTCTGTTCGGCGGTGACTTTTTTAAGGGTATGGTAGAATCCTTTAAGCGCATCGGCTACCGCTTTACCTTTGGAGGTGATGCGGGCTCACAGCAACGCGTTTACTACGTCAATGTCAAGGAGATCCTTGGCAACCGTTTTGGTACCACGACCCCGATGCCCTACGACGATCCCTACTACCGCACGGCCCTGTATATCCGTTACTTCGGTCAATATTCCTTCAAAATCACCGATCCTGTAGCCTTCTTTGCCGCCATTGCGGGTAACGTCAAGGACACCTACACACGCGAGGAGCTGGTATCCACCTGTACCGACGAGTTCATGACCGCGCTGGATACCGCGCTTGCCATGTGTGCCGCGGACGGCATCAAGTTCTCCCAGTTGCCCACGAAGCAACGCGAGATCGCAAAGTATATGAGCAAAACTCTTGACGAGGAGTGGCGCACCTCCCGTGGCATGGAGGTTGCCTCCGTCGCACTGGCGAAGGTCACCCCCGATGAAAAAAGCCGCGAGCGCATCGAGGAATTCGATTCGGGTATGATGCACGCCGATCCAACCGCCATGACGGGCGGTTTGGCCTACGCCCAGATGAAAGCCATGAAGGACGCCGCGAAGAATTCGGGCGGTGCCATGAACGGCTTTGTGGGCATGGGCATGGCGACGAATGCCATGGGCGGTGCCGCCGCACAGGGCAACCTGATGGAGAATGCCAAGAAGCTTTCCGAAGAGAAGGCGAAGAACGAAAGCGGCAAGCACACCTGTGCCGCCTGCGGTGAGAAATTTGACGGAAAGTTCTGCCCTGCATGCGGCGAAAAATTCGTTGCGGCAGGCGAGTGGGCATGTCCTGCGTGCGGCAAGTCCTGTACGGGCAAGTTCTGCTCCGGATGCGGTGCAAAGAAGCCCGAGAGCTACACCTGCTCCTGCGGCTACCGTGCAGACGCACCCTTCAAATTCTGTCCCGAGTGCGGCAAAAAGTTTGAATAATTTCACGAAAGCGAATATATGAAGAGAATACTCTGCCTTTTCTGTTCCCTGCTTGTATGCCTTTCCCTGTCGGGCTGCTCAATCCTGACGATCTTATTGCGCGAGTCAACCGAGCTGCCCAATCCCGAGGATCTGTACACCTACGAGGAGGATCTTACCTCCTACGGCTACTACTATGACCAGTTATCTGAGGAATCAAAGGCGGTCTATCGCACCATCTACAAGAACCCGACAAGCGAGGAGGGAGTGGAGATCATTCTCCCGACAACCCTCTCCTTGACGATTGTCGAGGGAGAAGACGATGAGAGCGTGCAGGGAAGGATCACTGAAAGGGTGATCGGCATCACGCAGCCCGCCATCGATGCCCTGTTGTATGACCATCCCGCATTTTTTTACGTGCGAATGGGCGGCGAGGATAGTTCCAGCTTCAGCATCATTCATCGCCGTGAGAAGCAGAAGGAAGGCGGTGCGACCGTATACATGCGGAAGCTGATTTTTTACCTGCGTACCGAAAACATTCTGCCGACCCGAACGCTGTCGGAGGAGATCGCCAACCTGCAAACGGCAATCGAGCATTTCACTGTGGAGGGCGAAAGTCGCTACGAGCGTTTGCTTTCCATTCATCGAGGGCTTGCCGCAGCGGTTGTTTACGATGCGGAGGGAGTGCGCCCCCACTGCTCGGCAGGTGCGCTGATTGACGGGCGGGCAGTATGCGACGGATATGCCAAGGCGTTTAAGCTCCTGTGCGATCGCGAGGGCATCCCTTGCGTGATCTTGGCAGGAGTGGCCAATCAAAACGGAAAAAGCGAGCCGCATGCCTGGAACTACGTACAGATGGAAGACGGGCTGTGGTACGCGGTGGACACTACCTGGGATGACCTCGGACACACGGCGGGCAGACAGTATTTTCTCGTCGGATCGACCGAGTCCGAGTTCCTTGAAACACATGTGCCGAGCGGAAAGTTTTCTGAAGGGGATCACGATCCCTTTACCGCCCCCGTGCTTGCGGAGAAAAGTTATACGCCTGCATGAAAAAAGCCCCCGACACGGGGCTTTTTCTTTGCTTGATTTTTAGGCGCAGATGTGTTATACTAACAAAAGTGAAAAAGATCCCGCTAAAGGAGGGGGCGAGTGTGAGGCAGAACCATACAAAAACGAATTATCTCGCGGGCATCCACAGCCCTGCCGATCTGCGTGCGCTTCCGCGCTCCGCCATGCCCGACCTTGCGCGTGAGATACGCGAATTTCTCATTGAGAAGGTCGGAAAAAGCGGGGGGCACCTTGCCTCCAACCTTGGTGTGGTGGAGCTGACGCTTGCCCTGCACCGTGTTTTTGACACCCCCACTGATCACATCATTTGGGATGTAGGCCATCAGAGCTATGTACACAAGATCCTGACAGGGCGAGCCGACCGCTTTGACACGCTACGACAGGTAGGAGGTCTTTCCGGCTTTACCAGCCGACGCGAGAGCGAATACGATCCCTTTGGCGCGGGACACAGCAGCACGTCTGTTTCCGCCGCGCTCGGCTTTGCCGAGGCCGACCGTCTTTCGGGCAAGAATGCCTACACGGTGGCGGTGGTGGGGGACGGTGCTTACACGGGCGGCATGATACACGAGGCGATCAACAACTGCCCGCCCAATCTGCCTCTAATCCTGGTGCTGAATGAAAATGAAATGTCCATCTCCCGCAACACAGGGGCCTTTGCGGGTTATATCGCGCGCATTCGTGCCTCCCGTCCTTATAAGCGGGCGCGGCTACGCACGGCGGCATTTCTGAAACGGATACCTCTTTTGGGCAACGCCCTGTATCGCGCAATGCGCGCCACGATCAAATTTACCAAGCGACTCATTTACAAGAGCAACTATTTTGAGGATCTTGGGTTCTTGTATTTAGGACCAATCGACGGACACAACTACGACCGTGTGGAGCGTGCCCTCTTGCACGCAAAGGAGCGCGGCGGTGCGGTTGTGGTACACGTGAAAACACAAAAAGGCATGGGATATTCTCCGGCAGAAGAAAATCCGTGCGCCTATCACAGTATGAGTGGCTATCACGGCGAAGCGAAGGGGCCGACCTTCCACTCCGTCTTCGGAGAGGAGCTGACTAAGCTTGCGAAAGAGGACAAGCGTATCACGGCCATCACGGCGGCGATGGGGCTTGGCTGTGGGCTGGAGGGCTTCCGACGAGAATTCCCCGAACGCTTCTTTGACGTGGGGATCGCGGAGGAGCATGCCACGACCTTTGCGGCAGGTATGGCAGCAAACGGCTCTCTTCCCTGCTTTGCGGTCTACTCGACCTTTTTGCAACGCGCCTATGATAACGTCCTGCACGATGTGGCATTGCAAAACCTGCCTGTGAAGTTCTTTATCGACCGCGCAGGTCTTGCGACAGGCGACGGTGCAACGCACCACGGGATTTTTGACGTGAGTTATCTGTCGGGCATCCCGAACCTGCATCTGTACGCGCCTGCCTGCTACGGCTCGATGCGCACCGCTATGAGGCACATGCTTGCCCTGCCCGGCCCTGCCGCCCTGCGGTATGCAAAGGGCGGCGAGGATGCGCGAATCGCCCCTCACTTTTATCCCAACGGAGATTTTGAAAACTTCGGCGTTCGCGCCGACTTCGATCCGCAAAAAGCTCCCAAAAATGTGGTGATAACCTACGGCAGCATCGCAAGTGAGGCTCTTTATGCACAAGAGGCCTGTGGCCGTGATCGGCTTGGTATTTTGCTTATGGAAGAATTAAAACCATATGAGGAGGCGGCGAAAAGGCTTGCCCCTTATCTGCGGCGTGACACCAATCTTCTGTTCCTGGAAGAGGGGATCGAGAGCGGCAGTGCGGCGGCCTGTACCCTGCTGGCACTTGGGCGCGAGATGCGGGAGAACTTCCCATCGCACACTCACATTTTGGCCATCCGCGATCATTTTGCCTCGCCGAGCGAGCCGTGCAACCTATACCGCTACTGCGGCATTTCGAGTGAAGATATTTTAGAAAAATTGGTATAAAAACCGAAGCCCCAAGGTGTTGCCTTGGGGCTTCTTTTCATTTTAATCGTCTACGCGGGATGCAAGTAGATCAACATGCGCGTGATAAAACTGTTCAAAGCAACCGTTATCCAACGCGTCGCGGATGTGCTGCATCAACTCGTTGTAGAAGTAGAGGTTATGGAGCACGCACAGGCGCATACCGAGTGCCTCTCGCGCCTTAAACAGATGGCGGATATAGGCGCGGCTATACCTGCGACAGGCGGGGCAATTGCAACATGGAGAGATGGGACGGTCGTCGGCGAAGTATTTTTCGTTATTGATGTTAAGCTTCCCTTCCCAGGTAAAAAGGTTACCGTGGCGGGCGTTGCGGCTGGGCATGACGCAATCAAAGAAGTCCACGCCGCGATAGACCGCTTCCAGGATGTTTTGGGGCGTGCCGACGCCCATCAGATAGCGGGGCTTATCGGTCGGCATATAGGGCTCCACCGCCTCGATGGTGGCGTACATTTCCTCCGCCTCCTCGCCGACGGCGAGGCCGCCGATGGCGTAGCCGGCACATTCGATCTCGCGGATCTGTTTCATGTGCTCAATACGCAGGTCGGCGTAGGTACTACCCTGGTTGATGCCGAAGAGCATCTGGTTGCGGTTGACGGTTTCTTCCAGAGAATTGAGTCGATCCATTTCCGCGCGGCAACGCGCGAGCCAACGCGTAGTGCGGGCGATGGATTTCTGGGTGTACTTGTATTCGGCGGGGTTTTCGATGCACTCGTCAAAGGCCATAGCAATGGTAGAACCGAGGTGGGACTGGATACGCATGCTCTCCTCCGGCCCCATGAAGATGCGCTTGCCGTCCATGTGGGAATTGAAGGTCACGCCCTCCTCACGGATCTTGCGAAGCTTGGCGAGCGAGAAGACCTGGAATCCGCCGCTGTCGGTCAGAATAGGCTTATCCCAATTAAAGAATTTATGCAGGCCGCCGAGACGATAGATGAGATCATCGCCCGGGCGGATGTGCAGGTGGTAGGTATTGGAGAGCTCGACCTGGCAGTTGATCTCACGCAGGTCATCGGTGGACACGCCGCCCTTGATGGCGGCACTGGTGCCGACATTCATAAAGACGGGGGTCTCGATGACGCCGTGAATGGTGGTCATACGGCCGCGGCGTGCTTTTCCTTCGGTTTTCAGTACGGTAAACATGCTATCCTCTTTTTACATAATTCGGTCAAATTGCTTATCAAGTCCGGTTTTTGTCATGCGGATGGCCACGGGTCTGCCGTGCGGGCAGACGGTGATATCGGGCAGGCGCATCACCTCGCGGACAAGCCACTCGATCTGTGCCATGTCGGACATCTTACCACCCTTGATGGCGGCGCGGCAGGCCACGCGATACAGCGCGCGCTCGCGGCGCATGGCTTCGGTGAGGGCGGGGTTGCCCGCGCCCTCCGAAAGCTCCGCCAGCATACGAATGAACAGCTCCTGCGCGTTCGGCAGGGCGATGGCATCGGGAACAGCGAGAATGTCGGCACGGTGGGCGGCGGGATCGGTTTTATAGGAAAAGCCGACGGCCTCCAGCTCCGTGCGGAATTCCTCTGCGGCGGCAAGCTCCTCGGGTGTCGGGGTGACCGACAGGGGTACAAGCAGGCTTTGCGAGCCGATACGTCCGTCCTTCTTTTGGCGCGCCTTCAGTTGCTCAAACAAAATGCGTTCGTGCGCGGCATGCTTATCAATGAGCAGGAGCTCATTTTCACACTCCACGATCACATAGCAGGAAAAAACCTCACCGACGATGCGATAGGGGGCTTCCTCGGTAGTCAAGTCTTCCCTTTTCTCCTCAACGGTGGGGCGGGACGGCTGTGTGACGACCGGCTGCTCGGCCACGCGATCACGCGCCGCAATCTCCTCTCTCGTTGAGAGGTTGGTATTGGCGGCAAAGAAGGCGGTTGCGGCAGGCTGCGATGCAGGGATCGATATCGAAGCAGACTCCTCTCGGAAGGCGCGCAGGTTAGCAAGTGCCTCGCTGACCGTGCCACGCCCCCCTACGGGGGCAGGGCGTACGGGCGCGGAGGTTGTCACGGGTGGCGTAGGGAGAGGTTTGGCTTCTGTCTCTGTTTTTATCGGCATTTTTGTCAAGAGGTCTGTGTTTGCGGCAATCTGACGCGCCTTTTCTTCCCCGATCGGGACGAAGGCAGCCAGCGGATTTTTCTGTTTTTTGCCCTCAGAAAACTGCCACTCGGGGCGGGACACATTCTCCTCCAATGCAGAGCGTACGGCATAATAGACCGCCTCAAAGACCACGCGCTCGTCGGAGAATTTGACCTCCAGCTTGGCGGGGTGGACATTCACATCCACGGAGGTAGGATGCACGTCAAGGAACAGGGCGCAGATGGGAAAACGCTCGAGTGCTATGTAAGAGGTATAGGCCTTCTCGAGCGCGGCCATGACAGTCTTGCTTTTGACGTAGCGGCCGTTGATGAACATATTCTGGTGGTTACGGTTTTGGCGAACGTTGTCCGAGGTGCCGATATAGCCCGACACCTGTACCCCACCCACGCCGCCGCGAACGGAAAGCAGGCGCGAGGCATACTCTTTGCCATATAGGGCATAGAGAGTGCTTTTCAGGTCGCCGTCACCGGCGGTCTTGAAGCGCGTGGTACCGTCCGTGATCAACTCGAAGGAGATATCGGGACGGGACAATGCGATCTTTTCGACCACGGCGGCGCTAGCCATGGTTTCGGTGGCATCCTTTTTGAGGAATTTACGGCGGGCGGGCACGTTTTCAAAGAGGTTTTCCACCACCACGGTGGTGCCGTCGGCTGCGCCGACCTCCGACACGTCCACGACCGTGCCGCCCGAGGCGGTGAGCATCACGCCGCTATCGGCATCCTTCGTTTTGGAAAGAATACGAATCTCGGAGACGGCGGAAATAGCAGCAAGAGCCTCACCGCGGAAGCCGAGCGTACCGATAGCGGCAAGGTCGTCGGCGGTGCGGATCTTGCTGGTCGCGTGGCGGCGGATCGCCACGGGCAGATCCTCTGCCGCCATGCCACAACCGTTATCCGACACGCGGATCATCGCCACGCCGCCGCGGCGGATCTCCGCGGTGATGCGGGTGGCACCTGCGTCAATGGCGTTTTCCAGAAGCTCCTTCAGAACCGAGGCAGGGCGGTCGACCACCTCGCCTGCGGCGATGAGGTTGGCGATTTCAAAACCGAGGACGTGAATGTTTGCCATGGCGTATCCTTTCTTTTGTTTTAGAATCAAGTATTGGGGTCGGTGGAAACGAGCTTTTTCAGCTCGAAGATAAAGTTCATGGCCTCAATGGGCGTGATGGTATTGATGTCGATGCGGCGGATCTTCTCTGCCGCCTCACGCGCTTCCATATCGGCAAGCGAGGTGAGCATATCGGGGGCGGCGGGGGCGGTCTCCTTTTTCACCCGGTGGACCGAGGCGGCGTCCCCCGATTCGATGCCCGAAAGGATCTCTTTGGCACGGCGAACGACCTCATTCGGCACGCCTGCGAGCTTGGCGACCTCGATACCGTAGCTGTCGTCGGTCGCACCGCGCACAATCTTGCGCAGGAAGGTGATGCTGTCGCCATGCTTTTTGGCGGCGATGTTGTAGTTGACCACGCCGTCAAGCTCATCCTCAAGGGCCGTCAATTCATGGTAGTGTGTGGCGAACAGGGTGCGCGCACCAAGCTTACGGCCGGCGGTATATTCCGCGACGGCACGGGCGATGCTCATGCCGTCATACGTGCTGGTGCCGCGTCCAACCTCATCGTAAATGACGAGCGAGCGGCGCGTTGCCTTTTGCAGGATATTGGCGACCTCGTTCATTTCCAGCATGAAAGTGGATTGTCCGGATGCGAGGTCGTCTGACGCACCGACGCGGGTAAAGAGCTTGTCCACAATACCGATGCGGGCGGCCTTTGCTGGAACGAAGGAGCCGATTTGTGCCATGACAGCGATAAGGGCCACCTGGCGCATGTAGGTGGATTTACCGGCCATATTCGGGCCGGTGATCAGAAGCAGGCGATTTCCTGCGGTATCCATTTTCGTATCGTTCGGCACGAAGTAGCTACTTGTGACGAACTTCTCGACCACGGGGTGTCTGCCGTCCGTGATTTCCAGCACCTCGGAGGTATCGACCTCTGGGCAGACATAGTTGTTCTTGGAGGCGACCTCCGCAAGCGACAGGTACACGTCCACCTCCGCCACGGTGGCGGCGGCCACCTGAATACGGGAAGCGGCGGCGGCGGCAGAGTCGCGCACGGAAACGAACAAAGAGTATTCCAGGGCCGTAAGCTTATCCGCCGCGCCGAGCACGGTGGATTCCATTTCCTTGAGCTCCTGGGTGATGTATCGCTCGCAGTTGGCAAGCGTTTGCTTACGAATGTAGCGGTCGGGCACCATCGAGATCTGGGATTTGGTAACCTCAATGTAGTAGCCGAAGACCTTGTTATAGCTGACCTTCAGGTTTTTGATGCCCGTGGCCTCACGCTCCTGTACCTCGATCTCCTCGATCCAGCCCTGACCGTTTGCAAGGATGGAGCGCAAATAATCCACGTCACGGTCGTAGCCGTCGCGAATCAGGCCGCCATCGCGCAGGGAAAAGGGCGGCTCCGGCGAAATCGCGTTGTCCAGCAGGGTGCACAGATCCTCAAGGGTGTCGATATGATCGTACAACTCGCGCAGACGCTGACCCGTAAATTTTTGCAAATGGGCGCGCAAAGCGGGCAGGACGGCAAGGCTCTGGCAGATGGCACGTAGATCCTTGGCGTTCGCGGTACCGTAGACCGCCTTGGCGGTCAGGCGTTCGAGGTCGAGCACCGAGGCAAAAAGCTCTCTGATCTCGGCGCGGGTCATATAGTCCGAAAGAAGCTCGGAAACCGCCTGCTGACGTGCGGTGATGGGGGCGGGGTTGATCAAGGGGCGCAGAATCCAGGAACGGAGCATGCGCGCGCCCATGGAGGTCTGGGTCTTATCGAGCACCCACAGAAGCGAGCCCTTTTTCTCCTTGTTTCGCATGGACTCGGTCAACTCCAGGTTGCGTCGGGTGCTGATATCGATCTCCATGGCCTGTCCGTCCGCATAGACGGTCAGCTCACGCGCAAAGGACACGGCGGTCTTTTGCGTTTCGCGGATATAGGAAAGCAGGGCCCCGACCGCACAGGTGGCAACGGTGTCCAGGCCATGGGCGGTGTCCGCAAACTGTGCACCGACAAGGGTTCGTGCGGCATACTCGTCAAAGAGGTCTTCTCTTCCCTCGGTGATGAAGGTATCGAAGCGGGCACGAAGGAACTCGCACACCTCGCGGCAGGCATTTTCGGACACATTGAGGATGACCTCTCGCGGGGCAAAGATGCCCAGTTCGTTTTCCATGCGTGAGAGCAGATCCGCACCGTCCAGCACCGTGACAGAAACCTGCCCCGTGGAGATATCGGCAAAGCCAAGGCCTACGCCGCTTTTGGCGTAGAAGATGGCGGCGAGGTAGTTGTTCTTGGTCTCGGCCAGCAGGCTACCGTCCGTGACGGTGCCGGGCGTGATGACACGCACGATCTCACGGCGCACAAGTCCTTTGGCGGTGGCGGGGTCCTCCGTCTGCTCACAGACAGCAACTTTGTATCCCTTCTCGACAAGGCGACCGATGTAGACGTCTGCCTTATGGAAGGGGACGCCGCACATGGCGGCGCGATTGCCGTTTCCGCAATCGCGGCCCGTCAGGGTCAGCTCCAGCGCGCGGGATGCCTCCACAGCATCCGAGAAGAACATTTCAAAAAAGTCACCGAGGCGGTACAGAAGGATATGCCCCTCATACTGCGCCTTGATGTCCAGATACTGCTGCATCATGGGAGTAACGGAAGGCAGGGACCTTGCATCTGTTACCAATTCAGACATGGTGTTTTCTCCGTTTCAAGTAGTCAGACTTTGGGAGTTTAGTGGCAACCGCTGCAAGAGGAGCAGTCATGTGTGCAATGATTCGGACGGACGCCGAAGGCATAGAAGGTGATCTCCTCATTGATGCTCTGCATCAGGGTATTGACCTCTCCTTGAGCAGCGGCGAAGGCGACGTAGTGCTCGTTCTTGTTGATCACGGCGGCCAGCTCGTCCATCTTGGCCTTCAGGCTTTCGATCACGTCCTTGTCCTGCATGGCGAAGTCCTTGTTGAACTCCTCGGCAAGGCAGGAGCGGTCGGCATTGTATTCATTCATCTGTGCGGCAAGCTCGGTGTCCGCATCAAAGGCTGCCTTTGCCTCGTCATAGGCAAGCAGGGTGGGGTGGTTTTTGATGCCCTCTCCAAGGGCCTTGGCAAGCTGCATAACATCCATTTTTATTGATTTCCTTTCGGTTTTTATTCGGTTATACTTCCGTGCAGGGCGTAGGGATCGGCACGGTCGATCTTCACATAAACGAATTTCCCGACGTGCTCGGGGGTAGCGGCAAAGTGTACCAGCTTTCCCGCGTCGGTGCGGCCACTGTACATGTCGCCCTTTGTGCGGCTGACGGCGTCACACAGTACGCGGAGTTGCTTGCCCACCAATCGCTCGTTGGCGGCAAAGGCGATCTCATCCGCAAGGGCCAGCAGGCGGCGCATGCGCTCTCCCTTGATCTCCTCGGGTACGGCATCGATTTTTTCCTTTTCGGCGGCAGGAGTTCCCGTGCGTGGAGAGTAAATGAAGGAATAGACCATATCGAAACGGACCTGCCGCAGAATTTTTAAGGTGTTTTCAAAATCCTCGTCGGTCTCGCCGGGAAAGCCTACGATAATATCCGAAGTGAGGGAGATGTCCGGCACAGCGGCGCGGAGCTTGTCCACGATGCCAAGGTAATGCCCGGCGGTATAATGGCGGTTCATTTCGGATAGGATACGGTCACTGCCCGATTGCAGGGGCAGGTGGAAGTGCGGCTCGATCTTGCCGACGTTTTTTCCGATCACCTCGATGAGGCGGTCGGACACATCTTTTGGGTGACTGGTCATAAAGCGCAAGATGAAGTCCCCTTCGATTTCGCAAAGGCGCGCCAGCAGACCCGCGAAGTCGGTATCGCTTTTGTAGGAGTTGACGTTCTGCCCGAGCAGAGTGATATCGCGGCATCCGTGTGCAACCAGATCTCGCACCTCGTCGGCCACGGCATCGCTTTCGCGGCTACGCTCCCGTCCACGGGTGTAGGGGACAATGCAGTAGGTGCAGAAGTTGTTACAGCCGTACATGATGCTGACGTAGGCGCGGTGACGGCGCGTGCGGAAAATGGGCAGACCCTCGGCGATCTCACCGTTATCCTCAGAAAGAGCAACGCGGCGGCGGCGTTCGCGCATCACGGCGGCCAGCTGAACGGGCATGCGGTGGAGCGTCGGCGGCTCGAGCGTGAAGCTGACGTAAGGATACCCCTTTTTGAGTTTTTCTACCCGTTCCCCGCGCGCGGTCATACAACCGCAAACGCCGACGATCAGATCAGGGTTGCTTTCACGCAGACGCTTGCAGTTGCCGATGGCAGATAGGGCGCGAAGCTCCGCGTGCTCACGCACGGCGCAGGTGTTGATAAGGATAAGGTCGGCCTCCTTGGGGTCGGACGTAGGGGTGTAGCCCATCTCCTCGGAAAGACCTATGAGCTTTTCACTGTCCGCCTCATTTTGCTGACAGCCGAAGGTCTGCACGTACACGAAGCGGTGCTTTCCCTCTCCACTCATGCGCGCGTTCTCCGCACGCACCCACGCAATGGAGGCCTGTATTTCTTGATTTTCCCGAATATCCATAGGGTCCTTTCTATGCAGCCTCGAAGGTGAGGTCGGGGGTGACGAACACCTCTCCGTCCTCTCGAACGAGAATCATATCAAAATTGCGGCCCGCCTTTTCCCAGAAGGAAATAGCGGCATCATAGCCCATGACGTACAGGGCGGTGGACAAGGCATCCGCCCGCGCGCCGTCACGGCTCACGACAGTGACCGAGGCAAGGCCGGAGTCGGCTGGCTTGCCCGTTGCGGGGTCAAAAATGTGGTGATAGGTCACACCATCCGTGCCGACACGAAAGCGTTCATAAGCACCGGAAGTAGACACGTAGGTGTTTCCCGACAGAGCGAGCTCTCCGAGATAGCCGCCCTCGGGTGCGCGAACGGCAACACGGAAGGGCTTGCCGTTCGGCTTCTCACCGAACACGGCAACATTCCCGCCAAGCGAGAGCACACCGCCCGAAACACCCTCTGCCAAGAGATAATCCACCAAAACGGCGGCAAGGTGTCCTTTGGCAATCGCGCCGAAGTCCAGTACGGTTCCGACGGGACGGGAAAGGGTGTTCCCTTCCAAGGCAAGCGCGGTGTAGTCCACCGTAGCCTTCGCCGCGGCAAGTGCATCGGGGTCGGGCGGCAGATGGGTGTCCCCCGTGATATCGTAGAGCACGGAGAGCGCACCGGCAGTCGGATCAAAGGCACCGCTCGTTTCGCGTGAAAGTGAAAGCGAGAGGCGCAGCATATCGGCAAGGGTGTCGGACAGGGTAACGGTCGTTTCCATGTTTGCATTCACACGGGCAAGCTCGGCGGCGGCATCGGTGCGCGAAAGAGCTTGCTCGGCCTCATCAAGCAGATCTTCACAGGCGGCGATCAGTTCGTCAGCTGACTTGTCCGCGCCGTTCGAGTAGAGGGTGATGAGCACGTCGGTGTTCATTTTCCCGCACAACACGGCCGAGTACGGCGCGGGAGTACAGGCCACAAGCAGGAGAACGAAAAGGAACACGATTAGTACAAGGGAAAGCACGCGGCGCATCAATCTGTCACCTCCCCCGGAACAGCCCTCTCACACAGGATGAGCAAAAATCCGCACAACGCCCCGAACGGCAGAGCAGCGAAAAGCAAAAACGGCAGATAGGAGATCATGGCAAATGTGCCGTACAGAATCGTGGCAGCGGTGATCTGTCCGACGCCGTGCGCGGCTGCACAGGCAACGGAGATGCCGATACGACTGATGCGATCCCCCAAATGTGATAGAAAAAGCAAGACAAAAAACGAAAACAGTGCCCCAAGCAAAGCAAAGAAGAAGGATGACGCCTGTCCGAACAGCAAGGCGGTGACGAGTACACGGCAGAGAGATACCACAAGTGCCGTGGTTCGGCCAAGACGGAAAAAGGCAAACATGATCGCCACATTTGCAAGGCCGAGCTTCATCCCCGGCAGGGCGAAGGACAGCGGCACAAGGCTTTCGAGGTAGGAAAGGATGAGCGCACAGGCAAGGGTCATGGCGGCCACCGTCAGGCGGCGCGTGCGGGATCTAACCGGCAACGGCATCGTATCCCCCCTCTCCCGGAATACGCAGAAGGATATCCGCGCGGCTACACAGGATGCTCTCCCCCGCGCGGGATATTTTTCCCGTGCGGCGGCAGACCCCTTCGGGGCAATCGGATTCGCTGACCCACGCCTCGCCGTTTGCAATGCAGACGGTGAGGATGTAGCCGCCATTCGTAAGGGTCAATTCCCGATTATCGGCAAGGGAATAACGGGTCGATGTCCCGCCCACGGTGATAACAAGCTCCTCGCCTGCGCCGCGTAAAAGCGGCATGCAAAGAAGCACCACGGCAAGCGCAAAGACGAGCAGACAAACCACGGCATCCGCCGGACGCAGGCAAGACAACAGAGAGCGTGTTTTTTTCACCGTTTTCTCCTCCGTTTGCCCATAATACTACAAAATATATTATACTATAACAGATAGGAAAAAGTCAAGGGGCACGCGTAGAATGTAGCAAATTTCACGGATGTCTCTCTCGCCTGCGGGCTCGGACACGCCGAGGCTCTGACATGCCACCGGAATGTCATTCACCCACGCGTCGCTTCGAATCCCCTTGAATATAAAAAAGCGAGTGGCCCAAGACACTCGCTTTTTATGGCGCAGAGATTGGCACGGGATACTCGCTTAAGGCGAGGATACCCTCACCCTGCGCCTGACAAGCGAGCTTGTCGATCTTCGGGTGGGGAAATCGAACCCTATTTTGCTTCGCAAAAGGAGAGCCAATTCTATCTCCCTCTGCGCCATAAAAAAAGACGGCATATGCCGCCTTTTTTTATGGCGCAGAGGGAGGGATTCGAACCCTCGTGTGCTTTCGCACAAACTGATTTCGAGTCAGCCCCGTTATGACCACTTCGATACCTCTGCGTGTACAACATCGGTATTATAACACAAGAAATAGCGCTTTGCAAGAGTTTTTTCATTTTTTTTGAAAAATAAAACACGCATTCACAACACGATAGAATGCTTTCCCGTTGACACCTCTTTTTCTCTGTGGTATAATGTTTTTGATAAAAGTTTTTCATTTTGTCAAGGAAAGGAATGCCTTATGATCTACAAGAATTTTCAGGATATCCGGTTGTCCGCGCTTGGGCTTGGGTGCATGCGGTTGCCCGTTTGCGAGGATAGCTCCGGCAAGATCAACAAAGACGCTGTGCGTGAGATGGTGGCATACGCCATGGAAAAGGGTATCAACTACTTTGACACCGCGTGGGGCTACCACAACGGCTGCTCCGAGACGGTGATGGGCGAGGTGCTGGGCGAGTATCCGCGCGAAAGCTATTATCTCGCGACCAAGTTCCCGGGATATGACGTAAGCAACATGGGAAAGGTCGAGGAGATCTTCGAGGCGCAGCTTAAAAAGTGCGGCGTGGAATACTTTGATTTTTACTTATTCCATAATCTTTCCGAGAAGAACGTGGATCTGTATCTCGATCCGAAATTTGGAATTCTCGACTATCTTTTAAGGCAAAAGGCAGAGGGGCGTATCCGCCACCTCGGTTTTTCCGCCCATGGCACGATCGACACGATGCGGCGTTTTCTTGACGCTTACGGTAAGCACATGGAGTTCTGCCAGATCCAATTGAACTGGCTGGACTGGACACTACAGGATGCCAAGGGCAAAGTTGATCTTTTGCGTGAGTACGGTCTGCCGATCTGGGTGATGGAGCCTGTGCGTGGCGGCGCGCTTGCCACGCTTGCGCCCGAGTATGAGGAGCGACTCCGTGCGTTTCGACCGGATGCCACAGCGGTAGAGTGGGCGTTGCGCTTTTTACAGACTTTCCCCGACGTGTGTGTCACGCTTTCGGGCATGTCGAACATGGATCAGTTGCGCGAGAACGTGGTGACCTTTGAAGAAGAAAAGCCTTTGGGCGAAGCAGAAAAAGAGGCTTTGCTGGGGATCGCGCGAGACATGACGGAAAAGACTGCCCTTCCCTGCACCGCCTGCCGCTACTGCACGACCTATTGCCCGAAGGGGCTGGACATTCCGCGGATCATCGAGCTTTACAACGAGCTTTCCTGCTCGGGCGGCTTATTCCTTGTGTCGCTGGCGATTGGTGGGATGCCCGAGGAAAAGAGACCCTCGGTCTGCATTGGCTGTCGCGCCTGCGAGGAGGTTTGCCCGCAGAACATTACGATCAGCGAGATGATGCGCGATTTTACCGAAAAACTGAAAAAATAAGATTGGTACTCTCCACGTCAAGAGCCGACCGTACGGTCGGCTCTGTTTTTTGCACAATTTGACAAAATAGGTTGATTTTTTGATGGCGGCATGTTATAATACTCATAGCTTTTGCCGTTTCTTTATCAAACGGCGAGGGCTATTATTTTTATTTTGCGACAGGGGACGACGTCAAATGAGAAAAATGCAACGCACTTCCGAGCTTTTATGGCTGTTCGGCATCCTATTCGTGGCACTCGGTGTTGCCATTTGCAGCAAGGCTGACCTTGGCGTTTCGATGATTGCCGCGCCTGCCTTTATCCTGTCAGAAGCGATCCTACCTCTATGGAGCGGCTTCAGCGTGGGGGTGACGGAATACGTCATTCAGGGGCTGCTTCTCGTCCTCCTTTGCCTGGTCATTCGTCGCTTTCGGTGGCAGTATCTGCTTGCCTTTGGAGTGGCGGTGCTTTACGGATACACCCTGAATTTCTTTTTGTGGCTACTTGGCGGTGTTTCCTTTGACACCGTGGCACTGCGCTGGGTGATGCTGATCGTCGGAGACGTAACCATCGCGTTCGGCGTGGCTTGCTTCTTCCGTACCTACATGCCGCTTCAGGTCTACGAGCTGTTCGTTGCGGAGTTGGCAAGTCGCTTCAAACTGAACATCAGCAAGACTAAATGGACCTTTGACTTTATCCTGCTCGTCATTTCGGTAACGCTGGCACTAACGCTCTTTGGCGACGCGGGCAGCTTTGAATGGTCGACAATCGGGTACTCCTGCTTCCACAGCATCGGGCTTGGCACACTGGTCACCACGGCGATCAATTCTCCGCTGATCACCTTGATGGGCAAGCTGGTTGACCGACTGTTCGAGCCCTCGCCTTTGTTCCCAAGACTGGCAAAGGTCTTGCAATAAACAAACATAGATTTCGGCAGAGATCGCATCTCTGCCGTTTTTATGTACATCCGTGCACACGAAAACATCGTTTCAACATGATTCAATGGCACCGATAGCAAAACCTCCGAAAGAGATCCTTCGGAGGAAAGCAAGGTCGTTTGTGTTTGGTTTGCCTTTCATTTATTAAATTTTCTCTTCTCGCTTTTTATCAAAATATTATTTCGCTATAAAATCCTCAACGGCATCGGAAAAATGATCCAGAGAAAGCTTCATCCGATTGCATAATCCAACGAATTGCTCTACCTTTTCCTTATCCGAGGATACGTCCCGAAACGAAGCCACGATGGTACTTATAGATTCATCTTCCGCATAAGCAACGATGCCATAAGATGTTCTTCTATTCGTTGCCGATGTATATACCTCTTCGGAAACTCCATACGTTACCCAACTCATATCAGTTGCATCTCCTTATGATATAATTTTTCGAATTTTTCTTTTAACTCTTTCAAAAAAGCATTCGGGTCGTCCTGCATCATCAATAACAAAATGCATGTTACCGTTCCACACTTATACATCCCTGTTTCAATATCCGAATAAGATTTTTCATTCATGGACAAAAGTTCCGACATCTCCTTTTGTGTAAGATTCTTTCGTTCCCTCGTTCTCAATGTGAGTATCCGAAGTTCCTGTTTTAATATCCGTTCTATTTTATTTCGCATACAATTCCTTCCAAACACAAACGGAGAAAATTTTATCATCTACATCCGACAATAGAAACAAGGCGTACCCGGAATTCGACAAGAAGCATGAAAAAAAAGCCAAAAGGCACTGCCTTATGGCTTTCATAAACACATAGTGTATTGACTAAAAAACACGTTTCTTATCCTGCTGTTTAGACAAAAGCATTGACTGTCAGGCCGTATGCTTCCAGCATTTCGCAGAGCGCTGCATTTTTGGAGGTTGCGAAAAAGGAAATCGACTCGGCACCGTTTGCCTTGGAAAATCCGATCATATCATCTTCTATTTTTCTGCCAAGGGCTCGACAGGAAAGCGAAAAGAGATCCACATTTTTTTCGCACAGGCCGATCACCCCTACAATGCCAAAATCGGAAAATCTATCGGACAAGGACACCGAATAAAGCTTATAGGGCGAAGCGCAGAGCTTGTCACGGAGCTGTTCTCGTGTATATCGTTTTCCGTTCGTACACCTGTTGGTTCGTTGCGTGAGCTCGGAGAGCCTACCGAGCTCCGATTCTTTTCCGACATGTATATCCAGCTTCATATGCAGCGAAGCGATATACTCCTCCAAGGAAGAGCAGCTCACCCGCAATGCCTCTCGCTTTTCATTTGTTTTATATATTTCCGTTCGATGGGAAGAAGGGGCATTGTTTCCCCCCGATCTCAAGCAAAAGCAGCGCAATCCTTCAAAAACAGAATCCCGGTCATACAGGACGGCCTCCACCTCCGGCAACAGTGCCTTGACCCCTTCTATCTCGAAGGGAGAATCGTCAACAAAAACCATGCTTTCCGTTCCGATATTGAGCTTATCCGCAATAGCACGAATGTTGTGAGGCTTATCACGCCAATTGCACAAAAAGCATGCAATATGCTCCTCACGCAGAAGCATACCGCTATGCTCACGAAAAACCCGCAAAACGTCTGCTTCGTCATTTTTGCTGCATACAGCGAGAATGACGCCGTGATAATACAGCGTCACCAAAAAACGCTGAAAATCCTGAAATTCTCTCCCGGTTCCGGAGCTGCCAAGATTTATTCCGCCGATTTTGTCCTCTGACAGGATGCCTCCCCAAAGAACATTGTCGCAATCCAGTACCAGACATTTCTTCGTTTTTCCGTGATGGATCGAATATTGCTTGTCGAGCTCCACGGCGATTTGTGTGACGAACTCCTGTGAATATGGCACGCCCCACCGATGCTTATTTTTCCGACTGTACGCCTTGGAGATACCGTTTTCAGCGATCATGGATTTAAGATCCAGGTACACATCCTCTCCGGAAAGTTCCTCTTTTATCAGACCGTTGACCCGATCCACGATACCATCCAACACCGGGACATGGCCGCATACGATATCGGTATCATAGCCATAATCCTCAAAGCCGAACCATATGATCTTTGCGTTGGTTGCGGTTTTCACGGAAGACAGAAGCGTGCGATACCTTGTTAGGGCATCCGTTGCAATATCCTCTACCTCCAGTCTTTTGGAGAGCATTTCGTTGATGGCGTTCGGATATAGGGCATCAAAATTTAGGAAAAAAACCACCATATCTGCATTTTGAAATACATCATACGATGCTTCGAGTTCCTCGTACGGAACGAATACGAATGCAACATCGGAGGATATGATCGGACGCTTGCGTAAAAACGGTTCCAACGCTATATTTGAGATCAATACGATTTTATCGCCCACATTCGTCTCCCTTCCCTGCTTTACGAAACGGCCTGCACCTGAAGCGATGCGCAAAGCACATCCAACATCTTTTGCAGCGTATCCATCTCTGTTACTAGCAGCTTTTCATCGGGAATTTCACAGTGGAATTCGTCCTCCAGTGCCACGATGATCTGAATGAACATAATCGAGTCCATGCCCAGATCCAGCAAATTCTCATCCCTTTGATCGGAAGAAACCGAAAGCCCCTCCATATCATTCAATATTTTCAATATCTTCTCTTCCATGGCTTCCATCATTTTGTCTCCCTGTCACAATATGAATTCCACAAACGTCCCATTTTGCAGGCAGGCGAACGCGACCTCTCTTCCGCCAAGTGCCGGCGCGACGATCGGAGGCGTGAAGATTTTGCCGACCTGCATCGAGCGAAATGCCTGCAGGATATGTTCTCCCTCCTCAGCCTCGTAACACATGTGATGATACCCCGCCTTGAAGTGATACACGCTGGATTGTTCTCCCAAAGGTTCGATCAATTCCATACGTGGGGAGGGCCCGCACAAGAACGCAATCACATTGTTTTGAATGTGATCGAGCACAGGGCCTTTTTCCAATGTATATCCCATAGCGCGATACATGGCGATGGCTTTCTGGATGTCCTTTACAATAATTCCCATATGATGCAGCTTCACTTCATCACCTGCTTACGCGATAAACCAGCAATTCTCGCATGCTGTCACGGTCCCGGATACGGCTCTCGCACACAGCATTCTTCTGTCGATTCAAAAACCGCCGATATTCTTCGGCAGCATCGTACATAAACAGCAGCACGCTCTTTGCGCGGGAGAAATTCATGATATTGTTATATATCTTGATGAAATACTTCAGATAAAAGGGGTTGTAAAAAAAGCACTTATTGAGCCTTTGGTCGATTTCCAACGTTTCCGCTCTTCCGTGAACAATGCGAATATGCGCCCGTTGCCGACTCCCGACCACATTTTCGGACAGTGCTTGATATATCTGATCGTTATACTCTACACCGATCACATTTTGACAGCCGTGATTGGCAGCGAAGCAGATCACCCGCCCCTTTCCGCAACCGAAATCGACAAAGCAATCCTCGGGGGCAAACGGATAAGCTTGTACCATTTTTTCAAGGATTGAATACGGCGTTGCATCGTATTCGGCATAGCCCACAGGATTGCCGACATTCATATAACCTTCCGTTCGGATATTTAACAGCTCGTCCATGCTTCCCCTTTACGTAAACACATAGGCATTGCGTTCGACCTTTCGCAGATCCGCTTCGGTCAATTCATCCTTGACGTGCGACCATATTTCATCGTTATCGAGGCGTTTTTCAAACGGAATTCTCCATACCTTTCGCTCCTTGGAGCAAAGGCCGAAGCTATCCATGATCGCCTCCTCCCGCTTATCCTCCAACGCAAGAAGATACGCATCCAGCTCTCCCGGGAATACGCGATCTGTGTAAAAAAGCATATAATACATAATCCCACCGATTGCATATTTGTGAGCAAGAGCCACGACTGTTTTCACTGTCAAGCACTCCTTTCGGAGAATCAGCATGTCGTGAATATCCCGAAACAGGTCGGTTCGAATACAGTTATAGTGATGCAGATGATAAAGCGAATTCATTTCCTTATAGTGATGCAAGATCAACTGCAAAAAGGCTTTTTCCAAGGAAAGCGTTTTGACGCGAACGCCGTAAATATACGTCTCCTCGGTATCGCACAAGAATTCCGCCATAGAGCATCTCTGCCCCTCATATTCGCCCCAAAATATATCGTAGTTGACATCGACATTGAGGTGAAAGCCGAGCTTATCCTTGTGATAGGACGGAATCTGATGAGAATAGGCCATACAAAGAATTCTGTGGAGTCTTTCGCCACCCGAACGCTGTGGTACCTGTTGCCTAAAGCCGTTTTTTTGCAAAAATTCTTCAAGGGCTTTTACGTTGCTTTTGTCGATCAGAATATCTATATCACCGGAGCGTCGCCTGTCCGTTACACCGTATATCTGCTGTGAAAGAGCTTCCCCCTTGATGACCGCATACGGGACGGCACAAAGATCCCCGGAGATCGACTCGATTTCTTTATACAGTATTTTTCTCTCTGTTGTGTAAAGCTCGTGTGCAAGCATGATCTATTTCCTCATGGCCGTTAACCCTAAAAAAGGATTTGTTCCAAGCATTCTGCGGCATACGCAAAGCTGCTATACAACAGTCTGTAGCCCGAAAACTCGTTGGCATAGCCGCCGATAGCTCGCGCATCTCTTTCAAAATCAACAGCCCGCTTCATATTGAACAGGAGCTCCTTATAGGTTTCTCCCCGGCTCATTTCGAGCAGCTTGTTCTCATCCGTGCGATGAATCAGCAATACATTTTGCGCGATATACTCGCAGCCATTCTGGCTTTCTTCATCAAACAAATTGAGCAGGGTGATATCCTCACCTCGCAGCTCATTGAAGCCCGAGGTCAGAAAGTGCCCGTTGAGAGAATCTCCCAAAAAGGCCGTGCTCCTCAATGCCACCGGCATGGGTACAGGGCATATGGTTTTTCGGCTTCTGTCAATAAAGATATAATCATCTGCGAGATAATCGTAGCCGTTGAGCGAAAAATGGGCAATCATAGTAGATTTCCCCGTCATGGTGGGTGCCAAGATACAAAGAGCCGCCCCGTCACGGGCAATCACACCGCCATGAAACACGCAAAAGCGATCGTCCATATGTCCCTCAATAAGCTTATCGATAACGGCGTATATATAAAATCCCACACTCGGTAAGTTTTTTATGGTGTAGGTTTTATTCCGCCCCATCATCAAATACCCGTCCCCTTCCTTTATGATCAAGACATGCAGAGCCTCGATGTCTTCCCGATGGGGCTTTTCGGACACGAGAAAGCCCCCGAAGAGACCTTCTATAAGTCGGGCAACCTCGCCGCAATCCGTACGTATTTCCAAGTACCAACGGCAACACGGGCTGTACATCTTAAAACCGATCATGAGGCAGCTTTCCTTTCGTAGAGGCTTCTTTGTGCGGTGTACATCTCGTAATACTTTCCTCGCATTTTCATCAAGCTATCGTGCGAGCCCTGCTCCACGATCTTGCCTTGATCAAAAACGAATATATGGTCGGCCAAAGAGCATGCCCCCAAGCGATGCGAGGTGATGACCAGAGTCTTCCCCTTCAAGATCTTCATAAAGTACTCATAGAGTTCGGATTCCATAAGCGGATCAAGGGATGCCGCCGGCTCGTCCATAACGTAAATTTCCGAGCCATTACGGATCAAAGCCCTTTCAATGGAAATCCTTTGCCATTCTCCGCCGGACAGGTCAACACCGCCCGTATACACGTTGCCCAAGGGGGTGGCATACCCTTCGGGCAGCTTATCGTGGAAATTGATGAAACGCGGCTCATATTGTTCGAGATCAATATCGTTCTTGCCCAGCCTCAGATTGTCCTCCAGCGTCATTTTGAAGGTTCCGTAGCTCTGCGGGATATATGAGATGCGCTGACGGAAGCCGTGCAAAAGTGCAGACAGGAGCTCTCCATTGACGGCAATCTCCCCTTCGGATGGATGCAAGGCTCCCAGCATGAGTTTGGTAAAGGTCGTTTTTCCGGATCCGTTCTCTCCCACCAAGGCGACCGTCATTCCTTTTTTAATCTCACAGGATACGCCCTCAAGAGCCAACTCCTTGGCATTGGGATACCGATAGGAAACATCACGAAAGCGAAGCGTCTCAAAGAGGGGCATATCCGCCTTGTCGCTCTCCTCACATTTCATTGCCTCGAATGCCGCGAAATCATTGGAGTACACGGCCTTTCCCGTGATGCTGTTTACCTGTGCGAAAATGTTCCCGAAGGAAGCGGCGAAGGCCGCACCCGCGCTGATCACCAGGGTGATATCTCCGACAGAGGCAGTCCCTTGCATACAGTTCACACACACGATGAACAGGCAAGCGAAGAGGCCGATCTTGGACAAGACCACAAGACAAAAAGAAAGGATGGATTGCTTCATCAGCAGGCGAGTGCCCTGCTTGTGAAGCTTGATACGCAGCGCCTCATATTTGGCGATCAGAAAATCCGAAAGACCGAAGGCGCGGATCTCCTTGTTGGTTTTTTTGTCCCGAAAGAGGGTATGCATATAATTCAGTCTTCTCTTATCCTTTGTCTGTCCGATCTCCATAAAATAACGGTCAAACAAATTTTTGGATTCCAGCCAAACATAGAGAGCATTGGGGAACAGGATCAGCAGGATGAAATACCAACGAATCGAACCGAGCAACAAGCCGTAGGATACAGTCGATACCACGGCCATTGCCAGTGTGATAAGAGAATTCAGGATCGAATAGATGCCGGGGCAATTGGCCGAAACACGCGTGATCGTATCGTAGGTTTTGGCATCCTCGTAATACTCGCAGCGTATTCTGCTTAATTTATCGTAGATGTACGTATTGATCCGTTTTGTGGTCTCATGATTGATATAGATCATTTCCATCTCTTTGACCTTATGGAAGGCAAAGGACAGAATCGCCAAGACCATGATTGCAATCGCCACCGCAAAAAGTGCCGTGCTGTGTTCCGTGCTACCCGAGATATAGGTGTCGCTTAACATATCCACGATCAGCTTCGACAGATACGAGAGAACCGGAGAAACAAGAGTTGCCACAGCAGCAGCGAGAAAGAAGACAAGGATTCTGCCCCTTGTTTTCTCGCCTTTTCCGATTTTCAGCAGGGCCTTGATGGCCCGACGATCAGGCTTCGCCTTTTTCATCCGTATCGCTCCAATCATACCATTTTGATTGCTCCATGAAAAAGCGATAATATTCGCCCTTCATGGTATACAGCTCCGCATGCGTGCCACTTTCCACAACTCTTCCTTGTTTCATGAAAACGATCCTATCGGCCAATTTACAGATACCGATACGGTGAGAAACAATAACGGCGGCTCGACCGTGCAGGCTGTTTTTGATATGGGTAAACAGACGGATCTCGCTGATAGGGTCAAGCGAAGCGGTGGGCTCGTCCAGCACGATAAGCCCCGCATTGCCAAAAATGCCGCGGCTGATCGCAACACGCTGCCATTCACCACCGGATAGCTCTTCTCCGTCCGTTTCATATTGTTTGCCCAAAAAGGTTTCCGGCGTCATACCGCGTTTATCATATATACCCTTAAATCCACCGGAAAGCATAGCACCCTCAAGCCTGTCATCATCCCGGATGGCATCAAGATCTCCATAGCCGATATTTTCTCTGACCGTGAACTCATATCTTGTATAATCCTGAAAGACAGGGCTTATGATGCCGCGCAGGTCGAATTCTTCACCTGTTATGTCATGACCGTACACCGCGACCGTACCTGCTTTAGGCTTATACAGTCCGAGCGCAAGCAGAGAAAGCGTTGTTTTACCCGATCCGTTTTCCCCCACGATAGCTACGATCTCGTTTTCGTTTATTTCAAAATGAATATCCCGAAGAACCGGTTTGTCCTTTACATAGTGAAAGGAAACGTCATTCATGCTGACGATGGGATGATTCCGGTTAGCAACGAGCTGTTGCTTCTTCGGAGGCACAAAGTTCAGAACCTCTTCCATATCATCGATATAAATGCCGGATTGCGCACTTTTGGAATATGCATTGAACAAATATCCTATATAGCGCGTGATAATTCCCCCCATTCCCGTAACGAGGGTATACGTGGCCACATCCACCGTGCGGTCAACGATCAAAAAATAAAGGATTCCTATCGGCACAATTCCAATAAGCTGTTGGAGAACGGACACACCAAGGCTTTCCCTCACCTGTTGCTTTTTCAACCGAATCTGCTTTTCGAAAAAGGTTTGTGTTAGGTTCTCCCACTTGCGGTAAAAGTGTTCTCCGTATCCGTGCACCCTGCTTTCGATCATCACATCCTTGGAGCCGAGCAGACTACTGAAATATCGCAGTGCTCGTTTATCCACCTCGATGCTCTTACGAAGCTCCTCGGCCTTTTGCTTCTGACGCACATCGACAACGGCCGCAATCAGCCCGGACACATAGTACGCAACCAGGAGGATTGGATATTGCATGAGTTGAATAGTGGGAATCAGCAGAGAAACCAGATAGGAAAGACTGTACATCAAAAACACGGGGCCGCTTGAAATGTGAACGATGGATTGCTTGGCGCGGTCTATTTTGACCTGATCGTCTGCAGAATCCAAAAACTCCAGAGGAAGATGATGAACATTTCGATATATCTTCCCTTCTATCCAGGAGGCAACCTTCAAGCCTACAATATTTTGGGCAATGGGGGAAGCATAGGACTGAAAGGAGAG
Source organism: Clostridia bacterium (assembly GCA_017464805.1). Lineage (GTDB taxonomy): Bacteria > Bacillota > Clostridia > Oscillospirales > CAG-272 > UBA1740. The sequence goes on along the minus strand of JAFTYE010000016.1, from coordinate 9,318 downwards.
CAATACCGTGACCAAAAGGAACAAAAGAAGCGTGGCGGTCATCTCCCCCATACCAACATATCTTGTCACGCCTGCAACGATTTCCTTTTGAAAATAGACCTCCACCGGCTCCAGCATTCCCGGCAAACCAATACAAAGCAGATAAAGCAGAATGATAAAGGGCCATTTCTTCAAGGAATAATATGTGTATCTGATTTGAAATTTCAATCCGGATATAATATTTTTGATACACCGCCTCATGACTCACTTATCCCCTTTTTTCAAAATCCGGCAATACATTTTAACAAGCAAGGCGTGCAGTCGCGCCTGCATTCCGCGACCGAGCCTTCTCGACAGTCGGTCCTCCCATAAGGAAAGGCGGGCAATCCTCTTGGATGAGGCTACCGCAACAACCCGAAAATTCTGCAAAAGCGCCTTTTCGACCTTACCGATGAGCGCACGCTTGGAGATGTCGTCATCACAACGAAAATTGTTATCTCCCTTGGTGATAACGGTATCCGTGTCCACTCGCACGATCCGATGTACCGACACCCCCACGATGCTTCGATCATAGGCAAACACCACAACATCGCCTACGCGGTATTGCTCCGGCTCCGAGATAAAGAGCGTCTGTATGCTTTGGGGATCCAAGCTCGGCAACATGCTCTCACCCGCGAGGCAGATCTGCTTGGTCGCCCGTATCTGTGTGAGCATGGCGTCAGAATTTTTGTTCTGCCGTACAATTTCCCGCATATTCATAGCATCGTGCACATTTGCTTGATCTTTTCTTTCATGAAGAATTTAATCATGGCACATTGGTCGTCCTTTTCGTACAGGCTACCGGTTTGGTTGACCGATACGGCAGGACAGCCACACATGCAAAATTCCGTAAACTGACAACCGACGCAATCCTTTTGCATGTCTTTGCGCTTTCTCACCCTCTCGGCAACACCGTGTGCTTTTTCCGAATTCAAAACATCCGCAAGAGATTGGTGCTTGATATTGCCTAGCGAATTTTCTTCACCCGAAAACAGCTGACAAAAATACACATTTCCATCAGGAGAGATCTTGGGCGACAGGCTGATCTCCCCGTCGGCATACAACGCACAGCCCACTTGTTCTTTCAGATCCGGGAATCGCAAGCGTATTCGTCCCTCATAGGCCTGTTGCAGCTCGACAAATCGGTGCATCAGCCGTGCCAGATCCAAAATATCCGTATTGTAGTCGTATACTGCGGCAAAATTCGTGCCACGCCCCGACCTCGTGAGCAGTGCAAGATTCAAAAGCGGCATGCCCCTTGCGATCGCGAATTCGATCATCTCCTCAATTTCCGATACGTTATCCTTGGAAATATTAAACCGAAGGGCTATTTTATTGATCTTCCCGATCTCGTGTGCCACGGAGAGCAGCTCCATGACCGCTTGATGACTGCCCTGTCCGCGGGTGATGTCGTTTTTCTCCGCATCGCAGGAATCCAATGTAGCTTGTATAGAGTATCCTGCGACAAGCAGCTCCTTCATCCTCTCTCTCGAGAGCGTGGACAGATTCGAAATAATCATGGCCCGCATGTGAAGTCGTGCAAGCTCCTCAAGTATCTCATTGATTTCCGGGTGGCAAAATGGCTCACCGCCGGATATGGTGAGATAGTCAATACTCTTACTCTTGCATTCTGCAAGCAACTTTGCAATCACGCTTTTGGGCAAATAGTCACCTGTGCAGTCGGAGTCGTTATAGCAATACGGGCAGCTTCTATTGCAAAATGACGTAATTTCAAGATACATGCTTTCAAATGAAAAGTTATACATACGTCCCCTTCCTCGGCTGGTGTAATACAACAGTCTGATCTGCTTTTTAGATTATTTCATCCGGAGCTGCGGAAACATATGCAACTTCCTTACCGCATACAAAGGTGTCACCTTTTGCGCAGTATGCATTCTGACAGGTAGCAGAAGCGAGAATATTTTTCTTCACGTCTTCCTTGGAGAAGCTCATCACCGTGGGTCTGGTATAGGCCATCGTTTCACCTCCCTTCCTTGAAGAATGTTTTTATTTGCAAAAACAGGTGTCATACTGTTGTATTACCTTGCAATATGATCGCCTTTTCCGTAAGATCATGAAAAATGCCGTCAAAATCCTCTGCCGCAATTTCTGCAGAGAGGTTAGGAGCTATTTGACGGACCCACGCGGTATACACCCCCTTGGCTCTGTCATAACCGTTCGCCACAATCAAGCGAAATGCCTTGGTGGCCGAGCTATTCAAAATATGATACACCTCGCGTTCTGCGTCGTAAAGAAGCAACTCTCCATCCGAAAATTCTTCGGCCAAAAAGGCCTCATTTTGCATCCATTTCATATCTACCTCCAAAAAAACAAGTGTATTCCTACTTTGAAAGAAAGGAATACACCCGTTTGTTCCATCAGTTCAATTCTGACCGTTTTCCGTACAGACTATTTTGAAAACACCGCTGATGTTAAAGGGATGGCCATGAAATTGTACATCTATCACGTTCACGCCTTCCACTACCTCATATGAGCTTTGCTCTAAAAGTTTTTGTCCATCATATACGGCAATTCGAATTTTTTCGTCATCCTGCCACGGCACGTCTTTCAGATGTCTATATATTGCCTCCTTGGGTGATAGAACACCGAACAACTCGTCAATAGTTGTTCCAAAAATCTTTGCCAGACGAGGCAGTAGCAAAACATCAGGGCAACTAACCTGTTGCTCCCATTTGGAAACGGCTTGTGCGGAAACACCGATTCGCTCCGCCAGCTCCTCCTGTGTCATTCCACAAAGCCGACGATAATACGCAATTTTTAATCCCAATATGGAATCTTTTACCATAGGATTTTTCCTTTCTTCACTTACATTTTACAATGTTTCGACACAAAAATACAGATAACAACGGTTGTTTTTCTATCAACGGTAGTTGATTTTGGGGTTGTTATCCGATTTTTACGAAAATAATTATCCATTGAGCGGACGCATCGAATCCTTGGCTACGGCATCAAAGACGGTATAATACTTTCCATTAAAGAAAATAAGTGCCTCATTATTCAAGAAAGGATGCCGTCCGTTGGTATAGGTGGGGATGATAAGGGTTCTTGTGAACAGATTCTTTGCGTACAACGCAGGGTCGTTGGCATTGATATACAGAATATTATGATGAGGACAAATGGGATTTTGGAAAATCTGCATAATACAATACTTTCCCCTGTAAGAGGAACCTGCATAATGAAAGCCCTCGGCATCCATTGGAATAGGACAACCTTCCCGGAGTTGACGAAGGAGCGGAGCATCTCGGTTGGCATCCACGATCACAAGGTCACTCTCCTGCATCATAGCAGGATCAACGTCCTCCAAGGACAGAATGGGATATGCCACATCCAATGTGTGCTTGTACGTATTCATCTGGGGGTGGGAGAACATCGAGGCAACCCTTTGCATGGTCGGATCGATGTCACAATTGATGATCTGCATCCGATCCATGAAAATATCCAAAAGACCTGCGCCGTGATAAATCTTACAAGGTGCCGCTTCCTCCGTTCTGACAAAGCCACGTGGTGTTCTGACAAAGTGAGCGTACGACTCTCGGATCTCCGAAAGGGGAGTAATCGGCTTGCGATTGATGAACACAAAACCGCGATCTCGATTTGCCTGCGGGGGAATTTTCACTGTGATACCAGTGACGTTTTGAACACTTATGCGGATATTGCCATCCTCCACAGATGCCTTTACCTCGGCATAAGCCTTGGAGGGGGCGATGGAATGGAGCTTGATCCAATAAGCCTCCAAGTGCCTGTTTTTATCCGTCCGATAACGAATTTTATCGGGATAATTCTCCTTTTTGAATGTTTGCAGTAGATGAAGCATCTGTGAATTGAGTGTGATAAACTCAAGCGAGGGATGCGTACAGGCGTCTGCTCTCACCAACCGATAGCTTTTACACCTTTTCAGCCCGGACGTATATCGGTTCCCCTCTCTTCGGTACCGATGATCCCCCTCCGATTCCACACGAAGGATTGGGAGGTTGTACAGGTTTTTGATCTTTTGGGTGTCCATACCGCCCGCATAAGGAAGAATAGCAGCAAACACCGAGGGATACGCTTGCGCCAATGACCATGTGGCGTACGCGCCGTTGGAGTAGCCGGCGGCATAAATACGGCTTTCGTCAATACGGTAGCGCCTCTTCACATCCAAAAGGACCTCTCGGAAGGAAGCATCGCCACAATAGCTCCCCAGCGTGATGCCTCGCAAGGGAACGTCTACCACGATCATCCCCCGCAGACCAATTGCATACATGGGGGTAGTGGGAGCATTGTTGAGCGTTTCATAACGAAGCAGCAGTGGATAGGAGGTTTGCAGGTCGAAGTCGAGAGGCAAGCAAACGGCGTAGTTATGCAGTTTTTGATCCATTTTGGAATAGTAATAGATCGGAACCCAACCGGGAGAGGAAAGACGCTTGATATATCTTTTCGAAACGACTGTGGCGTATGTATCGGCAAGCATAAAAACATCCATGCCTGTCAGACGATTTTGTGCCCTTCTTGCGGAATATCTTGTAAGCTCTTGGCGCAAAAACAAGTGCTCTTCCTCGGAATACGACGCATCCTCCAGTGCTTCGTGATATTTTCCCTGCAGAGTATCCGAAGCGGCGTCCACATCACCAAAGAAGAATACGCGCGTGATCGTGTACATAACACCCGCTGTGTCATAATAGTAGATCTTCAGGCGCAGAAGTCGCTTATTTCCCGCAAAGCGCGACATATCCACCCGATATGGTTGATAAAACGATACGCTGTCTGCGTAAATCGGAGTTTTGTCGTCGTATTCAAGAACTTCTATTTTGCAAATCTGCCCGATATCCACATGGAGATGATCCTGCGCCGTCAGCATAAAACGGAACGGATCCGGCTTATTCCAGTGATATTCATATTCCCAAAGAACCGCCCTATTATACTGTGTATAGAAATTGTTCCGTACATAGGAGGTATATTCGTTTTTCATCTCATTTTCCAAGAGATTCAGACGAACCTGAAATTCGGAGTCTCCCTCGTTTGGCAGATACTCGAACACAAAGCAGTTCTTACCCGCACGGAGCGAAAGTGTATACAACGATCTTGCAAAATCAACGCCGATGAATTCGCCGTTCAACCAAAATTTATGTCTTCTTTCATTATAAGTAAACATGACAAGCTGCGTGTCCCTCTTGCTTTCAACCGCAAAGAAAAGAAGCTGTGCCTTTGGGCTGTTCGGAATGATGGGGCCGTAAGTCCCCTGCTTGCGGAAGCAGGTCACCCCATGCTCATCCTTTCCATCCATATATCTGAGGATTTTTTCATAAAAAGAGGAAGGAAGCTGGGTTTCTTCCGCATCAATGGGGTGCTCCGATTCCAAGGCATTTACCTGCAAAACAAGCTCCGCCTGACTTCCCGTTTTATACATACCAAGTTTTTGTTCTTCCATTAAGACCTCCGTTTTTTCTTCAGGGTAACAGAAGTCATCCGAACCCGATTTGGTGCGGAGGACAATAATCTGAAAGGGGTCGAAAAGACAGGCCCCCCGATGAATTCGGATAACTTCCGTTACTTCCAGTATAACATGTTCTTTTGGGCAAGTCAATCAAAATAAATTTTACACCACCAAAGAAGGGTTGGTGCAAAACAAAAAGCAACCGACCTTGCGAAACGGCAAGGCCGGTTGCCAAAATGTTGATGTAAGCTCAAAAATCCGAGCGATCACCCTTTGAGACTCGCTCGATCTGCCGATTGGCAGATCGTTCCGCAGCAGCATCACGCTTGTCGTAGAGCTTTTTACCCTTACAGAGTCCGACGGCGACCTTCACACGCGCGCCCGAGAAGTACAGGGACAGAGGAACGAGTGTGTAACCCTCCCGTGCGACAAGCCCCATGAGCTTTAATATCTCGCGCTTGTGCATCAGAAGCCTTTTGGGGCGCAAGGGGTCGCGATTGAAGATATTGCCCTGCTCGTAGGGGCTGATATGGATGCCGTGGGCGAAGAGCTCGCCGTCGTCCACCGTGCAATAGGAATCCTTGAGGTTGACGGTGCCGCGGCGCAGGGATTTGACCTCTGTGCCAAAGAGCTCAATGCCCGCCTCATAGGTTTCGCAAACGAAATAATCGTGACGCGCTTTTCGGTTATCGGTGATGACCTTGCGCGCTTTTTCTTTTTCTGCCATGGTTTTTTGTCCTTATTTTTTATCTTTTGTGAGAACTTCCTCGATCTCACACACGTACACCGTGTGGTAGTCCTTCGCGGGATAATAGTGATCGCGCGGCTCGGCTTCAAGAAAGCCCTCGGGCTTGATCCCATCCACATAGATCTTGCGGCAAAGAAGAACAACACGCGCCTCCTCATAATAGACGTGGCCTTTTTCGGACACGGGGGTAAGGCCGCATTCCTTGACCTTATCTGCCTCTCTACCGCTGACGCGGCCGCAATAGTTGAGAACTTCTTTTTTCTCGGAAGGAAAGAAGCAGAGGCTGATGCGGTTGCCCACTTCGCTGAATTCGTGGGTATAGCGTTGGGGGCGGATGTACACGGTACAAACGGGCTTGTGCCACAGAACGCCGACGCCGCCCCAGGATACGGTCATGGGGTTAGAGGTTCCGTCGGGCTTGACGGCGGTAAGCAATGCCCAATCCTGTCCGATCAGGGAAATGGGGTTGTCCTGCCACTCTTCGGGTTTGATTTTTCGAAACATAAAATCTCCTTTATTTCCTTTCGGCCGACATATCGGCAATATAGGGGATCCTTTGCAAAAGGGGGACGAGCACGGCGGAAACGGCAATGCCGACCGCTGCCTGAACGAGATTGCCGGGCATGCCGGTGACAGCCCCCCAACCGTAACCGAGGAAGGTTGACTCATAAGCGAAATAACCGAGCACCATGATGGCCTCGCCTGCTACCGAGCCGACAAGGCGTGCAGCGACATTCGGCAACGGATGGCGAAGAAGATTATAAAGAAGCCATGCGACAAGCGCGATCAAGGCCTTGATGACGAGCGTAGCTGGAGCATACACGAAATATCCACCAATCACGTCCGCAAGGCAAGAGCCAATGCCTGCCGCCGCCGTTCCGTAAACGGGACCAAGCAAAAACGCCGACGAAAGAACAAGGCAATCACCGAGATTCACAAATCCGGAAAGGGGGGACGGAACCTGTACCACAAGCGTGGCACAGCAGGTAAGCGCAGCAAACAGCGCACACAGGATGAGCTTTTGCAGGTGTAGACGGCGTTTCATAAAATTCCCTTCTTTACTATGATATGTATTCCTCTTACAGTTTTACACAGTATAGCATATTTTTTTATAAAAATCAAGGTCATGTGCATAGAAAATGCGCCGTCGTTTCATAATACAAACACCAAATACGACGAGGTGGGAAGATGAACGAACTGGATTTTTACCGCAACCTGTACAAGAACACCGACACGGGCTATGATGCCGTTACCCTACTGCTGCCCAAGGTGCAGGACGAAAAGCTGCATCACGACATGGTTTTACACATGGACGGCTACCGTCATTTTGCGCGTGTGGCACGGGAACAATTAAAGAAAGCCAATCAACCTGTCAAAAAGGTGCCGACTGTACGCCACATTCCCGCGCGCGTCGGTATGATGATGCACACGATGTTTGATTCCTCACGCGAGCATATTGCGGAGCTGATGATCAACGGCTCGAACATGAGCATCCTCGACATGCGGAAGCAACTGAACCGTTTACGCGAGCAGCGCGGAACGGAAGAGGCCGCCGACATCTGCCAGAAGATGATCGACTTCGAGCAGAACAACGTCAAGCGTATGCAAAATTATATATAAAGGAGAAAACCGATGGCACAAATCACGTCCAAAGAGCTCTCTTCCCTGTCCGACCTCATGTCCGCCGAGCAGCTGCTCGTCACGAAGTATCAGGATTACGCCTGTCAGACCGATGACCCTGTTCTGAAAACAAGATACGAGCGTATGGCGGCACAGCACCAGCAGCATTTTGATATGCTGTACACCAATCTGAAATAAGGGGAGAAAGAGAATGAACTGCAACGCAAAAATGGGGGACAAGGAGCGCATGGAGGATGCGCTGACAAGCCAGAAATTTATCACGGGTGAGTATAACAACTATATCAACGAAGCGGCCACGCCCGAGGTTAAAAACACCCTGCTCAACATTTTGGCCGAGGAACATCGCATGCAGGGCGAGGTATGGACGGAGATGAACCAACGCGGCTGGTATCCGACCGAGCAGGCCGAGGATCAAAAATTACAGCAGGAAAAGATGAAGTTTTCTTCCTTCTGCGAGAGCTGTAAGGGATAAAAAGGATGGCAAGGCTTACGCCTTGCCATCCTTTTTGTTTTGTGATCTTTTATAAAACATGAAGGATAATACCAAGCAGATCAAAATCGTAGCTAAAAACGGGATAGAATAGAAAAAAGCGGTATAGGCGGGAAAGCTGGTCCAGCGGCAAGCTGTAAGGTAACCGAACTCATAAGCAACGAAAGCGAACATCGCGTGCGATAAAACGAGGACGAGAATGCTAAAAAGGTAGGACAATTTCCTCATAAAGAGCTCCTTTTTTATTTTTTGAGGGGCTTCAAAAAAAGAAAAGCGCCGAAGGCAAGAATGGCCGCGCAGAGGGCCATCAGGATGCCGTTCCCATCCAGGATGACGGTTGAGGATTGTGCGATCTCGGCCGAGGCATCGGGAGCAAGAAGTCGAAATGCGAGCAATAATGCGAGGCAGATTGCACCAACCACCAAAAGCACGATCCCTAAAAACCGGATGCGGTCACATTTCTGTGATCGGGTACTTGAAGCTTCAACAGGGGAATTTTCAGACACCGCATTCCCTACCAATACATCGAGTGAAACGGCAAAGCAACGGGAAAGCGCGATGAGTGTTTCGGTTTCGGGCATGGCGGTGCCGTTTTCCCATTTGGAGATGGCTTGGCGGGACACGCCAAGCTCCTCTGCAAGCTGTTCTTGTGAAAGTCCCTTTTGCTTGCGAAGGGCATAAAGTTCTTCGGAAAATGCCATAAGCGCCTCCTTTCACGTTCATGATAGCACATCCACTCGAAAAATGCCATACATCTTGCGCAACAATTCCGCAACCTACGGTTGCAGGGATCAAAAAAAGCGACCTGCTAAAAACGCAAATCGCCATCGTTTTTATTCCCTTCTGACAAATACCCATAAAAAACCGAACAAAGGAAAGAAACGAAGCTCTAAAGAGAACTGCTGGAAGCAGTTCAAGCCCTCGGTCAATTAGTATCGCTTAGCTGAACGCATTACTGCGCTTACACATGCGACCTATCAAACTTGT
>JAFTYE010000015.1 GCA_017464805.1 Clostridia bacterium | reverse complement strand
TTCTGGTTATGTTTTTTATTTTTGTTCTGATTCTTCTGATTTGGTTCTGATTCTTGTTCATTTTGTTTTCCATCACAATTCCCTTCTTTCTCCGCTTGGCGGTTATCGGTAGTATAAGCTGTGATGCAAAAAATATACATCTTTCCTTGCTTTTTGCGCGTGCTTATGCTACAATAAGACGATAGAAAAAATCGGAGGTAATGCAGATGGGCGTTGTGATCGGAATTGATGTAGGCGGCAGCACGACCAAGATCGTCGGCTTTCGCAAGGTGGGGGAGAAGCGAGAACTCATTTCCCCGCTTTTTGTAAAGGCGGCCGACCCCGTCACATCCATATACGGCGCGTTTGGCAAATTCACCGACCAAAACGGCCTGACCCTTTCGGATATCGAGCAGGTGCTGACCACGGGTGTCGGTTCCTCCTACCTTTCCAAGCCTATTTACGAGCTTCCCTGCTCGTCGGTACCGGAGTTCAAGAGCATCGGCCTTGGCGGCCTGTACCTATCGCATTTGGATGAGGCGATCGTGGTCAGCATGGGAACAGGCACGGCCATTGTGCATGCGCGCAAGGGTCAGGATGCCGATTACCTCGGCGGCACGGGTGTTGGCGGCGGCACGATGATGGGCCTTTCCAAGAAGATCCTCGGCATCGAGGAGATCGAGCATTTGGAGGAGTTGGCGGCACAGGGCGATCTTTCCCACGTGGATCTGCGCGTGGGCGACATCACAAAAAAGGACAAGAACGTAACCCTGCCCGACCACATGACCGCCTCGAATTTCGGCAAACTCTCGGACGTGGCAAGTCCCGCAGACGTGGCGCTTGGTATCATGAACACGGTGTTTGAGACCATCGGTATGCTGGCTTTGTTCGCGGCGCGCTCCCGCGGTGTGGGAGACATCGTGTTGACGGGCAACCTTTCCCGCATCACCTACGCCAAGGACGTGTTTGCCTCGTTGTCTTCGATGTTCTCGGTGAACTTCATGATCCCCGAAAACGCGCAGTATGCGACCGTGATCGGCACGGCACTTTGCGGCTGATGAATACCTATGAGAAGATTTACGAGATCGTCCGGGGCATTCCGCGCGGCCGGGTGATGACCTACGGCGGCGTGGCCGCCGCAAGTGGGAACCCGCGCCTTTGTCGCGTGGTGGGCTACGCCCTACACCGCAATCCCTCCCCCGGGGAGATCCCTTGCCACCGTGTGGTCAATCACGAGGGTAGGCTTGCCCCCTCCTTTGCCTTTGGCGGCGACGAGGTACAACGAGCCCTACTTTCGGCGGAGGGAGTCGAATTTTTATCGGACGGTAGAGTCGATCTTGACCGTTACCGCTACATCCCGCTGATGAAAAGATAAAAACGGCATTCCACAGGGAATGCCGTTTTTTCTTTTCATGCGGTCATACCACCGTTTGCATACGGTAGAACTCGCCTTCCTTCGCCATCAGCTCCTCATAGGTACCGATCTCCACACACACACCGTCCTTGAGCACGGCAATGCGGTCGGCGTTGCGGATGGTGGACAGGCGATGCGCTACGATAAAGGTAGTGCGATTCTTTGCCATGTTGTTGATGGCCTTTTGGATCTCCTTTTCGGAGATGCTGTCCAGGGCCGAGGTCGCCTCATCCAAAATAATGACGTCGGGATCGCGGATGATGGCGCGTGCGATCGACAAACGCTGACGTTGGCCTCCCGAGAGATTCGCACCGTGCTCCTCCAGCATCGTGTCTACGCCGTTTGGCAACGTGGCGATGAAGTCAGAGAGTCTGGCCGCTTCCAGTGCGGCACGGATGGTCTCCTCGGTGGCGTTCGGGACACCGTAAGTAATATTATCACGGATGGTGCCCGTGAAGAGCACGCTGTTCTGCGGCACGATGGCAATGTGACTGCGGTAGCTGTGCAGGTCGATGTCCTCAATGTTTTTGCCGTCGATGAGCACCTCGCCCGACACCGCCTTGTGGAAGCCGATGACGAGATTCAGAATGGTGGTCTTTCCCGAACCGCTTTCGCCCACGATGGCGATCGTTTCGCCCGCCTTTACGTGCAGGTCAAGGCCGCGCAGGATGGGTAACTCATCCTCATAGTGGAAGGTGACACCGCGGAAGTCGTATTCACCCCGTAGGATCGGCATTTTGATCTTGCCCTCGTTGTCCTCGATGTCGCGGGCAGACAGGATCTCGCCAATCGAGGAAATCGATTCAAAGCCCTTGGTGATGGTGGGCAGCATGCCGATGATCATAGCCACCTCAGATGTGAGGCTGGAAAAGTAAGACTGGTAAAGCGAAATATCGCCCACAAGGATATCTCCCCGATAGGCAAGAAAAGCCGAGAAGGAAAGGCAGAGTAGCTGGAAAACGCTGAAAACGACCCAGTGGCAAGCTCCGAAAAGTGCCTGTATCATATCCAGGCGGTAGCCTGAATTGGCCACCTCGCTGAGGCGCGAGGTCATTTTTTTGATCTCTCGGTTTTCAAGGGCATGGGCGCGTGTAATCTCGGTCATCTCGACCATATCCATCAACCCCGCCGAGGTGTATTCGGTACGCTGGCGAAATTCATGGTTATACTGTCGCAGCTTCTTTCGGAAGGCGAAGGTGGTGAAGCCCGCCACGGGAACGCAGAGCAAAAAGAATGCGAAGACACCGAGGTTCATGGTGGTCACCACGACCAGAGCCGTGGTCATGTTGATAATCAGGCTAGGAATGGTGGTAAAGATCTGATTGGACAGTGCCTGTACCGTTTCCACGTCGCGCATCAGCTTGGACTGAATACGGCCGCTTTGCATTTCACGATGAAAACGGATGGAAAGCTGCTGGAGCTTACGAACCATCGCGCCGCGCAGAGCTGCCTCTACTCGTCTGATAACCAGACTGTGGTAGCGGACGAAGAGCATGTGCGTGGGGATGTTCAAAAGAAGCAAAAACATCATCACGCCGATGTTGATCAGCAGCTTGGCGACCACATTGCCGTCGGGGTACGTTACGGCATTGATAATATTGGAGGTGACGATGGGCAACACGAGCACAGGGCTGTTCTTCACGATGTAAAAGAGCATGGAAATGAGCAGCTCGCGCCAGAAGCGACGGTACATGCGGAACAAAATTCGCCACGAGCTCGTTCCCTTCATCAGATAGGTATCAATGAAGTCCTGCTCAAGGGCAATGACCTCTTCATCCGTGAAGACGTCCTTTTGGGATGCGGGAATGTGCGTTTTTTCTTTATTCATAGCGTAGATCCCCCTTTGCGCCACGTTGGCGGCTTCGTTGCGAGGTCATGTTATCATACCGAAAAAAACTTGTCAAGAGTTTTCGGAAATTCCGTGAATTTTTGCCAAAAAACACATAAAAACTGCAAGAAAAAAGAGGCCGTTCAGCCTCTTTTTCACATCACGCGGTCAAGTGCCAAGCGTCAGATCCCCATCCTTGATCCAGCCGATCTTACGGAACAGGGCGTCAAGGAGCAGGCATCCGACAGCAGGGATGATGAAGCAGATCAGTGCCAGTCCGATCCAGTCCATGGCACCGACGGCAGTGGGATATTCCCCGCCGAACCAGCCGAGGATGATGCCGATCGGCCCCAGGAAGCCACAGGTACCCATGCCCGAATTGATGGCCGCACCGTACATCTTCAGTCCGAACACGCAGGTAGCGAGCGGACCTGTAATGGCGGACACAAGCGTGGGCGCAATCCAGATGCGCGGGTTACGGATGATGTTGGGCATTAGGAGCATGGACGTACCTACGCCCACAGAGACCAGACCGCCCCATCTGTTGTCGCGGAAGCTCATGACGGCAAAGCCGATCATCTGCGCGCAGCAGCCTGCCACGGCAGCACCACCCGCAAGGGCTAGACCCTCCGTGCCGTTTGCCCCCATGCCCGAGAGTACCAACGCGGCGCAGATCGCGGCAGAGGAGATGGGTAGGGTAAGTGCCACACCGATCACGACCGATACGAGAATGCCCATCACAAGAGGCTGCTGGGTCATGGCAAAGTCAATGAAGAAGGTGACATAGCCTGCCAATACCTTGATCACAGGGGCCAACACGGCAGAAAGCCCGCAACCTGCCAGCACGGTGACGGCAGGGGTGACAAGGATATCCACCTTGGTGGTCTTCGATACCAGCTTACCGATCTCAACCGTGGGGATGGAAAGCAAAAACACGGCAAGCGGTCCGCCCGCGCCGCCCAGCATATTGGCGGCATAGCCCACGATCAGCATGGAATACATGACAAGGGGCGGTGCCTTCAGGGCATTTGCTATGGCAACGGCCATGGCCGCGCCGCTGACGGCGATGCCGTAGGTGGAGATATCCGAGAAGAAGGTCAGCTCGGGCCAGATCTTGCCGAAGACACCAAGGATGGTGCCGATCAGAAGCGAGGCGAAAAGGCCCATGGCCATGGCACTCATGGCGTCGATAAAATACAGCTTGGCGGACGGCTTGACATTTTGCTTTTCAAGAAATGCTTTGAATGAGGTTTTCATTGTCCTTTACTCCTGTTTGTTCAAAAGGTTTGGCTTGTTTAATTGCCGGGGGCGATGTATCCCCGTTTTTCAAGGGCTTCTCCGATCTTGTCCAGCTCATCCTGCGTTTCTGCACGGACGGTGTGGTAGTGATAGCCGCCTGTCACGCTCATCAACTCGACGGATTTGCCGCTTCGGATGTTTTCGATAAACTGTGTCACCTGCTCGCGCGTGGTGATATTCAGCTTGGCGGCCATTTTACCGTAGGCCTTATGCCACACGAACACATCCACGACCGTGCCCTCAAGATCAACGATCAGATTCAGCTCGTCCTCCGTCTCCTCCGTTGTATGATGTACCTTGAACACCCGCTCAATGAGGGGAGAGGCGCGCATGACGTAGCCGCTATGCGTGGAAAGGATCTCAAAGCCCTCTGCTTTTAGGACGGAAATGTCGTGAACGATGATCTGACGGGACACGCCGAAGCGCGCGGAAAGCTCGCCGCCCGATATCGGTCCGTCCTCTGCCAGAAGAAGATTGACAATTCCCTTTCTTCTTTTCTCCGCCTTCATAGCTTCACCACCTATCTTGAAATTTTCGACCCTTACATTATAACACCGTCATTGACATCTGTCAAGTCATGTGTAAATTTTTCTGTTATTTTTATAAATTTTTTTAATAAAAACATTTTCATAACATTTCGTTAAAATATCCTTGCTATACTTGGTGTATAATATGTATAATGATAGTGTATCCGGGCCTTAACGGCCCGCTTTCAAAGAAAAGGCAAAAGGGTTATCATTATGAGAGAAGAAACAAAATACCGATTTCAACGAATTCTTTATTACGTCGTGCTGGTGAGTTTTCTAGTGCCGATCGTTTATTTGATCGTTCTGATCGCTATCTACGACCCCGAAACGGCCACGCGGCCGCGCAGTGACTATTCCCTGATGCTGGTGCAGTGTGTTTTGGGCGTGCTGGTCATTCATATTCCCGCACTGTTCATCCACCGTTGGCAGATCGACATTCCCGTTGTTTTGCACATTATGTATATCGTCTTTTTGTATTGCGCCATTTTTTTGGGAGAGATCGCCTCCTTTTATTACTATGTGCCGCACTGGGATGATATTTTGCACGCAATGAGCAGCGTGATGACGGGCTTCTTTGCCTACATGCTGATCGCCATCCTCAACCACGGGGTCAAAATACGCATGGCGTTATCTCCATTTTTTGTCGCGCTGTTTGCCTTCTGCTTTTCGGTCACCATCGGCGCGGTATGGGAGATCTATGAATTTGTCGCCGACTATGCGCTGGGGTTGAACATGCAGAAATTCATCACTTCCTCGGGTGAGGTGCTCATCGGACAGGCGGCTCTTGCCGACACGATGAAGGACCTGATCGTGGATTCGGTCGGCGCGCTGGCGGCCTCCCTGATCGGTCTCTTTTCCCTGCATCGCAAGGGGTGGGTACACGCCTATCTGCGAAAGGACGTTCGCACCGTCAAACAACGCAACGGCGCGATCGCCGAACTTTCTGAAAATCTATAAAAAGGAACATATACATTCATGCTGCAACTCAAAGAGATCACCAAGGTTTACGGCACCGCGGGCGGCGAGGTCCGCGCGCTGGATGGCGTAGACCTGTCCTTCCGCAAAAGCGAATTCGTATCCATTCTGGGCCCCTCCGGATGCGGAAAAACGACCCTGCTGAACGTCATCGGCGGTCTTGACCAGTACACCTCGGGCGACCTGATCATCGGCGGTCGCTCCACAAAAGAGTTCCGCGACGCGGACTGGGACTCCTATCGCAACCATTCGGTCGGATTTGTGTTCCAAAGCTACAACCTCATCCCCCATCAAACGGTGCTCGCGAACGTAGAGCTGGCTTTGACACTGTCGGGCGTATCCAAGGCAGAGCGACGCGAGCGTGCAGCGGCGGCACTTAAGCGCGTGGGACTGGGTGATCAGCTGAATAAGAAGCCGAATCAGATGTCGGGCGGTCAGATGCAGCGTGTGGCGATTGCACGGGCGTTGGTAAACGATCCCGAGATCCTGCTTGCAGACGAGCCGACGGGTGCGCTTGACTCGGCAACCAGCGTGCAGATCATGGAGATCCTCAAAGAGATCTCGCGTGATCGCTTGGTCATTATGGTCACCCACAACCCGGAGCTGGCCGAGCAGTATTCCTCCCGCATCATCCGTCTGCTGGACGGCCGCATCACGGGAGACACCAATCCCTGCACCGTGGAGGAACTAAAGGCGCAGGCGGCCACGCACGTTCTCTCCAAAAAGGAACAAAAGAAGAAAAAGGATCCCAAGACCAAGCGCACGTCCATGTCCTTTTTCACGGCTCTCGGCCTTTCGCTCAACAACCTCATGACCAAGAAGGCGCGCTCCTTCCTCACCAGCTTTGCGGGCTCGATCGGCATCATCGGCATTGCGCTGATCCTATCGGTTTCCAATGGCGTGCAGCTATACATCAACAGCGTCCAGCAGGAGACCCTCTCCTCCTACCCCATCACCCTGCAAGCGGAGGAGCTGGATATGTCCTCCATGATGATCTCCCTCATGGGTGCCTCCTCGTCCTCGGAGGAGGGTGAGCGCGATCCTAACAAAATCTACTCCAACATCGTCATGTATGAGCTGATGAATACCTTCATCAGCGCGGACACCAAGAAAAACAATCTGGGTGCCTTCGCCAAATACATGGAAGAGCACCCCGAGGTCTTTGATGACCATACGGCTGCCAAGCAATTCTTGTATAACACCAAATTTGATGTGTACACCCAAGGAAAATCCAAAAAGCCGGTGAAGGTAGACGCCTCCGAGGTGTTCAACTCGGTGCTTGGTGACGTTTCTTCCTCCTCGATGATGACCTCTTATTCCTCCATGATGTCCTCGGCTGCCGCCATGAACATCTGGCAGGAGCTGATTCCCGGCAAAACGAATGCAAGCGGCGAGCGCGATGCCGTCAGTCCTATGCTCAAAGACCAATACGAGCTTCTTTCGGGCAAATGGCCCGAGGCGAAGGATGAGATCGTTCTGATCGTCAACTCGCGCAACGAGCTTTCGGACATGACGCTGTACGCCCTCGATTTACAGGATCGCAGCGAGCTTTCGGACATTATGGCGGCCATCATGGCACAGCAGACCTATGATGCGGTGGTTCAGGATTGGTCGTTCAACGAGATCCTTTCCATCCCGCTTTCCCTGTCCGTGCCGACCGATTACTATGTCGAAAATGAAAATGTAGCGGACGGCGAAAAGCGTCAGTGGATCAAGCTGGATACGCCGGCCGAGTCGTTGAAGCTGAAAATCACGGGTATTATCAAGCCCGCGGAGGGAACGACCTCTACGGCCATAAGCGGCTCGCTGGGCTACACCTATCATCTGACCGATTATATGATCGACCGCGTGATGAACAGTGAGATCGTACAGTATCAGCTCGAAGAGGGCAACGAAAACTACGACGTACTGACCGGCAAGCCCTTTGCACTTTCCGAGGAAGAAAAGAACGACGAGCAGAAAAAGGCGGAGTTTGACGCTTATCTGTCTCGCCTGACCGACAAGGAAAAGTACGATCTTCTCGTTGCCATTGTTTCCGTTATGCCCGAGGAGCAGTTAAAGGCTACCGTGGATGATCAGATGAAGGAACTGACCACGCGCGCGCAAATGGAAGAGTTCATCAAAAACATGATGAAGCAGACGGGCGCAGAGATCTCCTCTGATCTTCTCAACAGCTATATTGAGCGACTGGATGATGCGGCACTTACCGACCTGATCCGCACGTCGTTGGAATCCGCTACAAAGGAATTTTACCGCATGCAGGCGGTGGCGGGCTTGGAGGCGCAGCTGGATGCCATCACACCCATGGAGCTTGCCACGTATAAGCAAGGCGTGTTGGGTATGCTGGGCACGCCGCCTGATCGCATGGCAAAGATAGGCTACCTGCTCGAAAACTACGAGCTACTGACCGCCTTGCCGAAGGAGGCGTATACCGCTTATCTCATGGGGCGCACGGATGCGGAGATCGACAAACACCTCGACGATCTACTCACCATTCAGGGAAATGCCTACCTGTCCGCACAGGTAAAGGATGAGGCTTACCGTGCCACGAAGGCGGCGGGCATTCTCGGCGGCATGCTGGCCATGCAGCCGGACGAGGCGGCATACGCAAATCTTTACGATCTGCACATGCCCAAGGACACTGCGAAGACTACCTACGAGGATAACCTCGCGGCTTTCGGCATGGTGGATAAGGATTCGCCCTCTTCCATTGTGATCTATGTGGAGACCTTTGAATACAAGGAGGTCATCACCGACGCGATCGCGGATTACAACAAGAGCGTTTCGGAGGAGGACAAGATCAACTACACTGACTACGTGGCTCTGCTCATGTCCTCGGTTACCACGATCATCAATGCGATCTCCTACGTGCTGATCGCATTCGTGGCAATTTCGCTTATCGTTTCCTCGATCATGATTGGCATCATCACCTATATTTCGGTACTGGAACGCACCAAGGAGATCGGCATTCTGCGTGCGATCGGCGCGTCGAAGGGCGATATTTCCCGTGTATTCAATGCGGAAACGCTCTCCATCGGCTTTGTGTCGGGCTTGATTGGTATCGTGGTCACGCTTCTTCTGATTGTGGTCATCAACATCATTCTGTACGCGCTGACAGGCATCCCGAATCTACAGGCCACCTTGCCTTGGGCTGGCGCGCTGATCCTAATCGGTATCAGCATGCTCCTAACCTTTATCGCAGGCCTGATCCCCTCCCGCATCGCGGCAAAGAAGGATCCCGTTGTGGCACTGCGCTCCGAATAATCCAAAGCCAAGAGCCTTTCGGCTCTTGGCTTTTTCTTGACAAAACTGCCGAAAGGTGCTATAATGGGAGCAATCGGGGGAAGATCCCCAAGAAAGGATGGACTTTTCTATGTTAACAAACAACAAAAAAACTGCACGCTATTCGCTCTTTCTGTTGGTCGCGCTGACGGTGGTAAACTGCGCGCTCGCCTTTACCGAATCCAGCGTTTACTTTCTGTTCTCCGCCACCATTCCCTATTTCACATTGCTGTTCTGTACGGTACTCGGCGCCTTTGCCGAGATGCCGCTCTTCTTTATCGGCGGTGCGATCATTGCCGTCGCGTTCCTTGTCGGTCTTGTTTTGCTCGGCGTGTATGCCAAAAAACACAAATGGTGCTTTTTGGTGGCAGGCATCGTCATGGCGGTAGACACCGCAGTGTTGATCGCTCTCATCCTTGCCGAGATCGTTACCGACAGCCTGTTCGATATCCTGTTCCACGCTTGGATCCTGTTTGATCTGTTCCGCGCGTACTTTGAAAAGCCGCCAGTAGAAGAGGCCGTGGTGGTCGTGGAAGAGGAACCCGCCAAAGTTGATCGCGAATGATTTACAAAAAAAGCCGCGAAAGCGGCTTTTTTTGCACCCTTTTTGCAAAAAGACTTGCATATTCGGGCGAAATAGGGTATAATGGTAAAGTTGAAAATGAGAAAACGGAGCAAGATATGACGGATTTAGCAAAACAGATCAACAGGCGGCGTACCTTTGCGATCATCTCGCACCCCGACGCGGGCAAGACCACGCTGACCGAAAAGCTGCTGCTGTACGGCGGCGCGATCCAATCTGCGGGTAGCGTCAAGGGCAAGGCAAGCGACCACCACGCTACCTCTGACTGGATGGCGCTGGAAAAGCAACGCGGTATCTCCATCACCTCCTCGGTGATGCAGTTTGAGTATGAGGATTTTTGCATCAATATTCTGGACACCCCCGGGCACCAGGACTTCTCGGAGGATACCTACCGCACGCTGATGGCAGCGGATTCTGCGGTCATGGTCATCGACGCGGCAAAGGGTATCGAGCCGCAGACGCGCAAGCTCTTCCGCGTTTGCGCAATGCGCCACATTCCGATCTTTACCTTCATCAACAAGCTTGACCGAGAGTCGCGCGACCCCTTTGACCTTCTCGACGAGTTGGAGCATGAGTTCAACATCGGCACCTATCCGATGAACTGGCCGATCGGCTGCGGACAAGATTTCCGCGGCGTGTACGACCGTGAAAAACGCGAGGTTCTGGCTTTTGACCAGTTCCATCAGGGGCGCAACCGCATTTCGGGCATCCACTGCGACATCACCGACACTGAAAAGTTAGACGAGCTGATCGGCGAACGCCGCCGCACCGAGCTGGTCGAGCAGGTGGAGCTGGTGGACGTAGCGGGCTATGAATTTGACCTGGAGCGTGTACGGCGCGGCGAGCTTTCGCCCGTCTTCTTCGGCTCGGCACTGACTAACTTTGGCGTGGAGCCCTTCCTGGAAGCCTTTTTGCGTATGACGACCTCTCCTCTGCCCCGTCGCGCGGGCGAGGAGACGGTAGATCCCTTTGATCCCCACTTCTCTGCCTTTGTATTCAAAATTCAGGCGAACATGAACAAGGCACACCGCGACCGCATCGCCTTTATGCGCATCTGCTCGGGCGAGTTTGAGCGCGGCGTGGAATACTTCCACACCCAGGGAGGCAAGGCGTTCCGCCTTTCCCAGCCCCAACAGATGATGGCGCAGGAGCGCGAGGTTATCGACCGCGCCTACGCGGGCGACATCATCGGCGTGTTCGACCCCGGCATCTTCTCCATCGGGGATACAGTATGCGATGTGAGTCTTAAGGGGCTTCGCTTTGACAAGATCCCGACCTTCGCGCCCGAGCATTTTGCGATGGTAGAGCAGACCGACTCCATGAAGCGCAAGCAGTTCCAGAAGGGCATGGAGCAGATCGCCCAGGAGGGTGCAATCCAGATATTCTTCGAGCCGGGACGCGGCATGGAGCGCGTGATCGTGGGCGTGGTCGGTGTGTTGCAGTTCGAGGTGCTGGAATACCGTCTGAAGGACGAGTACGGTGTGACCTTTTACCGCACCAATCTGCCGCACCAGATCATCCGCCGCGTTCGCACGGACAAGGACTTTGACCCGACCAAGCTGACCCTTGGCAGCGATACGCGCCTGGTACAGGACTACCACGGCAACTATCTGCTCATCTTCCCTGGCAATTGGGCCATTGATTGGGCTTTAGACAAAAACCCCGGCCTTGAGCTTTGTGAATTTGATGAAATGTAAACAACCGCCCCCGAGCGTTGCTCGGGGGCGGTTTTGCGGCACACAGGTGCCGTTTCTGGTCATTTTTGCACGCGCAGAGAGATCTCCCCGCTTTGAAGAGTCGTGCGCGAGCCATCCGCATGCTTAACAAGCAAACCGCCATTTTCGTCAATATCCAAGGCACGAGCGAAAAAGACCTCGCCGTTCTGTTGATAGGTGATTTCACGGCCCAGCACCATCGAGTGACGGCGGTAGAGCGCTAGGACCTCGGCGCGATCGGCGCGCAAGGTGTCCACCAGTGCATCCACGATGGCGGCGATCATGCGATTACGGCTGACCCCCTTGGGGGACAGCGAGGTGGCAATCCCCTGCAAGTTGTCGGGAAAGGCGACCGTATGGACATTCAAACCAACGCCGATTATCATGTGTCGGATTGTGGCGGTTTCCGGATCCGAGATGGCCTCGGTCAGGATGCCGCAGACCTTTTTGCCATCGAGATAGAGGTCGTTGACCCATTTGATCTCGGTTTCGATTCCCGTCTGCTCGCGGATGGCAGAAAAGACCGCCACAGCCGCCGAGGTAGTGACCGCCACGGCATCGGGTATGGCAAGATCGGTCGGCAAGGAGAGCGTCATGTAAATGCCTGTCTGCTCGGGGGAGTAAAAGCTCTTCCCTTGCCTGCCGCGGCCTGCCGTTTGTCCCTCGGCCACGATCAGGGCCATGCCGTCCTCGCCACGCGCGATCAGCCGCTTGGCCTCGTTGTTTGTGGAGTCGATCTCCTTATACAGATAAACAGGCAATTCCCCAAGCTGCTCTTTGATAGCCTCTAACGAAAGCGCATCCTGCATATCCCACTCTCCCTTACCAAGCACAATCGATCACATCATCCTCACGGATGGTGAAGCGGATATCGTAGGGCGCGCACATGTTCCCGAAATAATCCTTGAACCAGGCAAGATCCGTTGCCTTTCGCGGCAGGCCGCGATCGGCATGGTGCCCCGTCATATCCAGCTCGATCGGCAAAAGCTGCAGCTTTATCAATTTGCCGTCCGCATCGGTTTCCCAATAAGGCACGACCGTGAGGGCCATACAACGCTTTTCCATAAGTCCGCGTGTAAAATCAGCGGATCGGGTCTTCAGCAGCTCGTGCACGGTAGCATCCGAGGTAAGACCCCAGCTGTTGTAGAAATCCTCGGGGGCCAGCTCGACGTTGTAAAGCTGGAGAATGAAGTCGCCGAGCGAGTAAAAGATCGGGCGATCGCGGTAGACCTCGATTGGGCGCAAGAGGTGCGGGCCGTGACCGACCACCGTGTGTGCACCCGCGTCGATACAGTCGTGGGCAAATTCACGCAAAAAGGCGGGGATCTCTTCATGATTGGCACCGTCGATCTCGTGCGAGTGCAGGGAGATCATAATATAATCGGCCTGAAGCTTGGCCTCATAGATGGCCTTTTTCACACGGTCGAGGTCTTCCTCATACACGAAAAGGTGCAGTCCCGGTTCTCCGACGGCAAATCGCATACTGCCAAATTCCGCTTCATTTTCGGGAAGCGGCGGGAAGTAGCCTGCGGCGCGGTCGATCTCGATCTCCGCATTCACACGGCACTTTTTGGCAAGCTCGCGGATCATGGCAATATCCTGTTCTTCCACGTGCACCACGCGCCGAAGACGCAGGCCGTTGACACCGGGGCGACCCTTGACGCGACGCGCCTGCTTGCCTGCCATCATACACGGTTCAAAGGTAGAACAAACGCTTATCAAGGCCACACGGCCGTTTTTGGTGTCCAAATAGCGGGGGACGGACGCCTCATCCAGATTATAGCCCACGCCGGCATGTACCATGCCGCTTTCATTCACCGCTTCCATCGTTCGATAGAAGCCCTCGTAGGAAAAGTCAAGCGCGTGATTGTTATTGACGTTTGTCATATTGAAGCCAAAGGCGACCGAATCGGAAAGGCACTGCGGGTTGGTGCGGATCCACGTGCCGCCGCTGAACTGTGAGGCAAAGCACTCGCCCTCGCGGTTGAGGGTGGTTTCCAGGTTAAAAAAGCGGGCATCCCCCTGCATAATAAAGGGCGCGATCTCCGAAATTCCAACAAAATCCTGTTGCATTCTTCTCTGGATAATGGCATCTCCTGCTGCGGTAAATTTCATATCACACCTCTGTCAGCTTGCAAAGTGCTTTGACGGCGATCGCCAGACCAGTGGGCAGGGATGCCGCTTCGATGTATTCTTCTCTCGTGTGCGTTCCGCCACCGTCATACACACCGATGCAGATGGCGGGGATGCCGAGTGAAAGCGGAATGTTACAGTCGGTAGAAGAGGATTCAAACTCAACGGAACCGCCCGTGATCTCCTCGATCAACGTGCGGCAGGTGTTACGCAGGCGATCAAGCTCTGCCACGTTCACCTTGCCCGCACAGGGGCGATCGCCCACGCGTGTCACACGCACGCGGGTATGCTCACAGTCGGCCTCGGCAAAGATGCGGGCGAACTGACCTTCCATGTAGGTAAGGGCTTCCACATCGTCCGAGCGGTATTCGCACAGCATTTTGGCACTCTGCGGAATGGTGTTGACCGACGTGCCGCTTTCCACGATTCCCACATTGACGGTGGTCTTCTTCCCTTCCTTTTGCGGGATCGGGATGGCATAGATGGCCGAGATCATTTCCGCAAGCGAGAGCATGGCACTGCGGTTACCAAAATCCAGATAAGAATGACCGCCCTCGGTCAAGGTCTCGACCTCATAGCGGTGAGATCCGACGCAGGTATCGGCAATTTGCAGAATGTGAGAATCGAGCGAAACAAACTGCCGCACACGCCCCTTGTATGCCTGCATCACCGTTCGGGTGCCAAGCAGATTGCCAAGCCCCTCCTCGCAGGAGTTGGCAACGAACAGAATACCCCCTGCGGGACGGATATCATTTTCGAGCATATATTTGACCGCATACATCATCACAACGAGCGAAGCAGTATCGTCTCCCACACCGGGGCAATAAATACGGCCGTTTTCCTCGCGATAGGGCATCGGCTCACGGTCAGGGAAAACGGTATCGGTATGGGCGACCACCACCGTGATTGCGGAGCTCCCCTCACAGTTATGAGGATAGATCACGTTCTTGGCTTCGTCGATATAAACGCCCTTGGCACCGATGCCTTCCAGCCAAGCCTTGCAATAGGCCGCGCGCACGTCCTCAAAGAGGGAGGGCGCGGGGATGAGGCAAAGCTCCTTGAGCGTGGCGCGAAGCGCGGACATATTTTCTTGGATAAACGTTACAAGGTTTTGAAGCATAGCACACCTCTTGTTTTGATATCACTATTGTATACTACTTTCGCGTCAAAGTCAAGCAAAAAAGCAAAAGACCGCAACAGACAAAGTCTGTTGCAGTCTTTTTGGTGAGCTTACGCCTCGGCAGGTGCTTCCTCTACGGGAGCCGCTTCTGCTGTGGGAGCCTCCTCTACGGGTGCTTCCTTTTTGGCAGCTGCTTTCTTGGTTGCCTTCTTGGCCTTGGGAGCGGGAGCTTCCTCCTTCTTCTCCTCTACAACGGGGACAAGACGGATCAGGGCCATATCAGCACCGTCGCCGCGACGCGGGCCAAGTTTGTAGATCTGCGTATAGCCGCCGTTCTTTGCTTCGTAAACGGTTGCCAGCTGATCAAAAACCTTCTTTACGACCGCTTCTTTTGTGATGAAAGCGAGAGCCTCGCGGCGAGCCGCTAGGGTGCCTTTCTTACCAAGGGTAATCATCTGATCGGCAAGGGCGCTTACCTCTTTTGCACGGGTGAGCGTCGTTTCGATCTTGCCGTTTTCAAGCAGGTAGGTCACAAGACCTCTGAGCATAAGCATTCTATGCGCAGTTTTTCTGCCGAGTTTTCTGGTTCCGGGCATATTCTTTACCTCCTATTCGTATTCTCCCAATCACTCTTCGGACTTTTTCAGGCCGAGACCGAGCGAGTGGAGTTTGCCGATAACTTCTTCGAGAGACTTTCTACCGAGGTTTCTGACCTTGATCATATCTTCCTCGGTGCGGTTGATCAGATCTTCGACGTTATCAATGCCGGCACGCTTCAAGCAGTTGAAGCTACGAACCGACAGGTCAAGTTCCTCAATGGTCATCTCAAGGACCTTTTCCTTCTTCGTCTCTTCCCGTTCGACCATGATCTCTGCCTTCTTGGCTTCGTCGGACATGTCTACAAACAGGTTGAGATGCTCGTTGAGAATCTTGGCGCCGAGCGAAAGTGCCTCTTTTGCGGAAAGGGTTCCGTTGGTGAGCACCTTCATCGTGAGCTTATCGTAGTCGGTGATGTTGCCGACACGGGTGTTTTCCACCTTATACTCCACCTTGTAAACAGGGGTGAAGATGGAATCCACGAAGATCATACCGACGGGAGCACCGACGCCTGCGCCGATGGTTGAAACGTATGCCTGCTTATTCTTATCAGCCGATACGTAACCGCGGCCGCTGCCGAAGGTCAGCTCCATGTAAAAACGGGAATTGGCGCTTACCGTAGCGATATGCTTTGCGGGATTGAGAATCTCAATGTCCGCATCGGGGGTGATATCCCCAGCGGTAACGGTGCAAGGACCCGTTACGTCGATAACAACCGTTTTGGGGGTGTTGGTATGCAGCTTGGCGATGATGCCCTTGACGTTCAAAACGATCTCCGGAACATCCTCTTTGACGCCGTCAACCGAGCTGATCTCGTGGATCACGCCATCGATCTTGATCGAGGTTGCTGCATAACCGGGAAGCGAGCTGAGCAGGATACGACGCAGGGAGTTACCGAGGGTCGTGCCGTAGCCACGCTCAAGAGGCTCGACAACGAACTCGCCCTCTGCACCGTCCTCACTCTGCATGGCGGTCGTGATATTGGGCTTCTCTATTTCAATCATTTTAGAATCCTCCTAATATGAAAATGTGGGAAACTTGCTTCCTAAAAGGAACACAAAACCGTACCATTTGCGTATTTCGCCGATCGGAGCGTCAAGCAATGCACCTTCCGCCGCCGCACGGCGAACGGAGGGGCATTACTTGGAATAGAACTCGACGATCAGCTGCTCGGTGAACGGGAAGTCGACGTCTTCTCTGGTAGGAGCGGTCAGCACCTTTGCAGCGAGGTCTGCGGCATTCACGTCAAGCCACTTGGGAGCTACGTGGGTAGCCATACCCTCGGAGAGAGCCTTGATCTTCTCGCTGTCGCGGGATGCCTCCTTCACAGCGACCACATCGCCTGCCTTCACGAGCAAAGAAGGAATGGTTACCTTTTTACCGTTGAGGGTGAAGTGCGCGTGCAGAACGAGCTGACGAGCTTCCTTACGGCTGGCAGCCAAACCCATTCTGTAAACAACGTTATCCAGACGGGACTCGAGGATGGCGAACAGGTTTGCACCGGTCATGCCTTCCATCTTTTCGGCCATCTCGAAGTATCTCTTGAACTGACCCTCGAGAACCCCGTAGTAACGACGTGCCTTCTGCTTTTCACGCATGTGCATGCCGTATTCACCGACCTTCTTACGGGCTGCGCCGTGCTGGCCGGGGGCAGTGCTTCTGTGATCAAATGCACATTTACCGGAGGTGCAACGCTCGCCTTTCAGAAACAGCTTGCAGCCTTCTCTGCGGCAGAGCTTGCAGCTCGGTCCAGTATATCTTGCCATAGTTCTTTAACCTCCTCTAAAATTAAACGCGGCGGCGCTTCGGAGGACGACAACCGTTGTGCGGAATGGGGGTTACGTCCCGAATCAGCGTAATGTTCAGACCGGCGGTAGCGAGAGCGCGGATGGCAGATTCACGACCTGCACCGGGGCCCTTCACATAAACTTCAACGGTCTTCATGCCGTGTTCGATTGCCAGGCGTGCAGCCTGCTCAGCAGCGGTCTGTGCCGCATAGGGAGTAGACTTTCTCGAGCCCTTGAAGCCGAGCTCGCCGGCAGATGCCCAGGAAATAGCGTTACCGGCCATATCGGTGATGGTAACGATGGTGTTGTTGAAGGTTGCACGAATATGTGCGGCGCCCTTCTCCACGTTCTTGCGCTCGCGGCGCTTTTTAACAACTTTCTGCGTAGCCATGACTCTCCCTCCTTACTTCTTCTTATTTGCGATGGTCTTTGCAGGACCTTTTCTGGTTCTTGCGTTGGTCTTGGTGCGTTGACCTCTTACCGGCAGGCCTTTACGATGGCGAATGCCGCGGTAGCAGTTCACCTCTACCATTCTCTTGATGTTCAGGGCAACGTTACGGCGAAGGTCACCCTCCACAGTGTAATTTGCCTCGATTTCATCACGGAGCAGAGCCACTTCCTGCTCGGTCAGATCCTTAGCACGGGTATCGGGATTGATACCGGTCTTTGCCAGGATGTCCTGCGCGCTTTTGCGGCCGATTCCGTAGATGTAGGTCAGTGCGATCTCTACACGCTTGAGGTTCGGAATATCAACACCTGCTATACGAGCCATATGGATATTTCACTCCTTATTTTCATAATTCACTGTCCTTGACAGCGGTCGTTGCATGTCACCCGAAAGGAAATCAGCCCTGTCTCTGCTTGTGCTTGGGATTCTCACAGATAACCATGACTGTGCCTTTTCTTTTGATGATCTTGCACTTTTCACAGATTTTCTTAACGGAAGGTCTGACTTTCATGTGCTTACCTTTCCTTTCAAAGATAAAATTACTTTTTTCTCCAGGTGATGCGTCCCTTGGTCAGGTCGTAGACCGACACCTCAACGGTTACGGTATCACCGGGGAGAATCTTGATATAGTTCATACGAAGCTTACCCGAAATGTGGGCAGTCACAATGTGCCCATTGGGGAGCTTTACCTTGAAAACGGTGTTGGGGAGAGCCTCCACAACTACGCCTTCAAATTCAATCACGTCGTCCTTTGGCATAGTTCCTCCTTAGCCTGCGGATGCATCGGTTAAAATCATTGGACCGTTATCGGTGATGACGATCGTATTCTCGTAGTGTGCGGATAGCGAGCCGTCCTTTGTGACGACTGTCCATCCGTCCGAGAGGACACGTACTTCTGCCTTGCCTACGTTGACCATCGGCTCGATTGCCAACGTCATACCGGGATACAGGCGTGCGCCTCGCCCCGGTGTGCCGTAGTTGGGAACCTCAGGCTCCTCATGCAGCTCACGGCCTACGCCATGACCCACGTACTGTCGCACCACCGAATAGCCTGCGGCGGTGACGCGAGATTCCACTGCATGGCCGATATCCCCGATGCGATTGCCCGAAACGGCGGCCTCCATTCCTTTGAAGAAGGAGTCGCGCGTTGCCTCGATCAACTGCTTTGCCTGCTCACTGATTTCCCCGACCCCGAAGGTTCGGGCACTATCACCTATATAGCCGCGGTAGGTGACACCAACATCCACTTTTACAAGATCCCCATCGCGGATAATGCGTTTGCTTGATGGGATGCCGTGGATGACCTCATCGTTGAGGCTGATGCAGGCACTTCCGGGAAATCCGCCGTAGCCGAGGAAGGAGGGCTTGCCGCCGTGATGCTCAATAAACGCGCGGATCTTGTGATCCAGCTCCAGCGTGGACATACCGTCCCGCAGGATGCTTTTCGCGTACAGGAGCACCTCGGCGGTTATTTTGCCCGCCTCGCGCATATGGCGAAGCTGCTCGGGCGTTTTGAGCGAGATCATTTACTCGCCTCCAGTGCCGCAAGCGTCAGTGCCGTGGTATCCTCCAATTTCTCCTGCCCTTCTACCAAGCGAAGAACGCCCTTTTTGGCATAGAAATCTTTGAGGGGTTCGGTCGATTCATGATAAACTGCCAGGCGGCTTTTGACCACCTCGGGTGCGTCATCGCGACGGATGGAAAGCTCATTGCCGCACTTATCGCATGTCGTACCCTTTGCCGACGGATTGTAGAGAACGTGATAAGACGCACCGCATTTATCACAAACGCGACGGCCGCTCATACGCTCTACGATCTTATCGTCCGCAACCTCCAAGCTGATCACGGCATCCATCTTCACGCCCATGACGTCAAGAGCCTCTGCTTGAGGAACCGTGCGCGGGAAGCCGTCTAAAATATAGCCGTTCTCGCAATCGGGCTCCGCAAGACGCTCGCGGATGATGCCGATGACCACCTCGTCAGGCACAAGTGCACCTGCATCGGTGTACTTTTTGGCGGCAAGTCCCATTTCCGTACCGCTTTTGATCGCGCCACGAATGATGGCACCGGTCGAGATGGTGGGAATGCCGAGACGCTCGGATACGATTTCTGCTTGCGTGCCTTTCCCAGCTCCGGGAGCACCCAGAAAAATGATTTTCATGTTCTTTTCTCCCTGTGTATCAGTTCAAAAAGCCCTTGTAGTTCCGCATGGTAAGCTGTGCCTCGATCTCTCTTGCAGTCTCCTGAATAACACCGACAACGATGAGCAGGGAGGTACCGCCGAACGCGATGCTCGCGAAGGCGAAATCACTGCCGACCATCGTCGCTACCCAAGAAACGAGCGGCGGGAAGATCGCAATAAAGGAGAGGAAGAAGGCGCCCATCAGCGTGACCTTGGACAGGATACGCTTGATGTATTCTGCCGTGGGAGTACCCTGACGGATACCGGGAATCTGTCCGCCCTGCTTCTGCAGGTTGTTGGAAACCTCTACGGGATCAAAGCTGATCGTGACGTAGAAGTAAGCGAACCCGAGAATGAGCAGGAACAGGATGAGCATATAAATGAGGTTCAACCAGCTTGCCGACGAGGTAGTCGTCGATTCCGCATTGGGATCGAAGAGCGGACTGAATATGGCGTACACGTACTTCCAGAAGCTGTGATTGGTTGCGCCGCACAGACTGATGATGGTAGCGGGCAACGAGATGATCGAGCTTGCGAAGATAACGGGCATAACGCCGGAC
This sequence comes from Clostridia bacterium, assembly GCA_017464805.1. Classification (GTDB taxonomy): domain Bacteria; phylum Bacillota; class Clostridia; order Oscillospirales; family CAG-272; genus UBA1740. The sequence goes on along the minus strand of JAFTYE010000015.1, from coordinate 35,802 downwards.
ATGTTGATCTTGAGCGGCAGATGCGAACTCTGACCGCCGTACATCTTACGGCCAACCACGCGCTTGGCGTACTTGACGGGGATGCGACGCTCGGAACCGGTGATCCAGATCACGAACACGATGATCGCCAGCATGATAACCAAGCAAAGCACCGTAAGAACGATATTCAGGATTGCGTGACCCCACTCAATACCTTCACCGTGATCGTGGAAGCCTTCCTCAATCACGTAGATAAAATTGCTGATGGTGCCGCTGACACCGGACAGGATGTTGGCAAGAAGGATAAGGGAGATACCGTTACCGATACCCTTTTCCTCGATCTTCTCGGCCAACCACATAATGAGAGCCGCGCCAACGCAGTAGCAAACAACGATCACGATACCGCCGAGCACGGTCTCACCGCGTGCATCCAGAACGCCGTTGTTCTTCATGATGACGTAGTAGCCGTAGCTGGTGATAATGGCAAGTAGAACCGTGATGATACGGGTCCAGACCGTCATCTTCTTGCGCTTTTCCTGGGGATCAGCGGTAGGACCGCCAAACCACTTCGGGAAAGCAACGTCGAGCAGCTGCAACACGATCGAAGAGGTGATATACGGGGATACGGATAACGCAAAGAGCGTACCGTAGCCGAACGCACTACCGGACAAAATGTTCAGATAGTTAAGGATAGAACCGCTGCCTTGTTGTTCAAGATAGATGTTCATGAGAGCAGAATCTACAAACGGAACAGGCATGACTGCGCCGATACGGTAGAGAATGAGAATCAGGCCGACAAACAAAAGCTTGTTTCTGATTTCAGGTACCTTAAAAGCGTTCCTCAAAGTCTGAAGCATTTATACCACCTCAGTCTTTCCACCTGCTGCTTCTATCTTTTCTTTAGCGGTTGCCGAAAAGATGGCTGCCTTTACGGTGAGTTTTTTGGTGAGCTCACCTCTGCCGAGGACCTTGATCCCGTCAGCAGCAAGCTGGCTCACAACACCGGAAGAAAGCAGTGCTGCCGCGTCAACCACAGCACCGTCCTCGAACTTTTTGTTCAAGGTCTCTACGTTGACAAGAGTGTAGTTCTTGCCGAATTTGTTATAAAAGCCTCTCTTGGGCAGGCGTCTGTACAGCGGGAGCTGACCGCCTTCGAAGCCGGGGCGCACACCGCCGCCGGAACGGGCATTCTGACCCTTGTGACCCTTACCTGCCGTCTTTCCGTTACCGGAACCGGGGCCTCTTCCCTTGCGGAAGCCGTTCTTTACGGAGCCTTCTGCGGGAGAAAGTTCATGGAGCTTCATTGGGTTTTTCCTCCTTAATTCGTATTCCGCTTAAACGGTTTCAATCTTGACAAGGTGACGGATAATCGCAACCTTGCCGGCAAGGACGGCGTCGTTCGCGTGAACGTTCACATCGCCGATCTTACGCAGGCCGAGCGAAGCGGCAGTTGCCTTCTGCTTCGGGTTAGCACCGATCAGGCTCTTGACCAGAACAACTTTAACCTTTTCCATCGTTCCGACCTCCTTAACCCTTCACAGCGTCTACGCTGATACCGCGCAGAGCAGCAACTTCTTCAGCCGTACGAAGCATACGCAGACCCTCGAAGGTGGCCTTTACCACGTTCGTAGGGTTGCTCGAGCGAAGGCTCTTTGCACGAATGTTCTTGATACCCGCAAGCTCGAGAACGGCACGAACCGTCTGGCCTGCGATGATACCGGTACCTTCGGGAGCGGGCTTCAGCAGAACCTTACCTGCACCGAACTCGGAGAGAACCTCGTGAGGAATCGTGGTACCCTTCAGGGAAACCTCGATCATGTTTTTCTTTGCATCCTCGATACCCTTGCGAATAGCGTCCGGAACCTCAGCAGCCTTGCCGAGACCATAGCCTACATGACCATTGCCGTCGCCGACAACCATGATAGCCGCAAAGCGAGCGATACGACCACCCTTAACGGTCTTGGAAACGCGGTTGAGAGCAACCAGCTTTTCCTGCAGATCCAGGGTGGCGGGATCAAAATTCTTTGCCATTTGTCTTACTCCTTAAAATTTCAAAAAAGTTTTGAAACCGTGTATAAACCGGAATCAGAACTTCAGGCCGCCCTCGCGGGCACCTGCAGCCAGCTCCGATACACGACCGTGATAGACATAACCGCCGCGGTCAAACACAACTGCGGTGATGCCCTTTGCGAGAGCGCGCTCTGCGAGCGCAAGACCGACCTTCTTGGCAGCTTCCTTGTTGGAGCCGATGCCTTCGAAGCCCTTTTCATTGCTGGCAGCTGCACAAAGCGTTACGCCGGCAACGTCATCAATGATCTGTGCATAGATGTTCGCATTGGAACGATATACAGCAAGACGGGGCATTTCGGGAGTGCCGGAGATCTTCGCCCTGACTCTCTTGTGTCTTTTAAGACGCTGTGCATTGCTATCGATTCTCTTAACCATTTGTCTGCACTCCTTTCATTATTTACCGGTCTTACCGGCCTTGCGGCGGATCTTTTCGCCAACGTAGCGGATACCCTTACCAAGGTAGGGTTCCGGCGGTCTCTTAGCGCGGATCTCGGCAGCAATCTGGCCAACGACCTGCTTGTCAATGCCCTTTACCACGATAGTGGTATTGTCGGGCAACTCAAAGGTGATGCCGTTGCCTTCCTCAAAGTAAACGGGGTGGGAGTAACCGAGAGAAAGCACAAGGCGCTTGCCCTGCTTCTCTGCTCTGTAACCAACACCGTTGATCTGGAGGGTCTTGGCATAACCGGTGGTGACGCCCACGACCATGTTGTTCAGCAGGGTGCGGGACAGACCGTGCAGGGCACGATGCTCTGCCTCGTCGCTTGCGCGGGATACGGTCAAGACAGCACCTTCCTGTGCGAAGGAAACGCAGTCGGCAAAGGTGTGGGACAGGGTGCCGAGGGGGCCCTTTACGGTAACCTCGTTGCCTGCAGCAACGGTAACGGTTACGTTTGCGGGCACGTTAATAGGAGCTCTACCAATTCTAGACATTATTCTATACCTCCTATTCTTACCAGACGAACGCGAGGACCTCGCCGCCAACGTTGGCAGCGCGTGCGCTCTTGTCGGTCATGATACCCTTGGACGTGGAAACGATGGCGATGCCGAGGCCGTTCATGACCTTGGGCATATCCTCGCAGTTGGTGTAGATACGCAGGCCGGGCTTGGAAACGCGGCGCAGTCCGTGAATGACCTTCTGCTTACCGGCGGTGTACTTCAGGGTGATGCGGATGATCCCCTGCTTGCCGTCCTCTACGATTTGGAAATTCTTGATGTAGCCCTCGGCGAGCAGAATGTCGGCGATGGCCTTTTTCATGTTGGAAGCAGGAATGTCAACGGTCGCGTGCTTTGCGTCGTTTGCATTTCTGATTCTGGTGAGCATGTCTGCAATGACATCTGAAATTTGCATGTTATTATCCTCCTGTATGCAAGTTCATGTTATCTTGCTGCCGCCCAACGGGCGGCCGCCTGTCCGGTGGTAAAAGAAATTCTTTCCTGCCGGCAGATAGAGAATGTTAGATTACCAAGAAGCCTTTCTGACGCCCGGGATCTCGCCCTTGTATGCAAGGCCGCGGAAGCAGATACGGCAGATTCCGTATTTACGGAGATAAGCATGGGGGCGACCACAGATCTTGCACCGGTTGTAAGCACGGGTAGAGAATTTGGGGGTAGCCTGCTGCTTGAGAACCATAGATTTCTTAGCCATGTTACGTCTTCCTTCCCATTATTTCGCAAAGGGCGCGCCCATCTTAGTGAGCAGCTCTCTTGCTTCTTCATCGGTGTTGGCGGTCGTTACGAAAACGATATCCATGCCGCGGATCTTCTCAACCTTATCGTACTCGATCTCAGGGAAGATCAGCTGCTCCTTCAGACCGAGGGAGTAGTTGCCACGGCCGTCAAAAGCGTTGGGGTTGATGCCCTTAAAGTCACGCACACGAGGGAGCGCGAAGCTAAAAAGACGATCCATGAATTCGTACATGCGCTCGCCGCGGAGGGTAACCTTCGCGCCGATCTTCATGCCTTCTCTCAGCTTGAAGTTTGCAACCGACTTCTTGGCATAGGTCGGAACTGCGCGCTGACCGGAGATAAGGCTGAGCTCCTCAATGACCTCGTCGATCACCTTGGAATTTTCTTTTGCGTCGCCTGCGCCGACGTTGATAACGATCTTATCGAACTTCGGAATCTGCATCGGGCTCTTGTAGTTAAACTTTGCCATCAATGCGGGGGCAACTTCGTTCTTATACAGTTCACTGAATCTGGACATGTTCGTTACCTCCCTTAGATTTCTTTGCCGCACTTGGGGCAAACGCGAACTTTGACCTGCTTACCATTCTTGCCTTCCTTGAAGGAAGCCTTGGCGCGGATCGCTTTGTTGTACTTTTCGCAGGACGAGTTGGTGCAGACCAACTGAACCTTGGAAGCGTAGAAGGCACCCTCGACCTTGATGATGCCGCCAGTCTCTCCCTGCTTACGGGCCTTCTGGTGCTTAGAAACGACGTTGACGCCCTCTACAATGACCTTGCCCTCCTCGGGAGAGGTTGCGATAACCTTGGCGATGGTGTTTTCGCCCTTATCGTTCTTTCTGTCGTCGCCGGAGATAACGATAACGGTGTCGCCCTTTTTTACATGAAGACTCTTCATTTTCGTCTACCTCCTCTTACAGAACTTCAGGAGCCAGGGACATGATCTTCGTGAAATCATGGTCGCGGAGCTCTCTTGCCACAGGGCCAAAGATACGGGTACCCACGGGGGTCTTATCCTCTTTAATTACAACGGCTGCGTTCTCATCAAACTTGATGTAGGAGCCATCTGCACGGCGAAGACCCTTTACAGAGCGGACGATAACAGCCTTGACGACTGCACCCTTCTTCACAACGCCGCCGGGGGCAGCCTTTTTCACGGCTGCAACCACGATATCGCCGATGTTGGCATAACGGCGGCCGGAACCACCGAGCACACGGATGCACATCAGCTCTTTTGCGCCGGTATTATCGGCGACTTTCATTAACGATTGTTGCTGAATCACTTATGCTTTCCTCCTTTTTCGGTAAGCTTTTTGACCTACCTACTGAAATGTGTGATTATTTTGCCTTTTCGACGATCTCGACAAGACGCCATCTCTTGGTCTTGGACAGGGGTCTTGTCTCCATAACGGATACTTTGTCTCCGATACCGCACTGGTTCAGCTCGTCATGTGCACTGATCTTCACGGTGCGCTTGATGATCTTACCGTACTTGGGGTGGCGGACGTTGTCCTCGATGGCAACAACGATGGTCTTATCCATCTTGTCGCTGACGACCTTACCGACTCTCACCTTTCTGAGTGCTCTCGTTTCAGTCATGTTCTTTTCCTCCCCTTACGCATTCTTCTCGGCAAGAACGGTCATCACACGAGCGATATCGTGCTTCACTTCGCCGATCTTGTGCGGGTTTTCAAGCTGGTTGATGGCGTGCTGGAAACGGAGATTAAAAAGTTCATGCTTCAATTCTTTCAGCTTTTCGTTCAGTTGCTCTGCCGAAAGCTGTCTGAGTTCCTGTGCTTTCACTGCTTAACCCTCCATTTCAACAATTTTGTCGCTGTCAGCCTTGGTCATAAACTTACACTTGATAGGCAGCTTGTGGCCTGCAAGACGCATAGCCTCTCTTGCAACGGCCTCATCCACACCTGCCATCTCAAACATAACGCGACCGGGCTTTACCACGGCTACCCAATATTCGGGCGAGCCCTTACCGGAACCCATTCGAGTCTCGGCCGGCTTCTCGGTTACGGGCTTATCCGGGAAAATCTTGATCCAAACCTGACCGCCACGCTTGGTGTAACGCGTCATAGCGATACGGGCAGCCTCGATCTGGTTACTGGTGATCCATGCAGGCTCGGTTGCAACAAGTGCGTATTCACCATTGGTGATGGTGTTGCCGCGCATTGCCTTGCCCTTAAGTCTGCCGCGCTGCTGCCGGCGGAACTTAACTCTCTTCGGCATTAACATTACTTGTTACCTCCCTCTGCCTTGTTTCTGTCACCGAAACGGCGGCCGGCGGGACGGTTACCGTCGCGGCGGTCGTTGTTACGGCGGGGACGGCGTTCCTGGCGCTCAAAGCGAGGAGCATTGCTGTCGTTCAGCACCTCACCCTTGTAGATCCAAACCTTTACGCCGATCTTGCCGTAGGTGGTCTGTGCTTCAAAGAAGCCGTAGTCGATGTCGGCTCTGAGGGTTTGAAGCGGAATGGTACCCTCATGATAGTGCTCGGTACGGGCGATCTCCGCGCCACCAAGACGGCCGCCGCAGGAAACCTTGATACCCTTTGCGCCGAGGCGCATGGTTCTGCCGATGGCGAGCTTCATAGCGCGGCGGAAGGAGGTTCTCTTCTCCAGCTGTGCGCAAATGCTCTCGGCAACGAGCTGTGCATTCAGGTCGGGGGTCTTAATCTCTACAACGTTGACAACAACAGGAGCACCGACAATGGTCTCCAGCTCAACGCGGAGCTTCTCGATCTCTGCACCGCCGCGGCCAATTACCATGCCGGGCTTCGCACAGTGGATGAACACTCTTACGCGGGCGTTGTCACGCTCGATCTCGATCTTCGGAACGCCGGCTGCCTGCAACTTCTCTTTGAGGTACTTTCTTACCTTTACATCGGACACCAGGGTATCACCGAATTTCTCATCCGATACGAACCATCTGGAATCCCAACCACTGATCACGCCAACGCGCAGACCGTGGGGATGAACTTTCTGTCCCATGATTAAACAGCCTCCTTCTCCGAATTCTTTTCTTTCACGACCAGCGTTACGTGGCTGGTTCTCTTCAAAATGCTGAACGCTCTGCCCTGTGCGCGCGGCTGAACTCTCTTCAGAGTGGGGCCGGGGCAAACAAAGCATTCCGACACATACAGGTTGGATGCGTCCATGTTGAAGTTATGCTCTGCATTCGCTACTGCGCTTTTTAAGAGCTTAATGAGATATTCCGATGCAGCCTTATGGGTATTCTTCAGAATAGCCATCGCAGTATCGGTATCTTTCCCACGGATCAAGTCGAGAACGATCTTAACCTTGCGGGGAGAGATTCTCACATATTTAAGATGTGCCTTTGCTGCTTCCATAATATCAGGCTTTGCCTCCTCTATTATTTACCGTTGTTCGAGGTTTTCGAACCGGCATGTCCCTTGAAGGTACGCGTGGGTGCGAACTCGCCCAGCTTGTGGCCGACCATATCCTCTACGACGTATACCGGAACATGCTTTCTGCCGTCGTGAACGGCGATCGTATGACCGACAAACTCCGGGAAGATGGTGGACGAGCGAGACCAGGTCTTGAGGACCTTCTTTTCACCCTTTTCGTTCATAGCAACGACTCTGTTGAAGAGCTTTTCTTCAACATAAGGTGCTTTCTTCAGGCTTCTGCTCATGAATGCTCCTCCTTACTTCGCGTTTCTACGCTTTACGATGAACTTGTTCGTTCTTGCCTTTTTGCTTCTGGTCTTATAACCCAGAGCAGGCTTACCCCAAGGGGTAACCGGGCCGGGACGACCGATAGGTGCACGACCCTCACCACCACCATGGGGGTGATCGCAGGGGTTCATGACCGAGCCGCGGACGGTCGGGCGGATACCCATGTGACGGGTCTTACCGGCTTTACCGATCTTGATGGTATCGTGCTCGACGTTACCGACCTGACCGATCGTAGCCTTGCAGTCCAGACGAACGATACGAACTTCACCGGAAGGAAGTCTTACTTGAGCGACACCGTTCTCTTTTGCCATCAGCTGTGCAGCTGCGCCGGCAGAACGAACGAGCTGTGCGCCCTTACCGGGGTAAAGCTCAATATTGTGGATAATAGTACCGACGGGGATGTTGGCGATCGGCAGGGTGTTGCCGGGCTTGATATCCGCGTCTGCGCCGGAGTAGAGGACATCACCGTCGGTAACGCCTACAGGAGCCACAACGTAGCTCTTCTTGCCGCTCTCGTTCTCGAGCAGAGCAATGTATGCGGTACGGTTGGGGTCGTACTCAACGCCGATGACCTTTGCGGCCTCGGTATCCTGACGCTTAAAGTCGATGATTCTGTACTTCAGCTTGTTACCGCCGCCGTGATGACGAACGGTGATCTTGCCGTAGCTGTTACGGCCTGCGTGCTTTTTCTTTTTGGCGAGCAGCGACTTCTCGGGCTCGAACTTGGTCAGCTCCTCGAAGGAGGGGGTGATCATGTGACGGCGCGAGGGCGTTGTCGGCTTATACTTCATGGTTGGCATTCTTCATATCCTCCCAACTTAGTTCATACTGTCAAAGAACGCGATGGTCTTTGAATCAGCAGTGAGGGTTACGACCGCTTTCTTCCACGCGCTCTTGTAACCGGTGTGAACACCCATGCGCTTCGGCTTCTTTTTCATGTTGATGGTGTTGACGCTCTTAACCTTAACGCCGAACATTTCCTCAACAGCGTGAGCGATCTCGGGCTTCGTTGCGCTGTCCATTACCTCGAAGGTGTAGCGCTTGTTTGCAACGCCGTCCATGCTTCTTTCGGTGATGACCGGCTTTACGATGATGGTATCAGCAGACTTCATCATTTCGCATATACCTCCTCGATTTTCTCAACGGCCTCCTTGGCTACGATGAACTTATCGCAGTTGAGGATGTCGTACACGTTCACGGCGTTATAGACGGTGGTCTTCACGCCGGGGATGTTGGCGCAGCTCTTGACAACCACGGGATCAACGGCGGGCAGAACGATCAGGGCCTTTTTCTCGGCGCCCAGGGCGTTCAGCATAGCGACCATTGCCTTGGTCTTGTAAGAGGTAGCGGAGATCGCGTCGACCACGATCATCTCGTTCTCAGCAACCTTGGCGGACATAGCGCCGAAGAGAGCTGCCTGCTTCTCCTTCTTGTTCATGGTGATGCGGTAGCAACGGGGCTTCGGGCCGAGTGCTACACCACCGTGCGTCCACTGGGGAGCGCGGGTAGAGCCCTGTCTTGCACGGCCGGTACCCTTCTGCTTCCACGGCTTCTTACCGCCGCCGGAAACCTCGGTACGGGTCAGAGTGGACTGCGTGCCCTGTCTCTGGTTGGCAAGATATGCTTTAACAGCGGTATGGAGGACGGCACTGTTTACGTTTGCGCCGAATACAGTCTCGGACAGTTCCATCGTGCCGACTTCCTTGCCCGCCATATCTACAACTTTCATATTAGGCATTGTTTTTTCCTCCTTCCGTTATGCTTTTACCGAGTCGCGGATGAAGACGATGCCGCCCTTTGCACCGGGAACGGCGCCCTTCACTGCGATCAGGTTCTTTTCTGCATCGATCTTGACGACGGCGAGGTTCAGAACCGTTACCTGTTCGTTACCGTACTGACCAGCCATCTTCTTGTTCTTGTAAACGCGGGACGGGGTGGAGTTTGCACCCATGGAACCGACCTGACGGTGGATGGGGCCCACGCCGTGGGTTGCGCCCAGCATATGATGATTCCATCTCTTGATCGCGCCCGTGTAACCGTGGCCCTTGGTTATACCGGTGATGTCGACCTTCTCGCCTGCGGCGAAGGTATCGACGGATATAACGTCACCTACGTTGGCGGTGCAATCCGCGATGCGGAATTCCTTCAGATACTTCTTGGCACCGATGCCTGCCTTCTTAAAATGGCCGGCCTCCGCTTTGTTTACGTGCTTCGCCTTCGCGTCGCAGTAAGCGAGCTGAATGGCTTCGTAACCGTCGGTTTCAACGGTCTTCTTCTGTGCCACTGCACAGGGGCCTGCTTCGATGAGGGTTACAGGGATCACGTTGCCCTTCTCATCAAAGATCTGGGTCATACCCAACTTCTTTCCGATAATGCCTTTTTTCATGGTTTTTCCTCCATTTGGTTATTGGTTGACGTTTTGGATTACCGTTTTCGCGGTGACGTCAACTTGACCGTGAGGTCGCGGCGGCTTACCGCAAGGTCACGCTTTGATCTCAATCTGTACGCCGGCGGGAAGCTCGATGCTCATCAGAGCCTCGATGGTCTTCTGCGTGGGATTCAGAATGTCGATCAGTCTCTTGTGGGTCCGGGTCTCGAACTGTTCACGGCTGTCCTTGTACTTGTGGACGGCACGCAGAATGGTTACGATCTCTTTTTCCGTAGGAAGCGGAACGGGACCCGAAACGGCACTGCCGTTTCTTTTCGCAATTTCCACGACCTTCTCCGCTGCGGCATCGACGAGGGTGTGGTCAAAGCTCTTCAGTCTTACTCTGATTTTCTCTTTTGCTGCCATGATTTTTGCCTCCTTCTTAAATTTTGCTTGTGCTTGGGGGTTCAGCATGTTCACACCGTGCCGGGCGTTTCTTTTTCGCCCTGACAAAAACCGGGGAATATCTGCCGCACAGATAAGCCCGGATGGGAAAGCACGGGTTCGCAGCCCCCAAGAAAAGGAGCCCGAAAATCTTGCTGTCGCCCGGTTATCGGACATACTCCACGAAAATTACCCGCCAAAAAGCGGCAACCTCTCGCTTCATCGCATATCAAGCCTTTCTATTATACAGGATTTTTCCTGCTTTTGCAAGAGAAATATTCATTTTTTTGCGTTTTATATGTAGAAATTTTTCCAACATTTTGGGGGTGTTTTTATACAAGTTGCATAAAAACGAACTAATAATGACTAAAAGAAGGCGTTTTTGGGTGTTTTTTCGTAGCCTACTACGAACAAGCAACCCGAATTTTCCTAATTTTTTTGTTCTTTTTGATGTTTTTTGCTATCATGCCACCCTCTCCTCCCCCCCTTATATAATTAAATAAGGAAGGAAACCTTTCATTTCCGAGACCCTTTTCGCCAAGCTTTCCGACACGTTTTCCATGGGCGATCCGGGAAAAAGACGGTTTTTTGCCGCATGCGGCAAAAAAAATTCTCATAAATGGTAAATTGTATACATTTTGTTAACAAGTTTGCGCTACAATATAGGAAAGACTTTTCTCACGAGGTACTTGTGCATGAAGATACAGAAAAAGCATTGGCTCATTCCGGCGGTTGCCGCCGCACCTATTCTTGCGCTTATCACTGTGATTTTACAAAGCGTGTCCCTGTTTACGGAGTACGAACAGGGACGCGGGTATTTTGCGAACTCCGCTCCCGCACACACGGCCGTCACCGTGATCCTTGCGGTCGCACTTGTTGTGTTTCTTGCATTTGCAATCGTTTTGCGACGCGAGCTGTCCACCCCGTCCTACGCGGGAACATTGAGCGTGCTCTTTTCCGCAGGTCTCTCTACGGTATCGCTTGCCGTGTATGCAATCTTCACGGTCATCGCCTTTACCCAAACCACAGGCTTTGTCGGGACACTGATGCTGCTTTCTGCCCTGCTGGCCTGTGCGGCAGCCGTCTATTTCGGTTGCTTTTTGGTCCCCGTATCGCCGCAGACCACCGCACGCGGCATGCTGGGGCTCTCCTTCTCCTTCTTCTGCCTGATGGTTGCGCTGATCCTGTATTTTGATATGAGCTCGCAGATGAATTCCCCCACCAAGCTCCTTTCGCTCTTTGCCTTCTCGATTCTTGCCTGCTATGCGCTCGGGGAATGCCGTGGCCTTTTCGGTCGGGGAGCTCCTCTCCTGCAATATCTCTTGACCTCGTTCGGTTTGATCCTTTCGCTGACCGCTTCCGTTCCGAACATCCTGTATGCAATCCTGCGAGGCAAGGAGCTGGTGCTGTCGATCGTTTATGATTTCGTACTGCTCGCGTTCGGTCTGTACCTTCTTGCGCGTCTGTTGCAGATGCTACCGCGCGAGTTGCCTGTGACCCATCCGCTGATCCGCGTTTTCCTACAGGACGGCGAGGAGGAGATTGAGACGGCTGATGCAGAGGACGAGGAAACAGACGAAGGAGAGATAGTCAAGGAAGAATCCGGCACTGAAGAAACAGAAAACTAAAACGATCGGGAGGGAACGCACCCTCCCGATTTTAAGAGGAACGAATATGAAAAAGCTTTTGATCATCGATGGCAACAGCATCCTCAACCGCGCGTTTTTCGGCATCCGCGCGCTCACAGACAAGAACGGTCGCTTCACCAATGCCATTTTCGGATTGGTGAATGTGCTTCACCGCGAGCTTTCCCACCTGTCACCCGATTACGCTGCCATCGCCTTTGACGTGCACGCCCCTACCTTCCGCAAGGAACTGTACGACGCATACAAGGCAAACCGCCACGGTATGCCCGAGGAACTGCACGCCCAGCTGGACGATGCGAAATACTGCGCGGAGCGCATGGGCTTTTGCCGCCTGGAGCTACCCGGCTACGAGGCGGACGACATCCTTGGCACGGTATCCGCGATGACCGAGTCCGACCCTGATCTGCACGTCTATATTCTTTCGGGCGACCGAGATCTGTTGCAGCTGATCTCGCCGCGCGTGTCGGTTCTTCTCGCAGGCAACAGCGAAACTGCCCTGTTCGACCGCGACGCCTTCTTTGCGAAGTACGGCGTGGAGCCGGAGCAGTTCGTGGATGTCAAGGCTCTGATGGGCGACTCCTCTGACAACATTCCCGGTGTTCCCGGGGTGGGCGAGAAGACCGCTTTTCGCCTGATTGCGACACACGGGTCCCTTGATACGGTCTACGAGAACCTCGACGCGCCCGATATCACCAAAGGTCTGCGAGCCAAGCTGGAAGCCGGACGTGAGCTGGCCTACCTTTCCAAAAAATTGGTCACCATCCTGCGCGACGCGCCCATCGACAAGTCGCTTTCCGACCTTGCCTATCACGGCATTGATCGTCCTGCCCTGCGTGAAAAGTTTGTCGAGCTGGAATTTTCGGGATTGATCCGCAAGCTTGAGCTGGACACCCCCGACAAGGCCGAGGAACAGAGAGAGGCCTGCCCCTGCGAAAAGACCGATTACGCCCCCGCGGATGCGAAGACCATTCTGGCCATGACGGGCGAAGTGGCGGTCACTACCGACGAAAACGGTTGGCATCTTTCGGTAGGCGGCTGTCACGTCACCTTTACGGGAGATGCTCGGGAGCTTGCACCCCTGTTTGACGGGAGCCGCACGGTCATCACCTACGATGCCAAGGCTCTGTACCACACCCTGCATGCACTCGGCGTGCCGCTTGGCGGTATTCCGCAGGACGTGATGCTGTATGCCTATGCGGTGGACGCGGCAGGTGGCACGCCTGCGCTCCCTGCCCTGCTGACCGCCTATCTGTCCGCAACAGTCAGTGAGGGAGAGCCATGCGCGCATCTGCTCCCCGCATTGCGCGACACGCTTGCCGCGCGTGTTGAGGAAGGCGGTGCGACCACCCTCTTGCAAAAGATCGAGCTGCCGCTTGCGATGCTGCTTGCCGAAATGGAAACGACGGGCTTTAAGATCGACCGTACAGGTCTGGAGGCCTTCCGAGAGCAGTTAGAAAAGGCGATGCACGCCCTGACCGAGCGTATCTATTACCTCGCGGGCGAGGAGTTCAACATCAACTCGCCAAAGCAACTTGGCGTGATCTTGTTTGAAAAGCTGGGACTTCCTACCGAGAAAAAGACCAAAACGGGCTATTCCACCGACGTGGAAACGCTGAACCGCCTGCGCCGCATTCACCCCATCGTGGGGGAGATCCTCGACTACCGTCAGATTGCCAAGCTCTACGCAACCTACGCCGTTGGCCTTCTTCACGCGGCGGACGAGGCCGACCGCATCCACACCGATTTCAAGCAGGCACTCACCGCGACGGGGCGACTGTCCTCGGCCGAGCCGAATTTACAGAACATTCCCATTCGCACCGAGCTTGGGCGGGAGATGCGCCGCTTCTTCATTCCCGAAAACGAGGAATACCTGCTCGTGGACGCGGACTATTCGCAGATCGAGCTGCGGCTTCTTGCCCACATGGCAGGGGACGAGAGGATGATCGAGGCCTTCCGTTCGGGTGAGGACATCCACACCGCCACCGCCGCCGCGGTATTCGGTGTGGAAAAGGACGAGGTGACACCGGAGCTTCGCCGCCAGGCGAAGGCGGTAAACTTCGGCATCGTGTACGGCATCGGCGCGTTCTCGCTGGCAGGCGATCTCGGCATCTCGACCGCCGCCGCCAAAGCGTATATTGACTCCTATTTCGCCACCTATCCCGGCATCGCCGCCTATCTTGACGCGGTTGTCGAGGCTGCCTACGAAAAGGGCTACTCCACCACCCTGTACGGTCGCCGCCGCTCGATCCCCGAGCTGCGTGTGCAGAACAAGATGACCCGCAAGTTTGGCGAACGCGTGGCCATGAACAGCCCGATCCAGGGCACCGCCGCGGATATCATGAAGATCGCCATGCTCCGCGTGGATCGCCGCCTGAAAGCCGAGGGGCTGGACGCCCGCCTTGTGATGCAGGTACACGACGAGCTAATTGTAGAAGCGCACAAGTCGGTCGCTGAGCGCGTGGCCCTGATCCTTTCCGAGGAAATGGGCGCGGCGGCAGACCTGTCTGTCCCCCTAACGGTGGACGTAGCCGTCACGAAAACGTGGCTGGAATAAAACATTGAGATACAAGCATCCCCGTGTGGCGCGAAACGACACACGGGGATGTTCTTATTTCTGATAATACTCTTCAAAAAGGTCATTCGGCGTGCATTCCAAAATATCGCAGAGGGCTTGCAGATTTTCAAATTTGATGCCACTTGTTTCGTTGTTGACGATTTTATTAAAGTTCTGATAACTAAGGCCAAGCTGGCTATAAAGCCAATATTTCGTCTTTCCCTTTTTCTTCAATATATCCAGTATCCTTAATCGCATTGTACACCCCCGCATTATCTAATGTATAAATTATATACCGAAAGTCTCTTGACATGATAGACATCGGCATAATATAATGTATACATTAGATATGTGGATTTTTATTAAAGGAATTGTGTATTATGGAGTTAACATTGTTAGCCGATGAAACAATAAAACAGCATTATGAAACAACACATAGCGAACAACTCTTTATAACAGACAAGCGAATTGTTTTTTCAAGCCCCAGCAAGGATGGGATCAACCGACCAAAGGCCATCCCTTTTCGATGGATTGCAAATATATCTTCTACGTATATTCACGATAATCAAAATTTTCCTATTGTTTCCACGATCATTATCGTTATTCTTGCTATACTTTATTTGCTTCTCTTTTTATTCCGCGCATATTTTCTGTTTTTTCCATTGCTTTTGCTCACATTGTTAATTTTGCCCTCAGCCATCAGCTTGCTCATAGCAAGCACCATCAAAAATCGCAATCAGTGCCTATTGTTAATTTTCATCCAACGAAATGACATACCCAATGTTACGGTTTTATCAACGAAACCGGCATTTCGACCGATCGCATAACCTTTTCTTTGCACGTTAACAAGGAACTAGCCGTGGAAATCGGCAATGTGTTATCCAGTCTTGATTTTGCATTAAAAAGTCTTTCTTCTTAAAAGAAGCACCCCGTGTGTCGCAAAGCGACACACGGGGTGCTCTTTTTTTGGTTTTTACGCCTCAATGCGCTTGACGGCGAAGGACTTTTTGATGAGGTGACGGGCTTCGAGAAGATTCTCGATCTCGCCCGAGGCGATCATCTGCACGGCAAGGTTACCGATGGCGGTCGCTTCCGAAGGACCTGCCAATACGGGGCGACCGACTGCTTTGGCGGTCAGCTCGTTTAGGTAGTCGGCCTGGCTACCGCCGCCGACGATGCAGAGTGCCTCAAAATGCTCGCCCGTGATGCTTTCCATCTGCTCCATCGTGCGTGCGTAGCAATCTGCGAGGCTATGATAGATGACAGCGGCGATCTCCCCGACCGTTTCGGGCACGGGTCCGCCCGTCTCGCGGCAGGCCGCCTGCACCTCGGCGATCATACTGTCGGGCGCGAGGAAGCGGTTATCCTCGACCGCCACGCGGGCGGCGAAGTCGTCACACTTGCTTGCCTCGGCACAGATCTCGGCAAAAGAAAGGTCCTTGCCCTCTGCCTTCCACTCACGGCGGGCAGACTGGATCATCCAAAGGCCCATGATGTTTTTGAGGAAGCGATAGCGACCCTCGTAGCCGCCCTCATTGGTAAAGCCTGCCTCAAAGCTCTCGCGCAGGGTGTTAGCCTCGCGCAGCTCGGTACCGAAGAGCGACCAGGTGCCCGAGCTGATGTAAGCGAAGAAATCTTCCTCACAAGGCACGGCAGCCACGGCCGATGCGGTATCGTGACAGGCGGGCAGAAGCACGCGGCAATCAAAGCCGACAGCCTCACGCACCTCTTTTGTGAAGGTGCCCACCAGCTCCCCGGGCATGTGCATATCCCCAAAAATCTCGGCAGGCAGGTTGAGCTTACCAAGCAGCTCGTAATCCCAATTTCTCGTTTCGGCATCCACCAGCTGCGAAGTCGAGGCCATGGTATACTCATTCAGCTTCTCGCCCGTGAGCAGGAAGTTAAAGTAGGCGGGCACAAGGAGCAGGCTCTTGGCCTCGGCAAGGAGCGCAGGCTCCTGCTCACGCAGAGCAACCAGCTGATAGAGCGTGTTGAAGGGCTGATAGACCACACCCGTGCGACGGAACAGCTCCTCGGCACTGATCTTTTTGTAGACGACCTCTGCCATGCCGTCGGTGCGGGAGTCGCGGTAAGCAACGGTGTCGCCGAGGACACGATCCTCACCGTCAAGCAAGACGAAGTCCACGCCCCAGGTATCAATGCCCATGTACGAAGGAATCTTGCCGATCTCGCGGCAACGGCGCAGGCCGGCGAGCACCTCATTCCAAAGGTGATCGAAGTCCCAGCACAGGTGTCCGTTTTTCTCGGACACGCCGTTTTCAAAGCGATAGACCTCTTCCAGCTTCATCTCGCCGTCCTCGAGATGGCCGAGAATGTGTCTGCCGCTGGATGCGCCGAAGTCGATAGCCAAGTAATAGGTAGGGTTTTTCATACTGTTACAACGCCTTTCTGTAAAATGATATTTCCGTAAACCGCGCGCTCGCCCGTTGCGATGATCGCATAGGCGCCACGAGCCTTTTCGTAAAACGCAAATCTCTCCGTTTCCCCAATGACATCCGCGCCGCGACCATCAAACTCCTTCACGATGGCACGGTATTCATCCCAGATCG
Organism: Clostridia bacterium; assembly: GCA_017464805.1. Taxonomy (GTDB): domain Bacteria; phylum Bacillota; class Clostridia; order Oscillospirales; family CAG-272; genus UBA1740. The sequence continues at coordinate 18,780 of JAFTYE010000015.1, read as the reverse complement.
GAGTCTCGACAGGATCACCCGGCACTGCCTGCATCAGCTGTACCGGCTCTGCCACGTAGGTATCAAGCGGAAAAAGCGGCAACATCGCACGCAAAAGATCCGGGATCCCGATGCCGTCCGCACGAACGATGACGGCATCCTTGCCGATCGATTCCACAGGGAAATTGGCATCTGCCAGGACCAGATAATCCCCATGACCCATTTCGCAAAGCACCTTCAGGAGTACGGGGGACAGGATCGGAGAAATTCCTTTCAGCATAGGCGTAACTGTCACTTTCTGCCGCCGTGCGGCCTTTATTTCTTATAAAGGGGACCGTAGGTCGCACAGGCGCGATAGTCCTGCCCCTCCTTATCCATACCGAATGCTCCCCATGCGGCAGGGCGGAAGATGTCGGACTCCGGCACGTTGTGCATACAAACGGGAATGCGAAGCATGGAGCAAAGGGTGATCAGGTCAGCACCGATGTGACCGTAGCTGATCGCGCCGTGGTTGGCACCCCAGTTGTTCATCACGTCGTAGGCGGTGCAGAAGGGGCTACCCTCGCGGCTGTCGCAACGCGGAACAAACCACGTGCAGGGCCAGGTGGGGTTGGTACGCTCCATCAGCACATCGGTGACTTCCTCCGGCAGATGAACCGTCCAGCCCTCGGCGATCTGCATCACGGGGCCAAGGCCCTTGACGAGGTTGAGGCGGATCATGGTGACCGGCATCTCCGCACGGGTCACGAAGTGCGAGGAGAAGCCGCCTCCGCGGAAGTTATCGAAGCCCGCCTCGCACCAGACGGTGGCGGCGGTCATCTTTTCGATATCCTCATCGGTCACGTCCCACCATTTCTTCATGATGGCGTTTCCGTTTTCGTCGCGGCACTCTCCGCACGCATCAAGGCAAGCGGCACCCGAATTGAGCAGGTGGATGATACCGCCGTTTTCCTTGGCCTTGCCCGCAAGGTCGTAGCCCGTGACGCGATGGGTTGCCTCGGGCGACCAGAAGGTGCGCACGTCTGCAAAGATCTGTGCACGGTGAGTCAGCAGGCGCATCATCAGCATGCCCATGCCGTTGAGGATGTCGTTCTCGGTGGCGAGGGTGTATGGCTCGCGCGCGCCCTCGTAGTCAAAGCTGGAAGAAAGAAATGCCTCGGGATAATCGCAGTTCGGCCAATGATCGGTCCACTGACGCTGTCCCTGGAAGCCGCCGACAATGGCGTTGTGTCCAACCATCTCCTCCTCAAAACCGGCGGGAAGGTTCGGGTTGCCTGCCATCAGGTCTTTGATGATGCAGTACATCTTCACGGTGAATTCCCATTGCTTTTCCTTTTGCTCGTCGGTAAACTTGACGGCGGCGGGGTTATCGTCACGCCCCTCCTTGCAGTGAGCGCGCGTCCAGGCAAGAGCCTTTTCATATTCCTCTTGATTGTAAATTCCTTCCTCCATGCGGCGCAGGATCTCGACCTCATCGACCGATTCCACGCGCATACCGAAGTAGGATTCCATCACATCCTGGTCCATGATCGAACCGCCGATGCCCATGCACTGCGAGCCGATCTGCAGATAGCTTTTGCCCCTCATGGTGGCAACGGCGAGTGCCGCGCGGCCAAAGCGGAGCAGTTTTTCCTTTATGTCCTCGGGTATCTCGGTGACCTGATCTCTGTCCTGCACCTCATGTCCGTAGATGCCGAAGGCGGGCAGGCCCTTTTGTGCATGGGAGGCGAGCACCGCCGCGAGGTAGACCGCACCGGGGCGCTCCGTGCCGTTGAAGCCCCACACACCCTTGATGGTACAGGGATCCATGTCCATGGTTTCGGAGCCGTAGCACCAGCAGGGGGTAACGGAGAGCGTGATGTCCACACCCTCGCGTCTGAATTTGTCCGCACAGGCCGCCGCCTCGGACACGCGGCCGATACTGGAATCGGCGACCACCACCTGAACAGGCTCGCCGTTCGAGCAAAACAGATTTTCTTCAAAGAGCTTTTTGGCCGCCTGTGCCAGAGCCATGACCTGGTCCTCCAGCGACTCACGCAAGCGAAGCGGTCCGCGGCGGCCGTCCACGATGGGGCGGATGCCGATTTTGGGGTATGCACCAACATAACGATTTTTTGCCATATTGTTCTTCTCCTATATCGTGAAAATAGTCTTCTATTTGCATGATACCATAGGAAAAGGCGCGAAAAAATGAATATTTCGGGAAAAAATATGGACTTTTCGGCAAATGCAAAAGGGGAGTATCCCCTCCCCTTGCGTTATTCGTGGTAAAGGGTCTTATCGCGGTAGACCGGCTCGGAGGTCAGGCGAACACCAAGCTGGCGGAACATTTTCTCGTCGATGTGCGAAAGGATAACGGTAGTATGCACCTCGCAGCCTGCCAACTTGGGCAGTTGCTCCATGGCAAGCTGGGCCACAGGATTGGCCGCGGCGGAGGAGCATAGCGCGACCAGCATCTCATCCACGTGCAGACGGGGGTTCTTGCCACCGAGGTAACGGGTTTTCAGCTCCTGCACAGGCACGATACAGCTGCGATCGATGAGCTTGACGTCGTCCTCGATGCCGGCCAGCGTTTTCAGGGCATTGAGGATCATGGAAGCGGAGCAACCGAACAGATCGGTAGTACGGCCGGTCACAATTTGCCCGTCGGGTAGCTCGATGGCGGCGGCAGGACAGTTGCACTCCGCGGCACGAGCGCGGGCAGCAACCGCCACCGCGCGGTCATCCACGTCGATATGCAGGCTCTGCATCAAGAGAGCAATTTTGTCTGATTCGGTGGAATCACGGTGATGCTTGATCTCCCCGACCAGTGCCTTATAGTAACGGCGAAGGATCTCCTGACGGGATGCTTCACAGCATACATCATCGTCCGAGATGCAATAGCCCGCCATGTTGACACCCATGTCGGTGGGGGACTTGTAGGGTGAGGAGCCCATGAGCTTTTCAAAGATGGTGTTGAGGACGGGAAAAATTTCCACGTCGCGGTTATAGTTGACGGTGGATTCGCCGTAGGCGGCAAGGTGCCAGGGGTCGATCATGTTGCGGTCGTTGAGGTCGGCGGTAGCTGCCTCGTAGGCCACGTTGACGGGATGCATCAGGGGCAGATTCCAGATGGGGAAGGTCTCGTATTTTGCGTAACCCGCCTTCTGCCCGCGGCGGAACTCATGATAGAGTTGGGACAGGCAGGTGGCCATCTTCCCGCTGCCGGGGCCGGGGGCGGTCACGACGACCAGATTGCGCTCGGTTTCGATATATTCGTTTTTGCCGAAGCCCTCGTCGCTGACGATATAGGGCACATTGCTCGGATAGCCTTTAATGGGATAGTGGCGGTAGACTCGGAAGCCCAGTTTTTCCAGGCGACGCTGAAAGATCTTGGCTGCCTCGTTATCCTCGGCGAATTTGGTCAAAACAATTGAGCCGACGTACAGGCCGTAAGAACGGAAGATGTCGATGAGACGCAATACGTCCGCATCATAGGTGATGCCGAGGTCGGCGCGCACCTTGTTCATGGCGATATCCTGTGAGCTGATAACGATCACGATTTCGGCGCGATCCTTCAGCTTTTCCAGCATTTTGATCTTGTTGTCGGGGGCAAAGCCCGGAAGCACGCGCGCGGCGTGAAAGTCGTCAAACAACTTGCCGCCGAATTCCAGGTACAGCTTGCCGCCGAATTCGCCAAGCCGTTCTTCTATTCGCGCGGACTGCATGGATAGATATTGTTCACTGTCAAAGCCGATTTTGTTCATGGTCGCTCCCGTCCTTGTGCGTTCTTCTCACTACCCCTCATTATAGCACAAAAAACTGTCCGGTGCAAGGCGGTTTTTATTTTTTACAAAAATAAAAAACGGACGAGCGTCGCTCGTCCGTTTTTCTTTACTCGATGGGAGTCCCGTCTGGGTGGAACAGGGGCAGCTTTTCAAGATACGTGATATCCTTGCGCTCCTGTGCCTCTCCCTCGGCAAGAACCGTCATCATACCGACGATCTCACCGCCCGAGGCGCGCACCAGACTGCAAAGTGCTTCCAGCGACTCACCCGTGCTGATCACATCATCCACGACCAGAACGCGCTTGCCCTTCATGTATGCGGCATCGTCACCGTCGAGATACAGGGTCTGCTTATGGCTCGTGGTGATGGAGGTAACCTCATGCTTCACCACGTTGCTCATGTATGCCTTGATTCCCTTGCGCGCCAGCAGCCAGCGGTTCATACCCGCCTGTCTTGCCATCTCGTAGGCAAGCGGAATGCCCTTGGACTCCGCCGTGATTAAGACGTCAAAGGCAGGTGCTTTTTTGAGAAGAGCTGCGGCGCATGCCTCGGTCAGCTCCACGTCGCCGAACATGATGAAGCCCGCAATGGACAGATTTTCGTTCAAGGGACAGATCTTCAAGTCGCGAGACAGGCCTGCGATACACATCGTGTATACCATAAGAAAAACCTCGTTTTCCAACTTTTTACAAATATAGTATACACCATGTTTCGCCCGATTGCAACACTTTTTTGGGATCAGTAGTAGAAATAATGACTTCCGATCTTAAAGGCGAAGGAACGATTGTTCGGGATCCAGGCAGAGGTCGCCTTGGACGGCTCGAGAAAATAGAGGACCTTGTCGGACACCGTCACGCCCTCCAGACAGATCTTGGCCGCAACCACCGAAAGATAATAGGGCTCCGCATAGACAGTGCCGTTCTGCACGGGGCTGAACTGCACCCCCCACTTGCGGTCAAAGATCACACCCCAGATGGTATTCGGGAAATCAGGGCTCTTAACACGGTTGAGCACCACGTTGCCCACGGCGATCTGGCCAAGCAGCGGCTCGCCGCGGCTCTCCGCCGAGATGATGCGGGAAAGCCAATAGACCTCATCCTCACGGTAGAACTTGTCCCCCGAAAGGATGGGCGCATAGCTGCCCGTTACCTCGATGGAACGACTGGAAAAGATCCATTCGATCCCCACACCAAGTGCCTTGGCAATCGAGCGGATCGGCACGTACATGCGTCCATCGTCCAAAATCACTGCGGGTGTGTCCGCATACAGATAGCGGCCGTTTGCCACCATGTAATAGGAGCCTTCCTTCACGATGAGCCACAGGCCGTCCGCATTCACGTACGCGGTTCGTGTGGCGGCGTCGAAGCTGACCTCCGCCCCTGGGCAAATCGCATCCGCAAAGGAACGAAGAGGCGCGTAGGTAATCTCCTTAATCAGGTAGCAGTCGGTGATGGATGCTTCTCCACCACGCACCGAAACGGGTATGTTTTCGTAGTGACTATGTACCCTGTCGGTGATCTCCCCGCGCGGCCACGCGTTTGCCGCGCTCATGCCGACCGCAAGAGCGGCAGCAAAGAGCAGGCAAGCCATCACCGCAGCCAGCGTTTTTGTGAAAAGATGCCTTCGTTTTACTTGCATGCTTTTCCTCCTTTCTTGTTGTCTTGACTTACGTCACGACCATATTGTAGCAGAATTGGATAGCGCGGGCAAGGCCAGAAAACCGGTAAAAAAACCACTCTTTTCCAAGGAAATGCTTACCTCTTCCCGCGCAGCCTGTGTTCTTCACTCTTTAGAAGGATTTTCCTTGGGAAAAACGGAAAAACTATCCTGTGTATTGACAAACTTTCGATTTTTTAGTATCCTATAAACAAGAGGAAAGGAGGATTTCGTATGAAAGCCCTGTTTCGTATCAGTTTGCTTTTGTTGTGTGCCGCTATGCTGTTTGCCTGCACACCGACCGTACCGCCCACGGGCGGAGATGAGGGGGACGATCCGCCGACGAACGAAGCACCCCTCGCCTTGACGCCCTTTTTGCACATCTCCTTTGATGACGTGGAGCATTGCTTCCGCAATCTGAAGGAAAAGAACTACGCTTCCATCTGGGAAGAACCCTTCCTTGCCGCTTTACGCGAGGCGCGCGAGGGCTACGGCGCGACCTTCAGCCTGTACGTATGGAAGGATATTTTGCACGACCAGCCGAGTTGCTATCAGATCGAATGGCAGGCGGCATCCGATTGGTTAAAGATCGGTCTGCACTCGGACGGGGACGGCAACTTTGCCGAGGCAGATTACACGCGCGGCAAGACCGAATGGGAGCATTTTGTATCGGATGTGTATGCCATGACGGGCAGCTACGACTGCATTGACCGCATCCCGCGTCTACACAACTTTGCGGGAAGTGCGGAGGCGCTTCGCGGCATGAGCGAGGCGGCACCCGGTGCGCTTGGCTTTCTTGCCGCTGACGACACACGCATTTCCTACGACCTGACGGCCGAGGAAAATGCTGTTCTGCTCGAAAGTGACTATCTGTTCTATAACAATCGCGTTTATCTGCCAACCGACGTTCGCTTTGAGAATTACCGTGAGCAGTCGATCTACGAGATACTTGCTCAAAAGTGGGGAGCTACACCAACGGACAAATGCTTCATCCTCTTCACCCACGAGTACGAGGTATACGACGGAACGGCGATGAACAAGTGCTTTTCCTGGATTGACGAGGCGGCTTTGTATTTCGGTGAAAAGAACATTCCGTTCGCCTTTCCACAGGATTTCTCCTACGCGGAAAAATAAAATTATCTTTTTTTCAAAAACCTATTGCAATTTCGAAAACGCTATGATATAATATCAACGTTCCGCAAAAGCGGCCCGTTGGTCAAGCGGTTAAGACATCAGCCTCTCACGCTGAAAACATGGGTTCGATTCCCGTACGGGTCACCAAAAAAAAGAGAGCACTGCACCGCAGTGCTCTCTTTTTTTTGGTGACCCCGTGCCGCAAACGGCACGGCGACGAGAAGTGAACCCTTTCTTTACCGAAACATGCCCCGTCGCATGGGTTCGCTTTCACCCGAAGATGCGTCAAGCTCGCTTGTAAGCATCGAGGTGTGAATCCAGCGAAGCGTCTTCCCGTACGCATTCCGCCACAACCGACTCGGCGTGCGGAACCTAACCTCGCGCAGCACAGTAACACGAACCGTCCGCATCGCAAAGCGATGCGGACGGTTCTCTCTTTTTTATTCAATATCCAGATCACGGAGAACAGAGCGGATAAGGTCGCGACCCATTTTGATATCCGCGATCTGCTGATCGCCCGTGATCTCACGCTCAATGACGTAAGGACCTTTATAACCAAGCTCCTTCAGCTTGCCGAATACGGCGGGCAGGTTCGCCTTGCCTTGACCGAGCGGCACTTCCTCACCGAGGTAATCGCCGCAGGTGGGATAAAGACCATCCTTGCAATGCGTATTGCGTACGTACTTGCCGAACACCTCGAGTGCATCGGCGGAATTTGCCTTGCCGTAGCAGATAAGGTTGGCGGTATCAAAGTTGATGCCTACGTTGCCCGTGCCGATATGCTCGATGGCGCGGAGCATGGTGGTGGGGGTCTCCTGTCCCGTTTCAAAGAGAAAGTACTGACCGCGGTTTTTCAGATGCTTGCACAGAGAGCGAAGTGCGGCCACCACGCCGACGAAGTCGGGATCGTTCGGGTTCTCGGGCAAAAAACCCACATGGGTAATCATGTCGGTCACGCCTACCATCTGCAAAAAGTCACTTGCGCGAAAAAGCTCCTTCAGACGGGAATCACGGTAAGCGGTAGGAACGAGTCCAAGGGTTGCAGGGCCACTCTTGAAGTCCCATTCCATCGGGCCTGCCCATCCTGCCCAGATAGCGGTGATCTCCACACCGTACTTAGCCGAGGCGGCCTTCAGCTGATCCGCCACTTCCTGCGTGTACATAGACGTGTCCCAAAAGAGCGTCTGACAGCAATTCAGCTCCAACTCATGCAGGGAGCGGAACTGCTCGTCGATGTTTCTGCTTCTTCCGATGCTGATAAGTGCGCCGATCTTCATAATATTTCTCCTTGACAGAATGGTATTTTTATGTTATATTGATATTGTATCATGTCCGTTTTGTCTATCAAATTGATATTCGGACACAAAAACTTTGAATTCAGACATACAGTGAGGAGTTATGGCAAAGCGTCTGTCTACCCCACAGCTTGCGCGGATCACGGGATTGTATTCCCTGTTTGAGCGGGAGCTTTCCAGCGATTACATCTTCCGCGGGGAAACGCACGATTATCACGAGGTCATTATGCTGCTGGACGGCTCGTTGGCCTTCACGGCGGGAGAGAGCACATATGAGATGTGCGCCCCTGCCGCCATCTATCATCCGCGCATGGAGTTTCACAGTCTGCGAAACGTCGGTCGCAGAACCGCACGCATTCTGATCTTTTCCTTTGATGCCGATCTCTTACCCGATTATCCGAAGCACCGATTTGCCATCACGGAGGAGGACATCGCGCGTGCACGCCGCGCGCTTGCATTAATACAATCCTCCACCGTAGAAACGGATTTCTACAAGATGGGAAACATCCTGCCGGGCGGCGAGCGCGCCGTGCAGCAGGGCATTTGCGAATTGGAGATCCTGCTCCTTTCCCTGCGACAGGGGCATGCCAAAAGCCACGACCATTCGGCAGGCGCGACCAACTACAAGCGCGCATTGCGTGCAATCGAGGAGCATCTCTCCGGTACCATCAGCATCGCTTCCCTTTCGGAGCAGCTGCATATCAGCCCTTCCCTACTCAAAAAGATCTTTGCCCGCTATGCGGGCATGGGGGTCATGCAGTACGTTCGCACGCGCAAAATGAACGAGGCGATTTTGCGCCTGCGTGAGGGGAGGAGTGTGGGCGAGGTTGCCTACTCCCTCGGTTATGAGGATCCTGCCTATTTTTCGACCGTATTTCGCCGCGTCACGGGACATAGCCCGAGCTATTTCCGCGAGCGACCCTGATACCTGAACGGAGAGACGGCATTGTGTTCTTTAGGACACAATGCCGTCTCTCCGTTTTTTCGTTTATTCCACTTCCACGATACCACCGTCGCGGACGGTGACCTTCATGCCATCCTTGACATAGGAGAGGAACTCCTCACCGAGCGAATCGACAACAGGCATGCTCACGCCGTCCACCCACACATCAGCCAGCACCGCGCCTGCCGCGGCAAGCGAGTCAATAGGGCCGGAAAATAGAAGACAGGCAGGGTTTTTCTTCATGGCACAGGCACAGTACAGCACAAGACCTCCCGTGGTAGAGCCGATGGTCTGCGGCAGGCAGAGCGCACGGCCGATCAGGGGCTTGCCGTGCAGCTCGGGGTTGTTCTGATCGCCGCACTTGACCTCCTTATCGCCGAACTGGAGTGCCATTTGAAGGGATGCGAGGGTATTGAAGCCCTGCGTGGTAACAACGGCCTCCGCCGTTACCTCGCCGGGGGTGATGACTCTTCCTTGGAACAGTTTCATGCGTTCTTACCTCCCGTGATGGCAGAGAGAATTTCCGCGTCGGTGTAGTAGCGTGCGCTGGTGTAGGTACGCAGCTTATTCGACGAAGTGATGACGGGCATCTTCTTACAAAGCGGATTGTTCATATACATCAGAGGACAGATGTACGAGGTGACAACACCTGTGGCCGTAAGGCGCGTGGCATATTCGGTAGCGCGGAAGGCCTCCAGCACCTTCGGGGCGGCGGTCAGAACGGTGGGAACCGTGACCTTCTTTTTGCCGTTTGCGGCGAGGGATGCTTCAATCTTGTCCGTCCAGTCCTTGAGCTGCTCGAGAGAGAGGTGCGGGCAACCCACAAAACAGAGCTTTGGGGTAGCGTCGGGATTCTTCCACATAACGGGGTATTCGCGCTGTACTCTTTCAAGCTCCGCATCGTCGATGACGTACTCGCGTGCACCCTCGGCGATCAGGCTCTCACCAAGCTCCACTGCCTCGGGGGTGAGATTTGCGATATGGTACAGACCGACCGCACCGTTGGAGGCGGTGGCGGCACCGAAGTCCTTTAAGTAGGAGCAGGCGGCATCGTCAAGCTCCGTGCCCAACCATTTATCAAGGCCGACGACGTAGGGAACGTCCTCCATGACCTGCATGCCGATGGCGGAGCCGAGCAGCTGTGCCTCGGGCTTTTTGGTGGTATTCACGCGCACGATCCAGGTGGTGCGTCTGCCCTCGTCGGTCAGCAGACCGAAGTAGGGGACATAGCCGACGATGGAGCCCATGATGTCGATGATGCCCGAGTTGCGGTTGCATCTGGCACCGAGGACGGAGTTCGCATATACGACGGCACTGGATTCCGCCCAGGAGAGCACCTCGCCCTTCTCGGGCTTGTTGCCCATTTCGTCCATATAGCAGGTGCAGCTGAAGGCATTTTCGTCCAGAAGGCCGAGCTCGGCAAGCTGCTTTTCATAAAAATCCTGCTTGGTGTACATGAATTTGTTAAACACAAAATTCTGCAGGAAGCTCGCGGGAACGTTTTTGTCCAGGGGTCTGGGGTCAACCGAGAACTTCTGTCCCGATGCCACACCCGCGTCGAGGAGAGTCTGCATCAGGTCGTAGACAGGGGACATGACCTTCAGGCCGAATGAGGTCACAAGGTGGTTGTACTTTGAGGTGATGGGCACGAGCTTCTCTGCCCCGAAGGCATCGCCGTACATGACCATGGTCTTCATGACCTTGGCCAGCACCTCGCCCTTCTCACCGTCCAAAATAGCTTGTTGTTCTTTGGTAAGTATCACGGTATTTTCCTCCTTACAGCTTCATACATACGTCCCACGCACCCCAGATAACAGTGCGCAGGTTGCCGACCTTGGCGGCGTCACCAATGACATGGACATGCTTGCCCTTTTTCGCAACAGGGGCGGGGTTATAACCGACCGACAGAATGACCGAGTCGGCCTCGACCGCAAAGGTCCTCCCTTCCTTGTCGCACAGGGTCACGCTTCCTTCTTTTATCTCCGAAACACCCGTTTCTAGGTAGACGGGGATCTTGTTGGTCTTGAAGAAATCGCGCAGGTAGCTGGTGTTGGCAAGGCAGATGCCCTTGGTCGTGATGAGGTCGTCCTGCATCTCCACGATGGTGGGCTTTTTGCCCTGCAAATACAGCTCGTAAGCAATCTCACAACCCGTCAGGCCGCCGCCGATGACAGTGACGTTCTCGCCGACCTCCTTGTTGCCGAGCAAAAAGTCGATGGCCTCGACCGCGGTGTCCGCGCCCTTCACGGGGATGCGCTTGGCGACCGCACCCGTTGCCACGATGATCTCGTCGGCATCGAGGGTGGCGATGTCCTTGACCTCAGTGTTCATCTTGACCTCAACGGGATGCTTGGCAAGCTCGCGGATATACCACGCGATCAGGGCACGATCCTTTTCCTTGAAGGAGGGGGCGGCCGCCGCCACGAACACACCGCCAAGGCGATCGCTCTTTTCGTACAGGGTGACCGAGTGTCCTCTCTTGGCACAGACGATGGCCGCCTCCATGCCGCCGATACCACCACCGATGACGGCGATCTTCTTCGGCTGTTTGGCAGGCTCCAGGTGATACTTCTTCGACTGCATGGTGCGGGGGTTGAGCGCACAGCGCGCAAGGCCCATGGTGTCGGTCAAATCCTGCGTATTGGCATGCCCCTTAGACGAGGAGAAGTTGAAACAACCCGCATGACAGCAGATGCAGGGCTTAATATCCTCAAGCCGATCCTCGATCAGCTTGGTGATCCAAGCGGGATCAACGAGGAACTGACGGGCGATGCCCACGGCATCGATCTTGCCCTCGGCAACGGCCTGTGCACCTACCTCGGGGTCCATACGGCCCGCGCAGACGACGGGGATATCCACGAACTGCTTGATGTGCGAAACATCCGCAAGGTTACAGTTTTCTGGCATGTACATCGGGGGATGCGCCCAGTACCAGGAATCGTAGGTACCGTTATCGGCGTTGAGCATATCATAGCCCGCATCCTGCAGATACCTGGCGGCTCGCTCGGATTCCTCCATGGCACGGCCGACCTCGGTATACTCCTCGCCCGGCATCGCGCCCTCGCAGAAACCTTTCATCTTGGACTCGACCGAGTAGCGCAGAGATACGGGATAATCCTTGCCGCATGCCTCCTTGATAGCAGCTACGACCTCGGTGGCGAAGCGGTAGCGGTTTTCAAAGCTGCCGCCGTATTCGTCGGTGCGCTTGTTGAAGAATTCGATGGCAAACTGGTCCAAGAGGTAACCCTCGTGCACGGCGTGTACCTCAACGCCGTCTACGCCCGCGTCGCGGCAGAGCTTTGCCGTCTTGGCAAACGCCTCGATGATCTCGTGGATCTGCTCCACGGTCATTTCGGGACATTCGATGTCGTGCGCCCAGCGGGAGGGCTGGGGGCTAGGGCTTGCCAGCTCATGTGAGGTATCAATGATCGGCTTGATCAGCGCACGGGTGAATTTGTTTTTGTGCAAGGGAGCAACCAGCTCCGTGATCGCCCAAGAGCGCCCCATGCCTGCGGTCAGCTGAACGAACAGCTTCGCTCCCGTCTTGTGGATCTCATCCATAAACTCCTTGAGCTCTTCAAACATTTTGGGATTCTGCCAAAGCCACTTGCCAAAGAAGGTATCGCGCAGAGGCGCAATACCGGGAATGATCAGGCCGACATTGTTTTTCGCACGCTCGAGGAACAGCTTCGCTGCCTCTTTGTCGAAATGACAGCCGCCCAACTCAAACCAGCCGAACAGGGACGTGCCGCCCATCGGACACATGACGATGCGGTTTTTGATCTTTACGTTCCCGATTTTCCAGGGTGTAAAAAGCGCCTCGTACTTCTTATCTATTGCATTCATACCGTTATCCTTTCCGCATGGAAATATTTACCCTCTTATCATACCACAAACTTGTTGATATGTCAACAAGTTTTACAGAAAGCAAGATAAAAAGGGCGAATACGGTTTTCGTGGTGAGTGAAGCGTAAAAAAGTAAAAATCCCAAACGCTAACGCATTCGGGATTTTTGGTGGGCCATGTAGGACTCGAACCTACGACCAACCGGTTATGAGCCGGTAGCTCTAACCAACTGAGCTAATGGCCCGCTTTGTTGGCTGACAGTTTATTATAGCAGAGAAATGTGAACAAAAACACGCCAATATATGAAAAGAATATGAACGAGTCCCCGTGTATTTGTTTTTGGGGTAGCCCGTGTGGCGCAAAAGAGCGAAAAAAGACGATGAAAAGTCGGAAAACTCCCGCAAAAAAGTGCAAAACCTATTGACAAACGAAAAAAAGAATGCTATACTAATAAAGCACAAGGAGATAACGGAGATACACTTGTACGAGATCATGCCGGAATGGCGGAATTGGCAGACGCCCGGGACTTAAAATCCCGTGAGACCTAATCTCGTGCCGGTTCGATCCCGGTTTCCGGCACCATTATATCGCGGGGTAGAGCAGCCTGGTAGCTCGTCGGGCTCATAACCCGGAGGTCGTGAGGTTCAAATCCCACCCCCGCAACCATGTTGTGTTGACAAAATAGATGCCAACACGAAAAGCCCAGATGTCACAAGGCGTCTGGGCTTTTTTCTACCCATTTTTCAGGTAGTGATTTTTGTAGATGCCAAACGCCAAAAACGCCGTGTGGGTGGGATTTGAACTTAAATAATCGACTTTTCAGGGGAGATTTTGCGATTTTTCAGTCGCCGGGTCTCCCCTTTTTTCGTTATTTTCAAAAAAACATTTGTAAACAATTTAACGAGTAGAGTGAGGGAATGTTCTTTTTCGTCCGTAAAAACGGTATAAAAAAGGACTGTGCCGTAACACAGTCCGAGGGTTTAACAAAAGGGCGGCAAGCTACGTTTTATTCGTAGCCTGCCGCGAATTTTTGTAAGGGTCTGTGCGTACTTTGTGCGTCGCAGGCTCTTTATTCTTTCTTCTTTCTCTTAAACACCGCAATCAGGTCTGCCCAAGTTCTTTTCTTGATAACAAACCAATAGATTGCAAATCCACCGCCGCCGAGTGTTACGACACCCAAAGGAATGAGCCACCAAAGAAAGCCGAGGCTTGGCTCATCGTCCGATGGAGTCGGATCGTCGGGATCGTTTGGCTCCGTGCCGGGAGTGGGATCAGTTCCGGGAGTTGGATCGGTGCCCGGGGTAGTTTCCTTCTCGTCGGCAACGACGAAGTGCAATGAACCGTCCGAGGTGAACGTGATGGTTCCGTCCTTGACCTCTGCCGTGAGCTTTGTGGGATTGCCGTCCTTGTCAATCGCATATACGATGGGATCGGTGTAGCCTTCGGGAACGGGAACGGTTACGGTTGCGCCCGCAGAGCTGACGGATTCTCCGTTACCATTGTAAAGATACACGGCGTAGGGGGATATGCTGTTCTCGATATTCTCATTCTGAACCGTATCCTTAAACCAAGCGTATGCGTCGGTGTCTGCTTCATCTACGGGAATGACAACGAGCGTTTTTGCTTCATCGGGGATACCCGACACGCTGACCTTTGTTCCGTCCTTGTCTACGTATTCCGCGCCGCCCTCCGACACGTTCACCGTGTACTCGGATGTATCCTCATACTTTGCCATAACGTCGATGGTTTTATCCTCTGCGGCAAATACCGTGACACTCACGGTCAAAGCCAATAGCAGAACAAGAACAAATGTAAGTATTCTTTTCATTCTTACGATGCACCTCCAATCTTGGTGTTCATTGAAACAGCGCCGGCGCTGTAATAGGTGTCGGGTTCATAGGTCATGATCTTCATTTTTATGGTCGTGCCAACGGCAAGTGTCTTTGTCAATTCTACCGATTTCACATACTCACCGGGCTTTATCAGCCCCGTTTCACCGAGGATATTGCCCTCGGCATCCAAAATGCGGAGCTTCATCCACACGTCGTTATCTTCGGGGTTGGTTAGATAAACCGTTGCCGTATTCCCATCCATCGTCACGTTGCCGCAGACCCAGGCGGTGAAATTCATTCCCTCGCGGTACAGCTCACTGTAGCCGAGATCATCGGGAACATCGGGCGCGCCTGCAACGGCGGAACTGTCAAAGGACGGCGGAACGAACTCTCCCGTTACGGATTTTTCCGGTAAGCACAGTACCACGATCAGCGATACCACCGAAACAAGGCATATTGCAACCGCCGCATACAGGGGCAGATATTTATTCTTTTTTTGTGTTTTCTTCATCACGAGACCTCCTTTGGAAACTCTCATTTTTGACCGCAAACCGAGTTTGTGAGCAAAAATCAGAGGTCAAGGCGGGGCAGGATTTACCCCGCCTTGACATATAAGAATCAGCCTTCGTTAAGAGTCAGAGTAACGGTACCGATGGTTACCTTCTCCTCGGTTTCTGTCAAATCACCGGAAACGGTGAGCTTTGCAGTATCGGTGGTAGGAGTACCGGCCTCGCCCTCGGCGGTTGCGTTATCTGCGGTAGTAAGTGAAAGAGAAGTCTTATCCCAAGTAAAGGTGATGCCCTCGATCACGTTGGTGTTTGTAATATTGACAGTAACATCGGCGTTGGAATGGTTGGTCACCTTAACCGCATTTGCGCCCTCAGTGTAAGTCCACTTAGCCTCGGTAGCATCAGTGTAGGTGTGGCTCTCGGGATCCCAATTGCCATTAGAAGCAGCGGTGTATGTAAACTCCATAGAACCCCATTCGATATCGACCTTGTAAACAACACCACCAGAGGTAGCGCCAACATATTTTGCGGTAACGTCCTTAGACTTAGGATCGTCGGTAGCATCTGTAGGAAGCTCCGCTGCGAAAGCGGTTACGGACAGGCTCATGAGCATAAGAGCCGCAAGAAGAACAGCAAAAATCTTTTTCATAGTTCTTTGTTCCTTTCTATAATGGTTTTGAAATCAACTTACTCAATGGTGACGGTGATGGTACCGACCTTAGCAAACTCGGTCTGAGCGGAATCCACGCTGCCGCCGATGGTGAAGGTGGAGGTGCCGGTCAGCTCTGTAGCGTCGGTTGCCTTATTTTCTGCGGAAGGAAGCACAACGGATGTGTTGTTGAAGCTGCCGGTCACAGTGCCGCCCGCAACGGGAGCAAAGGTAAACTTTGCGGTAACCTCTGCATTGGAGTGGTTGGTCACGGTAATGGTGCTGGTGGAGTGGTTCCAAGCGCCGCCTTCGTCAACAACTTCATACTTGTGGGTGTCGGGGTTCCAGGTGTTCTTACCGGATGCGCTGTAGGTGAACTCCATAGACTCCCAGGACAGATCCACGCTGTAAATGGTGCCTGCGTCGGTTACGCCGCTTGTGTACTTTGCCTTGACATCAATGGTCTCGGTTTTCTTGTCGTTATTCAGCTCGGATTCTGCCGCAAAAGCGGTAACGGACAGGGTTGCCATCATAGCGACGGCGAGGAGGATGGTGATAAGTTTCTTCATAGTTTTTGTTCCTTTCTGGAATGTTTTATTTTTATTTTTTTATTTCGGTTGATCGGTTACTGTTTGACCAGTGCCAGAGAGCCATCATCATTCTTTATGAGCTTATAGGAGTAATAAAAATACAAGTTCACATATTCGAATCTGTCTATGTCCAGTGTCACGCCTTCGCCGGGTACAGCAAAGATGATGTCCTCAGCCACATCACTAGGAACGGATACCGACCATTTCTCACCCTCGGCAGGTTGGGTGTTCAGTGTGACGGGGGCATAAACTTCGAAATCTGCCTTGTTACCCTCCGCAAAAGTAGGATTACCGGACACGAACATAGTACCGTAATTCCGCAACGCTACTTTGCCTGCAATGGACGGATTGCCGGAAATATGAGTAGTAGCTTCATTCCAGATGCCGGTAAGTGTTGCGCTTATTTCACCGCCGGAGATCCATACCGTTCCACCATAATTTTCGATTCCATTGGTGCTGTTATTCACCGTGCCGCCGGTCATGATGAACGTGCCGCCAAAACATCTCACCATGGAATTCAAGGTTCCGCTTTCAAGGGTAGCTGTGCCACCTTCAATATCTAACGATATTAAATATGCAGTGACCGTACCGCCGGTGCCGCTGTCTCGGATGGTCAAGTGGGTGCTGCCGGCAACGCTCTCGTTCACTATGATGCTCTTATTGCTCGATGAAGACAGTCCCAGTGTCTTTCCGTTGAGATCAAGGGTAACCTTTTTGTCGGTAACCTCAATGTTATTCTGATGTTCGGTGACGTTATCCAACAGTGTCAGGGTTGTGCCGTCTGACCATTCACTCAGGGCTGCTGCGAAGGTCTCTTTCAGCATATAGGTGGTGGAAAGACCTGCACCGGAGCGGCTGATCAGGGCACCATTACTGCTTTCGTCCAGAGCAGCTACGATTGCCGCATGATTTTCTGCAGAAACATTGCTCAGAGTGACGGTTTCGCCGTTTTTCAGAGCCGCAACGGCTGTATTGATTTCTTCCTCAGTCAAAGCAGCTGCGGTTTCATCTTTGATACTTACTGTAACAGTACCGATGACCATTTTGCTGGCTGTCTTGTCCGTCAGTGTACCTGAAAGAGTGATGTAAGCAGTGCTGTCGGTTGCTTGGCCTTCTATCTCGGTGGTGGCATTTTCCGCCGCACTGCCGAGTGTGAAGCTTCCGCCCTCAACAGATGCCGTAATGCCGGAAAGAAGGATATTTGTCGTGACATTTACCGTAACCGCTGCATTGGAACTGTTGGTCACTTTCACCGCATTGGCTCCCGTGGCATAAGTCCACTTTGCAGCGCCGGATTCATAGGAATGGGTCTGCTCATTCCACACACCGGCAGGCACCTCGTAATCAAATTCCATACTGCCCCACGCTACGTCCACGGAGTAAACAATGCCGCCATCGGATGCTGTATAGCTTCCTTTTACCACCGCAGTATTGTTATCGGCAGCTTCTGCGGCAAATGCAGTGATGCTCATAGAAAGGACGAGCACCAAAGATAGAATCAAGCTAATCAGTTTTTTCATTTTGGTTCTCTCCTTTCGTTAGTCTGCAAATGTGATGGAATTGAAGGTATAACTCAAGACAGGGTTGCCAGTAGATGCGCTTGTCGTAGTCCACGTTGCTGTACCATCGGCATGGACTGTCACGTTATCCTTCTGGTCACTGTTCAGCGTCAGGTTTATATTTGTTGTTGTCAGATCGCCTTGATATGTATCATATAATTTAAGCCCTGCTGCAGAAAGAACCAAGGTTTTCAGACTGGTGCAGTTTTTCCAGGTACTATCAGAGGAGTGACCCAAGTAAACCGCTGTTGCTTTGGGGGCAGAAAATTCGGTCAGATTCACATTGCTCTCAAAGGCTCTCGCACCTAGCTTTGTTACTTCGGGCAACACAACTGAGCGAAGGTCACATTGATAGAAGGCATCAGCATAAATCGTAACAGCCTTCGGAAGGTTAATGACCTGTAGATAAGAACATCCGTAGAAGGAACTTGAATCAATTACTTCTGCGTCGGGAAGACTGACACTCTTTAGTTCTTTAACTTCCTCGAATGCAGAGTACGGAATCCATTTAACGCCGGTAAGGGTCAGATTGATGCTTCCGTCCGCCACCGCAGAATCAAGCAGCGCGTTTCTTATGCCGGTGAACATTTCCTCTCCCGCATCTGCTGCCAGGGTAACGGAAATGTCTGTTGTGCCGTTGCTCAAAACATCCATAAGAATGCCATTCAGTTCATTTCCCGTGATACTCGTTGCATCGATGATGATTATGGATTCCAGCGTCACGGTTACGGAGCCGATGGTGGTTGCGCCTTCGTTGCTCCAGCTTGCGGGAACGGATGCGTTATCAAGCACCACCTTGGCAGAGCCTTTGGGAGCACTGTCGTAGTCAGAGCCGACCACAGGCATAGCCACGTCAAAGGTGCTGTTTTCAATGCTGCCGGTAACGCCGTTGGATTCCGATGGAGTATAGGCGACGGAAACCTTCAAACCCACGTTGGAATGGTTGATGACGGTAACGGTATCACCGTCCGTCTCCTGCGGTTTCCAATAGCCGGCGTTCTCGCCGCTTTCTTCAATTTCG
>JAFTYE010000014.1 GCA_017464805.1 Clostridia bacterium | reverse complement strand
TAAGCGCAGTAATGCGTTCAGCTAAGCGATACTAATTGACCGAGGGCTTGAACTGCTTCCAGCAGTTCTCTTTAGAGCTTCGTTTCTTTCCTTTGTTCGGTTTTTTATGGGTATTTGTGAAATATCCATCAACAGATGGACCTTTAGCTCAGCTGGTAGAGCAACTGACTCTTAATCAGTGGGTCCGGGGTTCGAGTCCCCGAAGGTCCACCAAACGAAAAGGCCCATATGGGCTTTTTTGTTTATATAACGTGGACCGCAGGGGACTCGAATACGAGCGGTAGTGAATGACACCACGGTGTGGTGTCAGAGCCGCGAGTGACCAAGGCACGGAGAAAAGGCGAAATAGGCGCGCCTTTTCGTGGCCGTGCCGCGACGAGCGTATCGAAGGTCTACCAAACGAAAAAGCCCATACGGGCTTTTCGTTTTTCTATTTGCATTTTTCGCGCAAGGAGGGAACTATGGCCGTTTTTTACCTCTTGGGAAACGTTACCCGAACACAGATGCTCGGATGCATCGTTCAAGCGAACGATAAAACCGTTGTTTTTGACGGTGGAACGGTTGAGGACTGTCCGCAGCTTGCCCATTTTTTGCGAACGAATGCCAATTCCCACGTGGATGCCTGGTTCTTTACCCATCCCCATCACGACCACATCGGTGCGTTTTGCACTCTTCGCCGTCAGGCTCCCGATATCCTTGTAGAGCGGGCATACTTCCGTTTCCCGCCAATCGAGGAGCTCAAACGGCATGAGCCTCGCTCGGTGCGCGAGGTGGAGCTTTGGGAGGATATTGAAAAATGGGGAGAATCCTGCCGGATACACATCCTTTCTCGCCGCGAACGCTTTGTTTTTGACGATGTGACCATTTCGGTTTTGCGTGTCTATGAGGGAAAGCATGTCGATACAGAGAATTTTATCAACAACAGTTCTGCCGTCTATCGCGTCGAAAATGACCGTCATAGCTTTTTGATCCTCGGAGATCTCGGCAAGGAGGGCGGCGAAGAGCTGATGCAAACTTGTCCCTGCGAGCTCCTGCA
This sequence comes from Clostridia bacterium, assembly GCA_017464805.1. Taxonomy (GTDB): domain Bacteria; phylum Bacillota; class Clostridia; order Oscillospirales; family CAG-272; genus UBA1740. The sequence continues at coordinate 81,722 of JAFTYE010000014.1, read as the reverse complement.
AACCGATTATACACAAATGGCACACCACGGCCAGCGTGGTGTCACGCGTGAGTTTTATGAGTATATCCGACCGAAAAGATGTATTTGGCCCACTCCCGAATGGCTTTGGAACAACGATAAAGGAAAAGGTTTTGATACAGGTCCCTGGCAGACTGTTCGCACGCGCGAATGGATGGCCGAGCTGGGCGTGACCGAGCACTTCATCGAAAAGGACGGAACGCAGAAAATCAATTTCTGATGTAGTTGGTTCTCTTTGTGTATTCACCAAACAAAAAAGCCCTTTCGGGCTTTTTTGTTATTGTTCTTCTTCTTCAAAATAAACCGTTATATAAAGCCGTTCGTTCCTGTATTCCGCTCGTATGCTTCCGTTCATGCGCTCGGTGAGCAGTTTTGCGATCGAAAGGCCGAGCCCCGTGGATTTTCGCGCGGAATCAACGGTGTAAAAGCGGTCAAAGAGCTTGCCGACGTCCACTGACGACAGCTCGGATGCCGCATTGGAAAATGCGATCTCTCCGTTATCGGCCATCGTAACCGAGAAATCTCCGTCGCTGTATTTTATCGCATTGCTGATAACATTTTCGAAAATACGAGAAAGTGCCGACTTGTCAAGATTTCGCCGAACGGCATTTTTGGGACATGAAATTCGCGGAGATATGTTCTTCTGTTCAAATGCTCCGTAGAAGGATATCAAGCAGTCCTCCAATACCCTTCCTACATTGACCCTTTCCATGGTAAGCTCCGAAACGGAAGAAATGACAGAATACCGAAAAAGCTCCTCGGTCAGTGCTTTCAGTGCTTCGGTACGGTTTGCAATCTGCTCGATGTACCGTTTCGTGTTTTCGGTCTTTTCCTCGCCCCCGAGCAGATCGAGATATCCGCAAATAGCGGTCAAAGGGGTACGAAGGTCATGCGAAATGTTCGTTACGGCTTCCTTTAATTCCCGATCTCCGTTCAAATATCGTTGCCTTTGCTTTCGCAATTCGGTAAGCTGTTTCGCGATTTCGCCTGCGAGTTGTCGTACGTACGGATCTCCCGAAGAAACAGTGATCAGTTGGTTGGTGTCAGAGGAAAGATGCTCCGAAAGACAGTCACATATCTCGCTCATGCTTTTTTGCATGAGCCTTATTTTGATGATGAGGGTGCAGGCAATCAATGCGAGCACACCGCAAAGTATCCAAGGAAGCATCTTTCCTCACCACCTTTTGATCATTTCAGTTCCTTTTTGCGAAAACAAAGCCAGCCAATGGCTCCGATAAGAGCGGATTCCGTTATGGAATACATGGGAAGAATCGCCAAAAGATTTGCCTCCTCGGCAGAAAGCGTAAGCGTAACGTCCCAAGGCCTAAAGGCCGGACTGACCATGTCCATATACTGCAGCGTCGGCCCGTAGGGAATGATATTCCTGATAAATTCCATAGTCCTCCGTGCCGCTCCGCCGATATAGCGAGGATTGGGCTCGTTGATCGTATAAGAGCATTCTCCCATTTCGATCTCCATATAAATGAATTCTCTTTGGGCAAGAGCGTCATCGATTGCATAGATGGATAACACGGTAGCCACGACAAGCAGTAGGCAAATAACCGCGCTAACTGCTTTTTGCGATATCATCATCGAAAGTGTTGCCAAGATAACGGTATAGGATAAGGACACAAGCAAAAAGCCGATGGCAGATACAATCAATGCGTAGGTTGGGAACGCGCCGACATGCCCGATCATGAAAATCGAAAACGCGCCAAGATACAGTGCTGCGGCGACAAATGCAAAGACAAGATATACAATCAACTGCGAAAGGAAAACATTCCCCTTCGTATGCCCGGAGATGATCTTGTTCCGCATCGCTCCATCGCTGTGCTCTGTTCCTATCATCAGCGATATAACAGCGGCAAGAATGATGAAAAACGGTAGTATCACCATGTCATCCAAATACCCGGAAGCTCTTGTAAGGAGAGCCGCTATAACACCACACAAAAGTGCTGCTCCGAGTCCAAGCCAAAATAAGAGATTTTTGCAGGTTCTGCGAAATCCCGCACGAAGTAATTTCATCATACCGCATCACCTCATTTCAGATCCCGACGTCTGAAAGCACATGCGCCTACGGTTGATAATACTCCTATAAAAAGTACGGAATATAAGGGGAATAGATGGATGTTTTTGGGAATCTTGTCATATCCATATTGGTACATCTGTGCGGTTGGGAGCATATCGTAGCAGAGCTGCAGTATCGTTCTTGTTGTACCCGTGGCATAATGGGGATTGGGCTGCTCGGGTTGTGTATGCACGACTCCCTCACTATCCGTATAGGACATTTCGGGAATGATGGGATCGGCTTCGAGCTTGCTCCAAAGTGTTGGTGAAATCATATTGGTCATCACCATCACAAGCACCAAGCACACGATCGCACATATCGCTTTGGATGGTATCAGCATTGCTAGTAAAAGTATCATCGCATTTAGCGCAACTATGGACAAAAGGCAACAAAGGATTTGTGGGAGAAGGATTGTACAACTTGTTACAAAGCTACCCATCCATGGTATGCCAACCACTACGATGACAGCCGTACCAATCACCATCATAAATACTGCTGCAAAGGTGGTTGTTAAAAAATGCGATAGATATATCATTGATCGGTTATGACCTACCACCACCTTGCTTCGCATCGTTCCATCAGAATACTCCGTTCCTACGAAAAAACTTGTAAAAATGGCTATCGCAAAACCGATTACAAGAGTTCCCAAAAACAAAATATTGTCAATCGGGATTTCAAGGTTTAGCATGATGCGCTTGTAGTGAACGTTATTGATGAGACCAAAGGCTACACTTGCGGCTACGGCCGTTATTCCAAGGTAGAATAATTTGCTTCTCCATAAGCGACGAAAATCAGAGCGAAGCAATTTAACCATTTTCTCCACCTCCGACGAGGTTGATAAAATAGGTTTCGAGATTTTCGTCCTGCTCATGCGAAGCGAGCAGATCGCATTTTTCTTCGGCAAGTGCCAATACAAGTTCGGAGAGAACAACGACACCGTAAATGTTGGCTTGCGTATCCGAAATAACCTCATAATCTTTTTTCATTCTGTCAAGAACACGGATAAGTGCCTTTGTGTCGCTGACCTCTACCTTGATACACCTTCTGCACACCGCCTCCAGCTCTGCGGCACTGATCTCTTTTACAACATGTCCCTTTTCGATGAAGCCGTAGTGGGTTGCCAGTTTGGAAAGCTCACCGAGAATATGACTGGAGATCAAAACGGTAATGCCGTGCTCATGGTTCAGCTTCAAAATAAGCTCTCGCACCTCTACGATGCCCTGTGGATCAAGCCCGTTGATCGGTTCGTCCAGTACAATAAAATCGGGATTGCCGATCAGAGCCACCGCAATGCCAAGCCTTTGCTTCATGCCGAGTGAAAAGTGGCGAGCCTTTTTCTTGCCCGTGTTTTCAAGCCCTACGAGCTTTAAGATTTCGGGGATTCTCTCGTATGAGGGCAGACCGAGAACAAGAGCCTGTTGCTTCAAATTGTCCTCGGCAGTCATATCAAGGTATATAGAGGGCGTTTCCACTACCGCTCCCATCCTGTGCCGAGATTTTGCTATCCGCCTATCCTTGTTCGATATGCCATAAAGAGTGTATTCGCCCGATGTTGGCTCCTGCAAGCCGCATATCACGCGGATCAGCGTGGTTTTTCCCGCACCGTTCCGTCCCACAAAGCCGTAGATCGAACCCTTGGGAATGTGCATGGTCATATCCTTCAGCGCTTCGAAATTTCTGTATTTTTTTGACAGCGCCGAGGTTGTTAGTACGTATTCCATTGGTAACCTCCTAAATGATATGGTGCTGTCATTGTATCATCAAAGCGTGAAGATACCGGTAAAGAGAAGCGTTAAGATTTCGTAAAGATTATTTCGAGAGCTTGAATCCAATGCCCCAAACCGCTTCAATATAGTCCTTTCCCGATACGTCGCGGAGCTTTTTTCGCAGATTGCTGACATGGATCTTGAGCGAGCCTTCCGTGCAATCGGGTGTATCGAGGCTAATGCGGTCGAGCAACTGTGATTTTGACACCGCTTGCATCTCGTTCTGCATTAGGTGCTTGAGTATTGCATATTCCGTTCTTGTCAGCTTTAATTCCGAATCTCCCAGCGTGACCGAGCGGTTCGCCGTGTTTAAGGTGATATCGTCATAGCGTAAGAGCGAGGATTGTACAGATGCCTTTCGCAAAGCTACGGTGATCCTTGCAAGCAGCTCCCTTGTATGGAAAGGCTTCGTGACGTAATCCACCGCGCCTCCCAGAAGCAGATCTACCTTGTTCTGCACGTCTAGCTTGGCACTGACCACTATGACGGGTGTGCCTTTGATCCTCTTAAGAACGTCCTCCCCTGCAAGCCCGGGGAGCATAAGATCAAGCAATATGAGGTCGGGCGTTTTCGTGGAGAGAAGCATCAATGCCTCCGTTCCCGAATAAGCGCGCAGAACGCCGTAGCCCTCCTTTTCCAATAACTCCTGTAGCATGTTTCCGATGTGTATATCATCATCTATGATGGCAATCGTCTTCATATAGTCTCCTTATTATTCATGGATGTCATCATTGTATCATAAAATTTTGAATTTGTCTACCACCGACCTCGATGGTGATGCTTCTTGACATGCGTGTCAAAAAAGTGTTGCCGAAGCACGGCGGGATTTTTCATTGCATTTTGGCGGCTTGTGTGATATAATCATCTCAAAGAGGTGTTCGCTATGACAAATGCAACCTACGCGCGCCGCGTGACGCGGCACGCCTATGCCAAGATCAACCTGTATTTAGATATCCTTTCCCGCCGTGCGGATGGCTTTCACGATCTCCTCACAGTCATGCATTCGCTTTCCTTGCACGACGATGTGAGTGTGGAGATCTTTCCCTGTGGGGAAAAGCAAATATCCCTGCGCGTCTATGGCGCGCGTCTGCCCGTCGATCAAAAAAACCTCGCTTACCGCGCGGCAGAGGCATTTCTTGCCGCCATCGGACAGAACGCCCGCGTGCATGTCAATATCCGTAAAAAGCTTCCCATCGCCGCCGGGCTTGCGGGCGGCAGCAGTGATGCCGCCGCTACCCTTCGTGCGATTGCCGAACTGTTCGGCAATCCCTTGTCCGAGGACAACATGCTGGCTCTCGGTGCTGCGCTCGGCTCGGATGTGCCCTACTGCATGGTTGGCGGTACGCAGATTTGCCGTGGCAGGGGAGAGCTGATGCAGCCGCTTGCCCTGTCCGAGCCCCTCTACGCCGTGGTCGCCACCGCGCACGGCGAGCGCGTGTCTACTCCGCGGGCCTTTGCCGAAACGGATACCTATTACAACAATTTTGACGGCAGTGTGCCGCACGGGGCGGATTTTGACCGCCTCTGCCGCGCCCTGGCGGACGGTACGCTCGGCGAAAATGCCGATTGTCTCTACAACGCCTTTGAGCCGGTTGTTCTGCCGACCTGCACGGGTGCGGCGGATCTGCGCGAAAGGATGCTCGCTCTCGGCGCGTACGCGGCCCACATGAGTGGTAGCGGCCCGTCGGTGTTCGGCCTTTTCAAAACGCACGACCAGACCCTTGATGCCGCTCGCGCTCTTGGTCCGTTTGCCTACGTCGCAACATCGGCCAAGTTGTGAGAATAGTGGATGTTTTCTTGTCTTTTTTAGGAGAAAGTACACATGTAATCGTTGTATAATGGATACAAGGCAGGGTTGACCCTGTCTTGTAAAGTTTTGGAGGAGCAGTATGTACGTTCTCGGATTTGACATCGGCGGCACAAAATCCGCCGTTTTGACCGCCATGCAGGATAAGGACGGCATGCGGTTTCTCAAAAAAGATGTCTGTCCTACCGATTGTACCGTCTCCCCCGACGTGATGATCGGTCGGCTGATCGCCATGGCCGATCGTATCCTTACCGGAAAGCCGGACGCCATTGGCATTTCCTGCGGTGGCCCGTTGGATGCTGCGCGTGGCGTGATCCTCGGTCCACCCAATCTGCCCGGCTGGGACAACGTTCCCATCGTTAAGCGGATGGAAGAGCATTTCGGTGTCCGCGCAAGGCTGCAGAACGATGCCAACGCCTGCGCTCTTGCCGAATGGAAATTCGGCGCGGGAAAAGGATGCCGCAATATGGTTTTTATGACCTTCGGAACGGGTCTTGGTGCAGGGCTGATCCTGGACGGTCGGCTCTATGAGGGCACAAACGGCAACGCCGGTGAGCTTGGTCATATCCGCCTCGCTTCAAGCGGCCCCGTCGGCTTTGGGAAAGCTGGCTCGTTTGAGGGCTTTTGCAGTGGTGGCGGCATCGCCCAGCTTGGCTATGCGCTAGCCGAAAAAGCCCTGCATGAGGGGAAAACTCCCTTGTATTGGAAGGACGGCTACACAAGAGCAGACGTCACAGCCAAAACGGTTGCCGAGGCAGCCATGGCAGAGGATGAAACCGCAAAAGAGGTCTACCGCCTGTCGGGTGAATATCTCGGCCGCGGCCTCTCCATCCTCATCGACCTTCTCAATCCCGAGGCAATCGTCATCGGTAGCGTATTTGCAAGAAGCCACCGCCTTATGTGGGACGCCGCCAAGGCCGAAATAGAAAAAGAAGCTCTCGCTGTCAGCGCGGGTGTCTGTCGCGTCCTGCCCGCCGCACTTGGGGAGCAGATCGGAGATTATGCCGCCATCGCAACGGCTTTTTGAAAAGAGGAGACAATATTATGCTGGAAAAACTACTGCAAGCATACCCCGCGCTTTCGGCCTGCCGCGAGCAGATCGAAGCGGCAGAAAACCTGATGATAAAAACCTACGAAAAGGGCGGCAAACTCCTGCTTTGCGGAAACGGTGGCAGTGCCGCCGACTGCGAGCACATGGTTGGCGAGCTGATGAAGGGCTTCAAAAGTAAGCGCCGGGTCGAAGATCCGCGCATCCCCGAGGAGCTTCGCCGCAAGTTGCAGGGGGCTCTGCCCGCTATTTCCTTGACTGCACAAACGTCCATTTCCACTGCCTTCGCCAACGATGTGGACCCCGCCATGACCTTCGCCCAGCTGCTTTATGGCTACGCAAGGGAAGGGGATCTTCTCGTCGGCTTCTCCACTTCCGGCAACTCACAGAACATTGTCAACGCCACACTTGTGGCAAAAGCCCTCGGCCTGTCGGTCATTTCCATGACGGGTGAGGCGGAAAGCAAGCTTTCCGCACTCTCGGACGTGACGATCAAGGTCCCCGCGTGCGAAACCTATCGGGTGCAGGAATACCACCTGCCCGTCTATCATTACCTCTGTGCCGCCGTCGAGAGTCACTTCTTCGGGGAATAGGAAAAACGCGCCTGCTTGCAGGCGCGTTTTTCTTATTTTTTCTCACATTCCTCGACCAGATACATCTGCGTGATTCGGATGATCATGTAACCGAGAAGGGTCGATGAAAATAAAAATACGTAATCAAAAATGATGGAAAGGATCTCCACGAGATAGATGTTGGGGTAGTAGTCGGTGACGAAGGAGAAGGTGTCGGGGACCATCGAGAAGAGCTGGTACACCATTAAAACCGCCATCACCGTCCAGTTGCAGGGAACAAGAGAGGAAAACTCGTTCTTCCGCCCGCGCAGAAAAATGATCCACACGAAGAGCAAAATGGCAACATCCACCAGCAAAACGATCAGAAAATTGAGAATAGCCGTTCCGATGTATGCGCCAAGTGCCCCCGCAAGGTCGTAATCCGCAAATTCAAATGCCTCACGAACTGCCGCAATCAGAAGCGTCAGACCGCTGGCACCCGCCCCCGCGAGCAAGAAAAGCCATGCATTTTTGGTTTGCCGACGCGCCAGATAGAAGATCGCACCGCCGACCCCCGCTGCTTCCACGAACAGGGAGAGCAGACGGCAGAAATAGTACAGAATTTGAATGAGGAAGGACGAGGACTCCATGAACGCCGCGCGTAGCAGAAGTAACAAGCCGTTAAACAGGGCAACGGCGAATAAAATCAGCACCGCCTTGGTAAACGGCGAAAGGGTTTTCTTGGTTTCTTGCATCATAAAAGCATCCTTGTTCAGTAACGGCAGATTTGATGGCGAACGTTGGAATTTTCGAGAATGCGACGGCGGATCTCGCGGATCTCCTCCTCGGAAAGTGTCGCCTTTTCCACGGGATAAATGTGTATCTTGTCGAGATACAGGAAGAAAAACTCCGCGCTCTCGGTCAGCTTGGTCAGCATCGTATAGGGGCGCGTTTCGTTGGCATAAAAGCCGTCTACACCCTGCGTCGTGACCGTCAGGGCATCCTCACCGAATACGTATAGGTTTTCGGCATTTGCTAAGGGGGATTTTGTGTGCGCACGGCGTGGCGCAATACAGTAGGTATAGTAGAAGAGAAGAATGCCGATCAGGCAAAACGCGGCGCAGATTGGGCAGGCGATCGCAAAAAAGAGCTCTTCCCACAGCAAAATGGCAAACAGAACCATCAGGGCTGCCAAAAAAGCGTAACAGAACACGCGATGGCGAAAGGCCTTTTTCGGCTCGGCCTTCCCGAACAGGGCAAGGGCCTGCACGGCGCGCATTGTGCGCTCGTCCAAGAATCCGCGTGCGGAGATCTCCATTTTCGTGTCCTCCTTGCTTTTCTCACCCCTATTGTAGCACAAACCTCCCCAAAATGCAATCCCAACCTTCATTTTTTTCCATCCGTGCGCATAAAATGGAAAAAGGGAGGGAGATATGCATCAAAAAAGCTACCCTTTTTTTGAAAAACCACCGGATGAAATAAGGCAGAAGGAGATCTGCGTCCACCTGCGCGAAGCGCACCCCATGCTCTTTTGCGGCGAAATCGGCAAAAGCACGCTCGGTCGCCCCTTGCGCTTTTTTCGTATAGGCAGGGGGAAACAGGCCATTCTCTACGTCGGCGCGCATCATGGTATGGAATGGGTTACCTCGCTCGTTTTGTTTCGGTTCGTGGATGATCTGATGAAGGCCATTTCTCGCCGCGGGATGGGCAATCTGCTCGGCAAGGATCGCTCGCTTTTCGTTTTGCCCATGCTCAACCCCGATGGTGTGGAGATCGAGCTACACGGTGCCTCCGCCGCAGGGCTTCTGCGCGACCGTATTCTTGCACAAAACGGCGGGAATGAGGATTTTACTCATTGGCAGGCGAACGCGCGGGGTGTGGACCTTAACCATAACTATGACGCGGGATTTGGCGCTTACAAGGAGAAAGAGAAGGAAATGGGCATCTTTGGCGGTGCGCCCACGAGATATAGTGGTCCTGCACCCTTTTCGGAATCGGAGAGTGCTGCCATGCGGGATTTTCTTCTTTTTACGCATCCCGCCCTTACTCTTACCTTGCATACGCAAGGGGAGGAGATCTTCTACCACAAAGCAGACCCGCCTGTGAAAGGGGCGGAAAACTACGGTTGGATGCTCGCCACCCTCACGGGCTACCGCCTCGGACAGGCGAAGGGAGCCGCCGCCTACGGCGGCATGAGTGACTATATCGCCGAAAAGCTCCACCTGCCCGCCTATACGCTGGAATGCGGACTTGGGAAAAATCCACTCTCCTGTGAGGCGGGGGAGGGGATCTATCGGGGCCTGCGCCGTGCTTTGTTTCTTTCGCTGATAACAGCCTATTTTGGCTATCCCAAAAAGGAGGATACGGTATGGAACGCGTAAACGGAGAGAGCTTTCGTGACAAGGAAGTTATCAATTCCTGCGACGGTCGCCGTCTTGGCTATGTGACCGACATCGAGTTTGACGTGTGCGATGGACGCATCACCGCCATCGTTGTGCCCGTGAAGGGCGGTTTTCTTGGCTTCGGATGTGAGGAGATTGTAATCCCGTGGCAAAAGATCCAAAAGATCGGGGAGGATATCATCCTCGTGGATGCGGAAGGATGCTGTCCGCCGCCAAAGCCCCCGCGCCGTTCGCATGGTGGAAATTGAGTCAAAATGTCGCCAAAATGCCGTTTAATGAGGGCGAGTGGTGCGTTTTTTGTAAAAAAACAAGGAAAATAAAAATTTTGCTTGATTTTTGTGTCTGTTCTTGTTACAATAAAAGTGAAAAAATTGTACAAGTGAGGAGATGTTATGAAAAACAAACTTAATACCGCAAAGCGAATGTTCCACCTTGCCTTTTGTCTTTTGGTTTCGCTCATCGCGGCGATGCTCCCTGCGTCTGCCGCCGTTGCCGACGCTTCCGCCGGTGCGGATGACGGTATTGTTCGTTGGCTGATCATCCTGATTGCCATCCTGTTTGCCTGCATTCTTCTCTTGATCGGTCTGACCCAGTGGGTACGTATCCGCCTGCGTCGGGCTCTGAATGAGCTGAAGGCTCTGCGCGCTTCGGACAAGGGAAGCTCCGATGATGCAAAGGTTCCAGAAGCTCCTGCCAAGGCACCGCAAAAGCCTGTACCCGAGGCGAAAAAGGAACAAACCAAGGAACAACCCCCTGAGCCCGTTAAGGCTCCCGCAGAAGAACATACGATCGCTCCTGTCGAGAAAAAAGAAGAGAAAAAGGTAGAAGCGCAGAAGGCGGAAGCGAAAAAAACAGAAGCGAAAAAGGCTGCCATGACGGATGAAGAACGTTCGGCCGCTGTGGCAGGTGCCATTTCCTCGGTTCGCGGTGATGAAAAGCAGGAGGACGATATGTCCCTCGTGCTCGTGGCCCCTGACGGACGGCGCGTGTTGATCAAGCAGCGCCAGAGCTTCCGCGCTCGCATGATTCAGGCCTGCGACGAGAGCAAGGGCTACTATTCCGAGCTGAAAAACTACCTCCTCTCCTTCGACGGCGTGGTCGCCTCGGATAGCTGGAACTACGAAAGCTACGGTGCCGCGCGCCGCCAACTTGCCAAGATCAACATCACTGGCAAGACCATCGTCCTGTTTCTTGCCCTTGATCCTGCCTCTCTTGAAGGTAGCAAATACAAATTTGACGACGTCGGCGACCGCAAGCGTTACGAAAAAACGCCCGTGAAGCTGAAGATCCGCTCCGCACGTTCCTTCAAATGGGCAAAGGAGCTGATTGACCAAACCATGGCGCAGAACGAGCGTGCTGCGGGTATTCCGTTGAATCAGAACTTCGTTCCCCTGTATGAGGGCAAGGACGCCCTAATCGCACGCGGCCTCATTCAGGTCAGTGCTCAGGAGGTCGATACCGGCAAGAAGCTCACCGACGAGGAGATCATTGCCTTGATCGAGAGCGGCGCGAAGGTGGAGGGGGCAAGATCCGTTCCCGCGATTGACCCCGCCTACGCTGATGAGTACATCCCCCACGTCGATACCGTTACGGTAGAGCAGGCCGCTTCGTTACTCGACAATACGGTCGCGGAGCATCACCTTGCCCATCTGGCGGCCTCGGGCAAAAAGGAAGGCAAGCAGGACATCATCAATGTGGATACGCTGGATGCTAACTTCGAGGAAGGGGACACCGTTACCCTTTCAAAGCTGAAGGAGCTGAAGTTGGTGGAGCCGTCCACCGTTCGTCTCAAGGTTCTGGCCCGCGGTATGCTGACCAAGCCCCTTGTGGTCGAGGCGGAGGATTTCTCCATCGACGCGGTCAAGATGATCCTTCTGACGGGCGGCACTCCCGTCGAGCTCGATTAACCGAACATCCATCAAACGAAAGAGCAAGAATAAAAGGAAATTTATCCTTTTACTCTTGCTCTTTCTGCTTGTTATATGGGTTTTATGCTTGCAAACATCTGTCAAATACACCAAAAATCGAAAAAACGAATACAAAAAAGCAAAAACCTCCCACCGTTGCCGAAACATACCGCTTCCTTTTTTGCCCCCTTGCGCTTATAATAATAGCAAGGAGGAATTGCCTAATGGAACTGATCAAGATCAGCGATACAAAACTCAAGATCATGCTCACCGCCGAAGATATGGCACATTATGCGATCGCATCCGAAGCCCTTAACTATGAAAATACCGAAACACGTCGCGCCGTGTGGCAGATCCTTGATGAGGCAAAGCAACGCACAGGCTTTGACGCGGCAAGCGACCGTGTTTTGATCCAGGCATATCCGTCCCGTATGGGCGGATGTGAGTTGTATATTACCAAGATCGCACAAAACGTCCCGACTGCTCCCGGCGAGCGAAAAAACGGAGCGGATGGGAAAATGCGAATCTATGCCTTTGCGACTCTTTCGGATCTCGTCGCTCTTTGTCGATGCCTGAAAGCCATGGATTTTCACGGGGACAGCGTTGCGTATGCCGTGGAGGATGAACGGTATTATCTCGTTTTGCGGGAGGATGGCGGCGGCATACCGCCCGCGTCGGTGCCGTATCATCCCGCGCAGGAATTCGGCGATCCTGTTAGCTACGCGTCTACCAAGCTCGCGTACATAAAAGAGCACGCCGATTGCCTGTGTCCTGCCGATGCCGTCTTTCACCTCGCGGCCTTGGCATAAAAAAGGACGTTGTCGCGTATGCGGCAACGTCCTTTTCTCGTTTTTACGCCTTGCGTTCGTTTTCCTCAATCGCCGTTATCATATTCACGCGAGCCTCATGTCGTCCGCCGCTTTCAAAAGGGGCATCCAGGAAGGCACTGACAATGTCCTGTGCAAGACCCACGCCCACTACGCGAGCGCCAAGACACAAAACGTTGGCGTTGTTGTGCAGACGGGTGAAGCGGGCACTGAACGTGTCGCCGCACAGCGCGGCGCGGATGCCGAGGTGCTTGTTTGCTGCCATGCTCATGCCGATGCCTGTGCCGCATACCAAAATGCCAAAGGCATCGTCGGGAGTTTTCTGGACCTTTTCGCATACCGCGTGGGCAAATTCGGGATAATGGCTGGATGCGTCGTTGTATGCGCCGCAATCTGTCACCTCATATCCCTCCTCGCTCAGGGAAGAGATCAGCATCTCCTTCATCGCATAACCTGCGGAGTCCGCACCAATGTAGATTGTTTTTCTTTGCATTACATAATCTCCTTTGCATGTTGTTCTTTTTCAAGTCGTTCGCGTTCCGCCTGGCAGGGGCGCAGATAAACGGGGGCAAGCGAAAGGTCACTCACCGCTTCACCGCGCTTATAACAGGCAAGACCGCGCCTAGCTACTGCTCCGCCGTTTGACAGCAAAAGCGCAGGGGGCGTCGGGGATAAGATCAGGCGGGGGGCAACTTCGGCGGCAAGCCTCGTCACTGTCTCGGTCGCATCTCCACATAAGCGGACAGGGATATCGTTGTATTGCTCGGACAGCTCGGAAAGCAGATCCTTTGCGGGGATTAGCCTGTCGGGGGTAAGACGGGTGAGAGTGCCGTCCTTTTTGCAAAACAGGGCGTTGTATACCTGCCCGCGCCGCGCGTCGCATACGGGACAATACAGACCATCGAGAGGGAAGAGGTTGTCGGCCAGTACCTCCATCACGGATACAGGGGCGCACGGGATATCCCTTCCGAAGGCAAGTCCCTTGATAAGGGAAGTGCCAATCCGCACACCTGTAAACGAGCCAGGGCCAACGGTCACGGCAAAAAGCCCGATATCCGAAAAGGATAGATGCGCCGCCTCCAGCGCCTTGCGTGCCAGCGGTAAAAGCAGCTCACTTTGCGTCATACCGCTGTCCACGGTAAAGGAAGAGAGGATCTTTTCATCCTCTGCTACTGCGACCGCCGCCACGCGCGTGCTGCTGTCAAAGGCCAGAATGTTCATGCGTTGCTCCTTGTGATGATTCTCTCGTTTTCGTTGCTCAGGGTGCGTGCAATATCCACCACGATGCGCTCCGCAGGGAGCATATCTCCCCCGTTTTCGCTCCATTCGCACAAAATGTAGCCGTCGCGCGCCAGATAATCGTCAAAGCCGATGGCATATAGCTCATCCTCGTCCGCTATACGGTACAGGTCAAAATGAAAGACGGGAACAGGATCGCCGCGGTATTCGTTGACCACGGTGTAGGTAGGACTTCTGACGCCTGAAATGCCAAGCGCGCGGGAAAAACCGCGCACGAATGCGGTCTTTCCGACACCCATCTCCCCGCGCAGGGCAATGCAGGCCCGCCGCGTTCCCGCGGCAAGTAGCTCACGCGCCAGTGCCTCGCCTGCCGCCTCGGTATCGGCGGGGGAGAGGGAGGTGATCATTTCTTCCATGTTAACTCCTTCTTTTCGTGTAGCGATGCTTCACCGCATCCTTGATGTCGCCCAGAATGTACAGAGAGCCGAAGCAAAGCAACAGATCATCCCTCTGCATCTGCGGCAGAATGCGTGATATCGCATCCTCTGCCGATTTCGTTTCGATAATCGGTGCATCCGTCACGGTCGCAAGAATGCACCGCATTTCCTCTGCCGTCACGGCGCGTGCGCCGCTCGGGGACAGCGCGGCAATGCCCGAGATCCGTTCTTTGACAAGCGGAGAGGAGAAAAAGACAGAAAGCGCCTTCTCAGGCTCTTTATCCTTCATCATGCCCAGAATGCAGAATAACCGTCCGAAATCGCCGCCAAGCCGCTCCACACTGTCGCGGAGTGCGCGCATTGCGTCCGCATTGTGCGCCCCGTCCACCAGAATGTGGGGATAGAGGCTGATCGATTCCAGTCTTGCGGGAATGTAAGCGGTGGCAAGTCCCTTTTCAATCGCCTCGTCGGTCAGCGTAAAGCCCATACGGCGCAGGGCAAGGGCTGCCTCGATTGCCGTGCAGGCGTTGCGGACCTGATACAGGGCAGAAAGGGCAGAAACGTAGTTTTTTTTCTTGTACGAAAAGCGTAAATAACCAAAATTGAATTTTTCAACCACCGCATCCGCGCTCACCGACACGAAGGGAACCCCTCGCTCGGCGGCCACGCCCTCGCAAATGCGTACCGCCTCGATATAGTCTTGCGGCGCACAGATCAAGGCACCCGTGCCTACTTTCACGATGCCACATTTTTCGGCGGTGATGGCGGATATCGTGTCGCCGAGAATGTCGATATGGTCAAAGCCGATGTTTGAAATGACCGCCAGCAGCGGCGGCGCGATCACGTTGGTTGCATCAAGTCGGCCTCCAAGACCGCATTCCAGGACCACTACCTCGCACCCTGCGTCCGCAAAAATCACAAAGCCGATCGCCGTGACCACATCAAACTGCGAAAGGGAAGAAGTATCCCCCATCCGCTTCATCGCATCAAAAACGCACTTGGCGGCATTCGCAAAGGCTACAGAGGAAACGGGCTTGCCGTCGATCTGAAAACGCTCGCGGAAATCGTGAATGTAGGGTGAGGTGTATAGGCCAACCCGCCGTCCGGATGCCGTGAGCATGGAAGAAAGCATCGTGCTGACCGAGCCCTTACCGTTCGTGCCCGCCACGTGGATACAGGAGAGGGCGGCCTGCGGATCGTGCAGGACATGCAAAAGCTCCGCCACAGGCGCAAGCATGTTCCCACGGGCAAAGCGCGGCAGGGAATAGATCTTTTCTATTGCACGTCGGCTTGTCATGCTTCCTCCGGGTAGGCAGGCGTGCCGTTCCCCAACAAAAAGGAACGGACCTGCTCGTATTCTTGTCTTTTTTTTGCCGCTTCCTTGCCGCTCGCATCAAAATCGGGTCGTAAAACGGCGCGCAGTAGGGTGTTTTTTGGTGTGTTCTCGGGATCTGTCAGCTCGGTGGCCATGGTTGCATAGCCCGCCGATTCAAGGCGCAGAATGCGAAGTGCATCCGTCAGGGCCTCGCACAGCTTGCCGCGCAGCTGCGGATGCTGCGCGGCAAAGGCAAGCGGCTCGCAGGCAAGATGGTGGCTGACGTAGCGGTGACAGCAGGGGGTGGAAAGGATCACGCGCGCCTTCAAGCGAACGGCCGTTTCGAGAACAATGTCGGTGGCGATGTCGCATGCGTGCAGGGACATGACAAGGTCGGGCGCGCCGCTCGGCACTGCTTGTCGCACATCGCCGCAAATAAAGCGCATGCCGCGGAAATCACAGGAGGAAGCGATCCTTTCGCAATCCTCGATCACGTCGCGCTTCAGATCCACGCCCAAAAGGGATACCTCGCGCCCGCGGATGACATGCAGATAATGGTATACGGCAAAGCTCAAATAGCTTTTTCCGCAACAAAGGTCGAAAACTGTCAACCATCCACTCTTTGGGAGGTGACAGTAAACATTCTCCAGGTATTCCAAGAAACGATTGATCTGGCGGAATTTTGCCTGCCGCTTGTCATGCACGCGGCCGTTTTTGTCGCTGATGCCGAGGGCAACGAGAAAAGGCTCGTTCCCCTGTAGGATATGCTTTTTTTCACGGTCGATCGGTATGTCAAAGCGAGCAAGATCGGAAACCTCTCCGCTAAGACGTAGAGAAAGACCACCGCCGATCAGCGTTACCTTGCCCTTTTTCGAGGTGCGGAGCTCCGCATCTCCCGCGGAGGTGATGAGGTTGATCTGCCCATACTCTGCAAGGATAGGGGCAAGAACCTCGTCCAAATCGGTCGTGGAAATCAGCTTTTGTGCAACGCGTCCACCCTCAAAGACGGATTCCATCACCAAAACGCGCTCCCCACGCCGCAGACACAGCTTGCCGTTTTGGCGCGGTGCAAGATCGTTGGCGTGCGGCTTGGAAAGCACCAGCTTTCGCAGAACGCCTCCCTCCGTCGCCGCGTGAATCAAGGATAACATCCTTGTGCGTTCGTTGTTTTCCATCATTTGTCCTTCTTCTTGCCAAAGGAAAGCTTGGATTCCTCTCGCCGTGAAATGCGCTTCAGGTTTTCGCGGTGGCACCACAGAATGATCAGTGCTATGAGGACCGAGATAAGGCCATTTACGCCACCCACCTGGAACATTTGGTTGTAGGAATTAACGAAAAGGGGAAGCATCAGACCGGCCACGACCGAACCAAGCGAAACATAGCGCGTGGTGGCCACCAGGATCACGAATACAAGGAATGCAAACAGGAAAGAGAAGGGGGAGAGGATCAAAATGCCCGTTGCGGCGCACAAAACGCCCTTTCCCCCGCGGAATTTGTAGAAAATCGGGAAAATATGCCCCATCATGCAGAACAGGCAGGCTACCCAGCCACCCAAGGAAGAGCCGATGGTGAAGGAGCCGCAGGCAACGGCCAGCACGGTTTTCAGCAGGTCACCAAGCAGGGTCAGCCCCGCCGCGCCCTTGCCGTACGTACGAAGCATGTTGGTCATGCCCGCATTTCCGCTGCCGTGGCGGCGCACATCGTCACGGTAGAGTAGCTTTGAAATGATAATGGCGGAGTTGATGCTGCCGAGCAGATAGGGGATGATCATGGCGGCAACGATCAAGCCGACAAACAGGGGGATGATAGGGTAGGATACCGTATTGTCAGCACCCGGTTGTGCCAAAAAACCGTTTGTCCAAAGTTCAAAAATAGACATAAAGGAAACTCCTTTTGTGCGAATTCTCATATTATCATAGCACAAAGTGAAGGAAAAAGCAATGATTTTGCCCTTGCTCTGCGTATTTTTTTGCTTTTTTTCATCAATCTCTTGTAAAAAACGGGAAAATAGATTATACTGAAGAAAAAAGAAAAGGATGAATATCTTGTCAACCGAATTCGACCATTATCTGAACGACGTTTTCAGACGCGAAAATATTCGTTACTACGCCGCCATGCCCTTTGAGGCATGTCATGTGATCCGCCCCGGGCTTGTGCGAAAGCTGACCTTTGAGCCGCGTACCGTCATCCTCTTTCTCATCCCTTACTACTTCACGGAAACCGAGAACATCTCACGTTACGCCTCAGGCGGCGACTATCACTATTACGTCAACAATTTTTTCTCGTTAAATACGCCCTTTTTACAGATCCATTCTCACGGTTACCGCTACGCAGGCTTTTGCGACCATTCTCCCATCGACGAGCGTCATGCAGCCGCTGCGGCGGGCTTAGGCATTATCGGAGACAACGGTTTGCTGATCAATCAGCACTACGGTAGCTTTACCTTTATTGCCGAATGGCTCACAAGTGCCCCGCCGGAGCTTTTCGGCTTTACGGAACCGCGGGAAATCGGTGTCTGCGAGCATTGTGGTGCGTGCGCTCGCGCTTGCCCCGGTAAAGTCCTGCCGGGAACCTCCCGCCGCAAATGCCTGTCCGCCGTCACCCAAAAGAAGGGAGAGCTGACCGAGGATGAGAAACGCTTGATCCGTGAAAATGGCACGGCCTGGGGCTGTGATGCCTGCCAGACCGTTTGTCCGCATAACCGAAAGATTATCGATGAGCATCTGTGTACGCCCGTCGAATGGTTTCATCGCTCCCACATTCCCTGTATGACAACCGACATCCTTGACCGTATGCCGGACGAGGAGTTCCTGTTGCGCCCCTATTCCTTCCGCGGAAGGGAAGTGCTGGCACGCAACTTAAAGCTCATCGGT
Organism: Clostridia bacterium; assembly: GCA_017464805.1. Taxonomy (GTDB): domain Bacteria; phylum Bacillota; class Clostridia; order Oscillospirales; family CAG-272; genus UBA1740. The sequence continues at coordinate 63,464 of JAFTYE010000014.1, read as the reverse complement.
TACTGATTCCCCTACATATGAGAAAAAAAGGGGAAGTCGCTTGAAAGAATCGCCAAACGAAAGAAAAAACAAACGGCCTCTCCATGCTCGCGCGGAAGCCACACCCCCTGCGGCAGACGCCGCTCTTTTTGAACGATCCTCACGGGCACAGACGCATGCCGCACGGAGCTATGCCGACTTTTTGCACCGTTCGCTTCAAAAAACGAATGCCTTTGCGGTCTGGCGGCGCATCCGTGCCGTGTTTGCCCCCACTCTGTGGATTGGCCGCGCCGTGCGTGTCATGTGGCGGGTGTTTACTTTTCTTGAAACGGGAACTTTTCTCTTGCTGTTAGCCTTGCTCTTCCTTTTGCTTTTGCCAGTTCTTGCCGTTTTGGCATTGGCGTTCGCGGTTGCTGCGATGGAATTCCGTCGCCGCGAGAATGTGCGCCTCGCACCACGCCTGTGCGGTGCGAGGGTTCTTGCCTTCTTTCCCGCAGAACGGACGGATTTCACCGACCGAGCCCTTGCCGACCTTGTCGAACGGTACACCGTCCTGCTGGTCACCGATTTTCCATCCGAATTCGCACAAGGGGAAAGCGTATCCCCCCTCCATGCCGCTGTCCACCGATCGGACGGTGTGCTCCTTGTGCGGGAGCACTACTATTTTTATCTCCGCCGCACCCTGTTGCGCGAAAGTGCCTTTTTTGCCGCGATTTTTTAGAAAATATAAATTTCCCCTTTACTTTTTTTCTTTTTTGTGCTACAATATCCAAGTATCTGCCCGTAGCCCAGCTGGATAGAGCGCAAGACTCCGACTCTTGAGGCCGAAGGTTCGAATCCTTTCGGGCAGGCCAAAAAAAGAACGCACCCGTGGGTGCGTTCTTTTTTTGGCCTGCCCACAGATCGAGCCTTGCGCGAAGCGCGGAAGGTTCGATCGCCGCGAAGCGGTGACACGGAGCGAAGCGACGTTATCCTTTCGGCGCGCCTTGGCGCGCTTGCGCTTTGCAGTCGACGAGCACCCGTGGGTGTGTTCTTTTTTTGGCCTGCCCACAGATCGAGCCTTGCGCGAAGCGCGGAAGGTTCGATCGCCGCGAAGCGGTGACACGGAGCGCGGCGGAGTTATCCTTTCGGCGCGCTCCTCCTTGCAAAGCGAAAAAGGCACCGCTACAGCGGTGCCTTCGTTCGTTTCGATCAAGTCGCATCAAAGCGTATCCAGAATGCTCTTGAGGTAAGCAGCAGTGTCGGCAATGTCCTGCTTCTGTCGGTCGCCCGTGATCTCACGCTCGATGGTGTACGGGCCGGTATAGCCGCATTCCTTCAACATCTTCAAGATGGTAGGGAAGTCCGCCAGCCCCTCGCCTACCTTTGTCTCACGTCCGAGATGCTTGCCATCGGTGGGGTAGGAGCCGTCCTTGATGTGCGTGTTGCGGACGTATTTGCCGAATACGCGAATGGCATCCACGGGATTGCCCTTGCCGTACAGCATCACGTTCGCAGTGTCAAAGTTGATGAACGCGTTGCCCGTTCCGATTTCCTCGATCGAGCGCAGAACGGTGATGGGGGTCTCCTGACCCGTCTCAAACAGGAAGTTCTGTCCGCGCGCCTTGTAGATACGGCACAACCAGCGCAGGGAAGCAATCAGATCGCGATACTCGGTGGTATTCGGATTCTCGGGAATAAAGCCAACGTGCGTGGCGATGTCGGTTACGCCGATCTTTTCGGCAAACACGGAAGCCTGCGCCAGCTGTTCGAGACGCATGGCACGGAATTCATGCGGTACAAGACCGATCGTCCCGGGACCGTCTATAAAGTTCCACTCGCACGGACCGGTATAGCCCGCCCACAGACAGGAAACCTTGAAATCCAGAGCTGCGCAAGCGTCGTTGATGGCTTTTGCGTTCTCGTCGGTATAAAGGGTGGGATCCCAAATGGAGATCTGACAGCTGGAAAGTCCCATCTCCTTTGCTTCGGAAAAAGCACGGTAGAAATCAAAATCCTTTCCGTGACAGTTGAGCATGGCACCAATGTTGTACATTGTCTTTTTCTCCTTAATATCCAAGGATCGCGCCGCCACACGCGGCACTTTCCTTTAATTTTTCGATCAGGGCAACGGTTTGCATGGCCGATTCGGGCGGGTTCTTTTCGTTTTTGACCTCGCCCTGTGTCACCTTGGCAAAGAACAGAGCCTCTTCGGCCATGTAATCCTCGTTTTCGTAGTCAAGGTCGTATGCCTCGCCCTCGTTCGGGTAGACGCGCACCTTGTCACAACCGTTCCAGGCGATAGTCGCCTTCTCGCAAACCACGCGGAAGGGGCAGGAGAAGGGGAAGGTCTTGCTCTCGGCCCAGCTACCGTCCACCGTCACGATTAGGCCGTCCTTGTAGTATAGACGGCCGTTTGAGGTCTGCTCATGGATCTCGCGATCACAGGTCACGGCGGAAACCTTTTCGGGCTCGCCGAAAAGGAAACGCGCCATGTCGTAGTCGTGGATGCTCATGTCCAGCATTTCACCACCCGAACGAGCGAAATCGACGAACCAGTTGTCAAAGCCCCAGGTTGGCAGGGGAGAAAGACGCTCGAAGCGTGCGGTCATCACCTTGCCGTGCTTGCCGCTGTCCAATTCTGCCTTCAAGGCGAGATAATGTCCGCAGAAGCGCAGGCATTGTCCGACCATCAGGTGCTTGCTGCACTCCCGCGCAGTGGCGATCATCTCCGCGCAATCCGCGGCGGTAAGGGCCATCGGCTTCTCGCACTGTACGTTTTTGCCTGCACGAAGCAGGCGAACGGTGTATTCCTTGTGCAGATAGGTCGGCACGCAAATGTCCACCGTGTCGATCTCTTCCTTGGCAAGCATCTCGTCAAGGTCTGTGTAAGTGCGCCAGGACTTTTCTTCCTCTTGCGCGCCGGTGTCCACATTGATCTTGATGTCCTTTTCAAACTGTGTGTCGTCTGCGTCGCACAGGGCGACCACGCGGATGGGGGCACCCTTCTTTTTCAGAATATTGTAGCCGTTCATGTGGGCGCGGGCAATGCCGCCGTAGCCGAGAATGGCAATCTTCGTTTCCTGCATAACCGTATTCTCCCTTTTGCTTGAAAATAAAGTCGAATTTGAAATTTGCATATTGCAATTCCACTACGAATATGGTACAATAATCACGTCGAAATGCAAAGTGATTATCGTTTTTTCTTGTTGCACAATCTTCCACTCCTTAAAAACGGAGGGTATGTTATGAAATATATTCGCGTTCAGCTCACCAACCTCGTCCGCATTAAAAAAATCGTTACCTGCTTCACGGATGAGAGGGAAATGGGCTTCGTTTCGGGCACGGAAAGCCACAATTTCTGGGAAATGGTCTATGTTCGCCGCGGCGCGCTTGTTTACGTGGCCGACGGCAAGAGCGAGCGCATGACAGCCGGCGAAGTGATCTTCCATTCCCCCAACGTCATCCATACGCACAAGGGCGATGGCAAAACACCACCCTCCTTCTTTATCGTTACCTTTGTTTGCGAATCCCCCGCCATGGAGGCGATCGCCGACCGCCGTATCCGTGTGCCGGACGAGCTGATTCCCCTGATTGATAACACCATCAAGGAGCGCGGTGCCTGCTTCACCCCCCGCATGTACCCCCTGACGGTGCGGGACGACGCACAGATTGGCAGTCAGCAGATGATCGGCTCTTATCTCGAACAGTTTATCATCGGCATCCTGCGTGAGGAAGCAAAGAGCAAGCAGGCCAGCTTTTACACCTCGCACAAGGAATTTGAGGCACAGCTCGCCGAGGATGTTCGCACCTATCTGGAGGAGCATTTGTACGATAATGTGGATCTGGCAACACTGTGTGAGCATTTTCACTACGGAAAAAGCCGTTTAAGTGCGATTTTTCGTCGCGTCCACGGCGACAGCATCATGCACTGGTATCTCTGCCGCAAAATGGAAGCGGCCAAGCAAGAGATCATGGCAGGGGAGGGCAGTATTGCCGATATTGCCGCGCGCCTGCAATTTGAAAGCCCGCAATATTTTTCGCGCATGTTCCGTCGTTATACGGGCATGTGCCCACGGGATTTTCGCGCGGAAATGAGTAGCACTGCCGTATCGAATATCAATAAGGAATATGACTCCATTGTGCATTACAGCAAGGAATCTGCCCCGAAATAACGAAAGGATAAACCATGGAAAAGGAACAGATCGACCGCATCAACCACCTCGCGCGCAAGTCCAAGGCCGAAGGCCTCACCGAGGAAGAAAAAACCGAGCAGGCCGCCCTGCGCGCCGCCTATATCGCGGAGTTCCGTGCGGGATTGCGCGGCACGCTGGAAAACACCTACATCGAGCGTCCCGACGGCACCCGTGAAAAGCTGCAAAAGGGAAAGTCGAGCGGCAACGCTTGAAATAAAAGCCAAAACGCCGTTGACGAAACGGAAAAAGCATGCTACAATATGTTCGTGAAACGTATAGAAAGAAGGTAACACCGTGAGAGAGAAACCCGTTGTATCCCGATTCGCCCCCAGCCCCACGGGCTATATGCATATCGGCAATCTGCGTACCGCCCTCTATTCCTATTTGATTGCCCGCCACGGCGGCGGTAAGTTTATCCTCCGCATCGAGGATACCGACCGTGAACGCTTTGTGGAGGGCGCGACTGATGTCATCATCCGCACGCTTGCCACCACCGGCATCACCTACGATGAAGGACCCGGTGTTGGGGGAGAGCACGGCCCCTATGTGCAGAGTGAGCGCAAGCCCATTTATATGGAATATGCCAAAAAGCTGGTAGACCTCGGTGCGGCCTACTATTGCTTCTGCACTAAGGAACGCCTTGAGCAGCTGCATGAGGAGGACGCCACGGGCGGCTATGACCGCCATTGTCGCGACCTATCTCCCGAAGAGGTTGAAAAAAATCTGGCAGAGGGCAAGCCCTTCGTTATCCGTCAGAAAATGCCTCTGACAGGCACAACCTCTTACACCGACTCCGTTTTCGGTGAGATCTCGGTAGAGAACGAGGAGTTGCAGGATCAAATCCTGATGAAGGCGGACGGATATCCCACCTACAACTTCTGTCACGTGGTAGACGACTACCTCATGGGCGTCACGCATGTCGTGCGCGGCAGTGAATACCTCACCTCTACCCCCAAATACGTGCTCCTGTACGATGCCTACGGATGGGAACGCCCCACCTATGTCCACCTGCCCCTTCTGATGGGGAAGGGAGCTGACGGCACGATCTCCAAGCTTTCCAAGCGCCACGGCGCGGTCAGCTTTGAGGATCTGGTGGCAGACGGATACCTGCCCGAAGCGATCGTCAACTATATCGCCCTGCTCGGCTGGGCTCCCAAGGGTGAGATGGCAGAAACGGAATTCTTCACACTTCCCGAGCTGGAGGCCGCCTTTGATATCGCGGGTGTCAACAAATCCCCCTCCGTCTTCGACTTTGATAAGCTTCTGTGGTTTAACGGCGAGTATATCAAAAAGCTCGACTTCGAGCATTTCCGTCGGCTGGCCCTTCCGTTCCTCAAAACACCGCTGCCCGCAGGTGTGGACACCGATGCCGCCCTTCGTCTTCTGCAAGGACGCATCGGCAAGCTCGGCGAGGTGGAAGAGAAGTGTGCCTTCTTCCGCGCACTTCCGGAGTATGAGCCTGACCTCTTCGAAAATAAGAAGAATAAGGTAACCCTCGATCTTGCTAAGCAGGTCCTTGAGGCCGCTCTCCCTGTCCTTTCTGCGGTATCCGCATGGAATAACGACACGCTCTATACCGCACTCCTTTCGGTGGCAGAGTTGCTTGCCTGCAAGAGCGGAGCTGTGATGTGGGCGGTGAGAATTTCCGTGTCCGGTATGTCCGTCACCCCGGGCGGTGCTACCGAGATCATGACCGTTGTTGGCAGGGAAGAGAGCCTTGCACGCATCAGAATTGCCCTCGAAAAGCTTTGATAAAAACGCGGACCGACCTCATTTCGAGGTCGGTCCTTTTCTTCTCGTGTGGTATGCCTCCGCGTGCCATCGCTAAACGGGAGGTGAGAATACCCCGGGAGGAGGGATTGCACATGTTTCGTCGATATGTAGAAATTTTGAACGAATTTTTGTGCAATTTCACCAAAACGTTGAAAAAACATCATTTTTTTCGATTCGGAGATTTCGTGATGGAAAAAAGTAAATATTGTTTAACTATGAGCAAAAATAATCTGAAAAACAGGGATATGTGGGACAAAAAAGTAAATTTCAATGACATTATAGCTATTTTGAATGTAAACAAAACAAAAAAGGCGACGGAAAACTGTTTTTTTGACCGATTTTTTTGTGTAGAAAAGCGGAAAAAACAGCGTTTTTCGCAATCGGCAAGGGGCTTTTGCGCTATTTTTTTACTTGACTTTCCACGCCAAATGTGTTAAGATATTCCTATCATTATTAGCTTGGCACGAACCATGCCCTTTTGACGATGGCGCGCATTGCCTCGCCTTTTTTGCTCAAAACGGCGGTTTTTGTCGCTAAATGGAGCATCGCTTCGAAAATTCTAGGAGGAAAAATTCATGAAGAGAACCGGAACCGTTCGCATAATGGCCCTGTTTCTGGCTGTCTTGATGCTGTGCGGCGCATTCGGCGTTTCCACGTCGGCCGCCTCAACGTCCGACAGTTTGATCGGTGGAACCTCGTCCGAGGAGCTGAAGGCCATTCTGAACGCCGCGTCGTATTTGGAGTATAGCTCGAAGTTCTATACCACCGATAACGCCGGCAATCAAATCACCGTTTACGAGAAGGGAGCGGAGGCTATCGTCCTGGATGCGAAGGACGTATTCTCTTACTCTGACGGCAAGTATACCTACCGCTACGACAAGGAGAAGTCTTCGTTCTACTACGTCGACGATGCGGGTGCTATCGTGTACGTGACGGAGAGTGAGGTCGCTGTTCGCCTCGGCTCGTATGCCGACCGTGAGGATGTTCTGCTTTCTCCCGCGAACGGCACGTTGACCTGGGAAGTCACCATTCCCCAGACCGGCCGCTACGCCATGGAGATTGTGTACTATCCTCTCGGTGAGAACTCCACGTCGATCGAGCGTACCCTGTACATAAACGGCAAGGTCCCCTTCGACCAGGCCAGATATCTGACCCTGTCCAAGATCTGGGAATACGAGTATCCGCTGGATGAAGATGGCAATCCCACCTTCAAGCAGGATATCAATGGCAACGAGATCAAGCCGAGTGCCGTGACTGCTCCCGAATGGACGACCGTCAGCTTCACCGATCCCAACGGCTTCTATCAGGGGGCCTTTGAGTTCGTGTTCGACAACGAAGGAAAGAGCAATGTGACCCACACGTTGGCATTGACCTCTACCCGTGAGTCCATGTACATCGACTCCATTCGCCTCTACCCCTATGAGGAAGCACAGTCCTATGAGGACGTGCTGGCCATGTACGAGGCAAACGGTTGGCAGGCAGCCTCTTCGGACGCGCAGATCCGCTTTGAGGCAGAGAAGCCTTACCGTGTATCCGACACCTCTGTGTTCGCGGCAAATGATCGCTCCTCCGCGGTCAATTCCCCGATTTCCTCCGGTTCTCAGCTTTTGAACGTGCTGGGTAATACCAGCTACGATACGATCGGACAGTGGGCAAGCTACAAGTTCACGGTTCCCGAGGACGGCCTCTACAGCATCTCCATCCGTTGCAAGCAGGATAAGCTGGCAGGTATGTATACCTCCCGCACCATCCGCTTGGCAGGCGGTATCTACGGTGATACGCTAGCCGTTCCCTTCGCGGAGGCCTACAACGCCCGCTTCAATTATGATAAGGCATGGCAGATCGCCACGCTCGGCGACGGCGAAAGTGTCTTCCAATTCTACTTCCAAAAAGGAGTAGAGTACACCATGGCACTGGACGTCAGCTTGGGTACTCTGGCAGAAACGATTGAAACGGTCGAGGATTCGTTGAACATTATCAACAACTGCTATTTGGAGATCCTGAAGTTGACCGGCGCAGAGCCCGATGAATACCGCGACTACAAGTTTAGCCGCGTTATGCCCGAGACCGTGCGTAATCTGCTTCGTCAGTACAAGGTTTTGGACGGCGTGTCCAAGGAATTGACTGAGCTCAGCGGCTCTAAGGGTGCACACGTTGCGACCTTGGATAAGGTCTCCTTTCTACTCTATACGATGGGTTATCATGAGGACAAGATTGCCGCAAACTTAAGCGACCTCAAGTCCTACATCGGTACCCTCGGTACTTGGCTTAACAGCTCCAAGCAGCAGTCTCTGATGATGGACTACATCGTTGTTTGCGGTGTGGGCGAAACCACCTACGAGGCTTCCTACGAGGCGCAGCTTGATGAGAAGAAGTACCCTGAAAATGCCTCCTTCCTCCAGTCCATTGGCTTTGAAATTTCCTCCTTCTTTATGAGCTTCTTCGTTGATTACGACCAAATGGGTATTACCGACGATATCGTAGATGTGTCTGATAAGAGCATCGAGGTGTGGCTTGCTACCGGTCGTGACCAGGCCAACATCTGGCGCGGTATCTTCAACTCCGAATTTACCGCCGATACCGGCATCGCCATAGACCTGAAGCTGGTTACCGCCGGCACACTGCTTCCTTCCGTTCTTGCAAAGCAGGGTCCTGATGTCTACATGGGTCTGGATAGTAGCAGCGTTATCAACTATGCGATTCGTAGTGCTGTTGTTCCAATCACCAAATACGTTGAGCAGGACTCCGAGATCCTCAATGACTTCAACGATGCCTGTATGGGCCCGCTGATCATGCTTGGCGAGTATTACGGTGTTCCCGAAACCGTATCCTTCTCCATGATGTTCTACCGTAAGGATGCACTCGCAAACCTCGGCATTTCCGTTCCCCAGACCTGGGATGACCTCCTGACCGCCGTGCCGGTCCTGCAGTCCTCCAACATGTTGATCGGTCTGACCAGAAACTATAATATGTTCCTCTATCAGGCGGGCGGCGATCGTTGGGAAAAGGGAGGTTCCGGTTACGGAACCGAGGAGTTTGTCGGTACTCAGTATGAGGGAACCAAGTACACCGACTTGATGCAGGATGAAAAGTTTTCTTCCTACTTTGATTATATGACCATCGGTTACGGTACCAATACCGCACTCGATACCTTTAAGTACATGTGCCGTTTCTACACCGACTACGGCTTCCCCGTAACCTTCGATGCGGCAAACCGATTCCGTACAGGTGAGATGCCCTTGGTTATCTCGGATGCGGTCGGTATGTACAACCAGCTGACCGTATTTGCAACCGAGATCCGTGGTCTGTGGATGTTTACCAAGGTTCCCGGTACCGTTCGCTCGGACGGCAAGAACTACCAGACCTCCATTGCAGGCGTTACCGCCGTTATCATGATGAACGGTGTTGAGGATGCCGACTCCTCTTGGGAGTTTATTAAGTGGCAGGTCAGCCCTGACGTGCAGTCCTACTACGGTAACAACATGGTATCCTTGATCGGTCCTTCTGCAAAATATGCTACCGCAAATATGAACGCACTACTCAAGATGTCCTGGACGACCGAAGAGTATAATGAGCTTTACAGCCAGTTCCAGGAGCTTGCGCTTATCCCGAACTATCCCGGTGCTTACATCATTGACCGTTATCTTGAATTTGCCTTCCTGAACTCCTACAACGATGGCCTTGAGCCTGTTGAGCAGCTCGAGGGTTATGTGAAGACGATCAATAAGGAGATCACCAGAAAACGCGAAGAATTCGACCTGCCTGTGCTGGAAGATGATCGTGAAAAAACGATCGACGATTCGATTGATGCTTACCTTGCTTACCTCAAGGAGATCAGCGAAAAGGATCCCGGCGCGCTTGACGGTTATTCCGACCTCGTAAAAGAGTATGTCAAAAACTACGAAGTCTGATCGGAATTTACCACAAAATCTACATAAGGAGAAAAACGAATGTCACAGAATGAGGCGGTCAAGCGACCGGTATCTCGTAAAGATATGACCAAATGGCAGTGGACATGGAAAGAGATGAAACGTAATAAAACGGCTTATCTGATGGTTGGCCCGTTTATGATCCTGTTCTTCGTGTTCACCGTCCTGCCGGTAGCGTTCTCGATTTTCTTGAGCTTCACAGAATTTAACCTTCTCGAATGGCCGAAGATGGTCGGCGTGGACAACTATGTCCGACTTTTCCTCGACGACGAGATCTTTATTCTCGCATGTAAAAACACGTTGATCTTTGCCGCGATCACAGGCCCTGTATCCTACATCCTGTCCTTTTTGATCGCTTGGTTTATCAATGAGCTTCCTCCGAAGATCCGCGCGGTTGTTACACTGATCTTCTACGCACCCTCCATTTCCGGCTCCGTTTACATGGTTTGGTCAATCATGTTCTCCGGTGACTCCTACGGTTGGGTCAACGGTACGCTCATGAATCTCGGTATTATCGATACTCCGATCCTGTGGTTCCAGGATGAAGCCTATATCATGCCGCTTTGTTGCGTGGTGGCCCTCTGGACCTCGCTCGGTACCGCGTTCCTTTCCTTCATCGCCGGTCTGCAAACCATTGATAAGAGTCTCTTTGAGGCTGCGGCGGTGGACGGCATCCGTAACCGCTGGCAGGAGCTGTGGTACATCACCCTGCCTACTATGCGCCCGCAGCTGATGTTCGGTGCTGTGCTGGCTATCACCCAATCCTTCGGCTTCGGCGGCGTTGTTACTGCACTTTGCGGCTTCCCGTCCCTGAACTACTGCGCACACACCATCATGCACCATCTGGATGACTACGGCGGTCAGCGATTTGAGGTAGGATATTCCTCCACCATCGCCGTCGTCCTGTTCGTGATCATGCTCGGCAGTAACATGATCATCAAGAAAGCACTTTCAAAGGTAGGACAATAATATGGCGAAGAAATTAAGAACAAGAAACCATAAAGTCGTCCTCAACCGTTCTGCCGGCGGTGATGCGGGCATTTCCTTCTTCCTCATCCTCATGGGTGCCTTCATGTTCCTGCCGATGCTTTACGTCATCATGCAGTCCCTGAAACCCCTTGACGAGCTGTGGATGTTCCCCCCGCGCTTCTACGTTATGAACCCGACGCTCGAAAACTTCTCCGATCTGTTCTCCCTGATGAACACCTCGTGGGTCCCGTTTTCCCGTCACATTTTCAACACGGTGCTCATCACCGCGGCCGGTACTCTTGGTAACCTGGTTCTCGCTTCCATGGCGGCATACGCCCTTGCAAAGCTAAACTTCCCCGGCCGCAAGTGGATGTTCGAGATGATCGTTATGTCCCTGATGTTCCACTCCACGGTCAACCAGGTAACGCACTTCATCCTGCTTACCGCGTTCCGCATGGTGGACACCTACCTCGCGATCATCGTCCCCGCCCTGGCAACGACCATGGGTCTTTATCTCATGAAGCAGTTTATGGAATCCTCCGTATCCGATGCGGTGCTGGAAAGTGCCCGCCTTGACGGTGCGAGCGAGTTCCGCACCTTCCTTACGATCGCCATGCCGATGGTTAAGCCCGCATGGCTGACCCTGATTATTGAGTCCTTCAAGGGCCTGTGGAACACCGGTGCATCCATCTATATTCAGTCTGAACAGCTGAAAAGCTTCAACTACGCGATCCAGCAGATCGTGAACGGTGGTGTCGCCCGTGCCGGAGCCGGTGCGGCCGCAACCGTTATTACCATGGTCGTGCCGATTGCCGTGTTCGTGGTTTCCCAGAGTAACATCATCGAAACGATGGGCTCCAGCGGTATGAAAGATTAAGAGAGGAGAGAAGAGAATGAAAAGAAAACTCACAATATTTGCCCTTCTACTCCTTTGCTTGACTACCCTGTTTTCCGCCACTCCCATCTTCGGTGCAGAGTCCTATCAGACCTACACCTACTCCTCGGACGGCTTCGCTCTCCACTCTCCCGCCGCCTACTGGGCGCAGGATAGCATCGACTCTGCCGACATCGGCCTTGCCGTCAAGATCGACGAAGCCACCGACCTGTTCGTGGATAAGCAAAATCGCGTTTACATCGCTGATACGGCAAACAGCCGCATCGTCGTCACCGACCCTAACTACAAGTGCCTCTTTACGCTGGATGCCTTCGTAAATGGGGAGGGCGTTGATGACTCGCTCGACAAGCCGAACGGTGTGTTCGTAAACGATAAGCACATCTACGTTTGCGACACCAACAACGAGCGTATCGTTCGCTTCGACAGAGAAGGGAACTTCGATAAGGTTATTGAAAAGCCGAAATCCGCCCTCTTCGGTACGGACTCCGTGTTCATGCCAATCGCTATGGCGGTTGACCAGTACGGCCGACTCTACGTTGTCTCCTCGCAGACCAACCAGGGTATTGTCGTCATGGACGAAAACGGCAACTTTAACGGCTTTATCGGTGCACAGAAGGTTTCCTACGATATCATTCAGATCATCTGGCGTCGCTTCCAGACCGCGGAGCAGCGCGCACAGTCCCAGACCTTCGTGCCGACCTCCTTCAACAACATCGCCATTGATGACGAAGGCTTCATTTATGTAACCATTTCCTCAATCTCCGAAAGCGACCAGATGGGTGCTATCGAGAGCAAGGATGCTGCGTATTCGCCTATCAAAAAGCTCAATTCATCCGGTGACGAGATCATGAAGCGTAACGGCTTCTTCGATCCCAGCGGCGAGGTATCCTTCTCCATTGCGTCCAACGCAGCCTATTCCGGCGTTTCCAAGATCGTGGATGTCGCCTGCGGCCCCGAGGGAACCTGGTCGATTATCGACTCCAAGAGAAGCAAGATCTTTACTTACGACTCCAACGGTAACCTCCTCTTCGCCTTTGGTGATGTCGGCGCGAAATCGGGCGCCCAGCTGGGCAATCTCGTCAGCGTCGGTGCCGTGGCGTATCAAGGAAGCAACCTCCTCGTTCTTGATAAAGAACAGGATAGCTTCACTGTCTTCCAGCGTACCGATTACGGCAACCTACTGATCGAGGCACTTGCTTGCGAAAACAATCGTGAGCATGACAAAGCGATCGATTGCTGGATGGCCGTTCTCCGTCAGAACAACAACTTTGATACTGCTTATATCGGTATCGGTAAAGCGCTTTATAACGACTCCGACTATGAAGCGTCTATGGAATATCTGAAATCCGCGTACGAAACCGAGTACTACTCTAAGTCCTATCAGGAGCTTCGTAAGAGCTGGATGGCAGACTTCTTCCTCCTGATCCCCGTGATCATTATTGCCGTTGTTGTTGCTTGGTCCTTCGCCATGAAGTACGTGAAGCGCGTCAACTATGCAACTGCTCACTCCCGTGCGAAGAGAACCTATTGGCAGGAGCTTCTGTACTCCTTCCACCTGGTATATCACCCCTTCGACGGCTTCTGGGATCTGAAGCATGAGAAGCGCGGCTCGATGCGCGCGGCACTTACCATTCTCGGTATTGTCATTCTCTGCTTCTTCTATCAGTCGGTCGGTACGGGTTACCTCCTCAATCCCGAGGATACCTACTCCACCATCTTTGTGCAGGTCATCTCCGTGTGCGTGCCGCTTATTCTGTGGGCGATCTCAAACTGGTGCCTGACCACCCTGTTCGATGGTGAAGGCAGCATCAAAGACATCATCATCGCCTGCTGCTATGCACTGGCGCCCCTGCCGCTCCTTCTGATCATCTCCACCCTGCTTTCTAACTTCGTTGCCCTCGGCGAGGCGCAGATCGTTTCGCTCCTGGTCGTCGTAGGCTTCATTTGGGCGGCGTTCCTCATCTTCTTCGGCATGATGGTAACGCACGACTACTCTATGTACAAGACCATCGCAACCACCCTCGGTACCATCCTGGCAATGGCCATCATCATGTTCGTTGCCGTTTTGTTCACCAGCTTGCTTGGCAAGATCCTGTCCTTTGTGACCTCGATCGTGACCGAGCTCAGCTACCGCGTAGTATAAGTATAGGAGAAAGAGCTATGAAAAAGAGAATTTTATCAATGATGCTCGCATTGTTGATGGCATTTGGCGTGCTCGGCATCTTCTGTACGGTTCCTACGGCAACGGTGTCGGCCGCTGAGGCCACGGAGGATGTGCCCGTACAGGAGGAAGAGGAATACGTCGCTATCGTCGACGCCGCCCTCGGCACCTCCTACAAGAGCGCACAGGATAAGATCGACAGCGACATCAATATGCGTCCTGCCGCCAAGTACGGCAACTATGAGCTGTACGTCAACGACTATACCGGCGAGATCGCCTTCAAGGACATCGTGACCGGTCAGATCCTGCTCTCCAACCCCTACGATATCCCCAACTATCAGTCCATCGCAACCGATACCCGTAAGCAGCTGCTCTCGCAGATTATGCTGGGTTATACCAACATCACTGAGAATACCGCCCATACCTTCTACAGCTACACCGAGGCTGCCGCAAGAGGGCAGATTAAGGTCAGCAACAGTATCAACGGTATTCTGGTAGAGTACACCCTGGGGCGTGAGGATGCGAACTACCTCGTTCCCGGTAGAATTACCGAGGTCCGCATGCAGTCTGAGATCTTCTCGCTGATCTTCCCGTATTTCCTGGATGAAAACGGGGAACCGGATCCTACCCTCTACAACGGTGAGACCATCATGGCTACCATGTATGACAACACCCTCTCCGATAAGCAGAAGCTGGAGGCGCGTTACCTGCGTCTGTTCTACTCCTACTATAAGCTTATCACGCCCGATGACCTCAAGAGCAACGCCGATCTGAAAAAGGAATACACCATCGTCGATACGATCGGTGCTATCTACGTCAGACAGGAAACGCAGGTAACCGCGCGCGATAAGGCCGCCATGGAGCGTATCGTAAAGGAATACTGCCCCGACTACACGCTCGACGAGCTGCTCAAGGACCACGAGCAGACCGGTTACGTCTCCAAGGATGTCAACCCCCCGCTCTTCAAGCTGGCTCTGCAGTATACCCTGACCGATGAGGGCATGACCATCCGTCTGCCCGCAAACGGTATCCGTTTCGATAACTCCCTGTATCAGTTGGACTACGTTACCCCCCTGCAGTATTTCGGTGCAGGTAACACCAACCAGGACGGCTATCTCTTTTATCCCGACGGAGGCGGTGCCATCATCGACTATGACGATATGGTTGCGCAGGGAACGGGTATCCTGACCGGCTCTGTTTACGGCACCGACTACGCTTACCACGTCATCTCCGGTAAGCATCAGGAATCCATCCGCGTTCCCGTATTCGGTCTTGTTAATGACGTGACCGTTCCTGCCGTTCTTGACGAGGGAGGAAACGTGATCGAGGAAGAGAAGAGTTCCAAGACCGGCTACCTCGCCATCCTGGAGGAAGGCGATGCCATGGCCAGCATCACGGCTGCCTGGAGCACACAGGTAAGTAACAGCTATACCTCGGTTTACACCACCTTCAAGCCTCGCCCGAAGGATACCTACGATATTTCCGGTGACATTTCCTCCGGCTCCTCCGCTACTCAGTGGACGGTAGAAGCCTCCCGTAAATATACGGGCAGCTACACCATGCGTATCTATATGCTGCATGATGAAAGTGTCAAGGATGAGCTTGCCGCAGCAAATCGCAAGTATTTCGAGGCCTCCTACGTAGGTATGGCAAACGTGTATTCTCACTATCTGGTCAACGTGGCAAATGTTCTCACGGCCCTGACCGAGGCAGACATTACGGACGGCAAGCTGCCCCTGTACGTCGAGGCATTCGGTACCGTTCCGGATACCCAGAGAATTCTATCCATTCCCGTCGAGGTGGATGTTCCGCTTACGACCTTCGATGACATCCAAAAAATGTACGACGACCTCTCCACGAACGGCATCACCAATGTGCAGTTCAAGCTCACCGGCTTTGCCAACGGCGGTATGTACTCCACCTACCCCAGTAAGCTGAAGTGGATGAAGGAGGTCGGCGGTAAGGACGGCTTTAACAGCCTGCTTTCCGATGCCCGTGATAACGGATACGGCGTATATCCCGAATTCGATTTCATGTACATCACCGACACAGCTCTGTTTGACGGCATTTCCGTTAAGGCGGCTGCTGCCAGAACCATCGATAACCGTTATGCAAACCTCCGCGTATACGACGCTACCTATCAGGAATTCGTCAGCTACTTTGATATGTGCGTGACTCCTGTCATGGTAGACGTGTACTATCAGCGTTTTACCAAGGCATTCTCCAAGTTCGATCCCATCGGCATTTCCGTGTCGACCATGGGTAGCGACCTAAACTCCGACTTTGGTAAAAAGAACCCGACGAACCGTGAAGATGCAAAGCAGATCATTTCTGATGTTCTGGATCAGATTTCGTCCGAATACGGTAACGTCATGACCTCGGGCGGTAACGCATACGCCCTGCAGCACGTCACCCACCTTCTGGATGCCGCACTGGACAACTCCCGCTTTACCAATACCAGCCGCTCCGTGCCCTTCGTCGGCATGGTTCTGCACGGTTACGTCAATTTCGCGGGTAGCCCGATCAACATGGCCGGCAACGTGGATTACCAGATCCTTAAGGCCATTGAGAACGGTGCCTCCGTCTACTTTACCCTGTCCTACGACAATACCGACCTTCTCAAGAAATATGAGGACTTGAGCCAGTATTACGCCGTAAACTACAAGATCTGGGCAGGTACGTTCGATGAGGACGGCAATTTGACTGAAACCGGCGAGCTCTTTGAGATCTACAATCGTGTCAACAATGCCATCGGTCACCTGCAAACCAAGAAGATCGTGGATCACGACTTCCTGATCGGTGAACGCGTTGCAACGGCAGACGATCTCGCAGCAGATGACGAGCTGCTTCTGAAGGCTCTGGACTCTGCCGAAGCTTCCATTAAGGATAAGGTGAAGAAGGCGACCATCGCCGACTACCGTGCTCAATTCGAGAGCAAAGCCTTGACGGCGAACGAGGTGATCATCGCGCTCTCTGACGATGCAGAGGTAGCCGCCGTGTTTGCCAAGATGGGCGTGGCTGTTACCACTACCACCTCGGATGCCATGGCCGGTGACGAATATGTCACGACCAAGTACACCGTCTCGAACGGCATGCTGGTCATGGTCACCTACGAGGACGGTACGGTGTTTATCCTCAACTATACCACAAGCGACGCACAGGTCAACCTGAACGGTCAAACTTACACCGTTCCCGGTTATGACTATGTGACTTTCAAAAAGTAAGGAGAAGAGAATTATGAATAATAACGCTATCGACCAAAACGCTCTTGCTCCTAACGAAAAAGCTTCCTCCGGCACTGCGGCAAAATTTGCCGCAGGCTGGGGCAAGGTCACAAAGCTTTTACGTCCCAATTCCCTTGAGAAGAGAAAAGCCCTGCAGGGTATCGGCTTTATCCTCCCCTTTATCATCGGCATTCTGTTTATCTATCTGCCGGTGATCGTCAACTCCATTTCTTATAGCTTCTGTACCATCACCTACGACATCAAGCTACGTGAAGAGGTCATCACCTTTGTAGGCTTTGAACATTATCAGTACGCTTTCTTCGGAGATGCCCAGTTCGTGCAAACGCTGATAGCCGGCTTGAAGCAGCTGATCATCGACATCCCCGCGATCGTCATCTTCTCGCTCTTCGTTGCCGTGGTGCTGAACCAGAAAATGCTCGGTCGTGCTGCCTTCCGTGCCATCTTCTTCATTCCTGTTATCCTCTCCACCGGTTTGCTTGACGACGTCAGCAACCTGGCGGTCGATAACATGGAAAGCGGCTCAATGAATGACGGCTCGGGTACCAGTGCCTCCACCGAGATCATCAATGCGGTGGATATCGAAAACCTGTTCGCCAACATGAAGGTAGGTACCGAAATCGTGTCCTACGTCGTGGGGCTGGTCAATGATATCTATAACATCGTTAACCGCTCCGGCGTTCAAATTCTGATTTTCCTGGCAGCACTCCAGTCGATCTCCCCCTCGATCTACGAGGCTTGTACGATCGACGGTGCAACTGCTTGGGAAACCTTCTGGAAGATCACGCTTCCCATGATCAGCCCGATGATCCTGGTAAACGGTTTGTATACCATTATCGACTCGTTTACCAGCGCATCTAACGTGGTTATGCAGTATATCGACACGCATTACAGTAGCGGTGACATCGGCGCGATGGAGCAGGCAACAGCAATGTCCTGGATATACTTCATTATCGTTATGCTGATCATAGCCGCATTCGCCGGCATATTTTCCGCTTTCGTCTTCTATCAGAAGCGCGATAGCTGAGAAAGGAGGAAAGTTGAATGAACGATTCGCACATCCCGCAGCCTACCGAGATGCCCAAGGTTCTCAAGGAATCCAAGAACAAGATCCGCGTGGACTTCGAGCGTACGCCCTTGTGGCAGCGCATAAAAGCAAAGTTTTTCTCGACCTTCTTCCTGCAAAAGGTGGTCTGGTACGTTTTCCGATTGATCCTTCTGATCGGTATCTCCTACATCATCCTGTTCCCGTTCTTTGCAAAGGTAACAGGCTCGTTCATGTACTATGAGGATTTCGCGGACGTAACCGTTCGTCTGATCCCCAAAAACTGGACGCTGGACACTTACAAGGCAATCATCCTGGAAAACAGTTACCTTGAAGCCTGTGTCAATACCGCCCTGTTGTCCTTGACGTGCGCTCTGCTTCAAACGCTGGTCGCTTGTCTTGTCGGCTACGGTCTTGCCAAATTTCGCTTCCGCGGCAGCTCGATCATGATGCTTCTGGTGGTGCTCACGATGATCATCCCCCACCGTACGATCAAGCTGGCTCTTTATGAGCTGTTTGAGGACTTCTACTTCTTTGGCAACGTCCTGGAAACCGACGTTCCGCTGACCCTTCTGTCCCTTACCGGTCTTGCCTTCAAGAACGGTCTGTTCATCTTCATGATGCGCCAGTTCTTCACGGGTGTTCCGGATGAGCTCGAAGAGTCTGCATATGTGGATGGATCCGGCGTGTACAGAACCTTCGTGCAGATCATTCTGCCCCTGTCCATTCCGATGATGATCACGATCTTCGTGCTCTCCTTCTCTTGGCAGTGGACGGATGAGTTCTACACCTCGCTGTTTAACGATATCACCTTTGGTGAGCGCATCCTGATGCCCAAAATCATCACCGTGCCGCAGAGTCTGACGTCGTTGAAGGCAACCTTCCCGGCATACTCCATGTTTGAATCTGCTGTGATCAATACCACGCATATTCTGATCATGTTGCCGCTGGTTGTCATCTACCTGTTCTGCCAGAAATACCTCATTCAGGGTATCGAGCGTTCGGGTATTGTGGGTTAATCAACCCCAAAAAGGGAGAACATTCGTTCTCCCTTTTTTCTTTCATCCTCCTTTTTTGTTAAAAAATAAACTATTCAAAATCGGTTGACCAAGCTCTTTTCTTATGTTATAATAAGATTATAGAATGCAAGCGAGGTTCTCACCATGAAATATCAATATGAGGAATGGAACGGCTTTTGCGACGGAACTTGGAGAAAAGAAGTCAATGTCCGTAGCTTTATCCGTCACAACTACACACCTTATGACGGGGACGAGGAATTTTTGGAATCCCCTACGCAGGATACCTCTGATCTTTGGTCGCAGGTGCTGGATCTGTTCCAAAAGGAAAGAGAAGCGGGCGGCGTGCTGGATATGGATACCAAAATCATCTCCACCATTGTTTCGCACAAGCCCGGCTACCTTTGCCGCGAGAAGGAACGGATCGTCGGTCTGCAAACCGATAAACCCCTAAAGCGTGCCCTCATGCCCTACGGTGGCATCCGCATGGCGGAAAAAGCCTGCTCCGAGAACGGCTATGAGCTTGACCCACAGGTCAAGGAATTTTTCACCGTACACCGCAAAACGCACAATGCGGGCGTCTTTGATGCCTACACTCCCGAAATGCGCGCATGTCGCTCCAGCCATATCATCACCGGCCTGCCGGATGCTTACGGACGCGGTCGTATCATCGGCGATTATCGTCGTGTTGCCCTTTACGGCATCGACCGCCTGATCGCGGACAAGCAGGCGCAAAAGGAAACCACCCGCTCCGCGATGTATGATGCGATCATTCGGGACAGGGAAGAACTCTCGGAGCAGATCCGTGCCTTACAGGATCTCAAAACCATGGCCGCCGGCTACGGCTTTGATATCTCCCGCCCTGCCGCCAATACCAAGGAAGCGATCCAGTGGCTTTATTTCGCTTATCTCGCCGCCGTGAAGGAGCAGAACGGTGCTGCCATGTCGCTTGGCAGAACCTCCACCTTCCTGGATATCTATGCGGAGCGTGATCTCAAAAACGGTCTTTTCACCGAAAAAGAGATCCAAGAAATGGTCGACCACTTTATCATGAAGCTCCGTCTGATCAAATTCGCTCGTACTCCCGAATATAACGCCCTGTTTTCGGGCGACCCACAATGGGTCACCGAATCCATTGGCGGTGTGGCTGTCGACGGACGGCACATGGTCACCAAAATGTCCTTCCGCTATCTGCACACCCTGACCAACCTCGGCGCGGCTCCCGAACCGAACCTCACCGTTCTTTGGTCCACCAAGCTTCCGGAAAACTTCAAGCGCTTCTGCGCGAGAATGTCGATCGAAACCTCCTCCGTGCAGTATGAGAACGATGATCTGATGCGTCCTACGCACGGTGATGACTACGCGATCGCCTGCTGCGTATCCTCGATGCGCCTCGGCAAGGAAATGCAGTTCTTCGGTGCGCGTGCCAACCTGGCCAAATGTCTGCTCTATGCCATCAACGGCGGTGTGGACGAGATCTCCGGTGCACAGGTAGCCCCCAAATTCATCCCGATCACCTCGGAATATCTCGATTTTGACGAGGTCTGGGCGAAATATGATGCCATGATGGAATGGCTTGCGGGTGTGTACGTGAATACCCTCAATATCATTCACTATATGCACGATAAATACTGCTATGAGAAGCTGCAAATGGCCCTTCACGACCGCGAGGTCAAGCGTTGGTTTGCAACGGGCATCGCAGGACTTTCCGTCGTTGCAGACTCCCTTTCCGCGATTAAGTACGCCAAGGTCAAGGTCATTCGCAATCAGGACGGCCTCGCCGTGGATTACGCCGTAGAAGGGGACTTCCCGAAGTTCGGCAACGACGATGACCGCGTGGACTCCATCGCCTATGACGTCGTTCACCGCTTCATGGAGCATATTCGCAAAAATCGCACCTACCGTGACGGTGTGCCTACTACCTCGATCCTGACTATCACCTCGAACGTGGTGTACGGTAAGAATACCGGCGCAACCCCCGATGGGCGTAAGAGAGGCGAAGCCTTCGCCCCGGGCGCAAACCCCATGCATCGCCGCGACACGCACGGTGCCGTGGCCTCTCTCGCCTCGGTGGCCAAGCTTCCCTTTGCCGATGCACAAGACGGTATCTCCAATACCTTCTCGATCATCCCCGGAGCCCTTGGAAAGGACGAGCGTATTTTTGCAGGAGATCTCGCCGTCGAGTTGGACTGCTGTCCGGATGGTGCATGTCAGATCCCCATGAATTTTAACGATTAAAAACAAGGAGAAAAAATGATGGCAGCAACGAAACAACAGGTTGACAATCTGGTCGCCCTGCTGGACGGTTACGTCCAAAAAGGCGGCCACCATCTCAACGTCAACGTCTTTACAAAAGAAACCCTTCTCGATGCCCAGGCGCATCCCGAAAAATACCCCCAGCTGACCGTGCGCGTCAGCGGCTATGCCGTGAACTTCATCAAGCTGACCAAGGAACAGCAGGACGAGGTCATTGCCCGTACCTTCCACGATAAGTTTTGATGGCCACGGGCTACATCCATTCAAGGGAAAGCTTCGGTACAGTGGACGGCCCCGGTGTGCGCTACGTCTTGTTTATGCAAGGTTGCCCCGCACGTTGTCTGTATTGTCATAATCCTGACACTTGGGATATTCACGGCGGTACGTCCGTCACCGTGGAAGATGTGCTTTCCGAATATCGCAAGAACCGCATGTTCTACAGGAATGGTGGCATCACCGTCAGCGGTGGTGAGCCTCTATTACAGCTTCCGTTCCTGTGCGCGCTTTTTAAGGCCGCGAGAGAGGAGGGAATTCATACCTGTCTTGATACGGCAGGCGTGACCTTTCACCGTGATCCTGTTTACCTTTCCATGTTGGATGATCTTATGTCCCATACCGATCTCGTCATGTTGGATATCAAGCACACCGATCCCGAAAAGCACAAGATGCTGACAGGTATGGATAATGCTGCCGTGCTGGATTTCGCACGCTACCTGACGGATAAGAATATCACCGTCTGGATTCGACGCGTGGTGGTCGAAGGACTCACGGACGATGAAGAGGAGCTCCTTTCGCTCGGCCGTCTTATCGGAGAGATGCCAAACGTCAAGGCACTTGATGTCCTGCCTTATCATGCCCTTGGCGCGCAAAAATACGCCGGCTTGGGCATTCCGTACCCCCTCGCGCATTTGTCCCCTCTTCCGACAGAAAAGGCCGTAGCGGCAAAAAAAACCGTCCTAGCGGGCATCCGTGAGGCAAAAAAATAAGAAAAGCCACCAAGTAAAGTTGGTGGCTTTTTGATGATATATTTCAAGGCAGATACCGCTTCGTGGACAGACGCATGTCTGTGCGGCATTGCGTAAAGCCTTCTGCATAGGTGGCACCGCACTGGTAGCCGCGATATTTGGAAGAAATGCAGACTTGCTCGATAAAGTCCACACCGTCATGATCGAGGAGCCACTGCACCTGCGAGGCATGGCAACGCGCCATCTCCAGCTTTTTCTCCATGAACGGTGTCACGTCCACGTATTCGGTGGGGTTGAAATCAATGCCGTTGGAGGTCTCCGCGTAGAAGATCGGCACCATCTTGGCGGTGCCCTCCACCTCTGTTTCGTAGTGCGGACAGGTAGCCGAGAAGGCCGCGTCAAATACCAGCTTCGAGGTTGCGGTGTGGTCGGACATGTAGTCGTTCGGCGCATGCGTGATGATGAAATCGGGATTCACACGGCGAACGATATCCACCACGCGGTCACGCGCTTCCTTCGTCTCGTACAGATCCAGATCGTCAAAGCCGCCCCAGATCACTTCAAAGCCGCCCATGTCGCCGCTTTTCTTTGCCTCACCCGCACGGATCCGCCGAAGCTCGTCGGGCATGACCACCACATGCCCCATATTGCCGCTGCAAAGGTAACAGGACACCACGCGGTCGCCGCGCCCCTTGCATTTCAGCAATGTGCCGCCGCAGGCGATCTCCATATCGTCGGGATGCGCCAAAATAGCCAATACAGTATACATGTGTCCTCCTCCGTTACGCCTTCATGGTGGCAGCCTTTTTGTCACCAAGCTCCTGGATCTCGCTCATCAGTCTAACGGTTGCGAGCGTCCCCTCGGGAGGATTTGCTTCGTTTTTCTTGGTTGGCTCCAAAATCAGTTCCATCATATACGCAATCTCCTCGGCGTATCCGTCAACCGCCGTCAAGGCGGGGGAGTAAGGTTCTCTTTCGTAGGGGATAACGGTTAGCTTGTTCCCGTCGCAGCGCACCGCCGCACGCTCGAATTTTGCGTCGTAGCCCGCATCAAACGGCGTCAGATGTGCCTTGTCCCAACAGGAATCGATTTTCACTGCAAGGGTGGGATAGTAGAGAAGGGTGGTGACTGTCTGACAGTATGGGATGTTGTCGTAGGTCAGTACGTCAAAGGATGTTGGCTCGCCAAGAAAATGGCGTATGATGTCCACATCGTGAACATGCATGTCGATTACCAATCCGCCGCTCTTCTTTCTATTGGAGAAGTGATCGCCCGCACCCCAATTGGGATACATACTGTTGCGCCACAGATGGATATATTCGAGCCGACCGAACTCCTCGCTTCGGATCGCATCGCCAAGAAACAGATATTCGGGAGTGAAATGCAGATCCAGTCCGATCATCAAACGGCGGTCGTTTTTCTTGGCCATCCGCATCATCTCTTCGGCATCCTCGTAGGAAAGGGCCATCGGCTTTTCGCACAGAACATGCTTGCCTGCCGAAAGGAGCTTGACCGTGTATTCCTTGTGTAAAAAGGAGGGAAGGCAGATGTCCGCCATGTCGAAATCCTCGTGTGTGATCATCTCGTCTACGTCCGTGTAGGTACGAGCCCCGGCAGGAATCGTAGAATCGCCGCCGCCAAAATTGATGGCGATCTCCTTGGTAAACTGTTCCATGTTTCGGTCGCAAACCGCCACAAGCTCCACAGGTACTCCTTTCGCGGAAAGAGTCTTGTAGGCTGCATTATGAAAACGGGCAATACCGCCAAATCCGATTAGGGCAACCTTGATTTTTTCCATTATTATACGGTCTCCTTGCCAATTACTTGTAAAAATATTATACTATATACAAAAATCGAATACAAGTGGGTTTTTGTGCAAGAATCTTTGATTTCGGACATTTTTTTATTTTGAAAAAATTTCAAAAAGGTATTGACAAAACATAGAGAAGGGTGTATAATATCCCATGGTTAGCAAAGGCTAACCACTATTTTCAGTTGCGCGGTTGGTTTCTGCTAACCGTTTGCCACGCAGGGGGGAATCATGACGCTTCTTACCGCCGAGGAAGGAAAGGAATATATCATCCGTGAGATCAGAACGGACGATGAGGATCTAAATGCCTTTTTGTTCTCTCTCGGTTGCTACAGCGGCGAGCCCATCACCGTTATTGCCCGTCGCAAGAGCGGCATGGTCATCTCGGTAAAGGATGGCAGATATAATGTTGATGTCGACTTGGCAGATGCCATTGTTGTAGAATAAAAAATAATCAACCGATTATTTTTTTGCCCAACGGTTAGCCAAGGCTAACCTGCGCGTGCGCTGTGTCGACTCAATTTTTTTGCCCAATGGTTAGCTTGCGCTAACTGCAAAAATAAGGTTTTCATAAAATTTGAATATATTTGGAGGAAGAAAACATGAGAATTGCACTTGCGGGTAACCCCAACAGTGGCAAAACCACCATGTATAACGCCCTCACCGGTCGCAGTGAAAAGGTCGGCAACTGGGCGGGCGTTACCGTGGAGCGAAAGGAGCATCCCATCAAAAAGAACTACGCGGGCGACGCGGAGTTGATCGCAGTCGACCTTCCCGGTGCCTACTCGATGTCCCCCTTCACTTCGGAAGAGAGCATCACCAGTGCCTACGTCAGGGAAGAGAAACCTGACGCGATCATCAACATCGTGGATGCCACCAACCTCAGCCGTAGCCTGTTCTTTACCACCCAGCTGCTCGAGCTCGGTATTCCTGTCGTAGTCGCGCTGAACAAGACCGACGTCAACCAGAAGAAAGGGAATAAGATCGACGTCGCCCTGCTTTCGACAAAGCTTGGATGTCCTGTGATAGAAACCGTTTCTACCTCCGCTAAGGGCCTTGCGGAGCTGGTCAAGGCCGCACACGGCCTTCTCGGCCAGCGTCAGTCCGCTCCCTACTCGCAGGGAGATATCGACTTGACAGACAAAGTCGTTGTCGAGGCAGCCGACAGAAAACGCTTTGCCTTTGTGAACAAGATCGTGGAGGCTACCGAGACCCGTAAGGTTTTGACCAAGGAAAAGAATTTCCAGGATAAGATCGACGCCGTCCTGACTAACAAATGGCTCGGCATTCCGATCTTCGCCGCTATCATGTTCGCTGTTTTCTGGCTCTCTCAGGCAGGTCCCGGTGTTTGGATCGCCGAGGGGTATGAATTTGAAAATGGTTTTGCTATTCCCGGTCTTGTTACCTTCATCGAAATGTTCGGTGAATGGGTTGGCGGCCTGATGGAAAATGCCAATCCGTTACTTGCCTCCATCGTTGTGGACGGTATCATCGGCGGTGTGGGTGCCGTTGTAGGGTTCTTGCCTCTCGTTATGGTGATGTACTTCCTCATCGCCCTGCTTGAAGATTGCGGCTACATGGCTCGTGCCACCGTCGTTCTCGACCCCATCTTCAAAAAGGTCGGTCTTTCCGGCAAGTCTGTGATCCCCTTTGTGATCGGTACTGGCTGTGCTATCCCCGGCGTTATGGCGTGCCGTACCATCCGTAACGAGCGCGAACGCCGTGCAACCGCCATGCTCACCCCCTTTATGCCCTGCGGTGCCAAACTTCCCGTTATCTCCCTCTTTGCAGGGGCTTTCTTCGGTGAATCCGAATGGGTCGGTGTTACCATGTACTTCGTCGGCATCGTTCTGATTCTCCTCTGCGCCCTGCTTGTGAACAAGCTAACGGGCTACAAGAACAGAAAGTCCTACTTCATCATCGAGCTTCCCGAGTATAAGGCTCCCAGCCTGTGGCGTGCGGTTGTATCCATGTGCCAGCGCGGCTGGGCGTACATCGTCAAGGCAGGTACCATCATCCTTGTCTGCAACTTTGTTGTACACCTGATGCAGACCTTCGGTTGGAACTTCCAGCCTGTTGAGGATGCAAGCAACTCTATCCTCGCCACCATCGCAACTCCCTTTGCTTACATCTTTGCCCCCATTGTTGGTGTTGTTGCTTGGCAGCTCGCCGCTGCAGCGATTACCGGCTTCATCGCCAAGGAGAACGTCGTCGGCACGCTGGCTGTTTGCTTTGTCGGTCTTGATAACCTCATTGATACCGAGGCGCTTGAGCTCATGGAGGGTGCAGGTGCCGAGGTAGCAGGTATCCTGGCGATCACCAAGGTTGCTGCCCTTGCTTACCTGATGTTCAACCTCTTTACGCCTCCTTGCTTCGCTGCGATCGGTGCTATGAACTCCGAGATTAAGAGCAAAAAGTGGCTGTGGGCAGGCATCGGCCTTCAGTTCGCCGTCGGCTACTCGGTCGGCTTCCTCGTCTATTTCTTCGGCACCCTCTTCACCGGTGCGAACTTCGGCTCCGTTTGGATGCCTCTTGTCGGCTGGATCGTCGTGGCCGCTATTGCAGCTCTGCTCACGTTCCTCATCATGAAGAAGAACAAAGAGCTGAAGGCAGAATATGCCCTCAGCACCACCTCCCAAACTGTTAACGTATAATTGTAAGATCCATGGAACTTGTTGATTGTGTTGTCATCGCCGTGATCGCCCTCATTGTGGGCGGTGCCATCGCCTATATCATCAAGGCGAAAAAAAGCGGCAAAAAGTGCATTGGCTGTCCCGACAGCGGCTCTTGTAGCAAAGGATGCTCCGGGTGCGACGGAGCATGCAACTGCGGGCGGGACGAATAAGCCAAGGGGCGCAGATATCTGCGCCCCATTTTCCTTTTTTAATAAAAGGAAAAATATAATTGAAAAAAATATATTGCAAAAAGAAAAAAAGCATGCTATACTGTATTTGAAGATCATCTTGAAAGGAGATCATGATGAAACAGAAATTTCTTGAATGCAAGCACTGTGGCAATATCATTGCCATGGTTCACGAGTCCGGTGTTATTCCTGTTTGTTGCGGCGAAAAAATGCAGGAAATAATTCCCGGCACCACCGAGGCATCTGTCGAAAAGCACGTTCCCGTTTACCGTGTGGAGGGCAATCGCGTAATCGTGACGATTGGATCGGTCGCCCACCCCATGACTGCGGAGCACTACATAGAATGGGTCTCCCTTTCGACAAAGCTTGGCAACCAGCGCAAGCTCCTCTCGCCAGACGCTGCTCCCGAAGTATGCTTCTCGATCTGCGAGGACGACGAGGTAGAGGCCGTATACGCATATTGCAACCTGCACGGCCTGTGGAAGGCATAATTCTATAAAAAACAAAAAGGAGAAAACATGATGAAATACGTATGTGACGTATGCGGTTACGAGTACGACGAGGAGCTGGGCGATCCCGAGAACGGCATCGAGCCCGGTACAAAATGGGAAGACCTTGGTGATGATTTTGTCTGCCCCCTGTGCGGTGTGGGCAAGGATCAGTTCTCTGAAGCATAAGTGTATACTTTTCTGAAAAAATGCACCTGCGGCAGTATGCTACCGCAGGTGCATTTTTCATGCTGTCATATCTGCTGACGCAATTGCATCGGACGAATGTGATATCGCTTTTGAAACAGGTTTGAAAAATAGGGCTGTGAAGAAAATCCGCAGGAAAGCGCAATTTCTCCGATCGGCAGATCGGTGGTGGTGATCTGCTCGTATGCTCGACTCAACCGTTGCTGTAAAATGTATTGATGCAAGGTGATTCCTTCCCGCTTCTTGAAAAAGGAATTCAGATAGTATGGATGATAACCGAGTAGCTCGGCAATGGCCTCATTATTTCGGGAAAGATCCTCGGCAACCAGGGAATGAATTTGCGTGCAGATAGGATTTTGTACAGATTCGGTATGAAGACTTCTCGAAAAAAGAAGCAGCAGGATCGCCATTTGCGCCTCCTGTATCTCATGAAATCCGCACTGTCTGTTGGTATGCTCATCGTATATGGATTGCAGCAGGGGAGCGGCAAAGAGCGCGTTCGAAATATGTTGGATTTTTGAAAAAACGGTATCGAAGCCTTCGTAGCTCCTCAATGTTTCCTTGGAGGCAAAGCTCTTCTCGGGAACAGGATAAAGTGTGTCCGTCAGATGCGAAAAATCCTGTGTAAAGTCAAAGTTCACCGTGTAGAACAGCAGTCTGTCCTTTGGATCGGATCGAATACGGTAGGAGGTGCCGCAAGGATAATAAACCAGAGTGTTTTCCTTCAAGGAGTAGACCTCCCCCTCACTCTCGAAGCTCCCGCGTCCTGATAAAATAAACAGTAAACGACAGTCCCTTGCCACGCTGATTCGGGGAAGGAAGTGCCGCACTTTCGCGGCATAACGCACAAATGGGTGAAACGAATGCTCCATCCGACCTCCAAAATCTTTGTTTTTTGATAAAATTGCTTTGCTTTCTGTATTGATTTTATCAGATTTCAGGGATAAAATCAAGATGTTTCCTTTGTTTTTGTATTTTATAACGGTGGGGGTAACGGAATTGAAGTATAAATTGGAGAGAAATCCGCTGATCGTGATGACGGCGGTTACGGGCAAGCCCTCCAAGGAAAAAATTTTTGCCTATCTGGACGAATTGAGAGAAAACGGCATTGGACAATCTCTCCTGTACCCGCGATCCGGCTGTGAGCTGGAGTATAGGAGCGAGGAATGGTTCGAGCGGATCGGCTTCTTTCTGGAGGGCGCGAGGGAAAGGGGAATGGCCGTTTGGCTATATGACGATTTCAATTGGCCGTCGGGCGATGCCGCAGGCAAGGTCAGTGCCATCCCGTCATACAGACTGAAGGCCATCAAGACACGCGGCAAAGCCATGGGCGAGATCGTGGACCGATCCAACCACAACGCACAGCTGTTCGGAGAAAAGCATTTTCCCGATCTGATGTCCGAGAAAGCGGTGGACTACTTTATTTCCTTAACGCATGAGGAATACTATAAACGCTTTTCGGAGTATTTCGGAGACGTGATCGTCGGAATTTTTACGGACGAGCCCGGTATCGGCTACTGCTGTCGGGCAAAAAACGGCGAAACCGAGGAACATGCGTCACCGTTTGACATCGAAGACGGCTTGATGCCGTACTACGACGGGATCAAGGAGGATTACCGATGCCTCTGTCACCGTGATTTTGACGAGGACATGAAGAATGGTCATGAGGATTTTTATTCAAATAGCGTGTCCTTGTTCTCAAGTCGCTTCAAGACCTGTTATATCGATAGGCTGTCGGACTGGTGCCGTGCACACGGTATTGTGATGACAGGGCATCTTTGGTGCGACGATACCCCCTTCTACTCGACCAAGGCCAATGGAGATTTTCTTACAAATCTCTCGGGCTTTATGATGCCGGGTTTGGATGATATCTACACCGACCTGCACAGCGAAGGGCAGCTTTCCTTGCTGGCCGCTGCACAGTATGCCCGCGGCGATCACGGGGCTATGATTGAGCTGTTCGCGCTGGGCCCCTGCGATATGACGTACAGCAAACGCCTGTGTGCCATCTTCCTTTCATCCTGCTTCGGGATAAACCGATATTTTTTAGCGATCTCGCCGCTGGATATGCGGGGGAATTTTCATATCACCGATTTCTTCAGCTGCTTTACGGCGGCACAACCGGATTTTGCAGGCATGCGCTTGCTTGCCGAGCAGGCCGCCCTTGCGGCACAGTATGCCGACATGAATTTCACCCCTGACGTCTACATTCGCCACCCCTATCCGATCTGCGCCAAGCATTATGCCGATGATCACGGAAAGGATACGGGCTTCACCACGCTCCTCAACGCGCTGTCCCGCCATCAGATCCAATGGAAGTATGCAACAGCGGACACCGACTGCGGCGAGATCCCTGTGATCTCCTGGACCGAGAGCATGGAATATTCCTGTGAGGGAAGCATCAGCCGGGATCCCGAAGCACTCTGTCGCCGTTTCCAAAAGCCTCTGCACGTGACCGATCGAAACGGAAACACCCCCGAGGGTATCTTCGTTCGCCGTTTTGACAATGGAGAGATGGTCGTGCTGAATCTCTTCGGTGAGGCCAATCTCTACGTCATTGACGGAAATGCCGTATTCCTTGCCGCACATGCGGTATGGCACTCGAGGGCGCCGTTTGATGAGCGTGTGCACAGGTGTCCCTTGCAAGAGAACTTTGCTTTGCATTATCGCAACGATAATCTCACCCGCTTGATGTTTCTCAACGACACGACGCTGTCGGAATTGGAATGTCGGGGAAGCAGGTTCGTTACGATTTCGGTGCGCACCGACACGCAGGCTCTTGTCGACGGTGACCGCTTGACGCTTGCGAAGCCCGCCCTCATCCTTCCGTGCGGCATGAAGGAATTTTATCAAAGCACCGCCCCCATCGAGCTGGACGGCGGCATCCATTCGGTCACATCGGGCGGGGAATACAAATACTTGCCCTCGGTTTTGGTAAGCGGGAGCTTTTCGGTTGACATTATCCCGAATCGGATATATCGCCTTGTGTTGCAGGACCGAAAGGAAACCTACACGGTCGGCGAATATTTTTCCGATTATGGACAGGTGGAATTTTGCGCGTCGATCTCGATCCCCGAGTGGGCCGAAGCAATCGAGTTGAACGGAAGCACACTCTATACTTGCCTGTATCTGAACGGACAGCGGATCGGAGAATGCATCGCCGCTCCCTATCGCTATGCCGTACCCGTCCAATTTCGCGGAAAAACCGCCGAGCTGTGCATTTTGCAATCCTCCGGTCTCGGGCCTGTTTTCGGAGACACAGTACATTACGATACCGCATCGAAGCACGTGTCATGGCGGGACACGCCCGCCACGACGGTTACACGCTTCGGATTCTCCGAAATCTGCTACGTATTTTGAGGCTTACACAGCACATCATCGAAAAAAAGCCTTCCCACGCAGGGAAGGCTTTTTCTGTCTTAATTCTTCTTCCGCAGCTTCCCGCAGGAGATCCCGTAGCTCTGCTTGAAGATGCGCAGAAAATAGTTGTAGTCCGAAAAACCCGCGGCATCCGACACCTCGGCAACCGAGAGGGACGTGGTCGTGATCAGATGCTTGGCATAGGCCAGCCGCTTTCGCTTGATATAGGAAGCAATGCCGCCCTTGGTGTATGGACGGATGATGTCGTACAGGCGCGTGCGGCTGATGTCGAATTCGCGGCAGATGCGTTCCACCGTGATCTCCTCGCATAGATGTGTGTCGAGAAATCGATCGATCGAGTCGATGAGCAGCTGCCCCGAGGGGTGCACGATCTCTTTTAACTGTACATAATGCACATAAGCATCCAGAATGCGAGCTGCGGCCCGAAGCTGCGGCTCGCTTCGGTACTTGATCTTGCGGATGGCCTGCCCCATGTCCCGTTCTACACCGTGTGTGCGGCAAAGCTCGATCATCTCCTCAAAGAATTCCTCTTTGTTCTTGTTGTCCGTCACCTGTCCGAACATCATGTATCCGATGATATGACCGTTTTCCGTGATCGGGGCAGTCGCCTCGGTAAGCCCCGCATGGCACTTAAAGATATGTACCTCACCCGTTTTCTTGCACCGTCCAAAGGAACGTGCGTCGCTTTCACGGCATTTTTGATCAAACTCGGGGCTTTCACGCAGGCAGAAGCAAAAGGTCTTTTCCTTTTGCGGGTAAGAGAACAGCTCCTCGTAATGCTCGTCAAAGAGGATGATGCGCATGCCCGTCAGCGTGTAAAAATCCTGCATGAGCTTGAGCAGCTCGGTCTCGTGAAACCATAATGCCATAATTTTCCCACCTCGTCGGATGATTTTACAGTTTTTTTGACGTTATTGACTTTAATTATAACATGAAGTATGATAAAATACAAGTGTAAAATATTTTTTATAAGGAGTGCGCTTTATGAAAAAACAAACCTTCGCCCTGTACTTTGGTAACCGTGGCTTCATGCCCGCAGAGCTGATCGCCGGTGCCCGCACCGACATGATCAAGGCCGTGACCGATGCCGGCTACGATGTCCTGGTTATGGACGAGAAGTTGACGCGCTACGGTGCAGTCGAAACCCGCGATGAGGGCCGCCTCTATCACGATTGGCTGAAATCTCATGAGGGAGAATACGACGGCGTCATCCTTTGTATGCCCATCTTCATTGACGAAAACGGTGCTATCGCCGCCCTGCAGGACGCCGGTGTTCCGATTTTGATGCAGGCATATCCCGATGAGATCGGCAAAATGGACTTCCAGCACCGCCGTGATGCTTACTGCGGTAAGTTTTCCGTGACCGACGTGTTTGAGCAGTATCGTCTGCCTTACACCGTCATGCCCCCCCACGTCGTACATCCCCTGACTCCCGCTTTTACCAAAAATTTGCATGATTTCGCCGCGATCTGCCGCGTTGTAAACGGCATGAAACGCTTTACCATCGGCTGTATCGGTGCCAGAACTACCGCGTTCAAGACCGTCCGCTTTGATGAACTGACCATGCAGCGTCACGGCATCAACGTCGAGTGCTTCGATCTGTCCGAGCTCTTTGAGTTCGTTCGCGCCAAGGCTGATGACGACGCCAAGGTCGTTGCCAAGAAAAAAGCTCTGGAAGCCTACACCGACTTCTCGAACGTCCCCGAGGACAAAAAGAACATGCTGGCCAAAATCAGCGTGGTCATCGATGAGTACATTGAAACCTACCACCTCGACGCCATCGCCCTGCGTTGCTGGAACGAGATGGAGACCTATCTGCGCGTTTGCCCCTGCGTCCTGCTCAGCGAGCTGAATGACCGCGGTATCGTGGCATCCTGCGAGATCGACATGTGCTCCGCCATCACTATGCGCGCCCTGTCCCTTGCGACCCAGGGCCCTGCTGCTTGCCTTGATTGGAACAACAACTACGGTGATGATCCCGATAAGGTCATCCTCTTCCACTGCGGCTCCACCGCACAGAAGCTAATGGCAGGCAAGGGAACCGTTACCTCCCACAAGATGTTCGATAAGGGTGATCCCGGAAGCGGTTGGGGCACCAACGAGGGTAGAATCGCCGCATTCCCCATGACCTTCTCGAACTGCAAGACCGAGGACGGCAAGATCACCATCTATTTCAGCGAGGGTGAGTTTACCGGCGAGGACATCGAAAAGGAATTCTTCGGTTGCGGCGGTGTTGCCAAGATCGACAACCTGCAGAAGAAGCTCATCAAGCTTGCCCGCGGTGGCTTCAAGCACCACACCACCGTTGCAAACGGCCATGTCAAGATGATCCTGGAAGAGGCCTTCAAGTATTATCTCGGCTACGATGTCGTGAGCATCGAGGACTAAACCATGATTTTATGCGGACTTGATGTCGGTACGACGGGGTGCAAGCTCACCTCCTACGACGATAAGGGAAATTTCGTATATAACTCCTACAAGGAATATGAGGTCAGCCGTCGTGGCGGCGAGCATGAGATCGATGCTTCCGTGATCTTCTCCGCTGTCTCGGCCGTTATCGCCGACACGGCAGAGAAGTACGAGATCGCCGCCATCGGCGTGACCACCTTCGGCGAGACCTTCGTGGCACTGGATGAACGGGACCAAGTCCTCCTCCCCTCCATGCTCTACACCGACCCCCGCGGGGAAGAGGAATGCCGTGCCTTGTGCGCCGCACTCGGCGAGGACAGACTTACCTACATTGCAGGTGTCAAGCCTCATCAGATGTATAGCCTTCCCAAGCTCATGTGGATCAAGAACCACCGCCCCGAGGTATTCGCTAAGATCAAGCGTGTTATGCTCATGGAGGACTACATCGTATATCTCCTTTCGGGTGCCGCTTGTATTGACTATTCGCTGGCCGCGCGCACCATGGCACTGGACATCCGCAAAAAGTGCTGGAGCCGTGAGATCCTCGATGCCGCAGGCATTGACGAATCACTTCTTTCGACCCCCGTTCCCGCCTTCCATGTGGCAGGCGAGCTGAAACCCGAAATTGCTGCTGCCCTTGGCATTAAAAGCACCATCAAGATTGTAAATGGTGCACATGACCAGGTGGCTGCCGCCGTTGGCGCAGGGGTGTTGGAGGTCGGTCAGGCAGTAGACGGCACGGGTACGGTCGAATGCGTGACCCCCGTGTTTGATGCGATCCCCGAAAACGAAACGCTTTACGAGGAAGGGTACTCGGTCGTGCCGTTCGTCTTTGATGGTACCTACGTCTGCTACGCCCTGTCCTTTACCGGCGGCGCGGTCATCAAATGGTTCCGCGATAATCTGTCCGCCGAAAAATCCTATGCCAAGCTCGACGAGAACGCACCAGTCAATCCCACGGGCATTCTTGTTTTGCCGCACTTCGCAGGCGCGGCCAATCCCTATATGGATAACGGCTCTCGCGCTGCCATGATCGGTTTAACGCTTGAACATACGGGCGCGCACCTCTACAAGGCACTGATGGAGGGCGTGACCTACGAGATCATGACCAACGTAGAGCATCTTGAATCCTTCGGCATCAAGCCGAAGCGATTGATGGCTACGGGCGGCGGCGCGTCCAGTCCTGTTTGGTTGCAGATCAAGGCTGATATCCTGAACCGCCCCGTCACGGCTCTTCTTGCCAAGGAAGCGGGTGCATGCGGTACCTGTATGATGGTCGGCGTGGCGATCGGTCTGTATAAGGATCTCTTTGAAGCGAAGGAATACTTCGTGAAGGAGAAGGAGACCTACCTACCCGATTCCGCTCGCTCGGCCACCTATGCTAAGTATTACAAAGCATACAGAAGCATTTACTCCTCTGTTCGAGGGATCGTAAAGGAGGCATACGATGAATAAGTACGTCGGACATGAACAGCAAACCTACGGCGTAGACGAGCTCCGTCTTGTCGGCGGCAAGGGTGATGGCATGAGAATGCTTTGCGTTCGCAACGGCCGCGGCCTTGAATTCTGGGTATCGCTCGACCGTTGTGCGGATATCTCTCGCCTGACGCTCAAGGGCGATAACTTCGGTTACTTTGCCCCCTGTGGCTACGTATCCCCCCAGTACTATGACGATAAAGGCGCAGGCTTCCTCAAATCCTTCACGGCAGGCTTCTTTACCACCTGCGGTCTGACTGCGGTCGGTAGCCCCTGCACCGACGCAGGCGAGGATCTACCGCTTCACGGCACCATTTCCAACACCCCCGCCGAAAGCGTAGGCCATTGGGTAGCCGAGGACGGTATTCACATCAAGGCCATCATCCGTGATGCCGCCATCTTCGGTCGTCAGCTAGTGATGGAAAGAGAATACATCGTCTCGCTCGATAAGAATGAGATTACACTCACCGATACCGTGAAAAACATTGGCTCCTCCGAATCTCCCCTTGAGGTGCTTTACCATTGTAATATGGGCTATCCGCTTTTGTCGGAAAAGGCGGTCATTGACATTCCGTCTATCGACGTAGCTCCCCGTAACGAGCACGCAAAGGAGGGTATTCCCACCTGCCTCGTATGCGAGGTGCCCCAGAGCGGCTACGAGGAAATGTGCTTCTATCATAAGCTCTCGGGGAAAACGCAGGTATCCATCAAAAATCCCGAGATCGGCAAGGGCTTGACCATTGCTTATGACACCGCTGAGTTGCCCTACTTCACCCAATGGAAGATGATGGGTGAGTACGAGTACGTCATGGGCCTGGAGCCCGGCAACTGCCTGCCCGACGGTAGAAACGTGATGCGCGAGAAGGGAATACTGGAATTCCTCGCTCCCGGCGCATCCAAGACCCATCACCTGCAATTTATTTTTACAGAGGTATAAATCGCCATGTTAGTTACCATGAAGGAAATTCTGAAGATCGCCGATGAGGGCGGCTACGCCGTCGGTGCCTTCAACGTCCCCAGCCTTGTCAACGCCAAGGCGATCATTGCCGCCGCCGAGGAGCTGAACAAGCCCGTTATCCTGATGCACGCCCAGATCCATGAGGAGCAGGACGTTGCCATTATGGAAGAGGTCGCTCCCATCATGCGCTTCTTCGCCGAAAGAGCAAAGGTGCCGGTTTGCACCATGCTGGACCACGGTGAGGATCTGGAATACATCAAGCGTGGCCTGGAGCTCGGCTTCACCGCCGTGATGTATGATGGTTCGGCTCTTTCCCCCGAGGAAAACTACAAAAACACCAAATACGTGGTAGAGCTTGCCCACAAGTACGGCGCATCTGTGGAAGCCGAGGTCGGCTCGATGGGTACGCGTGAGTCCGGTGATGCCATGGATGGTGGTAGCATCTATACCGACCCCGAGGAAGCGGCCAAGTTCGTCCGTGAGACCGGCGTCGATGCTCTCGCCTGTGCCTTCGGTACGGCGCATGGCATTTACCTCAAAGAGCCCAAGCTCGACTTCGACCGCCTTGCCAAAATCAAGGAGTTGGTGGACGTGCCGCTGGTTATGCACGGCGGTAGCGGTGTCAGCCGTGAGGATTTCGAGCGTGTGATTCGCATCGGTATCCGCAAGGTCAACTACTACGCTTACATGGCAAAGGCAGGTGCCGATGCCGTCAAGGCCATGGAAGACCAGACCTATTGGCATGATATGGAAAAGGCCGCTATCCGTGGCATCAAGGCAAATGTCAAGGACGCCATGGAAATGTTCTCTCTCGGTAAATAAACTAAAGCAAAAAAGAACCGAAGCCGACGGCTTCGGTTCTTTTTTGTATGCTTCCTTCCGTTTGCGGCACAATAAAGAAAAACAGAAGGAGTAGCCCTATGTGTACTGCCATCAGCCTCTGCGATCCCTCCCACCTCTTTGGCCGCACGTTGGATCTGGAATATTCTTACGGCGAGGAGGTCATTATCATGCCGAAATGGTTCTGCCTTGAATTTATACACGAAAAATCAATATTTAAGCACCATGCCATCATTGGCATCGGTATAGTTTCGGACGGTGCGCCATTGTATTACGATGCCATGAATGAAAAGGGCCTTACCATTGCAGGGCTGAACTTTCCGCAAAATGCCGTCTATCATTCCCCAAAGTCAGACCGCTATAACGTGGCATCCTTTGAGCTGATCCCGTGGCTTCTCTCCCGATGCGAAACGGTCGGCGACGCAAGACAATTGCTCGCGCATACCAACATCACCCCCGACCATTTCAGCTCCACTTTACAAAGCACACCTCTTCATTGGCTTATAACCGACAAAAGGGAAGCCATTACCCTTGAGTCGACGGCCGAAGGACTTATCGTCTACGATAATCCCTTCGGTGTCATGACAAATAATCCTCCCTTTCCGTATCACACGACCTTTCTTGCCGATCATGCTCATCTTTCCTCCCGCACTCCCAAAAATCACCTGTGTCCGGATATTCCCATGAAACGGTATTCCCGTGGCATGGGCGGAATTGGTCTGCCCGGAGATTTCTCGTCGTTTTCACGTTTTGTCCGTGCTGTCTTTCTCAAAAATCATACAACGCCCGCCCCCGAAAAGGTAGGGGAGATCGATCGCTTTTTTCATATCATGGATGCCGTTTCTATTCCTCGCGGCTGCGTTAAGAGCGAGGATGGCAAGGATGTCCTTACCGTCTATGCCGCGTGTGCCGATACGACAGAGGGAACGTATTATTTTACAACCCATGAAAACCACCGAATTTCTGCCGTGCGCCTTGCGGATGCCCCCCTCGACTCGTCTGCCCTTTTTACCGTTCCTCTGGCACACAATGAGGACATTTGCGTCTTGACACCCAAACAAAAGCGTGGTAAAATAAGGGGGAATACAATCAGTTAGGAACGGTTTTGCTATGTCTAAAATGAAAACAACCCTGACCCTGTTTCTCACCATGATGAAAATAGGGCTTTTCACCTTCGGCGGTGGCTATGCCATGCTCGCGTTGCTGGAAAACGAATTTGTTTCCAAGCGCGGCTGGATGGAAAAGGAAGAATTTCTCGATATGGTCGCCATTGCGGAATCCACCCCGGGACCTATCGCTATCAACTCGGCCACCTATATCGGGTACAAGATGGCAGGGGTCCTCGGTTCTGCTTCGGCTACGATTGCCGTCTGTATTCCGTCCTTTGTTATCATCTATCTGATCTCCCTGTTTTTTGATGCCTTCCTTTCACTTACCCTTGTCGCAAATGCCTTCCGCGGCATCCAGGCCTGCGTGGTCTACCTTATCTTCTCGGCAGGGTATAAAATGCTGAAGGGCATCGAAAAAACGCCTCTCTCTATTGTGATCTTCATCGTCGTTATGATCTGCTTGATCGCCTTTTCTGTCTTTGCGGTTAGCTTCTCCACCGTCTTCTACGTCCTCATCTGCGGTGCGGTCGGCGTGTTCGCCTATCTACTCTCCCGACTTGTGAAAAGAAAGGAGGCAGGAAAATGATCTATTTGGAGCTTTTTTTGACCTTCTTGCAGATCGGTGCGGTTTCCTTTGGTGGCGGCTACGCCATGATTTCCATGGTGCGCGAGAAGGTGATGTCCCACGGCTGGCTCACCGAAGAAGAGATCCTCAACGTCATCGCCGTGTCCGAATCCACCCCAGGCCCCATTGCCATCAATATGGCAACCTTTGTCGGATCCACGCAGGGGGGCATGCTTGGCTCGCTTCTCGCTACCCTCGGTGTCGTTCTGCCGTCCTTTATCATTATACTTTTGATCAGCTCGGTCATCCGCAATTTCCTGAAATATGCAGGGGTGCAGGCTTTTCTGCGCGGCGTCCGTCCTTGTGTGATCGCCCTGATCCTTGCCACCTCGATCACCCTCTTCCTCAGCACGCTACTTAACTTTGAGGTAACTGGGGACAGCATTTCTCCCGACTGGAAGGGAATTGCCATCCTCGCCGTCGTGGCGATTTTTGCAAACGTGTTCAAGAAGATCAGAAGCAAAAAGCCCTCTCCCATTCTCATGATCCTCATCTCCGCTGGGCTTGGCATGATCCTGTATTCTTTCTAATACAATTCACAAGGAGATGAAGTTATGAAAAAGTTGATTGCACGCCTTGCAGACCAACCGAAGGACTACAAAAAAATCGGAATTTCGCCCGATAAAATCGAGCAGAAGGAGGATGGACTCCGCACGAATGGAAAATTCGGTGAATACGAGTGGTGGTATTTCGATGCCAAACTGGATGGCGGCTACTCGCTCGTCATCATCTTCTATTCCCAGCCCGTTACGGCGGCCACCCTCGGCTACGCCCCTTGTGTCTCCTTTTCTCTTACTGGCGGCGGTCACGAGATTCTCGAGGAGGTCTCCGCTCCCCTGAAGGACTCTTTCTTCTCGCGTAAAGGATGTGATGTCCGTGTCGGCAAAAACACCATTCGCGGCAACCTCAAGGATTATGCGATCCATTTTGAAAATGACCGTATACAGTGCGACGTGACCTTAAAAGGCCTGGCTGAAAGCTATCGCCACAAGTCGGGCCAGATTTTCTTTGGCGAGAAAAAGTATTTCGCCTGGCTTCCCTCCGTGCCGGAGGGGGTCGTGCAAGCCACCATCATCCTGGACGGAAAAACGCTTTCGCTGTCGGGTTCCGGCTATCACGATCACAACTGGGGCAATATCGGTATGTTCTGGCTCATGCACCATTGGTATTGGGGCAGGGCAAAAGTCGGGGATTATCAGGTCATCTCCAGCTACATCACGGCCAAGAAAAAGTATGACTATAAGCATTTTCCCATCTTCGTCATCTATAAAAACGGCGAAAAGCTCGGCTGTGACATTGACGCCATCACCTATGAACAGCGGGATGCCGCCTTCGATCCCATCACGCAAAAGCACTTTCACAAAACGCTCGTCTACGACTACAACGACGGCGCACACCACTTCCGCGTGACCTATCGCGCGGAGGATATTATAGAAACCTTTGTGGTAGATCAAGGCTACGGCTCCGCCAGAGCCAAGGCAAGCAAAGCCCTGATCTGGTTCGTCAAGAAAATGAAGCTCGCACCCAGTTATATCCGTATGGTCGGTACCGTCACGCTCGAACGCTTCGAGGGGGATGAAATTGTGGAAACGATCTCGGAAAATGGCATCTGGGAGCAAATGTACTTCGGCCTCGACGAGGACGTATAAAAACACATATAAAAAGGGCGACCGAGGGTCGCCCTTTCATATTAGATGGTACAATATATCTGTATAAATATTCACATGAAAAGACCGAAGCTGTGGAAAAGACCGCCGAGCACACGTACGACGACTGGGAACAGCAGGATGCAGAGTAGCACAAGCAGACCTGCGCTTGCGGTGACATCGTGTATGCCGCACACGCATGGGATGCGGGCGTTGTAACGACCGAACCCACGCAGGATAAAGAAGGTATCAAGACCTTCACCTGCGCCGATTGTGAGCAGACCAAGATGGAACCCGTCGAAAAGCTTCCGGCCGCTCCCGATGATAACACGGGAGACGGTAACGGCGATGTAAACGATGATAATCAGACGCCCCCTGCCAAGGATGAGGGTGGCTGTAATTCCAACGTCACAGGCTCCTTCGGTATCCTCGTTCTGCTCGTTGCCTTTGCGGCAGTAATCCTCGCAAAAAAACATACAGTGCATAACAATTAAAAAAGAGGAACGCATCCGCGTTCCTTTTTTTTGACTTATTTTTGTATCGCAAGCCACCGGTACATGTTGTAGGAAAGCATGTTCCAGCTTTGGAAGCCTTGGTTGTTGACACCGATGCCTGTATCAGGATCGTAGTATTCGTGCATCTCGCCGCACGCCTCGATGTCCCGTCCGTACAGGGTCACGGTCTTTTCTGCCAGTCGGCGCGCCTCTTCCGTGTAGTCGTAACGGCAAAGCCCCTCAAAGACCATGTAGTTCACCACACCCCAGATTGGTCCCAGCCAGCAGGACGGGTTGCCCGACTTTTTGATGCAGTACATCTTTTCAAGGCGCGACAGGGAACGGATGCCAAAAGACGAGTGGAAGGTCCTCTCGTCCAGATAACGGTCAAGCATGCGCTTCGCCTGCTCGGGTGTGGCAATGCCGGCCCAAAGCGGCATAAAGCCCGTCCACACGTCAATGCGTTGGATCAGCGTGCTCCAATGGCGCGGACATCCTGAATGCAGGTGGATGGACGGATCGATCGGTAAAAGATTCACGTCCACGTTGTAGAAAAAGCCGTCGCGTTCGTCCCAACACAGATCGCGGATCGCGTCCCCCAGCCTTGCTGCACGGTCGGTATAAAGCGAACTTTTCGCCGTGTCACCGAAAGCAGTGCAAAGCTTTGCCATGGCTTTCAGCTCCCGATACATCAAACAGTTGAGATAAATCGAGGCAGAGCTCCTTTCGGGGCGGTAAAAGGTGCCGGGATCGTTGTCTACGCCAATGGCAAAATCGTCCTGCCAGAAATAAAGCCCGGATTCATGCAGGCTGGTGCGCTCGTACCATTCCACAAACTGCACAAGCTCCTCAAATCGCGGACGAAGCCACCCAAAATCGCCATTCTGCTCGCACACGAAAAGCGCGTGCTGGGCAAGGCAGGGCTTGTGGGAGTTCTTGGAAAGGGAAAAGTCCTTCTGAAGTGCCCCGTACGTTTCCTCGATCACGATCGGAATCTTGCCATCTTCGTTGATGTGATCCAAAAAGTTCAGAACACACCCCTTCTCATACGCCGATATGTCCTCGTCTCCCGCAATCTCGTGCAAGGCAAGGTCCGTCAGCCAGCTGTCCCAGTCCCACAGCTGGTTGGCGTATACGCTTCCTGGAACGATAAAGGGATGGGCAAGAGCACCCGCCCCCTCACGCAGACACGCCTTGTAGTTGTTTTTGGTATATTGGCGAATCAATTCGCCGTAATGTTCTATGCTGCTCATGTAAGCCACCTCCTTCGGGATTTGTTATATTATACCATAATGATAGGGAATTGGCAAGTGGAAACTGATGGGCACCTGTTTTGCACAAAATTGTCTTTTATAACAATTCTTTTCAAAAAATGGCATATATGGTCTAATAAATTCGAATCTGACCACACGATGTTACATAACACGCGTATGTATGAAAGGAGAACTGTATGAAAAAGATCGTTTCTGCCGTGTTTGTCGTTTTGTTTGCGCTTTGCTGTGTTGTAGCATGTACGCCCGTTGATGAAGAGTATGTCCTCTTTCCGTTGTGGTTGTCTGCGGATACGAAGTGTACACCATGGCGGGAGGTAGGAGTGTCACTCAGATGGCATACAGGGACAATATGTTATATTATTCTTACAGTACCGGTTCCGGGTTGCCTCTTTCTGTCGTATCCTCGTTTGATTTGAGGACTAAGAAGGGAAAGGCGTCTGGTGTGTTGGGGACGGGAGCAAATTGGATTAGCTTTACGCTTTCCGAGGACAAAAAATCTTGGGTGTCGTAGAGGTTGATGATTTGTTCTAGGCAGACGCAGAAAGAAAAATCCCTTATGAGGATGTTCGTGATATAGAGTGGAAATATTAAAAAGAGGACGGCCGATGGCCGTCCCTCTTTCGATGGTCGAAGTGACAGGACTCGCTTTTCTGTGGAAAAGCCACGATGGGAAAATGACTGTGTCATTTTCAGGACCCGTCTTTCGAGTCCTTTCGCATCTAAAAGAAAATTTCCAAGGGATAGCAAAAGCCATCCCTTGGAAATTTTGGTCGAAGTGACAGGACTCGAACCTGTAGCATCTTGCTCCCAAACAAATCTGCACTGATTTTTCCCTTGATTTACAAGGCTTTTCGGGGCTCCCCGTCCAAAAACGATTTTCGGGTGCTCTTACAAACACTGTTTCCACGTAGTCCAAAGCTGTAGATGGTCAAAACCGTGGTCAAGCCACAACCTCCCACAAATCATCGCCGTGGAAACCTATGCCGTCACTCCTGCGAAAAATCTTATTAACGAAAGCTATTGTACCATAATTTTCTGCATTCGTCAATATATTTTTTCTCACTTTGGGAAATAATAACGGTGAATACAAAAAACGGAGGTATATATGTTCAAACACGAAAAACAGTTATTTCATCCCGTAGAGGTCGAAAGACCGAATTCGCAGTATGCCGTTTTGCTTCAGGAACAACTTGGCGGCGGTAATGGCGAATTGAAGGCGGCTATGCAATATATGTCACAAAGCTTCAGAATCAAGGATCCCGAGATCAAAGACTTATTCCTTGATATTGCAGCCGAGGAGCTTGGTCATATGGAGATGGTAGCGCAGACCATCAATCTGCTCAATGGACACGACGTGGACGCAACCAAGGTGCAGGCAGGAGAGGTACAAACTCATGTTCTGCTTGGTCTCAATCCCGGACTCATCAATTCTTCGGGATATTCTTGGACGGGCGATTATGTTACCGTGACGGGCGACCTGTGTGCTGACTTGCTCTCTAACATCGCATCGGAGCAACGAGCAAAGGTCGTATATGAATATCTCTACCGTCAGATTGAGGATAAGAAGGTCAGAGAAACCATTGATTTCCTCCTCAACCGTGAGGAAGCACACAATCAGATGTTCCGTGATGCCTTCAACAAGGTACAGGAAACGGGCTCGAACCGTGACTTCGGTACGACTAAAGCGGCGAAAATGTATTTCTCGCTCTCAAATCCCGGACCCAATACTTTCGCTAACAATGAAACCCATGCGCCGTCCTTCAAATAAATATTCCAAAGTCACCGTCAAACAGTTTGGCGGTGATTTTACATATCAAAAATTGAGTCGCTGTAAGCAAAGAAAACACTCCTCGAAAAACAATTTTATTATTTGAAATCTTCAAATATAACATTGTTCAACTCTAGAGATTACGCCCTCGTTCCGACATGGAGCGAGGGTATTCTATTGGAATGCAAATTTTTTATGACTCGTCAAAAAAACTTTACAGCAAACTTGACACCTAACAAACTTTGTGTTATAATATACGGGTTAGATTTCGTTATATTACGAGGCACAAAATGAAAGAACAAATGAAAAACAAAATTCTGAATTTGAAAGCAGACAAGAAGGCGGTCATTCTCGCCCATTACTATGCTCCCGCTGAGGTGCAGGAGCTTGCCGATCACGTGGGGGACTCCTTCTATCTTGCCAAGATCGCTAAGAAAAGCGCGGCAGACATAATTGTGTTCTGCGGCGTGTCCTTTATGGGGGAGAGCGCGAAAATACTCAATCCCGAAAAGAAGGTGTTGATGCCCGACCTTACGGCAGACTGTCCTATGGCGCATATGGTAGCTGAGGGAAAGATCGAGGAAATGCGAAGCAAATATGATGAGCTCGCCGTTGTCTGTTATATCAATTCCACGGCAGAGCTCAAATCCAAGAGTGACGTGTGCGTTACGTCCTCCAATGCCATTGAGATCGTAAGATCGTTGCCAAACAAAAACATTTTCTTCATTCCCGACAGAAATCTCGGCAGATACATTGCCGAGCAAATTCCCGAAAAGAATATCATTCTCAATGACGGATGCTGTCCCATTCACGAAGCTATCAGTGTGGACGAATTGAAGGACGAAAAAGCAAAGC
This sequence comes from Clostridia bacterium, assembly GCA_017464805.1. Classification (GTDB taxonomy): domain Bacteria; phylum Bacillota; class Clostridia; order Oscillospirales; family CAG-272; genus UBA1740. The sequence continues at coordinate 18,855 of JAFTYE010000014.1, read as the reverse complement.
ACCCGTCAGCTCTCGTTCTCACGCATCCTGAATGCAGGGCGGAGGTTCTCGCGTTATCGGATTACATCGGAAGCACGTCTGAGATCATCAACTACGCCAAAAACAGCCCCGCATTGGAATTTATTATCTGTACCGAAGAGGGAGTTGCTTACAAGCTGACAGCCGACAATCCGGACAAGCACTTCTATTTTCCAAAAACAAGACCTCTTTGCCGGGATATGAAGCTGAATACGCTTGAAAAGCTTCTGCATGTGTTGGAGACCGAGGAAAACGAGGTCACGGTTGACGGGGATAAGAGGGCTTCGGCGCTTTCTCCGCTTGACAAAATGCTGGATCTTGCGAGGTAACAAAAATGAAAACCGATATTTTAATTGTGGGGAGCGGCGTTGCGGGTCTTTACTGTGCACTGAATCTTCCAAAGGATAAAAACATCATAATTGTTACAAAAAACAAGGCTCGCAGAAGCGATTCCTACCTCGCTCAGGGCGGCATCTGCGTTTTGCGTGACGAGGATGATTACGACTCCTTCTACGAGGATACAATGAAGGCGGGACACTATGAGAACAATCCCGACTCCGTACATATCATGATCCATTCCTCGCAAGAGGTCATCTCCGATCTTGTAGCCTTCGGTGTTCGCTTTGAAAAGAACGGTGAGGAGTTCGTTTACACCCGCGAGGGCGCACACTCTCATCAGCGTATTCTGTTCCACGAGGACGAGACGGGAAAGGAGATCACCTCTCACTTGCTTGAAACCGCAAGAAACAGGGAGAATATTACGATTATCGAAAACTATACGATGGTAGACCTCATTTGCGAAGGCAATGAGTGCCGCGGCATCATCGGACACGATGAAAATGGAGTATATTCCGCGATTGGGGCCGACTATACTGTGCTTGCCACGGGCGGTATCGGTGGTATCTTCGAGCATTCCACAAACTACAAGCATTTGACGGGCGACGCAATTGCGCTTGCACTCAAATACGGCATCAAGCTGCAGCATATCGACTATATTCAGATACACCCCACGACACTCTATACCGAAAAAGAAGGAAGCAGAGAGTTTTTGATCTCCGAGTCGGTTCGTGGCGAGGGGGCGGTCCTGCTTAACTCAAAGGGTGAGCGCTTTGTTAATGAGCTGTTGCCCCGTGACGTGGTTGCAAACGCCATCTTTGCTGAAATGAAAAAGGAAGGCACAAAGCACGTCTGGCTCTCTCTTGCTCCCATTCCCGAAGAGGAGATCAAAACACACTTTCCAAACATTTATCAGCGTTGCCTTGACGAAGGATACGATGCAACGAAGGAGCCGATCCCCGTAGTTCCGTCCCAGCATTACTTTATGGGTGGCATCGACGTTGATCGATACAGCAAGACCTCTATGGAGCGTCTGTATGCGGCAGGTGAGACCGCTTGTAACGGCGTTCACGGCAGAAACCGTCTGGCAAGCAATTCGCTGCTTGAAAGCCTTGTGTTTGCCAAGCGTGCCGCAAAACATATGCTTGAGGGATATTCGGCACTGACAACCAATACGGAAATCACCATTGACGAGTCAAAATACCAAAACTATAAAGAAGAATATAAAGCCGCCGTTCTTGCGGCAATCGAAAAGGAGAGCGTAAGCCATGAATAATATTACAATGAAAATGAACGCGGACAACCTTATTTTGCAGGCACTCAGAGAGGATATTACAAGTGAGGACATTACCACCAATTCGGTTATGCCTTGCTATCAGGCAGGTGAGGTTGACCTGATCTGCAAGCAGGACGGAGTTATTGCAGGTCTTGAGGTTTTCAAGAGGGTGTTTGAGCTTCTGGATGCAAGCACCGAGGTTATCTTCTACGGCCAGGATGGCGACATAGTAAAGAATGGTGAGAAGATCGGTCTTGTTCGCGGAGACATCCGCGTGCTTCTTTCGGGTGAACGCACCGCACTGAATTTCTTGCAGAGAATGAGCGGAATCGCTACGTACACTCGCAACATTGCCGATCTTTTGAAGGGAACCAAAACCAAGCTTCTCGACACAAGAAAGACCACTCCCAATATGCGCATTTTTGAAAAGTATGCCGTAAAGGTCGGAGGTGGCTATAATCACAGATATAACCTCAGCGACGGCATTCTTCTCAAGGACAACCACATCGGCGCGGCAGGCGGCGTTAAGGAAGCTGTCAGAATGGCAAAGGAATACGCGCCCTTCGTCCGTAAGATAGAAATCGAGGTTGAGAATCTGGATATGTTGACAGAAGCGCTTGAAGCAGGCGCTGACATCATTATGCTTGACAATATGAGCGTGGAGGATATGAAGAAAGCCGTAGAGCTTTGCGCAGGCAAAGCGGAGACCGAGTGCAGCGGAAACGTAACGAGAGAAAACGTTGCAAGACTCATGGACGTCGGTGTTGACTATATCTCCAGCGGCGCTCTGACGCACTCCTCGCCTATTCTTGACCTTTCACTGAAAAATCTGCACGCGATATAAGGAGGAATCATGAAGGTAGCCGAAAGAAGAAAAGCGATCGTCAATTTACTTTTATCATCCAAGGAGCCCATTTCCGGAGGCGAGCTTGCACGCCGATTTGATATATCCCGACAGATCATCGTGCAGGATATCACGGTGCTGAAGGGCACAGGCTATGATATTCTGTCCACCAGCCAAGGGTACGTGCTTCAAAGATCACCCTTAGCGGAACGGGTCTTCAAGGTGAAGCACACCTCCGATCAGACTGAGGATGAGCTGAACTGCATCGTGGATCTCGGCGGTACCGTGGTAGATGTATTTGTATGGCATAAGGTGTACGGAAAAATTGAAGCTCCTCTGAATATCTTTTCGAGGCATCAAGTCAAGCAGTTTATGGAAGGGGTCAGAACAGGGAAGTCCTCCGAGCTCATGGCGATTACGGGTGGATACCACTATCATACCGTCCGTGCGGATTCCGAAGAAATTCTCGACAGCATATCGAATGAACTTAACCGCAGAGCGTATATCGTACCTGAATTAGAGTAAACAGAGACATATGTTCAGCACGTAAAAAGGATGCCCTCGTTCGAAATGGAACGAGGGCTGTTTTTGATATTCGATTATTTCTTCAAAGAACCGATGAGACCGATGACTCCATCGATTGCAAGAAGCACACCGACAATGATGATCATAACATCAAGGCCGTTGCCGAATGCGAGCATAAAACCTACAACAACCGAAAGAACGGGGAAGAGGATATCAAAAATGCTCTTGTTGCTCTTTTTGAATACATCAATCAGTGCAACGACACCCTTAATTGCGATAAGTATACCGAGAACAAGCAAAACAATTTGTGTAGCAACCCAACCGAGTATCAAAATAGCGATACCAATAATGAGGCTCACAGCGCCGCCTGTCCAGTTCTTTTTGACAAGATCAAGCATACCAGAGATTACAAAGAAAATGCCCGCAATTGTCATTGCCCATCCGAGTGTCTGGGAACGGAAAATAACAAGGAGCACACCGATGATGATGTAGAGCAGAGATGAAAAAAGTTCGGAATTTGATTTCTTAGCCATGCCCACACCTCTTTTCATAGAAATTTTTTACTATAAAAAGCTGATTTTTCAGCCTTTTAATCCTCTTGCTTGTCTATCCATATCCTCCACAACAATGTCATGTATTTCGCCGAGGGAAGCGCAATATTTCAAAACATCCCACGGCTCGTTGGTATGGTAGTGAATTTTGATGATTGTTTCATCTCCTACAACGATCAAGGAATCTCCCTTGAAATTCAATATGAAGTAGTCTTTGATGGCATCCTCATCCAAATCGGTTCCCTCGATCAAGAGTTGAGTATCATATCTGTATTCGAGCACCTGATTCACCTGCTTAAAACAGTACAAGCGAATTTTTTTACATCGTCAATGTCCTTTTCATTCGGTCTGCCTTTGTGTATCTTTCCAAACTGACCTCTGCAATGAAATTCCTCGTCCGCGACGGCAACGCCGAGCTTACCCGCTACCTTTGCTATGGGCTTTCTCATAGATTTCATCATAGCGGACGTGCCAAAGCAGACGATCTTGCCAATGTTTTCCTTGTTATCGGCGATGAAGCTCTTTACGGCATCATCCGCATCGAAAGCGTAATAAGAAGAACCGAGAAACAGGATATCTGCCTTTTCGGTCAGCGGTGCGGTGATATCCTTCGCCTCAACAGATATCGCCTCGGCAACTGCCTCCGCAAGCTTTTTTGTGTTACCTGAACGGGTGTAATAACGTATCGCAATATTCATAACAGCACCTCTCAATTTATATTTTAAATTTATAAGAAGCGATATACTCCATACCGTCTTTGCAGGGGATATTCGGCTCTTCGATCACAAACTCAGTGTGAATGCCTTGCTCCTTTGCCGTAAGCTCAAAATGGCAAAGAGCAATGCCCATATCGATCTTCTGCATATCAATTCTGCCGCCGTTAAAATTCTTGGAGCGTTGCAAATAGAAATGCAAGGTGCCGTCCATAACAACAATGCGCCACGGCTGTTTGTTGACAGCAGAAGGGGCAAGTCGTACCATCTCGATCGGTAGGAACAGCTTACCTACCGCGTCGGCGGTCAAGGGCTGGTTAAAATCATTCCAAAATGCAATTTCCTCAAAGGAAAAACGGCTATCCGCCTTCACACCCTTACGCATGATCTTTTCCCGTACAGACATCTTATTTGCCGGGTAGCCGAGAGGGCTGACACAAGGCATGACTTCATCCTCCGAAAGCTCCATCACTTTCTCAAAAGCACCTCTGTCCATCGTGCCGCCGATCCATACCGTACCAATGCCGAGCGACTGTGCATAGAGTACAAGCTTTTCAAAGGTGTAGCCGAAGGCTTCATTCGAATGCGATGCATCCTTCATCTTTGCGCCAATATACATATCGGTTCCTACAACTACGGGGCAACCCATTTTTGGGAGCAACTTGAATTCGATAGGAAGTCCGTAAGGGTTATTAATGGTTTCCATATAAGCGCACAGCTTTTCTTTGTCCGCCGCTGTCAGCTCCCGTCCGTCAAAGGTACGGACACTTCGGCGCTCACGGACGAGCTTTTCCATATTATCCATTCTGCTTGTTCCTTTCTATGATCGCTGCGACTTTATCTTTCTGCTCAAACAACACGCAACCGCCGATATGCTCTCCCGTCAGAATACTCTCGCTTTGCAGAGCGCGGAACAGATCGGACTTCAGTGCCTCTCGGAGTGAGGTCTCGCGCACGTTGATATCGGAATAGGGAGAGAACGGGCAAGGCTCGGCGCCTCCATGGGAGTTGATGTGGAAGAAGCCTCTGCCTGCCGCAAGGCAACCGCCCGTGCTTTTTTCATCACCAGGAAAGGCAATGAATATCATATCGGGATAGGAAGCGCGAAGCTCTGACATATTCTGCTCCATACGAGCGCGATCCTCATCGGTGGGAGCGAGCGATGCGGTAGTCTCGCTGACGGGAACGTACTCTACGTAGAATATAACCTTACAGCCGCGACGATTCAGATTCTCCACAAAATCATGAGAGAATACCTCTCCGAGATTTTCACGGGTGACGGTGACGGATGCACCGAAGATCAGATGATTTTTCTGCATCCTCTCCATACCGTCTATGAGCCTTTTGTACACACCTTCGCCACGGCGGGAGTCGGTCTTTTCCTTGTGACCTTCAATGCTGAACACGGGAACGAGGTTGCGATGCTTTTGAAACAAAGCGAGATACGCATCGTCTATCATCGTTCCATTGGTGAATATCGGGAAAAGGATTTCGGGAACACTGCCTGCCGCGCGGATGACGTCACGGCGAAGCATCGGCTCACCACCTGCGAGAAGAATAAAGCTGATACCAAGCTCCTTCGCCTCGTGAAATATCTTCAGCCATTCGGCATCACTTAGCTGCTCGACAGGGGAGGAGTCACAGCAGGATTGATTATGACGTGCGTAGCATCCGGTGCAGTGAAGATTACAGCTGCTTGTGATGCTTGCGATCAGGAATGGCGGGATATGCTCACCGCCCTCGCTCAGCTCGGCACGATGCTTTGCCGCTTCCTTTACGCTACGGCTGTATTTCATCATAAACGCGCTTTCCTTTGGGTCTTTGAGGGTGGCGCGAAGAATGTTGTTTACAAGATTTTCAACCCCGGTCGTGAGATATTTTGCGAGATCAAAATTTTCCAAAACGAAAAAACCCTCCTAAATCACATTTTGCTCTTTACTTTACATTTGTTATCTGCTATAATTATACTATCAATAGGTCAATGTGTCAATTACGCAATTTATTGTGAGCAAGTAAGAAAAATGTTAGTTAGATGGAGGAATTACATATGTCTCATAGCCATAACTGTCCTTGTACCGAGGCGTGCCCGCTGCAGCGCGCGATGGAGATGATCGGAGGGAAGTGGAAGCTTGCGATCCTATGCTCCCTCAGCGTAGATGGAACTGTTCGCTATAACGAGCTTTTGCGGAAGGTCAAGGGTATTTCCAATACAATGCTTGCGAGATCCTTGCAGGAGCTTGAGCGCGACGGACTTGTTCGCCGTTCTGAATATTTGGAAGTTCCGATCCGTGTGGAATACGAAGCCACCGATAAGGCAAAGGAGCTTGCCCCCATCCTTATTCAGCTTGCACAGTGGGCGGCGAAGCAATAGGCAAAATGATAAATAAGAATTTGAAAACTAACTTTTCTTAAATCATTATCGCTTGTTGTAGGGCGTTAATGAATTCCTCTAAAAGCCTTGAAAATAAAGGGTTTTTCGCAATCTGCTCACCTTATTCCTTTATACGATTTCACACGACTTTACCCTTGCTCCGAGCAATTATAAGGGCAAAAGCAAGGGCAAGAAAAACTGATAACAAGATATAACAGAGTGTGGCAATCGGGAAACTGTGATGTATGTGCGAATATATTATTTTGGAGGATTACATAATGGAAAAGTACATTTATAACGAACAAATCGGTCTTTGGTATGAATTGCAGGGCGATTATTACATTCCCTGTTTGGAATTACCCGCCGAAAAAGAAGAAAGGCATATCGGCGTATGGGGTCAGCGGCATTTGCGGTATATCCGTCAACATAAAAAGGTGTTCTACACAAATCTGCTGACAAGCGGGAAACTGCAAAGCCACCTTGCCGATGTTGAAGAACAGGCACAGAAACTGTTTGACCGCCTTATGAAGCAATGGGCAGAGCGTGAGGGCATTACCGAAAAGCTGAAAGCCGACAATCAAATGGAGTGGGTCGGCAGGATGAACGCTCTTCGTGAAGCGGTTACGGAAACTGTCAATGCCGAGGTGATCTTCGTATGAGAAAGCGGAAATATTACCTTTATCTCACAGAAGAGGAACGGAGGTACATCTTCAATGCCCTGCTTGCCTTCCGCAATAAGTTGATTGCACAGGGCAGATATACGGATGCAGTTGACAAGGTTATGATAAAATTACAAAGATAAAGCATTGCAATCGAAAGCGAGAACGCTCGAACAGCAATGTTCGGGCGTTTCTTTGCGTAGGCGGTAGAAATTTTTACATTTTTGTGATATGCTTAAAAAACGAATTGAGATTACAACAGAAACTTTGAATTTTACGGTCAGTAAGGAATGAGTAAAGTTATATGATTGTATTATAAGCGATTTGTTAAAATTTTTGTAACCACTTGTATTTGCCTGCAATTTATGGTATAATGTTTTAAAATTTAGAAAGAGGTGGAAAGATGATTAACTTTTCTTGCAAATAAAATCAAAATATGCGGTAGTGCTATACTTTGGCATTATTGTGTCTATTGCAAGAAAGTTATATGTCTATCTTACTCAATATAGTGCTGTTGCCACTTTTGCTTAGTGGTGTTATTATGCTATGACGAGCTGCAAGGATAAACTTTCTTGCGGCTCTTATTTTGTTTTGGAGGTGCTTTATGAATAGTGCAGAACAGATAGTTACACATGATTTACTCCGTATAGTGTCGGTTCCTTTTGGTGAAATCTATGCGGAGTAAACATTCACCGAACCGACTTTGTATCGTATGACACGCAAAGGAGGATAATATTTATGTCAATGATTAAAATTGAAAACCTTACATTTTCATATCCGACAAGTTATGATAATGTTTTTGAAAATGTCAGTTTCCAGGTTGATACCGATTGGAAGCTTGGTTTTGTGGGCAGAAACGGACGAGGTAAAACAACCTTTCTGAATCTTCTGCTTGGGAAATATGAGTATAGCGGAAAAATCCTATCATCCGTACAGTTTGATTATTTTCCTTATCCCGTTTCAGATAAGAATCGTATTACAGAGGATATATTGCAGGAGGTTTGCCCGCTTGCGGAAGAATGGGAACTTATGCGAGAACTTTCTTATCTTGATGTTGATGTCGATGTGCTTTGGCGACCTTTTGAAACACTTTCCAACGGAGAGCAGACAAAGGTTTTGCTTGCCGCTCTTTTTCTTAATGAAGGGCATTTCCTACTGATTGATGAACCTACCAACCATTTGGATGCCAAAGCGAGAAAAAGTGTGGCGACATATCTGAAAAAGAAAAAGGGATTCATCTTAGTTTCTCACGATCGTCGCTTTCTTGACGATTGTGTTGACCATATTCTATCGATTAACCGAGCGAATATCGAAGTGCAAAGCGGAAACTTTTCATCATGGATGTCAAATTTTGAGCGACAGCAAGAATTTGAACTGGCTCAGAACGAACGTTTGCAAAAGAACATCGGACGATTACAGCAGTCGGCAAAACGCTCTGCAGTATGGTCTGAACGTGTAGAAGCTTCCAAAATTGGGGCAGCAGATAAAGGTTATGTCGGTCATAAAGCCGCCAAAATGATGAAGCGTTCAAAATCTATAGAAGCGAGACAACAACAGACAATCGAACAAAAATCAGCATTGCTGAAAAATGTGGAATCCGCAGAAGCCCTCAAGATACAACCGCTTAATTACCATACAGATTTGATTGCATCATTATCGAATGTAGTAGTTTGTTATGATGGCATTTCAGTTTGTGAACCCGTTTCGTTTGAAATAAGACGGGGAGAACGCATTGTGCTTGACGGGAAGAACGGCAGTGGCAAAAGTAGCCTGTTAAAGTTGGTAGTCGGGCAGTCCATAGATTATACGGGTACAGTAACACTTGGCTCTGGGCTTGTAATTTCTTATGTGCCACAGGATACATCGTATTTATGTGGAACCCTTTCCGAGTTTGCAGAAGAAAACAACCTTGATGAAAGTCTGTTCAAGGCAATTCTTAGGAAAATGGACTTTGAGCGTGTACAGTTTGAAAAGGATATTAAAGACTTTTCTGGCGGGCAAAAGAAGAAAGTCCTAATTGCGAAAAGCCTTTGTGAAAAGGCACACTTATATGTATGGGATGAACCGCTCAACTTTATTGATGTGTACTCACGTATGCAGATTGAACAGCTCATAACGGAGTTTGCCCCGACCATGCTCCTGGTAGAACATGACAATGTTTTTCGAGATACTGTGGCAAGTAATATTGTGAATATCTAAATTAAAATAATTGTATGGGTTAATTCCAGTTTTACAGAGACTCAAATTTCAGTTTATAAATTTTCAAAATTACACCCTGCAAGGATTGAAGTCTTGCAGGGTGTTTTACTGTCAAAATGTATGTAATCCCGCAAGGCAGGGAAACTGCCCTGCGGTGTTGTTTTCGGTGTTAAAGCTATCTTTCTCTGTCGTGGGATCGGTGCTTGGGTTTGGTCTGTCTGCCCTCTGCCTGCAACCTTCTGAGCTGGTCACGGACACTTTCTCTTTCGGGCGGTGCATACCGTTCTTTTTCGGCAGGTCTGCGGCTTTCCTTGACCTTGCGTTCCCATTCAGCAAGCTCACGGTTGTAGTTATCAACTACGGCTTCTGACTTGCGGTAGGTTGCCATAAACGCCTGCACATCGGGATAACCGTCACTTTTAAGAATATCGGGTAGTGCTTTCAGCATAGCGGAGATTTTGGTTTCCATCTGCTGTATTTTTGTTTCTAACGCCTTTCGCTCCTTGCTCTTGAATATACCCTTTGTTTCGGCACGCTGTGCCTTTAATTTAGGTACTTCATCCTGCAAGCTGCGGATTTCTTTTGCCCTGTCCTGTACCCGTATCATCAGCGTTTGCATTGTGCGGAACTCTGTCATATCCATATTGAGTACCGGCTTGGGCGGTAATGCAGTCTGTCTTATCAAGTTCTGCAAGAATCCCTTTGCTTTGCTCACGATACTGCGAAATAGGTTGGGCAACCATCCATTCGCTTTGATAGACTGACTTGCTTTTTGGTGGATCTCCTCTTTCTTGATTTCCAGTATCTTTGTTTCTTCAATTCCCGATATGAGAGCCATATCCGCCGTTATGTTCCATTCCTGCCTTGCGGCATTGTCGGCTTCAATTTCTGCGGCTTTGGGATTGTTCTTGCCGATCTTCTTGGTCGGCAGATAGATACTTTCGGGATTGAACACCTTTAGGTGCTGTTCGGGATCGGAGATATGCCGATTGATAAGGGCGGTATAGATTTCCTTTACTTCCCGAAGGAAAGGATCGCTTTTGAAGCGGTCATCCTTAACGGTGAAAAGGTGCTGTTCATATATGCCGCCTTTGAGGATCACGGTACAGCCCTCACGGACTTTGCCGCTTTCATCGGTTATCTCTTTCTTGGTGCGTACCCGCTTGCCCGTTTCATCATAGAATACGCTTCGGGTGGCGATCTTTATATCCGGCTCGGCAAGTAACCTCCGTTCGCTGAATATGAGGTGGATGTGGTAATTGGTCTTTCTCTTGTTGTGGTGGAGAGCTGATACACATTCCACATTGTACCGTCTGCGAAATTCCTCTGAGAAATCTTCAAGTACCTGTTGCGGCTCATAGGTGGTGTAAACTTCGGGTAGGGCGATAATCAACTCCCTTGCTTCGATACACTTTCCGTCTGCTCCGCTTCGCCTAAACTCCTGCTGACATTCTTTTGCGAGATTGCTCCAAAAGGTATTGTCTGCGGTGCGGTAGGTGGCATAGAGGTTTTCCTGTCTTGCGTGGCTTGTAATATACGATATTCTTCCCTTGACATTGGACAGCTTTGACATCTGAATAAAGCTGTGGCGTGTCATAAATCATCTCCGTTCTGTATTGTAAAGGTGCGTTCTCATTTTGCAACCGACTTGTCGGTTGCGGCTGTTTCGGCGGCAAAAGCTGACGGGACAGCCATTGAAAATTGCGGTGGCAATTTTCTCTGTATCATAGCGGCGGTATCTGCCGACAAGCTGTGATACAGGCTCCCTGCAAGGGCGAAATACCTCTTGAACAAATCGTAGATTTGTGCGAGGGGTGTATTTCGCTCTCAAACGCCGAGGGCTTTGAGAACGGTTTACTCTACCTTGCGGACATCATCCTGACACAGTAGGTTTCTGCCCTGATTTACGGTCATAAAACGCTCTAAGGTATCCCTGCGGATAATGGTTTTACGCCCGACCTTCAGAACAGGCAGCTTGCCCCAGTCCACCAACTTTCGCATTGTGTTCCTGCCGATGCCGCTGGTTTCTGCTGCTTCTTCGATTGTCATTCCCATTTTGATTGCGTTCATAATACTGTTCTCCTTTCGTAAATACTCAAAATGCAACTTTGGTATTATCATTATACTTATTTTGCTATCACTTGTCAACCCGTTTTGCAACCTTTTAAGAATTATTTTTAATATTTTTTGCAAATATGGGTTGCAAATTGAGTTTGTTTGTGCTATACTATACTCAAAATAGGAGGTGAATACCTTGGAAAAAGAAACAATGTTTACCCCAAAACAAGTCGGGGAACGCATTAAAGAGCGTAGAATAGAACTGAAACTTTCTATGCCGGAGCTTGGCAAGCGTATCGGCGTGAACAAGTCCACCATTCAAAGGTATGAAGCAGACGGCGTTGATCCGAAACGAACAATGATTATCAACGGTCTTGCCGAGGCACTTCTTACCACTCCCGAATGGCTGACAGGTCTTTCCGATGATAAGGAATACAATACCTATACACTCTGCCAAAAAGACATTGAGCAGCACATCAAGAAATATCTTGATACGGTATCTTCCACCGTAAAGGGAGAGCCGCACCAACAGATGCTCACTACATTTCTCGGAAAGATAATTGATTTGTACTCCGTGTTCTGTCACCACTTTTCCGATGCTATGGCAGAGATTGACCGTGTGGCAGAGGATGAGGGATTAAAGCAGTCGCTTATGAGATATGCGATTGAAGTGGGAACTATCGAGGAGAGAGTTTACCGCAAAGAAATGGAATTACCTATTGAAGATATGAAACGATTTCTTGACGGGATTTTACATATCTACGATAATGGTCGCACCGCTGTAAAGATGGGAGACCTCTTCGGGATAGTGACGGAAGCCGAAGAAAGGCTATCCGAAAAGAATAATTCCGTGGCACCTTGACAATTAAAAATGCCGATTGAAAACAATCGGCAGAAGTGACACTATTTACTTTACGCTCACCATATGTCACAGTCCCGATTGCCACGGATAGAAAGGAGAAATTTTATCAATGGCAAAAGGTTCTGTAAGAAAGAAAGGCAAAAAGTGGTACTACCGCTTTTATATCGAAGATGAAAGCGGCAAACAGGTACAGCGAGAGTTTGCGGGTACGGAAAGCAAGAGCGAAACGGAAGCCCTGCTCCGCAAGGCAATGGAAGATTACGAAGAAAAGAAATTCGTAGCAAAATCGGAAAACGCAACGGTGGAAATGTTGCTTGATATGTGGGTGGAAGAAGAACTGAAACCGAGCAATCTGAGCAACGGTACGGTTATGGCATATCAAGGTACGGTCAATCGTATCAAGCAGTACCCCATCGGCAACAGAAAACTGAAAAGTGTGACCGCCGACCATTTGCAGGCGTTTATGGATTTCCTCAGCTTCGGCGGGACAAATCCGGACGGCACAACAGCAAAGGCACTCAGCAAGGGTTACTTGCGATTGTTCTCCGCCGTTTTGCAAGGAGCGTTCCGCTTTGCGGTATTCCCGAAAAGGTTAATATCCTTTAACCCGATGCAGTATGTTGTATGGCGAGGGAAAAAGGAAAAATACGAACTGTTTTCGGATGAAGATGGCGAAACAACTTCCACACCTACGCTAACTCACGAACAGTATCTAAGGCTTGAGGATTTCCTGAAAGCAAAGGATAATCCCGCACTGCTCCCGATACAGATTGCTTACTACACAGGACTTCGCATTGGCGAGGTTTGCGGCTTGACTTGGCAGGACATAAATCTTGAAAAGCAGTACCTTACGGTACGCCGCAGTATGCGATACAACGGGACACGGCACAAAACCGAGATAGGAGCCACCAAACGAAAGAAGATCCGCACAGTGGACTTCTGCGACACGTTAGCGGCAATTCTACGAACTGCCAAAGCCGAACAGCACAAAAACCGTTTCAAATATGGCGAGCTATACAGCCTCAATTATTACTGCGAAGTCAAAGAAAAAGACCGCACCTATTATGAGGTTTACAGCTTACCGAGAACAGAAGAAGTTCCCGAAGGCTACAAAGAAATATCCTTTGTATGCCTTAGACCGGATGGGGCTTATGAATCTCCAAGTACGGTTGGGAATATGTGCAAAAGGGCGAAGCAAAAAGTAGAGGGTTTGGATGGCTTTCATTTCCACCAACTCCGTCACACATTCACAAGTAATCTGCTCTCCAACGGAGCAGCACCGAAGGATGTGCAGGAGCTTTTAGGACACGCCGATGTCAGTACCACAATGAACGTGTATGCTCACGCTACAAGGGAAGCGAAGCGTACTTCCGCAAGATTGCTTGACAAGGTAGTTGGCGGCTAAAAAACAAAACTTTCCCTTGTTTTCGCTCATAAGGGCAAAAACAAGGGAAAATACATTAGATACGAGTATGAAACTGCTGAAAAATCCAGTAAAATCAAGGGTTTTCAGAGAGTTAGTCCGATAAATAAGAATTTGCAGGTGGTTTTTATGGAATTAGAAGTGTTAATACCTCTTATATTTGCTGGATTATTCATGTTGATTGATATTGCAATGTTTATTACAATGATATTTCTAATAAAGAAGAGCAAAAATGATACGGTAGAAAATTTAGGAAACAAATTAAATCCTTTCCTATACGCAACAGGAATTGTCAGCGTGTTGATGGCAATTTGTATGATTATAGCAACTATTATGAAATAATCGACAAACTCCAATTTAGCAGAGAGTAATCTACAAGGAGGCGGTTATGGCAAAATACAAAATTAACAGAGAGTTCTTTCCGTTCTCTCATTTTACACCGCCCATCAGCGAGAAATTTCTCAGAATGGCTGTACCTCATATGAAAACGCCGAAGTACATATACAAGGACAAAGAGCTTGACATTAGCCGGCACGAAATAGAAAGCTGCGACGGAGAGAAGATCGAGAGCTTCTTAATGTCCCCAAAGACATTGATTGGAAATGCTCCGTGTCTCATATACATTCACGGCGGCGGATTTGTGTTGGCGGCGGCAGGCTATCATTACAAAAACGCTATGAGATACGCGAAAGAGGTAGGTTGTAAGGTCGTGTTTATCAATTACAGACTCGCACCTAAGCATCTGCACCCCGTGTTCTTTGAGGATTGCTATGCGGCTATGTGTTGGGCTTATGACAATGCAGATACGCTCGGCATTGATACTTCTCGCATCGGTATTGGCGGCGACAGCGCAGGCTCGACACTTGCCGTTGGTGTTTGTTTGATGGCGAGAGATCGGCAACACCCGATTAAATTCGCCTTTCAGATGTTGCCGTATCCGTTTCTTGATGCTCGTAACAACAGCGAGTCCTGTAAGAAATATACGGACACGCCCATGTGGAATTCAACGCTATCAAGCCGAATCGCACCCATGACAAAGGTTGATAGGAATAACCCCAACTACATATATTACTCCCCGGTGGAAGCAGAGAGCTTTGAGGGGCTTCCTCCCGCATATATCGAAACAGCGGAATTTGACTGCCTTCACGATGATGGCATCCTATATGCAGAAAAGCTTCGCACGGCAGGCATCGAGGTTGTTTTGAACGAAACCAAAGGCACGATGCACGGATTCGATATTATGCAAAAAGCCCCGACTACCCAAAATGCCTTGAAAGAAAGAATAAAATTTATGAAAGAGCATATATAACGGTGATGTGACGGATAGTGTCGTGACTTTTTAGCATGCGGATGTTATAATGTGGTCACAAAAGCAAGGAGGTTGCATTATGACTTTTGGCAAAAAATTAAAAAAGCTACGAAACGACAATCAGCTTACTCAAGATGAGCTGGCTGAAAAGATCTATGTCACGAGGACGGCTATCTCAAAGTGGGAAACCGACAAAGGATATCCAAGTATAGATAGTTTGAAACAGTTATCGGGTCTCTTTCATATCAGTATAGATGAGTTGATATCCGATACCGATATCGAGAACAAGCGATTGCTCGATGAAGCACAAAGCCGCAAATTTTATTGGCTCGCTATTGCTTGTCTTGCAGTAGCAACAATCAGCGCGGTAATAAACTATTTCACAAAGATACCCTATCTCAACATGATCAGTTTTTCGGGAGTTGTCGGATATATTGTGTTGGGGTTGCTTTCCAAACCAAAATACAAGAGGATAGCCGCAAGAAAAATGGTACTCCCGTATGTGCTTTCTCGATTGGTGATACTTGCTGCTATCATAGCGGTTATAGCTTACGCATTCATCGAAACATAAAAAATCCCAATTTGTCGATTAGGTAGCAACAGCGAGTTGCTTGCAGGCTCCGGCAATCTATGGTAAAATATAACCACAAATAAAGGGTGGTGAAATTATGAAAACAAAGGATATAATTCTTGAACTCCGAACGAAAAAAGGGCTCTCTCAGGAGGAGCTTGCGGAAAAGATATTTGTAACAAGGCAGGCGGTTTCACGTTGGGAAACAGGCGAAACGATACCGAACACAGAAACACTTAAACTGTTGTCGCAATTGTTTGATGTGTCGATCAATACGCTTCTCGGCTCGCCTCGTCAGCTTATCTGTCAATGCTGCGGTATGCCGCTTGAAGATTCTAACATCAGTAAGGAAATTGATGGCTTTTTCAACGAGGAATATTGTAAGTGGTGTTATGCTGACGGCGAATATATGTATCATAACATGGACGATCTGATAGAGGTCTGCGTCGCTCACATGGCAAACGAAGCATTCCCGTCCGAGCAAGTCCGCGCGTATATGAAAGAAATGCTCCCAAAGCTTGACTATTGGAAGCAGTATAAAAACCTTGCCGGCGCGGAAAAATTCGAGGAATTCAAGACTAAACTAATGGAAGAAATCAACGCTCTTGGAGTTGAAGGAATGCCTAGGCTCGACAAGCTTAACGCTCTCGTGGGCGGATACGTTAACCTTGAATACCGTCTCCCAAACGGTAAAATCGTAAAATTCCTTGACGATAACGCAACCTATCTTGGCAATCAGCTTGAATGCGAATTCGGCGGCGAAAGATGCTTTGGTATCGTAGCCAATATGGACTTTATTCTCATAGCTACTTATGAAGCAAACGGAGAGAATCCCGAACTTGTGATATATAAGAAAAGATAACGCAGAGGGCTGACGAAAGCAATCGTCAGCCCTCAAAATTTGCATCGCTACAGTCAAAGAAAACGTTCGATGAAAAAAGTTGGTTTTATTTTCGCAAAAGTGCTGGACTTGTTCCGTCTTCTGTGGTATATTGTGTTACCAAACACAAGGAGGTACACAACTATACCATGGTGATAAGTATTGTATCATGGGTGAGGCAGTCAAAGCAATTATGCAAAATTCGAGTTGGGAGTGTGCAGAGATCTAGATGCCATACGCGAACTTGAAATCATCTGTCAAACGCAGATAGTTAATGGAAATGATGAAGTAAATGTCATGAAAATGGGATAGAAAATCCGTAGCGGTGTTTTGCTGTTGCGTAAAACAAAAATGGGTTAATGGCATTTTAATAAAAAGCGGTATTTATGGTTAAACTCGGACTAATAAATCTAACTCTATAAAATTGTCGAAAACGAAAAACATATAAAGCTAGTCATTTGAAAGTTGGTCAAAAAGATTTGGACGAATCGTCTTTGCCTTACGAGCCCTTGCTTCTTTACCAATTACGGTTTTGCCTTCCATTAAAATGAGCAATGCAAAATTTGCATCCCCATTACCGGAGTTCCTTTTGATAATGTCCTCAACAGATTCATACGCGAATCTGAATTTTCCTTCAAAGATGGTTCCTGTGGTGATCTCGTTATCTAAAATCCAATCTGCATTTTTACCGCCCGCTAAAAAATCAATAGTTTTTCCTTCTATTCCAATGTCCTGCATTTCAATACCTATAATGGTTGCATCATTACCATAAAGAGTATCGCCAGGATCAAACCCGAAGGCAGTAAATAACTCATCCTTCATCTGCCAGGAGCCAAACTGACCCTCCATTCGAACTCGCAATATAGTTTCAGTACCATTATATCGTTTTGGAAGCAAAGCGAAACGCCTAAACAATTTTGCACCCTCTACATAATCCGCTAATGCCTGCTCTTTACTTTGAAAGGCTTCTTTTTCAGCAATATCAGCAGAAAGCTTGTCTATAGTTTGCCGAACTGATTTTTCGACCAATTGCTTCAAGTTGTCAACAGATGTGAATCTGCTTACTAAATAAGAAGAATTCAATTTAGCCTTGAATTCCTTGAGTTTTTCAGCTTTTTCACCGACATCAACAAATTTAGGTAAGATGGCACAATGTTCTTCGTCGATGATAAAAGCAAGAACAGGAATTTTGTTTTTAACAGCTTCATCATATTCGAGTTCTGTAAATGATTTTCCTGAACCCTCTTCAATACTTCCATAGCGCATACCAACAATAACAATATAAAGTTGGCTCCTTCGAACAGTAGACAAACAAACATCTATAGGGCTATCAGGAGAAGAAACGAAATACTCCATTGCGAGTGGAATGTGTTCCATACTCGTTAATGCAGTTTCAACAGCTTCTCGATATGGGATTAAGTCCTCTTTTGTCGATGAAACAAAAATTCGCCAAGGGGTTGAGTTATTACTCATAAACGATTATACCTCCGCTTGTCTAATATTAACAATTATAATTATATCGTATTTGGCAAAAAAATCAATAGTTTTGTCAGAAATTAAAAAATAATACATATTTTTTGCTTTATAAAGATTTGGTGTATTAAATAGACAGACCTACAAAGCCGAGCGCTGTAACATAACTAAAATGAAAAAAGTGAGAGCTCGTACTAACACTCTCTTTGGTCGAGGTGACAGGACTCGCTTTTCTGCGGGAAAGCCACGACGGGAAAATGACTGTGTCATTTTCAGGACCCGTCTTTCGAGTTCTTGCGCATCTAAAAGAAAATTTCCAAGGGATAGCAAAAGCCATCCCTTGGAAATTTTGGTCGAAGTGACAGGACTCGAACCTGCAGCATCTTGCTCCCAAACAAATACAGCATCGTTTTTTGACTACTTTTGTTGACTTTTTGGTGCTTTTTAGTCCGAAAACGATGCTTTCGGATGCTCTTGTAAGCACTGTTTCCACGTAGTCCGAAGCCGTAGATGGTCAAAGGTGTGGTCAACCCGAAATCTCCAACCGCAAAACCAAGCAGTATACTCGCAACTCGTACCGTCAGGCGACTAAACGGTTCACCCTGTGTCGAGTTTTTTCTTCTGCCGTTAGTATAGCATACTTTCCGAGATTAGTCAACCGCCTTCTCTCAAAACGCAAAAATTGATGTGCAGTAGACGAAAGAAAACGCCCTAAGCAAATTCGAGAATTTAACAAAACAAAAACAAAATACCAATTTTTCAAAAACACCGTAAAGCTATAATAAAT
>JAFTYE010000013.1 GCA_017464805.1 Clostridia bacterium | reverse complement strand
GATCTCGTCCCACTTACCGATCTGATTATCGGCATCGGGGGATGCGCTGATCGGGTCTGCCGAAGCGGCAAAGTCCTGAATTTCAAGGCTCGGAATTTCGTAGATTTCCATATTCATTCCTCCTTATGCGTTGTTGGCGGCTACACCTAGGGCATAGATCGCGCGGAGCAGATCTGCTTCCTTGGCGTTTGCGTCAAAGGTGCGGGCGATGTAGTCATGGACGCTGTATTCGAACACCTCGGCAACGGCGAAGCCGTCGGCATCCTTCACGGTGATCTTGTAGGTCGTGTCGAAATCGGCAGCGGCAACCGCGCCAAGCGTCATGGTGATGGAGTATTCCTCATCTCCCTCAGTGTATACGAAGCCGGTGTACTCATTCTCGGTGCCGTTACCCTCTACGACAACGACATATTCGAGAGCGTCATCCTCAATGGGAGCGTAGATGGAAGAACCGACACGCACCTTAAAGGTGACCTGATCCTTCAGCACCAGCGTCATACCGTTGACACACAGATCCTCGCCGTCGGCGAGCTCCACATCGGAGGAGAGAGCTGCGATAGCGGCATCCTGTGCAGCCAGGCGGGTCTTGACATCAGCGGCAAGTGCTTCGCCTGCGAAGTATGCCTTCGCGGCGGCGGTGTAGTCGAGGGCGGCAGCGGCCACAGCCTTTTCGGCGGCGGTAGCGTCGCTGTCGGCGTAAGCGGCCAGAATATCGTTCGGGATCAGCTCGTAAGCACCCTTATTGTCAACAGTCGCACCATCATCATATTCCTGGAACAGCCACAGCTTCTGGGTGTTGCCCATTTCCTTGGCGGCAAAGCCGGGGACGCTGATCTTGTAGGTGCCGTCCTCCTGTGCTACGCCGTAATAGTCATTTTCGGCGGTGGCAATGCCAACGCGCGTTGCGTAAGCATCGGGCGTGACGAAAAGATTGAGAGCGAAGTCCGAAGAAACGGAAATGCTTACCTTGTCAACGGTTGCGGCGGTCACTACGTAATCGCCTGCGTACTTCACAACGATATCCTCGGTAACGGTTGCGGGCAGCTCGCCGGCCACACCGTTAATCAGGAAGCCTGCCTCACCGGGATTGTAGGGAGCCTTGGGGGTTGCGGTGCCTGCGGCAACCGCATAAGAAACAAGCTCCTCGCCGTTCTTATCCTGGAAGGTAACGGCTACCTTTTCCTCAAACTCGATGGCGGGAGAGGCCTGCACGAAAGCGTTACCGCCGTGACCGAATACGATGGCGATCTGATCGCCCGTCTTGGCAGTCAGCGACAGCTCGGCAAGGGCGGTGTTGATACGCGTCAGTTCACCGGCTGCGATAGAAGCCTTAGCCTTGGGGCCGGAGATAGCAAAATAGGTAGAGCCATCACCGAGCACGGCATCTGCGGGCCAAACAGCCTCACCGTTCTTGGTAATGCAGAACTGAGTAGCGGTGGAATTAGAGGCAGAGGCGGAAGACCAGAAGATGTCTGCAAAGGACAGCTTGATCGAGCCGTCTACCTTAGCGGGAATGGTGTATACGTAAGCGGGAGCAGAAGCGTGGGCGGTACGGGCATTGGCCGAGCCGTTCAGATGGAAGGCACCCATTCTGTCAGCCCAGAAGTAACCGCCATCATGCCATACGGAAGAACCGTAGTTATTAGAGGATGCGATAAAGGATGCACCAAGAACATCACCCTTAATCTCGGAAAGGAAGATCTTGCCGTCCTCGCCGACCTGCACGCATTCAAGCGACTTGGCGATGCTGGCGTCAATGAAGGCGTCACCGACGTCCTTGCTGACCAGACGCTGGTTCTCCTCGTACCAGATATCCTCCACGATGTAGTTGCCCGCGCTGTTCAGTCGGACGGAGTAGATGCTCTGGGTAACAGCGAGCAAACGCTCCTCGATCGGAATGAACTCGCCGCCCGTGGTAACGGTAGCGAACTTCCAGTTACCGTTAAAGACAACATCGCCAAGATCCTTCAAATAAGCGGCGTACTTTTCCAGAATGGTCTCATAGCTGTCGGTGGCAGCGAACACACCCTCGGCAATCAGGTCGGGGTTATAGGTGGCGTAGCAGTTGTCATCCATCACCTGCGCGCCGGTGCTTTCACCCACGACGGGCGTACCGTCGGCGAAGTACCATTTGTACAGCTTTTTGATGGTGGTATCCTTCGAGCTGATGGATCCCACATCCAGGGTATAGTCGGTGGTCAGGTTAAAGGTCTCCTTTACCTTGGCACCGTCCTTCTCCACCGTGGCGAAGAGCGGGAGCGCCAGCGTCGGGATTGCCAGAGCGACCATCACGACGGCCAGCATGAGAGAGAGAAGTCTTTTCTTCATGGTTTTGTTTTCCTTTCGGTATTTTTCAAAAAGCAAAAGGGCTTTGCTTTGCTTTTCTTATAGAAAGTATATCATATCGCCATTTTTTTGTCAATCTAACAAAATTCATAAAAACATAAATTCAATTTTGTGCAAATCAGACAATCCATGGCAGAAAAAGTGGAAGAAATAAAAACAAAACGAAAATAGATGAACAAAAAGGGCAACCCATGTGGGTTGCCCTTTTTGATTTGTTATATGTGGATCAAGCGATCTCGTCCCACTTACCGATCTGATTATCGGCATCGGGGGATGCACTGATCGGGTCTGCCGAAGCGGCAAAGTCCTGAATTTCAAGGCTCGGAATTTCGTAGATTTCCATATTCATTCCTCCTTATGCGTTATTGGCGGCTACACCCAGGGCATAGATCGCGCGGAGCAGATCTGCTTCCTTGGCGTTTGCGTCAAAGGTGCGGGCGATGTAATCGTTCACACTGTACGAGAAGGCATCGCTGACGGTAAAGGAACCGTCCTTGACCGTGAGCTTATGCACGGAGTCGAAGTCGGCCGCGGCAATACCGCCAAGGGTCATGACCATAGACAGCTCCTCATCCCCCTCGGTATACACGAATCCCTCATACTCGGTCTCGGTGCCGCCCTGTTCCACGGAGATCAGGTAATCGAGTGCCTCCTCGTCGATGAAGTTCATCTCGGAAAGCGTCACGCGGACCTTGAATGCGACCTGATCGCGGAGAACCAGGGTCACGCCGTTGATGCAGTATTCGTTCTTATCAGCCAGCTTCACATTGGACTCTATGGCGGCGATTGCGGCATCCTGCGTAGCAAGGCGGGCCTGCACATCAGATTCCAGCACGTCACCGTAGAAGTATGCCTTCGCGGCGGCAACGTAATCGAGCGCGGCGACGGCCAGTGCCTTTTCGGCATCGCTTGCGTCGCTGTCAGCGTAAGAAGCCAGCACCTCGGTGGGCACGATCTCTTCCTCAAAGGCGGCATCATACTGTCTGCCGTCCGCAAATTCCTGCACGGTCAGAATAACAACCTCTTGATCCATATCCTTGGCATGGAGGTTGGGCAGGGAGAGCTTGAAGGAGCCGTCATCCTGCTTATCGGCCCAGACCTCCTCGCCCTCGTCATCCAAAATGCCAACCTTCGTGGCATACGGGTCGGCATCGAAATACACATTTAGGGCAAAGCTGTCGGCAACCGAAATGCTGACGCGATTGATGACGGCATCCACCACGGTCACGTCACCCACGTACTTTACAATCATGTCACCCGTGATGGTGTCGGGAAGCTCGGTAGCGGCCACACCGTCGATCAGGTAGCCACCCTCGCCTGCGGCGTAGGGAGCCTGCGGGAAGGGCATGCCGACCTTACCGCCACCGGTAGACAGCAGATTGCCATCCTGATCTTGGAACTGCACGATGCATTCCTTGTCGATGGTGATGGTGGGCTGGATGTTGACGGCGATGGAGCTACCGCTGCGGTTCACACAAAGGGAGATCTGATCACCTGCCGAAACGGACAGCTTCACGTTCTCGAGAGATTCGGTGATTTTAGAGGCGGCATCGGGATCGGCAGGATCCAGGTCTGCCCAGGTCGTGGGATCGGCGAACTCCGCGCCCTCGGGCCAGACGGCTAGGGTATCATTCACCTGACCGTCATTTTTGTTATACACCAGGCAGATCTTACCGGCGTTGGTGTAAGCACCGAGCGTGGAGTAGGTGATCGAGTCGATCGACACGACTGCCTCACCAACGACCAGCTCCGGAACGGTATACATGTAAGCGGTAGAGGACTTGGGACAGGGCATAGCAAACAGCACGCCGGTCTCTCCGGTCGTTCCGTCGGTCAATACGTTCGCGCCGCTACCCAGCTCGGAGTGGCGGGTCTGGTAAGCGGGAACGACCACGCTGGCATAGGTGGTCTTGATCTCGGCATAGAGGATCTTACCGTCATCACCCGGCTCTACGTACACGGGGGCGTAGTCCTCGAACATCGCTTTCGTCAAAGCATCACGAACGGCATGGGGGAGCACCCAGAACTGCTCCCAGCATTCGTTGGTGGTACCTACGCCGTTTCTGTTATACACACCGTAGATATTACCGTACTGGGACATAAAGGCACGAGTCAGCTCATTGATCTGACCGATACGGGTGCCGTCAAAGCGCATGTTGACCATCGACCAGTTGCCCGCGAAGGAAAGCTGACCGTACTCGTTCAAGTGCTCGCGGTACTTTTCCAGGATCGTGCTGAAATCCTCATCGGCCGAGAAAACACCCGCATCAATCAGGACGGGGTTGTACACGGCGTAGCAGTCGTCGGTCAAGACGGTCTTCTTCGGAACGGGGGTTCCGTCTGCGTTGTACCAAACGAACAGGAACGGAATATCCGTGGGATTCGGGATAAGACGAGTATTCTTGCTGTACTCTACATCCTTTGCACCGTCAAAGGTTTCGGAGAAGAGATTTGCCTCGGCAGCGGTGACAGGCAACACGGCCGGAATGGCCAGTGCCAGCATCACGCATGCTAGGAGCATGGCGAGAATTCTTTTTTTCATGATTTTCTCCTTTCGGGATTGTATTTTGTGACGAAAAAATCTTCCCGTTTCTTCACCTTTAGTATAACAAATTTCACTTTTTCTGTCAATGCGGCATTATCACACAATTTTTGGATTTTCCTTTGTGCAACTTGACTATTTGGGATGCAATCAAGAGCAAAAAAAGCAACAATGTGCAAAAAAGGGCAACCCATGCGGGTTGCCCTTTTTGATTTGTTATATGTGGATCAAGCGATCTCGTCCCACTTACCGATCTGATTATCGGCATCGGGGGATGCGCTGATCGGGTCTGCCGAAGCGGCAAAGTCCTGAATTTCAAGGCTCGGAATTTCGTAGATTTCCATATTCATTCCTCCTTATGCGTT
>JAFTYE010000012.1 GCA_017464805.1 Clostridia bacterium | reverse complement strand
GCCGCCGTCACGGTAGGAGAAACTACCCATTATAGTAATGTCAGCAAGTATAGCATCCTGCGCTATGCCTATACCGTGCAGAACGACCCCGATGCGGAGCCGACCCTGCTCACCATGCTGACCGATATGCTGGACTACGGCACCTCGGCACAAAAGCACTTTGACTATAAGGCCGACCGTCCCGCCAACGGTGATTGGTACGATATCCGCGTCGAGGGCGGCACGCTTGCCGATGGCTTTACCTATGGTCTTTATATGGAAGGTGACCAAATTACCCTGACCGCTGATTCTGCACCTGCGGGGAAGGTTCTTTGCTGGGTGAACAGTGCAGGTGTAGAGCAAACTCTGCCCATCACCGCCCCCGCACAGAATGAGACCTATACGGCGGTGTATAAGGATGAGGTTACGTATAGCCAAGGGCTGGAAATTGAAGAGGATGAAAGAGCAGGCGCGGGCTACGTCGTGAGCATCGGTAACTGTACCGATACAAAGATCGTGATCCCTCCCACGACCGAGAACGGCTATCCTGTAACCGAGATCGACCGATACGCCTTCCAAAACGATACCACGATCACCTCCGTTTCCTTCCCCAACACGATCAATACGATCGGAAGATATGCCTTTGACGGCTGCACTGCCCTCACGGACGTATATTACGACGGAACGGAAGAGGAATGGGCACAAAACGTGGACATCGAGTCCGGAAATGAGGCAATCGAAAACGCGACCAAGCACTTTAATGCACCGCCTGCGGAATCCTTCATCGTAACCTTCGTGGACTACGACGGAACCGTGTTGAAGACCGAGTCCGTTGAAAGCGGCAAGAGCGCAACCGCCCCCGCGGATCCCACAAGAGAAGGCTTTACCTTTGCCGGCTGGGACAAAGCGTTTGATAACGTGACGGCCGACTTGACGGTTACGGCGCAGTATACGTATCATTCCACTGAGCCGACGGTCATCGTAAGCTCTGCGACCGCAAGCGTGGGGGAGAGCGTGACGGTAGTCGTGCAGATTTTGAACAACCCCGGTGTTGCAGGCGCAAAATTTAAGCTTCAATATAACGACGAATTGACGTTAACGGCTGCCGCGGCCGGCAAAGCGTTTTCCGATCTGGACTACACCGCACCCGCGGCACTCGTCAACGGTTGCCCCTTCAACTGGGACTCCCTGGATGCCGAATCCAACGTTGACGGAACCTTTTTGACCTTGACCTTCACGGTGGGTGACGGAGCGTCGGTTGGTGACGTGTTGGCCGTTTCCGCATCCTACGTCGAAGGTGACGTTTACAACGTCGAGCTTGAAAGCGTGTCTCTCGATATCGTTAACGGTTCGATCACCGTTCAATAATAAAAAAGGAGAAAAGTCATGAGTAAAAGACTGGTCGCTTTGCTTTTGGTGCTGGCGATGGCGGTTGCCTGCCTTCCCCTCGGCGTACTTGCTGCCGAGGTCGGTACGGAGGAGGAAACCGATACACCAAATGCCATCATTTACGTGGAAAGCACGTATTGTGTTGTTGGCAAAACGGTAGAGGTGGATATCCGCGTGTTGAATAACCCCGGAATTGCCGGCGCAAAATTCTCACTCTCCTTCGATGAAAGCCTGACCTTGATCAGCGCAACGGAGGAGGGGGGCGTGTTTGATGCCCTTGATTATACAGCCCCGAACGCCTTGGTGAACGGCGCACCCTTTAACTGGGACTCTCTGAATACCGTTGCAAGTGAAAGCGGCAAGATCCTGACGCTCACCTTTGAGGTTGCGAATGAGGTAGAGGCAGGGGAAAGCCTGGATATCGAACTGTCTTATCATTACGGTGATATTTACGATGTTGATTTGAATTCGATCCCCGTTACCCTGATCGGCGGTAGTCTGGACGTTATCGATTACGTTCCCGGTGATGCAGACGGAAACGGAACCGTCAACGGCGTGGACGTTACGCTGATCAGACGGTATAACGCCAATTGGGACGTGGATATCCATTGGCTTGCCGCTGACGTCAATGCGGACGGAGCCGTTAACGGTAAGGACGTTACCCAGATCAGAAGATTTAATGCGGATTGGGACGTTGAGCTTTTGCCCGGTCTTGTCGTGTGTGAGCATTCCTTAAACGCGGTAGAGGAAAAGGCGCCTTCCTGCACGGAAGCAGGAAACGTATCCTATTGGTACTGCTCTGCTTGTGAAAAATATTTTAGCGATGCCAATGCAACGGCAGAAATTTCTTTTGTCAATACGGTCATTCCCGCCATCGGTCACACCGAGGTCGTGGATAATGCCGTTGCACCCGATTACGATCATACCGGCTTGACGGAGGGCCTGCATTGCTCGACTTGTGGGGAGATTTTGGTGGCGCAAGAGATCGTCCCCGCGCTAAGTCCCGATTATTATAGCATCACGTATTCCAATTTGCAAGGTGCCACTTACCCTGAATTGACGCAATATGCGTCGCACCTTGGCGTATCGGATACGGAAATGCCTCAGCCCGAACGTGCAGGATATGAGTTTGAGGGGTGGTACACAGAGCTTGAAGGCGGTACGCGCGTATCCGACATTCCTGCGGGAACCGAGAAAAATTATCATCTGTATGCCCATTGGTCGGTTGTGACGTATACGATTACGTATTATCCCGGAAACGGTACAAATTCGCCGAATAATATAACTTCTTATACGGCGGATACGGCGTTTACCTTTGTGGATGCAACGCTGGAAGGCTGTGAATTTTACCGTTGGGTAGATCAAAACGGCAATACGGTTACCGAAATTAAAAAAGGCTCCACCGGTGATTTGATCTTGACGGCTGAATATAACGAGCTGCGATACACAACCGTGCCGATCTCGGAAATTAGAAACCCCAAGTACGATCAAGAGGTTGCCTTTGCAAGATACGATGCGGAGAATAGTGTCTACACGTACGTGTATTATTTGGGTTATGTTGCGAACGTTCCCCTGACACAGCAGGTAGGCGTTCCTTACAACGGCATCCCGGGTATTACGCAGGGATATCAGATCGCTACGGCAACGAAAGAAAGCATTGAAAAGAGCTTTACGAAGTCAGAGTCTACCACGATTTCCACAGAAGTCTCATCTACGATCACTGCAAAAGAAGAAGTAGAAGTACCTGGTGCGAAGGCATCGGTAGAAGCGTCGATATCCGCTTCGCTCGGAACCGAGAATACAGTTTCGAGAGAGAAAAGTATTACCGCGGCCAAGGAGAAATCCACTGAAACGGTTTCTTCGTATGAATTTGAGATTCCCGCAGGTTCCCCCCACGGATATTACCGTGTTGCTTATATGGGCACGTTAGATATGTTCGTTGCGGTCGTTTATGATCCGGTAAGCGATAATGTCGAGATCGTGAAATACTCCGTTTTGAGGGATGGATATGCATTCACTCTTGATTATTCTCTTTCTCCCGAATTTGACGGTCATCGGGTAGAGGAATTTGATTTCATCATACCGGAAGAGGTTGAGGAGCATATTCTTTATCTGTCTACCGGGTCCGAGGGGATTTATCCGCAGATAAATGGAGATGAATGTAGTGTCGAAGTTTATACGGGAACGGATACGGATGTTGTCATCCCTACATATTTAAATGGAAAAAAGGTAACATCTTTTGCTGCAAGCGTGTTTGCCGATAATACCGATATCACGTCGGTTACATTTGGCGAAGGCATCACTTCCATTCCCGATGGAGCCTTTGCGGGATGCACCTCACTCAAAACGGTTGTCTTTAACGGCAAGCTGATCAAGATCGGTGCCAACGCCTTCAAGGATTGTGCGGCTCTTGAATTTTCAATCCCCGAAACGGTCGTTGAAATCGGCGATTCCGCGTTCGACGGATGCATAGCGATGGATTCCGCCACGATTGGCGAGTCGGTTACGTCGCTTGGTGAGGGCGTGTTCAACAACTGCGGCGATCTGTCGATTACGGTGAACAGCAGCGATCTGACATTGGTACAAGCGGCGGTCTCCTCGGGCGCGACGATCGTTGCCGTGGAATGGTGCGGCACCTCTGTCGTAGATGCCAACTGCACGTTGGCCGTACCCGCCGTCCGTGTGTTCAATTTTAACGGAAATCATCAAACGTTCAAGAACCTGCGGATCACCTCCGAAGCGGATAATACCACGGTCAAATATACGACGATCAATAACAGCAGTGGGGAAACTGCGATGTCCGTCTCCTCGCCGAACGTAAACCTGCGTGCCGTAACGGTCACGTCCAACAAAACAGCCGTGGCTTTGACGGCGGATACTGCGAACCTGATCATTGGTGAAACGGTAACGCTGACTGCAAGAAACAACTGTGACGGCTTGACGGCGAATAATGTGACCGTTTCTTCTGCCATGGGAGAGACCACGACGTTGACAATTTACGGTGGTGACGGATATGGCGCAGGACTGGGTATTCTGGCAACCGATATTGCGTTTGACGGATTTTTGACTGCAAACGTTAACGGCGGTTCCGGCTACGGTGGCTCTAATGGCAACACGACGGGAGCGTGCCAGAAAGGTGCCTCCGGCGGCAACGGCTATGAGGGTGCGATTGCCATTTTGGCTCAAAAAATCGTTGTAAACGGCCACGTGTCGCTGACCGTCACGGGCGGCAACGGCGGACGTGGCGGCGACGGTGGCGGCGGTTGGAGTTCACTCACTGTTGGTGATAGTGACGGCGGCCGGGCAGGCAATGGCGGCAACGGCGGAGTTGCTATTTCGGCCAACAGCATCACGGTCCTTGGTAGCGGTTGTATAACTGCAACCGGCGGACGTGGCGGCGACGGCGGACGTGGCGGCAACGGTGCCGCATGGTGGGGTGATGATGCTAATGGCGGTGAAGGCGGCGACGGCGGCTCCGGTGGCTCCTCCTACAATTCTTCTTGCGTTATTGTAGATGAAGCGGAAACGTCAACCTTCCATTCGGGTGCAAACGGCTCGCAAGGTGACAATGGTTCGGACACCTGATAAAGACAGTCGTTTCTGACGGCAAAACCGTTATAACATCATATATTCATTGGCAAACAAGCCCCCTCGTGAGAGGGGGCTTGTTGTTGGTTTTATGGAAAGAGATCAATAATTCTCCTTGCGGACCTCGAAGTAAGCCTTTGCGTGGGCGCAAACGGGGCAGAGCTCGGGGGCTTTCTTGCCGATCACGAGGTGACCGCAGTTGCGGCACTCCCACATGGTCTCCTCGGCCTTCTCAAATACCTGCTGCATCTCGACGTTGGAGAGCAGGGCGCGATAACGCTCCTCGTGTGCCTTCTCGATGGCGGCAACGGCGCGGAACTGGTAAGCCAGCTTGGCAAAGCCCTCTTCCTCGGCCTCTTTTGCAAACTGCGCGTACATATCGGTCCACTCGTAGTTCTCACCCTCGGCGGCAGCAGCCAGGTTGGCGGCGGTGTCGCCCAGCTCGCCAAGAGCCTTGAACCACATCTTGGCGTGCTCTTTTTCGTTGTTCGCGGTCTGCTCAAAGATCGCGGCGATCTGCTCGTAGCCTTCCTTTCTCGCAACCGATGCGAAATAGGTGTACTTGTTTCTTGCCTGGCTTTCGCCGGCAAACGCAGTCATCAGATTTTTTTCGGTTTTCGAGCCCTTCAGTTCCATGGTTGTTCTCCTTTTATGTAAATATTATTTTTAGGATCGTTGGCAGGCGGCACACACGCCGCGGACGTTCAGCTCGTACGAGGAGATCCGTTCGCCCAAACGCTTGGCGAGCTCCTCGGTAAAGCCGTGAAAGAAAATATCCCGAATCTCGCCGCATTCGTCGCATATAAAATGCTCGTGCGGCTCGACGGTGCGATCGTATCGGTCTGCTTGCCCGTCGATATGCACGCGGCGGATCAACCCCTCATGCGAAAGTGCCCCGAGGTTGTTGTAGACCGTCGCCATGGAGATGCCGGGGGACCGCTCCTTCGCCAAAAGAAAGATCTGCTCGGCAGTCAGGTGCACCGGCTTCTCACGGACAAGATCAAGCAGAAGTGCTTTCTTCTTTGTCATACAGCCTCTTTTTCAAAAATTAGAATCATTCTAAATTCATTCTATCAGAATCCAAACCGCTTGTCAATAGGTTTTCAAAAAATTAAAAAATTTCCCCGTGGGCGTACCCACGGGGAAATGCTTATTTCTTCGGATTAAAAGCGGGGTTGAAGGCGTAGAAGTTCTTTTCGTTCAGCTTGTCGCGTACCATGCCCATCGCCTCACCGAAACGTTGGAAGTGTACGATCTCGCGCTCACGCAGGAAGCGGATGGGGTCGCATACATCGGGATCGTCGATGAGCTTCAAGATGTTGTCGTAGGTCACGCGCGCCTTTTGCTCTGCCCCCATGTCCTCGGAGAGGTCGGCGAGGGGATCACCGAGCGACTGGAAATAAGCAGCGTCAAAGGTCATGCCCGAGGCATTGACGGGGAAGATGCCGATGGTGTGGTCGGTGAAGTAGGCGTCAAAGCCGCCCTCCTTCAGCTGCTCGACCGTTAGGTTGCGCGTCAGCTGACGCACGATCGTGCCAACGATCTCCATGTGGGCCAGCTCCTCCGTGCCGATGTCGTTGAGAAGGCCTGCCACGCGGGGGTCGGGCATGGCGTACTTTTGCGACAGATAGCGGAGCGAGGCACCGATCTCTCCGTTCGGGCCGCCGTATTGCGACAGGATCACCTTCGCGGCGCGCGCGTCGGGCTTTTTAATGCGCACGGGATATTCCAGCTGCTTTAGATATTGCCACATACTTAAAAACCTCCCTCAAAGGGCATGGGGCCCTCGCCCCAGGTCCAGCCGTTTTTGCCCGTTACGTCCCCCATGGTCAGGGGACCCACGGTGCTTGTGTGGCGACGCTCCAGCGTCGCCAGGCGATCGCGGTATTCCGAGAAAAGGCGAAGCGCGTCGCGATTGTCGGGATGGGTGTCCAGGTACAGCCCAAGATCGATCAGTGCAAAACGCACGGCCGCCATTTCGTCCTCCGGCTCCATATTCTGTCGGTAGTTATCCCTTAACACGTGCGGCACCCCCCTTCATAGGGCTTATCGAGATCGGCAAAGATGGTACCGCGGCCAAAGCCATCCTCGGCGGAATAGATATTCTCAAACGGTTGGCTCCTCACGTATGCCATGGCAAGGGTCATGCCGCAATCGGTAGAGGCGGCTTCGCTTTTCGCCTCGGCGATAGCGCGCTCCCGCATGGCACTGCGGCATCGCAAATCCTCTGCCCCACAGGCATAGGTGCGTTGATATTTGTTCATCGGTTTACTCCTTTCGATGCCTTTTGCATCCGTTAGTCAGTATATGGGAACAGGAAAATGAGGGTGAGACGATGTAGGTGTAAAAAAACAATAATATGTCTTGTTTTTCGCACACAGTTGTGATAAAATGATAAAAATCGGTTCTTTAGGAGGCCTATATGCTGAAAATCGAACATTTAACAAAAATTTACGGTGATAAGCGCGCGGTAGACGATCTTTCTCTGACCATTTCAGCCGGAGAGATCTTCGGCTTTATCGGACACAACGGTGCGGGCAAGACCACCACACTCAAAGCTTGTTGCGGTATTCTGCGCCCCGACGCGGGCTCGATCACCATAAACGGTATTTCCATGAGCGAAAATCCGATCGTCTGCAAGCAGGGTATGGCCTATATCCCCGACAACCCTGATCTGTACGACTTTATGAGCGGCATCAAGTACCTGCATTTTGTTGCCGATATATACAGCGTGCCTGCCGACCTGCGCGCGGAGCGTATCCGTCGTTTGGCGGAAATGCTGGAGCTGACGACTGACCTCGCTCAACCTATCTCCGCCTACTCCCACGGTATGAAGCAAAAGCTGGCGGTCATCGCGGCCTGGCTGCACGCTCCCCGCCTGATTATCATGGATGAGCCGTTTGTTGGGCTTGATCCTCGTGCGGCGCACCTCTTAAAGACCATGATGCGCGAGCATTGCGATGCGGGCGGTGCGATCTTCTTCTCCACCCATGTGCTCGAGGTCGCTGAAAAGCTGTGCGACAAGGTTGCCATCATCAAGGACGGCAAATTGGTCGCCTGCGGCCCGATGGAAGAGGTCAAGGGCGACGGGTCACTGGAGAGCGTGTTCCTGGAGCTGGCGGATGCCGGAGGAACGCACGCATGAAAAGTCCGTTAAGAGCCCTGCTCGCCGTGCGCCTGCGTGCGCTCTTTGCGGGCATGTTTACCGTTCGCTCGAACAAGAAAAAGAATGTCGGCAAGAAGCCTTCTGTGCTTCTTATTATCCTACTCTCCGTCTTGCTTTTGTACGTGGGCGTCGTTTTTGCCATCCTCTTTGGCTCGCTGCTCTTTATGCTGATGCTATCCCTGCGTGCGGCAGGGCAGGATCTTTCCTTCTATTTTGCCGCGGCGGCGGCCCTTACGGTGCTGCTTTGCGTATTCGGCTCGGTTTTTGCCACCCAATCTGAGCTCTACAATGCCAAGGATAACGAGCTGCTTCTTGCAATGCCCGTTTCCCCCTCGCAGATCCTCATCAGCCGCATGGTCATGCTGGCTATCATCAACTACGGCCTCTCTCTGGTGGTCATCGTTCCCGCACTTCTGATCTATCTTTTGTCGGGCGTGTCCTCGCCCCTTGGGATCGTTGCGTTTTGCGTGTTCTTTTTGCTGCTTCCGCTTATGTCGCTGGCAATTTCCTGTCTGCTTGGCTGGTTGCTTGCCCTTATTTCCTCTCGCATGCGGCATAAGAATATCGTTTCTCTTGTGCTGTCGGTCGCGTTTCTCGTCCTCTACATCGGCGGCATGGGTGCCTTCTCAAGCATGATGGAGACCATAGACCCCGAAACGTTGGATATCATGCCCATTGTAAGCGCCATCACCCCCTACCTACTCGTCTTTAATTGGCTGGGGCAGGCAATGTGCGGCAATATCCTATCGGGTGCTTTGTTCCTCGTCTTTTGCGCGGCGGTATGCGGCCTCACGATGATCTTCCTTTCAAGGAGCTACATCCGCATCGTCACCACCAACCGCGGCGGAGTACGCGTGAAATACCGCGAAAAGAGTGTCAAGCAAAGCTCCCCCCTGTGGGCGTTGATGAAAAAGGAGCTTCGTCACTTTACAAGCAGTGCCGCCTACATGCTCAATGAGGGGCTTGGTCTGGTCTTTGCCCCGATTCTTGCGGGTATTCTGCTTTTCAAGCGTGACGAGATGCTCGGCTTTTTCGAGCTGGAGGGGACTGCACCGGAGGAGCTTGCTTTTCTTACCGAAATGCTTCCCGTGCTGATCGCGGGCATGCTCTGCTTCCTTGCTTCTATGGTCATCATTTCCGCACCCTCGGTGTCGCTGGAGGGAAAGAACGTCTGGATCACGCAATCCATGCCCGTTCCTTCCGACAAGCCGCTCCTTGCGAAGGTGTACACGCACATCTTGATCGCCACCCCCTTTTATTTCCTTGCCTCGCTGTTCGCGGTAATCGCTATCCGTCCCGACTTTCTTTCGGGTGTGATGCTGTTTTTGCTTCCGTTCTTGTCTAACGTCTTCTGCGCCTACCTTGGCGTGTTCTTCAACATTCTGTTCCCAAAGCTGGACTGGGTCAATGAAGCTGCGGCCGTTAAGTCGGGCGCGGCGGTACTCCTCACCATGCTGGGTATGATGGTATTGGAGATTCTGGAGATTGTCGGCATGATCCTTTTGTTCCTGCTCGGCGTTCCTTCCTTTTTGTGTATGCTTATCCCCTGCGCTATTCTGTTCGGCGCATCCTGCGGCCTGCGTGCGTATTTGCGCCGCGGCGGCGCACGCCGATTTGCCAACCTCTGAAGAAGAAAGGTCTGTATTATGTTATCCGTAGCCGATATTCGTCTGTTCCTTTTTGATATGGACGGTACCCTGTACCTGGGGGATCAGCTTTTTCCTTTTACAAAGGAGCTGCTTGCCACCATCCGCGAGCAGGGTAAACGTTACCTATTCATGACCAATAACTCCTCCAAAAGCGTCGAGGACTACGTCAAAAAGCTCGCCCGCCTCGGCATCGAGGCGGACGGCGGGGACTTCATTACCTCCGCCCAAGCGACCATCCATTACCTGAAAAACCACCATCCCGACCTGCGCTTCTACGTGGGCGGTACCAAGTCCCTCTTAGCTGAATTTGCGGCCGCAGGCCTTGATGTGACCGATGAGCGGGAAGGACAGATCGACGCGGTCGTGCTCGGCTTTGATACCGAGCTAACCTTCCGGAAGTTAGACGACCTCTCCCGCCTGCTTCGCTCGGATATCCCCTACATTGCCACCCATCCCGATTACGTCTGCCCCACCGAGTACGGCTCGGTACCCGACTGCGGCGCGGTGACCGAAATGCTGTGGTACGCGACCGGCCGCCGCCCTGTGGTGGTCGGCAAGCCCGAGCCACTCATGCCCGAGCTGGCTATGGAGAGGGAAGGGGTCAGCCCCGCCGAGACGCTCGTTACGGGTGACCGCCTGTACACCGACATCGAGTGCGGTATCCGCGCGGGCTGTAAGTCCCTGCTCGTGTTCAGCGGGGAGACCACGCGCGAGCAGTACGAGGCTGCCGAGCGCAAGCCAACCTTCGCCGCCGAGAGTTGTGCGGAGCTGCTTGCCGCGCTCAAAGCACTTTAAGTCAACAAAAAAGGAGAAAAACGGCGATCTTTGCTTGTTTTTCTCCTTTTTTTGTGCTACAATGTGTTTGTTCAAGCGGGGAAAAGGGAAGCAGGTGTAAGACCTGCACGAGCCCGTCGCCGTGAACGGCGTTGTATGCTGACCGTCCGCTCCGTACCGCAAACGGAGTGATGCCACTGTTCTGTGAATGGGAAGGTTGACGGAATGCTATGCCGTAAGTCGGAAGACCTTGCCCCTTTGCGCGTGATACCGCGATGTCCGGTCGGCTATGCCACACGCGCACTTGAACGGAAAATTTAATAACAGGAGAAAAGACTATGAAAACAACGAATAGACTTACATCGGTTGTTTCGCTCGTTCTCGTCCTTTTGCTGATTGCGGCAGCATGCACGTCCTGTGCACCGAAGCTGACGGACCTGGGAGCAACCATCGTCGCCGAAAAAGAGGTAGGAGAAGGGGAGAAGACCATCACCTTCACCGCCGTGAACGGCGCAAACGAAGCCACGGTGTATACCGTGCACACCGATGCGGAATTTTTGCGCGGTGCGCTTGAACCGCATGGTATCATTGCCGGAGATGAAAGCTCCTTTGGCCTTTGGGTCACCACCGTAAACGGTGTGGTGGCAAATGACGATAACCAGGAATGGTGGAAGCTGTACGACGGCACCGATATGTCGAACTACGGCGTGGATACCCAAGCCATTACGGACGGCGGCAGCTATACCTTCGTCCTGACGGTGGGCTGGTAAGCATGCAAAAGAGCCGCTTTCGCCGTACCGATCTGCGTGCGCTGGTACGGGACGCTTTGCTGGCGGCGATCCTGGTCATCTCCAAGGAGATGCTTGCCTTTTTGCCGAACGTGGAGCTGGTTACCACCCTACTGATGGCGTATACAGTCGTGTACCGCTTTCGCGCCCTCGTGCCGATCTATGCCTTCGTGGCAATCGAGGCGGTTTTGTACCCTAGCGTCAGCTCGACCTTGATGTACCTGTACGTATGGCTTGTTCTGTGGGTGATCGTCATGCTGTTGCCCCACCGTACCATGCCCGCGCTTCTTTACATGTTGGTGGGTGGATTGTTCGGCCTTGTCTTCGGGTGCTTGTGCGCGCCCGTGCAGGCATTGTACTTCGGCCTGTCGGCCA
Organism: Clostridia bacterium; assembly: GCA_017464805.1. Classification (GTDB taxonomy): domain Bacteria; phylum Bacillota; class Clostridia; order Oscillospirales; family CAG-272; genus UBA1740. The sequence continues at coordinate 26,452 of JAFTYE010000012.1, read as the reverse complement.
AGGGCGCGCTGGCTTGGATCGTGGCAGGACTGCCCTTTGACCTGTCCCACGCCATCGGCAATTTTGCCATCGGAGCACTCACACCCGTGGTCATCAACCTGCTCCGCTGGTTGGAAAAGAACTGAAAAAAAGAGGGAGAATGTCTGGTCTCCCTCTTTTGTTATGCAAATTGTAAAAAAATGTTGCATATTTTACCAAGGTGTGATATAATTATGAACAAATCAATCCCAAAAGGGATTTTTTGGAGGTTTTTATGACAAAATCGAAAAAGATAACACTTGCCGTTGCGGTGGTGTTGATCCTGGCGGTCCTGATCTTCGTCGGCGTGACCGATGCAGCAAACGGCACCGTTGACTGTCCCGACTGTGAGGGTCTTGGCACGCTCGTTTGTGAAACCTGCGGCGGCGAGGGCGCTGTTCGCGGTACCATCTGGGCGCTGCTGCCTCCCATCATTGCCATCGGTCTTGCCCTGATCACCAAGGAGGTATACAGCTCACTCTTCATCGGTATCCTCTCGGGTGCCCTGCTCGCTTCGGATTTTTCGGTGTTCGGCACGGTGGATGCGATCATCAATGACGGCCTGATCTCCGCCGTTTCGGGTAGTGCGGGCATCTTTATCTTCCTCGTCGAGCTGGGTATTATCGTTGCCCTGATCAACAAGGCAGGCGGCTCGGTTGCCTTCGGCGAATGGGCAAAGAAGAATATCAAGTCCCGCGTGGGCGCGATCCTCGCTACCTTCCTGCTTGGCGTGCTCATCTTCGTGGATGACTACTTCAACTGCCTGACCGTCGGCTCGGTCATGCGTCCCGTTACCGACAGTAAGCGTGTCTCCCGCTCCAAGCTGTCCTACATCATCGACGCCACTGCTGCCCCCGTCTGCATGATCGCCCCGATCTCCAGCTGGGCGGCCGCCGTTTCGGGCTACGCGCCGGAGGGCGAGGGTCTTACCCTGTTCATCAAGGCCATTCCCTATAACTTCTACTCGCTCCTGACGCTGGTGTTCGTCGTGGCTCTTGCACTGATGCGTTTCGACTACGGCCCGATGCGCCTGCATGAGAAGAACGCCATTGAAAACGGCGATCTTTACACCTCGGGCGAGAAGAACGAATCTGCCGAGGTTACCCCTTCCTCGAGAGGCCGCGTGTACGATCTTGTTGTTCCCGTTGTGGTGCTGATCGTGTGTTGTGTGTTCGCTTTGGTATATGTCGGCTATCAGCTCGGTGGTAAGGACTTCATTGATGCCTTTGCCAGCACTGACGCTACCGTGGGCCTGCCGTGGGGCGGCCTGATATCCCTTGTTCTCATCATCATTTATATGATTTGCCGCGGTGTGATCTCCTTCAAGGAGTCCATGGAGTGCGTCCCCCAGGGCTTTATCGCCATGGTGCCCGCTATCCTGATCCTGACCTTTGCTACCGGTCTGAAGGATATGACCGGTATCCTCGGTGCCAAGTACTTTGTGGGTGATCTCATGTCCGGCTCGGCCGCCGCTCTCGGCTCACTCTTGCCCGCTATCATCTTCCTTGTTGCTTGCGTGCTGTCCTTTGCGACCGGCACCTCTTGGGGCACCTTTGGTATCCTCATCCCGATCGTGACTGCCATTTTCCCCGCAGACTCCGAGCTACTCATCATCGGCATGTCGGCATGCCTTGCCGGTGCCGTATGCGGCGACCACTGCTCCCCCATCTCGGACACCACCATCATGTCCTCCGCGGGCGGTCAGTGCAACCACCTCAATCATGTATCCACCCAGATGCCTTACGCCGTTACCGTGGCGGCCATCTCCTTCGTGATGTTCCTTATCTCGGGCTTTGTGCAGAACATTTGGATCTGCCTGCCCCTCGGCATTGTCCTCACGGTCGCAACCCTGTTTGTGATCAAGCTGATCGTCAAGAAGAAAGAGGCATAACCCAAGCATCGAAAGAACCCGTCATCCGACGGGTTCTTTTTTATAAAGAGCAATCAAAGTAAAAAAAACGGCAACATTTCACTACTTATTGCCCTCTTCTTGTGTTATAATGGTAGCAACAATTCCAAAAGAAAAAGGGAATGACATGATCTACACCAAAGAAATTGCCATAAAAGAGGAATATGACGTCCTGGTCGCCGGCGGCGGCTTCTCGGGCTTTGCGGCGGCGTACGCGGCCGCACGCGAGGGTGCTCGCGTGCTCCTTGTGGAGAGGAGCGCGTCCCTTGGCGGTGTCGGCACGCAGGGGCTTGTCAACCATATCCTCGGCGTTCGGTTGCTTTCGGAAGGGAATACTCTTGTTCCCTGTGTGGGAGACGTGTTTGCCGAGCTGGAAAAACGGCTGATCGCCCGCGGCGGTGCAGTGGATGTCGATACGCTCGACCTCGACCTTCATCCGCACGGCTGGTATCCCTCCCTCGGTACGGGGCTGGTCTTCGACTGCGAGCAGATGAAGCTGATTTTGGAAGAAATGCTTTTCGAGGTGGGAGTCAAGATTCTCTACATGACCGATATCCTCGATGCTCTCTATGAGGGGGATCGCGTATCCGCTCTCGTTCTGCATAACAAAAGCGGGCTCTTTGCCGTTGGCGGCTACTATTTCGTGGATGCCACGGGGGATGCCGACCTTTGCACCTCGCTCGGTCTTCCCATGCAAAAGGGGGACGAGGATGGCGGCATGGCGGCGGCCTCGCTCGAGATGCACGTGGAAAACGTGGATTCCGCTGCGCTTTTTGCCTACATGAAGGAAACGGGCGATTTGCGCTTCCGCACCATCATCGAGCGTCTGCGCACGGAAGGGAAGTGGTCCTTCCCCTATGACATCTTTATCTCGGTCAAAATGCCGCGCGAGGGTGTCTATATGATCAACACCATCCGCCAGGTCGGCGTCGACGGTACGGACGGGGACTCGCTCTCTCGCGCCGTGATCGACGGTAGAGCCGAGAACTTCGCCCTGCTTGCGGTCATGCGCGCCCACTTCCCCGGCTTCTCGCAGGCCACAGTGCGAAGCATCGCCCCTACTGTCGGTATCCGTGAAACCAACCGCATCACCTCGCACTACACCCTGTCGGTGAAGGATCTTGTCGAGGCGACCGAATTTGCGGACGGCATTGCCCTGTCCGCCTACGGCTGGGATTTACCCAACCCGAAAAAGCCCAGCCACCAACCCTACCACGGCGTGCGCCGTGCCTCGGAATTTACCCAGATCCCGTACCGTTCTCTCATCCCCGTGGGGGTGGACAATCTGCTTGTCGTCGGTCGATCGATCGGCGTGGAGCGTGAGGTGCTTGGCCCCGTGCGTGTCATGGGTCCTTGCATCGCCATGGGAACGGCGGCGGGCATTGCCTGTACCCTTGCGGCCAAAACGGGTGCCGCCTGTGCGAACGTGGACGTCACCGACCTGCGTGCAAGGCTCATCGACTACGGCGGCTACGTGGACAGAGCACAATGTGAAAGGAAGAAGGACGTATGATTTTTGCTTTTTTGAACGCAGACGATCTTCTTGACGGCATCCGTGCCGTTGCTCCCGACCTGGGCATTTCTGTGGGTGAGGAAAAAACGCCGATATTTGTGTGACCGTGTGCGAGGTAGACGAGCATGTTCTGATACTCAAGCGTCAAGGCAGGGAAGCCACCATCACCTACGGCGGTGGCCGCGCGCGCTTTTTTCGCGGCCTTGCCAGGCTTGCCGATTGGGCGAAAAAGGGCGTTTTGGATTCGTGTATCACCGAGCATCCCGCCTTTACCCTCAACGGCGCGATGGTGGACATGTCCCGCAACGCCGTCATGAATGTGGAGACCGTGAAGGTCATGCTCCGCCGCATGGCACTGATGGGCATGAACGCCTATATGCTCTACACCGAGGACACCTATGAAATCGAGGGACGTCCCTACTTTGGCTATATGCGTGGCCGCTACACCAAGGCCGAGCTTCGTGAGCTGGATGCCTATGCCCTGATGCTTGGCATCGAGCTGGTCCCCTGCATCCAGATGCTCGGCCACCTTGCCACACATCTGCATTGGGATACCGCCTTCCCCTACCGTGACACGGCAAACGCCATGCTGGTCGGGGCGGATGCGACCTACGCGCTCATCGAGGATATGCTGAAAACCGTCACCGAGTGCTTTACCTCCCGTCGTCTGCACATGGGCATGGACGAGGTGCGCGACCTCGGCACGGGTCGCTCGCTCGCCATCCATGGCTACGTCGATCGTCAGGAGCTGATCCTTACGCATCTATCGAAGGTGGTCGAGATGGTGCGCCGCCACGGCCTTGAGCCGATGATGTGGAGCGACATGTTCTTCCGCATGGCAGGGCGTAATATCCCCGGCTACACCGACTACGATCTGCGCGTCAAATTTGAGAAATCGCTCAAGGACAGGATCCCTGCGGGCGTCAAACAGGTCTTTTGGGACTATTACCACGATACCGAGGAATTTTATGCCCAGAACATCGACAAGCACCTGGACTACGTGTGCGACGATCTGATGTTCGCGGGTGGCGTGTGGTTCTGGAGCGGGCATTGCCCCCTCTTCGAGCGTTCCTTGCGATTCAGCATTCCCGCGTTGGAGGCCTGTCGTAAAAAGAACGTGCGCGAGGTTTTGGCCACCGTCTGGCACAGCGGCTCGGAGGGAAGCCTCATCCTCTCGCTGGCGGGCCTTGCCTGGTATGCCGATTATGACTATCGCGGTGGCTATGACCTTGACGGTGTGAAGGAAACCTTCACCTGTGCGAACGGTGTTCCCTATGACGATCTCACCGTTTGCGAGATGCCCGAGCATCCGAATGGCGGCCTTGTCAGCCTGACGCGTGCACTCCTGTATAACGACCCCCTAATCGGCCTGGCTGATAAGAATATCTCGTCTATCGAAACGCATAACTATTACAAAAAGGTTACCCGCGCCGTTGCGCGCGTTAAAAAGAATAAGGGTATCTTCGGCCCCGCTTTTGATACGATCTACCGTCTTTCTTCACTTCTGGAAGAAAAGGCAGACTTCGGCGTACGCCTCAAGACCGCCTACGATGCGGGGGATAGGGAAGCCCTGCATACCATGATCGGCGAATGCCGTGTCATCATCCGCAAGGTCAAGGCTCTGCGAAGGAGCCACCGTGCCTCTTGGATGACCTACAATAAGCCCTTTGGTTGGGAGGTACACGATATCCGCTACGGCGGTCTTATCACGCGCTTCGAAACAACGGTCGATCGCCTTACGGCCTACCTAACGGGGGAGCTTGATCGCATTGAGGAGCTGGAGGCCACGCGCGAGTACATTCACAGTGAGGCAGAGCGTATGGAGGACAAATTTGCCGGCACATTCCTTGCCCTCAAATATGCCTCCTATGCTACCGCGAATATCCTGTAAAAACAGCCCCACGGCTATGCCGTGGGGCTGTTTTTATGCCAGATCAAGCGCAAAGGGAAGCTTGCCCTTGGCAGGGTATTTGCCTGCCAGTACCTCAATGGCGTATTCCTGCGACTCTGGCGCGGTGTAGCCGAAAATGAGCCGCTTCTGATGAGAGAGGGGGGTCACGGCATACGGGTTGCCGTAATGTACCACAGCCGACACCTTGCCTGAACGTCCCAGCGCGTTGATGAGAGCCTCTGTGCGGCGAGTCAGACAATCGGTTCCAAGATAGGGGGAGGTCACGCAGAAGGTTACAAAAACGACCTCGTCATGCCGCGTGGCGGCTACCAGCACGCGCTCGTTTTCCTTGGGTGTGGCGTGTTCGGGGACGAACACGACCTCGGCGTTCGGAAACTCCGCCTTGATCTTCGCCGCCACACGGCGGGGATCGTAGTCTGCGGTAATCTGTATCTCCTCGGTGGGGGTGCTTTCGTCATAGCTGTCGGGTGCCACGATTGCAAACAGACGCCGCTTGGCGGTGTCACCAAGCGAGGCGGTAAGCCCTTCATCTGTGACGGCGGTGATCGCATCGTGTGCGATCAAATGCAGACATTCTATGTCGCGCTCGGTTAGTGTGGGTAGGGCATCGGCGCGCTTGGCAAGGGTGTTTTGCAGCTCGATTACACGGCGTGCCGCCTCGTCGAGCCGCGCCTCGTCAAAGGAACCGTCGCGATAATTGGCCTCCAGATATGCAAAGGACTGCTTCGTCGGTGTGCGGTAGTTGGGCAGAACGATGTCGTTGCCCGCCGCGATGCACTTGCCCATGACGTTTTCCTCGCCGTATTTCTGCAAAATGCCCATCATGGCCAGTGAGTCGGTGAAGCAAACACCGTCAAAGCCGAGCTCGCGGATCAGATCGATGACCTTTTTCGATGCCGAGGCGGGGTTTTCGGGGTCGATGTTCGGCAGGGAATGGTGCGCGGTCATGATGGCGGGGAGCAGACCTTCTTTCATCAGCTTTATGTATGGAACGAGGTCCACATTCTTCAGCGTTCCGGCGTCCGCGTAGGAGATACCCTCGGCCATATGTGTGTCAAAGGGGCAGTCGTGCCGTCCGGGGTAGTGCTTTCCCGTGGACATAAAGCCGTACTCGCGGAACACGTCGGCGATCTTCCACACGGTGCGGAGCACGGCATCGGGTGTGTCGCCAAAACAGCGGCTCACGCGGCAGGGGCCGTCGCAAAGAATGAGGTCCAGGATGGGCCCCCACGTGCCGTTGAAGCCCTCGGCCTTGGCTGTGGCCACGACCGCCTTGGCAAAGGCGCGGGAATAATCCTCGTTGTCGGCGGCGGCGAGCGTTAGGGCAGGGATCTGTGGCAGATCGGCACGGGGATAGCCCTGCTCCATATCGTTGATAATCAGAATGGGGTAGTCGGCCGCCTCACGAACCGCCTGCATAATGGCAGGGGTCTCATCATTGATCGGTACCTGAACGGAGCCAAGCGCACGGCGGCGGATCAGATCCAGTGTAAAGGCAAGGTCCTCTTCGGTCTGAAAGCGGCGCGCGCAAAACAGCATGCCCAGCTTTTGCTCGATGGAAAGCTCCTGTACAGTCAGTTTCATGACTATCCTCCTCAGTAACGCTTCTTGCTCCATTATTATCCATTATTATACTATCCATACCGCATAAAGTCAAGCGAATTCGTAAATATGATGTTTCATTCGTGCGGTTGGCTAAAAACGAAACGGACACCATTCGGTGTCCGTTTCGTTTTGTTTTGGGATGCATTTATGTAGCGTTTTTCATCAGATCCGACAGAAGCACGCTGTCCAGATAATCGGTGATCATATCGTGCAGCTTTGTCCACATGGGAAGCGTGCGGCACTCATCGCGCTTTGAGCAGGGTTCCGCCCCGCATGCAAGGCAGGAAACGGGTGCCAGATCACCCTCGGTCAAGCGAAGAATCTCGCCAACTCGGTATTCCTCCGGCCTTCTCGTCAAGCGGTATCCGCCGCCCTTGCCTTGAACCCCCTCCACGATCCCGTTCTGTGTCAGTACGGGCAGGATTCGCTCAAGATATTTGAGGGAGATACCCTGTCTTTCGGCTATTTTTTTCATGGCGATATAGTCACCGCTTCCGTTTTCGGCAAGGTCGATCATGACACGCAGGGCGTATCTTCCTCTTGTTGATATAATCATATCCTGCTCTCCATCAAGGTTTTGTTTATTTCTTCCGCGTACCGCACGGTTTCCATCGCATCCTTGGCATATTTGTCGGCCCCGATGGCATCGGCATACTCCTGATTCAGCACCGCTCCGCCGACCACGATCCTGCACCACGGTGCCTCCCGGCGAAGTTGACGGATCGTTTTCTCCATGGCGGGAACGGTGGTGGTCATCAGCGCGCTGAGTCCTACAATCGGCGCGTGCAGTCTGACCGTGCATGCCACGATTTCATCAGGCGAAACATCCCGTCCGAGATCCGTCACACAAAAGCCGTAGTTTTCGAGTATCAGCTTGACGATGTTTTTTCCGATATCGTGGATATCTCCCTCAACGGTAGCGATGACGAAGGTGCATTTGTCGCCGGTCTTTTCCTCCGCCATGTTTGCCTTGATCACCTCAAAGGCGGATTTTGCCGCCTCCGCGCTCATCAGAAGCTGGGGAAGGTATACCGTTTTTTTCTCAAAGCCCTCGCCGACAATGTTCAGGGCGGGAATAATCTGTTCCTGCACGATTTGTAGTGGTGCAAGGGTGTGAAGCAGCCCTGCGGTCATCTGTGCCGCCTGCTCCTTCAGTCCTTTGACGATGGCTCTTTGCAGCTCGGAGGCGTATTCCTTCTCGGAGGGGGCCGCATTCCTCTCCAAAGCGGATGGGCTTGTGGGCTGCGGAGCCGTTTCGGCAAAGTCGATATACGCGGCACAGTTTTCGTCAAGTCCCATAAGGGCGCGATAGCTATGATACGCCTTCATCATCTCCTGCGAATAGGGATTCATGATGGCCGCCGAAAGCCCCTGCCCAAGCGTCAAGGCGAAAAATGTACCGTTGACCATATCTCTTGACGGCAGACCGAAGGAAACGTTGGATATCCCGAGTGAGGTATGACAGCCAAGCTCGCGCTTGATCAGCCCGACCGCACGGATGGTTTCCGTTGCGGCATATTTGTCCGCGCTGATGGTCATGGCCAAGGGGTCAAAGATGATATCCTTTTTTTCAATGCCGTATTTCTCGGCTTCGGCGAGGATCCTTCGGGCGATCGCCAGCCGTCCCTCCGCCTTCGCTGGAATGCCATTCTCGTCCAGGGTCAGTGCCACAATCAGTCCGCCGTACTTCTTTGCCAGCGGAAACACGGCATCCATGCTTTCTTGCTTTCCGTTCACGGAGTTGATCATGGCCTTGCCATTATAACGGCGAAGCGCGGCCTCCATGGCGGCAGGATCGGAGGTGTCGATCTGCAAGGGAAGATCGATGATCGCTTGCAGCTCGCAGACCGCTTCCCTTAACATGTCTGCCTCATTGATCTCGGGAAGTCCTACGTTGACGTCCAGAATGTGGACACCCTTTTCCTGTTGAGAGATGCCCTCCTTTAAGATATAATCCATATCGTGTGCTCGAAGAGCCTCCTTGAAACGCTTTTTTCCCGTGGGGTTGATGCGTTCACCGATCAGGATCGGGGACTCACCGAATATCACGGCATGCGTGTAGGAGGAAACACAGGTGATGCTCTTTGTGTCGAGCTTCACAGGCTTTGCATGGATCGTCGCCTTGACCGTTGCGGATATGTATTCGGGCGTCGTGCCGCAACAGCCGCCCGCCACTCGAACTCCCTTGCAGATCAGGTCGGAAATTTCTTCGGAAAACTCCCGAGGCAAAACGTCATAAACGGTTCTGCCGTTCACCGCTTTGGGAAGTCCCGCGTTCGGCTTGAGAAGAACGGGAACCGATGCGTATTGCAAATATTTCTCCGCAACACTCCGAAGAGCCCTCGGTCCGAGAGAGCAGTTGATGCCGACGGCGTCCGCACCCATGCCTTCCAGCATGGCGACCATAGCGGTGGGATCCGCTCCCGTCATCAGCTTCCCGTCCTCGCCGTAGGCGTTGGAAACAAATATGGGAAGGTCGCTGTTTTCCTTTGCCGCAAGCAAAGCCGCCTTGGTTTCGTAGCTGTCGTTCATGGTCTCGATCATAATGAGATCGGCACCGTACTTCACACCAAGCCTGACCGTTTCGGAAAAGACCGATACCGCATCCTCAAAGTCGAAATCTCCGTATGGCTTGAGCATGCGTCCCGTAGGACCGATATCGAGGGCGACCCACTTCGGCTGTTGCCCACAGCTTTCGCAGGCTGCCGCCCTTGCGTTGGCGATGGCTGATCGGACGATGGTGTCCAGCTCCTCGGCCGAAAACTTCAAGCTGCTTGCGCCAAAGGTGTTGGTGTTGACCACATGGCTTCCTGCGTCATAATAGTCGCGGTGGATTTTTGTGATGATGTCGGGATGGGACATGTTCCACCGCTCAGGAAGCTCGCCGGGCAGAAGCCCCTCTTCTTGAAGCAAGGTTCCCATGCCCCCGTCCAGATATAAAATATGGTCTTTAAGGTAATCTGTGATCTTCATGTTATCTTCCCACTCCTATGATGGCCGTAACGGATTTGGATGGTGACATTAAAAGACTTTCATTGAGCGTGAGACCGATCCTTCTCGAACAGTCCAACACGGCAAAAATATCCTTTTGCGCCTCCAGCGGAAAATCTCCATATCCTGCGCTGAATCGCGGACGCGTTCTCAAACCTTCTGCGGCCTTTTGCTCGGTGATATTACAGTTGAAGGCGTCACACAGGCTCTCGATCCGCTCTGCCCCGATGGCTTGAAACAGCAGTGCCTTTGTCGCAGACACCGTGGCACTGCGCGCGATCAATCTGTCGATCTCGATACCGATCGTGGCTGCAAAGAGGATGATGCTCTCACACCCCGACAGATTCTTCTTCAATCCCGCAGATGCCGATTTGAGAAAGCCGAGATCGAAATAGGCAGGATGCTGCGTGACGGCGAACTCGCGGTAACAAACCCTGTAAACGAGCTTGTCCTCTACCTCGTCAAGACAGCTTTGTAACAGGGCGTCCAGCTCCGATGTGTCCCCCTTTACGCCCGCATAGCGCAGGATCTCCCTTCGGTTCCACGGAGGTGCACCATAACTTCGGGTATAGATCGTGTTTTCCATCCTCACCCCAATATATCCGAGAGATTGCGTTGGATGGCCTGCGCCACATCGGGCTTATTCATCGAATACACATGTACGTTGGTGATACCGTTGGCGAACAGGTCGATGATCTGATCGGTGGCATAGGCAATGCCCGCTTGCTTCATGGCGGCAGGGGACGTTCCGAACTTGTCTACCAAGGATTTGAATCGCTGCGGCATAAAGGAACCCGACAGCTTGATGGCTCTTTCCACTTGATTGCCGTTGGTGATGGGCATAACGCCGGGAATGATCGGCACGGTAATGCCCGCCTCGCGGATTTTGTAAAGGAAATTATATAGCAGATTGTTGTCGAAAAACATCTGCGTTGTCAGGAAGTCGCATCCTGCATCCACCTTTTCCTTGAGATGTTTGATATCTTCCTTTTGATTGGTACTTTCGGGATGGATCTCGGGATAACAGGCACCGCCGATACAGAAATCTGCCCCCGAACCCTTCAGCTCGCGAACAAGCTCAATGGCATGCTTGTAATCCCACCGGCTACGATCTGCATTTTCAAGCCCTGCGGGAATATCTCCTCTGAGTGCCATCACGTTTTGAATGCCCGCGAATTTTATTTCGCCAATCTTCTTTTGTACCGTTTCCTTTGTGGACGAAACGCAGGTCAGGTGCGCAAGTGTGGGAACACCGTATTGCTCCTTGATATTCTTTGCAATATCCAAGGTGTATTGACTTGTTCCGCCGCCCGCACCGTAGGTCACGCTCATAAAGGAGGGGTGTAGCTTGGCGATCTCCTCCGTTGCGTGTTTTACGCTATCAAATGCCGTATCCGTCTTGGGAGGGAATACCTCAAAGGAAAGCGAGATTGTATTTCGGTTAAAAAGCTCGGTCAACTTCATGGCTTGCACCTTTTTTGTTTGATATCTTATTATACCACGCATTGGTAGGCAAATCAAGTATGGTTTGCACAACAATGCTCACAGTTTTCACAGTCGGGAAACTGCGAGCGGTCGTATTCGATGCCGTTTTTGTCATAGTAGTCCTTCAGCGCAGCCTTGATCGCTTCCTCTGCCAGCACTGAGCAATGAAGCTTGTGTGCGGGCAGACCGTCGAGGGCTTCCACGACCGCTTTGTTCGTCAGTGCCAGTGCCTCGGATACGGGCTTGCCCTTGATCAGTTCGGTCGCCATAGAGCTGGAGGCGATTGCCGAGCCGCAGCCGAAGGTCTCGAATTTTACGTCCGCAATTTTGTCGTTTTCGATTTTCAGATAGATCTTCATGATGTCGCCGCATTTGGCGTTGCCGACCTCACCGACTCCGTCGGCATTTTCAATCACGCCAACGTTGCGGGGGTTGCGGAAATGATCCATTACCTTTTCGCTGTATAGTGCCATGTTATTAACCTCATTTGATCACAAATTCTTTTTTGCCCGCGACCAAATCTCGCCAGATGGGCGAGATGCTGCGCAGATATTCTACGACCTCTTTGACAGCCGTTATGATATACGCCACTTCTTCCTCGGTGTTTTCCGCCGACAAGGATAGCCGCAGGGAACCGTGCGCCACATCGTGTATTCTGCCGATGGCAAGGAGTACGTGACTTGGATCGAGCGAGCCGGAGGTACACGCCGAGCCGGACGACGCACAGATACCTTTGTCATCGAGAAGCAATAGCAGGGATTCGCCCTCAATCCCTTCAAAACAAAAGCTGACGTTGCCGGGAAGTCTCTGCTTCTCATCTCCGTTGAGTATGGCGTGGGGGATCTCCGAAAGTCCCGCAATAAGCTTATCTCGGAGTGCGGTGAGCTTGACGGCATTTTCATCGATTTTGGCGCAAGCCTCCTCCATTGCCGCTACCATGCCCATGATGGCGGGAATGTTTTCTGTGCCTGCGCGCTTTCCTCTCTCCTGCGCGCCGCCCTCAATCAGCGTGGTCAGGCGTATGCCCTTCCTCGCGTACAGAACGCCGATGCCCTTGGGACCGTGGAATTTGTGCGCGGACAAGGAAAGCATATCGATGTTTTGCTCTTTGACGTTGATGTGCAGGTGCCCAATCGCCTGCACCGCGTCGGTGTGGAAAAGCACGCCCCTTTCGCGGCATATTGCGCCGATCTCGGCAATCGGCTGAACCGTACCGATCTCGTTATTGGCGTACATGATAGTCACAAGACAGGTGTCGGGGCGAATGGCATCAGTCACCTGATCGGGCGTTATAAGCCCATTTTCGTGGACATCCAAAAGCGTAATGTCAAATCCCGCCTTTTTCAGCTTTTCAAATGTATGAAGAACCGCATGATGCTCGAAGGCGGTGGACACGATGTGCTTCTTGCCCTTTTCTTCGCCGAGCTTTGCGGCGGAGATGATGGCTTGATTATCCGCCTCGCTGCCCCCCGAGGTGAAGGTGATCTCTCTCGGCTCACAGCCGAGAAGCGTTGCGATTCTCTCACGGGCGCTCGTCAATGCTTCATTTGCTTTTTGTCCCGCCGAGTGCAGGCTGGATGGATTGCCGTAAATGCCATCCATATACGGCAGCATGGCGGCAATGGCCGTCTGACTCATTTTCGTCGTGGCGGCATTATCCAAATAAATATTCATGGTTCATTCCTCCTGATATCAGAGCATCCTTATCAGCTCGGGGAGCACAGGCTCAAATTTCACGCCGTACCAGTGCTCGGGATCGTTTTGCGTGTTCTCGATACATTGTACGATGTAGTTGGCGGCGATCTTTGCTGCTTCAAAAAGGGGCTTGCCCCTGACAAGCGATCCTACAAAGGCCGAGGCGTAAACGTCGCCTGTTCCGTGACAGCCCTTTGCAATACGCTGATGCTCGTAGTAGTGGATGCTTCCGTTTTCATAAACGGCCACGCCTGTTTTTCCGGGCGCGTATCCCACCCCCGTCAGAACGATGGTGGAGCAGCCCAGCTTGCCCAACGCGGACAGCAAATCCCCGATATACTCCTCGTCATACGTTTCCTTATATTCCACACCTGCAAGGAAGCAGGCCTCGGTGATGTTCGGCAGCAAAATGTCGGCCGAGGGACAGAGCGTTTTCATGGCGTCCACATAAACGCTGTCAAAGATTGGGTAGAGCTTGCCGTTGTCGGCAAAGGCGGGATCCACGATCTTCACGCTCTCCTCCTTGCCCATGGTATCCAATATGTCCTTCACGTATCCTACCTGCTTGGTACTGCCGAGATATCCCGTGTAGATGGCATCAAAGCGGATGCCTTCCTTTTGCCAATGCTCTCGGATCGCGGGCATGTCGTCGGTCAGATCCCGAAATGTAAATCCGCTGAAGCCTGCCGTATGCGTGGACAGAACGGCAGACGGCAGGATAGCGGTCTCGATTCCGCAGGCGGACAGAATGGGGAGCGCGACCGTGAGCGAGCATTGCCCCACGCAGGAAATGTCTTGTATTGTCAATATTCTTTTGTATTCCATGATTTTTCTCCTAACTTTTAGTTTCCTTGGATTTTAAAAGCACCGGCACCCGCATCGACAGGTACCGGTGTTCGCTTATTTTTATGCTTCGTCAGCAAATAGAGGTGTAGAAAGGTATCTGTCGCCCGTATCGGGGAGGAGGACAACTATGGTCTTACCCTCGTTCTCGGAACGCTTTGCAAGCTCAATTGCCGCATATGCAGCCGCGCCCGAAGAAATGCCCACAAGAACGCCCTCGCTCTTGCCGATCAGCTTGCCCGTGGCAAACGCATCCTCGTTGGAAACGGGAATGATCTCATCATAAACCTTGGTATTGAGCACGTCGGGAACAAAGCCCGCGCCGATACCTTGAATTTTGTGGGGTCCTGCAACACCCGTGGAAAGCACTGCGGAAGCCGAAGGCTCTACCGCCACGACCTTGACGTTAGGATTCTTGGATTTGAGGTATTCACCCACGCCCGTAACGGTTCCGCCCGTGCCGACGCCTGCTACGAAGATATCTACGTTGCCGTCGGTATCCTCATAGATCTCGGGGCCCGTATTCTCTCTGTGTGCCTTGGGGTTGGCAGGGTTGACAAACTGACCGGGGATGAAGCTGTTGGGAGTTGCTGCCGCAAGCTCCTCAGCCTTGGCGATCGCTCCCTTCATGCCCTTTGCACCCTCGGTAAGCACAAGCTCCGCGCCATATGCCTTCATCAGCTGTCTGCGCTCAACAGACATGGTTTCGGGCATCACGATGATGATCTTATATCCTCTTGCCGCCGCGACCGACGCCAGCCCTATACCCGTATTGCCCGAGGTAGGCTCAATGATGACCGAATCGGGCTTCAACTTGCCGGAGGCCTCCGCCTTGTCGATCATCGCCTTGGCGATCCTGTCCTTGACCGATCCCGCGGGATTGAAATATTCCAGCTTGGCAAGGACCTTTGCCTTGAGTCCAAGCGCTTTTTCGATATGTGTAAGCTCCAAAAGTGGAGTTTTTCCGATGAGTTGATCTGCGGATGTATATACGTTAGCCATGATAAATCTCCTCCTAAATATTACTTTACTGCATCAAAGCCGCGCTGAAGATCGGCAAGAATATCGTCGATATGCTCGGTACCGATGGAAAGACGAATGGTGTTCTGCTTGATGCCCTGGTCGGCAAGTTCTTCTTCGGAAAGCTGGCTGTGCGTGGTGGTCGCGGGGTGAATGACCAAACTCTTGACGTCCGCCACATTGGCAAGGAGTGAGAAGATCTTGAGACTGTCGATGAACTTGTGTGCTTCCGCCTGACCGCCCTTGATTTCAAAGGTAAAGATGGATGCGCCGCCGTTCGGAAAATACTTCTTGTAAAGAGCGTGATCGGGATGTTCGGGGAGCGACGGATGGTTGACCTTCTCTACCTGCGGATGATTTGCGAGGAATTCTACGACCTTCTTCGCATTCTCCGCGTGTCTCTCCAAACGGAGCGAGAGCGTTTCGGTTCCCTGCAGGAGCAGGAATGCGGCAAAGGGAGAAAGCGTCGCACCCGTATCACGCAGCAGAATGGCGCGGATGTAGGTAACGAACGCGGCAGGTCCCACTGCCTTTACGAAGGACACACCGTGGTAGGAAGGGTTGGGATCGGCGATTGCGGGATACTTGCCCGATGCCTCCCAATCGAATTTACCCGAGTCAACAATCACGCCGCCCAAAGTGGTACCGTGACCGCCGATGAACTTAGTCGCCGAGTGAACGACGATATCTGCGCCGTGCTCGATGGGACGGATGAGGTAGGGGGTGCCGAAGGTATTGTCCACCACGAGAGGCAAGCCGTGCTTGTGAGCAAGCTCCGCGAGGGCATCAATGTCGGGAATATCGCTGTTGGGGTTGCCGAGGGTCTCAATGTAGATGGCTCTGGTATTCTCCTTGATAGCCGCCTCGACCTCCGCAAGATCGTGGATGTTTACGAATGTTGCTGTGATGCCAAAGTTGGGAAGCGTGTGCGCAAGTAGGTTGTAGCTTCCGCCGTAAATGGTCTTTTGTGCCACAAAGTGACCGCCATTCTGACCGAGTGCCTGCAAGGTGTAGGTGATAGCGGCTGCGCCCGAAGCGAGAGCCAATGCGGCTACACCACCTTCAAGGGCTGCGATTCTCTTTTCAAAAACATCCTGTGTGGAGTTGGTAAGTCTGCCATAGATATTACCGGCATCGGCAAGACCGAAGCGGGCTGCCGCATGAGCGGAATCACGGAAGACATAGGAGGTGGTCGCATAGATCGGTACTGCGCGAGCATCGGTTGCGGGATCGGGCTGCTCCTGGCCTACGTGGAGCTGAAGTGTTTCGAATTTCAATTCAGACATGATTATGATTTCCTTTCGTGTATAGAATATGTGGTGTTGCGATTGCTTTGCATGTTTTTTCATCGACACATTCGACCGAAGCGGAAATTGGCTCTGACGAGCCTTTCAAAATAGTTTCTCATGGGAAGCTCCTGTTTACCAATCATTTTGGTAGGTGACTGTATTGTAGCACCTTTTACCTACCTTGTCAATAGGTTTATAAAAAATTTTGGAAAAATTTTTGGAAACAGCGCAAGGGAGGCGCAACGCCCCATCCCGTCCCGTGAAGCGGCAACCAAAACAAAGGACACCTCTTGGTGTCCTTTGTTTTGGTTGTGGAACCTAAATAGATGACTTAAAATAGACCTCTGTTATATTTGAACTGTGCATAAAATGTTAGAACAAGACCGAATAATACGCCTTTTTATAACCGTTTTTTCTCTTTCGGTGTCATGATCATTCTAAAGAGTAACGCCGCCAGCCACTCGGTTTTTTCACGGTCTTCTTTATTCACCCACGTTCTTACGATTTCATAGGCTCCGGACAGCAGAAAACGATAGTAGTAATCGGATTCTTCCTCGGGGATATTCGCCATCAGCTCATTTAACATCCGCAAGATCGGGGGGAGGGAGAACAGTTTTTTCGGGAATTCGGGATCAACGTTGGAATTGAGAAGCAAACGAACAAATTCGATGTCATTCTCCAGATAGATCAGTATCTGTTCGATGGCATTTTTACTGTAAACGTCCTGAGAAGTCAGTACACTCTCTATACTGACGAGCAGATCTTGTTCCATTTCCGACAGCAGATCAAACTGACTTCCATAGTATTTATAGAAGGTGGAACGATTGATTCCCGCATTTTCACAAAGCTCACGGATAGAGATCTGGTAAATATTCTGTGTTTGGAGCATATTGGTTAAACTGTTTTTCAGAAGCTTTTTTGTCAGCATGATCCGTTGATTCATATTTCTTCTCCTATCGACAAATGTTTTTGTGTGGCTGTAAAACCAACACTATTTACTATTCCGTGGATTGCACAACCGTTTGCTCTGCATCTGATGGTTGCAAAACCAACACATGTATATTATAATATATAACGTTCGAAATGTCAACAACATTATTTTAATTTAGAGAGGAATGCAGAAGCAATGATAAAAAAGTTTTCCAATTTCATTGTGAACAAAAGAAACATCGTACTGGCAGTCATGCTGGTGCTGGCGGTTGCGAGTATCATTTGTTCTCAATTTGTAGAGATCAATGAAGATATGACTAAATACCTGTCCGACGATTCCAATATGAAGGCGGGTCTTGATATTATGGAAGATGAATTTCCCGAAATGGAGACCTCTAATTCCATTCGCGTGATGTTCGACGACCTAACCGATGCGCAAAAGGAAACGGTACTTGCAGAATTGAGTACCATCCCAAACGTCGACAGCGTCGATTATGACGCGGAGAGTAGTGATTACAACAAAGATAATCACACGTTATATGTACTCAATATGTCCTGCGATTACGGCAGCGACGAGGAAGCGGCAATAGAGTCCGCGCTGGAATCAAAATTTGCCGATTATACGGTAGTATGGAAAAACAACGACACCGGATTCCCGGGTATTCCGGTGCTTCTGATCGTCGTCGCGCTTGCGATCCTGCTTGCAGTCCTGTTCCTTATGTGCGACTCGTGGATCGAGCCCCTCTTGTTCCTCGTCGTGATCGGCGTTGCTGTCGTCATCAACGGCGGAACGAATCTGATCCTTGGGAACGTAGCGAGCATTACGAATTCTATTTCAGCGATTCTGCAGTTGGTTCTCTCTATGGATTACTCCATCATTCTGATGAACCGATACAGACAGGAAAAGGCACTCGAGCCTGATAAAAAGCAGGCAATGAAGAACGCGCTGGCAGCGTCCTTCTCCTCGGTCGCGTCCAGTGCGCTCACCACGGTCGTCGGTCTTCTGATGCTGGTATTTATGAGCTTCAAGATCGGAGCAAACCTCGGTATCGTGCTTGCAAAGGGCGTCTTTATCAGCATGGTTTGCGTGCTGACGATGCTGCCGAGTATTATTTTAGCTTGTGATAAGCTGATACAGAAAACGGCGAAAAAGTCGTTGCATATCCCGATGGGATGGGCAGCGAAGTTCAGTTATAAAATGCGCCACGTTATGGTGGGCGTATTTGCGGTTCTGTTTGTGGGATTCTTTATCCTCCAGCAGCAAACAGGTACTGCCTACTCGCTTACCGGGAATGACGAAATTTCCGATGTCTTTCCGCAGAGCAATACCGTCGTCGTGGTTTATGAAAATCAAGACGAGGATAAGATGAACGACCTGATCGCCGAGCTTGAAAAGGACGAAAACGTCAAATCGGTTCTGGGATACGGTACGATCCTCGGCAAGCCCTACACCTCGGGAGAGCTGGCAGAAGTTCTTGGCTCGATGAGCGAGGATATTTCGCTTGGTTCCGGCGTGGTAGATATGCTGTACTACGATTATTACAGATCCGATAACGCCGAGCCGTACACGATGACGCTTTACCAGTTCGTTGAGTTCCTTCAGAATAAGGTTGCAAATGATCCCACGTTTTCTTCTTATCTTGACCAGAATGCAATGGAGCAGATAGAGAAGCTTGCGCCCTATACAGACAAAACGGAATTACAAACGCAGAGAAGCGCAAGTGAGCTTTCGACGATGCTCGGAATCGACGAATCGCTTGTCAGTATGATCTTTAATCTGCGCTTTAACGGCGACATTGTAAATAAAACTATGTCTATGGAAGAAACGGTTGATTTTATCCTTACTACCGATATGATAAAAAATAATATGGATGCTGAAATGCTCGGACAGCTGCAAATGATGCAGTCGGTGATAAAGGTATCGGTGAAAGAAACCGAGTTTACCTCCACCGCGCTTGCCAATACGCTTGGTATGGACAGCTCAATTCTCGATCTGCTGTATCTCTATGCGGCAAGCACCGAGAACGCTGATCCCGAATGGACGATGACGCTTGAAGCTTTGTTGGGTTATATGATGGATGACGTGCTGACCGATCCCCGCTTTGAGGCTGTGATCAATGAGGATATGAGTCAGAAGCTCACCGAAGCGCAGACCACCTTGGAGGACGGAAAGAAGCAGCTTGTAACCGATAACCATTCAAGGCTGATCATCACCACCTCCTATCCCGAGGACGGTAAAGAAACGACGGCATTCTTTGCAGGTCTTGAGCAGTTCGCAAACGACAAGCTGGACGGCGATTACTATTTGGTCGGTAATTCGGCAATGAATTACGAGATGCAAAAGACCTTCGATAACGAGCAGCTGTTTATTACGTTGCTCACGGCATTGGCCATCTTCCTCATCGTAGCGATTACCTTCAAATCCCTTTCCATTCCTATGATCCTCGTTTTGCTGGTACAGTGCGGTGTTTATATCACCATTACGATAACGGGAGCGTTGAACGGCAGTATTTATTATCTTGCATTGCTGATCGTGGAGTGTATCCTAATGGGCTCTACCGTTGACTACGGTATTCTGCTTACCAATTATTATTGCGAGGCTCGCAAGACTATGGATGTGAAGGATTCACTGAAGCACGCTTATGCAGGCTCCATCCATACGATCATGTCCTCGGGACTGATCTTGATTCTGGTTACGGGAGTAGTCGGCGGTTTGTTTGAAAATCCGACGGTTACCTCCATTGTAAAAACCATTTCCATGGGTGCGCTCTGTGCGACGCTGCTGATTCTGTTCGTTCTGCCCGGCGTTCTGGCAGCTTGTGATAAGCTCGTAACGAAAAAGCACAATCGCCTTCAGTGACAGATATTGGCTGAAAGCGTTACGCAGAAACAGCCCTCACTCTGGTCGGAGCGAGGGCTGTTCGTCTAAATGTTTTGCGAATGTTAAAACAGGAGGGATAATATTTGAAAGAATCATTTCGTAGAAAGAAAAAAGAAATCGACAGGAAACTGTCCGAGAGAAGCTGCGAGCGCGACGCAGATGGCAATGCAATTGTGAATATGACCGTTAAGGATGATAGCGATTTTCTCTCAGTCTTCTCTTCGGGGCAGACTCCTGTCATTAGTACAGAAGTAGCCGATTTTATTGAAAACAATACGCATACGATTCGCTCCAATGAGGAGCTGACCTTAAGAATTTATGGGAATTGTATTGACGAGCAGGAAAAGGTAACGTATAGGAGCGCAATTAAAGAGTATTATGCGGAAAAATATCTGGCTAACGAAAAAGAACTAAAACGAAACAGCTTTATCGTTTTGATTTTAATGTGGGCTGGAATATTGGTTCTTGCGGCTGCTATTTTTCTCGAATACCGCAGAGACAGTATTATCTGGTCAGAGGTCATCGATATTATGGCGTGGGTGTTTCTGTGGGAAGCCGTAGATATCGCCGTATTTGAAAATCGCTCATTGCGCTTGAAGAGATTGCGCTATATGAGCTATATGTCTATGAAGATCGAGTACTATCCGTTAATGTCCGATGAACACAATCAAAATTTTGACGATCTATTGGTATAAAAGGTATGCCTTCGCTCCATTTTGGAACGAGGACGTTTTACTTTGACAAAATTATCGCTCTTGTTTCGAGAGAAATAATCTTTTCTTTCCGGCAGTTTTCACAGCCCTCGTTTCAGATACAAATTGTTTACAAAGGTTTTTATAAAATAACGAAAAATGGGAAATCGCGCGACTAAAAAATCACACAAACCACCATAAAAAGTCGATTATTTAAGTTTAAATCCTATCCACACGGCGTTTTCGGCGTTTGGCATCTGCAAAAATCACTACTTGAAAAATGGGTAGAAAAAAGCCCAGATGGCTTGTGACATCTGGGTTTTTCGTGTTGGCATCTATTTTGTCAACACAACATGTGTTATCTTGACAAAATAGATGCCACCCTCAAAAAGTCAATAAAATCAAGGTTTTTTGGACTTTTCGACGTATTTTAAGTGTTGACAAAATAGATGCCAATCTCTTTCGAGAGGTTGGCGTGGAACATCCACGCCGTAGGTGGACTCGGGAAGCGACCTTCCAGCCCGTAGTTTTCTTACATTCCTGTTGGAATAAAGCCGTTTGTTTCGTCTTCGGAATCATCATAGCCCAAGCGTTACAAGCAATCGGCGTATATAATACAGCGTGGGATGACTTTATCAAGTAGTATATTCAAAAGAACAGAGCCTCCAAAATCGGAGGCTCTTGTTGTTTTGTCAGAGTATCGCGGCAAATTCTTTTCTATCGTCAAGGTTGCTTTTTTGCTTGATAAGCTTGATTGCCTGATTGACACCGGAAAGCGACATATTGGTTTTTGCGGCAATTTCCGCATTGGAGTATCCAATGGCTGCAAGACGCATTACCTCACGGTTCTTTTCGCTAAGACCTTCAATGATCTTGCGCCCTGTAATTTTGTTGTTTAGTCTTGTCCAACCGTCAGTGTAAATCTTGAATAGGCGGTTCACCTCGCTCAGGGCGTTTTCATCAATGAGCTTGATACGGTTTTCAAGGAGTGAACCGAGCGTTCTGCAATACTCGGCAAGAAGCCCATAGAAACGGTCGGGTAATGCAAGCGATATTGCTCTGTCAATGTGGCGAATGGCTTGTGCGTCATTTCCGCTGAGATGATAGACGACGGCACAGGTCAGGCGTAAATAAATTTCGGAAACAATGGTTTCATCAGCCTTTGCCCAAGAAATCATCGGCTCAATCGTCGCGGGAAGTAAGCCCATAAGCGCAAGCCCCGAAACGCCCTTTATCTCAACGGCTTTCGATGCCGATCCGTGACCTACCGCATACAAAAACTTTGCGTAATATACCTTTGCCGCAGGTAACGTATCCTTGTGAAGCGGCTCAAAGCAACCAATCTTGAACCAAGCGGGAAAATTCTTTACATCGTAGAGCATACAGTCAACAGCGCAGATGGCAAGCTCGATAATATCGCGGTCATAGTCATTCTGTGCCTTTGCTTCGGAAATATGAACCTTCGCCTTGCGCCACATTTCAATGTCGCCCTTCCATATCGCACAGAGAGCTAAAAGCATACCTGCGGAGATCACGGCGTAAAATCCCGAATGTCTGTCAAGCAGATAATTGGCACTCTCGTAAACCTTGTCGATCTCACCGCGAGAATATGCAACCTCGGCTTCAAAAAGTACACGAGCTTCGTGATTATAGGAAAGGCTCTCTGCCACCTCATCGGCACTTCCCGGTGTGCGGTAAAGGTCGGTCATATAAAGAAACGGTGTCTTGCGCGGCAGAGGCATATCGGCATTTGCCTTTTTCTGCCCCTTCTTGGTTCTTCCGTCGGGCGGTTTTTTCATATTCTTGGGGAGAAACCAAGCGCGCCCGATCCGCATCGCACCCTCCAGTTTTCCGCCTGCACACATTGCTTGAATGCGGCGGGGGGTAACACCCCACTTCTTGGCGGTTTCTTCGATGTTCATATAGTTCTGTTCTATATCCTTAACGTGTTCCATAAAAGCTCCGTTCTCAAATCCCATTTTTCAATCGTTCGTTAAACGAATAATAGAAACTATACGTTGAGCGTATAATACGAATTGTTCGTTCAGCGTATAGTATTATACACCGATATTTTGCTTTTGTCAAGGTGAAAACGCCCAAAAACGCCAATTTTTCACCGTTTTTGAACGGATTTTATGAAAAATACCGTTTTTAGACTGTACTTTTTCGCTTCAAAAAGTGCAGTATCGCGCTTGGTCAACTGTATTTTTTTGCCCAAAAAAGTACAGTGTTCGACTTGAAAAGGCGAAAAAAATTGCACTTTTTTTCGTTCAAAATGTAGTATACAAAATGGAAAATTTATGATATAATACTGACAGACTGAAATATGGCATCTTTCTTTTGACGATATGCCGAAAGGAGCAACTATGTTTACAAAGCTGTTTGGAACAGAAACCACCCCCAAGCCGCCCGCACCCAAAGAGGGTGATCTCTTCAAGGTGATAAAGCTTCACGGAGAGACCTTTGAAATCCGATACGGGTATTATGAAGAAATTGACCGTCAAAACGAGCCGATGGAAATATATCCGAACTTTATAGAAAATCCCGTTTATACGGACGATGGCTTTCCGTTTGTGACGCAGATGCAAGAGCCTTGCGAGCATTACAAGAAGAAGGGTACGGACTCGGATAGGGATTGCGGCTCTTGCGCGTATATGGAGTATGGTGACGAGCTGATTGCCGTTTGCCGATGCAAGAAAAACAGAAAGATTGACGGCAATATATAAATAAGG
The DNA here is from genome assembly GCA_017464805.1 of Clostridia bacterium. Lineage (GTDB taxonomy): Bacteria > Bacillota > Clostridia > Oscillospirales > CAG-272 > UBA1740. The sequence continues at coordinate 2,937 of JAFTYE010000012.1, read as the reverse complement.
AAAAATTCAAGCTCGGTGCAGGCAGTCAGATGATGACGAGGACAATACTTGTTCTCATTGCAGATACTATGAACAGTGCGAAGAACTGCTCGGCATCTGTACCTGCCCGAAGAACAGAAAAGTAGGAGGATAGCACATTGAACATATCTCCCAAAACAAAAAACATCCTGTGGATCGTGTTCGCGGTAGCAATCGTGGCGGTGTGTGTGATCATGTTTGTGCTGAACCCCGGCCCGAAGCACATCGAGGACACCAACGGCAAAGATAACTACAACCTACAAACCATCACAGAGCAGGACGTAGTAAAACAGGAAATGGGTGCAAGAGGCACCGTCAGAGAAATAGAAGCGCATATTGAAATCGCAGGCTGGAGCGTATCCGACGGTATCAGGTACTCCTCGGATAAATTCACCGGCGTGTCTATGCTCTACAACACAACGCTGATGAAAGGCTCGGACATCCACGTAACTCTTGCTGAATATGAAATAAAGGAAGGAAACTTCACTTTCTACATCGTCTTTGACGGCGAGGTGGTTGGAAAGATCATGCCGAGCGACGGCGCATATTCCGAGTTCCTTCTTGAAAACGTAGAAAAGACCGGCACACTGGAATATGTCATAGCCGGTGAAAGTGCAAGCTTTGAATTTGTTGCACCGGTAGATTTTGAATAAGAACATAAATATCGCAAAGGGATATCCCTTTGGTATTGGTGCAGAGCACCAATACCAATCAAACTCTGATCATAAGGCTTAAAGATGAATATAATGAATAGATATGATGATTTTTACTTTGCAATCTGCAATGGAAACGGAGGTGTGTAAATGAACGCACGAAATAAACGATTAAAAAGAATTACGGTAGGTCTGCTGATGGCGCTGGTTATGGTGGTTTCTATGCTGCCGATGTCGAGCTTTACGGCATTTGCGGCGGATGCTACCGTCACCGATACGGCTGCTGACACCACATATCCCTATGCGGTGGTTGATACCGCAGCAGGCACCGTAACCATCGACGGCGCCCTGGGCGGCAAGACCACGGCAGAAGAAAGCGATATTACTGCCTTGGTGGACGCGATCAAGGGTTATGTGGACAGCGAAATTACCACAATTATCGTAACCGGCAGTAAATCGCCTATTATAGATATGGGAAACTACACCACTACTGCTATCGGAGAAGCAATTTATCGCTTGTCGGGCAGTGGTACTTATGACGCGGACAATCAATATAACGGCAAGATTGACCTAATTCTCTCGGATGTAACGGAAATCATAGAATATGAGTTTCAGAATGCATATGCCCTTAACAGCATTACACTTCCAAATGTCACGAAGTTAGGCTATCGGGCATTTGAAAATTGCCAGTATCTAAAGGAAATTACATTTGGGTCTGTAGTTGAGGAAGGTTCTCCTGCCGGAGACGATTTTAAGGACGTCGGAACAGCAGTTGGTGGCTGTGATCTTGTCCTGAATCACGGACAACAGGATGCCGAAACAGAGTATCAAGCGAACCTCGCTGACATGCTCTGGTGGGCGAGCACCAAATGGAAGAGCATCTTTCTGAATCACTTCGGCGGCGAGGCCACCTGCGCCGCTCAGGCAGTCTGTGTTGTCTGCAACAATAGCTACGGCGAATTGGCGGATCACTCCTTCGACGTAACTACCGGCTTCTGCAACGTCTGCGGCGGCTATCAGCCTGCTGTGGATTCCAACTCCGACGGCTACTACGAGATTTCCAACGCAGGCCAGCTCTTCTGGTTTGCCAATCTGGTCAACAACTACGACGATGAGGCACAAAATCCGGCGGCCAATGCCATTCTGACCGAGAATATCACGGTCAATCAGAACCTGTTGAGCAGCCTGACCTATGACGAAAATGGCGCTGTCACCAACGGTGATTCCTTCCGCGCATGGACGCCCATCGGCAGCGTCACAAATATCTACACCGGTACCTTTGACGGTAACAATAAGACCGTCTCCGGCCTGTATTTTAACGACAGCGCCACAAGCTACGTTGGTCTGTTCGGTTGGGTGGGCAGCGGCGGCACAGTAAAGAATGTCGGCGTCATCGATTCCTATCTGAGCGGCTACCAAGGTGTCGGCGGCGTGGTCGGCGTTAACCACGGCACGGTCCAGAGCTGCTATAACAGCGGCACGGTCAGCGGCAGCAACTATGTCGGCGGCGTGGTCGGCAATAACGCAGGCACGGTCACAAACTGCTATAATACCGGCACGGTCAGCGGCAGCAGCGATGTCGGCGGCGTGGTCGGCGTTAACCACGGCACGGTCCAGAGCTGCTATAATACCGGCGCGGTCACCGGCGGCGATTACAGTTCTGTCGGCGGCGTGGTCGGCGGTAACGTCGGCACGGTCCAGAACTGCTATTACAACACAGAAACGTACACCGGCAATGCCATCGGCAAAAACGACGGCACCGTAGATGCGCTGACCGGCGGCAAGACCGCAGCGCAGTTCGCCAGCGGTGAGGTGGCATACCTGCTGCAAGCAGGCCAGACCGCAGGCGAGGACGGCGTGATCCCCGAGGTCTGGGGGCAGAACATCAAGACCTCCGACACCGACACCGAGTACGACGCATATCCCACTCTCGGCGGCGAGAAGGTCTACTACGGCTATAACTCCTGCGCGGAGACCGCCACGGCGATCTATACCAACGACAGCACCGTGACGGCTGAGAAGCCCACGCACTCCGTCGTTGCGGCTACCTGTATCACTTTGGCAAAGTGCGAAAAATGCGGCGTCGAGTATGGTGAAACCACAGATCCCAACAACCACGCAAGCGACGAGTTTACTTACACCGCTAAAGCAGATGGCACTACCCACACCGGAACGTACAAGTACAATTGCTGTGGTGCGGTAGTGAAAATAGAAACCGTTATCGAAGGCTCTACCGCTACCATCACCATCCCCGAATTGGCTACCG
>JAFTYE010000011.1 GCA_017464805.1 Clostridia bacterium | reverse complement strand
TCTCAATGTGTTCTTAACGAGATTCCTTCACACTTTCGTGTTACGAAAATTCTGTTGTTCAATTTTCAAAGACCGATACCGTCGCTTGTCCAAGAGCAATCCTCTCGGCCGCGACCCTCTTATTCTACCACATCCTTCCCCACTTGTCAACCCTTTTTTGAAAATATTTTTTCTTTTTTTCATTGATCTTTCTGCCATTTGGGAACGGTCGATCTTTTCCTTATTACTACGAGTTATTCTGAGCGGACATCCTGACGAATTTTCGCGAAATCGTTAAAAAATCTACAAAAAGGCCTTGCATATCGGTGTGCTATATGTTATAATATCAAAAGGTACATTATAGGTGTAAAGGCCTTGCAATTTACCGATACAACATCTTAAGGAGAATTGGATTATGCAGAAGAAAATCAGCAACCTTCCTTTCAAGGGTACTCCCGAACAGGAAGCAAAACTGAACGAAGTCATCGCAGCCAACAAGCACGACAAAAGCCGCTTGATGGCCGTGATGCAGGAGGCACAGGACATTTACGGCTATCTGCCGATCGAGGTTCAGGCCATGATCGCAGAGGGCATGGACGTACCGTTGGAGAAGATCTACGGTGTATCGACCTTCTACGCACAGTTTTCCCTTTCCCAGAAGGGCCAGTACGGCATTTCGGTATGCCTGGGTACGGCTTGCTACGTGAAGGGTGCGGGCGAGATCTACGACGAGCTGCAGGCGCAACTTGGCATCGGCGGTGACGAGTGCACACCTGACGGTAAGTTCTCCCTTTCCGCTTGCCGTTGCATCGGCGCATGCGGTCTGGCACCTGTGCTGACAGTAAACGAGGACGTTTACGGCCGTATCACGGCAAAGGACGTTGCCGGCATTCTGGCAAAATACAGCGCATAATCGGCCCCCATTCTGAAAATAGGTGGAAAAAGCTTGTGAAGATCCGTGAAATTCAAAAACTGCTTTCGGCAAACGTACTTACCTGCACTGACCGTCTGGACACGGACGTTCGCTCCGCCTGCGGCAGCGACATGATGAGCGACGTACTGGCGTACGTCAAGGATCAGGCTGTTTTGTTGACGGGCCTTGTCAACGCGCAGGTCGTTCGCACTGCCGAAATGATGGACATGGTGTGCATCGTGTTCGTCCGTTCCAAGAAGCCGACCGACGAGATCCTGGCACTTGCCGAGCAAAACGGCATTGCCATTCTGACGACCGATCTTCGCATGTACGACGCTTGCGGTATCTTGTACGCGAGCGGCCTGCAGGGAGCTCTGTAAGATGGCTGACGTTTTACGGCTTCATTTCACGGTAGACGGCGAGGACTTTACCTCTGCCGGCGAAGCTTCTGCACAAGTGAAGAAAAAACTGCGCCAGATGGGCTACGATCCCGAGCTGATCCGTCGCGTCTCGATTGCGATGTACGAGGGCGAGATCAACATGGTGATCCATGCCGGCGGCGGCGAGGCAGATATTTGCATTTATCCCGACAAGATCGAAATCCTACTTTCGGATAAGGGTCCCGGCATTGCGGATATTGCACTTGCCATGCGCGCCGGTTATTCCACAGCACCCGAGACGGTACGGAACCTGGGGTTCGGTGCCGGAATGGGTCTGCCGAACATGAAGCGTTACAGTGACTTCATGAATGTGGAGTCCGTCGTTGGCGAGGGTACCAAGGTTACCATGATTATCAATACCTGAAAAGGTGGTGGAAGCATGGAAAAATACCTGCATTCCGTAACCATCGTCCCCGACAAGTGCCATGGCTGCACGCATTGTCTGAACTACTGTCCGACCGAGGCCATCCGCGTAAAGGACGGCAAGGCCGTGATCAACCCCGACCGATGCATCGACTGCGGTCAATGCATCCGTGTTTGTAAGAACAAGGCCAAGAAGGCGGTTTACGACGGCCTCGGCGAGATCGAGCGATTCAAATTCAAGATCGCGCTCCCTGCGCCGACGCTGTACGGGCAGTTTGACAATCTGGACGAGTTGGATTACGTGATCCAAGGCCTGTACGACATAGGCTTTGACTACGTTTTTGAGGTGGCACGCGCTGCCGAGATCGTTTCGGAGTACACGAGGCGCTATCTGCGCTCCGCCGATCTTCCGAAGCCGATCATCAGCTCCGCCTGCCCCGTGATCCTGCGTCTGATCAGCTTGCGCTTCCCTTCCCTTGCCGGCAACGTGATCCCCTTGATGTCTCCGATGGAGACGGCGGCAATCCTTTCACGCAAGGAGGCAAAGAAGACGCACCCCGAGCTTTCGGACGAGGACATCGGCGTATGCTTTATATCCCCCTGCCCCGCGAAAGTCAGTTACGTAAAGAACAACCCCGACAACCGGAAGCCCCTCATTGATTGTGTGTTTTCGATGAAGGAAGTGTATTTCAAGCTGATTGCGCGCATGAAGCGAGAAAACGAACCGCAGTTTGTATCGCGGACGGGAGTCGTAGGACTAAGCTGGGCAACCTCCGGCGGAGAATCCGCTGCGATCTTCAACGAAAAATATCTGGCGGCAGACGGCATTGAGAACGTGATCTCGGTTCTTGACCAGATCGAAAATAATGCTCTGCCCAATTTGGAGTTCATCGAGCTGAACAGTTGCCCGGGCGGATGCGTGGGCGGTGTGATGACGGTGGCCAACCCCTTCATTGCCAAGGCGAGGCTGCAAAGCCTGCGGCGGTATTTGCCTATCTCCCGCAACTTTGCGATAAGTGACGGCGATGAGGTGCCGAGCGAGCTGATCATCCACACACCGCTTGCCGAACGTCGGATCGGTCACTACAACCCCGACGAACGTTTCACCCTGCAAATGCTCAACGATATCGAGGAGTGCAACAAGTGCCTGCCGCAGATCGACTGCGGCGCATGCGGCGCACCCACCTGTCACGCCTTTGCCGAGGACGTGATCCGCGGTCATGCCAAGATCGACGAATGCGTGATTCTGGCACTGTGGGCCAAGCAGGATAAAAAGGAGTAAGCTATGACGGTACGCGACGCCATAACAAGGCTTGACCTCGAGGCTCTCTCGCTTCCCGATGGGGACAGAGAGATTCGAGGCGGCTACTGCGGAGATCTGCTCAGTTGGGTGATGACGCGCCTACAAAGCGATGAGGCGTGGGTCACCATCATGAACAATGTGAACGTGATCGCCGTTGCTTCTCTTTCCGACGCGGCCTGCGTGATACTGACAGAGAACGCAGAGGTGGAGGAGGCGGTCATCGACCGTGCGCGTGAGCGTGGCGTGAACCTGTTGCGCAGCGACCAATCCTCCTTCGAGATCTGCGCACAGCTTGGCGAGCTGACCCATGCTTGAGCGTTACTACTATGATCTTCACGTCCACTCCTGTCTGTCCCCCTGCGGCGATGACGACATGACCCCGAACAACATCGCGGGCATGGCGGCCCTGAAGGGACTTCAGATCGTGGCGTTGACCGATCATAATACCACAAAAAACTGTCCCGCCTTCTTTGCTGCTGCAAAGAAGAACGGCATCATTCCCGTGGCAGGCGCGGAGGTCACCACCGCAGAGGATGTACACGCTGTTTGCCTGTTTGAATTTCTTGACGATGCGATGGCATTCGATGCGGCACTTCACGAGGAGCGCATCCTCTTTCCGAATGATCCCGATGCCTTTGGACATCAGCAGATCATGGATGAGGAGGACCGCGTGATCGGCGAGGAGGAGCATTTGCTCATCAATGCCGTTCGCCTATCGCTTGACGAGCTTTATCCCTTCGTTCGCCGCTTCCACGGCATCTGCTTCCCTGCCCATGTGGACAAGGAAGCAAATAGCGTAACGGGTATGCTGGGCACCGTCCCCGACCATCCCGACATGCACGCAGTGGAGCTTCATTCGGTCGATAGGGTGGCGGAATTCGATGAAAGATTCCCCTTCCTTCGGAGCAAGCACGTGATTGTCAGCAGCGACGCCCATTATCTGTGGGACATCAGCGAGGCGGAGCACTTCTTTCTGCTGGACTCCGAGGATTATTCGACCGATACCATTCGCCGCCGATTGTTTGAACATCTCGAAAAGGAGGTGTTGCGATGAAGGAATTATCGCTGAACATTCTCGACATTGCGGAAAACTCGGTCAAGGCAGGGGCGGCAAACGTCTCTCTTACCATTCGGGAAAGTGACACGCGCCTGACCTTCACCGTAACCGACGACGGTTGCGGCATGACGGCCGACTTCCTGGCACGGGTGACCGACCCGTTCTGCACGACCCGAAAGACACGCCGTGTGGGGCTGGGACTTCCCTTCCTCAAGCTAATGGCGGAGCAGACGGGCGGTAGCATGGCCATCACCTCACGGGCACAGACGGAGCATCCCGACGACCATGGCACGACAACGACGGCGATCTTTTGCAAGGATCACATCGACTGTCTGCCGCTGGGAGACATCGTTTCAACGGTGCTTACCCTGATCCAAGGGAATCCGCAAATGAACTTTACTTTCCGGCATGAGTTACCGGGTGGTGGAGTCGTGGAGCTTTCCACGGCAGAGCTACGAGGGGTGCTTGGCGACGGTGTGTCGCTTGCCGCACCCGAGATCATCCTGTGGATGCGTGAGTATCTGACAGGAGCTTATCACGAAAATCAATAAAATTTATATAACACCAAGAAAGGAACGCGCTATGAAATCGTTAGCAGAACTGATTGCCATCAGAGACAAGATGCAAAGCAAGGTCAACATTCGTGAAAACCTCGGTTCCATGAGAATCGTGGTGGGTATGGCTACCTGCGGTATCGCCGCAGGCGCAAGACCCGTTCTGAATGCCTTTGTGGAGGGCATCGCCAAGGAGGGTCTGACCGACAAGGCTACCGTCGTACAGACGGGCTGCATCGGCATTTGCCAGTACGAGCCTGTTGTGGAGGTCTACGAGGGTGAGGAAAAGACCACCTACATCAAGATGACCGCCGAAAAGGTGGCAAAGGTCATCGATCAGCACATAAAGAATGGCAAGATCGTAACCGAGTTTACGATCGGTGCCCAGAAATAAGGGAGGTAGTTGTACATGATTCGCACACATGTATTGATCTGCGGCGGTACCGGCTGTACTTCGTCAAACAGTATGAAGATCGGCGATGCGTTGGAACAGAAGATCGCAGAAAAGGGTCTTTCAGAGGAAGTACAGGTCGTACGTACCGGTTGCTTCGGTCTTTGCGCTCTCGGCCCTGTTATGATCGTTTATCCCGAAGGCACATTCTACAGCCAGGTTGCACTGGAGGACGTTGACGAGATTGTTGAGGAGCACCTCTTGAAGGGCCGTCCTGTTGACAGACTCGTTCACAAGGACGTAGAGGGCGACAAAAAGGTTGCTAAGGCTCTTGGTGAGACTGCTTTCTACAAGAAGCAGATCCGTGTTGCCCTGCGCAACTGCGGTGTTATTGATCCCGAGGACATCAACGAGTACATCGCCATGGACGGTTATCAGGCTCTTGGTAAGTGCTTGACCGAGTACACCCCCGAGGATGTTATCAAGATCGTAACCGACTCCGGTCTTCGCGGCCGTGGCGGCGGTGGCTTCCCCACCGGCCGTAAGTGGGCACTGACCGCTCCCAATAAGGCAGATCAGAAGTATGTCGTTTGTAACGCGGACGAGGGCGACCCGGGCGCGTTCATGGATCGTTCTGTTCTCGAGGGTGACCCGCACTGTATCATCGAGGCTATGGCGATCTGCGGCTATGCCGTAGGTGCCACCAAGGGTTACGTGTACGTTCGTGCCGAGTACCCGATTGCCGTTCGTCGTCTGCAGCTTGCTATCGAGCAGGCAAGAGAGGTGGGCCTCTTGGGCAAGAACATCTTTGGCTCCGGTTTTGATTTCGATATGGATATCCGTCTTGGCGCAGGCGCATTTGTATGTGGCGAGGAGACGGCTCTGATGACCTCCATCGAGGGTAACCGCGGCGAGCCAAGACCCCGTCCGCCCTACCCGGCTGTGAAGGGTCTTTACGGCAAGCCTACTGTTGAAAACAATGTGGAGACCTTTGCCAACATTCCCCAGATTATTTTGAAGGGTGCCGATTGGTTCGCATCCATGGGTACCGAGAAATCCAAGGGTACTAAGGTGTTTGCCCTTGGCGGCAAGATCACCAACACCGGTCTGGTCGAGATCCCGATGGGTACCACCCTGCGCGAGATCATCGAGGAGATCGGCGGCGGTGTTCCGAACGGCAAGAAGTTCAAGGCAGCACAGACCGGCGGTCCTTCCGGCGGTTGTATCCCCGCCCGTCTGATCGACACGGCCGTTGACTACGACAACCTGATCTCCATCGGTTGTATGATGGGCTCCGGCGGTCTGATTGTCATGGACGAGGACACCTGTATGGTCGACATGGCGAAGTTCTTCCTGGAATTCACCGTTGACGAGTCCTGCGGCAAGTGTACTCCCTGCCGCGTCGGCACTAAGCGTCTTCTTGAAATGCTGGACAAGATCACCCGCGGCGAAGGCACGCTGGAGGATCTGGACAAGATGGAAGAGCTTTGTAACTACATCAAATCCAACTCTCTGTGCGGTCTGGGTCAGACGGCCCCGAACCCTGTTCTCTCGACGCTGAAGTTCTTCCGCGACGAGTACGTTGCTCATGTCGTAGACAAGAAATGTCCTGCCGGCGTATGTAAGGATCTGTTGCAGTACACCATCGATGCGGATAAGTGTATCGGTTGCGGCGTTTGCGCAAAGGCATGCCCTGCAAATGCGATTACCAGAACCGATTACATCGCTCCCGGTCACAAGCTGGCCTCCATGCAGATCGATCCTTCCGCCTGCGTGAAGTGCGGTGCCTGCATGAGCACCTGTAAGTTCAAGGCGATTTCGAAGGGTTAAGGAGGAGAAAGATAATGGAAATGGTTAACGTAAAGATCAACGGCATCGCAGTGAGCGTGCCGAAGGGCTCCACCGTTCTGGAGGCTGCCCGTGCCGCAGGCGTGGAGATTCCCACCCTGTGCTACATGAAGGATATCAACGAGATCGGCGCATGCCGTATCTGCGTAGTAGAGGCGACCGGTGCTCGTGGTCTTGTGACCGCCTGCGTGTTCCCCGTTGCCGAGGGTATGGAGGTGCAGACCAACACCCCCAAGGTACGTGCCGCACGCAAGACCACACTGGAGATGATCCTGTCCACCCACGACAAGAAGTGTCTGTCCTGCGTTCGCTCCACCAACTGCGAGCTGCAGAAGCTGTGCCTCGAGTACGGTGTGGACGAGGGTGCTTTTGCCGGTTACAAGCCCGAATATGAGCTTGACACCTCCGCACCTCATCTGATCCGCGACAACAACAAGTGTATCCTTTGCCGCCGTTGTGTGGCCGCCTGCCGTGAACAGCACGTTGCTGTCATCGGTGCCAACAATCGCGGTATCGACACCGCCATCGGCTCTGCCTTCAACATGCAGCTGAACGACACCTCCTGCATCTCCTGCGGTCAGTGTATCAACGTCTGCCCTGTCGGTGCACTTACCGAGAAGGATGACACCGATAAGGTCTGGGCGGCTCTTGCCGACACCACCAAGCACGTGATCGTGCAGACGGCTCCTGCTGTTCGTGCGGCACTTGGTGAGTCCTTCGGTATGCCGATCGGTACCAATGTGGAGGGTAAGATGGTTGCCGCTCTGCGCCGTTTGGGCTTTGAGCGTGTATTTGACACCGACTTCGGTGCCGACCTGACCATCGTTGAGGAAGCAAACGAGTTGATCGAGCGTGTAAAGAACGGTGGCGTTCTGCCGATGATCACCTCCTGCTCGCCCGGTTGGGTCAAGTTTGCCGAGTACTACTACCCCGAGCAGCTGAAAAATCTTTCTTCCTGCAAGTCCCCCATGCAGATGACCGGTGCCATCATCAAGACCTACTATGCCGAGAAGATGGGCTGGGATGCCAAGGACATCGTGGTCGTGGCCGTTATGCCCTGCACCGCCAAGAAGTTCGAGATCGGCCGTGCCGATCAGTCGGCTGCCGGCGTTCCGGACGTAGACATTTCGATCACCACTCGTGAGTTGGCTCGCATGATCGCTCGTGCAGGTCTGAAGTTCGAGGCTCTGCCGAACGAAGAATTTGACAATCCGCTTGGCGAGGATACCGGTGCTGCCGTGATCTTCGGCGCGACAGGCGGCGTTATGGAGGCTGCCCTGCGTACCGCCAACGACTGGCTGACCGGCAAGGACAACGACAAGGTTGAGTTCACCGAGGTTCGCGGCACCGCCGCCCTGAAGGAAGCAACCTACAAGATCGCCGGTATGGACGTGAAGGTTGCCGTTGCCAGTGGCGCAAAGGCTGCCAAGGAAGTCATGGACAAGATCGCCGCAGGCGAGGCTGACTGGACCTTTGTGGAGATCATGGGTTGTCCCGGCGGTTGCGTAAACGGCGGTGGCCAGCCTATCCAGCCCCAGTACATCCGTGACACCGTTGACCTCAAGGCTGTTCGTGCCAAGGCTCTGTATGACGCTGACGAAGCGGCTGTTCTGCGCAAATCGCACAAGTCGCCTGCTGTTTGCGAGCTGTACGGGGACGGCAAGTTCTTCGAGGGCTACGGCTGCCACAAGGCACATGAATATCTGCATACCTCTTACGTTGCACGCAAGAAATATTAAAAACCAAGCGGCAAGGTCAATGACCTTGCCGCTTTTTGTATTGCGACACAAAGGATTTTATGTTATACTGAACCTGTACTATAAACCTGGGTGAGAAGACCATGCGGTACGTTTGTGATCACGATTTGCACATTCACTCAAAATTGTCCTTATGCTCCAAGGACGAAATAAAAATTTGATTTTGTTATCATTCCGAGAACGCATTTCCACATGACGGGGTTTGCTCTGTCAAAGGAAGATGCGACGAGCGCGAAAACGAAGGCCGAGGCGTGGGCAAAACGACTGGATGCCATCCTTGCGATGGATCTACCCTTTCACAAGAGCGGTCTTGCCCATCTGACCTGCACCCTGATCGCCCAAACCGAACAAGAATATCGAGAGGTTCTGCGGTGCATACCAACAGAAGAAATGGAACGACTCTTCACCCGTGCGGCGAAGCTTGGTGTCGGAATTGAGTTAAATCAAAATGATATGGAACAAATTGTAGGCGACGGGGCAGAGATTGTTTTAAGACCGTAGAGGAACGCGAAGCAATGCGGTTGCAAGTTCTATTGCGGCAGCGATACACACGGCAGGCAATGCTTTGAAAAGAGCGAGGAGACTTCCGAACGGGCGATTGATGCACTGGAGCTGGCAGAAGAGGATACGTTTATCATCGGCGGTGCCTGCCTGATCTTTCCCTTTTTTTGGAGCGACCAATTTGCTTATTTTCCATAAATATTGTTTCACATTGGGGCGACAATGAATTTAGACACGCGCTGTGGCACTTTTGAATCTCCCCCAATCAACAACCCCAAGGCAAATCCATGCTTATATACGGATTTGCCTTTTTTATTTTGTTTTTAACCCGGACAGTAGTTGTCGCGGTTAGGCCTTATACTGTGCTTGCAGCTGCAAAACAAAATAAAATCCATCATAAAGGAGATTTAAAATTATGGCATGTAGAAATGCTTACAAAAGAAAAACTGTAACCGTAGGGCAAGAGGTATTCTCCGCTTCTGCGGCGGAGCCCATCGTTCCGAAAGCTGTAACAAGCCTTTTCTTCGGTGTAGATTCCGAAGAAAAGGCAGATGACCTGCTTCAGAACAATCTCGAACAATTCGATTGGGTAGTCCGCAACAAAATTTATCCCAACTTTTACGGCAGACATCTCACAGGAGACAACTGCCTGACAAAGGAGGAAATCCAGTTCCTTCATAATAAGGGATGCAAAATCGCCGCCATCTATACCTGTGGCGATGAAAAGAAAACCGAGGAGCAGGGCGCGATTCTTGCAAAGAAAATGGGGGCGCGCGCATTCGAGCTCGGGATTCCCGAGGGTACCGCTATTTTTCTTGAAATTGGAGAACACGAATCTGTTACCCGTGATTTTATGCGAGGTCTTGCTAAGGTGTTGTTGATTGACGGTTATACGCCGGCATTCCGGGCCAATACAGATGCAAAATTTGACTTTGACCGTGAATTCAGCCGCGGTATGCAGACGGACAAGGAAATTTTCAAGAGATGTCTTATCTGGGCAGTTTCCCCTACCCTCAAGGAGTATGATGCTATGACCACTACACACTTGATCCATCCCGATAACTGGGGGCCATATGCTCCTTCTGCCATCTTGAGAAGCGAAATCGCCATCTGGCAATACGGCAGAGATTGTCACCCTATTGAAGATGACAATGGCCGAGTAGCCACCTTCCATCTTGATCTGGTTCGAAACGATCAGGTCATTATTGACAAAATGTTTTGACAGTGCTTGTCAAAACAAAAAAATTATGGTATAATGAAGGAGATAAGAAATATGAGTCTTATTCAATCTATTACCGTCACTCCCAAATACATCACCCTGATGGTTGGGCAGTGGTATTACGCTGCGAGAGCAGAAATTTGCCCGTCAGGTTGTATCTCGGATGAGGTCG
>JAFTYE010000001.1 GCA_017464805.1 Clostridia bacterium | reverse complement strand
GTCGGCGTATCCGGGTCGGTCGGCGTATCCGGGTCGGTCGGCGTATCCGGGTCGGTCGGCGTATCCGGGTCGGTCGGCGTATCCGGGTCGGTCGGCGTATCCGGGTCGGTTGGCGTATCCGGGTCGGTCGGCGTATCCGGGTCGGTTGGCGTATCCGGGTCGGTTGGCGTATCCGGGTCGGTTGGCGTGTCAGGCTCGGGAGATGCGGGGAGCTTCTCCAATACTTCGCTCTTGGTTTCCCGACATACGGAGCAGGTATAGGTTTTTTCTCCTTCCGCATCCGTGGTAGGGGCTTGCGTCACTTCTCCGTCATCCCACACATGAGCGGCAAGCTCCTCCTCCCCGCAGGGGCAGGTGCGCTTGTGCTGTGCGGCGGTGTGCTTTTGCCATGCGCCGAAGGCATGGTCGGCGGTTTTGCCGATCGTCTCGGTCTTGGTTTCCCCGCAGACACAGGTGTAGGTCTTCTCGCCCTCGGCAAGATGCGAGGCGGGAGTGGTCACCGCGCCGCTCCCCCACTCATGGGCGGCAAGCTCCCCCTCCCCGCAGGGGCAGGTGCGCTTGTGCTGTGCGGCGGTGTGCTTTTGCCATGCGCCGAAGGCATGGTCGGCGGTTTTGCCGATCGTCTCGGTCTTGGTTTCCCCGCAGACACAGGTGTAGATCTTCTCGCCCTCGGCAAGATGCGAGGCGGGAGTGGTCACCGCGCCGCTCCCCCACTCATGGGCGGCAAACTCCTCCTCCCCGCAGGGGCAGGTACGCTTGTGCTGTGCGACGGTGTGTTTTTGCCATGTGCCGAAGGCGTGATCGATGCTCTTTTCTGTTTTTTGAATCACAGTCTTTCCGCAACCGCTACATGTACGCTCGATCTCTCCTTCGGTGATATGCGTGGCGGGAGTGATGAGCTTTCCCTCACCGAAGGCATGCCGTTCTTCAACCAGCTCCGTGCCGCAGGCCACACAAACACCGCGGTGATATTCATCATCCACACTTGCCGTCTCGTATTCGTGATAGGAAACGGTAAAGTCCGGCATTCTCTTGTTCCAGTTGGAGCCCTTGGAAACGTCCGCCCAGTCCTCTGCTGTACCGCAGAAAACGATCGTATCCAGCTTCGAGCAGTAGGTAAACGACTCCTTGCCGAGACTGCTGACGCTGATCGGCAGGTAGATTTTTTTCATGGCGGTACAGCTGCCGAAGGTTTTCTCCCCGATGGCCGTAACACCGTTTGGGATCTTCATCTCGGTGAGTCCTGTGCAGAATCGGAACGCTTCCTTCCCGATGGCCGTTACCCGTTCTGGTATTTCAACAGAGGTCAGGGCAGAGCATGAATAAAACGCATAGTCTCCGATGCTTGCAAGATTTTTCGGCATTTTTACGCTCGCAAGAGCCTTGCATTCGTAAAAGACGTTCTTGCCGATATCGGTAACATTATCCGAGAGGCTGATACCTTTAAGGGAGGCGCACTGATAGAACGCATTGTTACCGATGGCACCGACCCCTTCGGGGATATTCACTTCCTCCAACATGCTGCACTTGTAGAAAAAGTTCAAGCCAAACCCGGTGGCATTCTCGCTCATGCGTACAGACTTCAAGCCGGAGCAGAAGGAAAAGGCCCCATCCCCCACAGAGGTAACGCTGTCGGGAATCACGATCGAGGTAAGGGCGGCACAAGAGGCAAACGCCTCGGCACCGATGGTTTTGATGCCGTACTCCATCGTTATGCTCTTCAAGCCTGCCCCGCGAAAGGCGGAATAGCCGATCTCCTCCACACTGCCGGGTACAATAACGCTCGTTAGGTTTATGCAGTTTCCAAATGCGAACGATCCGATGACCTTGACGTTTCTTCCGATGGTCAGATTGGTCAAGGAGGACAGATAGTCATGGATTTGAAAGGCGTTTTTGCCGATCACAGTGGTCGCTTCTCCCGCAAAATTTACATCCCCCACGATCACTTCGGCGAGCTTGTCGCACCATGCAAACGATTCCTCTCCGATATCCGTCACACTGCTCGGGATCACGATCTCGGTCAAAGCGGTACATTGCGAGAAGGCGCTTTTCCCGATGGTGAGAACGGTATCGGGAATGGCAAATTCCGTGATGCTACCGCATCCGTAAAAAGCTCGCTCCCCGATTGAGGTGATGCCGTCGGGAACGGTAATGGAGGTGGCATAAAAGCAACCGTCAAAGGCACCTGAGCCGATGGTAGTGACCCCTTCCTCCACCGTGATGCTTGTGATAGTATCGCTGGAAACGAACCAAGGCACATTCGCACTACCCCAATAGTTGTCGTAGTAGTCGTACATGGGCCCCGTTCCGGAAACGGTAAGCGCGCCCGTATCGGCATCCAGCACCCAGGTCACGTTCTCGCCGCAGGTACCGCTGTATACGGGCTCTGCCGCCGACATGCCCAAGGCGAGTACCATCACAAGCCCCATACATGCCACAAGAAACACAAGAATACCGACTAACTTTTTCATGATCTTCACCTCAAGCTCGGTTTTGACAGTCATTATTATACACCTCTCGAAGTCCCCTTGTCAATGAAAAAAGCGGCAGGACCGCTTTTTTCATTTTATTCTTCCATCCAGGCACCGTTGGTGAAATCGGGGATATCCACGGGGGCACTGCCGCGGGCAATCGAGGCCTCGGACAGGGGGGTGATGACCATCCAGGCCGCCGCATCGTACACGTCGATGGGAAACGGGCGATCTTCCAAGAGGCAATCGGCAAACTCGCTGTATACCAGCCAGTCCATGCCGCCATGGCCGCCGCGTACGCCATCCGAGAGGAATTTCTTCCAAACGGGATGGTCGTACTGCTCCGCATAGCGATCGGCATTGCCGCATTGCTGTTTCTTCCAATTCCACTCGCACTGGATATGCTCCTCACAATCAAGGAAGACGGAGTCGGAATTCTCTTCATACATGCCACGCGTGCCGCAAACGGTAAAGTTACGGCTATAAAAGCGCGGCAGGGTGGTACCGAGGGTTAGGCGGATGGTCTCGCCGCCCGCGCACTTGATGACCGTGGTAACCACGTCGCCCTGGCGGAAGACGGTATGGAGCAGCTCGGTATCGTCTGCCTTTTTCTCGACGATATACGTGTGCAGCCCCCTGGCGCAAGAGGCAGTAGAGGTCAGATACAGCATGCGGTTACCACGGTTGATTCTCAAAATCTGCGCGATAGGGCCAAGCTCATGCGTCGGGTAGTTTTCACAGTTGCGGTGGATATAGTTGCGTAGGCGGTAGTGACGCAACTCCTTACCATAGGAAATCTCGTAGCGCAGATCATGCTCATAGGCACCGTTACAGTGTACAACGTCCCCAAGCAGACCATGATCGACCATATTCATGACCATCATTTCGCGTCTGCCGTAGCAGCAATTTTCCAGAAACATGAAGGGGGTGCCGGTCTCCTCCTGTGCGCGCACCAGTTTCCAGCATTCCTCTACGGAATACGCGCCGCCGACCTCCATGCCGACGGGCTTGCCGGCGCGGAGCGCGGCGACAGAAACGGACACATGCGTTTCCCAGGAGCACATGACGAGTACCGCGTCCACGTCCTCACGGGTAAGAATCTCACGGTAGTCGGTGGTGCCGAAGGGGGCAGGCGCACCCATATCGGTGACGGTCTTCTGCGCTTGCTCTACACGGTCGGCATACAAGTCGCACACAGCGGTCACGCGATACTTCTCGTTGGGGAGAAGGGTTTCCCTGATGACCCACAGGCCGCGCTGGCCTAGGCCAATGACACCGACTCTTACGAAATCTTTCATAGGATCGTACTCCTTTTTATGCACATCATGCGCGGCGTTCGGCCAGACAACGAGCCACGATCGCCTTCATGTCATCCATACGTTTTTCGATATCCGCCACCAACGCAAACTGCGTGCGGCAACGGTCAAGGTTATGTCCTTCGCGGTGAACGCGAAAATAGGTATCACCATTCAGATGATCGGCAAGGAAGCGGATGCCGCATTCGTAGGTCATGAGCTTGACCGAGAAGGGTAATAGCTCGATCTCATGGGGGGTGAGAGTATCCCCCAACTCCTCGATAAAGCCGCGCGCGAACTCCTCAAAGCAATCCATGCGGAAGTAAATTTTGGACAGGTCGAGCTCGTCCTCGTCACCTGCATTGGCACCAAAGCGAAGTGCGTCACCAAAGTCATAAAGCAGAGAACCCGGCATAACGGTATCGAGGTCGATCACGCAAAGACCTTCCCCCGTTTTCGCATCAAACATGACGTTATTAAGCTTGGTGTCGTTATGCGTGACGCGAAGCGGCACCTCGCCCGCGGCAATGGCATCTACCACAATGTGCGTATCTGCCTCGCGGGACAGGGCGAAATCCACCTCCGCCTGCACATCGGCCAGGCGGCCTACGCGATTCTCGCGGATGGCCTCGGTCAGCTGGGCAAAGCGGTTCGGGGTGTCATGGAATCGCGGGATGACCTCATGCAGCACGTCGGCGGAAAAGTCGTCAAGGTACCGCTGGAAGCGGCCGAACGCACGCGCGGCGTGGTAAAGCTGATGCGCGTTTTCCACACGGTCAAAGCACAGCGCCTCCACAAACAGGTACATGCGGTAACACTTGCCGTCCTCGGCAATCAGGTAAGGCTTGCCCTCCTTGGTATAGATGGGGGTCAGGGTCTCTCGATCGGGATCTCCCCCAGTGACGGCAATCTTTTTACGCAGATGTGCAGTCACGGCGATGATGTTGTCCATCATGACCTTCGGATCGGAAAAGACATTTGTGTTGATCCTTTGCAGAATGTATTTCTTCTTCTTCCCTACGACATAGGTCTCGTTGATATGACCATTGCCGTACGGGATCAGCTCTTCATTGTCAAGGGTCACGGAAAAATGTGAAACGATCTCTCCCACGGTAAGCTCCATTCTTAAAGCACTCCCTTCTTTCAATGTCTTTATTATATCACCCGAAGAGAGTCTTTGCAACTTTTTTATTTGGCATCGCCTTCATTATACGGTTTTTTCAGGAAATGTATTGACAAATTCGGGCAAACTATTTACATTTTCGGACAAGCATGGTATAATAGGGCAAAAGGGGGGATGACCGTGTCCTACGTCGGAACAAGGCTTTCGAAGGATATTGCCATAGAGGAGCTTTACACCGTACACTACTTTGAATATACCAGCACCTACTGCTTTGAGGGAGAGGCACACGACTTTTGGGAATGCGTGTACATAGATCGCGGTGAGGTGATCGTGTGCGAGGACGGTCGGGAATATCGGCTTGGGCGCGGCGAGATCAAGTTTCATGCCCCGAACGTCTTTCACACCCTGCGTGCCAACGGCGAGGTGGCACCCAACCTGGTGGTGCTTTCCTTTTCCTGCCACTCGGAGGCGATAGAGGGTCTGCGAGATCTCCGCACGACGGTAGGGCGTACGGGAAAATCCTTGATCTCCTCCATTTTGAAGGAGAGCGAGCAGGTCTTCTCCACCCCGCTTGGCGATCCCACGACCAAGAAAATGGAAAAGCATCCGTCCGCTCCGTTCGGGTCGGAGCAGCTGATCCTTTCCTGTCTGGAGCAGTTGCTCGTTCTGCTTCTGCGCTCGGACAGTCAGACGGCACGCTCCATCCAACACTATCGTGCGGAGGGGGATCTGCATGCCAAGCTGTGTGCTTTTATGCAGGAGCATCTTGCGGACAATCTGACTCTTTCCGTGCTTGCGCGGCACGCAGGGGTAAGTGCCTCCACGGTCAAGGCGGCCTTCCGTGAGCAGGAGGGATGCGGTGCACTGACCTACTTTATCCGCCTGAAGATGGAGGCGGCCAAGACCTACATCCGCGAGGGGCGGTACAACTTTACCGAGATCGCCGAGATGCTCGGCTACGACAGCATCCATTATTTCTCACGGCGATTTCGCCTGTATGCGGGCATGTCCCCAAGTGAATATGCACGCTCTGTACGTGCGCTCGAGCATCAAACAGGTGAAGAATAAAAGAACCCCGACTGCGTGGCAGTCGGGGTTCTTCTTTATGCGGTAATATCGTTTTTGTTGGTAGCCTCGTTGACGTTCGCAGACACCTCGATCGGGTCGGTAGCAAGCACCTCGGCAAGCTGATGCATGGTCAGCGCATCCTTCGGTGCGAATGTGTCACTCATGACGTAGCGCAGGATGCGCTCCTTGAGCCAACGGCATGCAGGATCGCTTTCGTTCAGGCCGAGCGAGCAAACGAAGAGTTTACCGGCACCGACCTTATACTCGAACACCATGGCCTCGCGGCGGGCGTTCTTGTAGGCGGACACAAGCTCCACATCGGGGTGGAAGGGGGCGGTAGGCAGATCCAGGGCGATCGCCTCACCCTCCTCCAGCATCGAACGGAGTTGGAAGCCGCAGTAGCCGTTTCCGGGAAAGTCTTCCATCAGGGGCGTGTCGTTGACGATCACGCCGAGGTGTCCCTCGGTTCTGCCTGCCAGTGCAATCTGGAAGTAGATCGGCAGGGTCGGGAACGGGCCGTGACCGAGGAGCACCACGTTCTTACCGGCGGCAAGCTCCTGCATCAGCTCTCTGGCACCGATGTCGGACACGATGACGGTGTTATGCTCCTTCTGTACCTTCTTCGTGGGCAGGGCGGAGCTCGCCTTCGGGAAGACATACAGATCCCAGACGTTTTCGGCATCCGTTTCGTCACCGAACAGGGTGACATGGAGCTTCAGATTCAGGGGCTTGTCGCTCTTTGGAGCAACCATATGCAGGTCGTAGAGCTTTGTGATCTCTCCCGCGGGGACCGCGCCCACGCGAATCTCACGGCGGAAGTAGACCTTGTTTGCATCCGCAACGCGCACGCACAGCGTGCCCTTTTCCACGGGCTTGCCGTAGTTGGAAACAAGCAACGGCACGTCGATCGCGCTACCCATCTCGTAGTTGACACATCTCGGCAGCTTGGCGAGCAGGACGGTATCCGAGTTGTAGCGGCGGACGTTTTCCACCGTCTCGCCCGGTTTCAGCTCATAGAACTCGTTCATCATACCCACGCAGTAGCCGAAGGTGTGCCAGTGGTGGTCGATGTCACCGAGGAAGTCGTAGCCTGCCATGGTTTCGCAGATACGGACCTTTTCGAAGCAATGCTTGCGCGTGAGCTGCTGCCATGCGCAGGATGCCTTGTAATATTCGGGGGCACGGTCAAGCACGCCCTTATCGGCGAGATGACGCTCCACCGATGAGAACAGCTCGGTATCGCCGATGCGCGAGCCCTTGTAGCGGTCTGCAAGCGACAGATCACAGTAGGTACCGTTGATGCAGATCTCATGGGTCAAGAAAGGCTTTTCATAGACCGACTGACGGTAATCCATCAGCTCGGCATCATTCTTCATGGAATGGTAGCTGGCGTCACCAAGCGAGTAAGCATTGAAGGCATCACAGAATTCCTTGAGCTTGGCAAGGCGAACGGGATCGTGATGGAAGGGCTCGTGCACGGCGGCATCTGTGTAGTGTGTGTTGACGTACTCCACGCCGCGCATAGCCGACATGGGGGAGAAGAGCGCATCGCTGTCCGCGTGTACCATGGCGGCACACCGGCGCAGGTGCTCGATGTACTCGTCATCAATGACCATCTCGTTGCCCGAAGAATACATAACGGTAGAGGTGTAGCGGCGGCAGTGATGCACAATCTCGACCCACTCCTCATAGGAGGTGTTGTTGGGGGTTTCGGGCTCCATCAGGATACCCAGCTCGTCGGCGGCTTCCATGTACTCTGCCATGGGGATCGTGGTATGGAAGCGCACGAAGTTGAAGCCCAGCTTTTTCAGCGTGCGGACGACCTTGCGGAAGTAGTTTTTGTCGCGCGGTGGGTGAACAGTCAGCGGATAGTATCCGTGCTCACAGATGCCGCGGGCATAGAAGTATTCGCCATTGAGGAGCAGACGGGTGCCCTCGGCCGTGAGGCAGCGGATACCGCACTTGCGAGACAGGGTCTGAGTGCCGCAGGAGAGCTCCACATCGTAGCGGTAGGGGTTATTCGGCGACCAGAAGGAAAGGCCCTCGGTCGGCAGGGTGACGGCGTTCTCGCCTGATGGGATCTCCCCTGCAAGGACAGTCTTGCCGCCCGCCTTGATGGCCACGGCGGTGGGGACAGTCGTTTTGCCCTCGGTATGTACGGTGAAGTGGGCGAGGTCGGGGTCTACCGTCAGCCAGAAATCGCGCAGGTCGCCTTCGTACAGGCGAAGCTCGAGGTCACCGTACACGCCGCCCGTGCAATCGTTGGCGGCACGGGAGGTACAGCCGAATACGGGGCGGCCCTTGTAGCCCTTCAGACGGGTGTTGGAGACTAACAGGGTCACACGGTTCTCACCCTCAACCAATGTCTCCATCGGCACAGTGAGGAAGAAAGAAGCAGAATAGCCCTCGTGACGGCCGATGTAGTGGCCGTTGATCCAAGCAGATACGGCGTTCTGCGCGCCACCGCAGAAGAGGCGGATCTCTTTCACCCCCGCAAGCGAGGGAACGGTAAAGGTGCGACGATAGCCAAGACAGCCGAGCACGTTCGGCAGGCACATGTCGGGCACGTAGTATGCCTGGGGATAGCGTTGAAGGGTATATTGGGGGTTCCAGCCGAGCTTGCGGTACATACCGTTTGTTTTGCTGAAGTCCTCGATCTTATCCTCCCAGTAGGCGGGAATGGCATTCGGGACAAAGAATTCCTCCATCTTGGGCTCATCCTGCACAAGAAAGTCGGAAGCATCCAGACGGGCACCTGATCGAAAGTCGGCGGCCTCTACAGTCGGCGCGACCTCGTCAAGGCAGTCCATCATCCAGTCACCGTTAAGGGAGATTTTCCTGAATTCCATGATGATCGTTTTCCTTTCACGAAAGTTTATCGGGGATATCGGTTTCATCATACTATAAAAAGTTGTGATTGTCAAGATAAAAAAGCCTTTTCTACAAAAAAACAGACATGCCGACAGTTCCGTCGGCATGTCTTCTTTTATCAAGTTTCGCGGTGCTCCTTTTGCGGCAGCTCGGGGGGAAAATCCACGCGGAGCTCGGTATGCGCGCGGTTCGGCACGGGCGGATCGGAGACGGGCGGATGCACAGGGTCGGAGGTCGGTTCTTCCTTCTTTGACCACGGGGTGCCTGCGGGCATTTTTTCGCTCGGTCTTTTTTTCTGTTCGTTCATTTCATCACCTCGGCGTTAGTATGTGCGAATTTTTCTCCCTTATCCGTCTTGCAAAATCAGACACCCTGTGGTACAATGGAGAAAATGAACACGGGAAGGAGTGCGTCATGCTGCCGTCTGCCTTTTGTGCGCGAATGAAAGCTCTTTTGGGCGAAGAATATCCCGCCTTTCTGCAAGCCATGGCAGAGGGCTGGGCGGAGCACGCCCTGCGCGTCAACACCGTCAAGTGCGGTGTGGCTGATTTTGCGTCTCCCTTCCCTGTCACGCCAATCCCTTACACGTCGGACGGATTTTATCACGCAGAGGAAAAGATTGGCAAATACCCGCACCACCATGCGGGGATGATCTATTCGCAGGATCCCGGGGCGATGAGTGCCCTCGCTTCCCTGCCCGAGTTGCGCGGGGCGCGCGTTCTGGACACCTGTGCCGCCCCGGGCGGCAAAAGTGCCCAGCTGGCCGCTGCGATTGGCAAAGATGGTGTTTTGGTTGCCAATGAATACGTCCCCTCCCGTTGCAAGCTACTGGTCGGCAACATCGAACGACTGGGCATTCCGAACGCGCTCGTGCTCAACGGCGAGGTCAGGGTGCTTTCCAATCGATTTCCCGACTATTTCGACCTGACGCTGGTGGACGCGCCCTGCTCGGGCGAAGGAATGTTCCGCAAAAGCGCGGACGCCCTTTCCATGTGGAGCGAGGAGAATGTGCGCGCGTGTGCCGCGCGGCAGGCGGCCATTTTGGACGATGCCGCAGCGACCGTGCGCGGCGGCGGCTATCTTCTCTATTCCACCTGCACATTCTCGGTCGAGGAAAACGAGGCGCAGGTAGCGGCCTTCCTTGCGCGGCATACGGATTTTTCGCTTTGCGACTTCCCCGCCGCCGTGCATCCCTACACCGCTCAAGGCTTTCCGACCGAGGTGACGGACACGAAAAAGGCCCGCCGCTTCTACCCGCATATCGCGCCGGGCGAGGGACAGTTCATGGCCCTTATGCGCCGCACATGTGACGCGCCGCAGGCAGATACTCCCGCCTACAAAAACGCCGCAGCAGCAACGAGCAAGCAGGACAAGGCTGTTCTTTCCGCTTTTTTTGAGGGGGCGTGGGGAGACGGTTCGGTTGCCGAGCGTGTGGTCTCTTTACATGGCAATCTCGTTCTGCCACCCGATCTTCCCTTGCCGCCCACGGGCGTGTTTGCCGCAGGTGTGGCGATCGGCGAGATCCGCAAGGGGGTGCTGTTTCCGCATCATCAGCTGTTTTCCGCCTACGGAAAGCGTTTTATCCGCCAGATCAATTTGACGGCAGACGATCCGCGCACCGCCGCCTACCTGCACGGCGAGATCATCGCGGCAGACGGTATACCGAACGGCTACGCGGCCGTGCTTTTTGAGGGGTGTCCCCTCGGCGGCGCAAAGGTCGTGGACGGAATGGCGAAAAACCTGTATCCGAAAGGACTTCGGCAATAAAAAAGAGCCTCACGATGTGAGGCTCTTTTTTATTGCCCGTCAAGGATATAGCGCACCTCGCCGAGATTTTTGATCTCATAATCGGGACGCATGCCCTCGGGGGCTTGCGCGCCACTCGGGTTGTACCAGCAGGTACGAATGCCTGCATTCTTGCCGCCGCGGATGTCGCTGGAGATGCTGTCACCTACAATCAAGACGCGATTTTTCGACACGCCGCCGATCGTCTCGAATACGCGGTCAAAAAACTCACGCGAGGGCTTTTCATGCCCGATCTCGTCGGAAATGAAAATGCCGTCAAAGATCCGATCCAACCCCGAGTTCGCCAGCTTGCGCCGCTGGGCGCGCTGGGTGCCGTTGGTGACGGCGTACTGCTTCACGCGACCGCGAAATTCGCAAAGCAGGCTGTCTGCGCCGTCAAAGAAGACCACAGTGTCCCCGAGGCGCGTCTGATAGAGGACGTTAAAGTCGTCCACGTTTGCCTCGACTCCCTCGCCCGCGAAGAATTCCTCGAATCGGCCCGAAAGCACCTCGGCCTTGGAGATCTCACCGTCCTCCATGCGCTTCCAGTATTTTTTGTTGATAATCGAATAGCGGGCGATCTGCTCATCCGTGCACTCGCCAAGACCCATTTCCGTAAAGCAGGCGCGGATGGCGGCCTTCTCGGCCGCAAGAAAATCCAACAACGTGCCGTCCACATCCCACAAAATCACGTCAAACATACAGTCGCCCTCCCTTTTCTTTCATTATAGCCGCCGTGCGCGCAAAAGTCAAGGGCAGTCGTAGCAGAGTCGAAAAATAAAAAATTTTTCCAAAAAACTCTTTTTTTTTACAAAAGGATGTGCTATAATAACAGGCGTGCAGGTGTAACTCAATGGTAGAGTGTCCGCTTCCCAAGCCGAATACGCGGGTTCGATTCCCGTCACCTGCTCCAAAATGAAAAGGGGTGCTGATGCACCCCTTTTCATTTTGGAGCAGATGCGGCGAGCCCGTCCGCGCTACGCGCGGATGCGGGTTCGCATTTGCCCGAAGATGCGTCAAGCTCGCTTGTAAGCATCGAGGTGCAAATCCAGCCGTAGGCGTCTTCCCGCCCTTAACAAGCACCTGTACTTTTATTTCCCAATAAACATCTGCGTCCAGTACTTACCATCTGCCACGTAGCCGACGCCGATATGCGTATAAGATGCGTTGAGAATGTTAGCGCGATGACCCGAGGAATTCATCCATGCATTCACCACCGCCTGGGGTGTAGCTTGTCCTTTGGCAATATTCTCGCCCGCACTGCGGTAGGAGATTCCGAAGCTCTTGATCATCTGGAAGGGCGATCCGTACACGGGGCTGGTGTGCGAGAAGTAACGGTTGTCCTTCATATCCTGCGATTTGTAGCGCGCGACGCGAGAGAGTTGCCAATCGTAGGAAAGAGCCTTTAAGCCATTCTTGGCTCGCTCCGCGTTCACGAGGCGAATGACCTCCTGTTCGTATGCCGTAACGGTGGAGTCAAGGGTGGGAACGGTCAGCACCTGACCGGGATAGATGAGAGCGGGATTGGCAATCTGCGGGTTGGCCTTTTTCAGTTCGTCAAGCCCGACCTCGTATTTGACGGCGATCTTCCACATGCTGTCGCCCGACACCACCGTATGCGTGGTGGCGGCAGATGCGCCGACGGCGAGCACAGAGAAGATCACAAGCAGACAAAGAATGAGCGATATGGATTTTTTCATGTATGTACCTCCTTTCGAAAAAACCTTTTTCATTGTATCACACCATCCACCCCCATTGCAAATGTAATGATTGCCAGCATGGTAACAACACAACGGCAAGATGTGCAAAACATCTTGCTTTTCCGCGAAAAATCGTGTATAATAGTAGCAGTTGCAATGGAGGAGGCATGAAATGGCAAACTACACCAAGGAAATCATCGGGCAAGAGGAATTCTACCGAAGATTTGCGCTGACCGATTACGTTACCATCGACAACAACACCGACGGATACCTGACAAACGGTGGTGCTATCTTTGAATTCAAATGCCTCATCGAGCGTGTGGACGAGGTGCTTTTTCAAGCCATTAAGTACCTCAGCCGCCTTCGGATCAAGGGCATGCCGGTACATAAGCATATCATTCTCGTTTCCCTGAACGACGAGATCGCCTACTGCTACGACAGTGCCAAGTTTCTGAAATACATCGAGAAGGTATACGTGGGTAGTGCATCCAAGCACAACGATGTCTTCTCCACCAAGGAGACCCCTGTGCAGATCCGTTATGGCAGCGATCCGAACGCAATGCGGAAGCTACTGGAGCTTCTCGACATCGATCATCCGAAATTCACCAAGATCCACATCGATCTCAACTGCGTGGTAGGGTGGGCAAACCGCTTTTACCGCGAAACGAAAAAAAGCAAGATCGACATGTTCGA
Organism: Clostridia bacterium; assembly: GCA_017464805.1. Taxonomy (GTDB): domain Bacteria; phylum Bacillota; class Clostridia; order Oscillospirales; family CAG-272; genus UBA1740. Next base: position 104,305 of record JAFTYE010000001.1, on the reverse strand, counting down.
GGAGCTGCGCCATCCCAACGTTTTTAGGAATTACATCCACCCTTGGCGCGGGCAGGAGGATGACTTCAAGTTCATCATGGACTGCCTCAACGACCTCAAAAATCGACGGGAGCTTGGTGCCTTTTATACCCCGCGCCCCTTTGCCAAAAAGGCAGCGGAGTTGGTTCGGTCGGCCATTGACCGCGTTCCCGAGAACACCGCCTGCACCGATCCGAACTGTCCCTTCCGCGTGGAGGGCGAGCAGGTACACAAGCACTACGTGATCCTGGACCGCTGCGCCGGCACGGGCGTGTTGCAGGAGCCGCTTTCTTCCGAGGAACTGGAGCATACGGTGCTCGCCACCTACGAGCTGAAGGAATGGGTGGTACTGAACACGATCATCGGCGACAAGGTCAAGGCGATCATACCGCCCACGCAAAATCATGAAAACGGCCTGCTCGTCGGCGGTGACGCTCTTGCCTGCTGCGTGTTTCCTGAAATGGAGGAATACGTGCAGGATCCCGATTGCTCGGTGATCATGTTTGAAAATCCGCCCTACACCGAATCGGGAGGCAGAAGCTTTTATGACCAAAGCTCCAAGGATAATCAATGGAAAAGCTCTCTCGTCTGTCGGGAGATGAACGAAAAGGTCCCAGGCGTTGCCTCCAATGAGAAGTCTAACGTCTTCATCTGGTCGGCCTTTGAGTATTATCTCAAAAAGGAGCATGATAGTTACATTCTCTTTTCTCCCGTCAAATACTGGAAAAATCAGCATTTGGTGAATCGGGAGTTCCTTGGCGGCTTTTTCTGCAACCGCGACCACTTCGGCACGGCGGGCAAGTCTACCATTTCCGTGATCCACTGGGGCACAAGAGAGACACAACTCACCGAGCTGCCGCCCATGCCCGCTTACGACATTCGGAACGAAGAGATTGAGCAGGTCACGACCATCACGGTCAAAAAGTCCTTTCATCCGCTCTCCGAAATTTACGACAAAAAAGCAAACAGGCGCGACGTGGCAGGTCTGGTGTGTACGACCGACGGCTACGAGGTGCTTCCCGAGAATTATCGCACGAAGTTCAGCGTCAAGCCGCTGGATAACGACAACATCATCGCATATCTTGCAACCCACGGCTTTGCTCCCAATTCCCAGGGCAGGGTGCTGACGCGCGTGGGCATGGCAAACGGACACGGCTTTTTCCTGCGACGGGCGAATTTCCTCAAGAAGTTGCCCCTGTTTGCGGCGGCCTGCTTCCCGGAAAACACGTGGTACCGCAAGGATGTGTATGCCAAGACCAGCGATGGCGGACTTGCCTTTGAGCGCGACCGCGATTTTCTCAAGAGCTGCTTGATCTTTACCTGTCTTTCCTCAATCAACAAGTGCATCAGCTTTGACGGCTCGAACGGCAAGCTCTATCTGAACGAGCTTTGCTTTGACGAGGGGACACTGGCATCTGAAACGCTTGCAAAATACAAGCTGACGAGGGAGGAGAACATCCTCATTCTCGAGTGGGAGGTTCTTATGGAGACCGCCAAGGAGTGTGACAAATATAACCCCCAATACAAATACGGCGTATATCAGATCGAGACCGAGCTGAACGAAAGGATCGAGCAGATCGACAACCGAACGGGACAACCGATCCTCGATCCCCGAACGGGCAAGGCACTGATGAAGCCGAAATATCCCCTCCTGAACGGAAAATTCACACCGCTAAAGAAGCGTCTCTCGGAATACTACGCAAGGAACATCGAGCCGAAGCTCTTCCGATACGGACTCATCAAGTAAGCAAAACAGTCACCCTATCCTGTCGGATGGGGTGACTGTTTTATTCCTTCAGGTCGCCGTTCGCGGGGCCATCGAGCAGACGGCCGTCCTTGCAGAAGCGCGAGCCGTGGCAGGCGCAATCCCAGGAATGCTCGGCATGGTTATAGCGCAGCGCGCACCCGAGATGCGGACAGCGCGGTGCGGTCGGACGCAGCATGCCCAGCAGCGTGTCGCCTATGTGCGTGGCCAGACGCGGATGCAGGATGCTTCTTTGTGGAGAAAAGACGGGAGCGTACAGGCTTTCCTTTCCCCGTAACATATCGGAAAGAATCATGGCGGCGACCATCGCGGAGCTCATACCCCACTTATTGAAGCCCGTGGTGACGTACATATTGGGCGTAGAACGTGAATACTGCCCGATATACGGCATACCGTCCAGCGTCATACAATCCTGCGTTGCCCAATGCGCAATCGTCTCCGCCTCGGGATAATATTCTTTTGCAAAGCGTGACAGCTCCTCCCAACCGCCGCCCGACTTACCCGTGCGGTGGCTTCCGCCGCCCAGCAGAAGAAGGTCTCCGTGGGGACGGAAGGAAAGCCCCGTATCGCTTTCGTCCACGTACATGCCTTTTGGCACGGGGGCATTTTGCAGGGCAAGGACATAGGAACGGTGCTGGTACATTTTGAGAAAATATGCGCCGTGCTTGTTGAAAATGGGAAAGTGCGTGGCCACGACAATCTTCTTCGCGCGGATGCTGCCGTGCTCCGTCCTTATGCGATCCCCTTCCCATGCAAGTGCCCGCGTGTGCTCGTAAATATTCAAGTCCGCGGCCAAAGAAAGCAGGAGCTTCAGGGGGTGAAAGCAGCCCTGTCCCGGCACGCGAAGGGCAGCGGCCACGGGAAAAGGCAGCTCAGTCCTCTCGCAGACGGTGGCATCCGCACCGAGACGAAAAAGCGCCTCTGCCTCACACTCGATCTTTTGGCGATCATGCAAGGAATAGACGAAGGCATCGCGCTCCGAAAAGTCGCAATCCGTAGCTTGACAAAGCGCGCGCAACTCTTGCATGGCGGCGCATTGCGCGTCAAAATACAGGCGTGCGGCATCCATGCCGTAGCGGCGGATAATCCTGTCGTACAGCAGACCGTGCTGATAGGTCAGCTTGGCAGTTGTGTTTTCGGTCGTGCCCGAGCAGATCTCGTCCGCTTCAACCAGAATATACGGAATGCCCGCCCGATGCAAGCGGTGCGCGCACAAAATACCCGCGATGCCGCCGCCGATGATCAGAACGTCGGCGTGCGCGTCCCCCTCAAGGGTGGGAAAGCGCGGCCGCCCGGCGATTTTTGTCCAAAGGGATTGCAAGTCTCGTACCCCTTCCGTTTTTTACGTTAGTATGCCCCGTACACGTCAAACAAAACACAATGGTGAACAGAATATAAAAAAAGAGGGGATGTCCCCTCGTTTTTTATGTTCGACGACATTTTTTGCCATATAGACGGAAGGCGAAGAAAAAAATCAGTGCGGCGATCGCCACCGTTGGAATATACACGGCGGTGGCCACGTACCAGCCGCAATACTCGGCAATGCTGCTGTACACGATCACGGTATTGTTGGCAGGCCCGACGAAGAACATATTGATCTGGCGCTCGGAGATCTCCCAAAACGCGCAGTTAATAGCAAAGGCGATGACACATAGGATGAGAAAGGTCACGGTGGCACCTATGTAGTTTTCCTTTTCGATTCCACCGCGGCCGGACAGTCCGATATACACACCCACAAACACCAGCATCATGTGCCACACCAGGGCATGCAAGGTAAGCGTCCAATGGCCGTGCAAAAGCCCCGACGGCTCAAAGAACGCAAGGAAGCCGCCGAGAAGGTTGTAGGTCATCATAAAGTCATACATGCACTGCCGCACGCGCCCCGGTTTCAAAAAAGGAACGATCAGGCAAAAATACATGGGGATACTGCACAGCTGGAACGGAAAGATACCCCAGCGATAGCCCGGCTCCGGCTCGACGACCAGTTCATACATCAACTGTTTGTAGACCTCGCTGACGAGCAAAAATATGCCAATCGTCAGCATAATAGCGCGATTGCCCCTCTCCCCCACGTTTCGTAGCCGCCAAGCGAGGAAAAAGGCAAGGGTAAAGCCGATGACCATGAAGGAGAGATGAAGCGGGCCGTAGGCCTTCGGCACCTCCATTTCCCACGCCGTGTAGGCAAGCAAACGCCGCAGTGTTTCCAAGAATGCATTCATCGCACGGGGCCTCCTCGTTTCGGGATGTCGCCTTGATTATAGCACAAGGTGGGCTGTGTGTCAACATGGAGATAAGATTCCACTCACAAAACGAACAGGCAAGAATCCGCCTTACAGGCGGAATCCTTGCGCCTTGCCGCTGGTGAGCAAGCTCCCCGACGACTGCGGCGCGGATGCGAACCTGATCCCGTGGCCTTGCCACGGGGCAGACCGATCCGTGCGGGTGCCAAAAGGGGCGACCACGATGTGGTCGCCCCTTTTGGCACCCGCAACAGGAATCGAACCTGTAACTACCCCTTAGGAGGGGGTTATTATATCCATTTAACTATGCGGGCTTGCCTCTCTATTCTATCACAGTTTTTCTCGCTTTGCAAGGGGCTTTTTGCGGAGTTTTTGAGAGGCTTTCACCCTTTTTTCATTCGAAAAATATGAACAAACAGTAAACAATCCCGTTTTTTTAACAAATTTGGAAAAATTGTGGAATTTTTGCCAATCTTATGGTATAATGGGGGATGCAGATTGTGGCATAAGCCCTTTTTGCGTCTGAATTCGTTTGAAAATTATAAAATGGAGGATAAAAAAACAAAGATGAGCAAGAAGTATGTTTATCTGTTTACCGAAGGCAACGCCAACATGCGTGAGTTGCTTGGCGGTAAAGGCGCCAACCTGGCGGAGATGACCAACATCGGTCTTCCCGTTCCCCAGGGCTTCACCATTTCCACCGAGGCCTGCACCCAGTACTATGAGGACGGCCGTCAGATCAATGACGCCATCATGGCTGAGATCATGGAGAACATCGAGAAGATGGAGAAGATCACCGGCAAGAAGTTCGGCGATCTGGAAAACCCGCTGCTGGTTTCCGTTCGTTCGGGTGCTCGCGCATCCATGCCCGGTATGATGGACACCATCCTGAACCTCGGTCTGAACGAGCAGGTTGTGGAGGTCATGGCAAAGAAGTCCGGCAACCCCCGTTGGGCTTATGACTGCTACCGCAGATTTATCCAGATGTACTCCGACGTCGTTATGGAGGTCGGCAAGAAGTACTTCGAGGAGCTCATCGATAAGATGAAGGAAGAGAAGGGCGTGAAGCTTGACGTTGAGCTGACCGCTGACGATCTGAAAGAGCTGGCTAACCAGTTCAAGGCTGAATACAAGTCCAAGATCGGCTCCGACTTCCCCTCCGATCCCAAGGAGCAGCTGATCGGTGCCGTTAAGGCAGTGTTCCGTTCTTGGGACAACCCCCGTGCAAACGTTTACCGCCGCGACAACGACATTCCCTACTCTTGGGGTACTGCCGTTAACGTACAGGCCATGGCATTCGGTAACATGGGTGACAACTGCGGTACCGGTGTTGCGTTCACCCGTGACCCCGCTACCGGAGAGAAGAAGCTGATGGGCGAGTTCCTGACCAATGCACAGGGTGAGGACGTCGTTGCAGGCGTTCGTACTCCTATGCCGATTGCCGAGATGGCAAACAAGTTCCCCGCAGCTTACGAGCAGTTCGTAAAGGTTTGCGAGATCCTCGAAAACCACTACCACGATATGCAGGACATGGAGTTCACCATCGAGAACGAGAAGCTGTACATGCTGCAGACCCGTAACGGTAAGCGTACCGCTCCCGCTGCATTGCAGATCGCTGTTGACCTCGTTGCCGAGGGTCACAAGACCAAGGAAGAGGCCGTTCTGATGATCGACCCCCGTAACCTTGACACCCTGCTCCACCCGCAGTTCGATGCGAAGGCTTTGAAGGCCGCCGTTCCGATGGGTAAGGGTCTGGGCGCATCGCCCGGTGCCGCTTGCGGCCAAATCGTATTCTCCGCCGAGGATGCAGAGGCTTGGAAGGCAGCCGGCAAGAAGGTCGTTCTGGTTCGTCTTGAAACCTCTCCCGAGGACATCACCGGTATGAAGGCGGCTCAGGGTATTCTGACCGTTCGCGGCGGTATGACCTCTCACGCAGCCGTTGTTGCCCGCGGTATGGGTAAGTGCTGCGTTTCCGGTTGCGGCGACATCGCCATGGACGAGGAGAACAAGAAGTTCACCCTGGCCGGCAAGACCTTCGTGGAAGGTGACTACATCTCCATCGATGGTTCTACCGGTAACATCTATGACGGTCTCATCCCCACCGTGGATGCAGAGATCTCGGGTAACTTCGGCACCATCATGGGCTGGGCTGACGAGTTCCGTACCTTGAAGGTAAGAACCAACGCCGACACCCCTGCCGATGCCAAGAAAGCTCGCGAGCTGGGTGCTGAAGGTATCGGTCTCTGCCGTACCGAGCACATGTTCTTTGAGGCAGACAGAATCGCCGCATTCCGCGAAATGATCTGCTCCGACACCGCCGCTGAAAGAGAAGTTGCTCTTGAAAAGATCCTTCCCTACCAGCAGGGCGACTTCGAAAAGCTGTATGAGGCTCTTGAAGGCAACCCTGTTTGCATCCGTTTCCTGGATCCCCCGCTGCACGAGTTCGTTCCTACCACCGAGGAGGACATCGCTGCTCTGGCTAAGGCACAGGGCAAGACCGTTGAGGAGATCAAGACGATCATCTCCTCTCTGCACGAGTTCAACCCGATGATGGGTCACCGTGGCTGCCGTCTGGCTGTCACCTACCCCGAGATTGCGGCTATGCAGACCAAAGCTGTTATCCGCGCTGCCATCAACGTTCAGAAGGCTCATCCCGATTGGAACATGGTTCCCGAGATCATGATCCCGCTGGTTGGCGACGTGAAGGAGCTGAAGTATGTGAAGGCTGTTGTCGTGGCTACCGCTGATGCCGAGATCGCAGCCGCAGGTGCTACCCTCAAATACGAGGTTGGCACCATGATCGAGATTCCTCGCGCATGCCTGACCGCCGATGAGATTGCCAAGAACGCAGACTTCTTCTGCTTCGGTACCAACGACCTGACTCAGATGACCTACGGCTTCTCCCGCGATGACGCCGGCAAGTTCCTTGGCGCTTACTACGATGCCAAGATCTTCGAGAACGATCCCTTTGCAAAGCTGGACACCACCGGTGTTGGCAAGCTGATGAACATGGCCGTTACCCTCGGCAGACCCGTTAACGAGCATCTGCACGTTGGTATCTGCGGTGAGCACGGAGGTGACCCCACATCCGTTGAGTTCTGCCACCAGATCGGCCTCGACTACGTTTCCTGCTCTCCCTTCCGCGTGCCGATCGCACGTCTGGCAGCCGCACAGGCCGCTCTGAAAGGCTAATCTGATCCCATAAAAAAACGCGCCCCGAGATCGGGGTGCGTTTTTTCTTGACAGTGTGCGCGGGGCGTGATATAATGAAAGCATAAAGGGCACGGAGGGCAGATTATGAAGCTTGGCATTACCAACAACGCTTACAATGCAACCTGGGAAAACCCCGACGGCTACCGCAAGATGCGGGAGCACGGCTATGAGTATGCGGATTTTCAGGAGCTGACGAACCGCCGCTCTCCCTACTACACCGACCGAACGCTCGTATACCGCGAGCGCGAGGCTGCCGAGGCGGCGGGAGTCCACTTTTATCAACTCCACAGCCTGTGGCCAACCCGCGAGACCACCGAAGAGGGCTGGGAAGAAAAGGTGCATTACATGGAGATGGCACTGGAGATCGCGCCGCTGCTCGGTTGCCCGCGTGTAGTCTTTCATTCCGACATGCCGCTTGGTTGGGATAAGGATGACGAGGAGCTGGCCTGGCACTCCAACGAGCGTTTCGTGACTCGTGTGCTTCCTGCGGCAGAGCGCGCCAACGTCATTCTGTGTATCGAGAACATGCCGATGAAGGCACTTTCCTTTTCGCGTGTGGAAAACATGATCCGCCTGGTGGAGCAGTTTGACCATCCCCTTTTCGGCATGTGTCTGGACACGGGACACGCGGCTGTCTTCGGTGATGACTGCGGGGACGCGGTACGCCGCATCGGGCGGCACTTGCAGGCCCTGCACGTTCATGACAACGACGGATCGGCCGACCAGCATCTTTTGCCCGGGCAGGGCGTTATCGACTGGGAGCGTTTTCGCGTTTCCCTGCACGAAGTGGGGTTTGACGGTAGCTTTTCCTTTGAGACGGCACCGTCGAGGGAGCTTCCGCCCGCAGAACGGGAAACAGCATTTTTGTCCCTTGCGGCCTTTGGCAAGCGCATGATCGAGAAGCCTTGACGGAGATAGCCCCATGAAAAACGAACAAGTGCCCGCCCGCATCAGCCCTCTTGCCGCAGTCTCTTTTCTTTTGTTTGCACAGGTGTTTTTGTCCCTACTTGCGGGAACGGTCGACGGCGGTGTGGGCAGGATCCTTTTCATGTTGTCCTACCTCATTCCCATCGTTTTGTTTGCGTTTTTGGTTAGGCGGCAGGGGCTTGTCTGCGCCCTTACGCCCACACGGGTCGGCTTTACGCGTGTTTTGCCGCTTTTGCCCATCTTTCTCACAGCGGTCTTACTCACATCCACCGCGACCGCCGCGATCATGAATCTGCTGGGCGCGGATGCCGTGGGCGGCATGGCCGAGGGGGGCGGATTTTTGCCCGACCTGATCACCGACTGTGTGTTCCCTGCCGTTTTAGAGGAAGGCCTTATGCGCTTTGCGGTGTTGTCGCTATTGCTGTTGTGGAACGAACGGCATGCCATTTGGATATCCGCCTTGCTCTTTGCCCTGTTGCATGCGTCTATCTATCAGCTCCCTTACGCCTTCGTAGGGGGACTGTTTCTTTCACTGGCAACGGTATGGGGCGGCTCCCCCGTGTGGGCAGTGCTCTTTCACTTTGTGAGCAACCTGCTTTCCCTGTTCATGCAGTACGCCGTGATATGGTGGGGGGAGAAAACAGGGCTTGGCGTAAGCCTTGCGCTCTCTTTTGTGTTGTTTTTGTTGGCGGCGATCGGTCTGCTTGTCCTTTTGAAGCGTGACCGCACGCCCAAGCGGGAAAAGATACCGACCGACTGGCGGTCTTTGCTTCTCTCTCCCCTGCCTTTGTGGGCATTGATGATGTTGATTTTAACGGTGTTATGAGGATGTCATGGAAGAAATTTTGAAGAACGAGGATGAAGAATACATCCTTCGCACGATCGAGTTGGCGAAGGGAGCCGCTGCACAGGACGAGGTGCCTGTGGGGGCGTTGATCGTTCACCGCGGCGAGGTAATCGCCGAGGCCGCCAACACGCGGGAGACCTCCAAATGCGCGACGCACCACGCAGAGATTTTGGCCATTGAAGAGGCCTGCCGCCGCCTGGGCGGATGGCGGTTGCCCGACTGCACGCTGTACGTGTCGCTTGAGCCCTGTCCGATGTGCGCGGGGGCGATTGTGAACGCGCGCATCGACCGTGTGGTGTACGCCGCGCCCGATGTGCGGGCGGGGGCGTTCGGCTCCAAGGTCAACCTCAACGACCTGGATCTCAACCACAAGCCCGATATCACAAGGGGCGTATGCTGCGAGGAGAGCCGTTCGGTGCTGTCGGCCTACTTCCGTGCGAAGCGAAAGAAAAAGAGTGAATAACAAAGAAAAAGCCGCCCGTGGGCGGTTTTTCGTTTGACACGGCCGTTTTTGCATATACTAACCGAAAAAAGGCGGTGGCGTATGCGGATCATGCACATTCTTTCGGACAGCAACGTAGGGGGCGCGGGCATTCTTCTTGAAAACCTTTTGCGACACACGGGCACCCCAAAAGGGGATATTTGCGTGCTTTTGCCACGCGGGGCGGCGATGGCGGCGCGATACCGTGCACTGGGGGTCGCGGTGCGGGACGTACTCTCTATGCCCGATCGTTCCTTTGCCACAGAAGACCTGCCTGCGGTGATAGAAGCGATCCGCCTTTTTTGTCCCGACGTCGTACACACACATGCCTCGATGACAGGGCGGGTGGCGGCATGGCTTTTGGGGATACGTGTACGGGTGGCAACGCGACATTGCGCCTATCCCGTGGGGCGCGAGGGAAAGCCGCTTCGCCGCTTGCTTCACCGTGTGGGGGACAGGATACTGACCACCTGCACGGTAGCGACCGCCTACGCGGCACAAAAAAACCTGCACGAGCTGGGTATTCCCGAAAAAAAGACTGTGATGATCCGCAACGGGGCCGAACCACTTTCGCGGATGTCGGCCGAAAAGCGACGGGCCGCACGCGCGGCCCTTGGCATGCGTGAGGAGAGCTTTTGCCTTGGCATGGCGGCGCGACTTGCGCGTGTAAAGGGGCAGGATGTATTGCTCCGTGCGGCGGCGCGGCTGCGGCAATCGGGCGAGGACGTGCACGTGCTGCTTGTCGGCGAGGGGGCGGAACAGGAGAATTTAGAGAAACTTGCCGCGGAGCTGGGGATATTCAATGCCGTGATCTTTGCGGGCTTTGTGGCCGATCCTGCCGCATATGTGAATCTTTTTGACTTGGCGGTCAACTGTTCACGCGGCACGGAAACCTCTTGCCTTGCCCTGTCCGAGGCGATGAGCCTTGGCATTCCCGTAGTTGCCTCTGATTTCGGAGGCAATCCCGAGATGGTGCGCGAGGGAGAAAACGGCCTGCTTTTTCCGAGCGAGGACGAAGAGGCACTTGCCTCGGCTATTCTTCGACTTTTGTATGATCCATCCCTGTACCGCCGCCTGTCGGGCGGGGCGCGCCGCCGTTTTCTTTTGGAACTGGATGCACGGAAAATGGCGGCGAAATACGATCGTCTGTACACACGACTGGCAGAGGGAGCGTCGCGTTTTGCGCCCAAACGAAAAAAGCAAGCCAAGAAATTGTGAAGTCTTGCGCGCGGATGTTGCAATTTCCTCCTATTTATGCTATAATATGGAAAAACGATCAGGGAGCGTGCGCCATGGCAAAACGGCAATATCTGGAATGCGGCAAGATCCTGACCGCGCACGGCGTGCACGGTGCCCTTCGTGTGGAGTCGCTGTGCGACACACCCGAGGTTCTTTGCTCCCTGCCCACGGTCTATATTTCAAGAAAGGACGGCACGCTTGCCCCTTATGCCGTTACAGAGGCGACGCCGCACAAGGGCGGCGCACTGTTGACACTTGCAGGGCTGCAGAGCCGCGAGGATGCACTGCTCCTTCGCGGCAAGATGCTCTTTGCCGCACGCGCGGACATTCCGATTGAGGAAGGCTCTTTTCTCATCGCGGACATGATCGGACTTCCCGTGATCGACGCGGACAGCGGCCGCGTGTATGGCAAGCTTTCGAACGTCACGCCCTCTCCCGCATCCGACCTGTACGACGTTCTGACCCCCGACGGACAGCACGTTCTGCTACCCGCGGTGCCTGCCTTCCTTGACCGCATCGACATCGACGCGGGGATATATATCCGCCCCATTTCCGGCTTTTTTGAGGATGAGGAGGACGGACATGCAGTTTGATATTCTGACCCTTTTTCCTGACATGGTGAGCACGGTCCTGTCCGAGAGCATCATTGGTCGGGCGCAAAAGGCCGAGCTTTTAACGGTGAAATGCCACCAGATCCGCGACTTTGCAAACAACAAGCACAATAATGTGGATGACACTCCCTACGGCGGCGGCGTTGGCATGGTGATGGCGGCCCCACCGATCTATGCCTGCTACCGTGCGGCCACGGATACTCTGCCAGCCGAGTGGCGGCGGCGCACGATCTACCTTTCCCCTCGCGGTCGCCTGTTCACACAGAATGTGGCGCGGGAACTGGCCACCTATGATCAATTGACCCTAATCTGCGGTCACTACGAGGGTGTGGACGAGCGGGTGATCGAGGAAATCGTGGACGAGGAGATCTCAATCGGCGATTACGTTTTGACGGGAGGAGAGATCCCCGCCTGCATCGTCGTGGATGCGGTATCCCGCCTGCTTGACGGCGTGTTGGCCAGCCCCGCATGCTACGAGGGCGAGAGCATCGCCAGCGGACTACTGGAATATCCGCAGTACACGCGGCCGCCCGTTTTTTGCGGGCGTGAGGTGCCGCCCGTGCTGCTTTCGGGTCATCACGCCAACATTGAGGCGTGGCGAACCGAGCGTTCCTTGGAACTGACCAAAGAACGTCGTCCTGATCTTTACGAGGCATACCTTAAGAAAAACGACTGAAAGGAGAAAGACGGTGGATTCCGAAAAAAGACATCATTCTGTGCGACACGGAATCGGAACATTCTTTGCCTTCCTTATTGCCCTTCCCTCGCGCTTTACCGCCTGGCTGTGTGATTCTTTTGTCGGAAGATGCTTCCACGCCTACGACAAGAGCACCGAGCTTCTCGGCGAGAGCCGTCTGTTCCGGCGGTTCCGTGAAAGCCGCGTTTACCGTGCCGCTTCTCCTATGCGCTACCGCGTGGCAAGCGCGCTGACAAACGGTCCACTTTCCATGCTGTTTACCCGTATTCTGGACATTCTACGCTACACCGAAACCCGCATCTACGGGGTCATGTTCGGCACCTTTGGTCTGTACACCATTCTTGTGTACGTGGTACGGCATTTTGCCTTTGCGGCGGCAGGCAACGATCTCGGCTCACTGATCACGGGCGTTGCCACACTCTTCTGCTCTCTGCTTTTGCTCCTTTCAAGAAAGCCCCTGTGCGTGACGCTCCAGGAAAGTCGTATCCTTGGCTTTTTGCTTTACCGCACGGCAGGCCTCCGCCGCCATCCCGCGGGCAAGCATGTGCGCCACACCATCAACCCCACCGTTGCCTTCCTTTTGGGCTCGGCACTTGGTATCACAGGATTTTTCATGCAACCTCTGTATCTGCTTTTGGGAATCCTGGGGATCGTGCTCTTCTTCTTGCTTCTTTTTTCGCCCGAGCTTTGTCTGTTCTCGGCGATTGCCTTCGCTCCCTTTCTGATCTTTGTGGAGCGGCCCTCCATCCTTCTTTGTACGGTGGTGCTGATCGGAATCGTCGGCTATCTGTTGAAGGTCCTGCTCGGCAAGCGTTTGTTCTCAATCGAGCCACTGGATTTCGCGGTGCTCTTTTTGACGCTTTCCTATCTGCTTTCCACTGCCTTCACCTACGGCGGCGAGGCTTCTGTTCTGCGCGCCCTCGCGTGCGCGACCTTGCTTGGCGGCGGTTATTTCCTGACCGTCAACCTCTTCACCTCGCGTGCGCTGATCATTCGTGCTGTCAACACCCTGATCATTTCGGGCACGGTGGTGGCACTTATCGGGCTTTTGCAGCAATTTACGGGGCATGCCGTGGCAGACTGGCTGGACAGTGCCGCCTACGACTATATCAGCGGCCGCATCACCTCGGTTTTTGAGAATCCGAACATCCTCGCAGTCTATCTGATCATGATCCTGCCCTTTGTGACCGTGATGCTTTTGCGCCGAGGCTCACCCCTGCGGAGACTGTCAGCCTTCTTTGTGTTCGCGCTCTTTATGGCGGCCATCGTTTACACCTGGTCGCGCGGCGCGTGGATCGGGGTGATCGCATCCTTTGCCCTGCTCATGTTTGCCTGCTCTCCCGCTACCATTTATCTACTCCTTCCCGTGGCGGCGGGTATTCCCCTGCTGTTGCGCTGGGCGGCTTCCCCGATCGCGGATCGTCTTTCCTCCGCCGCCTCTTTGGCGGACAGCTCGGTTTCCTACCGCTTCCATCTGTGGCGAGGAACGCTGGACATGATCGGCGATCATATCCTCGGCGGCATCGGTGTCGGCGAGGAGGCCTTTGCGGCGGTTTACCCGTATTATGCCCCGGCAGGTATCGAAACGGCACGTCACGCTCATAATCTATATTTAGAGCACCTTGCGGAATTCGGCGTCGTGGGGCTTTTGCTCCTTCTGCTCTTTATCTTCTTGTTCTTCCAACGCACGCTGACGCATCAGCATGAGGAGGAAAACACGGAGATCCGCTTATTCAGCGTAGCGGCGGGCTGCTCGGTCTTTGCGGTTCTTGTGAACGGTTTGTCCGACCATGTGTTCTACAATTCCCGCATCTTTTTCCTGTTTTTCGTGGTGGTCGGCATTGCCGTAGCACTGGCCCGCGTCGGCCGCACGGAGCATGAGCGCAGCCAACCCATCGAGGACAACGGCGGCGAGAACTATACCATTGAAGTAGACATTGCCTAAATCCCTCTCCTGTTTCACCGAGGAGTGTTTATGGCAAACAAGCAAAGTCGCGTTGACCGCATAGCGGTCACGTGCATCAACGCATTTTTCGTTTTCCTCTTCATCGCGCTTGCCTGTGTTCTGTTTTACGCGGCAAAGCCGCGGGGCATTCTGCGCCCCGACACGACCCTGACCTATACCGTGACATTTAAGACGATTCGCACGGAATACACCGCCGACATTCACGAGGGCGACACCGTCCTGGACGCGGTGGGAAAACGTGAGATCGGGCGCGTGGTATCCTATACCGTTGCCCCGGCGATGACCGAGACCTACAGCCGGCGTGAAAACCGCCTTCGCACGGTACAATACCCCGAACACGTCACGCTGACGCTCACCGTTCACGCGAACGCGAACCGCGAGGGTGTCGGCTACTCGATTTCGGGTTTTTCCCTCATCGGGGGTAAAAAAATTCCCCTGCGCCTGCCCAACTTTGTAGGAACGGGAGTTTGCACCGCGATCACCGAGATCGCATAACGAAAAGAGAAAGGAGCCGCTATGCAACCGAGAGGACGATATGTCAAGCTCAATGCCGTAGACTATATTTTGATCGTTTCGCTTGTTCTGCTGTTGCTGACCCTGCCGATACGCGGCATCCTGTACTTCCGCAACACGACAGAAAGCCACGCCTGCGAGGCAAGTGTGGAATTTGTGATCCGCCGTGTAGACGAGGCCACGGTAGGCACCCTGCAAATGGGAGACGCATCGTTTTGCATGCCGGACGGCGCGACCCTGCCGCAGACTAAGGTGAGCAAGATCGCCCACACCGTGGAATACGTGCCGAACGAGGACGGTGACATGGAGGGACTGGAATCCTCCACTGTCTACGATGTGCATTTCACCTTCCGTGCAGAGGGCGCACGCGCCAAGGACGGAACCTTCCTTTTGTTTGGAAGCAGGCGACTTTCGGTCGGGGAAAGTCTTTTGCTTTCCCGTGCAAGCCACTCCTACACGGCAGATTTCGTTTCCGTACAGATTTCTTAACTTTTTTTGACCTTTTTTGGGAAAAAGGCTTGATTTTAATTCGTGAATTTGCTATACTGATGATATAGTTTATGATCATTTTCAGAAAATCTCTTTATTAACCGAATTGAGGTAGATGTTATGACGCGTCGTGAAGTTACCATCCAAAATGCCGTTGGTCTGCATGCAAGACCTGCCACGTTCTTTATCCAGAAGGCCAATTCCTACAAGTGCTCTATTTGGGTGGAAAAGGACGAGCGCAAGGTAAACGCAAAGAGCCTGCTTGGCGTTTTGTCGCTCGGTATCGTGCAGGGCATGTCTGTCACGTTGCTTGCCGACGGGGCTGACGAAAAGGATGCTGTGGAGGGACTTGCGGCTCTGGTTGCGACCGGATTTGCAGAATAAGGCGGCTTTTGCCGTAAAGTGGTGGGCATTTGCCGGCATCTTGCCGCAATGTCCACTGTTTTTATATTAGATCAATTCTAAAAAAGGGGGCTTTTATGAAGGACAATTTATTGCATCTTCGGGAAAAGGCCTCCCGCCTGCCCGCCACCCCCGGCGTATACCTGATGAAGGACGCGCACGGCAAGGTGATCTACGTGGGCAAATCCCGCCGCCTGTGCAACCGCGTGACCAGCTATTTTACGGGCGAGCATACGGCCAAGACCGCACGTATGGTCGCATCGGTTGCGGACTTTGACACCATTCTGTGTGACAGCGAGATGGAAGCCTTGTCGCTTGAAAACACACTGATCAAGCAACATTCTCCACGCTACAACATTAAATTAAAGGATGCCAAGTCCTATCCCTATATCCGTCTTTCGGGCGGCGCGTATCCGCGCCTGTCAGTGTCGCGCGACCGCCGTAGCGGGGATGGATCGAAGTTCTTTGGCCCCTATCCGGGCATTTCTGCGGCCTACGCGGCCCAGGATGCAGTGAACCGCATCTTCCGCCTGCCCGTCTGCCGCCGCGTATTCCCACGCGATATCGGGCGCGAGCGACCCTGCCTGTATTACCAGATGGGACGGTGTATGGGCCCCTGTACGGGAAAGGTATCCGAGGAGGATTACAAGAGCGTGGTGCGTGCCGCCTGCGCGGTGCTGGACGGGGACGTACGCCGCACGGTATCCAAGCTGGAGAGCACCATGACCGCGCTGGCCGAAGCGGAACGCTTTGAGGAGGCGGCGCGTTGTCGCGACAGCATTCTGGCCCTGCGCCGCCTGACCGAGCAGCACAAGGTCGTTGCCGAGGCAAACGTGGAGCAGGACGTTTTCGCCCTGTACACCGACGACACCTGCGGCGTTCTGTCCATGCTCTCGGTGCGCGAGGGCAAGCTGTGCGCCAAGAATGAATTTGTTTTTTCCGCCACCGAGCTTTCGGAGGGGGATGCCCTTTCCGCTTTTCTGTACGATTTTTATCGCGATGCTTCCCGTCTGCCGCGCGAGATCCTTTTGGATTTTTCCATGGAGGACGAAGAGCTATCCATGCTCGCCGAGGTCTTTTCGGGCCGCGCCGGACGGCGCATTTATCTGTCCGTGCCTGTTCGCGGGGCGAAGAAAAAGCTCTGCACGATGGCTCATGCCAACGCAAGGGAGCGCGCGGCGCGTTACCGCGAGGATTGTATCCGTGAGGACAAGACCCTTGCCACCCTGTGCCGCTTACTGGGGCTGGAGATCCTGCCCGACCGCATCGAGGCCTACGATATTTCCAATATCGGCGCGGAGCATATCACCGCCGCGATGGTGGTATACGCCGAGGGCGGCATGAAGCGGCGGGATTATCGCACCTTCCGCATCGAAACGACGGACGGTGTGGATGATTACGGCGCGATGCGCGAGGCACTTTCCCGCCGCCTGTCCCATATCGGGGACGGCTCTCCCTCTCTTGGGGAGACCCCCGATCTGATTTTGCTCGACGGCGGTGCGACCCACGTGGGTGTGGGGCGCGCAGTGCTGGCCGAGATGGGTCTTTCCATTCCGATCTTCGGCATGGTCAAGGACGATTTTCACAAAACGCGCGCCCTGACTGACGGAGAACGCGAAATCAGCATTGCCACCGAAACGGCTGTCTTCACGATGATCTATAAGATCCAGGAGGAGGTTCACCGTGTAGCAGTCAGCCATACCATGAACGCCAAGCGTAAGACCCTGCGCCATTCCTCGCTGGAAAGCATTCGCGGGATCGGGCCGACCAAGGCCAAGCGGCTACTTGCCGCCTTTGGCACCATCACAAGACTGCGCGCAGCACATGAGGACAACATTGCCGCCGTGCGCGGCATCACGCCGCAGGATGCGGCGGCCGTTTACGGCCATTTTCACAAAAAGAAGGAGGAGAAGCCGCTATGATGCGTATCATTACAGGAACGGCGCGGGGTGTGCGTCTGGATACCCTGCAGGGGGACGAGCTGACCCGCCCAACCACCGAACGGGCGAAGGAGGCAATCTTCTCCGCCATTCAGTTTGAGGTAGAGGGACGGCGCGTGCTGGATCTGTTTGGCGGAAGCGGACAGATGGGGCTGGAGGCCCTGTCGCGCGGGGCAACCTCCTGCATGTTTGTGGACGCGGCCGAGGAGGCGATCGCACTGATCAAGCGCAACGCGCAAAAGACCCGTTTGTTCGACCGTTGCCGTTTCCTTGTCAGCGATTACCGCAACTATCTGCGCAAGGCACGCGGCCGCGCCGAGTTCGATCTTGTCTTCCTCGACCCCCCTTACGCCCTGCGGGCTCTGCCTGAGGCACTGACACGCCTGCTGGATGGCGGACTGGTCACGCCCGACTGCCTGTTCGTTTGCGAAAGCGCGGAGCCGGATATTTTCGAGGGGCATGAGGAGCTTGCCGAAAAATTTGTGACCAAAAAATCCGCGCGTTACGCGCATTCTTATATTCACATCCTAACCTTAAAGGAGAATGATGCATGAAAAAGGCACTTATCACCGGCAGCTTTGATCCCGTCACGCGAGGACATGCCGATCTGATCGCGCGTGCAGCTACCATTTTTGACGAGGTCGAGGTCGTGATCTTTGAGAATAGCGAGAAGACGAAAACCTTTTCCACACCCGACCGCCTGCGCTTCCTTGCGGCTGTATGTGCTGCGGTGGGGAACAACGTGCGTGCCGCCGTTTCCGAGGGAACGGTCGCGGAATACGCGAAGGAGAACTGCTTTTGTTGCATCATTAAGGGTGTTCGAAACGCGCCGGACCTCTCCTACGAGCAGGACATGGCCAAGCTCAACCGCGTAGCGGGTGGCCCTGATACATTGTTCTTGCCGACTGACCCTGCCCTTGCCTACATTTCCTCCTCCTACGTAAAGGAGTTTTTGCGCCGCGGCCTGCCCGTGACGGAGTTACTTCCCACGAAAATTGCGGCCGACGTGATAAAAACCTACCAAAAAGGGCGCGAATAAACCCATATCCCTTGACATTTCCCACGTTTTGTCGTATAATAATATGTTGTAAAATCTCTCTGAAAAGGACACGATTATGGAACAAGAGATCGCATGCCTGCGAGCTCGCTTTGCCGAGGAGATCGGCAATGTCAGCGATGCCGAGGCACTTGAAAACCTGCGCGTTGCCTATTTGGGCAAAAAGGGCGAGGTCACAAGCCTCTTAAAGAACCTGCGCGACATTCCAAACGAACAGAAAAAGGAAGTCGGTCAGCTGATCAACGCGATCAAGACCGAGGTGGAGACTGCCATCGCAAAGAAGATGGACGAGCTTCGTGAGGCGGCTCTTGCCGCCGCCGTCAGCGGTGCTAAGCGTTACAATCCCACCCTTCCCTCTACCGAGGAGCTTGGCTCCTACCATCCGATCACGTTGGTACAGCGCGAGCTGGAGGATATCTTTGCCGCGATGGGCTTTACCATCGAGGACTATGCCGAGGTGGTCAACGATTACCAGTGCTTTGAGTCAGTGAACATTCCGAAGCACCACCCCGCACGTGACATGCAGGATACCTTCTATCTGGAAAACGGGCAGCTACTCAAGACCCAGACCTCTGCCGCGCAGAACCACATCATGCGTAAATACGGCGCGCCCCTGCGCGCAATCTTCCCCGGTCGTTGCTTTCGTAACGAGGCAACCGACGCTTGCCACGAAAATACCTTCTTCCAGATGGAAGGCATGATGATCGACCGTGACATCTCGATCTCCAACCTCATCTACTTCATGAAGACGATGCTCTCCGAGGTGTTCCGTCGTCCGATCAACGTGCGCCTGCGCCCCGGCTACTTTCCCTTCACCGAGCCGGGCTTTGAGCTGGATATCAACTGCCTCATCTGCGGCGGTAAGGGTTGTCCCTCCTGCAAGAACTCCGGTTGGCTGGAGCTTTGCCCCTGCGGCATGATCCACCCCAATGTTCTGCGTGAGGGCGGCATCGATCCCGAGGAATACACGGGCTTTGCCTTTGGTCTGGGTCTGACGCGTCTGGCCATGATGACCTACGGCGTGAAGGATATCCGCGACTTCAACGCGGGCAATTTGAAGGTTCTTTCCCAGTTTGAAAGCCGATAAAGGAGGACGACCATGCTGATTTCTATGAACTGGATTGGCGATTTCGTCGACCTTTCCGGACTTGATAAGGAAGCACTGATTCACCGCTTCACCCTCTCCACCGCCGAGGTGGAGGATATCATTCACCACGGCTACGACACGCACGGCGTGATCGTTGCCGAGATCGCATCCGTGGAGAACCACCCCAACTCCAAAAAGCTGCATCTTTTGAAGATCAACAACGGCCGTGAGCTGGTAGACTGCGTATGCGGGGCACCGAATGTGCGCGTGGGCATGCGCGTGGCCTTCGCTACCGAGGGCGGTGCCGTTTCGGGTCATCCGATCGGCCGTGCCACCGTGGCAGGCTACGAGTCCTGCGGTATGTGCTGCTCCGAGGCGGAGCTGGGCATCAGCGCGGACAACAGCGGTCTGTGGGAGATCACGGACGACGTGCCGCTCGGCACGGACATCAAGGATGTGTACGACATTGAGGACACGATCTTTGAGGTTGACAACAAGTCCCTGACCAACCGCCCCGACCTGTGGGGGCACTACGGCATCGCGCGCGAGATCGCCACGCTGGCGGATCGCCCCCTGCGTCCCGTTCCGGTGCATGATACATCCGTGTATGCAAACCTGCCTGCTATTCCGATCTCCATCGACGATCCCGAGCGTTGCTACCGCTACACAGGCATCAAGGTGGAAAACATCGGCATCAGCGTCAGCCCCGTAAACATGCGCATCCGCCTGTTCTATTGCGGCAGCCGCGCCATCAACCTGCTGGCCGATTTGACCAACTACGTCATGATGGAGCTTGGCCAGCCGATGCACGCGTTTGATCTTCGCCGCGTGGATGCGGTCGAGGTTCGCCGTTTTGAAGAACCCTTCCCCTTCACCACGCTGGACGGAAACGATCACGAAATTGATCCCGAAACGCTGATGATCTGCTCTCACGGCAAGCCCGTAGCAGTAGCAGGCGTTATGGGCGGCTTAAACTCCGAGATTGAGGATGACACTACCTCCCTGTTGCTTGAAAGTGCCAACTTTGACGGTGTGGCGATCCGCAAGTCCGAGGCAAAGCTCGGCATGCGCACCGACGCCAGCATGCGTTATGAGAAGTTCCTCGATCCCGAGATGACGAAGCTCGCATCCGAAAGATTCCTCGCCCTGCTCTTTGCCATCGCCCCCGATGCGCGCGTGATCTCGTCCCTGACCGATGTGTACGCTCGCCGCTTCGATACCATTACCCTGACCTTCGATCAGCACTACGTTGACCGTTACACGGGCATCACCATCACACGCGAGCAGATCGTTCGCACGCTGACCGCGCTTGGCTTCGCCGTGACGGTCGAGGGCGACGTATTCACTGTGGTCGTTCCCTCCTGGCGCGCGACCAAGGATGTCACCATCAAAGCCGATCTGATCGAGGAGATCACCCGTATCTACGGCTACGACAACTTTGAGATCAAGACCACCGTCAGCCCGCTCGCTCCCGTACGCCGTTCGGTGGAAAACATCGACGACAACCGCGCCAAGGACGTTCTGGTCTGTTCCTACGCCCTGCACGAGGTGCATTCCTACATCTGGAACGACAAGGCGAAGAACAAGGCTCTTGGCATTGTTCCCGAAGAGAACGTCAAGATCCTGAACGCCGGCACTCCCGAGCATGACACCCTACGCTCCTCGATGATCCCTACCCTGCTCTCCTTTGCATCCGAAAACCGCTCCTATGCCGATCACTACGGCATCTTCGAGATCGGTCGCACGGTAGAAGGGCTTCGCGCCGACGGTGACTGCAACGAGCGCAAGAAGCTGGGCATCGTTCTGTACGACAAGGTGGCAAGCGAGGAAGCTTTGTACCTGAAGGCCCGCGATATCGTTCTACACCTATTCCGCGATATGCGCCACGTCACCCCCACCTTTGAGGTTGGTGCAGGCGTTGCTTACCCCTGGCAGCATCCTGTGAACACCGCCGCCGTTTCGGTGGACGACAAGCAGATCGGCTTTATCTGCACCCTGCATCCCGCCGTGGCTACAAAGCTGGACAAGCGTGCCGCCTGCGTGGCCGCCGAGCTGGATATGGGTCTGCTGGCTACGCTTGCCCCCAAGAAGATCGCCTACCGCGAGCCGTCTCGTTTCCCCGGCATCGACATTGACCTGACCTTTGCGGTCGATCCCGCAGCACTGGTATTTACCGACATTCGCACAAAAATGAATGCCGTAGGCGGCGAGTATCTGTCGAACGTCACGGTTTGTGACGTATACGAGGGTGAGAACGGCTCGTCCGTGACCTTCCGTCTCTCCTTCGAGGCACAGGACAAAACACTTTCCAAGGCCGAGATCCAGCCTGCGATCGACGCGATTCTTACCACCATGGCCGAGAATGGCATGCCCCTGAAAACTGTCTAACACAATCAAACTGCTCGGGGTGACCCGAGCAGTTTTTGAAAGGAAACGATATGAAAAAGATCATGATCGCCTCTGACCTGCACGGCGACGCGGATTGCTGCCGTGCGATGCTGGAGGTCTACGAAAAATCGGGGGCAGAGGAGCTTTTGCTCCTCGGTGATCTGCTCTACCACGGGCCGCGCAACGATCTGCCCGCGGGCTACCGCCCGAAGGAGGTCATTGCCATGCTTTCGGCCATGAAAAAGCCGCCTATCTGCGTGCGCGGCAATTGCGAGGCCGAGGTAGACCAGATGGTGCTTCCCTTCCCCGTGATGGCAGAATACGCACGTCTGTATGTGGACGGCCTGCACATCTACGCTACCCACGGCCACCACGCAAGTCCCGACAATCTGCCGAAACTAGAGCGCGGGGACGCGTTCCTCTACGGGCACACGCATCTGTACGAGGCGCGTGTGAACGAGGACGGCATCTTGCTCCTCAATCCCGGCTCGGTGTCTCTTCCCAAGGGCGGCAACCCGAAAACCTACGCCATGTACGAGGATAGCGTCTTCACGGTCTATGACTTTGAAGGCAACGCCCTGCAATCGGCGAGGTTTGAGACATAAAATCCGCAATCCTGTCCAAGCTCCCTCCCCTACCAAGAGGGGGCTTTTTCTACACCCTATGGCACCACAAGGCGAAGGCCAAAACGGAAAGAACGCCACCGCGAGCGGTGGCGTTCTTGTTGGTTTGTGCGATTTTCGTTTGGTTTGCGTATATACCCAATCAGGCTTCGTCTACGAGCATATCCCACAGATCCACGACATTCATGCCTTCCAGAGAGGTCATAATCGTATCTTCCGTGGTGCTTACCAGTTCGATAACAGGAGATTCATATTTCATTGTCTATACCTCCTTATTACAGGGATGCCTTATAGGCTGCGGCGGAAACGCCGAGGTTGTATACACCGCGAGCGATGTACGAATCGGAATATACACCGACGCCACCCTTGACGTTGTACACGTAGGAGCACCACGTGTAGTGGCTGTAATTGAGCGAATGGGAAACTGCTACACCATTTTGCTCCAGCACGAAGGTAAGAGCCCGGCTCCAATAGGAAACAGGAACATCCACCATCACGCCGACATATTCGCTACCGCCTGCCGTAACATAACCAAACTCGGAAGTGGTGAGATTCAAAGACTGCCCACCGTCATAAACCTTGACCGCATAGCCATTCGTGGACTCCATCAGATCCGCAATGTTAGCACCGGCATCACTTGCGTCGATCAGCAGGATAAGGCGCAGAGAATCGTCCATGTTGACGTTCGCACCGACGAACTTGAATGCACCGGCTTCTCCACCGAAGGTGTACTCATGCGCGAGGGCCGCCAAGGCTGCATCGTTGCGCTTCATATCGGTTCTGGCCGTAGCATTGGGCTCGGAGCCGTTGCCAAGCTTGAAGTTTGCATAATCGGCAAGCTGACGGATATCCTGTGCCAGTCTGGAAACCAGCTCATTCTCGTGTGCCTCGTATTTCGTAAGGAGCTCGTTGGCGTCCAGTGTACGAGTGGTACCCGTGATCACGTGGCCGTTGACGGCTTCCTGCAAAGCGTAGGACACGACGGTCGATGCCAGATCGGTAATGTAGATATCACCCTGCACCAGCATCTTGTAGGAGCCGTCTTCCTGCTTTTCGCCTGCTACGGTCTGGCCGTTCACGATAGCGGACATCGTGCCGTTTGCGTCAGCGGGAACTGCAAGCACGTTGAGCGAGTAGTTGGTGTCGATCTTCAACTGACCTTCCACAGCCCAATCCAGAGGATTGTATTCCATGGTTGCGGTGATGGTAGGAATATAACCGTTGTCGTAATTGGACTGTGCGTACAGGAAATCGATGGTGTCACCTGCCTCAACGGTAAAGGACAGAGCAGCAATGGCACTTTGATAAGAAGCCAGGGCAGTGGCATCGTTAAGGGTCGTCGTTGACGCAGTAGCATTTACGCGCACACCGTTTTTGGCAATATTCCAGGTTGTAGAACCACCGCCGTAACGACCAGTAAGGGCATCAACGACAAACGTCACGGTACCACTCTTAGGAGCCGTATAACGATAAGCTGCCTCACCCCAAGTGTTACCACCGCGGGCAAAGGTCGTATGAGGAGCACCCATCAGTGCGACCGTGTGGCCATGTGTTCTGGCACTCGACGTGGCAACTCCATTCATGGTGCTATCGTAAGCAATCTGGATGTTGCTCGCTTTTACCGTTTCATCCGACACATAGGTTGCAAAGCCACTCTTCAATTCATTTTGCAAGGTCTCGAAAACGTATTCGGTCACGAAAAGTGCACCCGTACCACCGGCACCGGCAGCACGATCATTGTTGGTATGAGCATTCGGAGTATCAACCGTACCGGAGCTGGAAACAAGGCCCAGGTTTTTGGCGATATAAATGAAGGGGTACTTGAGTTCACGGAAGGTGGCAGTCGAGCTACCTGCATCCAAATGTCCAACCTTCCAATCGCTGTTGGCATAGGTAAGAACGTTGGCCTTCATGAGAAGTGCTACAAATTTGTCAAAGGCATCTGCGTAGCTGTCATTTTCCAGGTCGATGCCTGCAGCAGCAACCATCTCGGGGTTCAGCTTTGCATAGCAGCCTTCGGAAAGCGTGCCGCCTGCGTTGATCTCGGCATTGTTTGCATCATACCACTGCAGGAAACGAACCTCTTCGCTGTTGTAAGCGTACGCGGTCGTGGTAGAAGCGGCACTCGTGCCATTCCACTTGCTGGTAGCGGTCGCGCTGGCTTCAACGTTCGAGTATTCTACCGTGAGGGCATCAATGATGAAGTTGCGGTTTGCTGCTTCTCTTTTGTATGCCGTAGTCGTAGTGCTTTCATCTGCCGTAACATATTCCGGATCCATAACAGCGACAAAATCAAGCACGTCACCCTTTGCAAGGGTGGTGGTAACCTGTACATCAACGGCGAGGTCCTCCCCACGCACGATATCCCGGATCAGTTCCCCGTTCTTTAGGACGTAAATGTGCGCGTAGCCTACCGTCAAGTTTGCATACGATGCAGACAAAGCCTGATGGACATGATGGTCGAACCAATCGCCCTTCACCGTAACCGTCACATCACCGGTGTACTGTGCCGTGTAGCGAACAGCCGTTTGATTCTTTTGAACGGTAACACCGGTAGAGTCCGTTCTCGTACCGGAAACGAGCAAAAGTCTGCCATCCGTCATAAAGCATACCGCGCCGATCGGGTAGGAATCAGAGCCGCCGTTCCAACCGGCAGAGCCGGAGGAGATAAAATCACCCAATACGTTCGTGTAGTTGTTTCTTGCGTTGTAGACATTTAGGGTCGTACCAAAGCTAACATCCGCAAGCGTTGCCGGATTTTCGGTGTTCAGAGGCAAAGAGCCAAAGCTCCAACCACCCTTCCAATCAAGGGAGTAGCCGCTAAGGAAAGCACCGGTTTCATCCTTATAGGCCGGGAAGTTGCCGCTGTCCGCCGAGAACGTGGTGGACACGGTAGGAGCTGCATTGGCAGCACTCTCGGTAGCAAATGCCGTGAGTGCCATGGCGGGGACACCCAAGGCCAGCATCACAACCGCGAGAAAGAGGGACAAGATTCTCTTTTTCATCTGTTTTCTCCTTTTGTTGTTTAATTTTGTGCAATATTGTAGAAATATCTACAATCATTCATCGCCAGTATAGCACAAATATCCAGATGTGTCAATAACAGCAAAACAAGTACACAAAAACATATAAAGACACACTTTTTTTGCAAATTGTACGCATTCTTCTTCATTTTGTACATTATTGTCTTTTTTGAAAAAGTTGTCTTTTCGAAAAGGAGAAGATGATGGGCAGTAGGGTGCGACGCCCGCAACGACCCGCACCATTGAAGAATATGTCCTTACAAAAGAATCCCTCATCCGTCATCTGCAGATGACAACCCTCCCCCAAGGAGGAAGGCTAAAATAGAAAGAACGCCACCGCGAGCGGTGGCGTTCTTGTTGGTTTGTGCGATTTTCGTTTGGTTTGCGTATATACCCAATCAGGCTTCGTCTACGAGCATATCCCACAGATCCACGACATTCATGCCTTCCAGAGAGGTCATAATTGTATCTTCCGTGGTGCTTACCAGTTCGATAACAGGAGATTCATATTTCATTGTCTATACCTCCTTATTACAGGGATGCCTTATAGGCTGCGGCGGAAATACCGAGGTTGTAAACGGCGCGAGCCACGCTCTTGTAGCTTGCGTCCAGCTCGGCGGAGCCGTTGATTCTTGCCGCCCAGGTGTTGATGCCGTAAGTTAGGGTCGAGGAAACGGCCTTGCCATCAGCATCCTGAAGTACGAAGTTGAACGTCTCACCGTATGCGGCAACAGGCAGATCCACGATCACGCCCATGTAATCGACACCGTTTGCGGTAACACCGGCAAATCCGGTTGCCTCTGCGGTGTAGGTGTTACCCTCGGTGTAAGCGTACAGCTTGTAGCCGTTATCCTTCAATGCTGCGATGTTCGTACCATCAACCAGCAGCACGAGGCTCAAACGGTCACCCAGGTTGGCATTGGCGGCTACGATCTTGTAGGCACCCTCCTCACCCGTGTAGGTAACGTCCTGCGAAGCAGCATCCAGAGAGGCGAGGTTACGGTTCACCCACTCCTCCTGCTCGGTGGTCAAAGCCGTGCCGGTCAGGTCGCTGTTCACATAGTTGGCAGCAATTGCCAGATAGTGGATATCCTTTGCCAGGTTGGCAACCTTTTCATCGGTGCCGTTTGCATAAGCGGTCAAGAGAGCTTCGCCATTCAGGGCAGCGGGTGCGCTCGTGATCTTGTGGCCGTTCACCTCGGCTACCAGGTAGTAGTCAACCTCGGCAGCGGGCAGATCGGTCAGGTTGATGCCATCCTTCAGAACCATCTTGAAGGAGCCGTTGTCCTGAGCAACGCCTGCAATCGTCTGATCGCCCACAACGGCGGAGAAAGCGGTGGCATCCGTCACCTTGCCGTATGCGTTCAGTGCGTAGTCCTCTGCGATGGTGAGGGAGGCCGTGGTGTCCACATCCACGCTAGCCTGCGTAGTGTAGGCCACGTCAATGTTGTCGATACGGAAGCCGCGGCGAACAGCCAGAATGTTCGTCAGGGTTGCCCACTTTGCAGCAGCAGCCGTATTATAAACGGAATATTCCTTCGAGAGGATGGGGTCGATGACCGAAATGAATTCGATCGTATCTCCCGCATTTACGTTGCGGGTATAGGTTTTGAGAATATCCGTGCCGGCGTTGGTAATATCATCAACCAGCTCACCGTTGTGACGGACGAGCAGATGCTGATATTCCCCTGCCCAAGTGCTATACCAACCGCCGTCCAGCGTGATCGTTACCGTACCGTCCTTCTGTGCGGTGTAGCGCACGGCGGTCGTGTTGGGATATCTCTCAAGAGGACGAGAGGGCTGGGTGCCATCGGTCGTATAGCCGTAGTCTGCACCGGTAGACAGGAAGATGCCCCAACCGCCAGTCCACTTGCTATCCTTTTGCAGATAAAGCGCACGAGACTGGTAGGAACCGGCATAATCCTGACGCTCCATGAAGATCTCCGAGGTGGAGGTGACACTGGTGTTGAATTTATTGAATGCAAGGAAGCTGTTGTCAATGGTCAAGTAGTCATCAAGCGTTGCACCCTCTACTGCAATGGCAGTTGTATCCAGTGTAACGCCGTAAAGGCCTGCCTGCCATGCGCCACTGTTGGTGATGTCGGCAACAGTAGGCGTGGTGGTTGCCCAGTTCTCAACACCGCTTACAACGAAGTTGTTCAGTACATTAAAGGTGTCGGTTTCAACGGAATCAACATAAGCGGCATTATAGGCCACGTCAATGTTGTCGATACGGAAGCCGCGGCGAACAGCCAGAATGTTCGTCAGGGTTGCCCACTTTGCAGCAGCAGCCGTATTATAAACGGAATATTCCTTCGAGAGGATGGGGTCGATAACCGAAATGAATTCGATCGTATCACCCGCGTTTACGTTGCGGGTATAGGTTTTGAGAACATCCGTGCCGGCGTTGGTAATATCATCAACCAGCTCACCGTTGTGACGGACGAGCAGATGCTGATATTCCCCTGCCCAAGTGCTATACCAACCGCCGTCCAGCGTGATCGTTACGGTACCGTCATACAGTGCGGTGTAGCGCACGGCGGTCGTGTTGGGATATCTCTCAAGAGGACGAGAGGGCTGGGTGCCGTCGGTCGTATAGCCGTAGTCTGCACCGGTGTTCAGGAAGATGCCCCAACCGGCGTTCCACTTGCTATCTTTCTGCAAGAAAAGTGCGCGAGACTGGAAGGAGCCGGCATAATCCTGACGCTCAACGTGGATCTCACCGGTGTTAGCGGAGCCGATCTTGTTGAATGCCATAAAGTTGTTGTCAATGGTCAGGTAGTCATCAAGCGTTGCACCCTCTACTGCAATGGCAGTTGTATCCAGCGTAACGCCGTAAAGGCCTGCCTGCCATACGCCACTGTTGGTGATGTCGGCAGCAGTAGGAACGGTCGTCGCCCATGTATCAACGCCGTTCAGGATGAAGTTCTCCTCGACGTTGAAGGTGGACTTGATAGAGGTGTTGTAGGTAACGCCGAAGCCCCAGTCGCTCAAGCCGTACTTTGCGCCGCTGTAAACAAAGCTCTCGCCGGGCTGAACAGTGGCGATGTTGCTCGCATCTGCGCCCGAGCCACGAACGACGAAGTCGATCACGTCGCCCTCGTTTACGCTTACGGTGATGTCCTCCACCAAAGCGGTGGAATCGGTAGCGGTAGGATCGAGCCAGCCTGCACCGGTAGCGTAATCGAAGGCATCGGTATCGAACTGGCCGACAGGCTCACCGTTCACGAGAATGCAGAACAGTGCCGACCAAGTGTTCTTAAAGACCAGCTTGCTTACGTCAATGGTCACGGAACCGGTATAGGGAGCCGTGTAGCGGGCCGTAACGTTGTTAAGAAGGCCGTTCAGGGTGCGATCATTGCCGCTTCCGGCATAGTCTGCCGAAAAGCAAAGCATACCGGGACCCTGCCAACCGGTCAGGTAGAAGCCGGCACCCTTTGAAGAATACGCGAAGTTTGCCGCGCTGTTCTTATCAGCAGCCACAGCACCGGTAGTGGCGTGAAAATAATTCGCCGTATAGTATCCGGCCTTCGGATCGGTGACGGAAAGACCGCCGATTTCCCAGTTTGCCTGTGCATACTCAAAGGTCTGGCCCGTGGTGGTGTAGCCGTCCTTGTAGGCAACGATGTCATCCGTTGCCGTGAAGGTGGAGGACGCTGCGCCGCCACTTTCTACCTCGGTTGCGGCGAAGGCGGGCAATACTACGGCGGGAATTGCCAACACAACCATCACAACCGCGAGGAGAAGGGATAAGATTTTCTTGCTCATTGTGTTTAGTCTCCTTTTGAAATTGTTTTTTAAGGGCAAAATTTGCCCATAACAATAGGCAATATCATTATACCTAAAAATTGGGGGGATTGTCAATTTATTGTGCTACACACTATTCCCTTTTTGTTTACTTTTATATCCTTTTGCTTGCGGAATGTTCCACAGGAGGAAGATATTCGAAAAAACCGCGTGGTTTTCATGGTTGGCGGCGGGTTTTCTATCATCGGCCATCGACGGGAGCAATTTCTCGCTGCGGCTCGGTCACGCGCGCGTTCTGACAATTCCCCGGATTGTCATTCATTGCGCTCGCGTCGCTTCACCACCCCCGCCCTACGATGCAAGGACAGCGGACTGTCCGGCGGCTGGTCCCTACGAGAGGAAAAGAGTGCGCTTCAAATCGGCCGAGGAGGGCCTGTTCCTCACGCAGAAAAAGCAAGAACGCCACCGTGAGCGGTGGCGTTCCTGTTGGTTTGTGCAATTTTCGTTTGGTTTGCGTATATACCCGATCAGGCTTCGCCTACGAGCATATCCCACAGATCCACGACATTCATGCCTTCCAGAGAGGTCATGATCGTATCATCCATAGCGCTAACCAGTTCGATAGCGGGAGATTCATATTTCATCGTTCATTACCTCCTTATCAAGCGTTTGCGTTAGTATAGGCTGCAGCGGCAACACCCAGGTTGTAGACACCACGAATGACGTAGTCGGTCCAAGAAGCCGTATTGGTGTACTTGTTCGCCATCCAAGCCTGAACGCTGTAGTTCAGTGCATCGGAAACGGCGCCGTTAGCACCCTCTACCACGAAGGTCATGGTCTGATCGTACATGGAGATCGGAACGTCCACGATGACACCGATATACTCCTTGTCGAGGGTAACGCCTGCGAACTCGGTCGCAGAAGTAACAAGTTCACCGTCTTTGTTGTAAGCCGAGAGCTTGTAGGAGCCGTCCTTCAGCGCCCAGATGTCTGCGCCGCTGAGGCCATCGATTACCAACACAACGCTGATCTTATCACCGTAGTTGACGTTTGCACCGGCAATTACGTAAGAGAAGCTTCCTTCGTTACCTGCGTAGCCGTATGCGGGCTTATTCTCAAGCAGAGCTGCAAGAGCCGTATCAGCGTTACGGAGGTGCATCTTCTCGTCATACGTCATGTCACCGGTTGCGCTACCCCTGTTCAGGACGGCTTCGGTCACAATGGCGAGGTGACGAATCTCGGTAGCGAGGGTAGCCAGCTCGGCATCATCGCTTGCCTCGTAGTAGGCGAGCATCTTGTCGGTGTTGGTGGAGCGAAGTTCACCGGTTACCACGTGGCCGTTTACCTCTTCGCGGAGCTTATAGGAAACGGTTACACCGTCCGTGTCGGTTACCCAAGTAGCGGTGCTGCTGGTGGTAGCGGTCAGCTCGGAAACCTTGATGCCGCTCTTCAGCATGTAAGCGTAGCCGTTCGTAGCGTTCAGGGTTGCCACGACTGCATCGTCTACGAGAACGTCAACCGCACCGTTTGCTGTGCCGGGCGTGACTTCCAGCTTCACGGCATAGGAATCGGTGATGACGAGCTTGACAGAAGAGCTGGCTTCTACGTCGGGAACGTAAGTCTCCATTACCGTGATGGTGGGGCTCAAGAAGGTTGCGCTGCCAGAGCTGTTACGAGCAAAGCAGAGGACGACCTTGTCGCCTTTCTCTACATACAAGTCCACAGCAGCAATGGCATCCTTCAGTGCCTGCTTACCTGTGTCGGTGGTGATGTCAGCCGTCTGGGCAGCGTCAAACACGTATGCACCGTTGTGGGCGATATTCCACGTGAAGGTACCTGCGTTTCTGTTCACGATGTCATCCAGCGTGATGTTCAGAAAACCGGTGTGTGCTACGGTGTACTCGTATCCGCCGTAAGGGGGGTTGGTAAAAGAATTCGTACCGGAAGTAGGACGGATGTAGTGAATGGAGGTTGCAGCCGAATAGGTGCCGTTGCTGTAGCAGTTGATGTTGTAGGCATTCTTGAGAGCGTCGGCATACTGCATTCTGACGTTTGCTACCGTGGTATCAGCCGCAACGCTATCGGTGGTGGCTACATTGGCAAGCAGCTTGTTCCACAGATCGGCAATAACGTTGGTCATGGACTGGGCACTGACGAGGTACTGGCCGTCAAACCCGTAATCGGTCGTACCGCCCGCAAGCGCTACCGAGGTGATGGGACTGTTGTGCCACCAGAAGGTGTAGTAGATGCCCTGCGTGTTGCCGTTTCTGTCGATGGAAACCATCTGCCAACGGTCGGAGGCATAGTTGAGCTTGTTCTCTTCCATGAACTTGGCCCAATAAGCGGTCCACAGATCGGACAGGGTCATGGTTTCCGCCTCGGTTTCATCGATGCCGAGCCAGGTCAGCATGTCGGGGTTCACAACAGCGTAGCAGGTGGTGTCGAGTGCCGCAGCGTCTGCGGTAATCGCGGTGTCGTTTGCGTCGTACCATCTGAAGAAGGGCAGGGTCGTGCTCTGGTTCGCGGTCGAGCTCAGCGTAACGCTGTTGGCACCGTTCCATACAGAGGGCGTTACACCGAACACATCGGACGTAAAGGATACGCCGATGTTGTTCACACGGAAGGTACGGCGGTTAGCCTCGAGGTTAAAGGACGTGATGTCCGAACGGTAGAAGTTTTCGTTGGTCGAGTCGAGAGCGAGAGCGGAGTAGACCGGGTCTGCCACGCAGACGAAGTCCAGCGTGTCACCGCCCTTGAGGTTCACATCCACGGACAGATCAACATTGTTGCCGTCGTGCTTAATGGAGGCAATGCGCTCACCGTTGTGGAGAACCCACAGATAGGCGTAGCCCTTGTTGGCATCACTTATCCAGGAGCCGTCAATGGTCACGGTAGCCGCACCGCTGTACTGTGCCACGTAACGAATGGTGGCGGAAGCGGTGTAAGCGGTTACCTTACGGTCGTAGTACTTGCCGATGCCCTCAACGGTGATCTGCCCACCGTTGTTATCGTTGTAACCTGCATACAGGGCACCGGGAGCCATCGAGATTTTGTAATCCAGGCTTGCACCCGAGCCGATGGACTGCACATAGATCGAACCGGACTTGCCGGTAGTGGATGCGCCGTTCATACCATTGTTATCGTTAACGATAAAATACTGAGTGGCGCTGGAAGAGGATCCGACGAAGGTGTAGGGGGCGAAGGACGTGCCGAGCGTGAGGTAATCGTCGACCGAAGCGGAGCTCGTTACCTTCGACTCATCATAGCTCATGTTGAGAGAACCGAGCTGCCAAGCCTTGCCTGTGTAATCGAACTTGTTGTCCTTGGAGGGCTGAACGGTCGATGCGTAGCCGTCGTTATAGGCGTTCTTGTAGTCCTCCACGGGGAAGTTGCTGAACAGGTTGAAGTCGGTGGACACAACAGCGTCGGAGGTCATTTCGAGTGAGGAGTAGGTCACAGCGAACTCCCAGTTCTGTGCCAGACGCTTACAGTTGCTGTAGTTGAAGTCTGCGACGCTAGTAGAATCCACGCCTGTGCCACGGAAGACGAAGTCGATGGTGTCGCCTGCCTTGACGGACAGATTCGAGATAGCGTTGATGGCAGAGGTGGAATCGACTGCCGTGGGGGTGAACCAGCCTGCTCCGGTGGCATAGTCAAAGCCCTCTGCAAACTGATCAACGGGTTCACCGTTTACCAGGATGCAGAACAGTGCATTCCAAGTGTTGACGAATTCCAGATCGGGAACGTCGATGGAGACGGTACCGCTAAACTCCGCGGTGTAACGAACGAGGATGTTGGAACGCAGGGCACTGAAGGTACGGTCGTTGGCACTGGTCGAGCCGTCGCCGTTCAGGTCCGCTGTCTCGTCGATGTAGGTGATCGACGCGATGAGCTGGCCGTTCGACAGATAGAAGCCACCGCCGCCTGCACCGTCCATCCAGTTATTGAGAGCACCGTTGAAGTACTCGCCGCTATTGCGGGAAATGTTGGTGACGTAGTAGTCTTCGCCCCAAGCGGAGGGGGACATCGAGCCAATCTCCCAGCCCTTCGGGAATTCGAAAACCGTGCCGGTGGGGTAATTTTCCTTGTTGGCATTTTCCGCTACAATTTCAGCATCCGAGAAACCGGTCTTGTAGCTTACGTCAAGGGTTGCGCCGAGCGTGGGCAGGATCACGGCGGGAATTGCCAGCACGATCATCACAACCGCGAGGAAAAGAGATAAGATTCTTTTCTTCATGGGGTTTTCTCCTTTTCTAAAATGTTTTCAGCTTTTTTGCGACGAAAAAACAATAGTCGCATTCTGAACTATTCTATATTATAGTTCACATGTGAACTTTTGTCAAGCGTTTTTCGGTTTTTTTCACCACAATTGTCAAATTGCACAAGATTGGTGTATTTCTTTTGTGCATTTTTATCGGATGTTGTGAATTTTACATATTTTTGTAAGATGGCGGTGAGGGATGAATTCGATAGTTTGCATATGAACTTTTGGCACGTGTTGCCCCGGTAAGTATAGTAAAATAAGTGGGTTACACATGAGGAAAGGAGAAAAGCCATGCATTTTTATCGAAGGCTGCGAGACATGCGAGAAGATCATGACAAGACGCAGTCGGAGATTGCCGCCGTTTTACAGACAACGCAATCTTATTACGCGCAATACGAATCCTGCAAGCGATCCATTCCCTTTGAGCGTGTGATCGTGCTGGCGCGGTTTTACAACGTATCATTGGATTATTTGGCAGGGCTGATCGATGTACCCGAGCCGCTTGACCGACATGTGAAGAAATGAGGCGGCGCGGTACTTTACCATACAAGCAAGCCCCGCGCAGCGGAGCACAAAAAAAAGAGGGCGGAACCGGCACAGCACAGTTCCGTCCTCCCCGCACAGGGAAAATGGTCAGTATTCTTCCGTTGCGCTGATCGCATCCGACAGCGACGCGGTGATCAACTGCATATCCGCCCGCGTTTTTGCCTGCCGAGCCCGTCGGAGGACGGCTTCGCGTTCTCCTTCACTCATTTTGGCAAAGTTCTGCATTGCCCGCTTGTCCTGCACGATGGCGGCGACAAAGCCGATGGGCAATTCCTTGTTCTGCATGGCGTGGTGTTTTCCTTTTTCGTGCGTATTCGGACACGCGCCACGCCGTTTTGTTTCCCTTCGTTTTCCCTCGGTGCGGTGTGTATCCTGGTTTTATTGTACCCTTTCCGCGGCGGTCGATGCGGGGAAATTTTTGTTAAATTTCAGGCGGTGGCAGCGGCTTCTCTCACCTCTGCCCGGACGCGATCAAAGACGAGGATGAAGGCAAGGGCGAGGAGATACCAGAGGGCGGCGTACGCGGGGCAGATCTGCCCGAGCAGGTTGAGGGGCATGGCGGAGTAGTCCCAGACGGAGAGATTGAGGAAGAGATTAACCATGACCCCGACGATAAATTCGACAAGGAGGATGAGCCAGGCACAGGCCGCGGCGCGCAGCAGCCGCGGTTGCCCCGCGTATAGGGCGTTATGGAGGTAGAGGAGCAGACAGGCGGCGGCTCCCGCCGCCGCCATGGAGGGGTGGGAGTAGCCGCGCCACAGAATTTCCAGCGAGGGATAGGCTATCGCGCCGAGCGCGGCCACGCCGAGCGCGGCGCGGGGACTGACGACAAGGGGTTCGACATTTTTCACGAAAATCTTCCTTTTTATATATTGTGACCTTTATACAGGAATATTAAACAAAAAAAGCCCCCGTATGTCGTAAAAAACGAGGTTTTTACGACATACGGGGTACTTTTTCAGGAATTGGTTGCTTTTTCGATGATCTTGACACTGACGGGGGCAACGCCAGTCTGCTCGTAGACAATCTCCTTGATCTGTGCCACCTGGCTCGGGAGCAAGCCATCGCTTTCCACGATCACGCTGACGCTGTCGCCGTTCTTGACGGCTACGCAGTTGGAGAAGCCTTTTGCGATCACGAGGCTTTCGATGTTGGCCTCCTGCTCCATATCGAGGGCGATACGGGAGATATCGGACAGGGCAGCATCCTTGGTCTCCTGCAGGGCGTCCTCACTGTTGACAACGGTCTGCAGGACCTCCAGGGCCTCGTCACGAGCCTTTTCGCGGCTTAACTGTGCGGAAGTGAAGTAGGTTTCGGCGGTCGAGGGGACGCTTGTGCCTGCGGAATCGCCGTACTGATTTTCCATGTTGTTATCACCGTAGCCGAGGTCGCCTGTGGGGTTATAGAACCATACGTAGTTCAGATAAACCGCCACGCCGATGAGAAGCACTGCGCCGATAATCAAAAGGTTGCGCTTTCCGATTTTGGCAAAAAAGCCCTGCTTTCCGAAGATTTTTTCCTTGGTCATGGTTTGTTTCCTCCCAGAATTCATTTTTTAACGGTATTGCAATATATGCGTGTGGGGCGACCTTTATGACTGGCCGCTTGTGATATATATGCGATTGCTCCCGACACCCAGCGCGGCCGACAGGAGCGCGGTCAGCTCCGCGCGCACGCTGGGATCGCCGCCACCCGTGCAAACCACCGCCACGCCGAGCACGGTGGGGTGCTTGTGGTAGAGGAGCAGGCCCTCTCCTGAGCTGACGACGTAATCGCTGCCGCCGTTCTGCCTCTCATCCTTGGCATACACGGCCTCCTCGCTACCGTCGAGGGTGAGCAGGAGGCTGACCTTCCCTGCCCCCGTGACCTTTTCGCACAGGGTGATCAGCTCGCTTTCCAGAGCACGACGGTAGTTTTCGGTTTCAGCGGTGAGAGTGGTTTTTTCGGTCGAGGACGAAGGAGTCGTGCCGCTGCCGAGGAGCAAAAGCACCACTCCCGCGGCGGCAAGGAT
Source organism: Clostridia bacterium (assembly GCA_017464805.1). Classification (GTDB taxonomy): domain Bacteria; phylum Bacillota; class Clostridia; order Oscillospirales; family CAG-272; genus UBA1740. Next base: position 68,211 of record JAFTYE010000001.1, on the reverse strand, counting down.
CAGGACAAGGGGCTTTTTGAAAAGCTCCTTTGCTCCGATTTTCATTTTCTTTTCATCGGCCATTGGCTTTTACCTCACAGGCAGTGGAATAGGTGTCTTGCGCGTAGCTTCGAACGGCGACGAGGTCAAGGGCGGCGGCGGTGCCGGAGAAGGTCAGGGTTAAGGAGCTTATGGTCAGCTCGTTGTTCTCCAGCGTGAGCGTGGGTGCGGCGGAGATATCGGCTTCACGCACGCCATAGCGGGTAGCGAGGTCACGGGCGATCCCTTCCCCCACCGCCCTTTCCAGCTCCGACCACGTGTCCCCGGTATAGTCGTCTGCGGGGAGGTCGGCCTCGGGGTAATGGAGGGAGTCGAGATCAAATTGCCATTCTCGCAGGGCGGCGATGGGGTTTGCGATGGCGGCGAGAACGAACAGGGCGATGGCAAATTCGCCCGCACGGCGAAGCTTTTTGTTCTTTTCGGGCAGCAGAACCGTGGCGAGCGCGCAGATCGCGCTGACCAGCAGCAGGGTTTTGACAAATTCTTGCATAGGCTTCCTTTCACGCGGGAGCGATGGCGATGCCGCACCGCAAAAGCAGGGCGATCACAAGAATAAAGAGGACAAGGCAGACGGCGAGGGTGGCGGCGGCGAGGTCGTAGATGCCACGAAAGGCACTGAAGGCTTCTCTCGCCCGTTCATTCCCCAGCATGCCGGAGACGGAGGCGCAGAGGGAGAGGCAAAGTCGGTGGAGAAGCAGCTCGACAAGCGGCGGCAGCAGCATGGAAAGGAGAGCAAAGACCGAGAGCGTGCCGAGCGTGCCCTTGACGAGCGAGAGCGAAGCGGCCACGGTACGCAAGCTGCCTGCCAGGCTGGAGCCGACCACGGGAACGAGCTGACCGACGGTGAAGCGCACCGCCCCGGCGGCAAGCGAGTCGGCAGAGGCGGCGAGGCTACTTTGAAAGCCGAGCGAGGTGACGAGCAACAGCGAGAGAAAAGCGAGGGTGGTGACGTAGGCGGTGCGCAGGCTGGAAAAGAGGCTTTCAGTTTTCAGCTTGCCACCCGCCGTACGGATGGCCGTGAAGGCAAAGAGCAGGCGCAAAAGCGGGAGTAGAAGTGCCACGCACACGCTTTTGATCAGATAAGAGAAGCCGGTAAAGCCTGCGGCAGAGGCGGTTGCCGTGGCGGTGCCGCCGCCGGCGGCAAAGAGGCCGAAGAAAACGGGGATGAGGCCGTTTGTAAACTCCGAGAGGTCGGTCAAGCAAGCGGTGGCACGGGCGAAGTCCGCCTCCGCAAAGCGGAACAAAAGGAAGGTGAGGATGACACCGATGCCCCCCTGCGCCGCCGCGGCCGAGCTTTCGGGTAGGTCGGCGGCGAGATGGGAGAGGAGTGCAAGCAGGATCGCGATGCCGAGGAGACGCAGGAGAGAGGGAATGGCAGAGTCAATCCCATTCTGCAGGGCGGTAAGGAACAGGGCGAAGAGCCGTTCCACACCGACAAGCTCTGCGGCTTCCTCGTATTCGTCCGCATCCGAGAGAGTGTCCCTAACCTCATCGGGCAGGGTATCGAAGAAGTCGGAAAAATATTCCTCTGTATCGACCGCGCCGACGGGCAGACATAATAAGGAAGAGAGCAGAAGGGCGAGTGAAAGGAAGACGGCGGCGCGCTTCATGCGACCACCTCGAAGGCGAGGCGAAAGACCTCCAAGAGAAACGGCAGGGCGAGCAATAGGATTTCCGCGCGAATCAGCAGCTCAAGCCGCTCGGCAACGCTTCCTTCTCCCATATCGCGGCAGATATCGGCCGCGATGCTGCCCAGTAGTCCGAGAAACAGGATACGAAGAACGACTGAGAGCTCCTCGGAAAGTCCCGCACTCTCCGCCATCTCGAGAAGGGCGACGATCGGCTGGGCATATTTTGGCAGGGCGATGGAAAGGATCAGCACCCCGCCCGCAAGTGAAACGGCCGCCGCACCGCGCGAACCGACGCCGCGCAGGATGTACCCAAGACAAGCAACGAGGATACAGGCGGCGCAGCATTGCAGAATGCTCAAAACCCGAACACGCTTTCTATCAGGCTGAACAGCCGCCCGATCTCCTCAACCAGAAGCAACAGCACCAAAACGATCCCCGCCACCGACACGAGCATGGCCTGCTCGTCCCGTCCTGTGCGAGACAAGATCTGCGTGGCAACCGATACAAGAAGCCCCACACCCGCTACCTTTAACACCAGACTGATATCCATTCTCTTTTCCATCCTCTCTTTTGAATTAAAACAGCAAGATCACCAGCATAAGAGCACCCGAAACGAACAGAGTTTGCAACACACGGGTTCGCCGTGGCAGTTCTTCACGCCGTTTGGCGAGCGTTTTTTCGAGCTCCGTTGCCGTGTGGTCACAAAGCCGCAATTCTCCCTCCGTCTGCCCGCGACCGAGTGAGTCGGCGAAACTGAAAAGAGGGTGAAGCTCCTCCTCGGACAGGTCGAGGGCGGGGCCGCTCTTTTCGAGCGCGGCGGCAAGTCCGTCCTGTTGCAGGACCGAAAGAAAGCCGCACTCCTCCAGCTCCTTGTGGGAGAAGGACGCGCAGATGGCGGGAAGCGGAGCGTGAAAGCACCCAATCTGCTCGCGGATATGACGAACAAGGAGCAAAAGTCCCTCGCTTCGACGGAGCTTCTTTTGTTCCGAGGCAGACAGGGAGACGGCAAGCAGCAGCGATGCCGTAAGGATCAGAGCCGCACCGCTTAAACGTAGCATGCCGCACCCTCCTCAAGATCGGAAACGGTATAGGCGTACCCAACCGCTTCTCGTCGGATGCCAACCGCCGCGCCGAACACCCTCGCATCCAGCAACCGGCGAAGGGGCGGGCGCGATCGGATCTCATCCACACTTCCGCCGTGCGCGGAGGCCAGGATGGGCACACCACAACCGACCGTTGACAGCACGGCATTCGCCTCTGCCTCACTGCCAATCTCGTCACAGATGATGAGCTGCGGCGAGAGGGTGCGCGTGGCGATCATGATGCCCTCGGCGATCGGGCAGTCACGCAAAACATCCAACTGGCAGGCGACGGGGACTTCCTCGCCGTACAGCTCCCCGCGCGTGTCTATCAGAGCCACGCGCAACGCGCGTTCCCCGCGGGACAGGGTATAGGCCACATCGCGGAGCAGGGTGGTCTTCCCCACCCCGGGCGGAGAATAGACAAGGAGACCGCGCTTCCCGTGCCTGTCCCAAAAGGTGCGTACCGCCGCCTCTCCCGCACCGGGCACATGATGCGGCACGCGGACGGAGAGTGAAGTCACATCGGTAACAGTCAGGATCCGACCGCCCTCCACGACTATGCGCCCCGCCACCCCTACGCGAAATCCGAAGGCACTGACGTAGCCTGCACGCAGGCTTTCGGCGTGTGCGTAGACGGAACGATCGCACATGTCCGCAAAGGCAGCGGCCACCTCCTCCTTTGTCAGCACGATGGGCAGGGGGCAATTGCGACCGTCAAAGGTTAGGGCGGCATGATGTCCTGCACGCAGGCGGATCTCCTCCAGCCGTTGCCAAAAATCAGCATTTGTTTCCTGCATCCGCGTAATCTCACGGTATAAGTGCTTTGGCAAGCAGGCAAGCAGACGGGCAAGGCTTGCTCGCATGAGTTCTCCTTTCCGAGGCGGCCCACAAAACGATCCCGAACAGGGCACACCGCATTTTTTGATTCCTTTGTCGAACTTTCTCGGTCGAGTTTTGTCGAAGGGATTGACTTTTTTGGCATTTTATGGTATTCTATGTTATATTGAAGAATTTTTGCAAGAACGGGGGCATATAGTATGAAATCCACCGGTATGGTCCGAAAGATTGACGAGCTGGGGCGCGTGGTCATTCCCATCGAGATCCGCAACACGCTGGGCATCGAAAGCCGCGACGAGCTGGAGATCTTTGTCGAGGGGGATAAGATCGTCCTAGCCAAGCACGAGCCCTGCTGCATCTTTTGCGGCAACCCGCACGGGGTTGTCTTTTTCCACGGCAAGCTCGTCTGCCACGACTGCGCGGAGCAGCTGAAGAAGCAGTTCTGAAACATTCTATTCTGCCGCGCCCTCGGATATGACAGCGCGACAAGCAAGAGGGCTTTATCATGAAAGAAAATTTTGAGCACAGTGAAGAAAAAGAGCCGCGTGCCGCAGAGGCACACGGCTTTCCTTGCCGCCGTTGCGGCAGTCAGATGGCCTATTCCCCCGCCCACGGAAAGTTGTTTTGTGCATATTGCCAAAGTGAGGAAGAGATTAAAAGCGAAGCAAAGGAAGCCCCCGAATACCTGTACTTCCCCGAAGAGGATGCCTATTCTGCCCCCGTCTGGGAAGAATACGGTCAGGTGGTGCTGACCTGTCCCTCCTGCGGCGCGGACACCGTGATGGGCGCAGCCAAGGTAACGGCAACCTGTCCGTTCTGCGGCTCGCATTACGTCACCGAGGCACCGAAGGACGAAAAGGTAATCTCCCCCGAAACAATGATCCCCTTCCGCATCTCCGAGCCGCAGGCGCACGCCTCCTTTGCCGCGTGGGTCAAAAAGCAATGGCTCGCCCCACGCAAATTCAAAAAAGCGGCTCTCGCCCCCGAGATGCAGGGCATGTACATTCCGTATTTCACCTTTGATGCTTCCCTTTCGACTGATTTCTCGGGCTTTGGCGGTGAACGGCGTATCGAGACCTATACGGTACGCGTCAACGGCAAGACCCAAACACGCACGCGCACACGCATCGATTGGTACCCTGTCAGCGGGCACAGGCATCTGGATTTTGACAACCTTCCCTGTCCCGCAACCAAAAAGGTAGACCGCGCGCTCCTGTCCAAGGTAGAGCCGTTCAGCCTTTGCGTTCTGAATGTGTATAATCCCGCATATCTGGCCGGTTTCTTTGCGGAGCGGTACAGCGTGGGACTGGGCGAGGGCTTTACCGAGGTGCGGCGCGTGATGGAGCGGCGGATGGAGGCGCATGTGGAATCCACCCTCGGCTACGATACCTACCGCGGCATGCGCTACGACCATCACTATACGGACGTCAAGTTCAAGCATATCTTGCTCCCCCTGTGGCTCGCCTCTTATCGGTATCATAACAAAACCTATCAGTTCATGGTTAACGGCGAAACGGGCAAAACGGCAGGTAAGTTCCCTGTCTCAGCATGGAAGATTGCCCTGCTCGTGGCAGGCGGCATAGCCCTGCTCGGCCTCATCATCACGGGTCTGATGTCGCTTGGCGGCAATGTAACCTACTATTACTAAAACAATGCCACGCGGTGCAGGACAACGCACCGCGTGGCATTTTTCCATTTTTGGAAAATATTTTTCAAAAACCCCTTTACAAATCAAAAAACATGTGGTATAATCTTTCCACAACCGACAAAATCAGAAGGAGAACACCATGAGCTTTGCAGAACGGGTCACGGCACTGAAAAACGAGCGGGGCATAACAAGCGAGCAGTTGAGCCGCGAAAGTGGTGTGCCGCTCGGCACGCTGAACAAGATCCTGGCAGGCATCACGGTAGAGCCGAAGCTCTCCGTGGCACTGGCCATTGCGGCGGCCTTTGACTGCCCGATTGGGCGTTTGCTAGATGGCGAGGATCATCTGACCGACACGCTTGACAAGGATGAGCGTCGCGTGATCGGCAAGTACCGCCGGCTGGACCAAAACGGACGCGAGCTGGTCGAAACCGTCATGGACAAGCACCTGTCCCAATACGGCTCCGTGGACACAAACGCCGCAGAAGACGTGGCCGAGGATATCCGCATGGTGTCCCTTCCCCTGTATATGCTTCCCGTATCAGCCGGTATGGGTGTTCAGCTGGACGATCATTATTGCGAGAATATCGAGGTGCGTGCCACCAAGGCTTCGCTTGGCGCGGACTTTGCCCTGCGCGTAAGCGGCAACAGCATGGAACCGAAGTTCACCGAGGGTGACATTCTGCTTGTGCGCCGCCAGGATCGCGTGGAGATCGGAGATCTGGGCATCTTCATCGCGGACGGCGAGGGATACTTCAAGCGATTTATCGGGGAATATCTGCGTTCGCTGAACCCCGCCTATCAAGATATTTGCATTGAGAATTTTGCGGAATTTCGCTGTTGCGGTAAAGTGATCGGCCGTATGCGCCGCCGCCGCATTGCGGTCTGACCGATTGTTCTCCCTTGGGGCGTGCGAATCCCCTCCCGCGCGCCCCATTTTTATGTCGTTTTGCAGGGGCGAACATTGCTCGCCCGAAGGCTTCCCCAAAAGGGAAAGCAAAGAAGAAATCCCCCGCGCAGAGCCCGGGGGATCTTGTTATTTAATAGAACAGGATATCCGTATAGGACGGGAAAGGCCAAATGTCACGCGAAACCAGTGCTTCGGCGGTGTCGGCGGCGGTGCGAAGTGCCGTCATGGCGGCGCGGACGTCGCGACTGTACGCGAGGGCTCGGGCGGCGAGGTTCTCGGTCGCGGCAGCTGCGGCGGCCTTTTCTTCCAGCGCAGCGATAGCGTCGTAGATCTCATCACCGATGGCGGTCAGTCGAGAAAGCGTTTCCTTTTCCGCACGCGAGATGGTGGAAACGGACAGCTTTTTGCGGCGAGCCATGCCCGCAGCCAGCGAGTCGGCATAGAAGAGGATAGCGGGACGGATATCCTTTTTCGCCATGTCCAGCATGGTACTTGCCTCAATGGCAATGGTTTTGGCGATCATTTCCAGCATAATATCGCAACGGGATTGCAGCTCGGTGGCCGTGAAGATGCCGTGCTTTTCAAACAGGGTGACGTTTTCAGCATCCACGAGGTGCGGCACAGCCTCGGCGGCAGTCGGGAAATTGTGCAGGCCTCGCTCTTCGGCTTCCTTCACCCATTCCTCGCCGTATCCGTTGCCGTTGAAGACCACGCGGCGGTGGTCGCGGTACATTTCGGACACGATGGCCTTGACCTCGGCCTTGAAGTCACCGGTCTTTTCCAGGCGGTCGGAGATACGGTCGAGCATTTCCGAGGCAATCGTATTGAGAACGGTATTGGCATCCGCGATCGAGGCACCCGAGCCAAGCATACGGAACTCAAACTTGTTGCCCGTGAAGGCGAAGGGCGAGGTGCGGTTACGGTCGGTGTTGTCCTTGGGAAGCTTGGGCAGGACGCTGGCACCGATATCGAGGTTGCCGTTGTCGTGCTTGGTATAGGGACGGCCCTCCGCGAGGCAATCCAGAATCTCGGTCAGCTCGTCACCGAGGAAGACGGAGATGATGGCGGGGGGTGCTTCGCCCGCACCAAGGCGGTGGTCGTTGCCTGCCTCCGCAACCGAAATGCGGAGCAGGTCGGCATATTCGTCCACGGCCGCGATCATGGAGGTCAGCACCAAAAGGAATTGCGCGTTATCCGCAGGAGAATCACCGGGATCCATGAGGTTGATGCCGTGTGAGGTAGAGATCGACCAGTTGTTATGCTTGCCCGAGCCGTTGATGTAGGCAAAGGGCTTTTCGTGAAGCAGGCAGACGAGGCCGTGCTTGGTGGCCACGCGCTTCATCATTTCCATGGTGAGCTGGTTGTGGTCGCAGGCGGTGTTGGTGGTGCAGAAGATGGGGGCCAGCTCGTGCTGACAGGGGGCTGCTTCGTTATGCTCGGTCTTGGCCATGATGCCAAGCTTCCAAAGCTCCTCGTCCAGCTCCTCCATGAAGGCCTTGACGCGGGGCTTGATCGCACCGAAGTAGTGGTCGCCAAGCTCCTGTGCCTTGGGCGGGCGGGCACCGAACAGGGTTCTGCCGCACAGGCGAAGGTCCAGACGCTGGCGGAACAGCTCCTCGGGGATGAGGAAATATTCCTGCTCGGCACCGACGGTGGGGTTGATGGTGCCGATATCGGTCTTGCCAAACAGAGTCATGAGGCGTCTGGCGGAATTGCGCAGGCACTCAACCGAGCGAAGCAAGGGGGTCTTTTTGTCCAGCGTGTCACCACCAAGCGAGCAGAACACAGTAGGGATATACAGGGTGCTGTCACGCACGAAGGCGGGCGAGGTGGGGTCCCAGGCAGTGTAGCCGCGCGCCTCAAAGGTCGCGCGCAGGCCGCCGTTCGGGAAAGAGGAGGCGTCCGACTCGCCGCGCACAAGCGACTTGCCCGAAAACTTCATGATGATCTGCCCGTCGGAGGCGGGCTCAATAAAGCTGTCGTGCTTTTCAGCGGTGATGCCGGTCAAGGGCTGGAACCAATGCGAATAGTGGGTCGCCCCACGCTCGATCGCCCATGCCTTCATGGCATCGGCTACGGGGTTGGCGATCTCGATATCCAGCGGAGCGCCGCGGCGAATGGTGCGACGTAGCGTGGCGTACACCTCCTCGGGCAGGTGCTCCCGCATGGCACTGTCACCAAACACCATACAGCCAAACATCTCGGGAATGTTCTTCGCATTTTCCATAAGTGCTCTCCTGTCAAGCTTTCATAAAGTACTCTAATAAAAGTATTATAGACTATTTTCGGATATTTGTCAAGACGGTGGCCGAAAAAGGACAAGGGTCGCTTGTCCTCTTTTTTCAAAAACCCCTTGAAAGTGGGGGTGCGATGTGATATAATGTTTTTTGTGTTATGCACAAATCGAAGAAAGAAGCGAAGCGATGAATTACATTTCACTCGACCTGGAGTGGAATCAAGCGTACGCGCAAAAGGCATTGGCCGTGCAAAAGCGACTGGAATGCCGCCTGCGCGGCGAGGTAATTCAGATCGGCGCGGTCAAGCTGGACGACGACCTCAACATCATCGGCAGCTACCGCATCACGGTTAAGCCCAAATTTTTCAAAAGCATCCAACGGCACGTCATGCGCCTGACCGGCATCACCCAAACGATGCTGGATCACGGCACCCCCCTGCCCGAGGCAATCGAGCGCTTTGAAAAATGGTGTGGCGAGGATTTTGCTTTCTTGACTTGGGGACCCGACGACATTCCGATGCTGGAGGACAATTTGCGCGCGCATCATCTGGACGGCACGTGGCTGCACCGCGTGTACGATCTGCAAAAGATCTTTGGCCGCCAGACCGACAACAGTAAGACGCAACGCTCCCTGGAGTTTGCTATGGAGCATTTCGGCATCGAGCAGACCCTGCCCGCCCACGATGCGCTCAACGACGCCTATTTTACGGCACTCGTGGCACAGCGGTTGGACGTGGCCAAGGGAGTCGCCGCCTACGACGAAAGACAGGGCGAGGAGCTCTTTTCTCTTGTGATCGGCGATGCCGATGCGGGCGAGAGAGGCTTCCCTACCCCCGAGGACATTCTGAAGCACAAGACCGTGACCGCCCCCGTATGCCCGTTCTGTTCCGAGCCTCTTACACCGCTTGACAAGATGCTGCACTCCAAGGGTCAACGCTACTCCGTACTCCTGTCTTGCCCGCAGCATGGCAAGTCCTTTCTCCGGCTGCGCCTTGTCCGCAATTTCAACGGCACCTGGCGCGCAAAATGCACCATTCTTGCCGCCGACGAGGCGAGCGAGAAGGACTACAAAAGGCGACTGAAGGAATCCGCTACCGCACGCCGTCGCCGCCCGCGCCGTTCCCAGAAATCGGCGGGGGAAGCTAAAAAAGAAGTCGCGGATCCCTCTTCCACTCCGGTGGAATGAAAAGAGAACCGAGCACATGAATCTGCGCTCGGTTCTCTTTTTTCGGTTTTTGATGGCAAAGAGGGATATTTTTTTGCTTTTTCTATTGACATTTGGTGAATTTATTGGTATAATATAGCGTGCCTTATTGGGAATATGCCGCGTAGTCGCGGTTTTAGCCGCGGCATTCAAATATAAAGGAGGGATCTTTGCTATGATCAGAACTTATCAGCCCAAGAAACGTCAGAGAAAAAAAGAGCATGGCTTCCGCAAGAGAATGGCTACCGCCAACGGTAGAAAGGTTCTTAAGAGAAGACGCGCAAAGGGAAGAGCTCAGCTCACTTATTGATTGTCAAGCGACCGCTTTGCTTTTTCAAACGTCACCCGGGGTGACAATATCAAACTCCCGATAATCACGCGACGTGTCTTATCGGGGTTTTGCTTTATTATCGAGGCAGGTGAAAAGGATTGAAATTCAGAGCAATCTGCGAAAATCATCTGTATGCCAAGGCATATTCCAAGGGCAGGCGGGCCGTTACCCGCAGCGTTGCGGTGTATATTCTGCCCGACTATGCGGCAGAGCGACTCCGCCGCGCACATCCGCAAAGGGTCAAGGTGAACCGCATCGGTCTGACCGTTACCAAAAAGCTGGGCGGAGCCGTAGCGCGCAACCGCACCAAGCGCATTCTGCGCGAGGCATACCGCCAAGTAGCACGCGAGGTACGCGTGAAGACGGGGTTTCTCTTGGTGATCGCCGCGCGTGAGGCTGCCGTGACCATGAAATCGACCGAGCTTGCGAAGGATCTTTTCTCCGCCTTTACGCAGCTTGGGATGATCGCATCGTGAAATATCTGTTCATCGGACTTATCCGTTTTTACCGCAAATTCATTTCCCCCCTCAAGCCGCGCTGTTGCAGGTTTACCCCATCCTGCTCCGCTTATGCACTCGAGGCATTCGAGACGCGCGGGTTTTTCGTGGGATTTGGATTAACGGTGTGGCGACTTATGCGTTGCAATCCCTTTGGCCGTCCGGGTTATGATCCCGTACCGCCGAAGAGGCCGAAGCGCGTGCCGATCACGGTGAGGCCGGACGAGGAACAAGAAAAAACAAAGGAAAAGGAATTATGACCGCCATTTTTGATTTCATCGCCAACATATTCAAATACCCCATGCAGTTGTTCTACAACTGGACGGGCAGTTACCTGCTGGCGCTGATCCTGTTTGCCCTGTTGGTAAAGATCGTCATGATCCCCATGGCGATCCAACAGCAAAGAACCCAGATCAAGGGTGCGAAGCTCCGCCCTAAGATCGCCATTATCGAGAAAAAGTACCAGAACCGCACCGACCGTGATGCCTTGCAGCAGAAGCAGCAGGAGATCTTGGAGCTACAACAGAAGGAGGGCTATTCTCCCTTCTCGGGTTGCTTGCCCCTGCTTATTCAGCTTCCCGTGCTGATGGGTCTGTATCAGGTAATCCGTAAGCCGCTGACCTATATGCTGAACATCAGTAACGATGCTCTGACGAACATCGTCAATCAGGTCAACAGCTTCCAGGGTGTGACCAACACGGAATTTTCCGTGGATGCAGCAGAGCAGCTTTCCCTGCTTCACGCTATCCGTGAGCACGGTCTTGACATTACCCTGCCCGCAGGCATTGAATTGCCCGACATGACCTTGTTCAACGGGGCGGTCGACTTGAGCATGACGCCGAGTATTGCCTGGAACTGGTTGCTTCTGATCCCGATCCTAACCGCCGCGCTTTCCTATCTGTCCATGAAGGTGACCCGTTGGGTCAACCCGAGCATGGCCGCCGCAGCAAGCACCCCCGAGGCAAAGGCATCCAATCGTATCATGGATTTGACTATGCCGCTAATGGGCGTGTGGATCGCGTTTACCGTTCCCGCCGCCGTCGGCTTCTACTGGCTGATGGGCTACGTGTTCTCCATCATCCAGACGCTGATCATGTCCAAGGTGATGCCCCTGCCGACCTACACGGAGGAAGAGATCCGTGAGTATGAGAAGCAGATGAAGGCCTCGCATGCCAAGAGCAACCGCACGTACAGCGATCATCTACCCCCGCGCCGTTCCCTGCACCACATCGATGACGATGATATTCCCGAGGAGCCCAAGACACCCTCAAAAAAGAAGCACGCCAAACCGATCGCCGGCATCGAGGCTGCCCCGAAAAAAGACGACAAGAACGAGAATTGATAAATTGTAAGAAAGGACTGCCACCGTGAAAAGAGAAATTATTGCGACCGGTAAGGATATCCAAGAAGCACAAGCCAATGCCGCTACGCTTCTGGGTGCATCCGAAACCGATACCATTGAATACGAAGTGCTGGACTTCCCCACCAAGGGCTTTCTCGGCATCGGTGCCAAGCCTGCCAAGGTGAAGGCCACCATCGAACTGCCCGACGCACCCCAAAGACCCCGCCGTCAGAAGAAGAACGACGAGGCCAAGGCGCCGAAGGAACCTGCCCCCACCCGCGAGCCCATGAAAACCGAGGCCGAGGTCATTCTGACCAAGATCGAGGTCGCCGAGGGCGAGGATCGTTCCTTTGATTTCGTAAACCGCCTAATCGCCAACCTGGGTATCAACGCAAACGCCACCCTGTACCGTCAAGACGAGGGCGGCAGACGCATCTGCATCGACGGCGAGGATGCCGGCATGCTGATCGGTCACCACGGCGAGACGCTGGATGCCCTGCAATATCTGTCCAACCTTGCCTGCTCCAAGAAAAACATCAACGGCGAGCGTCTGCACGACCACGTGACCGTGGACATCGAGGGCTACCGTGCAAAGCGTGAGGATACCCTGCGTGCACTGGCGCGTCGCATGGCTGCCAAGGCTCTCAAAAACAACCGCAACGTCATGCTGGAGCCGATGAATGCCTACGAGCGTCGCATTATCCACTCCGAGGTTCAGGGGATCGCCGGTGTATCCACCAACTCCGTCGGCTCGGATAACAACCGCAAGGTCGTGATCTACCCCGTTGATAAAGCGGTAGCAGATGAACATGTATAACGCCGAAACGACAATTGCGGCACTCTCGACCCCACCCGGTAAGGGTGGGGTCGCGCTTATTCGGATGTCGGGGCCGCGCGCGATTGAGATCGCCACGCGTTGCTTCATTTTGCGAAGCGACAATCCCCTGTCCGAGCTACCAAGCCGCCATGCCGCCTACGGCGACGTAATCTTTGAGGGTGCCCCCATTGACGATGCCATCATCACCGTATTCCGTGCGCCCCATTCCTATACGGGCGAGGACACGGTGGAGATCTCCTGTCACGGCGGCATTCTCCTGACCGAAACGGTGTTGGCCGCCCTGTTTGCCGCGGGCGCGGAGCAGGCCGAGGCGGGGGAATTTACCCGTCGCGCGATGCTGTCGGGTCGGCTTTCACTTACCGAGGCGGAGGCCATCGGCAATCTGCTCGAGGCCAAGAGTCGCGCGGGCATACGCCTTTCTGCCGCTACTGCGCGCACGCGCCTTTCACGCGAGCTGGACGAGCTTCACAATGCACTTTTAACTTTAATCAGCTCATTATATGCCAAAATTGACTATCCGGAGGAGGATTTGGCGGATCTATCGAACGACGAGATCCTTTTCTCGCTTGCGGACATCACCGCACGGGCGGACAGTCTGCTTGCCACCTATCGTACCGGACGCGCGGTGGCAGAGGGCATTCCGACCGTTCTGTGCGGCGCGCCCAACGTGGGCAAAAGTGCCCTATACAATGTCCTGTGCGGCGAGGATCTGGCCATCGTGACCGAGCATGCGGGAACGACCCGCGATGTGCTTTCTTCAACCGTGCCGCTCGGCTCGGTGATGCTTCGTCTGTCGGACACGGCGGGGCTGCGAGATGCCACCGACCCCGTAGAGCGCATCGGCGTTGACCGCTCGCGCACGAAGATGGAGGAGGCCGAGCTGCTGCTTGCCGTCTTTGACGGATCCCGACCTCTTACGGAGGAGGAACGAGAGCTGCTTGCTTTCCTGAAAACGGCGGCCGGATGCGTGGTCATCTTACAAAACAAGACCGACCTCGCACAGGTGCTTTCCCTGGATGCGTTTGCGGATTTTGAGCATGTTTTGCCTATTTCCGCTAAGACGGGCGAGGGGCTGGATGCCCTTTCCGAGCTGATAACGCGGTTGTTTACCGACGAAAAGATCCATCTGGGTGAGGATGCGGTCATCGCGTCCGCACGGCAGTTTGCCGCACTTTCCCGCGCCCGTGATGCAATCTGCCGCGCGCGTGATGCTTTTGCCTGCGGGCTTCCCGCAGACATCGCATCAAGCGATCTGGAGCAGGGGCTTGCCGCCTTTTCGGAGCTCTGCGGCCGCACGGTCAGCGACGAGATCATTTCTGAGATTTTTCGCCGCTTTTGCGTAGGAAAATAAAAATGGCTTTGGCGATAGCCAAAGCCAACATACGTGTCTTATCTGTCGCAGCTGTCCCGATTTTTGCGGGGAACGAGGTAGATCACAGCCACGACAACTGCGGTGGCGGCCAGGCAAACGACCAGCACTGCCATCCATACAGATATTCCCCCTTCCCTGCTGTTTTCGTCAACTGCTTGCGAATCCTCCCCCGACGCCGCACGCTCCTTGACACCGCTTTTGTCACCGAACCGTTCTCCCTGGCGCTCGTCCTCGGGCATACCATCTGCGGGATCACTTGAGATGCTTTCGTCCTCGACCGAGGGGAGTGCCTTGTCGGGAAAAAGCCCCTCGAGCAGGTGCGCGGGACGGATACGGGCGGCATTGATCGGCGCCATCAAAAGGGATGCAACAAGGATCGCACAGAGAAACAGCGTTGCATACTGTTGTTTTTTGTTCATAATCACAACTCCTTTTCCCTATACAGTATGCGCCCTTTGCGTAAAATTATCAAAAGCAGGTGTTTTCATGGAAACCAAACGCTTTCAAAAGAATGATGACGGCTTCATCTGTCAGAACTGCGGCTTTGAGGTCAAACCGCTCGGATACAGCTCGCGCAACCATTGCCCGCGCTGTCTTTGCTCGTTGCACGTGGATATTCTGCCTGGCGACCGACAAAACTCCTGCGGTGGCATTCTCCGCCCCATCCGCGTAGAACCCGACCCCAAAAAGGGATACATTATCATTCACCGCTGCGACAAATGCGGCGAGATCCGCCGCAACCGTGCGGCAAACAAGGCACAAGTTCAGCCGGACGACATTGATCTGCTTATCCGCCTGACGGCGGGTAGTATATAAAAAGGAGACCGCTATGAAAAAGTTCTTATTGCTTACCGTATTACTGCTCGCGATTATTGCTTGCTTCGTTGCGTGCGACGAGCCCACCGCGCCTCCTGCGGGCGAAACGCCCCCTGCGGGTGAGACACCTCCCGCGGGCGATTCCCCCACTTGCGAGCATCAATTCTCGGATTCCTATGTAACCGATGGTAGCAATCACTGGTACGAGTGCTCCTTGTGCGGTGAAAAGAAGGATTCCGCAGCGCACACATGGGGCGAAGCACAGGTGCTCAAGGAAGCTTCCTGCCGCGAAACGGGCGAGGAGCAATACGTCTGCACGGCATGCGAAAAGGAAAAGACCGTCACGACTGAGCTGCTCCCGCACACCTACGAGGCGGAGATCCAATATAACGACACGCACCACTGGTACGCCTTCACTTGCGGCTGCGAGGGCGAGGGCAAGGACTATGCAGAGCATACCTTGGTGGACAACGCGTGTGCGTGCGGCTATACCAAAATCACCTATACCGAGGGGCTGACCTACAAGCTTGCCAATAAAGACACCGAATATTGGGTGACCGGTCTTGGTTCTGCCAAGGGCTACATCATCATTCCCGAAATGCACAACGGCAAGCCTGTTGTAGGAATTGACTCCAAGGCCTTTAAGGGAAAGAAGACCGTCACGGGAGTGTTCATTCCCGCTACCGTGCGCGCCATCAACAAAGAAGCCTTCATGAATTGCACCAATCTTGAACGGGTAGATTTGGCCGATGGCTCTGCGTTGAAGCAAATCGCAAACTCCGTTTTCCAAAACACGAAGCTGACCAGCTTCCACGTTTCCGCCACCATCACGTGGATCGGCGAAATGGCTCTTGCCTCCGAGGGGATCGAGGAGATCACGGTTGACCCTGCCAACACCACCTACACGTCCATTGACGGTTGCCTTTGCACCAAGGACGGCAAAAGGCTGATCCACTACGCATACGGCAAGAAAACGATGCCCTTCGTTGTTCCTGCGGGCATCACGACCCTGGACTACAAATCCTTCAGAGAATGCCAGACGATCACGGATATTATCATATCCAAGGATGTAGAAAGCATCGGTGGCGAGGTCTTTATGAACTGCGGCAATCTGAAGTCCGTCACCTTTGAAGCGGGAAGTAATCTCCAGGGGATCGGCTGGTGGGCCTTCCGTGAATGCTCTTCGCTAGAGACGATCACATTTCCTTCCTCTCTTAAGCGGATTGGATATGATCCTCTCAAGACAACCGCTATCTACGGAAAGGTCTTTGAAAAATGCACTTCTCTTAAGAGTATTGTGTTTGAAGATAACAGCCAAATCGAATATATCGACAAGGAGTGTTTTTGGGCATGCACAGCTCTTGAAACGGTCGATTTCGGTAAAAACAGCACTCTTGACCGAATTGGCTTGGACGCTTTCAGCGGATGCTTCAAGCTGACCACCGTTCTTCTACCCGACAGCCTTACCTATTTAAGCGGCTTTGCGAATTGCGGCGTAAAAAGCATGATCGTCCCAACAAGCGTTACCCAGATCGTTAATATAAAATCCAATTATCTTGAAACGATCTATTATCGCGGCTCCGAGACACAGTGGAATTCCATTTCTGGCCTTGGCAGTTATCTTTCCACTGTCAATGTTGTTTACAATTATACCGGTGAATAATAAAAAAAGAAGTCGGTCACAGACCGACTTCTTTTTTTACTTGTGCAACAGCGGCGACACCCGCTTGTAGAGGAAGAAGGTGAGGATCGCGCAAGCAACACCCTTGATTAGATTAAAGGGTACGACCGCCAAAAGAACCAGCGTCCATAGATTGCCGATGGCGGGGTTGATCTTGGCACCCATGCCGACGATCGCCTCGATCGGCGCACCGTACAGGTTGCTGTACATGGGGATCATGACGAAATAGTTGAGCAGACCACTGACCACCGCGAGCACGAGTGTGCCAACCAGCATGCCGACCACTGCCATACGCAGGGTTTTGCGATGCTGATACAAGAAGGCAGCGGGGAGCACGAGGGCGCACCCCATGACGAAGTTGGAAAACTCACCGACGAAGGCGGTATCTGAGCCTGTGACGATGATGTTGAGAAGGATCTTGAAGAACTCGATCAAAACACCGGCAAGCGGGCCCATGGCGAAGCTACCGACAAGGGCGACCACGTCGCTAAAATTCAGCTCGTAAAAGGAGGGGGCGAGAAACAGAAGCGGAAATTCGAACAGCATCAGCACAAAAGCCATTGCTGATAAAATACCGATCTTGGTTATGTAGCGCAAGGTTTTTTTGGTATGGATCTCCATAATATACCTTTCCGCCCAGGGGAAAACAAAGAAACCCCACGATGGGATATGATCCCGTCATGGGGCTTTTTGCCATGTCTTCTCTCTTCCGGACTTTCGGCACTCTTGTGCCACCGTCGGTACGGGAATTGCACCCGTTCGGCACGCAGGACCTCTGCGCGTTCGTGGACTATACCACCGGTATGGAATTTCACCAAACCCCAAAGACTTATATTTATTTTGTTTTTTGGAAAATGCCGAGCGCGTTGCACTCGGCATTTTTTGCGTCAATTAGTCAATGATCTCAACAACGACGCCGGAACCAACGGTTCTACCACCCTCACGGATAGCAAAACGCAGACCCTGCTCGCAAGCGATGGGGGTGATCAGCTCAACGGTCATCTTAACGTTGTCGCCGGGGCGGCACATCTCAACGTCAGCGGGAAGATTGATGATACCGGTAACGTCAGTGGTTCTGAAGTAGAACTGCGGACGGTAGCCGGAGAAGAAGGGCTTCTGACGACCGCCCTCTTTCTCAGTCAGAACGTAAACCTGGCCCTCGAACTTGGTGTGGGGGTTAACGGAACCGGGCTTGCAGAGAACCTGACCACGCTCAATCTCGTTCTTCTGGATACCACGGAGCAGAGCACCGATGTTATCGCCGGCTTCAGCGAAGTCCATGAGCTTATGGAACATCTCGATGCCAGTAACAACGGTGGACTTGGTCTCCTTGATACCAACGATCTCAACAGGCTCGTTCATCTTGATGATACCACGCTCTACACGACCGGTAGCAACGGTACCACGGCCGGAGATAGAGAAGACGTCCTCAACGGGCATCAGGAAGGGCATATCGTCATTTCTTGCAGGAGTGGGAATGTAGCTGTCAACAGCGTCCATCAGCTCCTTGATGCAAGCGTACTCGGGAGCGGAAGCATCGCGGTTAGCGGATTCCAGCGCTACACGAGCGGAACCACGGATGATGGGGGTATCATCGCCCGGGAATTCGTACTCGCTGAGCAGGTCGCGGATCTCCATTTCAACGAGGTCGAGAAGCTCAACGTCGTCAACGATGTCGCACTTGTTCATGAATACAACGATGGCGGGAACGCCTACCTGACGAGCAAGCAGAACGTGCTCGCGGGTCTGCTGCAGAGGGCCGTCGGTACCGGCAACTACGAGGATAGCACCGTCCATCTGAGCAGCACCGGTGATCATGTTCTTGATATAGTCGGCGTGGCCCGGGCAGTCGACGTGAGCATAGTGACGAGCGTCAGTCTGATACTCAACGTGACGGGTGTTGATTGTGATACCACGAGCTCTTTCCTCGGGAGCGTTATCGATCTGGTCGTATGCCATGAAATCGATGTTTGCATCGCCCAGGGAGAGGAACTTAGTGATAGCAGCAGTCAGAGTGGTTTTGCCGTGGTCAACGTGACCAATGGTACCAATGTTAACGTGCGGTTTGGTTTTTTCAAATTTAGCCTTTGCCATTGCAATATCCTCCTAAGATATTATTTTTTATTTTTTGATATTCAGGCGCAACTCCTTGCGCGGGGAAACGGGAGAAGATCAGTCGTTCTTTGCGCGACTCTTAATGATTTCTTCCTGAATGGACTTCGGCACTTCTGCGAAGCCGTTAGGCTCCATGGCGTAAACGCCACGGCCCTGGGTTCTGGAACGGAGCGCGGTTGCATAACCGAACATCTCACCCAGCGGTACGTTTGCCGTAACCTGCTGACCGCCGGAAACGGGCTCCATCGACTCGATGGCACCGCGGCGGGAGTTGAGGTCGCCGATAACATCGCCCATGTAGTCATCGGGGATGGTTACATTAACCTTCATCACAGGTTCAAGCAGAACGGCGTTTGCCTTCTTCATAGCTTCCTTGAAAGCCATAGAGCCGGCGATCTTAAACGCCATTTCCGAGGAGTCGACCTCGTGGTAGGTACCATCGTAGAGGGTAACCTTTACGTCCACGACGTTGTAGCCTGCCAGAACACCGGTCTGCATAGCGCCCTGGATACCGGCATCGACCGCGGGGATATATTCCTTCGGGATCGCGCCACCGGTAACGGCGTTGACAAACTCATAGCCCTTGCCGGACTCGTTGGGCTCGACGGTGATCTTGACGTGACCGTACTGACCCTTACCACCGGACTGACGAGCATACTTGGTTTCCTGATCGACCTTTTTGCGGATGGTTTCCTTGTAAGCAACCTGCGGGTTACCAACGTTTGCCTCTACCTTGAATTCACGAAGCAGACGGTCAACGATGATCTCGAGGTGAAGCTCACCCATACCGGCGATGATGGTCTGGCTGGTCTCCTCATCCGTGTAGGTGCGGAAGGTCGGATCTTCCTCTGCGAGCTTCGCAAGGGCAATACCCATCTTTTCCTGACCTGCCTTGGTCTTGGGCTCGATGGCTACGCGGATAACAGGCTCCGGGAATTCCATCGACTCCAGGATAACGGGGTGCTTCTCATCGCAGAAGGTATCACCCGTGGTGGTGTAACGCACGCCGATGGCAGCTGCGATGTCACCGGTGTAGACCGCGTCGATATCGGTACGGTCGTTGGAGTGCATCTGCAGAATACGGCCGAAACGCTCTTCCTTATCCTTGGTGGAGTTGTACACAGCGGTTCCCTTTTCGACAGAGCCGGAATATACGCGGAAGAAGCACAACTTACCAACGAACGGGTCGGTTGCGATCTTAAATGCCAGCGCGGAGAAGGGCTCGGAATCGGAAGCGGGACGCTCCTCCTCTTCACCGGTCTCGGGGTTGACACCGCGGATAGCGGGAATGTCGGTGGGGGCGGGCATGTAGTCGATGACCGCGTCAAGCATCTTCTGAACGCCCTTATTCTTGTAAGAAGTACCGCAAACGACGGGAACGAGCTTGTTGTCGATGCAAGCAGCGCGAAGCGCCTTTTTCAACTCGGCAACGGTGATCTCGTCGCCATTGCAATATTTTTCGAACAAATCCTCATCGGTCTCGCAAATCGCTTCTACCATTTCGGCGCGATACTCTTCGGCCATTTCGAGCATGTCGGCAGGGATTTCCTCCACACGCATGTCCTTACCTTGATCGTCGTAGTACACGTCCGCCTTCATCTCCATGAGGTCCACAATGCCGCGGAAGGTGTTCTCTGCGCCGATCGGGAGCTGGATAGCAACCGGATGAGCGTGGAGTCTTTCCTTCATCATGGAGATAACGCGGAAGAAGTTTGCACCGGTGATGTCCATCTTGTTGACGTACGCCATTCTCGGAACGCCGTACTTATCAGCCTGACGCCAAACGGTTTCAGACTGGGGCTCAACACCACCCTTCGCGCAGAATACCGTTACGGAACCGTCGAGCACGCGAAGCGAACGCTCAACCTCCACGGTGAAGTCCACGTGACCGGGGGTATCGATGATGTTGATCCGGTACTGATTTGCTTTCTTATAAGCTGCATCGGTAGCGGCTTTGGCCTGGCACTCCGTAGGGATCCAGTAGCAGGTGGTAGCAGCGGACGTGATGGTGATACCACGCTCCTGCTCCTGTGCCATCCAGTCCATGGTGGCGGTACCGTCATGCGTTTCGCCGATGCGGTGCGTTTTACCGGTATAGAACAAGATTCGTTCAGTGGTGGTCGTTTTACCGGCATCGATGTGCGCCATGATACCGATATTACGGGTTTGCGCAAGGGAAACGTCTCTTGCCATCTTTTTATCCTCCTTGTTTTATAACGGTAAATTAGAATCTGTAGTGAGCGAAAGCCTTGTTCGCTTCAGCCATACGATGGGTTTCTTCTTTCTTCTTGAAAGAACCGCCCATGCCGGCCTTCGCGTCGAGGATCTCGGCTGCAAGTCTTTCAGCCATCGTCTTTTCACCGCGCGATCTGGAATAGCTGGTGATCCAACGAAGACCGAGGGTCTGGCGGCGCTCCGCCCGAACCTCCATCGGTACCTGGTAGTTAGAACCGCCAACGCGGCGAGCCTTAACCTCCAGAACCGGCATTACATTTTCAAGAGCAGCGGTGAACACTTCGAGAGCGTTCTGACCGGACTGTGCTTCGACCATCGCGAATGCGTCGTACACGATCTTCTGTGCAACACCCTTCTTGCCGTCCAGCATGATGTTGTTGATCAGCTTGGTGACAAGCTCGGAACGGTACACGGGATCCGGCAATACGCTTCTCTTGGAAATCTGACCTCTTCTTGGCACTGTACTTCCCTCCTTCATTAATTATGATGATATCATCGGTACTCGAAAGCAAGCTTCCGTAAGTGCTCGTCAGTCTATAATCGGGAGATAACACACAATTACAGCACACTGATGACGCACAAACATAACTTCCCCTTATGGGAATGCTTTACTTCTTCGGACGCTTAGCACCGTACTTGGAGCGTCCCTGTTTGCGGTTTGCAACGCCCTGTGCGTCCAGCTTACCACGAATAATGTGATAACGAACACCAGGTAGGTCACGTACACGACCGCCGCGGATCAGGACAACCGAGTGTTCCTGCAGGTTGTGGCCGATACCGGGAATGTAGGTCGTGGCCTCCATGCCGTTGGTAAGACGTACTCTTGCAATCTTACGAAGAGCAGAGTTCGGCTTCTTCGGACTGGTGGTAGTAACCTTCGTGCAAACGCCTCTCTTCTGCGGCGAGCTTTGGTCCGTAGGACGGTTGTCAAGGGCGTTGAAGCCTCTTTGCAGAACCGGCGTCTTGGACTTGTACGTCGATTTAGAGCGGCCGTTTTTAACGAGCTGGTTAAAGGTTGGCATGTTTCTCCTCCTTCTTCAAAAAATATCTTATATAGTCGGTGCCTGTCCAGAACGGGCAACGGTTATATACGTAGCACTTACAAATAGGCATAGTTACCCCATAGCAAGCTTTTACATTATACCACTTTGTCTTTGTATTGTCAAGAGTTTGGAGATAAAATATTCAAAAGTTTCAATTTATTGTACAAAAAACTTCTGCGCGGCTTGGCCGCGCAGGAGCGCCTATTGAAATCATTCCCCACCGGGGGTTAAGTATTGCGAGCGAATGTATCCCTCCCGGACAGCGGTACCGTTACGGATGACGTACTTGACGCGCCAGGTACCGTATGCAAGCGGAGCGGACGGATCGGTAACGGCTATCCACTCACCGTTTTCACCTTGCAGCTCGGGAGCGGTTCCGTCATCGATGTAGCCGTAGTCATAGGCTGCCTCACGGAACGCCTCCATCATCGTTTCGTAGGAAGCAAAGACCGTCTGATCCAGCGGAACATAAATGTCGGGATTCTCCGCATAGGTGACGTGCAGCTCGCCGTTTGCGGTGCGCTGTGCCAGAGCGGAAATATTCTCGTCAGACCACTTCTCGAAAACGACCGAATCCACATCCACGGCGCGATAAGCGCTGGTGCGGATGCCGTCTGCGGTGGAAATATAGGCGACGAGCGTATATTCTCCGACATCGAGGAACGGAATATCGAAATCTGCCGAGCCGGTAACGGTGAAGCTGTCCTCGCCGCTATACACGAATTCACGGGCATTTTCATACGGAATGTGTACAAGCCCCTGATTGCTGCTGCCAACACCAACCATGGCGAAATGCACGGCATATGGCTCGCCCACAACGAATAGCATCGTGTCCTCCACGGTCAGGGAGATATCCTCCACCATCACGTACAGACCCTCTGCCGTCACCGAGGTAGCGGTCATCGCAGTGATGGGAGCGAAGGGGATGCGGAGCTCGATCTTATCGCGGTTGGAATAATCGATCACCTCGGTGTCCTTGACGGCGGTATAGATCGCCGCAGAAGCCTTGAATCTTGCATCCAAGATCTTGTATCCCTCGGCAAGTGTATCCTCGGAGACGATCAGGTTGTTATTCCATTTATGATACTTGGTGAAGGATTCCAGCTCGCGGTATGCCTGTGCGATACCTGCCTCGACCTGTCGCATATCACGTGTGCAGGAAAGCCCGGTGAGCGACAGAAATTCGCGGAATACGTCCTGCCACGTTTCACCATCCTCCGCACGGATCGAGAGCTCCAACTCGGGCACGTACCCGTCTAGGTCATCTTCCTTGTGCTGATGTCTCACGAATACGCGCCCGACGTCGACCTTTCCGTCAAGCAGCTGCATTCCGTCGGACAACCGCATACCATTGTTAAGGACCACCGTACCGTAGTCGTTCGGCTCACAAACCGATCCGTCAAAGGATACAGAGTCGGCAGAATATTCGATATGAGAATAACCCGAAAAGGCTTGCAGGGCAACCGTTATATCCGTAGAATCGGTGTACTGCATGATATTCATAATATCGGTCTTTCTGTCCGAGCTGATGACCTTTAACATGCTGATGTATCCTTCGATCTTTTCCACCCTTCCGTCATAATCCCTTACAGCAGTGGGGTTATACATAGCATCGTAGCAGATATCATCCTTGATGACCATACAGGACACGTTATAATGCTGGGGAGCCTTATTGATGTCCACGACCTCCCAGTATCCCTTGGTGTTCTCGGCAAGGAAATTGTGGTCGAAATCCGTTGCGATGGAGCGGTGCGAATACTCGCACTTTCTGCCGGGGATATAGGTCATCACGGTCTCGCCGATATCGTTTCCGATGTAGATCTCGTAGATATTGAGGCCGTCCTCGCCCTTGGTGCGACGGCAGATCTCGTACTGCGTGAAAGTACTACCGTCTACGTAGCGGGAGATCAGCGTTTCACTGTTCTCCTCCACGTGCAGATAATATTGAATATGACCTTGGGCTACCCACACGTCCACGGCGCGAACATATTTTTTCACGTTGTCGATCAGCTCAGCGCCCTGCTCTGCCGTCGAGGCTACACCGTTCGTCAGATTCTTAAAATAGTCGTAGGAGTTGGAATACTCCGCAAAGCTCTTGAATTTGTAGATCTGTCCGTCAATTTCCAGAACGCTGCCGTCCGTAGCGGTCACTCTTTTATCTACAATGGGCTTGACGCCAAGCGGCGCGGCGTAGTCGTACTGTGCAAGGCTTTCCACGGACATGGTCTCCAGATTTTCCAGCACCTCGGCGCCGGTTGCGAAGATGTTTTCGGCATCTTTCAGCTGGGTGACATCCAGGCGCTCGTTTGCCAGCATCAGGCGAAGGGCGTCCTTACCGTTCATCCATTCCGGCAGGCTGGTGATGACGTCTCCGCCATCTCCGCCGTTGCAGGAGACCAGAAGGGGGAGCATAAGACACAAAACAAGGATCAGCGCAAATAGTTTTTTCATGGTAAATTCTCCTATTTATTAGGTTTTGGATTCAAGGAAAGCCAGCATTTGGCCGATCACCTTCTCGGCGGCGGCTTTGAAATCGAACCCGAAAACGAAGGCGATCGCACGCTCGATCTCTTCCTCGGACACGAGATAGACGCGAAAGGTGGCTTGCAAGAAGGCGCGCACCTTCATGTCCATGGTAAAGAAGCGGTCGCACGGCACGGTCATAAAGGAACGCATGATACCGCCCGATGCAAGTTCAAGACAGTAAAAATCTCGCTCTTCCAAATGCGGCAGATGCTCGCGGAAAATTTCCTGCAACTTTCCCGTAATGGTGTCATAAATGACGAAAGAGGTTTCAGGAAGCGAATAGGACACGGCGTACATTTCCCGAATATGCTCGTGACTTTCCGCCATGTAAAGCTGCAAGGTGGTTTCAGCAGCGTAAAACAGGATCTTATCCTCAGTTTTCCCTACGAGCATTCGTGCGGTGGCGGCAAACTGCCCTTCCAGCACGTAGGCGACCAATTCGGCAAGAATGCCCTCCTTTGAGCCAAAAATATTGATCAGCGAGCTGTACGCAATCCCCGACTCCGCGGCAACCTCACGCAGCGTGGTTTTGTGATAGCCCTGTGCCAAGAACATCTTTGCCACGACGTGCAGCACCTTGGATTTCATGCTTTCAAAGTTTTTTCCTCTTGTAAGACGCGCCATTGGCTTTCTCCTGCATGTCAAAATTGTATCATGATACAATTTTAACAAATAAGGAAACGTTTGTCAATGGGTTTTTAGCCAAAAACAAACAAAATGACCGAAGAGGAAGCTCTTCGGTCATTTTGTTTGTTGAATTATTCAGCGGCGACGGCAATCGCTTCCTCTACCTCGGAGGGGACAGCTTCCTCAGTGGAGTAAACGATCTGCGTATCACTGCTCTTCTCTTCCCCGTCGCGAATTTCGATATCACGGTAGCATTCCAGACCGGTACCGGCAGGAATGAGCTTACCGATGATAACGTTCTCTTTCAGACCCAAGAGGTGGTCAACCTTACCGCGGATAGCGGCCTCAGTCAGCACCTTGGTGGTCTCTTGGAAGGAGGCGGCGGACAGGAAGGATTCGGTCATCAGCGAAGCCTTTGTAATACCGAGTAGGATGGGAGAGGTGGTAGCCACGCGGAGCATTTCTTCGCCTGCGGCGATGCGTGCTTCAATGGCTTCGTTCTCGGCGCGAACCTCCAAAATGTCAGCAACAGAGCCGGCAAGCAGAGAGGTATCGCCTGCGTCCTCAATCTTCACCTTTCTCGTCATCTGGCGAGCGATGACCTCAACGTGCTTGTCGTTGGTTTCAACCGACTCGCCGCGGTACACCTTCTGTACCTCGCGGATGATATAGTCGTAGGCGGCATCCAGGCCGTTCAGACGCAGCACGTCCTGCGGGCTGAGATAACCCTCGGTCAGAGCCTGACCGGCGATCACACTGTCGCCATCCTCGACGATGAGGCGCATGCCGAACGGGATATCGTATACGCCGGCAGAGCCGTCTGCAGCAGTAACGGTAACCTTGCTGAGCTTCTTCTCGGTGTGGATGCTGACCGTACCGTCCATTTCGGAGGCGATGGCCGTCTTCTTAGGATGACGTGCCTCAAACAGCTCCTCGATACGGGGCAGACCCTGGGTGATATCCGAGCCTGCAACACCGCCCGTGTGGAAGGTACGCATCGTAAGCTGGGTACCGGGCTCGCCGATTGCCTGTGCGGCAATAACACCGACCGCTTCGCCGATGCTGACCTTCTTGCCGGAGGCAAGGTCTGCACCGTAGCAGTGCGCGCAAACGCCGCGCTTGGCAAGACAGCGAAGAATGGAACGAACCTCAAGCTTCTCCACGCCTGCGGCGATGATCGCGTCTGCCTCTTCCTCACCGATGAGGGTATCGGCAGGCAGAATGACCTCGCCCGTTTCGGGATGGGCAACAGGGTCGATGGTGAAGCGGCCGACAAGACGCTCCTTGAAGGTTTCCAGAACGTTGCCGTCGCTGTTGCGGATCTCGCTGACCACGATACCGTGACGAACGCCGCAATCTTCCTCTCGAACGATGACGTCCTGCGAAACGTCAACCAGACGACGGGTCAGGTAACCCGAGTCGGCGGTACGGAGTGCGGTATCCGACAGAGACTTACGGGAGCCCTTTGCACCCGTGAAGTACTCCAGCATCGTCAGACCCTCACGGAAGTTCGACTTGATCGGAATTTCGATGGTCTTACCGGAGGTTGCGAACATCAGGCCTCGCATACCGGCCAACTGACGCATCTGCTTGGTCGAGCCACGGGCACCGGAGGTAGCGATCATGTTGATGGAGTTGTAGCGGTCAAAGCCGGCAAGCAGCTTGTTCGTCAGCTCGTCGGTGGTCTTTTCCCAAATGGAGATGACCTGCTTATAGCGCTCCTCATCTGACAGAACGCCCTCCTCTTGATAAAGGCGGTTGACTTCCAAAACGGCGTCCTCGGCGCGGTGAATGATATCCGGCTTTTCGGGCGGGATGGTCATGTCGTACACGGAAATGGAAATACCACTTCTTGTCGAATACTTATAGCCCATTGCCTTGATATCGTCAAGAACAGCGGCGGCTACCGGGAAGCCGTGGCAATGGATACAACGGTCCACGATGTTTTTCAGCATCTTGCTGGAGCAAACAAAGTCGATCTCCAGATCAAAACGCTTGGCGGGATCGGTTCTGTCTACATAGCCAAGGTCCTGTGGGATCTTGGAGTTGAAGATCAGACGGCCGAGGGTAGCGTTGATGATGCCGGACTGCATGACACCGTCGATCTCACGCTCTACGCGAACACGGATAGCAGCGTGCATGCCGAGCTGATGGTTCTCATACGCCATCATTGCCTCGTCAAAGTCGCGGAAGTATCGACCCTCTCCGGGCTCGCCTGCTTTATCAATGGTCAGGTAGTAGGAGCCAAGCACCATGTCCTGCGAGGGGACGGTAACGGCATGGCCGTTCTGGGGCTTGAGCAGGTTGTTACAGGACAACATGAGGAAGCGCGCCTCTGCCTGTGCCTCAGGGGACAGGGGCAGATGGACCGGCATCTGGTCGCCGTCGAAGTCCGCATTGAAGGCGGAGCAGACCAGCGGGTGCAGACGGATGGCACGACCCTCTACAAGCACGGGCTCGAACGCCTGAATGGACAGGCGGTGCAGAGTAGGTGCACGGTTCAGGAGAACGGGGTGCTCGCGAATGACGTATTCCAAGGCATCCCAAACATCCGGGAATACCTTTTCTACCTTTTTCTTTGCATCCTTGATGCTGGTGGCCTTGCCGGTCTCGATCAGACGCTTCATGACGAAGGGCTTGAAGAGTTCAAGAGCCATTTCCTTCGGCAAACCGCACTGATAGATCTTTAAGTCAGGACCGACGACGATAACCGAACGGCCGGAATAGTCAACACGCTTACCGAGCAGATTCTGGCGGAAACGGCCCTGCTTACCGCGAAGCATCTCGGACAGGGACTTGAGCGGACGGCTGGATGCGCCGGTCACGGGCTTGCCGCGGCGGCCATTGTCGATCAGGGCGTCCACGAATTCCTGAAGCATGCGCTTCTCGTTACGGATGATGATCTCGGGCGCGTTCAGCTCGATCATCTTTTTCAGTCGGGTATTACGGGCGATGACACGGCGATAGAGCTCGTTCAGGTCGGAGGTGGCAAAGCGGCCGCCGTCCAGCTGAATAAGCGGACGCAGGTCTGCCGGAATAACGGGCAGTGCTTCCAGGATCATCCACTCGGGACGGTTGCCGGATTTACGGAAGGCCTCCACGACCTCCAATCGCTTGATCAGGCGGATCTTCTTCTGGCCGCTTGCCTGCGCCAGCTCTTCCTTGAGCTGTGCGGACAGGGCGTTGATGTCCAGCTCCTCAAGCAATTCCTTGATGGCCTCGGCCCCCATGCCTGCCTTAAAGTCATTCTCGTACTTTTCGTAAGCGGCATCGTATTCGGTATCGGTCAGAAGCTGCATCTTTTCAAGAGGCGTGCTTCCGGGATCAATGACGATGTAGCGTGCGTAGTAGAGAACCTTTTCCAGAAGGCGGGGCGAGATGTCGAGCAAAAGACCCATACGGCAGGGCACGGCACGGAAATACCAAATGTGGGAAACGGGGCAGGCCAGCTCGATGTGGCCCATACGCTCACGGCGAACCTTCTTGCTGGTGACCTCAACGCCGCACTTCTCACAGATTCTACCCTTGAAGCGACCGCGTTTATACTTACCGCACTGGCACTCCATTTCCTTCATCGGGCCAAAAATCCTTTCACAGAAAAGACCGTCCCGTTCGGGCTTCAGGGTACGATAGTTGATCGTTTCGGCTCTCGTGACCTCACCATGCGACCAGCTGCGGATCGTTTCGGGAGAAGAAAGACCTATACGGATCGAATCAAATACACTTCTTTTCATTGGCTTATATACCTCTTTCCCCGCCTTGGCGGGGGAAGCATAATCCCCTCTCATTAAAGTTTTGTGCTGTGTGGCGTTGCTTACAGAGTGTCATCGTAGCTGTCATCGGAATCGTCGGCATAGTCATCGCCGTAGGAGGAATCGTCGGCATAATCGTCGTCATACTCCTCGCCATCGGACGGCTCCTCGTCGTCCTCTTCCTCGACATACGGATTATCGATCGCCTTTTCTACCTCTTCGAGCGTAGCGGCGGTGGGCATATCGTCATCGATGAGGTCGGAAAGCTCGATCTCCTCGCCGTTCTTATCCAGAACGCGGACATCAAGTGCCAGCGATTGCAGCTCCTTGACCAAGACCTTGAAGGATTCGGGAATGCCCGGCGTGGGGATATTCTCGCCCTTGACGATAGCCTCGTAGGTCTTGGTACGGCCGTTGATATCGTCACTCTTGACGGTCAAAATCTCCTGCAGCGTGTAAGCGGCACCGTATGCCTCCAGAGCCCAAACCTCCATCTCGCCGAAACGCTGGCCGCCGAACTGGGCCTTACCGCCGAGAGGCTGCTGGGTAACGATAGAGTATGGACCGTTGGAACGGGCATGGATCTTATCGTCAACCAGGTGGTGGAGCTTGAGGTAGTACATGATACCGACGGTAACGGGGTTGTCGAAGGGCTCGCCCGTACGGCCGTCGTACAGAATGGTCTTGCCGTCGATAACGCGCACGTCGTGATCCTTACGGTACTCGGCAAGTGCCTCGGCGTTGCCCTCGATTTCCGCGGGCAATCTTTGCAGGTCGACCTTACCGTTTTCATCGGTCACCTCAATGAACAGGGCCTTACCCATGACGTTCTCACCGTCCAGAATCTTGCGGGCATAGCCTGCCTCGCGCATCCATTCGACGATGTCTTTCTCATTTGCGCCGTCAAAGACAGGGGTCATGATCTTGTAGCCCAGCTTCTTGGCAGCAAAGCCAAGGTGGACCTCCAGCACCTGACCGATGTTCATACGGGAAGGAACACCCAGGGGGTTGAGCACGATATCCAAAGGCGTACCGTCTGCGAGATAAGGCATATCCTCGGGGGGCAGAATGCGGGAAACGACACCCTTGTTACCATGACGGCCTGCCATCTTATCGCCAACGGAGATCTTACGCTTCTGTGCAACGTACACGCGCACGACCTTGTTGACACCGGGGGCCAGGTCCTCGGAGTTGGTACGGTCAAACACCTTGACATCCACAATGATGCCGGATTCGCCGTGCGGCAGCTTCAGGGAGGAGTCACGCACCTCACGCGCCTTCTCGCCGAAGATAGCGCGGAGCAGTCTTTCCTCGGGCGTCAGCTCGGTCTCGCCCTTGGGGGATACCTTGCCGACCAGGATATCGCCTGCATGGACCTCGGTGCCCAGGCGGACGATACCGTCTGCATCCAGATCCTTGAGCGCGTCGTCGCCGACATTCGGAATCTCGCGGGTGATCTCCTGCGGGCCGAGCTTGGTGTCGCGCGCTTCGATGGAATATTCTTCAATGTGAATGGAGGTGTACATATCCTCGCGGACGAGCCGTTCGTTCAGAAGCACGGCGTCCTCGTAGTTGTAGCCCTCCCAGGTCATAAAGCCGATCAAGGCGTTCTTACCGAGCGAGATCTCGCCGTTTGCGGTCGCGGGACCGTCGGCAATCACCTGCCCTGCCTCGACACGCTCGCCCACCTCCACGATGGGACGCTGGTTGACGCAGGTGCCCTGGTTGGAGCGCTTGAACTTGATCAGGGTATAGACATCTTTACGGCCGTTATCGGTCATAATCACGATTTCGGAGGACTCGGCGCGTTCCACAACACCTGCCTCCTTGGCCACGATCACAGCCCCCGAGTCAACGGCAGCCTTATACTCCATACCCGTCGCCACGATAGGGGATTCGGTCATCATCAGCGGCACTGCCTGCTTTTGCATGTTCGAGCCCATGAGTGCACGGGTGTTGTCGTCATTTTCAAGGAACGGAATCATGGCGGTGGCAACCGACACGACCATACGGGGAGAAGCATCCATGTAGTCGATCTTCTCGCGGTCAACCTCCAGGATCTCGGCGCGCTCACGTGCGATAACGCGACGATTGATGAAGCGGCCATCCTCGTCCAGAGGCTCGTTTGCCTGTGCGATGATATAGTGATCCTCTACGTCACCGGTCATATATTCGATCTCGCCGGTCACAATGCCGGTCTCCTTGTCTACCTTGCGATAGGGAGCCTCCAGGAAGCCGTAGTCGTTGATACGGGCGTAGGTAGCGAGGTAGGAGATCAGACCGATATTCGGACCTTCAGGGGTCTCGACAGGGCACATTCTGCCGTAGTGCGTATAGTGAACATCACGCACGTCGAAGGATGCGCGGTCGCGGGACAGACCGCCCGGGCCGAGCGCGGACAGACGACGCTTGTGCGTCAGCTCCGCGAGGGGGTTGTTCTGATCCATGAACTGTGAAAGCGGCGAGGAGCCGAAGAATTCGCGGATCGCGGTGGCAACGGGACGGGTGTTGATGAGCGACTGGGGAGTCATCTCCTCGGTGTCGTGCACGGACATCCGTTCCTTGATGTTCTTATCCATGCGGGCAAAGCCGATACGCATCTGGTTCTGCAAAAGCTCGCCTACGCAACGCAGACGGCGGTTGCCCAGATGGTCGATATCGTCGAAGTTGCCCACACCGTGGGTCAGGTTGAGAAGATAGTTGATGGAGGCGAAGATGTCATCCTTGGTGACGTGCTTGGGACACAGACGGTCTGCCTCAGCGCGCACCTCGCGCTTAATGGCGGCCTGCATATCCTCGGCACTTACCAGGGGATTCTCCTCTGCCACACGGTCAACGATCTCGCGGAGCACGCTGTAACGAACGCGCTCGGAAACACCGCAGTCCTTCAGGTCGTAGCCGAGGACCCAAGCGGGGTCAACTGTACCGTTGCCGAATACACGCACGGTGGCACCGTTTTCGGTCAGAACGTCCACGGCGTTGACAGCGGCCTGCTCAATGGCAACAGCAAGCTCACGGGTCAGGGTGGCACCCGTCTCGGCGATCACCTCGCCGGTCAGGGGGCTGATAACGTCAGAGGCAAGACGGTGTCCCGCGATACGGCTCGCGATCGCCAGCTTCTTGTCGTATTTATAACGGCCAACGGCGGCCAGATCATAACGCTTGGGATCGAAGAAGAGGTTGTTGATCAGGATCTGCGCACTTTCCACAAGTGGGGGTTCGCCCGGTCGCAGCTTCTTATATACCTCTTTGAGTGCCTCCTCACCGAGGGTGGTCTTGTTCTCGGCGGCCAGCATCGCACACTCGTCCTTACCGAAGGTAGCGGTCAGGATCTCCTCGTCGCCGAAAAGGCGGCGGATATCCTCGTCCGTTTCCTCGCCCAGAGCGCGGATGAGAACCGTGATCGGAATTTTTCTCGTCTTGTCGATCTTGACGTAGAAGACATCGGAGGAATCGGTCTCGTATTCCAGCCAAGCACCGCGATAGGGGATCACGGTAGCGGTGTAGCTGCGCTTACCGGTCTTATCGACGGCACTGTCGTAGTAGATACCGGGGGAGCGAACTAACTGCGAAACGATAACGCGCTCTGCACCGTTGATGACAAAGGTACCGTTCTCCGTCATCAGGGGGAAGTTCCCCATAAAGATCTCGGATTGCTTTACTTCACCCGTTTGCTTGTTGGTCAGGCGTACCTCTACACGCAGGGGCGCATCGTAGGTCACGTCTCTGTCCTTACATTCTTCAACGGGATAGCGCGGGTTCATGAAGTCCAGCGTATAGCTGACAAACTCGATGGACAAATTGCCCGAGTAGTCAACAATCGGAGAAACATCACGAAGAACCTCCTGTAGTCCCTCGTCCAGGAACCACTGAAAGGATTTCTTCTGAACCTCAATAAGATTGGGCATCTCCAGTGCTTCGTTGATCTTTGCAAAGCTCATGCGCACGTTCTTGCCAAGCTTTTGGGGTTTTACCATGTTAGATCACTCCATTCCATGTATTTTTGCGGTCAAAATGCCATTTTTTGACCCTCTTTGCCGCCGTTTTTTGGGGGGTTGTCCTTAAAAAAGGGCAAAAATCCCCCTATAACGAGGCAATTATGATGCAGTTTACTATTATATCATCGGATGCTAGGCTTGTCAAGGGGTTTTTGGCATTTTTTTGAATATTTTTTTGTACCATTATATATAAAAAGAAAAACTCGCCGTTTTGGCGGAACATTTGCATCTTATTGTCGTTTTAAAATTTTTTGTGTTTTTGGATTAAAAAACACGAAAGGCCGTCCGTCAGGATGACGGACGGCCTTTCGTTACACGATCGTGATATCGCGCAAGTAGATCGTATTCCCAGCAGCAATCACGAAGGCAAACTCGTTGCATCTTTCATCGAATTCGGAAATGTCCACGACAAAGGTACTCCATTGATCGTGTTCTATTCTATACCCCTCGACCGTAGAGGAAGAATCGTAGTCGATGTAGCCTATATACGTACCACCGTCGCCCTTCGGCTCGATCTCATCGGGCTTGATTCGGATGGCAAATTCGCCGAGACCGCCCAGTTTCGCCGTCGATGAGCTCGGTACGTAGACGGTGAAGGTGAAGCTGCTTTTGTTTTTCAAAAGGCTGACGTCTATCTTTACCTTGCCCTGCCTTGCCGCATCCACCCGATAGGCCACGGTACCTTGGTCGAACTGTATCCCCATCACGGAAATACCGTCCTCGATCGTCATGCTATCCTTTTGCAGACCGCCCACCGCGACCTCCGGAACAGGCTTGAAGCCTTCCCAATCGATCTCGCCGCCCGCATCCTTGCAATAATAGATATAGGCATCCGCGATGCTGCCGTCCGTCGCAAGTTTCAGCACAGAGCCGCCCACCCAGGGGGTATCGGTGGAATAATATGTGCTTGTGATATTCCCGTCTGCGGAAATATAATTGAGGCGGTCGTAGGTTGAGGATTTCATGCCGTACTGCAGTCTGACCCCGTCGTACAGAATGCTGGCACTGTTGGCGTGCTCATGCCCCACAAGTACCGAGTCAACGCCAAGGGCCTTGAGCCCGTTCCATACGCTGTTGGCCTGATCCCACGGGCTCTTCATTGCCGCGCCTATATAGCCAAAATCGCCATTCTGCCTGTTTTCCAGCATGTCGATATGAACGTGTGTGCTGCCGTCTGTGGCGTATTGGGCGAAGGCGTCACCGAACACCGCGAGCTGAATGTGGAAAACAAAGGAAAGCTTCGTTTCGGGAGAGCTTTCGGTGATGTCACTTGCAAGGCTTGTGTACCACTCTATCTGATCCGCACCAAAGCCTACGGTGGTCTTGGTGTGGCCGTTCGCCTTGGATTCATCGCTTGCTTTGCCGCATCCGTTGCTGTCCAGCATAAAGAACACACGCGTCAGTCTGCCGCCCTGTTCGATCCCTACGGTATAGTTTCCGTTACCCGTAAGGTCTCTTTGCAGGAAGAGACAGTGCTCCGCACTGTTGAACTGCTCGCACTGCCAATCCACGCCCTTCGTGCTTTCATTTTCATGATTGCCAAACACGGGAGCCCACGGGATCCCGAAGCTCTCCATAAACGAAACGAATTCCGCAAAGCTTTCACCGCTGTCGTCGAATTCCCCGTAGACCAGATCCCCCGTCACAAGAATAAGATCGGGGTGTGTCTCCTCAATGATCTCCCGAAGATAGTCGTAACACCGTTCGTCCTTTTTATCTGCCGCCCAATAGCTGTCATGGGTCGATCCCAGTCTGTCAGGCGATCGCTCCTGCGACGCGTCGATGATCTGCATATCGGTGAGTTGGAGCACCACGGGCTCCCGCCCCTCCTCGACCTTTACCGTAAAATCTACCATATCCAACACTGTATCCTCTTTATCGCTGGAATTGTTCGAGTCATGTGAATTGCTCGGATCATCGTTTGGGGCGCTCGGATCGCTTGGTTTCTCCGAGCCGCCGCCATCACCGCCCCCGGGAGGCGTTTGATCGCCGCCCGGCGGGTCGATCGGGTCAGAGGTCCTCTGCGTGCAGGATACCGTCAGAAGGAGCGAAAGGATCAATAGCAACGAGATGATACAGCGAAATTTTTTCATACTTTCTCCAATGTTATCGTTTTTTGTTATTTTACCACGAAAGTCTACTGCCGTCAAGGCAAAACGGCGCGTTTTCGAAATCGGGAAGCTTCCCTCCCCGCGCACGGTATTCGGCAGGGGTTACGCCATAGGTGCGACGGAAGAGGCGATGGAAACAGAGCAGGAGAGTAGCCGAACTGCACAGCGAGCAAGGCGGGGGTGGCACTCTCGATATGCGCGTACAAATGGGTAAGAATCTTGGAAAAGCGAAAAAATCCCGCGTCATTCCCTGCAGCAAGCAGGGGGGCAAGCTCGGGCAGCTCGGATCTGGTGCTTTCTCGCAACATAACCAATATGCAATCTGCCAAAATCGAGGACTTTTGCGACCGCGTGGACTTTGCCTGCCGAGAGGTGCTTACCTGCGGCTTGACCGTGTCACTTGCGAATGTTCCCGCCGGCGCACCCGCCTTTGCCATGGTAGATCCGCACACAGTCCACCCCGAGCTGATCGCCTATCATCCGAGCGAGGAGCCCACATCGTTAACGGCCCTTGCTCCCCCCTATAACACCCGAGCGGGTGGCCTTCTGCTACGACCGTAAAAACCGCTTCCGCCTGCGCTTAACGAACATTGACAGTGCCAGGAAAACAGGCCGTCTGACCCTAAAGACCGCCGAGGGCACGGTGGCGATCCCCGATCATTTGAACGTAGACCTTGGGAGAATGCGGAGCTTTCCTTCTGCATCGGAAAAAACGAGCCTGTATGGTGCGCTTCGGTCAACCTGATCTGCCTTTCCTTTTGCCTTGACGGTGTGACTGCCACGGCGGAGATCGGGTTCCCCAATGCACGATGCTTTACGGTGGAAAATCTCGATACGGGCGAGATCTCCACCGCGAGATTACGCCGCCTTCTTCTCTGTTCCCGCAGGTAGATGGAAGTATTCGGTCACACTGAAACCTACCGTTGCCCGCGACATGCGCGTGGCCGTCAGCGGCACGGCGGATGTTCTTTGAATTCAGCACGCCGTCTGGTTGTGGCGAATGGGTTACAAACAACGAGCTCCACTGCTAAAAAACTCCGCGCATCGGAAAACCGATGCGCGGAGTTTTTTATTTCTTTCGTACAGGCAGCTCACAAAGGAACGCAGCACCAAGGATCAACACCGCACCGATCGCGGCGGCGGGAGACATCGGCTCGTGAAGCAGCCATGCCGAAAGCAGAATGGCAAGCACAGGATCAATGTAGCTGAAAATGGAGATGGTATGCGCGGGGAGCTTGCCCATCGAGCCGAAATAAAGCGCGTAGGCGATACCCGTGTGTACCACACCTAGGAACAAAAGCAAAACGATCGAGGCGAGATCAAAGAAAAAGTCGGCGTTTCCGAAGACCACCTCGGCAAGAAGGGTGTACGGGATCAGCACCACTCCTGCCACGGCGAGCTGAACGAAGGTCTTTTCAAACGGAGATAGGTCGGGGAGCGTTTTGTTGAGCAGGATAATGGTCGCGTACAAAAGGGCCGCACCGAGGCCGAGCAGAATGCCGCGGCCGTCTCCTACGTCGCCGCCCTCCGTCACGCCCGACACCAGAACGATGCCGACGAGGGAAAGGGCAACCGCAATCCCCTTTCTCGCCGTGATGCGCTCACGGAGCAGAAAGGGAGAGGCCAGGATAACAAGGATGGGTGCCATGTAATAGCACAGTGTGGCCGTTGCCACGGTGGTGTAGCGGTAGGCCTCAAAGAGCAGGATCCAATTGAAGCCGATCAGAACACCCGAAAGACAAAGCTTCGGGAGTGCGGCGCGCACGGCCTTGCTCTTCTCTCCCACCTTTCGGCGGCGCAGAAGAATGACGGCGAGCAGAAACAGTGCGCCGAGCAGCCCGCGTGCCATAGCCACAAAGCCCGAGGGCAGTAAAATGTACTTGCGGAAGATGCCGATGGTGCCGAAGACCGCCATCGAGGCGATAAGCGACAGGCGCGCAGCATGCTCGCCAAACAGATTTTTGTTCATGGTGTCCTCACAGGCAGAAGATCACACCACTGTCGAATTCCTGCGCGAAGGCATTCGGTGCAATCTCCGAAACGAGGTCGCAGAAGAAAGCGGTGATATGGTTTTCGGTATAAAAATGCCCTGCCTCAATCATGTTGATGCCCATTTCGGGCGCGTCGGTCATGCGGTGATAGCCGATGCGGCCGCTGACGTAGGTGTCCGCACCCGCCGCACTCGCCTCGGAAACGAAATCGCCCCCTTCGCCACCACAGACCGCCACGCGACGTGCGGGCAGTCCCGTATCCGCACACATCACGGCAGGGGCACCGAGCACCCTTTTGACGCGAAGGGCAAATTCGGGCAGATCAACCGATTCGTCAAGCTCACCGATGCGGGCGATCCCCTCCTCGCCAAATGGCTCTACATCCAAAAGACCGAGCATTTTGGCAAGGCGGTCGTTGACACCGCCAAACACGGCATCCGCACGCGTGTGCAGCGAGATGACCGAGATATCCGCCGAGAGCAGGCGGATCGCCTTGCGCGCCACGTGCTCGTCGGGTGTCAGGGATGACAGGGGCTTAAAGATCAAGGGGTGATGTGAAATGATGAGATCGAAGCCGTTTTCCACGGCGTACTCGACCGCCTCCTCGGTTACGTCCAGTGTACAAAGCACGCGGCGCACCTCGTTCCCCTCATCGGGCGAGAGAAGCAGGCCGTCGTTGTCCCACTCGCAGGAAAGGGACGCGGGAATGCGATCCGAAATCTGTTCATAAAGCTGTTTTACCGTCATGGTCGTTCCCCATTTCGTTTCGTATTTCGAGAAGCGCGGCAAGCAGGTGCTCATCCGACCCGCTCGGCGTATGATGCGCTGCCTGTATCGCTTCTTTTTTATCGGTCAAAACGCGGATTTTCCGGGATAGAAGTTCGCAAAAGGCTTCCTTCTCCTCTTCCGTCCCGCAAGAGGGGCAGCCCACCTCCGCCTGTACGTCGGTCAGGGTGCGGCGCACGCCATCGTATTCGACACACAGACAGGTATAGACCCGTCCCGCCGCGCGGCAGGGTCTTTCATCGAGGATAGCGAAGCCACTTTCGGCAAGATAACGGCGAAGAACCGCCTCCCGCGTCATGGGTTGCAGGATCAGGCGGATGGATGGATCGCGCACAAATGGCGCGTCGGACAGGATCCGCACGATCAGCTCGCCGCCCATACCGCATATCGCAACATCGGAAAGCCCCTCCTTATCAAGGCCGCAAAGGCCATCGGTGAGAACGGTTTTGACACGCGCATCCTCGCCAGCCGCCGCGATGTTCGCGTGCGCGCGCGAAAGAGGACCTTCCCCTATATCCGCCGCGACGGCACGAAGAATGCGTCCACGCGAGAGCAGATACAGGGGAAGGTAAGCATGGTCTGTTCCGATATCCGCGAAAACAGAGCCGTCGCGCACAAAAGAGGCGGCGGCAAGAAGTCTTCCGTCGGAGAGGACCTTCATCTTATTTGTCGGCGAGGAACTCGTTGATGGTCTTGACCAACTCGTCCGCGTCAGTGCCGTGAACGGCACAAGCCTGCTCAATGGTTTCACCGCGGGATGCGGGACAGCCGAGGCAGTGCATGCCGATGGCAAAGAAGAATTGGGCAGTCTCGCGGTTGGCGTCGAGAACGTCGCCGATGATGGAAT
Organism: Clostridia bacterium; assembly: GCA_017464805.1. GTDB lineage: Bacteria > Bacillota > Clostridia > Oscillospirales > CAG-272 > UBA1740. The sequence goes on along the minus strand of JAFTYE010000001.1, from coordinate 29,719 downwards.
CTTTGGTTACTTTCATGAAAAAATACCTACCTTTCTTGGGTTGATTCTATTATAAGGGGAGAACGGGGATTTGTCAAGTGGTTCTTTGCAACGGAAGATTTTTCACAATCTTTTCGTTTTTGCGCGTGCGCTCTTGATTTTTGGACGAAAATATGTTATAATTTCCCATACGAACGACACAGGAGGAAGATTTCCCTTGATTATCGCACTGGAAGAAGCGAAGCGCAAGCTGACCGACATGCGAGCCGACCTGACCGAGCTCGGCTCTGCCTTGCGTATTGAAGCCTTAAAGGAAAAGGCCGCCGAATTGGAAGCGGCTTCCCTTGAGCCTGATTTCTGGAACGACGCGCAGAGAAGCACGCGCGTGATGCAGGAGATCAAGCAGATGAAGGACACCGTAGAGGAATACGAAGCCCTCTGCACGCGGCTGGAGGACGCTGTGACGCTTGCCGAAATGGCGATCGAGGAAAACGACGAATCCTCGGTTGAGGAGGTGCAGGCGGAGCTGGATTTCGTCATCCGCGAGGAGGAGCGCATGCGTATCGAGGTGCTCCTGTCCGGCCCCTATGACAAGAACAACGCCATCGTTTCCTTCCATCCCGGCGCGGGCGGAACCGAAGCACAGGATTGGGCATCCATGCTCTATCGCATGTACAACCGCTGGGCGGACAGCCACGGCTTCCGTGTAAAGCTGCTGGACTGGCTGGATGGCGACGAGGCGGGACTGAAGAGTGCCACGCTGATGATTGAGGGCGTCAACGCCTACGGATATCTGAAAAGCGAGAACGGCGTGCACCGTCTTGTGCGCGTTTCCCCCTTTGACGCATCCGGCAGACGCCAGACCTCCTTTGCATCCGTCGAGGTCATGCCCGAATTTGACGACGTGGACGAAAAGAGCATCGAGATCCGTCCCGAGGATATCGAGGTGACCGCGCACCGCTCCAGCGGCGCAGGCGGTCAGCATATCAACAAGACCGACTCCGCGATTCGCATTGTGCACCTGCCCACGGGCATCGTGGTGGGATGCCAGACCGAGCGAAGCCAGTTGCAGAACAAGGAAACGGCCATGAAGATGCTGCGCTCCAAGCTACTGGCCATCAAGCAACAGGAAAAACTGGACCGTGTGGAGGACATCCAGGGTGTCAAGACCAACATCGAGTGGGGCGCACAGATCCGCAGCTACGTGTTCATGCCCTACACGCTGGTCAAGGACACGCGCACGGGTCACGAGAACGGCAATGTGGACGCGGTCATGGACGGAGAGCTTGACGGCTTTATCAACGCCTACCTGAAAATGAACGCCGCCAAAGAACAGGAAAACGCAAAGTAACCGCCGCGCCCGAGCGGGCGTAGAATGATACCAAAACACAAGGAGTGCCAAACCGTGAAAAAGAACCTGTTTTCCATCAGACAGACCCGTTTTTACGCAGCCATCGCGTTGCTTATCCAATCCTTCACCTTCTTTATTCTGTTTCTGATCCTGTGCGCGAAGAAAAAGAGCATTTCCGCTGCGTTTCTCGCCGTTTCCGCCATGGAAGGCGGTGCGGCCGCCTATCTCCTTTACCAATTGAAGGAAGAAACCGATGCCATTGATGCCGCGCAGGCCGCCCTCTGTGACGCGGAGCTGGACGAGGCCGCCATCGCCGCCGATCTTGCCTATGGCGCAGACGAGGAGGAGACCCCCGCATGCCGTCAGATCCCGCGCGAGGAAAACGTATCCGAGGATGAGTTCCAGTAATTTTACAAAAGCAAAAGGATCCCCCTGCCGCTTGGCAGGGGGATCCTTCTTTTTTTATGCACACGCCCGCTTTTGACAAAAAGCGCGGCTTTTCCCTGTTACAATAAAACAAAAAAAGGAAGTTTCCGATCATGATGACCAAAGAAAAGCAGGTGCGCGCGGCGTATGCCGACGGTTGCTTGACCGTCGGCATCGTCGGCGAGGTGGATCACCATTCCGCCCGTCCCTTGCGCGAAGAGATCGATCGCCATCTGTATCTGCACCGCCCCCGCGTGTTTTGCCTGTCGCTTGCGCGGGTGAATTTTATGGACAGCTCGGGGCTTGGGCTGATCCTTGGGCGCCTGGCTCTTTGCCGTGAGCTTGGGTGTCCGATGCGCCTTGCCGACGTGGACGAGCGCGCAGCGCGGCTGTTTCGGATGGCGGGCCTATCCCGCATGGAAGGCCTTATCATCGAGGAAGTAACACAAAAGGAGAATGTCAGATGAAAGCACCGATCAACGAGCTAAAAATGAAGATCCCCGCCCTTTCGGTAAATGAGGGGGCCTGCCGCGCCATGGTGGCCGCCTTTTGCGCCCAGTTGGACCCGAACATCGAGGAGCTGGCGGACATCAAGTGCGCGGTATCCGAGGCGGTGACCAACTGCATCGTTCACGCTTATGCAGGGAGGGGCGGCGTGATCTACATAACCGTGGGGCTTTACGAGAACCGCGAGATCTCGGTGCAGATCCGCGACCGCGGATGCGGCATTCCCGACGTGCGCGAGGCGATGCAGCCGCTTTATACCACCGACAAAAGCGGGGAGCGCAGCGGCATGGGCTTTGCCGTGATGGAGAGCTTTATGACACGCCTGCGCGTTTCCTCGGCCGTAGGGCGCGGCACACGCGTCACCATGTGGAAGCAGCTCGGATAAGCCCGAAAAGAGGCGCAAATGAGTGAAAAAACACCTGCCCCGCCGATGGTCGGGGCACGGGCAAGAAACGAAAAGTTCAAGGATAATCTCACCCTGATCCTTGCCTCACAGGCGGGAGATGCACGGGCCACCGACCGCCTTGTGCGGCAGAACGGGGGGCTGGTCAACCATATCGCCTTCCGCTTCCTCGGACGGGGACAGGAGCTGGAGGATCTCGTTCAGATCGGCAACATCGGCCTTCTGAAAGCGATCCGCACCTTTGACCCTGCGCGAGAATGCGCCTTTTCGACCTACGCCGTTCCCCTGATCTTCGGGGAGATTCGCCGCTTTTTGCGGGATGACGGCCCGATCAAGGTATCCCGCTCGCAAAAGCGACTTGGCGCGGCGCTGGCCGCCGAGCAGGAAAGGTGCATCGCGGCGGGCAAAACCGACGTACATCTCTCCGAACTGGCCGAGCGGTGCGGGGTCAGCGTAGAGGAGGCCGCCTCGGCTCTTGACGCGATCGCGCCCGTCTCCTCCCTTTCGGACGTTCTTTACAACGACGAGGACAGTCCCACGCTGGAGAGCACCCTCTCCGATACGGACGCACAGGAAAGGGACTTTGACCGTCTGGCCATCTCCATGGCCATCGACAAGCTGCCCGAGCTGCGGCGCAAGATCGTCTTACTGCGCTACTACCGCGACTATTCGCAAAGCGAAACGGCGGCGGCCCTGGGGCTGACGCAGGTCAAGGTCTCGCGTGAGGAAAAAAAGATCCTTGCCTTTCTCCGAGAGGAGCTTTCGGAGAGCATCTGACCCTGCCGCACGGCACTTTGGCGGGGTCTTTTTTGTTCTTTGTTAATAAAATGTGAATATTTACCGAAAACCCTTGATTTTTCCACAGGCTGTGGATACAATATAAAACAGAAATTAGCACTCGCAGTTTTTGAGTGCTAAAACAAACCGAACAAGAAAATGGAGGATCGAAGTATGACGATCAAACCGCTTGGCGACCGCGTAGTCGTGTGCGCCGTTGAAGTAGAAGAAACCACCAAGACAGGCATCATCCTGCCCGGTGCGGCAAAGGAAAAGCCGCAGATTGCGGAGGTCGTGGCCGTTGGCCCCGGCGGCAACGTGGACGGCAAAGATGTGGTCATGTCCGTGAAGGTGGGCGATCGCGTGATCGTAAGCAAGTACGCAGGCACCGAGATCAAGTGCGACGGACGAGAGTACAACATCGTCCGCAACGATGACATTCTGGCCATCGTAGAGTGAATAGGAGGAAAAGAACATGGCAAAGAACATTCTGTACGGCATTGAAGCGAGAAACGCTCTGCTCCGCGGTGTGGATCAGTTGGCCGACACGGTCAAGATCACCCTCGGCCCCAAGGGCAGAAACGTGGTGCTGGATAAAAAATTCGGCACGCCCCTGATCACCAACGACGGTGTAACCATCGCTAAGGAGATCGAGCTGGAGGACGCCGCCGAGAACATGGGCGCACAGCTGGTGCGCGAGGTCGCATCCAAGACCAACGACGCCGCAGGCGACGGCACCACCACCGCAACCCTCTTGGCACAGGCTCTCATTCACGAGGGCATGAAAAACGTGGCCGCAGGCTCCAACCCCATGGTGCTCCGCAAGGGTATCAGCAAAGCGGTTGATGTGGCTTCCACCTCCCTGCTTGCCAACTCCAAGAAGGTAGCCGGCACGGACGATATCGCCCGCGTCGGTACCATTTCCGCAGGCGACGAGGTGATCGGCCGTCTGATCGCCGATGCAATGGAAAAGGTTTCCGCCGACGGTGTCATCACCGTCGAGGAATCCCGCTCCGCCGAGACCTATTGCGAGGTCGTAGAGGGTATGCAGTTTGACCGCGGTTACCTCTCTCCCTACATGGTCACCGACACCGACAAGATGGAGGCGGTCTTAGATGACGCGCTCCTTCTCATCACCGACAAGAAAATCTCCAATATTCAGGATATCCTGCCCCTGCTGGAGCAGATCATGCAGGCAGGCAAAAAGCTCCTGATCATCGCCGAGGACGTGGAGGGCGAGGCCCTGACAACCCTGGTGCTGAACAAGCTGCGCGGCACCTTCATCTGTGTGGCCGTCAAGGCTCCCGGCTTTGGTGACCGCCGCAAGGAAATGCTGCGCGACATCGCAACTCTGACGGGCGGCGAGGTCATCACCGACGAGCTCGGCCTTGACTTGAAGGAGACCTCCATCGGTCAGCTCGGCCGTGCAAGACAGGTCAAGATCACCAAGGAAAACACCATCATCGTGGACGGTGCGGGGGATGCGGACGAGATCAAGTCCCGCGTGGCACAGATCCGTGCGGCTCTGGAGGCCACCACCTCTGACTTCGACCGTGAGAAGCTGCAGGAGCGTCTTGCCAAGATGGCGGGCGGCGTTGCCGTGATCAAGGTCGGTGCGGCTACCGAAACCGAGATGAAGGAAAAGAAAATGCGTATCGAGGACGCCCTCAACGCCACCAAGGCGGCGGTTGAAGAGGGTATCGTCGCGGGCGGCGGCGCCGCACTGGTCAACGTGATCGGTGAGGTAGAAAAGCTGGTCGCTTCCTTGGAAGGCGACGAAAAGACGGGTGCGCGCATCGTGGCCAAGGCACTGGAGGCTCCCATGCGCCAGATCGCCGAGAATGCCGGTTTTGACGGCGGCGTGATCATCGACAAGATCAAGACCTCGGGCAAGGCAAACTTCGGCTTTGATGCTGCCAAGGAGGTCTACACCGACATGGTAGAGGCCGGCATCGTCGACCCCGCGAAGGTAACGAGAAGTGCCCTGCAGAACGCCGCATCGGTGGCCGCAACCGTGCTGACGACCGAGGCAGTCGTTTCCGACAAGAAGGAAGAAAACCCCGCACCCGCCGCAAACCCCGGCATGGGCGGTATGGGCGGCATGTATTGATAAGCCGCCAAAAAGGATGGAGGAGCTCGCTTCTCCATCCTTTTTCTTTCTTTTCTTTCGTTTCCCTATTGAAATGAGTTTTCCCGAATGGTATAATGAAAGTGCAAGCATTTTAACAACAAAGGAGATTTCGTTATGGCTATGAAGACCGTTAAGGACAAATACCTGGTCGTTGGTGCCGACTTCGCCGGCTACCCGCTGAAGGAGGCCGTTTGCGCCCACCTGCGCGCCAAGGGCTGGAAGATCACCGACCTGGGCGTGACCGACCCGAACACCGAGGATACCGAAATGATGTTCCACCGCGTGGGTCTGCGCGTTGGTTCCCGCATCTCCGAGGGTGAATTCGAGCGCGCCCTGCTCTTCTGCGGCACGGGCATGGGCATCCACATCGCAGCAAGCAAGTGCCCCCACGTTCACGCGGGCGTTGTCGAGAGCGTTCCCGCCGCCCTGCGCGCCATCACCGGCAACGGTGTCAATGTGCTGGCCATGGGTGCCTTCTATGTCGCGCCCCAGATGGGCTGTGACATTGCCGACGCTTACCTGAATGCCGAGCTTGGCAGCGGCTACGAGTGGTGGTACAACTTCTATGAGTTCCATAAGCTCGCCATTGACGAGCTGGAGGCCTTCGATTACGAGCAGTACAAGGCAAATGGCTTCCGTGCCGAGCATCTGGGCGACTTCCCGCTGAAGCTGGAAACCAAGCCCGAATAAGCGCATGAAACGAAACGACATCCTGCAAGACAGTGCCGTTTGGGCAAAGGGGCGAGGTGAGGAGTACAACTGCAACCTCGCCTTTTGCCTGACGGCCAAGGGAACGGATACGGGGCTTTTGCGGATTGCCGCCGCCAATCTGTACCGCCTGCACGTCAACGGCAAATTCATCGCTTACGGTCCTGCACGCACGGCCGAAGGCTACGCGCGCGTGGACGAGATCCCCTTCACCTTTGAAAACGGGCGGGCGGAGATCGTCTTTGAGGTGGTCAACTACTACATGCGGAATTTCTACGTGCAGAAGGAGCGCGGCTTCTTCGCCTGCACGGTGGAGACAGACGGACGCGTGCTGTACACCGCCCGCGATTTCGCCTGTCACGCGCTCACGGACCGCGCGGTACGCGTACAGCGGTACGGCTACCAGCGTCCGAGTGTAGAGCTTTACCATCAGGAAAAGTGCCGCACGGCCCTGTACGGCGGCGACCGCTCGGCCTACCCGACCGAGGAAACGGAGAACGTTCCCTGCCCCGTTCTGCTCCCGCGGGACGTGCCCTATCCCACATTCACGCCAGCTTCTGCCACCGTAGTGGAGCGCGGCGGTGTGGCGGTCGATCCTACTCTGCCCGTGTGGCAGGATCGGTGCATCGACCTTATCGGTACGGTGCTGGAGGGCTACCGCCGCGAGGAATGCGAGGAGATGCTCTCGGACGATGCAAGCCACTTTGTTTACAAGAAGGACGGAAAGGAAACCCACGGCCGCTACACCGTTTATCGATTTGACCGCTCGCTTGCGGGCTTTCTTTCCCTACGTGTGCGCACGAAAACAGGCGTACAGCTGTACGCCATCTACGACGAGATCGACTACCGAGACGAGGAGCAAAAGGCATCGACCGAGGAAATCAGCGTATCCTTTTCCCGCAACGACACCTGTAATATCATGAAATGGGAGCTTGCCCCCGGCGAGTACGAGCTGACCGCCTTTGAAGCGATGCAGATGCGTTACGTCCGTTTGGTCGAGGTGGGCGGGGAGGCCGAGATCGAGGCGGTGAGAATGATCCGCTACGAAAATGCCGACATCTACCGCCTACACCACCGCGTAGCGGACAAGCGGCTCTCGGCTATTCTTGACGCGGCGCAGAACACCCTGTCCCAGAACAGCGTGGATCTTTTGACCGACTGTCCCTCGCGTGAGCGTGCCGGCTGGCCGAACGACAGCTACTTCACCTCGGAGGCGGAGCGACTGCTTTCGGGTGCGCGGCGTGCCGACCACAATCTGCTGGAAAATTATCTGCTTTGCCCGCAGGTATCCTCCCTGCCCGACGGCATGCTGCCCATGTGTTATCCCGGCTATCTTCTCGATGGCATGTACATCCCCAATTGTGAGCTGTGGCTCATCATGGACTTCCATAAATACATGACGCGTTCGGGAGATCACTCTCGCCTGCCCGAAATGCAGGAAAAGGTGCGTGGCATCCTTGCCGCCATGGCCCGTTTTGAAAACGAGGACGGGCTTCTTGAGGAGCTGGAAAGCTGGGTCTTTGTGGAATGGAGCCGCGCAAACGACCCCGACTACGTGGCGGGGGTCAACTACCCCTCCAACATGATGTACTATCGCGCTCTGCAATGCGCCGCCGAGATCCTTGACGAGCCCGCACTTGCCGAAAAGGCGGAGCGCATCAAGGATGTGATCCTACGCGATTCCTACAACGGCGAGTTCTTTGAGGACAACCGCCTGCGCGTGAACGGCAAGCTGACGCTGATGGGTCACGTCACCGAGACCTGTCAGTACTACGCCTTCTTCTTCGGGGTGGCGACGAGGAAAAGTCACCCCGATCTGTACCGCCGCCTGATCGAGGAGTTCGGCCCGAAGCGGGATGCTACATGCGTATACCCCGACATCGCGCCCTCCAACATGATCATCGGCCTGTACATGCGACAGGACCTTCTCATGCAGGATGGGGACATTGCGCGGATGTACGACGAGGAATGTGCAGTCTTTTACCGTATGGCAAGCGAAACGGGCACCCTGTGGGAGCATCTTTCGCTCAAATGCAGCCTCAACCACGGCTTCGCTTCCTACTGTGCCGTTTGGATCGTCTACATGCTGACGGGCTACTGCGGCGTAAAGGATGGACGCGCGGTGTTTACGCGCTCCAATTTGGGCGTGGACTGCGAGCTTGACCTGCCGATGGGCGAGGATTTCTTGCACGTCACGGTCAAGGAGGGGGTGCTTTCCGTCCGCGGAGGCTTTCCTTACGTGATCGAATAACGAAACAAGCAAGCACCATGGTGCTTGCTTGTTTCGTTATTTTTCTGCGTAGACTTCTTTTGCCGTTTCGATAAAGGCGGCGCAGGCGCGGCTGACGTAGCGGTTTCGCTTATGTCCGATGTACATGCGGCGCACCGCATGCTCACCCGACAGGCGGTAGTAGACGCAGTTTTGTCCACCTGCCCGTTCCACGAGCTTATCGCTGGTAAAGGTCACTCCCATGCCCGCACAGGCGAGGTTATAGGACGTGATAAGCTGATCCAGACGGATGCCGGTGCGGGGGGTAAAGCCCGCCGCCTCGCACAGCTCGTGGGCGCGACGTTGCATATCATTGCCTTTTTTGAGGAGCAGAAAGCTCTCGTCGGCAAAGGCGCGCAAATCCACGGCGGGGCAATCGGAAGAGAGGTGCCGCCCTGCCTGCACATCCGAAAGGGAGAGCGCGAAAGGCGAAAGACGCCCATTGATGGCAAAGGACTGCGGCACGGCAAGGAGCAACGCCTCATCGAACAGGGGCACGGCGGTATGCGCAACGGGGTCAAAATCGTGGGCGATGAGCAGATCGATGGTTTCGGTGAGCAGTTCACGGCGAAGCTCGGGTGAGTTGGATTCGACCAGCTCCACCGAGATGCCCGCGTATTTTTCCGCGAAGCGCATGAGAATGGGGGGCAAAATGAAGGAAGACACGAAATTCTCGCCGCTGACGGTGATTTTGCCCGTCCGCAGGTCGGAGAGATCGGCAAGTCGTTCCCTTGTCCGCGACTCGATGTGGCGGATCTCTTCCAACGACTCGATGTAAAGCTTCCCTTCCTCGGTTAAGGTAATGGGAGAGGTAGAACGGTCAAAGATGGTGATGCCGAGTGCGCGCTCGGTCTTCTTGACCGAGGTGGACAGGGCAGGCTGGGATACGAACAGATTTTTCGCCGCCGCCGAAAAGCTCCGCTCCTTATATACCTCGTAAACGTAATCGCGTTCGTCCATGATGCTCTCCATAAATATTTTTTATAAGAATTATATGCCTATTTGTATTTGATTATAACACGGAAATATGCTATAATCAAGTATCTGTATTTTATTTTTTGGAGGAAATTATGAAAAAAATTCTTGCACTTGTGATGGCAGCCCTGATGCTGACCACCTGTCTGTTCGCCTTCGCTTCCTGCGGCGGCGGCACCAACATCTACATCAAGACCGGCGGCACCGGCGGTACCTATTACGGCTTTACCAACACCGTAGGCCCGATGCTGGCTGACAAGACCGGCTACGTTTGCCAGGTCCTAACCTCCGGCGGTTCGGTTGACAGCCTTAAGTCCATCGGCTCCGGCGACTGCAACATGGCGATCGTTCAGAACGATACCATGGTCAACGCCTACAACGGTCTGACCGCCAACTTCGAGAGCGGTGCGATCACGAATTTCTCGGTTCTCGCGCACGTGTATCCCGAGGTCGTGCAGATTGTCTGCCACGGCAGAAACGCCGAAAACATCAAGTCTCTTGCCGACCTGAAGGGCTCCAATTTGAGCGTATCCATCGGCGATATGGGTTCGGGTGTTGAGGCTAATGCCATCGCCCTGATGCGGAAATACGGCCTGACCTTCGAGCAGGATTCCGTGGGTGCTTACACGTCCCCCGACATCCAGATCCGCAACCTGTCGGTTGCCGATTCTGCCAACGCCATGAAGGAAGATGCCCTTGACGTGTTCTTCTTCACCTCCGGTGCTCCCGCTACCTCGATCACCGAGCTGACCACGAACGGCAACCCGAAGGGTGCTTACCTAATCAGCCTGGATGATGCAATCATGGACGAATTCATCGCCGACAACAAGATCGATGGCCAGCACGACGTATTTGCCAAGCAGACCATCACCCATGCACAGTACGATTTCATTCCCGAGGGCACGACGGTGAACACCATCGGTGTTACCGCTACCTACATTGTATCCAACTCCCTCTCCGAGGAGGTCGTTTACAACCTGACCAAGGCCCTGTGGGAGAGCAAGCCCGATCTGCTTGAGGTTTATGCGATCTCCTCCAACATGGACGTAGACCGCGCTTACGCGACCATCGGTAACGTACCGGTACATCCCGGTGCTGCGAAGTATTACAGAGAGCTCGGCATGACCGTCGAGAACGTCGCAGACCTCGGTTAATTCTTCCGACAAGTCGCAACGGAGCCATCCGTTGCGACTTCTTCATGAAAGGAGCATCCCCTCTTGGAAAACATCAAAGACATCGAACAAGCACCGAATACCGAGCAGATCTTAAAGGACCTGGACAAGGACAGCACCAGCCGCGATTTGCGCGGTTGGATGGGCCTTGCCTATAACGTGATCCTGGTGGCGTTCGCCATTTACATTCTGGCATCCTCCCTTCTGATGAAGAGCCAGACCGAGTACACCAAGCTCCCCCTGTTCATGGGGCTTGTACTGTTCGTGGGGTATCTGAAGTTCCCCGCCTGCAAGAAGGATGCCGCGCGTACCAACTACATTCCATGGTACGACTGGATCCTGGCCTTCGGCTCGCTTGCCGTATACCTTTACTACGTATTTTCCCAGCGCAAAATCATTTACATGGGTGGTATGATCGAAACCGAGCAGGTTATCTTCGGCATCCTTGGCATTCTGTTGCTGGTGGAGCTGTGCCGCCGCTCGACGGGTATTCCCCTGATCGTGGTAGTGGGCGCGTTCGTAGCCTACGCGGCGTACGCCCTGTATGTCCGCAATCCCTCCACCGCCTTTTATAAGCTGATCTACGAGCTGTTCTACAACCTCAACAACGGTGTGTTCTCCACCCCCGTTTCGGTTTGCAGTAGCTTTATCATCATCTTTATCATCTTCGGCTCGTTCCTTGAAAAGACGGGCATCGGCACCTTCTTTGTAGATTTGGCCAACTCGATCGCAGGCTCGGCAGCGGGCGGCCCTGCGAAGGTTGCCGTTATCTCCTCGGCTCTCGAGGGGATGTATTCCGGCTCCTCGGTCGCCAACACGGTCGGCTCGGGTGCTGTGACCATCCCGACCATGAAGCGGACGGGCTACCGCCCCGAATTTGCCGCCGCCGTTGAGGCCGCTGCCTCCACGGGCGGTCAGATCATGCCGCCGATCATGGGTGCGGCCGCCTTCCTGATGGCGCAGATCACGGGCATTCCCTACTACACCATCGTCGTGGCCGCCATCCTGCCCGCCATCCTCTATTTTGCCGGCATCTTTATGATGGTGCATTTTGAGGCAAAGCGTCTTGGTTTGAAGGGTCTGCCAAAGGAAACGCTCCCCAACTTCTTCAAGCTTCTTCTGAAGAAGGGATATCTCCTCATTCCCATCGCCGTGCTGATGATCTGCATGAACTCCTACACCCCTGCTATGTCCGCCTGCTTTGCGATCCTGTTCGCTTTGGCAGTGAGCCTGCTTGATTCGGACTTCGCAGAGCATCTCATTTCCCGCGACAAGAAAAAGATCCTTGCCGCTCTCATCAGTCTGGTACTGGTATTGATCCCGCTCGGCTCTTATCTCTTACTTGCCCTGTTCCTTGAAAAGGGCACGGCCCTCTTCATCGCCATCGGCGTTGCCGTTCTCTGCTCCGTATTCTCAAAGAACGCACCCCTGACCCCCCGCACCGCGTACGAGGGCTTCATGGGCGGCACGAACAGTGCCGTCGGCGTGGCGGTCGCCTGCGGCATGGCGGGCATCATCTCGGGCGTAGTGGCGGCAACGGGCCTTGGCTCGACCCTGATTGCCCTGATCGTTCCGATCGCGCAGGATTCCACCTTCCTTGCCCTGTTTTTGACGATGCTCTGCTGCATCGTGCTGGGCATGGGCGTTCCGACCACGGCAAATTACGTCATCATGGCAACTATCACCGCTCCTATTCTCGTGAAGATGGGTATTCCGCTTCTCGCGGCACACATGTTCGTGTTCTACTTCGGCATTGTGGCGGACATCACGCCCCCCGTAGCCCTGGCCGCCTACGCGGGCTCCGCGATTGCGAAGTCCAATCCGCTGAAAACAGGCATCACAGCCACCAAGCTGGCAATCGCCGCCTTCCTGGTTCCCTATATGTTTGCATATAGCCCTGCTATGCTGATTATCGGTGCGGAGCCGTGGTCGATCGTTCAGATCGCCATTACCTCGTTTGTTGGCATCTTCGCCCTTGCAGCGGGCTTTGAGGGTTATGTTCTCCGTCCCGCAGGTTGGGTAGAACGTATTCTCCTGATCGTGACAGGCCTGTTACTGGTCATCCCCGAAACCATCACCGACATCATCGGTATCGTGCTGGTCACGGGCGTGATCCTGTATCAGTGGCTGGCGAACAGGAAGAAGAAGGTCGCAGAGCCCGAAGCGGACGCATGAACTACGTCTATATTCTGACCTGCGCGGACGGTAGCCTGTACACGGGCTGGACGAACGACCTGGCCGTGCGCGTGGAAAAGCACAACAGCGGCAAGGGGGCGAAATATACCCGATCCCGCTTGCCCGTTTCGCTCACCTATTATGAGGAATACGAAACGGCGCGTGAGGCACAAAGCCGTGAGTTTCATATCAAGCGGCTGACACGCGAGGAAAAGCTTGCGCTGATCCGTGGCAACACCGAATAGAAACCGCCCGAACGGATATCCGTTCGGGCGGTTTCTTTGCATAAAGCAGGGGAAAGCGGAGAATACTGTAAGCGAAAATCTCCCGAAAGGAACAACGAACATGAAAAGAAAACTCTCCTGCATTCTTCTCCTATGCCTGCTCCTTTGCGGTGCGGTCGCGCTTCCCGTGGCGGCATACGCGCGCATAAGCTACGGCGCGGATTGCCTGGCAAGTCAGGCGGAGCTGATCAAGTCCGCCCTGCATGGCGATGCCTACACCTTCTCGGAAACCGATTTCAAGCAAGCACTCGGCATCTCCCGACTGCAAAACGTGACCGTTCTCTCCCTGCCGCCCGCCTCGGACGGCACGCTGACCCTGGACGGCAAGCCGATCGCCGTCGGGCAGATCATCTCCCGCGCGGAGCTTGACAAAATGGTCTTCACCCCCGTCGCAGCAGGCTTCGAGGGTAGTTCCTTCCAGTTCTGTGTCAATTCCGCCGCCGGCACGACCTCCCTTACCTGCACGCTGCGCGTATGTGACCGCGTGAACTACGCACCCACCGTGGAAACGGTAGCCGAGGCCGACCTGTTCGTCACCACGGCGAAAGACGTGGCCGTTTACGGCAGCATGAAGGCAGAGGATCCCGAGGGAGATCCCTTGACCTATCTGGTAATCGCCTACCCCGAAAAGGGTGTTCTGTCGGTCGCGGATGACGGAAGCGGTGAGTTCCGCTACACCCCAAGCGCGGGCAAGACGGGAAAGGACAGCTTTTCCTATGTCGCGCGCGACAGCTACGGCAACTATTCACGCGTGGCGACTGTCAGCATCACGGTAAACAAACGAGCCTCCACCCTCACCTACGCGGATATGGAGGGACACCGAGCCTACAACGCCGCCCTGGCAATGGCCGAGAAAAATATCATGCTCGGAACACTTGAGGGCGATCACATGTATTTCGATCCCGACGGGACGGTAACACGCGGCGAATTTCTCGTCATGGCGATGAAGAGCGCAGGAAAAGCCCCTGCTGCGGGCATGGAGGAGACCTGGTTTGATGATGACGACGAGATCAAGCCGACCATCAAGGAATATGTGGCGACTGCCCAGCTGTACGGCTACGTGTGCGGCTCCTTTGACGGCACAGGCCTGTATTTCAAGGCGAACGATCCCATCACACGGGCCGAGGCGGCGGTGATGATGGACAACATCCTGAACGCCGACACGCCCGCCGTGCTCCCCACCTTTGCGGACTCCTCCGAGATCCCCGCATGGGCGCGCGAAGCCATGTGCACGTTATATGCGGCGGGCATCCTGGACACGGCCGAGGGAGGCGGCATGGATGCCGACGCGACCATGTCCCGTGCCGAGGCGGCCATGGCACTTTACGAAATGACGCAATACGAGCCTTAAAAAGCAAGAGAGATGGCGAATTTCGCCATCTCTCTTGCTTTTTCGACAAAACCGTGCTACAATAATCCTACCGACAGGAGGGGGAAGAGATATGCAGCAGAAGCCGAACTTTTTTGACCGCGTGATGCGCCTGCCCCTTTTGCGCGTGTTTTATCCTTTTTACGAGCGGCACCGTGAGGGGCTTTTATACCTCTTTTTCGGTGCGCTGACCACGGCAGTCAGCTGGGGGAGCTTTTATCTGTTCTATTATTCCCTGTCGCTCGGCGAGCTGATCGCCAACGTTCTTTCCTGGGTGGCGGCGGTGATCTTCGCCTTCCTGACCAACCGCGCCTTTGTCTTTCGGGCAACGGGCAATCTCGCGAAAGAGGCAATTTCCTTTTTCGCTTCCCGCCTTACCACATTGCTCCTTGAAGAGGGGTGGATCTTTCTATTCGTGACAATCCTTTCCTTTGAGGCCATGTGGGTCAAGATCGCGGGGAATGTGTTTGTTCTGGTGCTGAACTACGTGTTCAGCAAATGGATCGTTTTTAAGAAATAAAGCAAGGAGAAATTTTATGAACATCAAGCGTCTTATTGCATTGCTCTTGGTTCTCGTTCTGTCCTTTGCCCTGTTTGCGTGCGACGAGCCCACGCCAAGCACCCCGCCCGCAGGCTCCGGCGACGGCGGCTCTGGCGACGGTGGCTCCGGCGACGGTGGCAGCGGCCAAGCACCCGGTGGCGGTAGCGGCACGGAAGGTGGCGGCTCCTCGGGTACACCCCCTCCGACCACAGAGTTTACCTTTGAGCTGAGTGCCGACGGCAGCTATTACATCGTAACGGGTGCCCGCAAGATCACCACCACGCTCATCATCCCCGAGGAGCATGAAGGCAAGCCCGTGCGCGAGATCGCACCGCAGGCATTCCGCTATGCGGCCGAATACGTCCGCAAGATCGTGTTGCCCGACAGCCTTACCAAGGTCGGTGAAACCGCCTTTCTTGGTTGCGGCTACGTCGTTCACCTGACACTCGGCCGCAACCTGACCGAGGTGGAGGGCATGCTGCTGGAATCTCCCCCGAAGGAGATCTACAACCGCTCCTCTATGACAAAAGAACAGGTGAGCGCGATCGTGGCGATGTGGGAGACCAATCTGTACAGTGACACTGAGGGTGCCCCTCGCCTCAAAGATGAAAACGACTTCCTGATCCAAGAGAGTGGAGATGAGAAAATTCTCCTCACATACATTGGAAGCGAAACCGCTCTGACCCTGCCCGCAGGCATCACGAAAATTGCCGCCCAAGCGTTCTATGAAAACCGCTATATTACTTCCGTCACGATGCCCGACACGGTAACGCTGATCGAGCACGGTGCCTTTAACTGGTGCACCGCCATGAAGAGCGTCAAGCTTTCCTCTTCTCTGACGGAGATCAAGGATTCGGCCTTTGCCTGCTGCGTGAAGCTCTCCTCCATCGAGCTCCCGAACGGACTGGAAAAGATCGGCATCAACGCCTTTTCGCTTTGCCCCCTCACGACCGTGACGCTGCCGGACAGTGTCAAACGCGTCGAGCAAGCGGCCTTTGAGGATTGCCCCCTTGCGTCGATCACGCTGAGCAACAGCTTGACGTACATCGGCACCGAGGCATTTTCGGGTTGCCCGCTGACCGCCATTACCCTGCCGGCGTCGGTCAACTACATCAGCTGGAAGGCCTTCAAGGATTGCAGCAATCTGACACGCGTGGTGTTTGAGGATCCGAACGGATGGCTCCTGAGCAACGATCCTGCCGACAGCACCGCCCTTGCCGATCCCGAAACCGCGGCTACATATCTGACGCAAACCTATGTTGAAAAAGCATTCCGCAAACCAAATTAACAACCAACGAAAAAACGCCCTCTCGGGCGTTTTTTTGTTTACCGGTGCGACAGCACACGTCGAAGGGGAATGAGAAGCAGAGGCACAACGACAGCAGACAGCACCGCGCGGATCATGGCAATCGACAAACGGCCAAGATAAAGCAGGGTCAACACAGCGAACGGGGCTGAAAAGTCTGCCGAGAGGTAACCGAGACCGCAAAGGACGGTGGTGTTGCCGAGGTTGAGGATGATCTCGCCGGCCACTATAACAAGGGCAACGAGCCACGGACGGTCGTTTTTGCGAATCAGGAAGGCGCCAAGGGCTACGGCAAGACCAAAGATGACCCATGGGGCCATCCAAGCAAGACTGACAAGGCTGATACCGTAATACATCTGCTCGACAAACGAGCCGATGGTGGCGACCACAAGGGCATCTGCGGGGCCAACAAGAAACGCACACAGAAAAACAGGCAGGGACTGCCAGGAGAATTCCGAGGGCACGAATGCCCACAGCACGTGAAAGGCGACGAGCAGGGCGTCCAGTACCAGACGGCGCAGGTGCGCTCTGTTCTTTTCAAGAGTTTTCATTTCCATAAAAAACACCTCCCGTATCACAGAAATCTCGTTCTGCTACGGAAGGCACACGCCCTACGGGCAGACAGCGGGATGCGAAAACCGTACCGCAATGCGGGGGCATTTTCGTCCTGCGGGCAACTCCCCGTCCCACAGGCACTTCACGCACGGTTCCCTACTCTGTTCTACTTTGTAAAATAAAGCTACGTCTATTCTAGCATACCATCCGGCAAAATACAAGGGGGCAGGTAAAAAAATTGCGGTTTTTCTTTACTTGGCGAGGAAAATATGGTATAATACAGTATCACGTATTTTTCGGAAACGAGGTGACGGTGTGCGGCTGGACAAGTTTTTTACGGCAGTAGGACTTCTTTCCCGAAAAGAGGCGGCCGGGGCCACCCGTGCCGGGCGCATTACGGTGAACGGTGAGACTGTACGCCGCGCTGACGGGCATATTGATGAGCAAAGCGACCTCATCACGCTGGACGGCGTACCTGTCGGCTATTCGGAATTTGACTACTTCTGGCTGAACAAGCCATCGGGCTACGTCAGCGCGACCGAGGACGGGCGTTTCCCCTGTGTGACCGAGCTGCTCCCGCCGCCCTACGACAAGCGAGGGCTGTTCCCCTGCGGACGACTGGATCGCGACACGGTGGGGCTGATGTTGCTGACCAACGACGGCGAGCTGTCACACCGCTTGCTCTCGCCGCGGCATCACGTAGAAAAGGAATACCGCTTCATATGCGATGCGCCGCTTGCGCTTGATGCGGAAGCACGCTTTGCCGAGGGCATGATGCTGGGAAGCGAGCCATGCAAGCCTGCTGTGCTACTGTGTGACCCCGACCGCACGGGCGGTGTGATCACCCTGACCGAAGGAAAATATCACCAGATCAAGCGGATGGTCGAGGCCTGCGGTGCGACGGTCATCTCGCTTGAACGTATCTCGTTTGCAGGGATCGCGCTTGATCCGAGCCTTGCGCGAGGCGAGCTTCGCCCCCTGACCGATGAAGAAATTGAAAGATTGCGCCATGCGGCGGATTAAAAGGAGACATAAATGGACATTATTAAAGCGTTAGCCAAAGAACTGAATCTGAAGGAGGAGCAGGTCACCGCCACAGTCGCCCTGCTTGACGAGGGGAACACTGTTCCCTTTATCGCGCGTTACCGCAAGGAGGTCACGGGGTCACTTGACGACGTGGCACTGCGTGCCTTGGAGGATCGACTGAACTACCTGCGAAAGCTGGACGAGCGTCGTGCCGAGATCTCGGCACTGATCGAGGCACAGGGCAAGCTGACCCCCGAGATCACTGCGGCCCTTGACCGCGCCGTGACACTGGTGGAGCTGGAGGACATTTACCGCCCCTACCGCCCGAAGCGCAAAACGCGTGCGTCGGTGGCAAGAGAAAAGGGGCTTGAGCCGCTTGCCGAGCTAATCATGTCCCAGGCAGACAAGTTCGAGCCCTCCATTCCCGAGGCCGCCGCCGCTTACGTGAACGAGGAAAAGGGCGTAAAGAACGCCGACGAGGCACTGGCGGGCGCATCCGACATCATCGCCGAGGATATTTCCAACTCGGCCGACTACCGCAAAATGCTGCGTGCCTTTACGGTACAGAACGGCTCTCTTGTAACCGTTGCCGCCAAGGAAGAGGATTCGGTCTACAAGGACTATTATGAATTCAGCGAGCCGATCAAGAAGCTGCGCGGTCACCGCGTGCTGGCAATCAACCGCGGCGAGAAGGAAGAGTTTTTGAAGGTATCGATCGAGGTGTCCGAAGACGAGGCGATCGCGAAGTTAGCGGCGCACATCGTCAAAAACAAGCAAAGCGACGCGATCCCCTACCTCATGGCGACCATCAAGGACAGTTACAACCGTCTGATCTTCCCTGCCATCGAGCGTGAGATCCGCTCCGACCTCTTTGATGAGGCAAGCGAAGGCGCGCTGAAGGTATTTGCCGAAAATCTGCGCAACCTTTTGATGATCTCGCCCATCAAGGGTAAGACGGTGCTTGGCTATGACCCCGGCTACCGCACCGGCTGTAAGCTGGCGGTGGTCGATAGCACGGGCAAGGTGCTGGACACGGCCGTCATCTACCCGACCAAACCGCGCGAGGACATCCCGCGCAGCCGCGATACGGTCATCCGCCTCATCCGCCGCTACGGCGTGGATGTGGTGGCCATCGGCAACGGCACGGCCTCCCGTGAGAGCGAGCAGTTTATCGCCGAAACGCTCAAGGGCCTTGACCGCGATGTCAAGTACACCATCGTCAGCGAGGCAGGCGCGAGTGTGTATTCCGCTTCCAAGCTAGGTGCGGAGGAGTTCCCGGACTTTGACGTGACCGAGCGTTCCGCCGTTTCAATCGCACGCCGCTTGCAGGATCCGCTTGCCGAGTTGGTCAAGATCGAGCCGCAGGCCATTGGTGTAGGCCAGTATCAGCACGACATGAAGCCTGCCCGTATGAGCGAGACGCTTGGCGGCGTGGTGGAAGACTGCGTGAATGCCGTCGGCGTGGATGTCAACACCGCCTCCTATTCCCTGCTTTCCTACATCGCGGGTATTTCGACTGCGGCGGCCAAGAATATCGTGGCCTACCGCGAGGCAAACGGTGAATTTGAAAACCGTGCGGAAATCCTGAAAGTGCCGAAAATCGGTGCCAAGGCCTACGAGCAGTGTGCGGGCTTTTTGCGCGTACCCGACTCTGCCGAGGTGTTTGACAACACGGGTGTCCACCCCGAATCCTACGAGCTGGCCAACCGCCTGCTTGCCCTGTTCGACTACACCGAACAGAGTGTCAAAAACGGCGAGATCGGCATGCTTCGCAGCAAGGTGATGCTGCGCGGTGTGGACAAGGTCTGCGCCCAGCTCGGCTGCGGCGAGCCGACCCTCTTGGACATCATCGGGGAGCTTGAAAAGCCCGGTCGCGACATCCGTGATGCCGCACCCGCGCCCATTTTGCGCTCCGACGTGTTGGAAATGAAGGATCTGACCGAGGGCATGTTGCTCAAAGGTACGGTGCGTAACGTCGTGGACTTCGGTGCCTTTATCGACATCGGTGTGCACGAGGACGGTCTTTTGCACATCTCCGAGATGAGCGACCGCTTCATCTCTCACCCGCGCGAGCTGTACGCGGTGGGCGACGTGGTAGAGGTCCGCATCAAGGGCGTGGACCTTGCCCGCAAGCGCATTTCCCTTTCTCGCAAGAACCTCGGCAACGGGCAAAATTAAATTTTTCTAATAAATTAGAAAATAAATCGTCATAATTTTTCATCCGTTTCTGTTTTTTCTTGTTTTTTGTGCAAAATATACAAATACAGACGTGAAAGTTTGTGACCTTCTCCCCTTTTCTTTTGGCGAAAAATCTGGTACAATAATACCGTTGAAAACTATCAAATACATTTGGTTACAGGAGGCCTCTTATGGCAAGTTTGTCCCTCAAGCACATTTACAAAAAGTATCCGGGCGGCGTTACCGCCGTTTCCGACTTTTGTCTGGAGATCAAGGACAAGGAGTTTCTGATCTTCGTCGGTCCTTCCGGTTGCGGTAAGTCTACCACCCTGCGTATGATTGCAGGTCTGGAGGAGATCAGCGAAGGCGAGCTGTTCATCGGCGACACACTCGTAAACGATGTGGCCCCGAAGGATCGCGATATCGCGATGGTGTTCCAGAACTATGCTCTGTATCCGCACATGACCGTGTTCGAGAACATGGCATTCGGTCTGAAACTGCGTAAGACTCCGAAGGAGGAGATTAAGCGCCGCGTAGAAGAGGCTGCCCGCATTCTTGATATCAACCACCTGCTTGAAAGAAAGCCGAAGGCTCTGTCTGGCGGTCAGAAGCAGCGTGTTGCACTCGGCCGTGCAATCGTGCGTAACCCGAAAGTCTTCCTTCTTGACGAGCCGCTTTCCAACCTGGACGCAAAGCTCCGTGCATCGATGAGAACCGAGCTGACCAAGATCCACAAGAAGGTCGGTACCACCTTTATCTACGTTACCCACGACCAGACCGAGGCTATGACAATGGCAAGCCGTATCGTCGTTATGAAGGACGGTCTGATCCAGCAGGTAGATACTCCCCAGAACCTGTACGATTACCCTGTCAACACCTTCGTTGCAGGCTTTATCGGCACTCCCCAGATGAACTTCATTAACGCCAAGCTGACCAAGAAGGACAATGATCTGTTCGTCAACTTCGGCGACAATGTGCTGAAGCTCCCTGCCGACAAGGCAAACAACCCCGCACTGAAGGAATATATCGATCACGAGGTCGTTTTGGGTCTGCGTCCCGAATGTATCCACGACGAGCCGATGTACCTTTCCAGCATGCCTGAAAATGTTATCGACGTGGACATCGACGTAACTGAGCTGATGGGCTCGGAGATCTTCCTGTACCTGCGCTATAAGGGCCAGGACGAGGATACCACCAACCTCATCGCCCGCGTGTCTCCCCGTTCCACCTCCCGTGCCGGCGACACCGTTAAGGTGGCAATCGACACCAGCCGTCTGCACATCTTCGATATCGACACCGAACGTTGCATCGTTCACTAATGACTGCAAACAAGCGGCAGGCAGGTCTTCCCTGCCCGCCGCTTTTTGTCCGAGAGGAGCAAGCATGGCCGTTTACCGCCTGGCGGATCTGAATATCGAGATTCTGCCCCGCTATCAGCATATTGTACATCAGTGTAAGGATTATCTTGCCCCCGATGGCACCATCCCCGACGTGACAGTCGAGGTCCCGAAGGAGGATCTTGATCGCATCATGGAGGAGAATCCGCGCTTCGGCCCGGGATACCTGGAAAGCATCGAGGCATACCGCCGTCTTTGTACCGCTGTTCTGCCGTTTGACGCGTTTTTCGTACATGCGGCGGTGGTCGAGGTAGACGGGCGTGCCTATGCCTTCTCCGCGGCCAGCGGCACCGGCAAAAGCACGCACATTTCCCTGTGGCGCGAAGTTTTCGGCGAGCGCGTTCACATCATCAACGGAGATAAGCCAATCTTACGACGCAGCGAGGGAGGTGGCTTTACCGCCTACGGCACGCCGTGGTGCGGCAAGGAGGGCTGGCACGAAAACCGAAGTGCGCCCCTCTGCGGCATTTGCTTCCTGGAACGGAGCCAGGAGAACTATATCCGTCCTCTTGCCCCCGGCGATGCGCTTGACCGCATCTTCAGCCAACTTCTGCGCCCCAAAACGCGGCACGAGGCAGACATGACCCTGACCCTGACCGATCGCCTTTTGCGCGAGGTCCCGATGTGGGTGCTGGGGTGCAACATCTCGCACGAAGCGGCGGAGCTTTCCTTCCGCACGCTGACCGCAAAAAAATAAAGAAGAAAGCGTAACCTTTTGACGGCAAATGCCGTCTTATAAGGTAGGATCCTATTATGAAGATCAACGAGAATTTTCTTTTGCGCGACGTGGCAGGCAACAAGGTCGTGATGCCTGTTGGTGAGGCCGCAGATCGCATACACGGCATGATCAAGCTCAACGGTAGCGGCGCCTTTTTGTTCGAGCGTCTTCTGGAGGGCGCGGACGAGGCGAGCCTGCTTGCCGCGATGACGAAGGAATACGACGTAAGCGAGGAAACGGCCCTTGCCGACATCCGTCGCTTTCTCGACACCCTACGTCAGGTAGGTATTTTGGAAGAATAATGTTGACACGGTCTTTTGACCGATGGAGGTGAAGCATTTTACATGAAGGTTTCTTGGAAGGGCTGTCTGCGGATAGCCACCGTTGCATTTCTGTTATATCTGGCGATTACGTATTGGCCGACCGTATTTGGTACTTTTACCACTTTCTTGGGGACATTGAGCCCCCTGCTGATCGGCTTTGCAATCGCATACATCGTTAACATTATCATGTGCTCCTACGAGCGTCTGTATTTTCCGCTCTCACGCAACAAATTTCTGCAAAAGACCCGTCGCGTGGTGTGCATGACGCTTGCCTACATCACGGTAGGTGCGATCATCGCCCTGGTCGGTTGGCTAGTCCTGCCGCAGCTGATCAGTGCGGTGGAGACCCTGCTGATCCAGATCCCCGGCGTTATGGCCAACGTGATCCAAACGGTAGAGGAATGGAATATTCTTCCCCCCGAAACACTCAACTCCCTTAAAAATTTCAACTGGTTTACCACGGTACAGGATCTTGTCAACGCCTTTATGGGCGGATGGGGTGATATGATGGGCACCGTGGTTGGCACGGTTCAGGCTGTATTCTCTGCCGCCGTTACTACCCTGCTCAGCCTCATCTTCTCGATCTATTTCCTAATCAAAAAGGATCATCTGCGTCATCAGCTGGTACGCGTTTTTGATCATTTTGTGGATGTACAGCTGGTAGATAAGGCGCGCCGATTTCTGGCACTTCTTCATGACTGCTTCCGCCGCTTCATCATCGGTCAGTGTACCGAGGCCGTCATTCTCGGTCTGCTTTGCACGATCGGCATGTGGATCTTCGGGTTCCCATATGCCACGATGATCGGCGCGCTGATTGCCTTTACCGCCCTGATCCCAATCGCGGGCGCGTATATCGGCGCGGGCATTGGTGCATTCATGATCTTTACCGTATCCCCCTTGAAGGCACTTTTGTTCCTGGTC
This sequence comes from Clostridia bacterium, assembly GCA_017464805.1. GTDB lineage: Bacteria > Bacillota > Clostridia > Oscillospirales > CAG-272 > UBA1740. Next base: position 6,228 of record JAFTYE010000001.1, on the reverse strand, counting down.
TTTATTCTGGTGCTTCAACAGCTGGAGGGAAATCTCATCTACCCACACGTGGTCGGATCCTCGATCGGCCTGCCCGGGCTGTGGGTCCTGGTGGCAGTCACCATCGGCGGCGGCATTGCCGGCGTGCTGGGCATGCTGATCAGTGTTCCGATCGCGGCAGCCATCTACCGTCTGCTCCAAGAGGAGTTAGAAACCGATCGTCCCGAATCCCGCAAACTACATCTGTTCCGAAAAAAGGCTCCTATCTCCGCCCCTGCTGCGGAGACATCCGAAGCTCCCGAGGTGCAGACCTCTGCCACAGAAGACAAAAACTCTTAACTTTCGAAAGGAAATTCCCATGTTTAGGCAAGGTAGCATGTACGAACGTCTTTATGAGATCAATGCGGGCAAGCCGTGGCTTGGCAGAATGAAGCCCTTTCGGGTCGTAGGAAATGTTTATTTCATCGGAACCTATCAGGCCTCCTCGCACATCGTGGACACGGGCGAGGGGTTGATCATGATCGACACAGGCTATGCAAACACTGCTTATCTCGTGCTTCATTCCCTGCACGAGCTTGGCTTTGACGTGCGGGATATCCGTTACATCGTGAACACCCATTGGCACGGTGATCACACCGAGGCAACGGCGGCGTTCGTTGATCTTTCGGGCGCGAAGGCCCTCATCGGCCGTGAGGATGCGGAAAAGGCGGCGCAGCATTTTACCCCCGATATTTGGATCGACGACGGCGACACCCTGTCACTCGGCAACGTAACAATGCGTTTTATGCATACGCCCGGACATACCAAGGGCACCATTTCCTTCTTTTTTGACGTGGAAGAGGGCGGCCGTACCCTGCGCGTCGGTAGCTTTGGCGGTGCGGGTCTAAATACGATGGTAAGAAGCCGCTTTGATTTTGAAGGATGCCGCGAGGCATACCGCGCCTCGCTTCACCGCTTGATGGAGGAGCGCGTGGATGTATTCCTTGGCAACCATACCTGGAATAACGACACCTACGGCAAGTCGCTTTTGCTGTGCGAGGGCAAGGAAAATCCCTTTATCGACAGCACACTGTGGGGAACATTCCTGCACGACTATGAAAAACGCCTTGATGAGGTCATCAAAAACGATCAGTAAACAAAAAGGATCCACCGCAAAGCGGTGGGTCCTTTTTTTTATATTTTTCGGAGCGTGACACGGCTTCCGACGCGCTTGATATCGTCGGGCTTTGGTGGGCGCGTTCCCGCTTGCACACAGGCGGCGGTACCATAGGCGACGGCAAGGCCAAGTGCATCGGCGGCCGAGGCTCCTCCCACGGTGGCGGCAAGAAAGCCCGCGATGCTGCTATCCCCCGCACCCACAGTGGAGAGAACGCTGACGACGGGCGGAGCCGCCATATATGTTCCCTCAGGGCAGACCAGGAGCGCCCCCTCTCCGCCGAGGCTGATCATGACGTTTTCGATTCCCTGCGCGTGCAGGGCGCGTGCGCCATCGAGGGCATCGGCAAAGCTGCGAACCATTCGACCGAGATAGGCGGACGCTTCCTCCTCGTTTGGCTTGATGAGCCACGGATGGACGTCAACGAGATCCGAAAGCGAAAAGGAGCGAGAGTCGATGACAAGGCGCGCTCCCTTTTCCTTCATGCGAGACAGAAACGCCTTGACCGCGGCCACCGAAAGCCCTGCAGGCAGGCGACCCGTCATGGTTAGGATATCTCCTTCCCCCATTTGTCCGTCAAGGTACTGTTCCACTGCGTCAAGCAGGGATATATGCGCCGCAAGACCGCCAAAGCTGATGCGCGTTTCAGGCGCACTATCCTCGTACAGGGTCAAATTTTCGCGGATGCGACCCGCCACCGAAAAGGCACGGTAGACAATGCCGTCTGCCTCCAGCATGCGGCAGAATTCCGCGCCGTTTTCCTCACCCACGACGACGAGTGCGAAGCTTTCTATGCCGTTTGCCGTTAGGGCGCGGGAGATATTGACCCCCTTGCCGCCCGCGTCACGGTCGGTGACGGCGGCAAGGTTCTCGGCATACGGCGCAAAATGCGGCAGATGTGCGTGTATATCGAAGGCGGGATTAAGCGTCAAGGTAAAGATGTTCATCATTTTCTCCGTTACAGCTTGGTCATACGGGCAAAGGTGGCCATCAGCTTTTTCTTGTCACCGCTATCGAAGGCAACTTCGTAAAGCACGTCGCCCCCCATATCTCTGGCAGTGAGCACCGTACCGTCCCCGAAGGTGGCGTGATGCACACGATCGCCCTGCGAGAAGCGCGTAAAGGCCGAGGCGGATGCGCGGCGCGCGCCTGCCGGCGAACTGCCCGACGCGACCGAGGCGCGTGAGAAGAACTCGGAGATGCCCCGCTGCGGGCGACTTTCGGCCCGGGGACGGGCGGCGCGCTCGGCGGCGTAGCCCTGTTTTTCGTACATGGGGCGCGGTGCGCCGAAATAGGGTGCCTCGTCCTCCTCCTCGGCAAGCAAGAGCGGCGGCAGCTCCCGTGCCACGAAGCGGGAAAGCGGATTATTCTGCGTTCTGCCGTACAACAGACGACTCTTGGCCCGCGACAGGAACAGGCGTTCCTTGGCGCGGGTGATGGCTACGTAAGCAAGACGGCGTTCCTCGCCAATCTCGTCGGGATCCTCAAAGCTACGCGTGCCGGGGAAGATGCCCTCCTCCATGCCCGCAAGGAATACCACGGGAAATTCCAGGCCCTTCGCGCTATGGACGGTCATCAGCACCACGGCGTCCGCGTGCTCGTCGTATTTGTCAACGTCGGACACGAGAGCCACCTCCTCAAGGAAGCCCGAAAGGGTCGCGCCCTCTCCCACACGCTTTTCGTATTCCACGGCGGCGGAAACAAGCTCGTTCACGCTGTCAATACGCGTGATCCCCTCCTCGCCCTCGGCCTCCAGCATGCGCAGGTAACCGGTTTCCTCCAGCACCCGTGCGACCAGCTCGGACACCTTGCCCGCATGGTTACGCAGGGAAAGGATCAGCTCGGCAAACTCCTTTAGGCGCGGGGCGGATTTGGCGAGCGCGACATACTCGTCGCAGGACAGCAGAACCTCAAACATCGGCACGCCCTTTGCCTCGGCAATCTCGGCGACCGCATCCACGGTGGCAAGGCCAATCTTCCGCTTCGGCTCATTGATCACGCGCTTCAGCTTCTGATCGTCGCGACCGTTTTCGATCATCACGAGATAAGCGATGATATCCCGTACTTCCTTGCGATCGTAGAAGCGTTGCCCGCCCAACACGCGGTAGGGCATGCCGCTTTTGGCAAAGGCGCTCTCCAGCGTCCGCGCGATCTCGTTCACACGGTAGAGGACGGCGAAGTCGCTGTAACGGCGTTTTCCGAGAACCACCAGCTCCATGATTTTTTCGGTGATGAAGGATGCTTCACGCTCCTGCGTGGCGGCATGGTGGAGAACGATCTTTTCCCCTTCCCCCTTTGCGCTCCAAAGCGATTTTTCATGGCGCATGGTGTTGTGTGCGATCACCGCGTTGGCGGCATCCAGAATAGTCTTGGTAGAGCGGTAGTTTTGCTCTAGCTTGATAATCTTGGCATCGGGATAGGTCTTGTCAAAGTTCAGAATATTCTCGATAGTCGCACCGCGAAAGCGGTAGATGCTCTGATCGTCGTCCCCGACGACCATGATGTTGCGGTAGCCGCCCGAAAGCAGCTCGGTCAGGCGGAACTGCGCATAGTTGGTATCCTGATACTCGTCCACCAGCACATAACGGAACTGTCGCTGGTAGTGGGAAAGCACCTCGGGCTCACACTCGAGCAACTGCACTGTTTTCATGATGATATCGTCAAAGTCCAGTGCGTTGGAGGCGGCAAGCCGCTTGTCGTACGCCTCGTAGATGCGCGCGATATGCCGCTGCCGCAGGTCGTTCTGCTCCAGGTCCGAGGGGCTCTTTAGGGCGTCCTTGGCGCGGCTGATCTCGTTCATCACGGTTTTAACGGGAAGCATCTTGTCATCGATGTTCAGACGCTTCATGCACTCGGTTACGAGACGTTTCTTCTCGTCGGTGTCATAGATGGAGAAATTGGACTCAAAACCGAGGCGGGAGCCGAAGCGGCGGAGTATCCGCACACAGATGGAATGGAAGGTTCCTGCCCAGATGTCCTCGGCCATGCTGTCGTTATCAAAAGCAGCGGCAAGCCGGTCGCGGATTTCCTTGGCCGCCTTGTTGGTAAAGGTGATGGCGAGCACCTGCCACGGCGGACAGGGGCTTGCGATAAATTCGGGCAAGATGTACTCGATATCCTCGCGCGGCATATTGGCGGCGCGCTCCATGGCAGCAATGCTTGCCTCATCCATGCCGTCGGGAACGTAATCGCTGTAATAGGCGTTACCGTATTTGATCAAGAACACAATGCGGCGCACCAGCACGGTGGTCTTGCCACTCCCCGCACCCGCCAGAATGAGGAGCGGACCGTTCACGGAGCAGACCGCCTCGCGCTGTCGCGGGTTCAGCTCCGCCTCTAAATAGCGGTCAAACAATCGCCGCTTGGCGGCGAAATAACGGTCGGATAATTCTTTGTTCATGGTTTATTCCTTTTCTTTGGAATGATCGGCGGAGAGTTGCAACAGGATCACCGCACCGAGGATCAACACAATGCCGACCCATTGCAGGGAAGTGCATGGCTCCTGCAGAACAAGAACGCTGATGAGGGTAGCGGTCATCGGCTCGATACAGGCAAGGATGCCCGCACGTCCCGCTTCCATATGGGATAGACCGTAGGTGTACAGAGAAAAAGGGAGAGTGGCGGTGACCACGCCAAGCCCCAGCATCAAAAGCAAGGCCGTGCCGAGATTCGGCAGGGCCGAAACGGTACCGACAAAGGAGGGCATGTCTGCAAAAAGCCAGGCCGCGAGGGCGGCAAATACAAAGGCGTACGCCGTGACGGTGGCAGAGGAATAGCGGCGCAAAGCGAAGGTGCCGAGAATGGAATAGGAGGCATAGCAGATGCCCGACACGATGCCCGCCAGCACACCCCAAAGGTTCACGCTGCCGCTCTTGCTGCCGATAATGCCCGACACCAGCACGCACCCGAGCACCACCAGGATGAGCGAGACAATCTTGCGCGCGTTCAGCTTCTCGTGAAAGAGGAGCACTGAAGCGAGCAGGATGAAGATAGGCGAGGTGTACAGAAGCACCGCCGCGACCGCACTGGTCGTGAGCTCGATGGAGAGAAAGTAAAGCGCGCTCATGGCAAAGGTGCTGATCGCCCCCATGGCAAAGAGAAGAGGCAGATCGCGCCACCTTACCCGCAGACTGCGCGGAGATTTGATCGCCAAAAAGAACAGAAAGGTCACGGCCGCCACCGTCATGCGGATGGCGGTCTTTTGCACGGGCAGAAAGCCGAGCGTAGACAGGGCGTTCGCAAACAGGGGCATACATCCCCAAAAGATACCTGCCAGCACCACGCAAATAAAGGATATGTATTTTTTCATAAAGAATGCTTACACCTCAAAGTCTAGACACAGTCTGGTTTCTGTAAAAGGCCGCACAAACGTATCGGCCACATACACGTGATCGGGATGGGTGGCGTAGTCGCGAAGGGCCGCCTCATCCGCAAATACCGAATACAGCATCACGTCCGCATTGGAAGAAGCCAGACCACAGATCTGCACGCAGATCTCGGTAAGACCGGGAACCTTACCAATCAGCCCCTCAAGACCGTCCTTGATTCCCTGCTTGACGGAATCGGTGTTGTGCTCCTCTTTCAGCTTCCACAAAATGATATGCTTAACCATATTGACACCTCTGCATGAAAACAAAATCGCACAGCCGAAGGGAGCCGAACCCGACAGGCTTTTGCGGGTGAAAAGCCGCTCCGTCTTCGGCAAAATTTCTCCTAATATCATATATTACGGCGAAATTTTTTCGCCGAAACAAATTTTCTCTCCACAAATACTGCTTTGCACCTGGCGCAGAGGGATTTTTTAGCAGATTTTGTCGTGACGGGTTGAAGCAAAGTGTGGACTTTGCAAGACTCGGCGCAGCGGAAAATGCAAAAAAAGCACGGACGCGAGGCTGTCGGGTTCGGCCCCCTTCGGTTATACGATTTATTATACCATATTACCCCTTTTGATGCAAGGAGAAAAATGAAAAAACGGGGATTTCTCCCCGTTTTTCGGACCGACTTATTTGCTGTTTTTGTTCTGTTCGTTTTTGTTCTGTTCGTTTTTGTTCTGTTCGTTTTTGTTCTGCTCGTTTTGGTTCTGATTCTGGTTC